>NZ_CBDCVM010000011.1:0-896994 GCF_965223055.1 Reichenbachiella sp.
TCATACATCAATGGCTCACCTCCCGTAATAATGAGTGTCTTGCAAGGATATTGTTTTAGTTCCGTCAGGATTTCATCTATGGTAAGAAAAGGATGATCCTCCTCGTTCCAGGACTCTTTCACATCACACCAGACACAACCTACATCGCATCCTCCTAATCTCACGAATATGGCTGGTTTACCAGAATGAAAACCTTCCCCTTGAATGGAGTAAAAAATCTCCATGATGGGTAGTTTTTCTGATATTTTGGGTGTGAAAGCCAAACTTACAACAGGTTCTTCTTTGCAGCTTGGAGTGTATTCACCATAAGCATAGCAATGGTCATTGGACCCACACCTCCCGGGACTGGCGTAATATGACTAGCGATCGGCTCAATGTCCGCATAATCTACATCTCCCGACAATCGGAAACCTGATTTTTTTGAAGCATCTTCTACTCTTGTCGTACCCACATCTATCACAACAGCTCCTTTTTGAACCATATCCTTAGATATAAGTCCTGGCAGACCTACAGCTGAAATCAATATATCTGCCTGTCTGGTATGATTAGCCAAGTCTTTGGTGTATTTGTTGCAAAGTGAAACAGTCGCGTTCCCCTCTTTAGAAAGCATCAGAGCCAATGGTGCACCCACCAAGCGACTAGCGCCAACGATCACACAATTCTTTCCTTCTGTTTCGATTTCGTATCGCTTCAACAGCTCCATGACACCAAAAGGCGTAGCAGGCATCAATTTCGGATGATCGGAAGTAATACTGCCAAAATTTTCATTGACAAATCCATCGACGTCTTTTTCAGCTGAAATACTTTCGGTGACTTTATCCACTGAGATATGCGCAGGTAGTGGTAACTGCACAATAAACCCATCAATATCATCGTCGGTATTCAAATTATGTACGTGCTTCAGTAGTTTTTCTTCTGAAATACTATCTGCAAACTGCATCAAGGTGTATTCAAACCCTACAGCAGCACAAGCCTTAATTTTTCCACCCACGTAAGTATGACTGGCACCATCATCGCCTACAATAATGATTGCCAAATGAGGCGCTCGTTTGCCCTTAGCTTTTAGCTCATCTACCTGTGTTTTGATTTCTGATTTGATATCAGCAGATACCTTTTTACCGTCGATTATTGTAGCCATACTCTTTAGTTATCCTGTTTGCTTTGGGTCACTGAGGGATTATTACAACTACCAAAATACAAATCTCAAGCTCCAATATTGGAATTTGCCATCTGATTTTTGGAATTTGACATTAGTCTAATTTCAAAACTGCCATAAATGCATCCTGCGGGATTTCTACATTTCCCACCTGACGCATTCGCTTTTTACCTTTCTTCTGCTTTTCCAAGAGTTTACGCTTACGCGAAATATCACCACCATAACATTTGGCCAATACGTTTTTACGCATCGCTTTCACCGTTTCTCTGGCGATTATTTTATTACCAATTGACGCCTGGATCGGAATCTCAAACATCTGTCTTGGAATCAGTTCTTTCAGCTTTTCACACAATCGCTTGCCCCACTCATAAGCCTTGTCTCTGTGCACAATCGCTGACAAGGCATCTACCGGTTCACCATTGAGCATGATATCCAGCTTCACCAACTTAGAAGCTCTCAAACCAGTCAGTTCATAATCCAAAGAGGCATATCCTCTGGAAATCGTTTTTAATTTATCAAAAAAGTCGAATACAATCTCCGACAAAGGAATATCAAATGTCAACTCCACGCGTTCCGAAGTCAGGTAGACCTGATTCTGAATCGTACCCCGCTTGTCCATACAAAGTGAGATGATCGGACCAACAAAATCAGCCTTACTGATAATTTGCGCCTTGATGAATGGTTCTTGTACCTCTTTGATTCTACTCGGGTCAGGCATTTCTGACGGTGCGTTGATAAAGGTCTCTGTACCATCAGTCATTTCTGCTTTGAACTGCACAGAAGGCACAGTCGTGATCACAGTCATATCAAACTCTCGCTCCAAACGCTCCTGAATGATCTCCATATGCAGCATCCCTAAGAACCCGCATCTAAAACCGAAGCCAAGTGCCGCTGAAGTCTCTGGTTCCCAGATCAACGAGGCATCGTTGAGCTGTAGTTTTTCCATCGAGGCACGAAGCTCTTCATAATCGGTAGTTTCTACAGGATAAATTCCCGCAAATACCATCGGCTTCACATCTTCGAAACCTTTGATCATCTCCTGAGTTGGACGATCTACGTGGGTAATAGTATCCCCCACTTTCACTTCCTTTGCGACCTTGATTCCAGAAATAAGGTAGCCCACATTTCCAGCCGAAATTTCTTTCTGTGGCTTTTGTTCCAGTCCTAAAATACCGATTTCGTCGGCATCGTAAGTTTTACCTGTAGCCACGAATTTAACTTTATCTCCTTTTTTGATCGAACCATTGAATACACGAAAGATTACCTCGATTCCTCTAAAAGAATTGAATGTAGAATCGAAAATCATCGCCTGAAGGGGCTCGTCAGGATTTCCCTGCGGAGCAGGAATTCTATTTACAATGGCTTCCAAAATATCATCTACGCCAATGCCTGTTTTTCCACTGGCGTGGATAATGTCTTCTTTGTCGCAACCGATCAAATCAATAATCTGATCCGACACTTCTTCAGGCATGGCGCCTGGAAGATCAATTTTATTCAGGACTGGAATAATTTCCAGATCATGTTCTAATGCCAAATACAGGTTGGAAATAGTCTGCGCTTCGATACCTTGAGAAGCATCTACAATCAACAGCGCCCCTTCACAGGCTGCAATTGATCTTGATACTTCGTAAGAAAAATCTACGTGACCCGGGGTGTCAATCAAATTGAGCGTATAGTCTTTATTGTCAAACTTATAGCCCATTTGGATGGCGTGACTCTTGATGGTGATGCCACGCTCGCGCTCCAGATCCATGTCATCGAGCAATTGCTCTTGCATGTCGCGATCCGCTACTGTGCCGGTGTGTTGTAATAAACGATCCGCCAAGGTGCTCTTGCCGTGATCAATGTGTGCAATGATGCAGAAATTTCTTATGTTCTCCATTTTTTCAAAAAAGAATGCAAAAATAGGCAAAGTTTAGTTCAGTTTTGCATTCTGATTCAAAGATGAACTAGTGTTTTTTAATGTCATTTTCGCAATAAGGTTCGTGAGGATACGAACCAAGGCGATATAACTAAATCAAACGCCATAGATTGTGTCTCCACGAGCAGTAGAGATTAAAAAAAGTATAAATTTATAAAGCTATTATGACCGAACAATCCAACAATATATCCGAGTATATCATTTCCATTTATCGCAAAGAAGACCTGATGCGAGCCTATCAGTTCGACCTCGAAAAGTTTGGCACTCAGGTCATCAATTTCTTCCCGATCTCTGACAAGGAAAAACTGGCCGAAGTGAACCACTATGAAGAGTTCATGCAGAAAATGAAGGATCAGGGCATCGAAGAAAAAGGTCACCTAGAAGAAGTGAATGAGCTAGTAACAACGCTCAGCAAACTCCACGACCAGCTCAAATCTGACGATGAAGATTACTACGGCGTGTACCAAAAGGCCTTGCCCTTCATAGAAAACAATATGAGCCACGCCCAAGGAGCCATCCGTGATGAAATTCAAATCTGCCTCAACGGCATCTATGGCTTCCTACTACTCAAAATCGCAGAAAGAAACATAGAACCAGAAGATCAAGAAATGGTCGACAGATTCGGTGATTTGCTTTCACTGCTGAGTTATAAGTACGAGGAACAAAAGGCTTCTAACTAAAAACTAGCTTACCCGTTTGCGATTCGATTTGTGGTAGTCTTCCGATTCCCCTACTTTTGTTCCTGTTCTATAATTAACAAAACCTATCCGCTGCACTTCCGAGAAATTGCTCCCAGTAAGGAAATCGATCATATTTATTATCAATGAAAAAGTTTTCGCCTTTTATACTCACACTGTGTTTAATGATTTTATCCAACTGTGATGATGACGTATTTGTGGATTCTGATAAAGATGGCATAGAAGATTCTTCTGATAGATGTCTCGACACCTTATCAGGCCATGAAGTTGATTCTAGTGGATGTGCTGAATCTCAAAAAGACTCTGATTTCGATGGGGTTAGTAATGATTTTGATCTGTGTGATGATACACCATATAGAGATTTGGTAGATGAAAATGGGTGTTCCATATATATCTATCTTGATGACAATGGTGTTACAGTGAAAGCGTACCAAAATGCTCGAGCTGGTCAATCATATATTTTGAATGGCGTTTCATATTTAGTCGTGGATCGATATCAATTAGCTAATTTAATAGCTCAAGGAGATTCACTACCTCCAATTTGCACCTCACTAATTACTGACATGAGTGAGCTATTTCGTGATTCACCATTCAATCAGGACATCCGTTCTTGGGATGTGAGCAGGGTTACAAATATGGAACTTATGTTTATTCGATCATCCTTCAATCAAGATATAAGTGCATGGAATGTGGGCAGTGTTGTTGATATGAATTACATGTTCTATGAGTCACAATTCAACCAAAATATCAGCTCTTGGAATGTGAGTAAGGTTACTGATATGAGCGGTATGTTCTATAAGTCTCAATTCAATCAAGAAATCAGTGCTTGGGATGTGAGTAGGGTTACAAATATGGAACTTATGTTTCGTGATTCACCATTCAATCAGGACATCCGTTCTTGGAATGTAAGCAACGTCACCGATATGGAAGCCATGTTTGCTGAAACATCATTCAATCAAGATATTAGTTCTTGGGATGTGAACAATGTTATTACTATGGCAGGCATGTTCATTGACTCGCAATTCAATCAGGATATTAGTTCTTGGGATGTGAGTAACACAACCAATACGCTGGCTATGTTTGCAATATCATCCTTCAACCAAGATATTAGTCCTTGGGATGTGAGTAAGGTTACCAATATGAGGCATATGTTCTCTGAATCATCATTCAATCAAGATATCAGCTCTTGGAATGTGAGCAACGTAATAAATATGGTAAGTATGTTTCAAGATTCTCAATTCAATCAAGATATTAGCTCATGGGATGTTTCAAATGTAATCGAATGTGAAGATTTTAGTACTGATACGCCAAATTGGACTTTACCTAAGCCAAATTTTACCAACTGTACACCTTGACAAGCCAAAATCTCCTCAACCATAAACTTGGTCTTTCAACCGTGTGCATACTTTAAGATCGAATAAGTTACAACATTAGTTTGAGAAAAAACCTTCCCTTAAAACTGAGACATTACTCAGAATCCTTTTAAGGTGACTCTTAGAGATATTTCAATCATTTATCATTTCAAACGAACAGAGTGAAAGGGAAGTGAGAAATGACTCAATTAATTGGAATTATTTCCTATCGTTCATGGTTATTGGGATAGAAATTTTAAATTCAAGATTTTAAAATTCACCTACCTACTCATAACCAATACATACATGGAAAAGACATACTACGATCCGAAGGATCTAAAGAAATTTGGCAACATCACTGAGCTACAACCCAAGTTGGGTAAGAAATTTTTCGACTACTATGGCGACGTATTCAAAGAAGGCGCCTTGACGCAAAGAGAAAAATCGCTGATCGCACTCGCGGTATCGCATGCGGTGCAGTGTCCCTACTGTATAGACGCATACACTTCTGATTCATTGGAAAAGGGAGCCGATGAAACGCAGATGATGGAAGCCATCCACGTGGCCGCGGCCATCAAGAGCGGCGCGGTGCTGGTGCATGGCGTACAGATGATGAACAAGATTGATGATTTGACGATGTAATGGTGAATACAATATAAAGCCTCAAAAGTATTCCGTCATTGCGAACGCAGCGGGACGCGTAGTCTGAAGCAATCTTAAGATTAAATCCGTACCCGATCTTTAAGATCGCTTCGTTACCTCGCGATGACGATAATTTTATCTTTTGAGGCTATATGAAAAGAAGATTAAATCAGTATAAATGCTAAAAGAGCGAAAAATATCACTGCAAGGACAAGACCATCAGCTGAGTCATACGGATAAACAGATTGCCATTCTGGAAGAATTGGAGCAAACCAGCTTTTCGGATCAGCTAGAAGTCCTGGGTAAATCCCCATTTAAACCTTCTGGGATTGACATTTTTCAGGTGAACCTGGGAAAAATGTGTAATCAAGTCTGCAAGCACTGCCATGTAGATGCGGGGCCGGACCGAAAGGAGATCATGACCAGAGATACCATGCAACTGTGCTTAGATGCATTAGATCGATCGGATATTTCAACCGTAGACCTTACTGGTGGAGCCCCAGAGATGAACCCTGATTTCCGGTGGTTTGTCGAAGAGCTTTCAAAACGAGGCAAACACATCATGGTTCGCTGCAACCTGACCATCATTCTGGCCAACAAAAAATACAACGACTTACCAGAGTTTTTCAAAAATCATAAAGTGGAAGTCATCTCCTCCCTCCCTCACTTTTCCGCTCGAAGAACCAATGCCCAACGCGGAGACGGGGTGTTCGAAAAGTCGATTGAAGCATTAAAAATGCTCAATGCGGTTGGGTATGGACAACCAAGCTCTAACTTAAAGTTAATCCTGGTCTACAATCCTTCCGGTGCTTTTTTGCCAGCGGATCAGGGCGGCCTTGAAGCTGAATTTAAGCGAAAGCTGAAAGATGAATACGACATTGATTTCAATGAGCTGTATGCCATCACCAATCTACCAATTTCAAGATTCTTAGATTATCTGGTCGCTTCTGAAAATTACGAAGACTACATGCAGAAATTGATCGATGCTTTTAATCCAGCAGCCGTGGACGGCGTGATGTGCCGAAACACGATTTCTATTGGCTGGGATGGTTTTCTCTACGATTGCGATTTCAATCAGATGTTGGATTTGAAATTAAATGGCACTGCTCCGAACCACATTCGTGATTTTGATGTTGACCTGCTAACAAAAAGAGAAATTATTTTGAACAATCACTGCTATGGATGTACTGCAGGTGCAGGGTCGAGTTGTGGGGGTTCGGTTGTTAGTGAATAGTGTATAATGGCGAATGAATAATGGATAGAGTATATTGAAAAATGGATAATGATGAATGAATAATTGGTAGTGCACATTGAAAAATGGATAGGAATGAACAAATAATGGATAATAGATATAATTTACTCTAGGAAATATTCAATTCTCATTATTAATTTTTCATTCAAAAAGACCAACCTAACTTGAGTAAGAACATCCTAAAAGAAAAAAGTTATGACTTTGCACTTTCGATTATCAAGGAAGTATTAGTAATAAAAGATAGGCATAAAGAATTCGATTTATCCAGACAATTAATTCGCAGTGGCACAGCAGTTGGAGCTTTAGTTAGAGAAGCTGAATTTGGGCAAACAAAAAAAGATTTTATTCACAAACTTTCAATTTCTCTAAAAGAAGCAAATGAAACTGACTATTGGCTGAGTTTGCTCAAAGATGCAGGTCTGATGGAAATGTCTAGCTACAAAGAGTTGTCGCCTAAATGTGAGGAATTGCTCAAAATGCTAATTGCTTCCATCAAGACGGCAAGATCCAATTTATAGTACACAGTAATCATTAGTCACTCTACATTATTCATTAATCTCTAATCATTATACATTGAGTTATTTACAAACCACCAAAGACGTATATAAAGCCGCAGCAATCACTCCAGATGTAGGTCTTTGCTGCACCACTTCTCCTATATGGCAGTTGCCGGGACTAAGCATGCCGAAGATCATGCAAGAAATGAACTACGGTTGTGGTACCACGGTGCACCCAAGAGATTTAGTCAACAACCCTAACATTCTTTATGTAGGAGTCGGCGGCGGTATGGAACTGTTGCAGTTCTCTTACTTCAGCAGAAAAGAAGGTGGAGTCATTGGTGTGGATATAGTGGATGAAATGCTCGAAGCATCTAGAAAGAATTTCGTGCAAGCAGAAAAAGAAAACGACTGGTTCAATAGGAATTTTGTAGACTTGAAGAAAGGCGATGCATTGGATCTGCCAGTAGGTGATGAATCCATTGACGTTACCGCTCAAAATTGTCTATTTAATATCTTCAAAGCCGACGAACTCAAAACGGCATTGCAGGAAATGTACCGCGTACTCAAGCCGCACGGTCGATTGGTCATGTCAGACCCGATATGCAATCAGGTAATGCCCGAGCATTTGAAGGAGGACGAGAAACTCAGAGCCCTGTGCCTCAGTGGCTCAATCCCTATGAATGACTACATCAAAATGTTGACAGATGTAGGATTTGGAACCATCGAGGTAAGAGCCAAAAGGCCCTACCGTATTCTCTCCCCCAACCACTACGACATAGAAGAAAATATCGTCATCGAAAGTCTCGAGGTCTGCGCCATCAAAGACCCAATGCCGAATGACGGCCCTTGTGTGTTTACCGGAAAGGCAGCCATTTATTTTGGAAATGAAGCGTATCTGGACGACAAAAAAGGCCATGTTTTGATGCAGAATCAACCGCTGGCGGTTTGTGATAAAACGGCCGGAGCTTTAACCTCTTTAGGAAGAGACGATATTCATATCACTGAATCCACCTATTTCTATGACGGCGGAGGTTGTTGTTGACGTTGTTTGTCATCAGCAGATGCCTTTTTGTTCTCAGGACTAGTCGTCCAACACACATCTTTTGTTAAATTTGAGGCTTATAGCAGAATCAAATGGCAATAGATAAAAAGACCGTACAGAAATTGGCTCACTTGTCGAGACTGGAGCTTTCAGAAAAGGAACAAGAAAAGATGAGTGAAGATCTGGGTGACATACTAGATTGGGTGGAAAAACTTGAAGAAGTGGATACTTCTAATGTAGCACCATTGGGTAATGTCAATGAAGAACCTATTCACTTAAGAGAAGATAAAGCCGATAACTATTTTTCAGGAGACGAAGCATTGAAAAACGCACCTGAGAGTGATCAGGGGCATTTTATTGTGCCGAAGGTACTCAAATAATCTTATGAATAAATTTGCTTTCTGGACTGAATGGGCTAGACCATTCAAGCTCACTTTTATCCTACTCACCTCCCTTTTACTTTTATTTTGTATTGCATTTTTGGCTATTCAGTGGGGAGAGCTGAGTCCATTTTATTATTGGAAACTGACAGGATACATAGAAAATATATCCTTTCCTATATTTTCCAATCACTCTGATTTCATTGAAAGTACTATCACAATTGATTTGCCCCTCATCTTCCAAAAAGTATTTGGGGGGTCGAAAGTTCTACCTAGTTATTTCAGTTATGCATACCTCATACTATTATATATCTGTCTAGTAGGGTGTTTAACTATCTCCACTTATCTGGAAAAATTTTGGTACTACGTTGGAGTCGGATTTTGGATTTTGCTTATAGTTCTTAGCGGCATTGGCAATGTTGGCTTTTTTGGCATTTACAATCAAACGGCGATCATCATTGTACTTCTTCTATTCGTTCCTGTTTCATATTATTTCAATGCCATCAATGAAAATATTGGAATTGGCACGAGATTCCTTACTTTTTCTGGACTAATGGGTTTGGTCTTAGGAGTCATTTATTTCGGTAGCACCTACGAGGCTCCGCTATTATTTCTCACAAGATTTTCCTACTTGCCAGCGATTCTGATATGTGTGGTTTTTATCTTAATCATCGGGCACGAAATCATATATGGCATCCTATCTCTGACTACTCCATACGTTAAGTCTTCATCCAACAACACCAAACATTTTACCATATTAAGCTCGGTATACTTACTTAATTTAGTTGTTCTTTATTTGTACAGAGTGAATTATTTAGACTGGGATATTTATTATTTAAATGAATTTGCTCTGATCGCTATATCCTCTACTCTAGGCATTTGGGGCATCAAGTCTCGAGAAAATTTATACGTCAGATTTTTACCTCATTACCCGTATACTGCATTTCTATATTTGGCTTTGGGCTTCATCACTTTTTTGACACTTGCCTACCAATCTTACCATGGCAATGACGCATTTATATCAGCTATGCAAAGCATGATTCTATACAGTCATATTGGATTTGGTTTGATGTTCTTCCTCTATATCATTTTCAATTTTATCACCCAACTTCAACAGAATCTACCAGTTCATCAGTTTGCTTATATTGAAGATAATTTTCCGTATATCTCTGCGCGTATTGCAGGTTTAATCATTGTTGCCGCTCTATTCTTTCGTTCACATTTCAACAGTTTTTACTTGGGAACAGCAGGATATTACAACGGTCTAGGAGATCTCAACTTGACATTAGATAATAAATCGACTGCCAAATATTATTACTTAGAGAGTGTATCAAAAAATGCTTACAATCATCATGGTAACTTCCAAGCAGCGCAATTAGAAGATGAGCCTCTCAAGCGATTGAAGTACCTGAAAAATGCAGTGAAAAGTGTACCGACAAGCTATGCATACGCATCACTGGGTAGAGAATATGAAAACAACAGTCGTTTTTTCGATGCCTTATTTACCTATCAAGATGGATTGAAAGAATTTCCAAATGACTGGGCCATACAAAACAACATTGCGCTGCTCTACAACAAAACTAATGTAATAGACTCGGCACTTTTTTACTTGGAAAACAGCACACCGGGGTCTTGGAAACAAGCGGTAGTGGATGCGAACAAAAAAGCAGTAGGCAGCTTGCACGGATGGCAGGTAAAACCTGATGAAGGTCAAAACTTAGAGCGATTTGATTTGCAAAGCAACTCACTCGCCAATCAACTATTAAATGGGGATTCTACGAAACTTTCATTCATCACCCAACCACCTTCGACAGCACTTAATCTATTTACCTATAGTTATTTGAAAAATCTTGGGTTGTACTGCAACCAGAATCAACTACCAGCATTCATACAGCTTATTGATCCATTCCTCGATGCGCCTGACAATGCTGCATTCAGAAAAGAACTGACCATCGTTAAAGCGCTTAATCTTTATCAAAATGGACAAATAGCTCAAGCCATTGAGATTATTTTTCAACTTAAAGAAGTTTATGAAGAAGAGTCTGGAAAATGGAATGCCCTACTAGGAAAATGGTGTCTGGAGTTGGATGCTCCGTTATTGGCTTCCAAATACCTTGAAGCTGCACGTGAAGCTCATTACCCAAATGTATCGGCGGACTTGTCTCAAGCATATCATAGACTCGGGGATCAATCCTTAGCCTTGTTTTTATTAAGTAAGGAAAGCACAGCCAACGACTCGATCAGCCCTACAGTGGCTGCCGAATGGACAAAACTTTTTGATGCTATGCAGCAAAATAAAGTCTCTTGGAATAGGTATTCATTCGCTAGAGAAAAAGAAATGCTAACTCAGGCCAAAATGGCTAACGCCGATCAAAGGTTGTTATTCGAACGTATTGGGCTGGACAACCCCTTCTTCGAAGAGGGCGTTTTAGCTGCTGCTAAATATTTCAAAGAAACGGAAAATGACGAAGAAATGACTTATCAAATCTTACGAGAAGCGATTACAGTCAATGAATACTCCGAAGCGTTGATAAAGGCTTATATCGAGCATTGCTTAGCAACCAATCTTATTGATTTCGCTGACGATACCTTGATTAAATTGATTGACATTCTTTCTGAAAAAGAGTACCAAGCGTATGAAATCGCTTTTGAAGCTAAAAAAGAGCAGGCTCAAGCCCAATTAGACCAAGACTGGTAACCCCCAAACACAAACCCATGAAACGACCCCAAAAACGACTCATCGGCCCATTTAAAGAAATTATCACAATGGTAGAAGCTCCGCTAAAAGGAGCACTTGCTGAAGATTCCCTCGGACTGATAAGAAAGGGCGGTGTTTTGATAGAAGACGACCAAATCATAGAAGTGGGAGATTTCAAAAGTCTAAAGGACAAAGCCGATCAAACTGAATTGATCAAAGGCGATCACATTCTAATAGCCGGATTGATTGATAGCCATACACACATTTGTTTTGGAGGATCGAGGGCAGGTGACTACGCACAAAGAGTAGCGGGCAAAACTTATCAGGAGATTCTCAAAAACGGAGGTGGCATCCATGACTCCGTAAATAAAACCAGAGCAGCTTCAGAATCAGATTTAACTGACCTGGTTAAAATGAGAGCCAAAAGACATTTGGAAGAAGGTGTCACAACTATAGAAGTAAAAAGTGGCTATGGACTTTCTGTCGATGAAGAATTGAAAATGCTTCAAGCGATTCAGTCTGCCGACCGTCTGGTACCGGCAGACCTCATTTCTACTTGCTTAGCCGCTCATGTATGTCCAAAGGAATTTGATAGTCATGAGAAATATCTGGATCATATTGTAGAAAACCTATTTCCCAAACTAAAAGAAAAAAAACTCACCAATCGTATCGATATCTTCACTGAAGATGGTGCATTTGACACCACATTGTCAGCTAAGTATTTGGCTCAGGCTAAAGAAGCAGGATTCGAAATCACGGTTCATGCAGATCAGTTTACTTCTGGAGGCACACAAGTAGCCGTGAAAGCAGGTGCATTAAGTGCTGATCACTTAGAGGCTACATCAGACGAAGACGTAAAATTTCTAGCGAATTCAGAAACTGTAGCTACGGTCTTACCTGGTGCTTCTTTAGGATTAGGCATGCATTATTCTCCTGCTAGAAAACTATTAGATGCTGGTTGCTGTTTGGCTATCGCCACAGACTGGAATCCCGGTTCTGCTCCCATGGGAGATTTATTGATCCAAACGGCTCTGATGGGAGCAGCGGAAAAATTATCAATACCTGAATGCATCGCCGGCATTACTTTTAGAGCGGCCAAATCGTTGAATTTATCAGATCGCGGAAGAATCAAAGTAGGACAAAAAGCGGATTTTATTTCCTTCCCGGTCAATGATCACCGAGAGATATTTTATCAACAAGGTAAAATCAAACCAGATGGTGTTTGGAAGGGTGGAACTAGGGTAGTCTAAGCGATTATTTATACAACATTTCTCCCGCTTCAATAGCCACTTTCATGTAATTCTCCAAAGGAGGCAATGGACAGGAATATCCAGCATTATATTCGCAATACGGATTGTAAGCCAAATTGAAATCTAAAGTGATTTTATCCGCTTGATCTGAGAAGTTGAGATTGATGTACCGACCGCCACCATACGTGGTATCGTCATTAGTCAAATCAGCAAAAGCCAAAAAAAGTCCATCATCACCTTTCAACACCAACAATTGCTGAGGCAACTGAGCAAGTTCAAATTTTAGAAAAGCGTGCTTTTTGTATACTCTAGGTACACCGTCAGAGGTTCCCAGAGTCAATTGAGAGTCATCATTAATCCTTTCTATTTCCGCTATCACTTTGAAATTCTCATTTGGTGGATAGTAATTCAACTGAATGATAGAATCCGCACCTATAAAAGGTGAGTCTTCAGCGTTGTTCATAAACTCATCGATATCCTTTCGATCGTTAGCAATAAACTCTTCATAGGATAAAGATTTTTGTTTTGGTTCACAAGCCACCAAAAACAACAACCACCCAGCCAAAAAATAGATTCTGTTTCTCATTACATCATGGATTCATCCGCAAAGCTAAAATAGCCGTCATCGGTGAAAATAATGTGATCCAAGACCGGAATATCTAAAGTCTGCCCTGCTGATTTCATCTTTTTCGTCAATTGAACATCCTGCGTGCTTGGCTGCAAATTACCTGAAGGGTGATTATGAGCCAGGATCACATTCGAAGCCAGCACATCCAAGGCTTTCTTAAAAACCAGTTTGGCATCGACCACTGTACCTGACACACCTCCCGCACTAATCAATTCGGGCTTTATGATCTGATTGGCACGGTTCAAATACAGCACCCAAAACTGCTCATGATCGAGATCCATGAGGTATGGCTTAAGATATAGGTAGGCAACGCTCGATGAAGTTACTTTCGGTTTTTTTACAAATTCAGTTTCTTTCCTCCTTCGCCCTAACTCTAGCGCGCTAATGATGGTGATCGCTTTGGCTTCGCCTATTCCATTAAATTTTTTGAGATCGGCTAAGGAGAGTTTTGCCAATGCATTCAAATCATTGCCTGTGGCTGCCAATATGGTCTTCGCCAAATCCACGGCTGAGATTTTTGGAGTTCCAGATCCGATCAAGATGGCAATCAACTCCGCTTCTGAGAGCGAAGCTTTACCTTTAATAATTAATTTTTCTCTAGGTCTGTCTTCTTCTGCCCACTGCTTGATGGACAGATTTTCTGAACTGTACATAGAGATTCTGTTGGTGCTAGGCCGAATGTAAGAAAAAGCGGTTGAAACGAGAAGGGCTTAAACAAAAAAAGCTCCCTTGAAAAAGGGAGCGATCTATATCTTAATAAGAGACTCTGGCTTATAGAGAAGCTACTAACTTCGTCAACTTTGACTTCTGGTTAGCCGCTTTGTTTTTGTGGATGATGTTGTTTTTAGCCAACTTATCTATCATCCCAACTACTTTCTTCAATAGTTCTTCAGCCTCAGCCTTGTTCGTAGAATCCTTCAATCTCTTGATGAAAGTTCTAGTCGTTTTGTGCTGATACCTGTTTCTTAGCCTTTTAGCCTCGTTTGATCTTATTCTCTTTAAAGCCGATTTATGATTCGCCATTCTCTAAAATGTTATATTCTTTTTTTCGGACTGCAAATTTAGAGCTATTATGTATAAAAGCAAACACAATTTACTAAATAAATTAAGAAAGCTTTTGCTAGGTAAATGAGTCCATTTTACTGTAATTATGCTCTAGTTTATAATTGATCGAATATCTACAATATCTCATGCGACTAAACGGCCTCCTCTTTTTATTCTTTTTCCATATCGCATCATGTGGACTGTTGGCACAACAAGCCAAAATAGACACATTGACTTTTGTATCGCCAAGCCAAGTCAATATAGATTCAGCAATGCTTTATTCAGGCGTAGATTCTATCATTACCGAAGCGCTGGATTCAGGGGCGTTTCCAGGATGCCAAATTCTGTTAGCAAAAGATGGTCAAATATTCTATTATAAATCTTTTGGTTACCACACTTACGACAGTTTACAAACCGTTCGGAATTCAGATTTGTACGACTTGGCTTCAATTACAAAAATTACAGCCACCACGCTTGCCTTGATGAAACTGTACGATGAAGGGTTATTTGACTTAGATCAAACTTTGGACTACTACTTTCCTTTTTTGGCCAAATCAAATAAGAGTGACTTGAGTATTAGAAAGGTGCTGGCTCATCAATCAAGACTGAAAAATTGGATTCCGTATTATTCAGAATCTCAACGTAGAAATGGAAAATACAAACGAAAAACCATATCTGCAGACTCTTCAGCAAGATTCCCTAACAGAATCCCTGGGTCAGATCTTTTCCTACATAAAGACTTCAAAGAAGACAAGATTTATAAAATGATTAAAAAATCCGACTTGTATGAAGAGGAAGGCTATGTGTATTCCGGACTGGCCTTTTACTTGTTTCCGGAATTGATAGTACGACTTTCTGAGGTTCCTTTTGAGCAATACCTAGAAGATAATTTTTATGAGCCTTTAGGTGCAAATAGTTTAGGCTTTGATCCATTAAAGAAATATGATTTAAACCAAATAGTACCTTCAGAAGTAGATACTTTCTTTCGAATGAACAAACTACATGGTGTAGTGCATGACGAGGGAGCCGCTGTCATGCTAGGTATTTCAGGAAATGCTGGACTATTTA
This sequence comes from Reichenbachiella sp., assembly GCF_965223055.1. GTDB lineage: Bacteria > Bacteroidota > Bacteroidia > Cytophagales > Cyclobacteriaceae > Reichenbachiella. The sequence goes on from NZ_CBDCVM010000011.1 coordinate 15,632, forward strand.
GCAATGCAGAAGATTTGGCCAAAGTGCATCAAATGCTTCTCAATGGAGGCACATACAAAGGAAACCAATACCTCAATCCAGAAACGATTAACGAATTCACAAGATGTCAATACTGCGATAAAAACAATCGAAGAGGCCTAGGGTTTGACAAACCATTAGTTGAATATGACAGCATCAAGACTAGTGTAGCCAAACTTGCAAGTCCAAATAGCTACGGTCATTCAGGATATACAGGTACTTTGGTTTGGGCAGATCCCGACAATCAGCTCTTATTCATTTTTCTAGCCAATAGGGTTTATCCTTCTAGAACCAATAGAAAAATCTATCAACTAAATATAAGACCTAGAATTCACGATTTGGTATATGGTTTGATAGAAAAACAATAAGAATGAAAGCCCCGGGGCAGGTTCCCGAGATCATTTCATTCCATATACACCTGGTTATATTTTTTAACTTGATTAGTTCAATTAAATATAAATATAATTATATTTTTAAATATTTTATTATGATTAATTCAATTAATTCTTTTTTAGATTATATAAATATTGAGTTAACAAATAATCGCTAGTTGCAATTAATAGCTAAGCTCATCAAATTTACCGTCTGAATTATCCAGCAGTATGAATATCAAAAACTCGCTTTTTTTCCTTTTTCTTTTAATCAGTGTCCATTCTTTCGCTCAAATCAAATTCTACTCCGAGCAAATATCTCTTGATTCGGTAACCAATAGCTCTTTTGATGAAAAGAACGTTGTACTGAGCCCAGATGGTCAAAATTTATATTTCACACGAAAAAACCACCCTGAGAATGTCGGAGGGAGCAATGACTCCGGAGACATTTGGGTAAGTGAAAAGAATGAGGATAACGAATGGACTCAAGCATACAACTTGAAGGAAATTAACGACAAGCAAAACAATCAGATCATTGGATTTATAAATGCTGGTCGATCCATGCTGATCAGCAATGAAAACCAATTATCAGTATCGCACAACAATGGTGGGCATTGGTCGACTCCAAAACCCTTTAGCATCCCATATTTGAACTCGAAATCCAAAACACTAAGCGCCAGTGTCTCACCTGATGGAAGACATGTTCTTTTTGGCATGGAGTCCTTTGGAAACTATGGAGTGGAAGACATCTACGTTTCCCGAATGAAGCCAAATGGCTCCTGGACCAGCCCTAAGAATCTGGGTTCAGCCATCAATACCCAAAATCAAGAAGTTACCCCATTCTTAGCTGCCGACAACAAAACACTATTCTTTGCTTCCAATGGTCTTGGAGGTGAAGGTAGCTTTGACATCTTTACGAGCACCAGACTCGATGACACCTGGCAAAAATGGAGCAAGCCTATGAACCTCGGGTCAAAGATCAACACTAAAGGCAGAGAACTTTCTTTCACCTTTCTATTAGAGGATGAATTCGCCTATCTCTCCAGCACACAAAACAGCGACGGCTATGGAGATATCAAAAAAGTAAAAATAGCTCCTGAAATTACTCCGATTGAAACCATAGCGGATACCATTCAAGCCATTGATATCGAGGAAGAAGAAAAAATCATTGCAATAAGCGGATTGGTAAAAGACAAAAAAACAGATGAATCCATCATAGGCGCCGAGGTATACGTTAACACAGAGCCGACCAACAAAGAATTCAAAACATTAACTAACTCTCAAGGAGCTTTTAATCTTACTGTAGATGAAGGCAACAATTATATTATAAAAGTGAAGGCTTTTAGGTATCTATCTGCCGAGACGATTGTAACAGATGCTGTGCTACTAAACAAAGAACAAATAAACTTTAGCCTTGATCCTATAGTAGAAGGAAATACCGTAACCTTAGATCATGTACTATTCGAACAAGGTAAGGCATTACTGATTGCAGGGTCGGAAAAAGAGCTGGATCTAGTAGTAGAAATGATGAAGTACAATCCAGATGTTTCGATATTTCTATCAGGGCACACGGACAATCAGGGCAAGTCGTCGTTGAACATCGCGCTAAGCGAAGAGCGTGTGCAAACGGTCATGAACTATCTACAATCCCACGGAGTAAGTAAAAAGCGAATATCAGGCAAAGGATTCGGCGGCTCCAAACCCATCGCGAGCAACTCAAATCCTGAAACCAGGAAGCTCAATCGCAGAGTAGAATTTACAGTACATAAAATAAAGAAATGAAAAAAGCACCGAACTATAAAGTTCAGTGCTTATGGTAAATTGAGGTTATTCGTTTTTGGATAGCCAGCCATTTCTGACGGCTAATTGTGCTTCGGTAGGCTCCTCACTCAATGAAAGTATATGTGTATACTCCACATCTACCTCAACAATCTCTGTGCTCAAATCAACTTTGGATTCTGAGCCATCTTCTCCCTGCCTCATCACAGTATAGGTCATTTGATTTCCCACTTTCATTTCTTCTCGTACTTCCTGAAAAAATGCCCCGATACCACTCAAAGGTATCTCTTTTCCATTAATACCCACTAATACATCGCCATTTTTTAATCCCAAAGATTTTCCAAATGCATTTAAAACATCTGCGTTGGCTATGAAAACACGACTTGTTTCAGGATTATAGCCATAAGATCCTTGGGTCAAACCCATATTCATTTCTTTTCTCATTTCCGAAGCAACATAGTCTACACCTACTAGCGCAAAAAACTCTTCGTAGTCCAATGGTGTAGTTCCTTCTACATAGGTCTTGAAAAAATCCCCGATTTCCGGGTAGGTCATCTCTGTAATGATATTGAACAAATCTTCATCATTAAAGGCTTGATCCTTTCCGAATTTCTCAGACAAATCAAACATCATATTCTGTACGCCATATTTCCCTTCAGACAAGCTTCGCAATTTCAAATCCAAACACAAACCAATCAAAGCTCCTTTTTCATAAACATTCCCGTATTGGTCAGAATATTTGTCAAGCGCATATTTACTCAAGTCAGTAAAGGCTAAAGTATCATTGAATCTAGTAGAAGCACTTACCATCTTTCCTTGCAAAGATTGTAAGTATTGCTCCTGAGTCATAATTCCATATTTCACCTGGACATTTCCGGCGAAGAATTCAGTTATGCCTTCGTACATCCACAAATGTTTGGACATCTTGGGTTCATTGAAATCGAACTGATGAATTTCTTCCGAATGAATGTTGAGCGGAGTAACGATATGAAAAAACTCATGGGCTGCAAAACGATTAAACATACCAATCATCGACTCTATCGGCTGGTTCTGCAAGGAATACAAAGAAGAATAAGAATGCTCTAAGGCACCTATAGATCGCACAGGTCTTTCTGTGAAGTAGCAGATGAAAGCATATTTATCAACCGGTAATTCACCTCCCAGATATTCCTTTTGCGCCATTAGGATTTGCTCAATGACACCACGCACTTCCTCAGATTTCACCACTTTACCTGGTGAATAGGTAGAAATGAGTATTTCTGCACCTGCTACATTCACGATACTCGTATCGGGCTCGCAGTACATCAACGGATTATCTATCAAATGGTCATAACTTTCCGTCAGGTAGGTATCCACTTCAGCTTGACTATTAGCAATTTTGATTTCGCTCTTATCCAGACTTGTATCCATTGACTGACCAGTACTCAAGGCAATCAATCCTGTAGAACCATACATGTTGGCATCTCTGATCACATTAAACTTGAACGGTTTCCGAGTCATGTTTTCGAAATAGCCAAAAAAGCCACCAGAGTTAATGACAAAGTTTTTCCCTTCTTCGATGTTTGTACCTGCCGGCTCAAAAATCGCTGGCCCATCGACATCATTATCATAGGAATCTTTTACCCAGTAGGTCACTTTGGCCAGTTTGTTGGCTTTGGATATTTTCCAAGAATTCACTGAGGATTTTTCCACGTTTAGTTCCTTTCCTTTTTTATCAAAGGCTTTAAAATCCTCCACAAATCGCCCGTAGTCCTGTACAGCATAGGTACCCGGAATCATTTTTGGCATATAGAATGTAATTTCTGATTCCTTGATTTTGGGTGGAATCAAAACGATCTGAACTTTGTCATTTTTCACAATGGTAAGATCAAGCGTGTATTCGTACTGATCTTGAGGAAGTGCATGAGAAACAAGCCCATAGGACATGCCTATCACTAGTAAAAGTAATTTTTTCATTGGAGTGTATTTTGAGTTTTACCTAAATTAAAATATAAACATAGTCATCAAAATGACCAGTTTCCTATCACATGTATCCTAATCGGCCGATTTATTACACCATTGGTCAAATACTAGGACTTTAGTGCCTAATGAAGACAAAATACCTTGAATCGAAACATGATCGATATCATTTTTTCGTGTGATATGGTACTTAGGATTTTGTTCTCTTCTAAGCTTGATTTGTTATGAAATCAAAGAAGAAAAATTCAAAATATTATATCCAAAATAATAATCGAAATCATGAAAAAAACATTCACCATATTGTCACTTTTACTCTACAGCACACTAGCTGTGTGTCAACCCGTGACAATCGACAAAAGCAAGAGTGACTTGGCGATTCAAGGCACATCATCCTTGCACGATTGGGAATCAAAAGTGGAAGATTTTCAAGCCACGGCGGATTTTTCAGAAGACCAGGTTTTAAATATTGCTTTTGAGGCGATTGTCAAATCAATCAAAAGTGGAAAGTCTGGAATGGACAACAACACTTATAAAGCACTAAATGAAAAGGAATATCCAAAGATCACTTTCAAAGCAAATCAACTAGATATAAAAGGTGATCAATTGGTCGGTAATGGTCAATTGACAATAGCAGGAAAAACTAACGACATACCCATCAACCTAACCCTTTCAAATGCTTCTGAAAGATCGGTCAAAGGAAGTATAAAATTAAAAATGACCGAGTATGGAGTAACTCCACCAACTGCAGTGTTTGGTACCATCAAAACAGGAGATGAGGTTACTATTCAATTCAATTTTACGCTAAAGAACACTTAAACAATTACAATCATGAAATTCAATTCAATAATCAAACCCATTGCGCTAACATTAGCAATGATGTGGGCCTTTCAAGCATTCGCCCAAACGCCAATCCAATATTATAGACCCGACAGTCAGGATGGTCTGAATATATTTGAAACTTCAAAAACTGACACCGTAGCATACGACGGATTGAAAGTAAAAATTGGTGGTGATTTTGCCATGCAATTGCAAAGCATCAACCAATCAAATGATGCAAACAATCTGGTTGAATTAGGTTCTAACTTGAATCTACCGACTGCAAACCTAAATCTTGATGTACAACTTGAAGACGGTTTAAGAATGCACCTTCGAACGTATCTATCATCTAGACACCACGAAGAAGCATGGGTAAAAGGTGGTTATCTACAAATGGACAATCTTAACTTCATCAGCGATGGATTCTTGTCTGGTTTCATGGAAGTAGCTACTATCAAAGTAGGGATGGATGAATTCAACTATGGTGACGCTCACTTCCGTAGAACAGACAACGCCAGAGCCATCTACAATCCATTTGTTGGAAACTACATCATGGATGCTTTTTCAACAGAAGCCTTCATGGAAGTTACTCTACAAAAAAATGGTCTAATTGGAGTTATTGGATTAACAAATGGCAAGTTGAATCAAAATGTTACCGTCAATGACAACACAGATAATAAAGTTTCTTTCTTTGGTAAGATTGGCTATGACAACCAAATCAATGATGACCTGAGACTGAGACTGACTGGATCTTGGTACATCAACAAAGGTACAACTACCGGCACTTGGTTATACAGCGGTGATAGATCTGGAAGTAGATATTACCATGTAGGTGATTATATGTATGACGACGGTACAGGCAACATTGTCACTGCTTCTGATGATTTCTCTGGCAGGTTGAGAGCAAGATTCAAAAAACTTACTGCCATTCAAATCAACCCTTTTGTAAAGTACAAAGGTCTTGAATTCTTCGGCATCTATGAAATCGCCGGAGGAAGTGCTGACGGCGAAGGTTCTTTTACTCAAGTTGCAGGAGAAGCCCTATATAGATTAGGACAAAAAGAACAATTCTATCTTGGCGGACGCTACAATTCTGTAAAAGGCAATCAGGTAGACGGTGCTCCTGATATTGAAATCAACAGATTCAATGTTGGTGGCGGATGGTTCATGACCAAAAACGTATTGACTAAGCTAGAATATGTGAATCAAACTTATGGTGGTGAAGGCTATGCCGGCAACGCCCAGTTTCAAGGATTAGAATTCAAAGGATTTGTTATAGAAGCTGCCATCAGTTTCTGATAATTAGAATCAACAATCAAAAAGCGAACACCTGTGGTGTTCGCTTTTTTTTATTTTACCAATTGAAGTATCACTTCAAAATTGATATCCAATTGTTCTTGAATGACAACAGTCCCAAAAAATTTTATTGGCGGTTCTATCTGATACCTTCTCATATTCAATTCATGCTTTCCTCCAAGAATCAATTCTTCATCATTTTCATATAAATAACTATTATAAACTTCTTCCAATTGATTTTCACCAGCAATCGTCAACATTGTATTGGCTGTCATATTCTCCAAAGCATTCAAATTGGGAGAAGGAGGAAGGTAAATTTCATTTACCTTCATGGATAGTTCAGGGTGCGCATCGTATTTGAGTAGTTTTCTAAAATCATGGGTCATCATAGGTAGCCCACAATTAAAACCTTCTACTGGAACCTTCAAGTATAACCCTTCAAACTCTACTGACTTTCCGTTCCATATACCACTAATTTTTAGCGTATCATTGGCTACATACTTCTTTAATTTGCAGCTAAACTTATTAACGTTTGTCTTGCCTTCAATTACAATGTTTATCGTTTTGACAACAAATTCTTTCCCAACATGCCCCTCTTGCCCACAAACGTCGAAGAGTGAACCTATTCCTACAAAAAGCAATAATATTTTTCTAATCAATTAATCTTTATTTACTGTTTCCCCTCCATGACCGCGTCCAGAATGCAACTCACTTTTGTACGTATTCTTCATTGTTTTGAATCAACCAATTCTTCGCTTCTTCCAATTCATCAAACAAAACTGTATTTCTACCAGTCAATTTTATTACTGATTTAGCTATTAATTTGGCTACTGAATTCAATCCCACAATCGCTGTAATAACAACATACGGTTCATTTTTTCGAGCGATGTCTGTCACCTTTGCAATAATCACTTTATTAAATCTCATTCCAGTCATATCTACCAATGAATTAACTGATTTAAGAGGATATTTTGAAATGACACTTACAGCCTCATCCATTACCGCAGGAGCATTCTCCACACTTAGATGGGCCAAATCTGTAAATACAATTACTTTGTCTTGTTCTTGGAAAATTGAAATGCCAGGCATAATTAGGGGTTGGTTATATCTTTTTTAAAGATAACGTGCCTTTTTTTACTTTAAAAATCAAATATCACTCCGTATGATTTAGAGCCATAAAAATTGAGTTCAACCCCTGAGTTTGAAAGAAATCACAATAGACAAAATAGAAATTTTACCTAATTTGCTCTTTCGTTTTTTTTGGTTTTAATGCTAGGAGCATGGATGGTAAATTAATATATGGGATTCAGCAAATTGGGGTCGGTGTAGACGATGCTGAAAAAGGATTTGAGTGGTATGCTAAAACACTAGGCGCAGACCTCTGCATATTTGATGATGATAACGAAGCCACTTTTATGGCTAAATACATGGGTGGTGAGACTCGATCCAAAAGAGCTATACTGGCCATGAACGCCCAGGGTGGTAGTGGTTACGAAATCTGGCAGCATACTGGTCGTACACCTCTTACCATCGAAGAACCTGTCCAACTTGGTGATTTAGGCATCAATGTAGCCAAAATCAAATCACAAAACATTCAGAAAAGTTACGATAGGCTGAAAACCAAAGGAGTTACCATCTGCACTGAAATTCATGAGGAGCCGGACGGGTCCAAAGGGTTTTATATCAAAGACCCTTGGGACAACATCCTGCATATTAAAGAGTTCGACTCCTGGCTCAAAAAATCAAAATTTGATGTAGGCGGTATCTGTGGAGCTACCCTAGGCGTTTCGGATATTGACCAATCATTGAAGCTGTATGCTGACATACTTGGATACAATCAGGTGATCTATGACAAAACTGGAACATTCGACGATCTAAAAGGGCTCAACAACGGAGATGGAAAATTCAGAAGAGTATTACTCACCCATGTGAAAGACCGAACCGGAGGGTTCTATCCTTTGCTGGGAGATGGGCAAATAGAGCTCATTCAAGCACTGGACCGCACACCAAAAAAACTATTCGAGGGTAGATTCTGGGGGGATATCGGATTCATTCATTTATGTTTTGACATTAGAAATATGAATGCGCTGGTAGAAGAGTGTAAAGAAAAGAACTATCCTTTTCAGGTGCTAAGTTCTGAACACTTTGATATGGGAGATGCTAACGGCCACTGGGGATATATAGAAGACAATGACGGCACACTAGTTGAATTCGTAGAGACACACAAGGTACCGTTGATTAAAAAAATTAATTGGAGTATAAAACTAAAAAACAGAGACCCACACAAACCTCTGCCTGGATTTATCTTGAAGGCTATGGCGATTACAAAAAGGAAAAAATTCGACTAACACGCTCATGAGTATTGTAAAAGAACTTCAAGAACGAAGCGAGTCTAAATGTGAATTGTGCGGTACGGCTTCTGACTTATCTCCTTATATCGTAGCTCCCAAATCTGGCGAACATGCGAATGAATGTGCCTATTTGTGCAATAATTGTCAGTCACAGATCAACGGAACTATTGAAGCCGATGTCAATCACTGGAGATGCCTGAACGACAGCATGTGGAATACTAATCCGGCTGTACAGGTTTTGGCTTGGCGCATGCTCCACCGACTCAAAAACGAAGGCTGGCCTCAAGGTCTATTGGATATGCTTTATTTGGATGAGGATACTCTTTCATGGGCTGGAGCTTCAGGAAAAGACGAAAATGAAGAAGACAAAATTGTACACAAAGACAGTAATGGTGCTATTCTCGAAGCTGGTGACAGTGTAGTACTAATAAAAGACCTAAATGTAAAAGGCGCCAACTTTACGGCTAAACGAGGCACTGCCGTTCGGAATATCTCCTTGGTTCACGACAATCCTGAACATATAGAAGGAAAAGTGAATGGTCAACAAATTGTGATTCTAACAAAATTTGTAAAAAAATAATAACTAAACAGGTTCAATCCTCTGCCAATCGATCCTTTACATATTCGACTTCAATCTTTCCATGCGGTGCTGGCTTACCATCTTCACCAATATTTACAAGAACAATCTTTTCTACAGTAATGATTGATTCACGTGTCATTTTGTTCCTTACTTCACAATTAAGTTCAAGCGAGGTTCTGCCAAACTTGGTAGGTTCAATGCCAATTTCAACAATGTCTCCTTGACGAGCAGAGCTTAAAAAATTGATTTCTGACATAAACTTGGTCACCACCTTTTTATTCTCCAATTGAATAGCTCCATACAGCGCCGCTTCTTCATCTATCCAAGCGAGTAGTTTTCCCCCGAAGAGTGTTTGATTTGGATTGAGATCTTCTGGTTTTACCCATTTTCTGGTGTGAAATCGCATTAGTTTTTTTTCACTAAAGTAAACACAAAGAAAATATCGAGCCTCCCGTGAAAGGGGAAAAATTCATGAGACATATCAGATTTAATCTCTCATTGTTTTGCCATTGCAGAATGTTACATTATCGTTCTAAATTATACAACAATAGTAAATTTAGTCCCTTCCCCAGGTTTGCTTTCCACCGAGATATGACCACCCATGGATTCGACCTGCGTCCTAACCATAAACAAACCCATTCCTTTTCCTTCCACATGATTATGAAATCGCTTATATAGACCAAAAATATCACTCTGATTATTGCTAAGATCGATACCAAGTCCGTTGTCACTTACCACCATTTTTACGTGAGCATCATTCATTTTTTCTGTGGTGATTTTAATAAAAGATTGAACGTCTCGCCTACTATACTTTATAGCATTGGAGATTAGATTGATCAGAATGCTATACCAATAAGCACCATTAGACATGATTTGTTTTATTTCTAGATTCAATTGAACCAACATTTCAGCATGAGTTATTTGATCATGAATCGACTTTTCAATTTTTACAATAAGCTGCTCAAAATCGACTAATTCATTAGGTAAGTTAATGTTTTGCTTCACTTCTAAAACAGTGGTCAAATCCTTCAAAACGTGGTCAAGAGCATGTACTGAATCTTTGATTTTATCAACCGCAATGAGATTATATGGATCTTGCACATCATCCTTGTTGTATATATTAGTCAACCCTAAAATATTGGAGACAGGCGCTCGCATATTGTGAGATACGATATAATTGAATTGTTCCAAATGGTTATTTCGTTCTTTCAAATCCATTACAACTTTCTCAAGCTCCCTAGTTCTTAACGCTACTTGTTTCTCAAGAAGATCTTTGGTTTTGGTTAAGAGATGGGTTTGCTCTGTGATCTCCATATTTTGCAATACTGCAACTTTCTGCTGATTGTCTTTGATTGAATACGATACAGAAAAACGTTTACCAAGCAAAAGCGCATTGATCATCAAAGCCATTAAATAACCTATGCTGACCAATGTACTATCCACCTCTCCCCAAAGATTGAAAGACATCATGTGGTAGGTCACTATCGCAATGCCACTTATAATTCCCAATAACCCTATTTGAGACTGCAAATTCTGTCTTTTTGTAGTCACCAATACAAACAACACATAAAGAATCAAACAAAAAATGATAGTAAAAAAAGGATACAACAAGTAAGTCAAATATTCACTTGGTAGCAGTACCGTTATCACAACAAAAGGAATTGTGATACTCGAAATGACTTTTGAAAAAAGCGTAGAAAATATTTTTGTGAATATCGTTCGGAGATAATGCAGTCCAAAATGCGCCCCAAGAAACAAACTCACATATTCCAATTTCACTAACCAAACCCATGGCAACTCTGGAAACAAATCCACCAATGGTGCATATTCATCACTTAAATATCGGTAGCCCCAACACAAGCTGAATAGGCCCAAATACAAAATAGCTTTATCTCTTCGCCAATAAGCAAAATAAAGTAACAACATAGATACCCCTAAGAAAAAAAGGCACCCGATTAGAATCATATCGCTAATCACTTTGTTTTGATTCTTTTGCCAAAACTCACTTGTAGGGCCTGCAATAATTGGCTTTAACATACCACCGCTTTTGTGAAAAAAATTAGCTACTTGTAATGTGAGCTGAACTGTATCTACATTCGTTGAAAGTGGAACAAATGCTTCTTTTCTACGATGAAGCACGTCTTGAGAATTTTTACTAATTCGACCAGCTTCGTATACCAGCCTGTTATTCACCCATAGTTTGGCTGCATAGTTTATTTTGGGAATTCGGATAGAAATGACTTGATCAGTATGCGGCAAAATCAGTCGATTGGTATAGGTAGCAACACCGAAAGATGGCAAAGTCTTACCCTTACTTCTTTCTTGAGTCCAGGCCCCCAAAGTAATTAAAGGAATCCCATCTATTCTGGATTTAGTTTCTTCAGGAGTAAGTAACTCATCCCAATACAAATACCATCCTTCACTGATTTCTAGAAACCCATCATCATCGAATTCTACTGTTAAATACTCAATATTAGAATTCGATGAAAAAACATTGATTGATGTAAAAAACATCAATAAAATAGCTACCAAAATCATTTTTGTACGACAAGTACGCGCGAATAGTTTATTCATTCGATGACTAGAGAAATCGCTTAATAACCAAGAAAATACAGGGGTGGGAAAAATGGATTCCGTAAATATAGTCGAATTTGAATGAAGCCCCTGGCTATAACAACAAGAAAAAAACTAACCAATGACCTCTGATATTTAAAAAGAATTTCAAGCAAAGTGTAGATTATCATGTGTCTTATGCTGTTGACCAAATGAACTTTTACCTAAAGTAATACCCTCACCACTCAATTACTTGGACTTGTGTGTGTCTGGTCTGTTGTCTTAACTGAATCAAACGCTAATCTCTAAATATTCAAATAATGGCATTTATAATACACCTCTGGCTGTGTCCGATTCGCAAGACCTTTACTGTATTCTTGCATGAAATCTTATGATGAGTTTTTTCCAAACTATGTAAAAACAGAAAAATATCTAGTTAATCATAGCTATTTGACCTTTCTGAAATAAAATTCCTCAATAGCTAATGTTTATCTTTACATTAGAACATTCATGCAAATCAAAAAACCACCTATTGTATCTCGAAATTCAATCTGTAAACATGAAAAAAACAATACTCTACTTTTCTATTTTTCTTAATTACACAACTGCCCTTTCTCAACCGGAAATCTTCGAGTTTCAATACCAAGAAATGGAGCTTGATGAAGCTTATATAGAATCGCTGTCTCCTCATCAACTTGGAGAACCATTCACAAATATGATGCAGTTATTGAAAGAATATTACATCTACGAGGAAACTAGTAAAATATCAGGCCAAACCACAAAATTCATACAAAAGCCAGCCATTTATTATTCAGTAAAAAAAGCTAATAAGTATGCTTTGAAAGCCATGAAAAAGAAGGTCATTTCTGAAGAACAGGCTAGAACCGAACTGGAACGTGTTTTTACAGTAGCTCTTAATATCCGACATCAAAACACCGAAGAACTTGAAAATGTACTATACAAAATTAAAGATGCTGAACGCATCATTGAGTACTACCAAAAAAACATTGTATTAACGGATTAATATGGGTTCAATATTTTTATGAATTGACAACTTTCATCAATCCATTTGTTGAGGTTCGGAGTAACCACTGAGCACTCCAGAATTTTTAATAAATTCCGCTAATTGTTTAGCCAGTGTCTGATAAGTCAACTTGGATGGATGCACACCATCACTAAAATATTGTGATCTATCACTTGACAAATTATACTTTTCCGACCAGCATTCGATACTAATTACCTCTGAAGAATAATAGACCTTCTCAAACTCAGCCACCACATCAATCAAAGCCTCTCCCAATATTTCTACCAGATTTCCAATGGTCCATTTCATAAGAGGAGTAAATGCGGGAAACTCTTTAATAGGCGGCATATTCGTAAATACCACCGGAGTATCGCCAAACTTATTTCTTAAATTATTAATTACTAGTCTTACTTGATTTTTCCAACGAAAAGGATTGTTGAGTTTGAATGCATCATTCCCTCCTATTCCAATTACTATCAGATCCCAATTCTTTTCATTAAAGCCATCAAGTAGTTCATCTTTCATTCTGCCTACTGTGATCCCGCTTTTAGCATGAACTTTCCATTCAACACAAAGATTTAAATTTTCTGCTAACTCATCCGCCAATGTTCCCGTGAAACCTTCTTTGTGCGTCTCTACACCTACGCCGGCCATAGTACTTTCTCCTAACACTAAAATCTTTATGCAGCGGTCGGATTTTGAACCACTGTCCCCTGTAGGTTCTATAGCTTCTGGCAGGTCTGGAATGGTTTGTTTAACCCTCCGTCCCTGCAAATACAAAAAAGGCAATAAAGGAATGGATAGAATAGCTCCAATTGAATATTTTATAGTCATTGTATTATTACTTAAATGAAAAAATACTTGTCGAGTATTTATTATGCAAAAAAACTTCATAAAGGTTTGGACTGATTCCACCTGATCTTATTTTTACTCAATTCAAAAAGTCCATTTTCATGATTATTAACAAACGGGTTCCAATATCCTTTTTATATTCTCTTTTTAAAAAAGAGCTTCCTTATGTCATCCTTATAGCGGGAGGCTTATCTTACTTGGATCAATTTATCGAACCAGTCTTAGGCCTGCAATTTCCATTGATGCCGATGACCATTCCATCCATCTTAGGTACACTTATCACTTTGATTTTAGCCTTCAAGACTTCTCAATCGTATGACCGCTGGTGGGAAGCACGTAAAATATGGGGTGAAGTAGTGAACGATTCTCGTGCGTTTATTAGAGAGATTTCGTTCCTTATGAAAGAGGACAATGAAGAAAGAAAAATATTGCGTGATGAACTCATCACTCAAATGATTGGATGGTGCTATACGCTAGCTCACAGTCTAAGAGGAAAACATGACATTTCTGACAATCCGTATATAGACGAAGAATTGAAAACAAAACTGGATCAAATAGATAACAACACACCAAATGCATTGCTCTATTTGATGATGAGTAATATCAAGCAAGTTTTTGACAAAGGATTTATCAATGAATACCAACAAATAAAACTTACCTCATCTATCAATAACATCAGCATTGCCATGGGTAAATCTGAACGAATTAAGCACACGGTATTCCCAAGACTATATGCGAGATTCATAGACTTTGCTATTTGGGCTTTCATGATCATATTTCCTCTCGCCTTTAGAGAAAAAATGATTATATAGAGTTCCCAATTGTAACCGTTGTTTGCATCATGTTTTTTTCACTTGCCAATTTGGCTAAAGACCTTAAAGATCCGTTTGAGAACAAACCTACAGACATTTCCATGCTAGCCATTGTTCGGAATATTGAAATTTTTGGATTGAAAGTAATGGGAAAAGAAGATATCCCTGAACCTTTAAAACCAGAGGGATTTTATTTGATGTAAAGTGAAACAGTTATTTACCCTTCCATATCACTCAATTCTATATTGAGTGCCTTAGTAGACATCTGAATTTCTATCAGTGAAAAGATGAGTGAGGTAATCAATGAAATTAGGCTACCTCCAAATAAATAATTGGCCAGAACAAACCCTTCCTGAAATAGTGCAAACATGCACGCGACAGTAAGGAGAAAACTCAATACACCAAAAGCCTGCATTCGACGAACCATGTTCAGCCGGACTCTCAGGTTCTTTATTTGACCAATAAGAACGTGTTGTGTATCAGTCTGTTGATATTTCGCGTGAAGGTTTCTGATAAGTGTGGCTAATGCTAAAAATCTATTGGTATAGGCTAGCAACAACAGCGTAATCGCCGGAAATAAAAGGGCCGGTGTAGAAATTTCTAATTGCAAAAGAAGAGTTTATTTTTTCTCAATAAGTTCCACCAGCTCATCCGCATCCCATGGCTTACCTACACTACCCGTAAAACCAAATTTTTTGATTGCGTTTCGAATGATCTCGTCATTTACATATTCTGAAATGATAATTCTTGTCATGTCAGGATATAGCTCTCCAACTTTTTCGAGCAGTTCCACGCCTGTCATTTCTGGCATACGATGATCAGATATTATGACGTCAAATTTTTCCTCCTCCATTAGTTTGAGTCCATCTGCTGCACTTTCGCATGTAGTGACATTGTACCTTCTTTTGAAGGCAATTCTGAAAACATTGAGGTTAGCTGCTTCATCATCCACATACAGCAACTTGATCTTATCTGCCATAATTAATCGTTCTTTCTCTTTTTCCTTAACTGGTTATGCAAAATACAAAATTATTACAACAATAAGGGACGTGTATCAAAAGGCCTCACGAACGGATAGATAAAAAGCATACTGTCCATTGTCGGTAAAGCCTAGATCCATTCTAAAGTTCATTTTTTCATCCTTGAGGGCTCGAAATCTACCACCAAGTCCATATACTACTCTTATTTTATCGGTACCAAAATCCCCGAACTTATCAAAAACCTCTCCTGCTCCTGCGAATATCACTCCGCCAAAACGCCAAAATAGCTCCTGTCTGGCTTCCACCTGAAAATACATCACCTGTTTATCTCGATAAAGATTGCGGTGCTCTATACCCCTCAATCGACCACTACCTCCCATTTTATTTAATTTGTAAAAAGGAATATCGCTTCCAGCAGTCATATTTGCTCGAAACTGTATGGCCAACACACTTTTTGGGCCAAAAAGTCTGAAATACTGGCGATAATCTAACAGAAAGCTCGTGTAGCTGTATTCTCCTCCTAATGCCTTTCCGTAAAAAGTGGCGTTGGCATTAATAAATCGACCATGTGTGGGCCAAAGCGTGCTATTTCGTGTATCATTTCGGAATGCCGGCCCCACTCCCATATTTCTACCACCATCTATGCCTACGGGCTGATCCGTGGCCAACAAACCAGAATCAACCAAATTGTCAATATTGTTGTATTGAAAGTCAAATCTAATTCCACCAAACCATTGAGGTGTTACAGGCTTGACTAGGCTTCCAGAAAGGGCAATATACCGATCGGTGTACTGTTCCACTATTTCGGGAACAGTTTCACTACCGATTCCATAATAATTGTCTGGAAAGTCAAAAACCCGAGCATCAAAATTCAAATTCATGCCATTTCCAAAAAACAGATCAAAATCAGATTTGATCAAGACCTGCTTGTTAGTTGTAAACACCACATAGGGGGTAATACTTGAAGGCCGATGAAAATCAGGGTTCTTCGACTTGGTATTGAATACAAAAAAAGCAATGGCTCCGATGTTGACTTTGGTCTCTGGAGAATATCCCAAGGCCGGATAGATGGCAAATTTGATACGCTTTTCTTGGACAGAGTCTTCACGGACAGAGTCTTGCACCTGTGCTTGTCCTGCAAAAAACGAGCACATCAATATAAAGCAACAAATCAGATATTTTGTCATCTAGTTATTCTGCAGGCAATAGATCAAGTCCCAACTCATCCAATTGATCCTTTGCAATTGGAGAAGGTGATTCTATCATTACATCACGTGCAGAAGTATTCTTAGGAAAGGCTATAAAATCTCTGATAGAATCTGAGCCTCCAAACATAGAGCATAATCTGTCAAATCCAAAAGCAATTCCTCCATGTGGTGGCGCTCCATATTCGAACGCATCCAGCAAGAAGCCAAATTGCTCTCTTGCTTCTTCGTCTGAAAACCCAAGGTGCTTGAACATCATGGCTTGCGTTTCTCTATCATGAATCCTGATAGATCCACCTCCAATTTCAACCCCGTTGATTACTAAATCATAAGCATTGGCATGCACTTTTCCAGGTTCAGTATCCAACATTGGAATTTCATCAGGTTTAGGAGACGTAAATGGATGGTGCATCGCGTGGTATCTTTCAGTTTCTTCGTCCCATTCCAATAACGGGAAGTCTAGTACCCAAAGCGGTTTGAAGTTCATTGGGTCTTTCAGCTCCAACAAATCGCCCATGTGCAATCTCAATTCACACATCTGCTTTCTGGTAGCATTCGTATCTCCAGACAATACCAAAATCAAATCGCCTGGCTTAGCCTGAGACTTTTCTGCCCATGCTTTCAGATCCTCTTGCGAGTAAAATTTATCTACAGATGATTTGAATGACCCATCTTCATTGCACTTGACATAAACCAATCCTTTCGCTCCGACCTGAGGACGTTTTACAAAATCAGTCAAGCCATCCAATTGCTTCCGTGTCCAGCTAGCACAGCCTTCAGCACAGATCCCTACTACCAATTCAGCCTGATCAAAAACATTAAATCCTTTGTTTTGTGCGACGTCGTTGAGCTCTACGAATGGCATGCCGAATCTAACGTCAGGTTTGTCTGACCCATACAACCTCATGGCATCGTCGTACTGCATGTGTACAAACTCACCCACTTCTACGTCCAATGCTTGCTTAAACAAATGGCGAGTCAGTCCTTCGAAAGTGTTCAAAATATCTTCTTGAGTCACGAAAGACATTTCACAGTCTATCTGAGTAAACTCTGGCTGACGATCAGCTCTTAAATCTTCGTCTCTGAAGCACTTCACAATTTGGAAGTATCTATCGAAACCAGACACCATCAACAATTGTTTGAATGTCTGGGGTGATTGTGGCAAGGCATAAAACTCACCTCTATTCACTCTTGATGGCACCACAAAATCTCTGGCACCTTCAGGAGTAGACTTAATCAATACCGGTGTCTCCACCTCCATAAAATTTTGATCAGACAAGTACGATCTTGTAGCCTGCAACATCTTATGACGAAGCATAAGTTTGTCTCGCACCTCATCTCTTCGTAAGTCGAGGTATCTATATTTCATTCGAAGCTCTTCGCCTCCGTCCGTATCATTGTCAATGATAAATGGAGGCACCTTAGAAGCATTCAACACTTCCAAGTCACTCACTTTTATTTCTATTTCACCTGTAAGGATTTTGTCGTTTTTGGCATAACGCTCTGCGACTTCACCGGACGCCTTTAGAACAAATTCTCTACCTACAGTCTTTGCTTTTTCCACCAATTCGGTTGGTGTTTGTCCCTCCTCGAATATCAACTGCGTGATTCCATATCGATCTCGAAGATCAATCCAAACCATTCCTCCTTTGTCACGTACCTTTTGTACCCATCCACAAAGTGTCACTTCTTTTCCGGCGTCAGCCAATCTCAATTCGCCACAAGTCTGCGTTCTCAGCATAATATTCGTATTATAAAAAATGAAGGCGCAAATTTAATCATTGTCTTGTTTTGGGCTTCATCACAAGGTAGTTTAATTTTGATTTTTCACTAGCTTTAAAAAATTCGCAAAATCATGGGTGTCTTTTTATTTCTAAGTTTATTCTTTTCAATTTTTTTGACGGAAAACCTGACGAAAGTCAATGTAACCGAAGAGATTACTATGATGATCCCAGGTCAATTCAGGCTAATGACAGACGACGAAATTGCGAGCAGATATTTTTCTACCAAAAGACCGGTAGCTATTTACACCAATCCATCTGTCACTATTGACCTTGGGGTGAACAAATCAGTTACTCAATGGAGCACTGATGACTTGGAGATCATGGTAAGTTTTCAAAAATCCAACATTTACAATTTTTATGATGAGATTGAAATGGTTAGCCAGGGCGTGAAAGAAGTAAATGGAAAAAAAGCAGCCTATTTTGAATTTGTTTCAACTGTTAAAGCCGACAGCAATACGCAATCCTTTAGATCACAAAGTGCTGTAAAAAAATACACATACATTCAATACATGATAGTAGGTAAGCATTCTTGGGTATTCAATTTTTCCAGTCCCCTACAACTACAAAACGAGTGGCAACCACAATTGGCTGACATCATGAATAGTGTTGAATTCATTAAAAAGAAAAAATGATACCAGGACTTCATAGTGATGAGGCATTCATGAAAGAAGCCCTCAAGCAGGCACAATATGCTTTCGAAGAAAATGAAGTACCCGTTGGGGCAGTAGTAGTTTGCGAAAACAAAATCATCTCTCGTGCCTACAATCAGGTAGAAAAGCTCAATGATGTCACCGCCCATGCAGAAATATTGGCGATCACAGCAGCAGAAAATTACCTCGGCACCAAGTATCTATCTGGATGCAAATTGTATGTCACTCTGGAACCGTGCACCATGTGTGCCGGAGCTACCTACTGGTCTCAGCTTGACGAAGTGATATACGGAGCAAGTGATGAAAAAAGAGGTTATTCTCAACTGGCTCCTAAGGCTATTCACCCAAAAGCAAAAATTACGTATGGCATTTTGGCCAATGAGTGCAGCGCATTAGTTACTGATTTTTTTAAACGCATGCGTGATAAAGGGTAACAAAACTCTTGGATCTTGATTCTTATATCTTGGTTCTATCATCCCATAGAATAGAATGATCAATTGATTCCGTTTATTTTAGATTTACAATTAACTTTACTCTCAAGAATTTTTTAAAACATAAATATAGATTTATCATGGCATTTGAATTACCATCATTACCCTATGCACACGATGCATTGGAACCACATATCGACAAACGTACAATGGAAATCCACCACGGAAAGCACCACAATGCGTACGTAACCAACTTGAATGGAGCGATTGCCGGCACGGATATGGAAGGCAAGTCTATCGAAGCACTCTGTGCAGAACATTCAGATGTACCTGCAGTAAGAAACAACGGAGGTGGACATTTCAACCACTCACTATTCTGGACTGTAATGAGCCCTAATGGCGGCGGCAACCCTACTGGCGATATTGCTGGTGCGATCGACGAGGCTTTCGGTTCATTTGATGCTTTCAAAGACGCTTTTGCTAAAGCTGGCGCAACTAGATTCGGATCTGGATGGGCTTGGTTATGCGTAAAAGATGGCAAATTAGAAGTTTGCTCTTCTGCCAACCAAGACAATCCATTGATGCCTGGTGTTGGATGCGGAGGCACTCCTATCCTTGGACTTGATGTTTGGGAACATGCTTACTACTTAAACTACCAAAACAGACGCCCTGATTACATCAACGCATTTTTCAATGTGATCAACTGGGAAGAAGTGAATAAGCGTTTCGCTGCTGCGAAATAAGCTAACGATCTACTTAACAAAGAGCCTGTCTCAAAAGCGATACGTTGTTGAGACAGGCTCTTTCTATTTCATTCTACTTTTCAGCCCCCTTCTTTTTCTTCAGGTCAAAAATATCCTTCCTTCGATCTTTCAAATTTTGCACACTACCGAATTGATTCAATTCTCTGAGTAAATCAATATCTACATCGGCTATTAGAATCATTTCAGCATTGGGTGTGGCTTCGGCCTTAATGCCATTGGTGGGGAACGCAAAATCACAAGGGGTAAACACCATCGACTGGGCAAATTGAATATCCATGTTGTGGACCTTAGGCAAGTTGCCCACACTTCCGGCGATGGCTACATAGCATTCATTTTCTATCGCTCTAGCTTGCGAACAATTACGCACTCTGGAATACCCGTTTTGTGTATCTGTCAAAAATGGAACAAACAAAATATCCATACCCTCTTCAGCCAATAACCGACTCAGCTCAGGAAACTCTGAATCATAACAAATCAAAACACCAATCTTGCCGCAATCAGTATCGAAAGCCTTGATTTCACTACCTCCTTGCATCCCCCAAACCTTAGATTCGTCAGGTGTCACGTGGATTTTCTCATAACGCTCTGTAGTACCATCCCGACGACAGAGATAACCTACGTTGTATAATAAATCGTCTTTGATTTCTGGCATACTGCCCGTGATGATATTGATATTATAAGAAATCGCCAACTCCGAAAATCGCCGAACAACTTCCTCTGTATGAGTGGCTAATTCTCGAATAGCCTCTGGCTCCGACATGTGGTTGTTTTCCGCCATCAACGGCGCATTGAAAAACTCTGGAAACAGGGCAAAATCACAGCGATAGCCTGATACTGCATCCACGAAATACTCTGCCTGCTGCATCAGCTCTTCCATGCCTTTGTACAGCCGCATTTGCCACTGCACCAATCCTAGTCGAACGATTTTCTTTTTGGTCTCAGCCTTTTTTGTGGGCTTCTTGTAATAGATATTGTCCCACTCCAACAATACGGCATATTCACTGGAAGCTTCATCCCCCTCCAAATACCCAGTAAGCACTTTAGACGGGTGAAAATCATTGGAAATTTGAAAGTTTAGCACCGGATCAACTATTTCCTTTCTTTTTACCCTTTCTATATACTCTTTGGGAGAAATCTCATCTGCATATTTGTGATAATTGGGAATTCTCCCTCCAAAGGCAATCATACGCAAATTCATGCGTTCGCATAATTCTTTTCGATAGTCGTATAATCTTCTGCCTAAACGCAGTCCTCTAAACTCGGATTTGATAAACACATCTATCCCATACAAGACATCGCCATCATCGGTGTGCGTGTCAAATGAATAGTCACCCGTAATTTCTTTATAGGTATGATGCTCGTCGAATTGGTTGTATTTCACAATTATCGACAAGGCACAACCAGCCAGCTGGCCATTGACTTTGATCACCACTTGACCATCCGGAAACTTATCTATCAGTGACTTTATTTCATCCGCCTTCCAGTATGCATCCTGAATACTACTATAAGCTTCAATCATGGCCTTTTTCAACTCTTTGTAATCCCCTAGAGTCAAATAGGTCAATTCTATATTTTCAATATCCATTTGTTTGTTTCATCGGAATAGTTGAAATAAAGCTAGCAGAAAAGAGTAGAAGGAATGGTAAGGCTATCTCAAATTATTTTACGAAGCCGAAGGTCTCTTCTAATAGGAGTAGCGCATTTTTGTAATTATCAGCCACTTGATCACCGCGTTCGTCATTCATAAATACGGTGCCTTCATCTAAATCCAATGTCCCAAAAGGAGCCATGGCGTCTACCGAATAAACCAAGGTAAAATCTTCAACTATCGAGAATGGCTCAGAAAACAACTGACTCATAACAAAGTAATTTTTGTCTGTCCCAATATGCATCTTTATTTCTTCGCCTAGTGGATCTTCTTCATCAAAATATCTTCCTTCCATTAAGAAAAACTTGTAGCCTGTATTCCAATCCCAGGCCATACCATTCGTAGGGTCCAAATCCCCCACATGATCAATAGATGTGTTGGCCTCCGCATCCACCCCAATGGCCATATTGAGCTCCGCTATCTCTATATCTGACGGAACACCTTCGACAGTTATCGTAGCAGAGAGATGATCAGCATCGAAACTCACGAGGTGATAGCTATCTGGTTCAGTATAGACGATATTTGAATTGGCGTTTTTGAGCTGGATATTGCTCAAATAAAATTCGATTCTCTCAAAGGTAACCTGTTGCTGGTTTCGGGTCACATATTTTTTTGACCCAAAAGTCAATGTTTCATCATCTGCTTTCACGGTAAAATTAAATACCAGAGAACCACTTCCTCCAGATTCGTCTGACGAACAAGCACTCAATACTAGCCATAAGCCAATGACTGTACTAATCTTCGAAAGGATCGGAAAATGCTTCATCAGAGATAAATTTTTGATCTGTTAAGGTGTGTAAAAATGCGATAATAGCTTTTTTTTCTGTATCAGTTAGTCCCAGCTTTACTGGTAACACATTTTTTGGATTATTAGTTGCGTCGGTAATCAACACATCCAAAGTAGCACTAGTCCGAACATTTTCATTGTAATGTTCTAATACATCCTCCAGTGTTGCAAATCTTCCGTCATGCATATAAGGAGCGGTTAGTGCAATATTTCTCAAGCTAGGTGCTTTAAATTTTCCTTTGTCTGTAGCCTCTCCTGTAACTGTCATCAGTCCATTTTCTAAATCCTCTTCAGTATCAATGCCGTTATTATGAAATCCTCGATAGCTGGTGCGATCTCCAGAAGTCAGAATATTTAAATGACAATCTCCACAGTTTCCTCCTCTCAGTCCGATCGTAGGCTCAGGATGCGTAAAGAACA
The DNA here is from genome assembly GCF_965223055.1 of Reichenbachiella sp. Lineage (GTDB taxonomy): Bacteria > Bacteroidota > Bacteroidia > Cytophagales > Cyclobacteriaceae > Reichenbachiella. Next base: position 38,712 of record NZ_CBDCVM010000011.1, read on the forward strand.
AATCCATTCCCAGCTTTTCCTGATCAGAGAGCACATCCTCTCCGAGCAAATATTGATCATACCGTGAATTTGATGATACTAGTGTTCTTATAAACTGAGACAAAGCCTTGGCGATTAATTCAGGAGTAATTTCATCCGATTCAAAAGCTTGCTGAAATTGCTGACGATATAAATCTGAATTTGACAAGCGCTCAACGGCCTCCACCAACGACAGGTCCATCTCGATATGATCCTGAATGGGCTCCAGTGCTTGTTCTTCCAAACTTAAAGCTCGACCATCCCAGAAAAATTTGGACTGCCAAAATAGATTCACCAATGACATTGAGCTCTTACTAGTCAAAAGTTTGTCCACACCCGTACTAAATTTTGCGCCATCGGTAAAGGCCTTCGACTGCTGATGGCATGATCCACAAGAAACCTGATGATTTCTTGAGAGCATTTTTTCATAAAACAGATTTCGGCCCAAGGCAATTCCTTCTATAGTGAATGAGTTATCTTCAGGTAGCTCAAACCCATCCCCAAAATGAATGGGTGGCACGAAAATGAAAGGAGTAGGAGCCTTTATTTGAGTACCTTCTGTACATGAGCACAGTGCATATAAACCAATAAGTACTATAATCCACTTTAAATTCATCAATTAGTCAACATGTGGAAATTGTAATTCCATTAACTTAACATCATTTCCTGTTAGAACAAGACTACTGAAACTTCTCAGCACCATATCAATATCTTTAATTCTACTTATGCACTGGGGCTGTAATACTAACTCAATTTCTACAAATAAATTACAACTTAGCTATCCAGCCCACTTCCCAAAACCAATTTCTTCTCCTCCAAGAAATGAAACAACCAGCGCGGGTGTTGCCTTGGGTAAAAGATTATTTTTTGACCCAAAATTATCTGCCAAGGGTCAAATTTCTTGTACTTCCTGTCATCAGCCGAATCTCACTTTTTCAGACGCTCAAAAATTCAGTTTTGGGCACAGTGGCAAAGCATTAAAAAGGAATACACCTCCTTTATTCAATCTGGCATGGTCCGAAACTTTTTTTTGGGATGGTGGAGTAAAAAATCTAGAATCATTATCGTTTGCCGCACTAACAAACTCAGATGAAATGGGTTCCGATCTAACTCTACTAAGTGGACAGTTGAATAGAGATAAAAATTATAGAAAAGCCTTCAACAAAGCATTTGGTATCGATTCTGTTTCCTCCGCTTATGTCAGTCGAGCGTTGGCTCAATATATGCGAACTTTGATTTCAGCGAATGCCAAATATGATAGTGTCCAGTTGGCACTTGCCCAATTTTCGGAAGTTGAAATGCAAGGAAAAATAGTATTTGAACAAAACTGTGCCTCTTGCCATTCTCCTCCACTTTTCACTGATAATAAATTTCACCACAACGGTATAGCACAGTTTTACTCTGCAGAGAATCTTTCCTTGACAACCGGTAGATTTAGAATCACTAGAGATTCTGTCGATTTGGGTAAGTACAAAACTCCTTCACTTCGAAATTTGAAATATACAGCACCATATATGCATGATGGCAGATTCGCCAATTTGGATGAAGTTTTAAATCATTATCAAAACCTGAATGCTTCGAACCAAATTCAGGATTCTCTTGTTGATAACATCAAGTTTTCTGATTCAGAAAAAATCGCACTTGAAGCTTTTTTGAATTCCTTGAATGGTGGACCGATTAAGTAGAGTCTTTCTGAATTAGTTCAACTTTCGTACTAAATGTGCGTAAGAAATCATAAATTTAAGTTAACCAAAAACTCTAAGGATTATCTCAACCCATATCCAAACCACTCCGTCAATTTCATCCATTTCCTATTTCAAGGATAAGTATAAGAGAGTCCGAAATCAATCTATTCATCTGTGCGAGCCATTAGAAAAAGAAGACATGGTCGTACAGCCTATCGTAGATGTAAGCCCTCCGAAATGGCACCTGGGACATACCACTTGGTTTTTCGAAAAGATGATACTCGAAGAGCATTTCAAAGGCTATCAAGTCTACCATCCTGAATACAACTATGTCTTTAATAGTTATTACGAAAGTGTCGGTAAGCGAGTGCTCAGAACAGACAGAGGCAATCTCACTCGTCCCACCACGGAAGAAGTCTACAAGTACAGAACTTATGTGGACGAACAAATGGCTTATTTTTTAGATACTTTTTCCGAGATCCCTCAAAAGGTATCAGAGCTATTGGAACTTGGGCTACAGCATGAACAGCAGCACCAGGAACTATTGGTTTATGACATCAAGTATATCCTTGGCAACAATCCACTATTTCCTGCTTATACCAAAAAGGAAGTTGTCTCTAGTTCCGAATGCAGAACACTTAATTATCTTCCCATCTCAGCGGGAAACTATACCATAGGACATCAACGAGAAGGTTTTTGTTTCGACAATGAACTTGGTGTTCATCAGGTATATCTTCACGATTTCGAGATAGCCGACCGGTTAGTTACCAATGGCGAGTATTTAGAATTTATAGAAGCAGGAGGCTACCAAAATTTCAAATATTGGTACATGGAAGCCTGGGCTTGGGTACAAGAAAACAGCGAATCCGCGCCGATGCATTGGCACTACATTAATGGAGAGTGGTTTCAATACACTTTTTTCGGTTTGCAGAAGCTCAATCTTCACGAACCAGTAACACACATCAGTCAGTACGAAGCTGCAGCATTCGCACAATGGAAAGGCATGAGATTGGCTACCGAATTCGAATGGGAAGTAGCAAGCAACCTGTTTGAATCTGCAATTCATAAAAACGCGAACTTTATTGAGGGTGCAGCCTTAGCTACTCAAACGGCAGAAAAGGGTCATTTTCAATTTTTCGGAGATACCTGGGAATGGACCAATTCGGCCTATCTACCCTACCCCTACTTCAAAACAGAAACCGGACCTATTGGCGAATACAATGGAAAGTTCATGATCAATCAAATCGTACTACGAGGAGGTTCATTCGCCACTCCAAAAGATCACATCAGACCGAGCTATAGAAATTTTTTTCACCCTCAATTAAAATGGCATTTCACTGGAATTCGCCTGGCAAAACATGTTTGAAACCATAGAGAAATAAATCGTAAAGAATAAGCAATTCCTAACGGATGTCATTGAAGGTCTTTCGGCTGATACTAAACACATATCGTCCAAATATTTCTACGACAAAAAAGGAGACGCCATTTTCCAGCAGATCATGCACATGGATGAATATTACCTTACAAATGCGGAACTTGACATCTTTGAATCCTATAAAAGTGAAATAGCTCAACTATTCTCACCAGAGAAAAAACCATTCAACCTGATAGAGTTCGGCGCAGGTGATGGTATGAAAACCAAAGTTTTGCTAAAAGAACTTTTGACTCATGGGGTTCCATTCGACTATGTACCTATCGACATTTCTCAAAATGCACTGGATCAACTGAATAAATCCTTGACCAAAGAAATGCCCAACCTATCTTTTAAAGGGATACAAGGAGATTATTTTGAGGTTTTGAATAAGCTAAAGGAAAGCAATGGCCGAAGAAATGTGGTGCTATTTTTGGGTTCCAATATTGGCAACTTTACCAATAATGAAGCGAAGTCGTTCACATCTAACATCAGTGATAAGCTAAATCCTGGTGATTTACTTTTCATAGGAGTGGATCTAAAAAAGAACCCAAAAAAAATACTCTTAGCTTATAACGATCCTAAAGGTATAACCGCAGAGTTCAACTACAACTTGCTTAGAAGGATAAATAGAGAGTTAGGTGGAAATTTTGACGTAGGACAATTTGAGCATCACCCAACTTATGATCCTGTGACCGGAGAATGTAAAAGCGCACTCCTCAGTAAAATAGATCAAGAGGTGGAAATAGACAGTCAGACCTTCCACTTTGCAGAGTGGGAACCTATTCACACGGAAATATCTAGGAAATATTCACTCAAGCAAGTTCACCAGTTGGCCAAAGCCTCTGGTTTTAAAGTCAAAACGGATTTGTTCGATTCCCATAAGTATTTTGTGGATTCGGTTTGGGAGATTGTTTAACCTCCTTCGCGCACTTGTTGCGCGACCTGTCTGATTTAGCAACAGCTGTTCAAGAAGCAGATGCCGCAACAAGTGCGGCAAGTAATATCCCCCTTAGAAAAAGCGGGCTAGGGGGATTTTAGCATTGCCCAAAATCTTCATACATTATCTGCATTTACTTTGGGCAAAATCATAGAATTATTTAAGATAGTAGAATGAATACTCAACTACTCTTACTGATACTTTTTATCCGCTCTCTTTATACCCCAATTGAGGATGATGATGGTTAAAAACGGAGAACAGTTCAAGCCATCTAAAACAACTAAACTTGACCCTTGGCTTAATACTCAAACCTATTCAAGTTTTTTTCTCCCATTAGTTCTGATCGTATGTATGATAACATTCATATTTTTTCAACCAGCAGATGACTGGAAGATGTTAGCAATGATTATTTTTCTATTTTCTCTTCTTCCTGCAATAGTCTTAAATCACTTCATTACATACTGGAAGCACATTGCAATAGATTCTGTTGTTAATGATTATTCAGAAAAAAGTATTGAAATCAAGTTCAAGACAGGCGAGCAAATTGTTCTGACAAAATCAAATACAAAAATTGTAATAAATCATGCCATAAAGCGTGCTTGGAAAAGGCTTTTCTGGGGTGGATTTGAATATAACGTCATCACACCTTGATAATGACAAAAAAATTACAATCAACAGCTTAGAAACTGATGTTGCTACTTTGAACCTCCTGCTTTCTTATTATGGCATCAAAGTTATAGAAATAGAATATTTAGATACTAGCATGTAATTGAATACACCCTAGCATAAACTAGACTTTAACCGCCAAAATTTAAGCACAATCTCCACAATTACTTTGGGCAATTCGAGAATAAATCTATTTTTGCAACCCCGATCATTCGGGCTCATCACAATTGAAATGCGCACGTGGTGAAACTGGTAGACACGCCATCTTGAGGGGGTGGTGAGCTTACGCTCGTGGAAGTTCGAATCTTCTCGTGCGCACAATTTTTTCAAATTATTGTACAATTGATTCTTGGGAGCAATCCCGTGGAAGCCGAGCGTCGGTTCGATCGAATCTTCTCATACGTACAATTTTTTCAAATTTTCTGGCCTTTGTTGATCTTGTCCCGAAAGGATGTCTATGGCATGTCTGCCTTTGTTGGTCTTGTGACCCACAAACCTACCAAAGCCTATCTCTACTAAAGTAGGTTATCTTACAAATCACCAATATTACTTCAGCAATTAGATAGATATAGGTGCAATCCTTAAATTCGCACCACATTTAGAATTTTAATCAAATCGTATGGCTCTCAATATCCCCACTACTAAAAAACATCTGTGAAATCGCCGGTGCACCTGGCTTTGAATCACGCATCAGAAATCTGGTGATAGAAGAAATCAAAAACCATGTGGACGAATATCACATCGACAACATGGGTAATCTGGTGACCATCAAAAGAGGGAAAGGAGACGAACCCTAAAAAAGTGATGCTGGCTGCACACATGGACGAAATTGGGTTTATTGTCAACCATAATCGATGACAACGGGTTTCTAAGATTTCAGACTTTGGGAGGTTTCGATCCTAAAACTTTTACTGCACAGCGAGTGGTCGTCCATGGCAAAAAAAGACATTATCGGGGTAATGAGTAGCAAACCCATACATGTGATGTCTCCTGCGGAGCGAGAAAAGCCAGCCAAGAAAGAAGATTACTTCATCGACCTGGGCATGCCTAAAGAAGAGGTGGAAAAAATTGTATCTGTTGGTGATCCAGTGACCAGAGAAAGAGACTTGATAGAAATGGGCAACTGCGTGAATTGCAAGTCGATAGACAATCGGGTTTCGGTTTTCATCCCTGATAGAAGCCATAAAGCAATTAAAAAACAATGCGCATGATGTATATGCGGTATTCTCAGTGCAGGAAGAAGTAGGCATCCGTGGCGCCAATGTAGCTGCCCACAGCATCAACCCTGATTTCGGCATTGCTTTGGGACACCACCATCGCCTATGATCTACCAGGTGCTCAACCCCACGAATATGTCACCGAACTGGGCAAAGGCACAGCGATCAAAATCCTTGATGCCATGACGATTTGTGACACACGAATGGTCAACTTTCTCAGAAATACTGCCGACGATCACAACATCAAATGGCAGAATGAAATCCTGGTCGCTGGTGGGACGGATACTTCAGGTATTCAGCAAAAAGGAAAAAACGGAGCAATCTCTGGAGCGATTTCTATACCTACCCGTCACCTGCATCAAGTCATCGAAATGGCCGACAAAAGACGACATACAAGCATCTATAGACTTGACCGTTGCCGCGCTAGAAAATTTGCACACCTATAACTGGAGCTGGACTTGAAAAATTTGATCTTCTTTCTCTGCTTTATTTCTTGCCAAAGCATAGCGCAAGACTATTCCAGCATGCAAAAAAAACTGGAACATTTTGTAGATCAGAGCATAGAAGTCCGAGAATCGGTAATGCCGGTTGCTCAGGCATACGGTTTTGAGTCTTATCAGATGGATTCACTGAATCAATTGATCAGCTTTCGAGATTCCTTGCATCTGCAATATGTGGTAGCAGTATTGACTGAACATGGTTGGCTTGGGACGTCCGTCGTAGGGAAAAAAGCCAATATTTCCATCTTTCTAGCCATACAACAAGCACCCAATGATCAAGTCCGGGAGCGTTACTACCCGATGCTAGAGGCCTCTGCCCAGAGAGGGGAATCAAGCCTGGCGCAAATGGCTACCATGAAAGACCGAATATTAGTGAACAAAAAGCAACCCCAGGTTTATGGGACACAGTGGAATTATGTAGATGATAAATCAGTACTATTTCCATTGGAAGATGTAAATTCGGTGAACGAAAAAAGAATCGAAGTGGGTCTCCAGCCACTGACCGATGAAGAATTAAAAACCGTACAAAGCAAATACCAATAGCATGGGCATCCGATCGGTACTAAGCAAGCCATTCGCCAAATACATCGTCAAACAACAAAACAAATGGGCTTCCAACCCAAAACAGACGCAGGATAAAATTCTTTCGGCCATTACCTCCAAGGCGGCCATTACCGCATTTGGAAAAGACCATAAATTCAAGGACGTAAGCAACTACCAGGAATTTAAAGAAGCTGTACCTATAGGTGACTATGAAGTATTACGACCGTATGTGGATCGCGTGAAAGAAGGCGAACCAGATGTGCTCTGGCCTGGGCTACCCTCCTACTTTGCCAAAACTTCAGGAACCACATCTGGCACCAAGTACATCCCCATCACCAAAGACTCGGTACCCAATCATATCAATAGCGCAAGGAATGCTTTATTGAATTATGTGCATAACTCTGGTAACAGTCAATTTTTAGATGGCAATCTCATATTTCTTTCGGGTAGCCCCATCATGACGCAAACCAATGGCATTCATACCGGCAGACTTTCAGGAATAGTGAATCACCATGTGCCCGGCTACCTCCGAACCAACCAGATGCCGTCATATGAGACCAATTGCATCGAAGACTGGGAGCAAAAGGTCGATCAAATCGTAGAAGAAACTTATCAGAAAAACATGACGCTCATTTCCGGCATTCCGCCGTGGGTGCAGATGTATTTCGACCGATTGACTGCCAAGACAGGCAAAGCCATCAAAGATTTATTTCCTGACTTTTCGCTCTTTGTCTATGGGGGTGTCAACTTCGAGCCCTATAAAGCCAAACTATTCGAGAGCATAGGCAAAACCATAGACTCTGTAGAAACCTACCCTGCTTCAGAAGGATTCATAGCCTATCAAGACACCTTGGATCAGGAAGGGTTACTGCTATTACTGGATTCAGGGATATTCTTTGAATTCATTCCAGCGGATGAATATTTCGACGACAATCCGACTCGACTCAGCATCAACGACGTGAAAACTGGAGTCAACTATGCACTAATTATCAATAGTAATGCCGGCCTCTGGGGCTATTCTATTGGTGATACCGTCGCGTTTGTTTCTACTGACCCTTATCGCGTGGTAGTCACGGGTAGAATCAAGCATTTCATATCGGCCTTCGGAGAGCATGTGATCGGGCAGGAGGTAGAAAAAGCCATGAATGCGGCAGTAACAGAGCAAGGTCAAACGGAGATCACTGAATTCACTGTTGCACCTCAAGTCACACCTGAATCAGGGTTACCACGACATCAGTGGTTTGTAGAATTTGGACATCAGCCTGAGGACATGGAGCGATTTGCAAATACGATTGATCAAAAATTGAGAGAGCTCAACGCCTACTATGATGATTTAATTACTGGTAATATTTTGGAGAGGTTAGAAATCATTCCACTCAAAAAGAACGCATTCATTGACTATATGAAATCGCAAGGTAAGCTTGGTGGTCAAAACAAAGTCCCTCGTTTGTCCAATGATCGAAAGATTGCTGATGAACTTGTTAAGCTTAGACTCTAACATTTCCAAAGTTTAGAACTTTGGAGATTTCCATCACTCAGAGTTACTCGGAGAGAACTCTGAGTATTGCAAGTATAGCTTCAGAGTCCTTTTCAAGTAACTCTTAGCGAATTAAAATTAACTTTTCTAAAGTTTGAAACTTTAGAAAAGTTCGGTTCGGCTATTCTTTATAGTTTTGCAGCTGCTTTTTACTTTTTGAAAGAGGAAACACACCCAATATTGAAAAAGAAAATATCCATTCTTGGCTCCACAGGTTCCATTGGCACTCAAGCCCTGGAAGTCATAGAAGCCAATCCAGATCATTTCGAGTTGGAAGCCATTACGGCCAATGAAAATGCCGATTTACTGATCCGACAAGCCCGACAGTTCAAGCCCAACCTGGTAGTCATCGCCAATGAAAACAAATACCAAAAGGTATTTGATGCTTTGGACAGTGAGGACATCAAGGTTTACGCTGGCGAAAATGCACTATGTCATGCGGCGGAACTAGAAGAAGTGGATGTGGTGCTCACGGCACTCGTAGGCTATGCAGGTTTGAAACCTACGCTTAGAGCGATTGAGGCTGGAAAGGCCATTGCTCTTGCCAACAAAGAAACACTTGTGGTGGCCGGCGAACTGGTGACCCGACTAGCTAAAAAGAAAAGAGTGCCCATTCTACCAGTAGATTCAGAGCATTCGGCGATTTTTCAGTGCCTCACTGGCGAATTTACCAACCCTATAGAAAAAATAATCCTCACTGCCTCTGGTGGACCATTTCGAGGAAAAGATCGAAACTTTTTGACTAATGTCAAAAAAGAACAAGCGCTTAAACACCCTAACTGGGACATGGGAGCCAAAATCACTATTGACTCTGCCAGTTTGATGAACAAAGGTCTGGAAGTGATAGAAGCCAAATGGCTTTTCGATCTTAAGGACGAGCAAATTGAAGTAGTCGTACATCCTCAATCCATTATCCACTCCATGGTACAGTTTGAAGATGGATCGATCAAAGCGCAGATGGGACTGCCGGATATGAAACTACCCATTCAATATGCGCTGACGTATCCCGACCGCCTGAAAAATGATTTTCCAAGGTTTGATTTTATGGACTATCCACAGCTGACTTTCGAAAAACCAGACCTGGAAACGTTCAAAAATCTGGCATTGTCGTTTGAAGCATTAAAAAAAGGAGGCAATCAGCCTTGTATATTGAATGCAGCTAACGAAATTGCGGTATCAAAATTTTTGGAAGACCGTATAGGCTTTTTGGAGATGTCTGATGTGGTGGAATCCTGTCTGAATAAAATCTCGTATGTCTCTACTCCAAGTTTTGAAGATTACGTAGAGACTGATAAAGAAACTCGAATATTAGCAACAGAATTAATTAATTGATGGAAGGACTAATAATGACAGCCCAACTATTGTTGGGATTATCCATTTTGGTGGGTGTACACGAATTTGGCCACTTGATTGCAGCCAAGGCATTCGGCATGAGGGTAGAAAAATATTCGATCGGGTTTCCCCCTAAAATCTGGGGCTTTCAATATGGCGAGACTGAGTATTCGTTCGGCGCAATTCCATTAGGAGGATTTGTAAAAATCTCTGGAATGATTGATGAGTCTTTGGATACGGAAAGCATGTCAGCAGAACCTGAAGAATGGGAATTCAGAGCTAAACCAGCATGGCAAAGACTCATTGTGATGATGGGCGGTATCATAGTGAATGTAATCACAGGTATTATCATCTTCGTGTTTTTGGTTTATAGCAATGGCAACTCTTATGTTCCCAAAGAAGAGCTAAATAAGCACGGAATCGTGGCGTATGAATTGGGACAAGAGATTGGCTTACAATCGGGCGACATCATCTTAAAGGTAAATGGCAAGGACTATGATCGTTTTGCAGATTTACGTAGCATGGATGTGCTATTTGCAGACCAGCCTACATACAAAGTCCAAAGAGGGGATTCAGTATTTGATTTAGTTTTTCCAGAAGGGTTTTTAAATAAACTGACCGATAAAAAGTATAAAGACCGATTTATATCTTTTAGATTCCCTTATGAAGTAGGACAGGTAATCGCTGGCACCGCTGCCGCCGATGGAGGTTTAAAAGCCCAGGACAAGATTCTAACGATCAACAATGAGCCCGCTTTATATTTTGATCAATTGAAAGAAATTCTAACTTCTAACGCAGACTCTAATGTGGTAGCTACTGTAAAGAGAGCGGACAACAGTACCGAAACTTTGACTTTTAAAGTTTCTCCTGAAGGAACCATTGGTTTTCAACCAAGCCCCTTGATCAACTATCAGCATGATGAATATTCTTTTGGTGAAGCCATTCCTATTGGCACCACACAGGCTTTCAATGTCGTTTGGGCTAATATCAAAGGCTTAGGTAAAATTTTCTCTGGTGATGTAGCTGTGTCTAAATCATTAAGCGGACCGATCCGTATCGCACAGATGTTTGGCGGTACTTGGGACTGGAACAAATTCTGGAATATGACAGGACTCTTATCTATGGTCTTAGCATTTATGAACTTCTTGCCAATACCAGCACTAGATGGTGGACATGTGGTATTCTTGACCTATGAAATTGTATCAGGACAGAAGCCATCGGATAAGTTTTTAGAAAATGCACAGAAAGTCGGCATGGTGATTCTCTTAAGTTTGATGGTATTTGCCTTCTTCAATGACATCGTTCAGACCATATTCTAAATTGCCATAAAAAACATTCAAATTGAAGAGCACTGAAATATCAGTGCTCTTTTTTATTTATATTGTTTTCTTGATAGGAATCAACTTTTTAATGCACAGACTTTCTTTCACTTTATTCTTACTTGCGATAAGTCAAATTACTTGTGCTCAAGAATTTTCTTACCAAGTTGATGTAAATAACCATAGAGCAGGTAGCTACAGAGTAAGTACAGAAGTAGACCAAAACATTCACACTTTCACTTCACTTGACTTCAATTTGCTCACCCTTTATGATTCTTTAAATTTCCATTCTACTGCCCATTTCATTGAGTCAGATTCAGGTCACCTTGAATCAGTTTTCTGTACAACGATTTTAAAAGACACACTAAGTTTTAAAGTAAAGTTTGATTCAGATACGATTCACTTCACCAACCTTTCAGATAGCTCAATATTTTACACCGTGAACAATTCCATGATTTTTGGCCCAGACAAAATCAGAAAACTTAGCAAGATCAGACTTGACACGATTGGATCCAGTTTATGTTATCAGACTTTTTCAACAGAACTCAATCAAGTCATCGAAGTCACCAGAGAGCTTATAGATTTTTCGATAGAAAAAGCAAATAAATTAAGAATTGTAAAAGAGACGGTTGGCTCTAAATCGACGCTCAGAAAATTTGATAGTGAATTCAACTTGGTAGAAACCAAAAGCCAGTCAGCATTAGGTGAGATCAGATTGATCAGAACAAATAAAGTTGGTCCATCTCAATTTCTTGAGTCAGACTTATTCAAAAAAAATCATCTACTATCCAACATCCGATTTCCAGACCCAATTAATATCAATTCAACTAAAATCAAAGTTGAGGGATTGGACAGTTTATCCTCCCTACCATTCAAACAACACAATCAAAACATCACCTTTCAAGACAGCAACGCTTTCGTGCTAATCTTAGATAATATCAGAGAATCCTCCCATCAATCAGAAATCAAAAGTCATTCCAAAGCGCAGTTGTTTTTCAGTACTGCCAGAGCTAATGAGATTCTAGATTCATTAGAGATAAACACGCTCACTTTAAACGAAAAAATTAATCAAATCAAAGAATTTTCGAAACTCCACTACCACCCAAACCTGGTTCTATTCGAATTGCTCTCCTCCACTGATATTCCAGTTCGAATAGTTTATGGTTATTACTATGATCGATGGTTCTGGATGCCCAACACGTGGGTAGAAGTCGCGATTAATGATTATTGGGAGTTACAGGATTTAACATGCAGTTATTCTCCTAATGCAGCGCTGAGAATAGCCTTATTCAAGAGTCAGCCTGGCAGTCCATTAAGTCACTCGTATTTAGATCAATCTCCAACCATTGAGAACTTACACGTTCAATCCTTTAGCCTAAAGGACAAAAAGTATTCGGTATCGAGTCAAGTTTTTCCCTATTATTTTGAAAATCCCGTATATGAAAATGAAGGTCTGGGGATTCGTATGAATATTCCTGATGGCTTCTACATTTCAAATGACGGCACTGCATCTCCAGCTGATTTGTTTTTGAGTCTAGAAAACGACTACAATGAAAAAATAGATTTGTATCAAGTGTTGATATCTGATGAAGCTGTGATGTCAGAAATAGCAAAAGAAAAGATCTTTCAATTTGTAAAAGATAAGACCATCAATATTAATAAAGATAAAAAATTACCACTTTGGTATGGATTTAAAGGAAAGCGTGGAGCGATAGTGATACCTCAAGGGGAAAGCTACATTTTCATTACCATTGAGCATGAAGATCCTGAATTTATGATTTTCATTCTGACTCGAAAAAATTTGATGCTCAAATTCAAATCAATGACTAAATAGACTGTCTTACCTGATGCCACAAAACGTCGTTATATATTGTTCTAATTGCTGAATATATGAACCAAAACAATAATGATGCATAGACTAAATTTCTCAGACGAATCAAATTAACCGCTTTGAGATTTCTTAATATCCTATCGCAAAACAAAGCGACGAAAAGAAGAAAGGCCGGGAATAAAATACTCAAATAACGCTCTGACTCATGATAGTCAATCCGAGAATAATACGAACGGAGAATCACGTAACAAAAAAAGAGAATCAAAAGATTAATCAACTGACGATCTCTATTCCATTTAATTGGCTGTCCAAATAAAAAACCAACAGCCCATATACCCAAAACAGCTACCAAACGAATGTGAAAATCTAATTTCAAAGGCAAAAACCAAGCAGTAATCACATTTAAATAGTGAGCACCTAGGGACCTAAAACTACTACCACCTAACACCTGATGTACGTCCGAGTTGGAAAAATAGCGTGTCAGCCAAAAATGCACCAAATACAAAGCAAGTCCATAGCCCAATGCCTTCAACAGTCCCTTTTTGTTTCTTTCCTTATTGAGTAGTACCAATGCCACTCCAGGCGCCACGAGCATGAATCCATTTTTTGTCAAAACACCAAAACATCCAACTAACAAAAGGAGCAGATACTTTTGCCTGTTACTATCGGCCATCAATAATTTAATGGTTAACAAGACCCAAATCGTTACTAAAGATTCAGACCAGAGAAAACTATGAACTAGATGAACAGGGATCGAAAAAACAAATAAGCCAAAAACCAAGAGTTGGATAGGTCCATCGATTGAATGCTTCTCAAGTAGACCCCAAAACAAGAAACAAATAAAGGAAAACTGAAAATAGAGCATTAGGTATGGCCCAAAACGACCAACAAAAGAAAAAACAGTCAAAACAAGAGGAAATATGGGTGGGCGCCTTAATTCCTTTCCTTCAATTGTATTTAGGTTAAAAAAATCATGGAGATTTTGAGAAGCGTTCCAATAGTCAAATGAATCATAAGTGTAGCCTATGCCATACCAGTTAGCATAGACCAAAAATATGAAGGAAACAAAAAATAGAGCAAGGCTAAAAACCTTTAACTTTTTTTCACTAATTGTCAAGACGGGCAAATTGCTATTATTATAAGTTTAGGAGTTCAGATATTGAAAACAGCCAAGAGCTTAAGACAGTAATATTTGGAAATAATCTTTGAGTTCAAACATCAACCGTTCATTTTCTTCATTTCTAAATTTCAACGCAACAATCTCTTCCAGGTCTCCTCTATTCATATATGCAGTAATGGTGTAGTGAAATTCCTGATTAGAATCTGAAAACGCATTTGTATCAGCTTGTTTAGCCTGTACTTCTAGTTTCACATCTTTCACATCTGTAAATAAATAAGCTCTGGAATGTCCCGCTCTAAACAAAATAGTTTTGTCATTTCTATCTATTACCAAACTACGGTAAGAAGCAGTAAGGTAATTGAAAAATGGAGCCAGCAATAACACTATTCCGACCCCAAGCGCAAGTAAACCCTCCCAATTCCCAAATAAAACAAGAATCAATAATCCCAGCATAGAAAAGGTAAAGCCCAAAATCCCAAAGAGTATCAATAGTCCCCATGAACCAAAAATCTTCATTCTAATGATCAAACGACCCTCATTCTGATAAACTCGATATCCGTTTTTGCCAAGCTTCTTTATTAATTCTGGTTTCATTTTTAGGATGTTGGTTTCGCTTAAGTTACCAATATTTTTTCACCCACACTTTAGTCAACTTAAATATGTCCAAATAACGTCTCGTAGCTTTCGAATATTTCTATCTTTGCCGAAAAAAAATCCGTGCAAAAAGAGTTTAAAAGATACACCGTTACCTCTGCCCTTCCCTATGCGAATGGCCCTTTACACATTGGCCACATCGCTGGTGCCTATTTACCGGCCGACACCTATGTGCGCTATCTCAGGGCCAAAGGAAAAGACGTAGCCTATGTATGTGGAAGTGACGAGCACGGCGCGGCCATTACGCTCAGGGCTAAAAAAGAAAATACTACGCCTCAAGCGATCATCGATAAGTATCATCAGATCAATAAAGATACTTTTGAAAGATTCGGCATCTCTTTCGATATGTACCACCGTACATCTGAACAGATTCACCATAAAACTTCCCAAGAATTTTTTCTCAACCTTTATGAAAAGGGTGAATTCACGGAAAAAGAATCTGAACAGTTTTACGATGAGGAGTACAAGCAATTTCTTGCGGATAGGTATGTAACCGGTACTTGCCCTAAATGCAGTCACCCGGCTGCCTATGGTGACCAATGTGAAAAGTGTGGTACTTCTCTCAATGCCACAGATCTGATTAATCCAATTTCTACACTGAGCGGAAAAGCTCCAGTCTTGAAAACAACGAAACACTGGTACTTGCCTTTAGACAAATATCAGCCTTGGTTAGAGCAATGGCTGATTGAAGGCAAAAAAGGAGAATGGAAATCAAACGTATACGGACAATGTAGTTCCTGGCTCAAAGAAGGTCTTCAACCACGCGCCATGACCAGAGATTTGGACTGGGGCGTAGATGTACCGCTTCCTAAGGCGGAAGGTAAAAAACTCTACGTGTGGTTGGATGCACCCATAGGCTACATATCAGCTACCAAGGACTGGGCAAAAGAGAACAACAAAAACTGGGAGGACCATTGGAAGAAACAGGAGAATGAAGAAGACGATGCTTGTCTGATTCATTTTATTGGAAAAGATAATATCGTCTTCCATTGTATCATATTCCCTGCGATCCTTCAGGCGCATGGAGAATATATCTTACCTGAAAATGTACCTGCCAACGAATTCCTGAACCTTGAAGGAGAAAAAATATCAACTTCTAGAAACTGGGCCGTTTGGTTGCATGAGTATTTGGATGAATTCCCTGGCAAAGAAGATGAATTGAGATATGTGCTCACTTCAATTGCACCAGAAACCAAAGACAGTGAGTTTACCTGGAAGGATTATCAGGCCAGAGTCAATAATGAACTGGTAGCCATTTTTGGAAACTTTGTGAATCGTGCCGTTGTGCTTACGCACAAATATTTTGATGGAAAACTGCCAAAAGCTGCACTACAAGGCGAAGACGAGGCAGTCATTAAAGAAATGGCCTCTTTCCCAACCAAAATCGCTGAAAGCATTGAAAAATACAGATTCAGGGAGGCACTAGCCCATTTGATGGATTTGGCACGATTGGGCAACAAATACCTGGCAGACACAGAGCCTTGGAAGCTGATCAAAACAGATGAGCAGCGTACGGCTACCATTCTGAATGTGGCGTTACAAATAGCAGCTAACCTGTCTATTCTGTCTGAACCATTCTTACCAAGAACTGCAGGAAAAATAGCCACCATGCTCAATATGGATGGAGAAAAATGGGATGAAGCAGGCTCAGCGACCATCCTACTCTCAGGACAAAACATAGAGAAGCCAGCCTTATTGTTTGAAAAAATAGATGATAAACTCGTGGAAGAACAAGTAGAGAAATTGAAAGCAACAGAAGCCAACAAGCCAGCCGCTGTAGAAGATGTAGAAGTAGCTCCGCAAAAGCCAGAGGTTACCTTCGATGACTTCATAAAAATGGATATCCGTACAGCTACCATTTTGGAAGCCGAGGCCGTACCAAAATCCAATAAGCTTTTGAAGTTTAAAGTAGACACGGGAGTAGACACTCGTACCATACTTAGTGGAATCGCTAAGCACTATACACCGGAGGAGATGATCGGTAAGCAAGTCACTGTATTACTAAATCTTGCCCCTAGAAAAATCATGGGTGTAGAGTCACAAGGTATGATCCTGATGGCGGAAGACCACGACGGCAAACTTCGATTAGTACAGCCCAATGAGGAAACTCAAAATGGGATGGGGATTAGCTAGTACCTAGAAATTAACTTTTCTAAAGTTCGGAACTTTAGAAAAGTTGCACCATATAAACAGCTCAGGGCTTAAACCTTGAGCTGTTTTTTTTGATACCACTCCCTTTGTCCAAAATGATTTCCATTGTGGATTAACCACAAATGCCCTATCTTTTAAAAAAGATTCGGCATGACCCAAATTCACTATCGAACCTGTAACTTATGCGAAGCCATGTGTGGCCTGGCTATCGAGCATGATGGCAATAAAGTCATCTCCATCAAAGGTGATGTAGATGACGAATTTAGCCAAGGACACATCTGCCCAAAAGCACTTGCACTAAAGGACATTTACGAAGACCCGAATCGTCTAAAAAAACCGGTTAAAAAAACAGCAGATGGATGGGTTGAAATATCATGGGAAGCTGCCATTCAAGAAGTAGCTGATGCTTTAGCCTCTACAAGAAAGAAGCACGGATCAGACGCTGTCGGCGTGTACAGTGGAAATCCAAATGTTCATAATTCAGGCTCACTATTATCTGCCCCTGAATTCTTAAAAGAACTCCGAACCAAAAACAGATTTTCTGCTACCAGCGTGGATCAGTTGCCACATCAGTACATGGCTTACTTGATGTATGGCCATCAGCTCCAAATTCCAATTCCTGATATCGACCGAACCGATTTTTTAATCATTCTAGGAGCTAACCCGATTATATCAAATGGCAGCCTGCTATCTGCTCCCAATATCAAGAAGAGATTAAAAAACATACAAGACAGAGGGGGTAAAATTGTCAACATCGACCCTCGTTTCACAGAAACATCAGCTAAATCTGACCAACACCTTTTTATCCGACCTGGTGCGGATGTATTCATGTTATTGAGTATGCTTCATATTTTGTTTGAAGAAAACCTGGTTAAGCTTGGAAGATTTGAACAGCACCTTAAGGGCTATGAAGAACTTAAACATATAGCGAATGACTACCCCCCAGAAAAAACTGCCCCAATCACTGGCATTGATTCAGATGTACTCAAGGATTTGACCAGACAATTCGCAAGTACTGAAAAAGCAGTGCTGTATGGCAGAATGGGTGTTTGCACTCAGGAATTTGGAGGCATGTGCTTGTGGCTGGTCAATGTACTAAACATCCTTACCGGACATTTTGATGAACCAGGTGGTTATATGTTTACTACGCCTGCTATTGACTTGAAACCTCAGCTTTCCAGAGGACATATTGGTAAGTGGAAAAGTCGCGTCAGAGGTTTACCTGAAGTGGGTAGTGAACTACCTTCTTCTGTCATGGCAGAAGAAATTCTAACTCCAGGCGAAGGACAAATCAAAGCTATGGTCATCAGCGCCGGCAATCCTGTACTTTCTACTCCAAATGGAGTACAATTAGAAAAAGCATTTGAGTCGTTGGACTTCATGGTGTCCATAGATTTATATATCAATGAGACCTCCAAATTGGCCAATATCATTTTACCAACCGCGACGGGACTCGAAACTGATCTCTATGATATCATATTTCATACACTAGCCGTTAGGAATACTTCCAAGTATTCACCGGCACTTTTTAGTAAGTCTAGTGGTGCGAAATATGATTGGGAGGTTTTTAGAACACTGAGGATCGCCTATTTGAAATCGATGAACAAATTGTCATTCGCAAAACGTATCAAATTAGGCATTACTCATTTATTTTCACCTGAAAAGATGTTGGACATTCTGCTCAAAAGAGGGCCTTACAAAAAGGAATTGAGTATCAAAAAACTAAAGAAAAATCCTCATGGTATTGATTTGGGAGCATTAAAATCTCAAATGCCAAATTCACTTTACCACAAAGACAAAAAGATCGAATTATATCCAGAAGAAATCAAAGTTGACCTTCAACGTGTCAAGCAAAAGTCCGACACTTTCAATCCTGAAAATTTTCTACTCATCGGAAGACGACAATTAAGGACTTGTAATTCCTGGCTACATAATAGTCAGCGATTACTAAAAAATAATATCTGCGACCTTTTTCTACATCCAGCAGATGCTCAAAAACTAGGATTAAACAACGAAGCCAAAATTAAAATCACTTCGCGGGTGGGACAAGTGATCGTACCGTTCAAAACCACAGAAGAAATCATGCAGGGTGTAGTTAGTTTACCACATGGCTGGGGGCACAAGGGTAAGATTAAACTGGATGTTGCTACCACTTCGCCTGGCACAAACGTCAATGAATTGACGGATGACAATTTTGTAGATCAGCTTACAGGCAATGCAGCCGTCAATGGCGTGCCTGTAAAACTTGAAGTATGTGAAAATTAGAATGGCTTAAATTATCGCCTTCTGCTCTTCCCAGATCGTTTGCCAGAAAATTTCTTCTTACCAAATGGTTTTGACTTTCCTCCCCCTTCGGTTTTATGAGCAAACTGCTTTTTCTCTGGGCGACTATACAGTAGCCTTTCGATCAAATCCTCTCTACCTTTGCTTTGAAGTTTGTCCTTGATGCGATTTCTATATTCACTCTTATGCCAAAAGAAAAACATGTGCTGATTGCGCTTTTCCTTCTCTGACTTAGGCGTAAATAGTTTCTGCATGGTGTAGGGATGATAACCAGAGTAGTAAATCACTGTGGCCACTGTCATAGGAGTCGGCGTAAAGTCCTGCACCTGCTCTAGTCTAAAGCCCATATCCTTGGTCTCCGCTGCCAGATTTGCCATATCCTCTTCTTTGCAGCCTGGGTGACTGGATATAAAATAGGGGATCAACTGCTGATTGAGCTGGTGCTTTTCGTTGATTCTATCGTATTTCTTTTTGAATTCATGGAAGTGCTTGAATGACGGTTTACGCATGATCCTCAGCGTATCATCCGCAGTGTGCTCAGGAGCCACCTTCAGACGACCAGAAACATGCCTGGTAATAAGTTGTTCCATGTACTCATCTATACTGTCATTTGCGTCTTTGTTGTAGCTCTTGGTCAGCAAATCATAGCGAATCCCACTGCCTACAAATGCTTTCTTCACACTTGGGTGCTTGTCTACCTTTCGGTAAAGCTCGGTCATCTGGCTATGATCGGTATCCAGATTACTACATATTACCGGATGAATGCAAGAAGGACTTACGCATCGATCACAAATCTCCTGCACCTTGCCTTTCAAGCCATACATATTAGCTGATGGTCCTCCAAGGTCAGAAATGTATCCTTTGAAATCAGGCATTTGAGTTACCTGATCCACTTCTTTCATAATCGACTCTTGACTCCTACTGGCAATAAACTTACCCTGATGAGCCGAGATAGTACAGAAGCTACATCCTCCGAAACAACCACGGTGCATATTGATCGAAAACTTGATCATTTCATATGCGGGTATTGGCCCACGTTTATTGTACTTGGGATGTGGTAGTCGGGTATAATTCATATCGAATGACTGATCAATTTCTTGTTCAGTCATAGTGTAGAATGGAGGGTTGATCACGACGTTGAAATCACCAGCAGCTTGAATAATTCTATCTGCCTGGAGTCGATTCGATTCTTGCTCGACAAACTTGAAGTTAGCAGCATAGGATTTTTTGTCCCGCAAACATTTTTCATGCGTATTGAGAACAATGTCTTTCCAATCCTTGTGCTTAGGTACTTCCTCTTGTCGAGGCGTTTTGTAGCTGGTCTGAGGAATATTAGTCAATTGATGAAATGGAACACCTTTTCCCAACAAACTCATGATCTCTCGAAGCGGTTGTTCACCCATTCCGTAGACCAACAAATCCGCACCGCTGTCCACCAAAATAGATGGCATTAGCTTATCAGACCAATAGTCATAGTGAGTTACTCTTCGCAGGCTGGCCTCTACCCCACCAATAACCACAGGTACATCTGGGTAAAGCTCTTTTAGAATTTTAGTGTAAGTAATCGTAGCATAGTCTGGGCGAAATCCAGCATCTCCACCCGGTGTATAAGCATCATTGGATCGTTTTCTTTTGTTGGCAGTATAGTGATTGACCATCGAGTCCATACAGCCAGAAGTCACTCCAAAAAACAATTTTGGCTTTCCGAACTTCTTAAAACCTCTTAGATCATCTTGCCAATTTGGCTGAGGAATAATGCCCACTCTATAGCCTGCAGATTCAATGATTCGGCCTATTACGGCCCCACCAAAAGCCGGGTGATCGACATAGGCATCTCCGGAAATGATAATTACATCTAATTCATCCCACCCATGTGCTTCCAGCTCCTTTTTAGTAATAGGAAGCCAATCCTTCAATTCATGCTTCGCTGCCATTTTGCAAAGCTAGCGAAAAAGATATGAAAGCAGGGTTGTTTCTGGAGGTCGCTCAGGTTCGTGAAGACACGAATCCGAACAGCAGAAATGATAGTGCTTTTAACAAAGAAATGGGACTTATGGGAAACACGATTACATCCGTCGCTCAGGTTTGAGCCTAGCGAAACCATCTTAATTAGGTTCGTGAGACACGAACCACGGCACGGATTAGGATTCATGCCTGGCTCAAAAGTCCTTTTAATTGGTCAGGCTGAGCGGAACGCCATCGCGCGGCTAATCGCTCATTGCATCTGAGTTCTCTATCGAGTAACTCTGATGGAATAGCTCCGGTCGCTCAGACACGGATAATACCTATGAAATTGCTTTTGATATACAATTGGATGGATTTTAATATTGACCCGATTACATTTGCCGCTTATAAGCTAAACTCATGGAAAATCACCGTACAGAAATCACGAACAACATTACCCAAAGTATACGTAATTTCCTTGCCGGTAAAAAGTATAGCAAAATTGCAGTAATCTGTGATGAAAACACTGAAGCGCACTGCCTTCCACTGGTGCTTGAGGCACTTCCAGAACATTTTCTATTAAAAATAGATAGTGGAGAAGAAAACAAACATCTCGGCACTTGCGAACAGCTTTGGATGGCACTCACAGAGGCTGGATTCGATCGTAAAGGACTGGTGATTAACCTTGGCGGTGGAGTGATCGGTGATATGGGTGGATTTGTAGCCAGCACGTACAAGCGTGGTATGGATTTTCTCAACATCCCTACCACGTTACTATCTCAGGTCGATGCCAGTGTAGGTGGTAAGTTGGGTGTGGACTTTCATGGGTTTAAGAATCATATTGGTCTGTTTGCTGAGCCTCAAAATGTATTGATAGACACCTGTTTTTATGCTACCCTTCCAGAAAGAGAGCTTCGGTCTGGTTTTGCGGAAGTGATCAAACATGGGTTGATTTATGACCTAACTTACTGGCAAAAAGTAACATCTATTGATTTGGATGAAGCGAATTGGGGCGAACTGGTTTCTCGTTCCGTTCAAATCAAAAAAGAAGTAGTGACTGCCGATCCTTTTGAATCTGGGCTCAGAAAGATTTTGAATTATGGTCACACTTTAGGGCATGCTGTAGAATCCTATTTCTTAGACAAAGGGGATCAAAGATTGCTTCATGGTGAAGCCATAGCTGTAGGAATGATCTGCGAAGCTTACTTGTCTCATAAGTTCACTGGGCTTACCTCTGAAGAATTGGAGGACGTAGTTGCTTACTTAATAAAGATTTATAATCCTATAAGCATTGATAAGTCACTTTTCGATGAAATCATAGGACTGACTCTTCAAGACAAGAAAAATGAGGGAGGCGTTGTTCAGTTTAGCTTACTAAGTGGGATTGGCAAGTGCAAAGTTAACATTCCCATTTCAGCACCTGATATGCTTGACAGTTTGTTTTTCTTCAACAAGCAGGTAGAATAATATTCACTTGGCATCGTGAAGTCATATCCCTAATTGCTAGGACTAATTTATAATGGTTCAAGCTGACTTCTTGTCTCTTAGACAAAAAGGTCAGCTTTGGAATCTTGAGTCACGACCAAATCATCCACTTGCTTGGTTTCAATTTTGTCGTTTTTCAAATAGAGATAAGTAGCCAATCCTACCGTTGCTCCGGCAGTTGCCCCCGCAACCAGTTTGCTCAAAATTCCTTTTCTTTTTTTGTTCGTTTTTTGCTTCATCTTCGTATTCTCTGACCTATTATAATAACAACTTTCGAGACTTTACCCCTCAAGTTTTTGCTTCATTTATTTCAACGGATAATTCAAATAATAGATTTACAAAATTGAAGATGAACGATTGATTTGTTTAAGTCTGTGGTTTAGGGGATTAATCAATTGTTCATCCTCAATTAAGTTGGTTGTAAGTACGCTAGTATTCAAATTAAAATCCTGTCTAATAGCTTCAAATTCCTGCCTAGACTTTAATATTGCAACTTCAAAAAAATTCAATCAAGAACATGAGTGGATCAATCAAATTAAGCAGACCTACAACAACATTATCCCTCGATGTTCCATTGACTTCATCAAAAAGTGAAAGCAATCGCGCGCTGCTTTTGAATGAGTTGGGTGGTGGCACTTCAGAATTGAAGAATCTTTCAACGGCACGTGATACTGTCACCATGACCAAACTGATGGCGTCAGACGAATACTCTCTAGATGTTTTAGATGCAGGAACTGTAATGCGATTTACTACGGCTTTTCTGGCCATTGGAAAAAAGGAAAGAAGAATCACAGGAACACCTCGAATGTGTCAGCGCCCAATTGGTTTACTGGTAGATGCGCTCAATGAGCTAGGTGCTGAGATCACCTATGAAAAAGAGGAAGGTTTTCCTCCGCTTTTATTCAAGCCATTCACTAACCAAAAAACAAACCAGCTGACTATCCCTGGAAATATCAGCAGTCAGTACATTTCTGCATTACTGATGATTGCACCAACACTTCCAGAAGGTTTGACTATCACCTTGGAAGGTGAAATTTATAGTAGACCTTATATAGAAATGACTTTGAATCTGATGAAACACTTTGGGGTTTCAGGTGAGTTCAAAAACAATCAAATAAGTGTTGAACATCTATCCTACCAATCAAACAGTTACACGATTGAATCAGACTGGTCTGGGGCGAGTTATTGGTATAGTTTGTTCGCATTGGCAAACAAAGCTCAAATCACTTTGAAAGGTTTAAGATCAAAGTCAAACCAGGGCGATCACGCCATTGCTTCTATCATGGAAGGCTTGGGTGTAAAATCCACTTTTGATGGAGAGATTGTTACTCTGAGTAAAACTGACATTCAAGAAAAATTAGTCATTGATTTTAAATCTTGTCCAGACTTGGCGCAAACTGTGATGGCAGCGGCGGCAGCCTTGGGAGTAGACTTAAAAATGACTGGTTTAGAGAGCCTCCGGATTAAAGAATCTGACCGCACCGCAGCCATGGCTATTGAGCTTGGTAAAATAGGAGCTAAACTGGAGGAACATGAAAATGGGTTGTGGATACTTACTTCTCCAAAGAAATTGGAAGTTACTGAAGTGATCGAATTTGATACTTATGACGACCACCGCATGGCCATGGCTTTAGCTCCACTGGCTATGAAATTTGATTGTATTATACATGAACCAGAAGTCGTTGTAAAATCCTACCCAGAATACTGGGAGCATTTGGAGATGGCGGGGATGAAAATTACAAAATAGACTTATGAAAAAAATAGCCCACCTATCCTTTGCTTGTTTCTTCGTCTTTTCCGCTTATTCTCAGCAAAACCTAGAAATAGGATATTTTCTGAGTAATACTGGAGAACCTATAGATAATATGCTTGCACTTGATCCGCCAAATGGTGAGATTATCGATATCTCTATAAACAATTTAGAAGAATATGTTTATGGTTATTACATTGATAATTCTGGGAATAAAATAGAAGGGTATATCAAAAGGAAGCAAAGTAGGCCAGGGGAATTCAATTACAAAAAACTCACGACGGACGACCCCAAAAAGATTACTGTAAATGAAGCCAAAATTTTCAAAGTCGGTCTAGATTCATTCGTTGTTGTGCCAAAAGTTAACAGCCTCAATACGAATACAAGTTATTCAATGAATCATGATTCATGGTATCTTAGTGTTGATGTTTATGGTGATTCTTTGATATTGTATCAGGATATGTCAAGTAGTTTGACAAAGTATTATTTTCAATACAAAAACAAAATTTACAGTCTCCCCAATTCTCATAAAGTAGTCAATAAATTTCTACTAAAATTATTTGATGACATCGAGCCACTTAGAGAGTATATCAAAGAACATTATATCAACCAAACAAGCATTTCCAAATTTTTTGACACGTATGAAAATTACTATAAATACATAAATTCAGATACAGTTTTTCTTAATAATCAATACATCAAATGCACTAAACATGGTGCATCATTCTATATGATTATTGATGATTTTAATGGTTCAAATTTTGACGTCAGCTATTATAGTGACACAGGTACAAAACTACTGTCGGGATCATACAAATCTATCAACCCTCAAGAACGTCATGGGGATTTTCTTTGGTACTACCCAAATGGAAAAATACGCAAAAAAGCCACCTATGAAGATAACGAAATCACAAGCTCAGAGGTCTATTTTAAATCAGGTCAGATTCATTATAAAATCGGATATACTGAATACTCAGATGATTCATGGTATGAGAAAATTTATAATTATGCAGGAGATGAAATCATCAATAGAAAAACAAAAAATGGTTATGAATCTTTTTACGATAGTATAAGATCAAGAACTATTCAGCGGCAATATTTCAAAGGCAAATTAAAAGAGAGTATTGTATTTGGGGATAAAACATTTAGTCAAATAACAAAACGGAATCTGCGATACCCGAGCTTAACCGTTAATATTTGGGCTTATTTTAAGTCAAACTTAAAATATGACGATCGAATGGTTCGAGCTGAAGAACAAGGCACTGCCTATGTGAGAGTTTTGGTTGATTCCAATGGTAAGTTAGATGAAATTGAAGTTATTCAAGGCTTAAGTGTGGAAACGGACAAAAAAATCTTAGAAGCTTTCACAAAGACTGATGAAAAATTTATGATCTGGAAAGCAGCAAAAAGATTTGAAGATACACCTATTAGCCAGGAAGTAATAATACCTATCAACTTTAAAATCTTATCTCAAAAGAAAAAGAATAATTATTACTACTATGATCCATTTATGTTTCAACAGATGCACCAAATGCAAATGAACAACATCCCTGTTCCGCAAGGCTTTTAACAAATCCATTTAAAACCGCACAGAAACCGCATACCCTACCCAGGCTGACAAATGCAATCCATCATCTGTTGTAGATTGATAAAAACCAGATTGATGGAGGTCACCATAACGACCCGTGATAGGATCGTAAACTTTGGTTAAGTACAAATTCAATGTGGGTCCCGCATTAATGGATAGATGTTTACCTATTTGGTATCCCACATTAAGGTTCAACCGATTGAGCAAATTCAGTTGATCGTCAGCTTGCTCTCGTTCTGGGTTTTGGATGCTGTGCGCTACCAACTCTACATTTCCATACCATTTTTTCTTTATGTTGAATTGCGTACCGAACCCCAATCCATACTGCCATAAATTTTCCTTCGACGGATCTATACCTGCTGATAATACAGTGTAAAACTCATGTATTCCAGATCGGAAGGTGACATGATAAGGCATGAATTCATTGTGTTCAAAAGCAAATTGATGAAGACCATTTTTAACAAAGTTCAATAATCCAACAGGCACGCCATGAACAACCGTATCTGCAATATTCACCACGCCAAATTGAATGCCTTTCAATTCTTTGGTCATATTTAAAAAGCTGGCTATTTGAGCACCATCTGCTTCTTTAGTCAAATTGACAAAACCAGCAACTTGAACACCTTTCGTGGATTTGGCCATATTCACAAATCCGGCACCCTGAAAGCCATTCAATTCCTTAGTAGCCAGATTAACAAACCCTGCAGTTTGCACTCCGCCAACTTTTTTAGATAAGTTCACAAAACCAGCTGCTTGCACACCTTTCACATCATCTGTCACTACATTCAAAAATCCTGCGGCTTGCACCCCGTTGGTATAGCCTTTGGTCGTATTGAGAAATCCTGCCAATTGCACGCCCTGTGACTCTCTCCCAACAGCATTCCCAAATCCTCCCAATTGCACGCCCTTCATCTCTTTTCTGTCGATGTTGTAAAATCCGCCTAACTCAACGCCTTTCACTCCATAGGCATATCCTGCCAGCAAATTCACAGAAATATTATTTCTAACCTGTCCACTCAATTTTCCATTGGTACCCACCATTGGCACCAACGATAATTGGAAGAATCGATCTTCTTCCATGGAAACATTTCTAGCATTTTTTCTCGATTCATCTGGCGTGAAAAATTTTACGAGTTTTTTTGTTTCAATTTCAAATCGACTCGATTGTCTTCTTTTTTCTTTTTTTATTGGCTTCAGTGAAACTGACATTTCTGAAATACTGGATACTTGAATAATCGTATCCTCATAATTTTCCCTACTAACCGCAAAAGTCAAATAATCCGTTTTTGCCTGAACGGTGATATCAAATTCTCCACTGTTGTTAGTGAGCGTGGCATCTAGTTTACTCACTTCATATACAGTAGCATCTTTGATTACTTCACCCGTTTCTGCATCTTTTACTGAACCGGAGAGTTTAATCGGGTGCTTTTTTTTTTCGTCTTTCTTTTTTGGTTGGATAATGACATAGCTGCCTCTAAACTTGAGGTTGAAATTTGCTCCTAATAGCTTTTCTAGCACTTTAGAAAGTGGTTCTTGCTCAAACGACTGATCTACGATTTTATCTTTAGGTATTTGATCTGGATTGTAAGCCAACTTTACATTTTCCTGAGCATTAATTTTCTCTAAAGCCTGTTCCAGGGACACATTATTGAGAATAATAGAAATACGTTGTTGGGAAAGCTCCTGTGCGAACGATACATACCACGAACACATGAATAGTAGAGGGAGAAATATACTACTGCGGACAGCCATAGCCTGCTAATAAGTAGGAGTCCCCTTGATTGGACCAAACCAGATTCAATGTCTCTCCTATAATTTCCAAAACATGTTCGATTTCTTCGTCTTCAAAATCTACGTTGATTTTACAATTGGCAATATCTGGATGAGACAATGCTACCCTAATTCCATATACTTTTTGTATCGCAGCTATGGCCTCAGAGACTGTTGCTCCTTTGAATGCCAAAGTTTTTGTTCTCCAATAGTTATGCATCCCTGTTTTCGCCGTTTCGATCTTGATAAGAAGTTCAGTACTTCTGTAATATACTCCTCGATAGCCTGCAGTAAGGATCTCCTCTTTTCCTCCTACACTCATTCGTACTTTTCCACTATCTACGCTAACTACTACACTATCTTTATTGGTATTATTGACATTAAATTTTGTGCCCAATACTTGAACCTCTACCTCATCAGTTGCTATCAAGAAAGGTTGTTCAGGGTTATGAGCTACTTCGAAATAAGCTTCACCTTTCAGTTTGACTTTTCGCTTATCCCCTTTGAATTGGTCCGGATAAATCAGTTGACTACCTTCATTCAATGCAATTTTGGACCCATCTTCTAGCTCGATGGACTGCTGCTCATTTTGAGCTACTAATTCAATTGTTTCGACTTTATTAGACACATATGTATACCAGCCCGCGCCGAGTATCACTAGTATCGAAGCAGCTACTTTCAACCAACTAGAGCTGATTGACTTTGGCACTTCATTATGCTGTTGGAATTTTTTCCATGCTATTGATACATCATAATTCGCCGCTGTATTTCCAATACTTTTAATCGCCTTAGCATCTAAAAAGAAAATCCTAACCCGCTCAAATTCATTTAGATTCTCCTCAGACTCAGCCTTCCACGATATGACTCTATCTTCCTCATCAGGGCTCACTTCATTCATGAAATATCTAAACAACAGTTCCTCTGAAACGCTATGTCTGTTTTTCTCACTCATTTTCTCTTAGAATGTGGACAACTATCTCTCATTTTACCCCCACAAGTTTTTTTGAAGTACAGAAATAAATCCAATAATGTAGCTTGGCAGGTGCCTGCTCAAAGCAAATCTCATTACTTTCAAGGCCCTTCCCATCTGATTCTCTACTGTTTTGATAGACAACCCCAATTCTTCAGCAATTTCCTTATACTTTTTTTCTTCAAAACGGCTCATTTCAAAGATCTGGCGACATTTTTCAGGCAGCTGAGCCAATCCTGCATCTATTTCATTTTGGAGCTCATCCAATTCTAAAAAATCCGTTTCAAAGCTTTCTGTTTTCCATTGCTCTTGCTCCTCATACCGTCGCTCTATTTTTTTATGTTTCAAATAATTCAGGCAGGCATTTCGTACTGCTCCATAGAGATATGATTTGACGGCAGTTCGTATTTCAATACGATCAGATTTGGACCAGACGTTGGTAAAGGTGTCCTGAACAATTTCTTCGGCTATTTCATGACTTTCGACATAGGAATATGCAAAAGCCGATAATTGTTGATAATAATCTTTGAACACCTTCTCAAAGGTCCTCTTATCAGATAGATCGGTGATGTTTTTTGTAGATTCCAAATCAAATTTCAACAACTCGACGAAAGTATCAAGTTTTGTTAAAAATAGTAGCGAATATTGTCACTTTTAAGGCTGTATGACTTCATAATTATAATTATCCATTCTTTTCGTATAATTTTTTTTGGCGAATTGTATGATTTCAGTAGCTTAGTTTGAACCGATTAGTGAGGCGCAATCATATTTTGCACAAAACAAATATTCTAAATACCTAAATCCTGTATGAATTTACCACTTTCAAAATCAAGATATTTACTTCTATTCACCCTTATTGTAATGCTTTGGGGGCCAGTATGTCTTGCGCAAATTAGAAAAGATGGAGATAAGGAAAGGATCAACACTTTACTTTCAAATGCTAAAAGCAGTTTAAATCGAGCAAATCTTAGTTCTTCACTGAATCAAGCGCAAGCAGCTTTAAATCTTGCTGAGAAAAATGGAAACGTACAAAAAGCCTGGGAAGCTAAAAACCTAATCGGTGAAGTTTATTTAACTCAAAATGATTTCCAGAAAGCCATTCACATATTCTTGGAAATGAGCATGCAGGCAGAAAAGGTCAAGAATTTTAGTGTGTCGGCCAATGGATATTTATCACTTGCAAATATTTATTCTCATATGGGCGCCTTTTCCAAGGCAAATGAGACCTACGCGATAGCCTATGATCAATTCAATAAAATTGATTACGAACTAGGAATGATCGAAGTAAAGGCAGCAGCTAGTCTCAATCACTTAACTGCAAACGAACTCAAAAAAGCATTATCTGCATACGAGTCTTTATTGGTTTTGGCTCAAAAAGACAACTTAGCTTACTTTAAGTTGATCGCGCATGATGGTTTATTGGAAGTTTATCAAAAAACTCAAGACAATAAAAAAGGCATCGCAATTGGCAAGGCCTATCTCTCATTGATTGAGACAGAAGGAGGAAGCAAACAAATGGCTGCCAACGCATACAATAGAATGGCAGCTCTTTACCTTAATACCGGAGAAAACAACGAAGCTTTGGAAGCTTTGAAGCAAGCCGAAACAATAGGCCAAATCGGTCAAGCTGGCAACAAAATATTGGCCCAGACTTATGAACTACTTTCTCAGGCCTATCAGGCACTAGGAAACACAAACGACTCTAAACGATATCAAAACAAGTTTAATTCTCTGAAAAATAGACTGCCAGCAACAACTGATTATCATCCAGATGATCTTGAAGAGGCTGAAATATTCGCCAGAGAATTGGAAAAAACTGAAAGGGCTATAATTACAGAAAAACAACTCGCCAAAGACGCAGCTAATAAAAGTAAAAGAGAGCAAATTTTACAAGATGAGATAGCGCGATTGAAAAATTTGGAGCATGAAGCACTTGTAGGGAACAGAGAACTGGGTCATACCGCACTTGAAGCAGAATATATCCACCAAGACTTGATGGTAGCTCAGCATGAATTCGAAAGCACTGAACGCCAAGCTGAAATACTCAGATATAAGGAGAGCCTGATTAGGCACCAATTGGAACTAAAAGTGGCGGAGGAAGAAAAACTTATACTTAAACAAGAAGCTGAAATAAGCGAGAAAAGGCAACAAATTTACTTGGTGATCGGAGGTGCATTTCTACTTATCGCTGTCATTTTGGGTGTTGAATATGTGAGAATTAGAAAGCTGAACAAACTACTAAAATCGCAGCAAGCAACAATACATCAACGAAACGTTGAGTTACAACTCAGCAATGCTACGATCATGGAGAAAAATGCCAAATTGCATAAGGCTCACGATGAATTAAAACGGACTCAGGCAAACCTTATTCAAGCTGAAAAAATGTCAGCGCTTGGAATGCTTACCGCTGGAATTGCACATGAGGTTAATAATCCTATCAGTTTCGTCTCTAATGGACTTCAAATTCTAGAAGAGAATATTTCAGAAGCATTTGATACCCTATCTACTTTTGAACAAATCATTCAATTGAATGACCTGGATGAAATCAAGAGCAACTACAACATCCACAAGTCAGAAAATCAAAGTGTTTCAGTACTAAAAAAAGATACTGCAGATCTGGTAGGTGATGTAAAGTTCGGCGCAAGTCGAATCACAGAAATTGTTGATGGGCTTAGAATTTTCTCTAGAAAGGATGAGAAAAAATTTAAGAAAGCCCAACTTCATGACATCATAGAATCTGCCTTACTTATCTCTAAATCCAAGTATAAAGGTAGAATACAAATTATTAAAGAGTACGGAAACAACATTCCATCCATAGATTGTTTTCCTGGCCAACTCAATCAAATCTTTATCAACCTCATTGGTAACGCCTCTGATGCGATCGAAGGAGAAGGTTGGATCAAAATCATCTTACAAAATATTGACAACAAATATGTAAGAGCCATTGTACAAGACAGTGGCAGTGGAATGACACAAGAAGTCCAAAAGAAAATATTCGAACCTCTTTATACCACCAAAGAATCGGGCAAAGGAACAGGACTTGGACTATCCATCACCACCGATATCATTAAGACTCATAGAGGTCATATCGATGTCAGAAGTAAAATGGGTGTTGGAACAGCCTTCATACTCACCCTTCAGGTAGATTTAATGAAAGGTGCAAATAAAGAAGAGGAAAGCTAACATCTAGATGACAATAATCATTTCCTCTAAGAGGAGCTGAATTAGGCATATCGATCTATTCTCAGTAGATTTGTTGATTGGCCTACGGAAAAATTTTTCCTTGGTTGCCATAATGGCAAGTTATTTGACCTAACCAAAGAAAAATTAAGCAGCTATGATCAGATACAAGTTCTCTAAGAAACAGGACCAAGAATTTACAGCCACCCTTCGAACCAGAGTTAACAATTATTTTCAAGAAAACAACTTAAACCGAGATGCCAATTCCACTATGGTCATCAAGTCCATTTGTTTGTTTACTTGGTATCTCACTCCATATTTTGTACTGATATTCAGTGGCATCACCAGTATTCCCGTTCTCATGTCACTATGGGTAATTATGGGCTTAGGCAAAGCATTTATAGGTACTGCTGTAATGCATGATTCCCTACACGGCTCCTACTCCAACAATAAAAAAGTGAACTTTTGGATGGGATTGTCAGCTATGATTATTGGCGTCGACTCTTTGATTTGGAAAATACAGCATAACGTTATTCATCACACCTACACGAATATTGAGCATACAGATGAAGACATTCTTCCTCGATTTGTGTTTCGTTTTTCAAACCATCAGCCTAAAAAATGGTTCCACCGATTCCAGCATATATATGCACCTATATTTTACTGCGTTCCACTTCTAGAGTGGTTGACCACCAAGGATTTTTTGAAGGCCTTTGATTACAAAAATATGCGATTAATCAAACCAGGGGCAGAATTCAGAAAAGAACTATCATGGATTATTGTGAGGAAATTTTTCTATTATATCTTCTTTGTTGCCGTCCCAATGCTGGTTATTCCTATACCTGCTTGGATCACTTTAGTAATGATCTTAGTTTCTAGTGGAGTCACAGGTATTATGCTAGCGATGATTTTTCAAACGGCTCATGTGGTGCCATCAGCGGCATTTTATGAAATTGAAGGTGAAGAAGTGGATCATAGCTGGTCTGCACATCAGCTACTCACCACATGCAACTATGGCATGAATGACAAGGTATTAAGCTGGCTGGTTGGCGGTTTAAACTTTCAAGTCGAACACCATCTATTTCCAGATATTTGTCACGTACACTACCCGGCCATCGCCCCAATAGTACAACAGACTACTAAAGAATTTGGACTACCCTACTATGCGGTAGATACGTTCGGCGATGCGATAGCCAGTCACTTTCACATGTTGAAACAGTTGGGCAAACATGAAGAGTATGCAGGTCAGCCTGCATTTTTTGTAGCGAAGGCTTGAGCAAAAAATCCAATTCTTGCTTTGATGTATCTCGTATTCAGGATTAAAAAATAGATTTCAATGAAAACGCGCCTACTTTTTCTAATGCTAAGCATCTCAATTTTCGCCTGCTCTGAGGGTGAAAAAGAATGTATAGAAAAGATAGATCCTGCCTGTGGCTGTACGGAGGAATATGTACCTGTTTGTGGCTGTAATGGAAAGACCTATGGCAACGCTTGCATGGCAACATGTGCCAACATCACTGAGTATGAAGAAGGGGAATGTCCTAATTAATTTATAGCTCGGGATTTAAACCCTGAGCTATGAATGTTTATCCTTTTACAAACCCTTCAGCACCTCTTCCAGCTGTCCGAGATCTGCACTCATTTCTACTGCGACCTTTTTTCTTTCTATGTAGTCTTGAAGTCTTTGTGGGATCTCTACTTTTTCAT
Organism: Reichenbachiella sp.; assembly: GCF_965223055.1. Classification (GTDB taxonomy): domain Bacteria; phylum Bacteroidota; class Bacteroidia; order Cytophagales; family Cyclobacteriaceae; genus Reichenbachiella. The sequence continues at coordinate 72,313 of NZ_CBDCVM010000011.1, forward strand.
TGATGATCGGCTCTACTACATCCAGAAATTTGGCTGGGTGGGCCGTTTCCAAGAATACGCCTACGGCATCATGGCCTTTGAGATAAGCCTTCAGTCCGAGGTATCCTACTGCACCGTGCGGATCGAGTAGATAACCGGTGTCTGCGTAGACTTTTTTGATCGTCTCGCTGGTTTCATCGTCCGAATAGGCGTAACCCTTCAGCTCGTTTCTAAAGGTCTCTACATCCGCGCCGAACAAATCATTCATTCGGTAAAAGTTGCTCGGATTGCCTACGTCCATAGCGTTGGAGATGGTCTCTACCGATCTTCTTGGTTCAAAATTGCCCGATTTCAAATAGGCTGGCACAATGTCGTTGGCATTGGCCGAGGCGATGAATTGTTTGATAGGTAAGCCCATTTTTTTGGCAAGTAAGCCTGCGGTCAGATTTCCATAATTTCCGCTGGGTACAGAGATCACCAAATCCTTTTCTTCACCAAGCATCGCATACGTCCAGAAATAATAAAACGACTGTGGTATCAGTCGAGCCATGTTGATAGAATTGGCAGACGTCAGGTTATATTTTTCTTTCATTTCCAGATTGAGAAATGAATCTTTCACCATTTTCTGACAGTCGTCGAACGTGCCTTCTATCTCGCAGGCTGTAATGTTTTCACCAAGTGTAGTCAGTTGCTGTTCCTGGATTTTACTGATCTTCCCTTTGGGATAAAGGATGACCACATTGATGTTTCCCATACCAAGGAAACCGCTGGCTACGGCGCTGCCTGTATCTCCAGAAGTCGCTACCAAGATGGTGGCTTTCTTATCGCTCTGACGAGAGAAGTAGCTCAGACATCTGGCCAAAAATCTGGCGCCCACATCTTTAAATGCGCAAGTTGGCCCATGATAAAGTTCCAATGCGTACACATTTTCCTCTACTTCCACCAGTGGCAAGTCGAAGGCCAATGTACCTTCTACTATCTTACGCAGTTCCGCCTCTGGGATTTCGTCTTCTATGAAGCACTTCGCCACTTCATACGCAATGTCATGCAAAGGCATGTCGTGGATATTTTCAAAGAACTCAGCTGGCAACTGCTTGATTTCTTTGGGCATATACAAGCCGTTATCATCCGGCAACCCTTGAAAGATGGCCTTTTCAAAACTGACTTCTGGTACTTGTTTATTGGTGCTGTAGTATTTCACTTGGAATTACGATTTTAGATTTACGATTGTAAATTGGATCATTGTTTATATTACTCTCACGCCTTCACTCCCAATCTTGGACATATACGAGTAAGCCAAGATGCCCACTTCGTCATATTTCGATTGCATCAAGGTTTTGACTTCGTTGGCTTTGTCTTCGCCTTTGCAAAACGCAAAAATAGAAGGACCAGAGCCGGCAATACTGCAACCCAGGGCTCCTGCCTCTACCACGGCGGTTTTCACTTCGTCGTACAGCGGAATCAAGATTTTCCGAACAGGCTCTACGATCTTGTCGACCATCGAGCGGCCAATCAAATCATAATCCGACTCGTATAAGCCAGACACCAAGCCACCTACGTTCCCCCACTGCTCCACGGCAGTCGATAAGTCCACTTGCTTTTTCAATATCTTCTTGGCATCCGTGGTTTTGATTTCCACCTGCGGGTGAACTACCGTCACGTATAAGTCTTCCGGCACTGGCAACGTCAGTATATCCAATGGTCCATAGCTCCTCACCAACGTAAATCCGCCCAACAGATTAGGCGCTACGTTGTCGGCGTGGGCTTTTTTAGAGACGGCCTTTTCACCTTCCATGGCAAATTCTACTAGCTGCATGGGTGTGAATGGTCTGTCCAGTAGTTCGTTTACGGCGAATACGCCACCAGCAGAGCTTGAAGCACTCGTGCCCATACCACTGCCTGGGTTGATCGTTTTCTTAATGGTAAATGAGAATCCCTGCTTGCTCCCTGCTGCATCGAGCAATGCTTGTGCGGCGACTGTAGCGGTATTCACCGTCGGATCTTTCGAAAGGTCGAACCCGATGATTTCGTCTATCACCAGCTTACCATCGTCTCTTTTCGTCACTTTCATTTCCTCTCCGATTCCAGCCAGGGCAAAGCCCAAAACGTCGTATCCACAGCCCACATTGGCTACGGTCGAAGGAGAGAATATTTTTATTTTGTCCGCCATTTTTTAACTATTTGCAATTCTCATGATGTCGGCAAATATACCCATGGCCGTCACAGCTGCACCAGCACCGGCGCCTTTTATCACGAGTGGATTGTCGGCGTATCGGATGGTGTTGAATAATACGATGTTGTCGCTGCCTTCCAGGTTGAAGAATGGATGGTCGCTGGCGATTTCCTTCAGTCCAACGGAAGCTTTTCCATTATCGTAGGTCGCAACCACTTTGAGCTGTGTTCCGTTCTTTTCGGCTGCATTGACCAAAGACTGGAATTGCGCTTCGTGCGCTTCCAACTTGGCGTAAAACTCCTCATTGTTGGCAGTGTTCATACACTCTTCGGGAATGAAGGATTCGCTCACAATATCGTCCAGTTCGATCTCCACACCACATTCGCGAATCAGGATCAAGATCTTGCGCATCACGTCCACACCACTCAAATCAATCTTCGGATCCGGCTCTGTATAGCCCTCCTCACCAGCCTGCTTCACAATATCTACGAAATTCACGCCTGGTTTGAAGTTGTTGAAAATAAAATTCAAACTGCCAGAAAGTACCGCTTCGATTTTCTGTACTTTATCCCCACTCTTGATCAAATCTTGGAGGGTCGTAATAACAGGTAACCCAGCACCTACATTCGTCTCGTAGTAGAACTTAGACTTGTACTCGCGTGAAGTGTTTTTCAGTTCTTGATAGTTGTCGTACGACGAGGCACAAGCGATCTTATTCGGTGTCACCACAGAGATATTCTTGCTCAAGATGCCGTTGTACAGTCCAGCGATTTCTGCGCTGGCCGTGTTGTCTACAAACACACTATTTCTCAGGTTCATATCCTGAATGGACTGAATGAACGCGGTATTTTCCATTTTCAGGTCACTGCCCATCAATAGGTCTTTCCAGTTGCCCAAGTCGATACCATCCACATCGAAATACATTTTCTTGCTGTTGGCCAGTCCGACGATGCGTAGGTCTACGTGCTCGTTTTCGCTGAGGTAGGCTTGTTGCTTGGCAATTTGCTCGATGAGCGTACCGCCCACATTGCCAATTCCTACCAAGAACAAATTGATTCTTTTCTTTTCCGAAAGGAAGAAACTCTCGTGCAGTACATTGAGTGATTTTTTGAGATGACGCTCTTCTATTACCACAGTGATGTTTCGTTCAGATGACCCTTGCGCAATGGCTTTGATGTTCACACCATTTTCGCCCAGTGCGGCAAACATCTGTCCACTGATTCCCACATGGTCGCGCATCTTGTCCCCTACCAAGGCCACGATGGCCAGGTTCTCCTCTACCTCTAGCGGATCTACCTTGTTGAGACTCAGCTCAAACTGAAACTCTTCGGCTATGGCGGCTCTACTGGCCTCCACATCGTTGCTGTCTACGCCCACACAGATCGAGTGCTCAGAGGACGCCTGCGTGATGATGATCACGTTGACCTTGGCTTCGGATAAGGCCTTGAACAAGCGGAAGGAGAACTTCGGAATACCTATCATGCCACTACCCGATAAGTTGAGCAGCGTTATATTCTTCACGCTAGACAAGCCTTTCACAAACTGTTTGGTGCCATTGGCATCAGCACTAATCGTTGTACCCGCATCCTGAGGCTTGAATGTATTTTTTATTTTAATTGGAATATTCTTGTCTAAAGCAGGCTGGATAGTCGGAGGATATATCACCTTGGCTCCGAAGTGAGAAAGTTCCATCGCTTCCTGGTAGGATATCTTCTTGATCGGATGAGCAGAAGACACAGCTCGCGGATCGGAAGTCATCATCCCACTCACATCCGTCCAAATCTCTAAAGTATCTACCTCCAGAGCTGCCGCCAAAATCGACGCAGTATAATCAGATCCGCCACGACCTAAAGTTGTGTTAACATTAACTTCGTTGGAAGAAACGAAGCCAGTGCAAACCACAAGATCAGCCGATGATTTGAAGAATTCTTTTATGTTTTTATTGGTGCTTCTAAAATCTACAATGGCATTATTGAAAGTGCTATCCGTTTTGATCATTGCACCAGTATTACCCCACTCGGTGGTGAGTCCTTCGGCGTTCAGGAAATCGACGATGATATTGGAAGACAAAGTCTCGCCCATGCCCAATACGCGATCCAGCGATCGAGGTGATAGTTCACCAATCAAGAAGATACCCTTCATGATATCCTCTAGGTCATTGAGCAAGATTTTGGTTTTGCTGAGGGTGCCCGACTGGCTCTTAACAGGCAACAGTTCTTTTACTGTATCGAGGTGTCTGGCTTCGATTTTAGCTAACAGCTCCTGGTAAGATTCATCTCCTGCAGCAGCCAGATCGCTGCACTCATGGAGCAAGTTGGTAACCCCACCAAAGGCCGATACTACACAGATTTGCTTTTCATTCTTTCCAGCTGACAGGATGTCTTTTACCACTCTCAGGTTATCCGGGGTACCTACGGATGTACCTCCAAATTTCAACACTTTCATTTATTTAGATTTTAGACGTTAGAGCCAAGACATAAGACTTTAGATATTAGTCATTAGACTTGGGTCTTTATTTATTTAAGTTTTGAACTTTCGCTTATTACGAACTAAGCTCCGGTTCAATATTTCTATTCTTCACTTTACATTCTACTCTGAGATTTCTCCCTCCGGTCGAAATGACAATCAAAAATTATTTTATTAATCACTTTTCATTATTCATTAAACCAAATACTGCATCAAATCCGGCTTTTCATTCAGGTATTCGAACACGAAGCTTTTAGCTTCTAATTTTTCGAACAGCTCCTGAAGGCTATCTTTGTTTTGCAGCTCAATCCCGATCAATGCTGGACCTTTTTCTCTACTGTTCTTTTTCGAATATTCAAAATGAACGATGTCATCCTTAGGTCCAAGCACCTCTGTGAGAAACTCGCGCAGGGCACCTGCCCTTTGCGGAAAACGCACAATAAAGTAATGCTTGATCCCTTCGTGGAGCAATGACCGCTCTTTGATTTCTTCTGTTCGGGTAATGTCGTTGTTGCTGCCGCTGATCACACAAACGACATTTTTGCCTTTGATCTGCTCGGCATAAAAGTCCAAGGCTGCCAGGCTCAGAGCCCCAGCCGGCTCCACCACGATTGCTTCTTGGTTGTACAACTGTAAGATCATAGAGCACACTTTGCCTTCAGGAACCAATACAATATCATCGAGACCTTCCTTGCAAATCTCCAGTGCTTTGGCTCCGACTTGCTTCACCGCCGCACCGTCGATAAAAGTGTCAATCTTTGGCAAGATGATGTTAGTATCTGCGGCGATCGACTCTTTCATGGCTGGAGCACCAGCAGGTTCTACGCCAATGATCTTGGTATTGGGCGATAGTGCCTTGAGCGTGGTGATGGCTCCGGAAGCTAAGCCCCCTCCCCCTACTGGCACGAATAAATAGTCGATTGGGCCGTCGGCGTCTTCCAATATCTCCAGTGCTACTGTCCCCTGCCCTTCGATCACTTTCTCATCGTCGAATGGATGCACGAACGTAGCCTGATGCTGCTCGCAATAGTCCATGGCCTGATTGTAGGCATCGTCGTAAGTGTCGCCGATCAGTACTACTTCGATCATGTCTTTGCCAAACATACGGACTTGCCCGATTTTCTGTTTAGGTGTTACACTCGGCATAAAAATAATGCCTTTAATCCCTAGCTTCTGACAAGAATAAGCCACGCCTTGAGCATGATTGCCGGCGCTGGCGCAGACGATGCCGTTGGCTCGCTCGTTTTCACCAAGGCTAGAGATTTTATTATAAGCGCCACGGATTTTGTAGGATCTCACAACCTGCAGGTCTTCTCTTTTGAAAGAGACTTGCGCTCCGTATCGCTCTGAAAAATTGAGATTTTTCATTAGTGGTGTACGTGCTACCACGTTGTTGAGCTTGACCTTTGCCGCCTGCACCCCTTCGTATGTCGCTATATCTGCTACTACTCCCATCCTTTGGCGATTTAAACCGCTACTTCTTCATTCACATCTGAGGTGCAAAATTCATTTATGGCGTCAGCGATTTTGCTGAACGTCTCATGCAATACTTCTTTATTTTCTTCTAATAGCGTAATTCTAAATCCTCTCAACTCAGACTGAAAAGACGATAGGGGCACCACGCACACGCCTTTGGCGGCAAGCAAATAATACACAAATCGTTTGTCTGGCTCACCGATACGCTCCACCCACGACTTAGCTAAATTATTTACCTCCTCGTTCTTAATCTGCAACGACTGATTGTTGTTCAACACGCCATCTTTGAAAACGATGGTGTTGTAAAACGCACCGTTGGTCCTATTGAACGTGACATAGGGTAGGTCTTTCAAATACTGTGAAATGATCTCACTCCTTTCGGAAATTTCTTGTCGCCGATGTGCCAAATATTCTTGATAGTTCGGGTGTTCCTGAATGAGTGGCAAGGCTTTTTGCGGCAAAGTAGTAGAGCAAACCTCCACCATCTTTGCATTTTCCAGTGTCTCGCAGTATTTATTGAATTCTTCGTCAGCATCGCGGTTGTAAAATTCCATCCAACCACATCGGCTACCAGGCCAAGGACAATCCTTAGAGATGCCTTTGAGCGCAATACCAGGCACGTCCCCTAAGACTTCGGCCAAAGCCTTGGTTTCTGTATTGTTGTAGATGATATTCGTATATATTTCATCACTAGCGATGAAAAGATTGAACTCCTTTGCTATCTCCACAATCTTGACCAAGTACTCCTCGGGATAAACCATACCCGTAGGGTTGTCTGGATTAATGATGAGAATCCCGACGATATTGGGATTGTACTTCACCTTTAGACGCAAGTCGTCTAAATCCGGATACCAATTGTTTTCTGGATCCAAATTGTACGTCAATGGTTCTTTGTTTGAATGTGCGGCTTCTAGTGCCGAGTGGGTAGAATACGCAGGCGATGGACCTATCACCCTCGAATAGGGATTCAAAAATTGGTATAGTTTACCAATTGCATCTCCCAAGCCATTGAAAAACAGAACATCGTCAGCCGTGATTTGCACGCCTCTCTTTTTGTTGTTCTTCTCTGCGAGATATTGTCTGGTCTCCAACACACCTTTTGAATGACAATACCCGTAAGTTGAGTTTTCATTGACCAATTCGGTCAATATCTCTTTGATCCAGGCAGGTACTACGGCATGCTTGAGTATAGGGTCTCCTATATTTTCCCAATAGATCCGCTGACCGAGCGTTTGCAGGGCTTCCGCTTTTTTGACTATGTCTCTGATTTCATAGTCAAGCTGGCTTGATCCTTCATGTAGTAGTACTTGGCGCATTTTACAATAGTATTTAGTACTGAGTATTGAGTAGTGAGATCAATTCGTCTCAATACTCAATACTAGTATCTCATGTCTAATTAGTAGTCTTTAATACTCAATAAATTCGACTTGGTCTCCTCCAGTTCTTTGATGTAAGCTTCTGTCTTTCGCTTGGACTTGGAAATGGCCACTCGACCTGAACGTACAAATTCCAACAAGCCTAATGGCTCAAGTTTTTTGTATAGATCATGTGTCTCTTCTATGTGGCCGGTCTTCTCAATCACGATGTGATCTTCTTCGATCACCAAGATTCTGGCGCCGTTGTTTCGAACCAATGTCTCAATTTTATTTCCATTGAGGAATATCTCAGTTGGCACCTTATACAAAGCAATTTCCTGATAGAATATTTCGTCTTCTTCATAGACAAATGCACCTAAGACCTCGATGAGTTTTCTGAATTGCTTACAACAATTGTCAGCACTGTCTCGAGTTGTTGTGATCACAATAGTAAACCTACTGATTCCAGCCACTTCAGTAGTCGAAACATTCAGAGAATCAATATTGATTTTTCTTCTGTTTAAGATAACAGTGAGATGATTGAGTAAACCCGCTCTATCCTCGGTCAAGACCGATATGGTATATTGTTTTTCTTGTTCCATTTGTTCTATTGTTCCAATTTCACTTCTGATACAGACGCCCCGGTTTGAACCATTGGGAATACATTCCCTTCCATTTCCACACACACTTCAAGCAAATAGGGTCCTTCGTGCTCCAAGAATACATCCAGTGCCACTGCCAATTCATCTCTATCGGTCACTTTGTTGCACGGAATGCCATAGCCCTTTGAGATCAATTGAAAATCTGGGTTGATCATCTCAGTATGTGCGTATCGTTTGTCAAAAAACATTTCTTGCCATTGACGAACCATGCCCAAAAATTGGTTGTTCAGAATCAACACTTTCACGCCGATATTGCTTTGAAATATAGTACCGAGCTCCTGGATGGTCATTTGAAAACCACCGTCGCCGATAACTGCAATTACTTGCTTCTCAGGACGAGCTACTTTCGCTCCCATTGCCGCTGGCAAGGAGAATCCCATCGTACCCAAACCTCCAGAGGTTACATTACACCTGGTATCGTCGAATGCGTAGTATCTACTGGCAATCATCTGGTGCTGCCCTACATCGGTCACTATTATCGCCTTGCCTTCTGTTTGATCAGAAATCATTTTGATCACTTCAGCCATTTTGATCTCATCTTTTTCAGAATGAAGATCTAGCTTTCCAACTTTTTCAAATTCTTTGGCATCACATTCTGCAAATTCTTGCAACCAGTCTTTATGTGTATTGGTTTCAATTTCTTTTTCTAATTGAATCAACGCTGCTTTGGCATCGCTTACGATAGCCACATCTGTCTTCACGTTTTTATCAACCTCCGCAGGGTCAATTTCGATATGTACGATTTTGGCCTGCTTCGCATACCGACTCAAGTCACCGGTTACACGATCATCAAATCGCATTCCAACGGCTATGATTACATCTGCTTCATTGGTTTTCACATTAGGACCATAGTTGCCATGCATACCCAACATTCCCACATAAAGTGGATGTTTGTCAGGGACGGCAGACAGCCCTAGCAACGTAGATGCCATTGGAATCTCAGCCTTTTCGGCGAAAGCCAATAACTCGCTTTGTGCTTGAGAAATCAACACACCATGTCCAACAAGCATTAAAGGCTTTCTAGCCTGATTGATCAATGCCGCTGCTTCAGTCACCTTAGATTTTTCCAAAATTGGAAATGGATGGTAACTTCTGATTTTTGTGCATTTTTCATAAACTGGAAAATCAAATTCCGTTACCTGTGCATCTTTAGTAATATCAATCAAAACCGGTCCAGGTCGGCCAGTGTTTGCTATATAAAATGCCTTGGCTATCGCCTGTGGGATTTCTTCCGCTTTAGTTACCTGAAAGTTCCACTTAGTCACTGGCATAGAAATACCAATCACGTCAGTTTCCTGAAAAGCATCTGTGCCGAGCAGGTGGGAGAACACCTGACCTGTGATCGCTACCATAGGTGTAGAATCAATCTGTGCATCTGCGATACCTGTGATCAAATTGGTGGCACCAGGACCAGAAGTAGCCATGCAGACACCTGTTTTCCCATTGACTCTGGCGAATCCTTGTGCCGCATGTGCAGCTCCCTGCTCATGACGAACCAAAATATGATTGAGCCGATCTGCGTACTTATATAATTCATCATAGACTGGCATAATTGCTCCTCCTGGGTAGCCAAAAAGTGTCTCCACTCCTTCGGCCAGCAAGCACTCAAGCAATGCCTGAGACCCTGTCAATCTTTTCGTACCTTGTTTTGGTTTTTCTTCCAATTCTAGTGTCGATGTGTTCATTTTGATAGATTCAAGATTCTAGAATCAAGAATCAAGACCTTCTTTTGCCTTGGTTCTTGCGTCTTGGTTCATTTTAGGTTATTCGTCAGTTACACAACCTTCAGAGGCTGATGCTACTTGATTGATATATTTTCTTAAAATTCCTTTGTCAGCTTTGTATGCAGGCTGCTTCCATTCTGCTTTTCTCTTGGCCATTTCTTCATCAGAAATTTTCAAATTCATTTCGTTTTTCACCGCATCGATACTGATGATGTCACCATCCTTTACCAAAGCTAGTGGGCCTCCTTCTTGAGACTCTGGTGTGACGTGACCGACCACAAATCCGTGAGATCCTCCAGAGAATCTGCCGTCTGTGATCAATGCTACATCCTTGCCTAACCCTGCACCCATAACGGCACTAGTAGGTTTCAACATCTCCGGCATTCCTGGAGCGCCCTTTGGCCCTGACTGTCTAATAACGATCACCTCACCTTTCTTCACCTCTTTGCCGATACCTTCGATAGCCTCAAACTCATCATCATAACATCTAGCTGGGCCTTCGAAGTACTCTCCTTCTTTACCTGTGATTTTAGCTACTGACCCTTCAGGCGCAAGATTTCCGTAAAGAATCTGCAAGTGACCAGAAGGTTTGATTGGGTCAGAGAAAGAATGGATGATTTTTTGTCCTTCTTTCAAAGAAGGCCCTTCTTCTATATTTTCTGCCAAGGTCTTACCAGTTACAGTCATACAGTCGCCATGCAGGTAGCCTTCGTGAAGCAAAGCTTTCATCACAGCTGGCACTCCACCGATAAAGTGAAGATCTTCCATCAAATACTTTCCGCTTGGTTTTAAGTCAGCGATGAAAGGTGTGCTATCTGATATTCTTTGAAAATCGTCGAGACCAATAGGTACATTCACTGATTTCGCCATAGCGATCAAGTGCAAAACTGCATTGGTAGAACCACCCAAGATCATGATGATACGGATGGCATTTTCGAATGCTTCCTTGGTCATGATATCTCTAGGTCGCAGGTCTTGTTCCAACAAGTGTCTTACCGCTTGCCCTACTCTATGTGTTTCTCTTTTCTTGTCTTCACTTTCTGCCGGATTCGAAGAAGACGAAGGTAAACTCATTCCCATGGCTTCGATGGCAGATGACATCGTATTGGCGGTGTACATCCCTCCACAAGCCCCAGGGCCTGGGATAGAATTTTTGATGATTCCGCTATAATCCTCCTCTGAGATATTGTTGGCTAGTTTTTGGCCATAAGCCTCAAAAGCCGAAACGATATTAAGATCTTCGCCTTTCCACTTGCCTGGCTTCACAGTACCTCCATAAACCATCAATCCTGGTCTGTTTAATCGACCCAAGGCCATAATGGAACCTGGCATATTTTTATCACAACCTACTACAGGCACTACCGCATCATAAAACTGAGCATTGACAACCGTCTCGATAGAATCGGCAATAATATCTCTCGAGATCAAAGAGTACTTCATCCCTGTGGTACCATTCGAAATTCCATCACTCACACCGATCGTATGAAAGATCAGTCCGACAAGATCAGCTTCACGCACACCTTTCTTCACTTGGTGTGAAAGGATATTAAGGTGCATGTTACACGGGTTTCCTTCGAACCCTGTACTTACAATCCCCACTTGCGCTTTTTTCATATCTTCCTCGGTCAAACCGGTGGCATACAATTGCGCCTGTGAAGCTGGCTGCGATGGGTCTTGTGTGATCGTTTTGCTGTATTTATTTAAACTCATGTTATTCGGATGCTAGACACAAGAGACAAGAGTCAAGACTATTATCTTATTGGTCCTCGTTTATACTATATTAATTTCTTGGTTCTATTTTTTTAGATTTCTTGCTCTGACTAAACCAAAGTGAATTCACTTAGCTCTTCGTTGCTCACTCGCTGACGATACATCAGAAACAGATCATACGCCACGGTCTCTTTCCAGTTCTTGGTGAACTCCATGTCGTCGATCGACGCGATACTTGCCACTTCAGTCGCCGTACCAGTAAAGAAGGCCACTTCAGCGCCTTTCATTTCCTCTGGCTTGAATAACTTCTCGACCACAGGATAGCCCAATTCCATCGCATACTCGATGATGGTCGCTCTGGTGATGCCTGGCAAGATATTTCCTAACGGGGGCGTGTAGATCACATCGTCCTTCACAAAGAAGAAATTCTGACCAGAACCCTCCGCTACGTACCCTTCAGAGTCTAGCAACAGCGCTTCGTCGTATCCATTTCGTTTGGCTTCGTTCGACGCCATGATCGAGTTGGTATAGTTGCCCGTTACTTTAGCGTCTACAGGAATCGACTTAGGATTGGGTCTTTCGACAGATGAAATCATCACTTTCAATGCTTCATCACCTAAATATGGCGGCCATTCCCAAGCGGCCATCATCACATGTACTTCACCACAAGAGAGTAGTTTCATGTTGGCACCGAGATAAACCATCGGACGGATGTAAGCATTGCTCAATCCATTTCTATCCAATAACTCATAAGAGACTTTGACTAATTCATCGACGGACTGGCTGATTTTGATACCCATCTTCTCAGCTGAGTATTTTAGTCTTTCGAAATGTTCCTTGGCCTTAAAAACACTTGGCCCAGCTGCTCCAGCATAAGAACGTATCCCTTCGAAGACGCCGTTGCCATAGTGCATGGTTTGGCTAAACAAGTCAACTTTTGCTTCAGATGCTCTTACCCACTGTCCGTCTAGGAAAAGGATCGAATTTTCGTTGTAATACATAGTCTGTCTCTTTAGTTAAAAATTTTACTCCTGACTTTCGTCCATAAAAAAAGCCTTTCTCGATGGAGAAAGGCTTTTAGAATCTTCTATTCTTATATACCTCTCTCACGTATTACCAATAATGGTAATAATCACGATGGCTAATACGGTGACAATTGTCGTTATCATTTTTTGGGTCAACATTTGGGTATAAAAAAAGCGCCATCCTGTTGGGAATGACGCTTCTGTATATCGTTTTATACTATTGCATATCATTCCCGACCTGAGGTGACTGTGACCTCGGTAATAATCGCTAATGCTATGACAATAATGTTCTTCATCTTTGTTGTTCTTTCGAATTCCAAAGGTAGAACATAAATTTTTTAACGTCCTAGCATTTTAGGCAATTTTTAATACTATTTTATCTAACCTTCTAATACTGTGCTATTTGCACGGATCAGTTCGGCTATTTTATCTCCTACCTCTGTAGTAGATTTTGCATTTTCTTTATTTAAGTCCTCGGTGAGATAATCCTCATCGATCACTTGATTCACAGCATTTTTGATCGCTTCTGCTTCCTTCATCAAGTCCAAAGACTCTAACAACATCGCTGCAGAAAGGATGGTAGCAATCGGGTTGGCTATGTTTTTACCAGCGGCTTGTGGATAAGATCCATGAATAGGTTCAAACACGGAAGTATGTATACCTACCGAAGCAGAAGGTAACAGCCCCATAGATCCTGTGATCACACTGGCCTCATCAGATAAAATGTCACCGAACATATTTTCAGTCACCATCACATCGAATTTTTTCGGCCATTGGATCAGCTGCATGGCTGCGTTGTCAACAAACATGTATTCCGTTTGGATGTCGCTATGCTCTTTTTCCATGCCTTGGGCTACTTCTCTCCAAAGTCTAGAAGTTCCCAATACATTCGCCTTGTCTACTACTGTCAAATGCTTCCTTCTTTTGGCTGCGTACTCATAGGCCAATTCCAGGATTCTTTCTACTTCTTCTTTTTTGTACACACAAGTATCGAAAGCAGTGTTACCGTCTTCAGATCTACCTCTAGGCTCACCGAAATAGATACCGCCAGTCAACTCACGAATCACGACGAAGTCAGAACCCTCTACGATCTCTTCTTTCAAAGGTGACTTGTAGTTCAACTTAGGAAAAGTAACTACTGGACGGATATTGGCATACAAGCCCAGTCTCTTTCTCATTTTCAATAGACCCTGTTCAGGACGAACTTTCGCTGATGGGTCGTTGTCGTACTTTGGATCTCCAATAGCTCCGAAAAGTACGGCGTCAGACTCCATACATAGGTTGTGCGTAGCTTCTGGATATGGATCACCTACTGCATCTATAGCTGAGGCTCCAACTTCAGCAAATTGAAAGTCAAACTCGTGACCGAAAATTTCGCCCACTGATTTTATGGCCTTGATGGCCTGCTCTACGATTTCTGGTCCGATACCGTCTCCAGACAGGGTAGCTATTTTATACTGCATATTCTTTTACTTCTTTACTTTCTACTATGTTCAACATTCGTGTGGTCGCCTTAATTGCTGCCACGGTTTGGTCAGGGTCTAGCCCTTTGGTTTTTAATATTTTTCCATTCCAATTCCATGAAATGGTCGTCATGACTAATGCATCCGTATTGCCGCCAGGTGGTATTCTTACTTCGTAGTCCACCAGCTTTGGAAAGGTTCTTCCTACTGTTGCGTAAATCTTCAGAAGTGCATTCATAAAGGCATCATACTGACCATCGCCCGGTGCAGTTTCTTCTTGTACGATACCATCCAGACTCACAGAAATAGTCGCCGAAGGCTTCAGTCCTTTTGCTACTGACAAGGAGTAATTCAAGATTTCAACCGTAGGATCGGAAACTGAATTGCCTAATACATCATTGACAATGAAGGGCAAGTCTTCTTGAGTAATCGTTTCCTTCTTATCTCCCAATTCAATGATTCGCTCAGTTACTTTTTTCGTCTCTTCGGATGACAGTTGAATGCCTAAAGCTTCTAGATTTTTGAGAATATTGGCCTTCCCTGAGAGCTTGCCGAGCGCATAAGTATAAGAGCGTCCGAATCGTGAAGGCTCCAATGCGGTCTGATACAAGTTGTCTTTGCTGTCACCATCAGCATGTACACCCGAAGTTTGTGTAAACACAAACTCACCGATCAACGGCTTGTTGGCCGGAATACGTACGCCAGAAAAAGCTTCTACTACTTTGCTCACCTTGTACAACTTGGTCTCGTCCAGATTGACCTCCAGATTGAGGTGGTCCTTCATGATCCCCACTACACTCGACAGCGGCACATTGCCCGCTCTTTCGCCTAATCCATTCAAAGTGGTATGTATTCCTTTCATCCCTGCTTGCAACGCCTCAAATACGTTGGCGACAGACAGATCGTAGTCGTTGTGGGCATGGAAGTCGAAGTGCACGTCGGGGAATCGCTTCACCATGTCTGTGCAGTACTTGCTTACGTCTTCGTGATTCAACACACCCAAAGTATCTGGAAGCATGATTCGTTTTACACTAGTTTTCTGAAGTCCTTCTACCATTTGGTAGACATACTCCGGAGAATCCATCATGCCATTAGACCAATCTTCTAAATATACATTGATGTCTATACCCAACTTATCAGCGTAGGTAATAGTCTCAGCGATATCAGCCAAATGCTCTTCTGGTGTTTTTCTCAATTGAGCCGTACAATGTTTCAATGAACCTTTAGTTAGTAAGTTCATCACTTGCCCATTAGCTTCTTTGATCCAATCCAGCGACTTGCCACCGTCTACAAAAACCGAGTATTTCGATTTTGTGACCATGACCGTTTTTTGATTGGCCCAATCGAGTATATTTTGCGCCCCGCGATATTCTCCATCCGACACACGAGCAGAAGCAATCTCCAAACGATCCACACCCAGCTCATCTATGATGAGTTGGGCGAGGGTAAGCTTTTCACTTTCTGTGAAAGCTACGCCAGAGGTTTGTTCTCCGTCCCGTAGGGTCGTATCTAGGATTTCTACTTTCATTAAGCTCTCGCTTCTTCGAAGGCTTCAATTTTATCTTTTAGCGATATCAAATAGTCGATATCATCATATCCGTTTTGCAGGCATTCTTTCTTGTAAGGGCTAATTTCGAATGACGTTGAATCCCCTGAAGAAGCAATCGTGAATGTCTGTGCATCCAAATCCACATCGAACTTGGCGTTTGGATCTGCTGCTATCGCAGCAAATACTTTATCAGCGAACTCAGCCGAAACCTGTACCGGCAGCACGCCATTATTCAAACAGTTGTTTCTAAAAATATCTGCGAAGAAACTAGATACTACTACCTTGAATCCATAATCGTGAACGGCCCAAGCTGCATGCTCACGGCTAGATCCACAACCGAAATTTTTACCTGCTACCAAAATGGTACCTGAGTATTTTTTATCATTCAATGGAAATTCAGGAATTTCATTTCCTTCTCCATCGTATCTCCAATCACGGAATAAGTTTTCTCCAAAGCCTTCTCTTGTTGTTGCCTTCAAGAATCTTGCAGGGATAATTTGATCTGTATCTACATTTTCGGTAGCTACTGGAACTGCCGATGAGTTTATTTTTACGAATTTTTCAATAGCCATTTGATTAAGCGTTTACAGGTTCACGAGGATCTACAATTTTTCCAGCAACGGCCACAGCAGCAGCAGTCAATGGACTAGCCAAAAGGGTACGAGAGCCTGGCCCTTGTCTTCCTTCGAAGTTTCTATTGGAAGTAGAAACTGCGTATTTTCCTTTTGGCACTTTGTCGTCGTTCATAGCCAAACAAGCCGAACAACCAGGTTGTCTCAATTTGAAACCTGCTTCTTCCAGCACTTCTACCAAGCCTTCCTCCTGCGCTTGCTTTTCTACTTGCTTCGATCCTGGTACAATCCATGCCGTAATGTTCTCCGCTTTTTGCTTGCCTTTAACATAACTCGCAACTTCACGCAAATCTTCGATACGACCATTGGTACAGCTACCTACGAACACGTAATCGATGGACTTGCCAACCAAAACATCTCCATCAGAGAACCCCATATAGTTCATTGACTTTTGGAAAGACTCTTGCTCAGATTTTTCAATTTCCGACAAAGCTGGGATAGACGACTTAATCTTTGTTCCCATACCTGGGTTCGTACCATAAGTGATCATTGGCTCTATGTCCGCTGCATCGAATTCCAATTCTTTGTCGAACACCGCTCCATCGTCTGTTTTCAACTTCTTCCACTCTTCAACGGCCTTGTCGAATTCAGCTCCTTTAGGTGCGTTTTCTCTTCCTTTCACATATTCAAAAGTAGTTTCGTCAGGCGCGATCAATCCGCCTCTGGCACCCATTTCGATACTCATGTTGCACACGGTCATTCTACCTTCCATCGTTAGGTTTTCGAATGCTGAACCAGCATATTCAATAAAGTATCCAGTTCCGCCACCAGCTGTCACTTTAGAGATGATGTAAAGCACCAAATCTTTAGCGGTTACTCCTTCTCCAAGCTCGCCGTTTACTGTGATTCTCATTTTTTTAGGTTTAGGCTGCATGATGCATTGCGAAGCCAATACCATTTCTACCTCACTCGTACCAATACCAAAAGCAATGGCACCAAAAGCGCCGTGTGTAGATGTGTGGCTATCGCCACAAACGATAGTCATGCCTGGCTGAGTCAGGCCCAACTGTGGCCCAACTACATGGACCACACCTTGATAAGGGTGATTCAATCCGTACAATGACACGCCGTGCTTTTCACAGTTTTCAGTCAATTTGTCTACTTGAAATTTTGACAAGGCATCCTGAATCGGCAAGTGTTGATTTTCTGTTGGTACGTTATGGTCCGGTGTAGCGAATGTTTGGTTTGGTCTGAAAACCGGCACTCCTCTTTTCTCAATGCCTGCAAAAGCTTGTGGACTGGTCACTTCATGAATCAAGTGACAATCAATATATATGGCGCTAGGCCCTCCCTCGATCTCGCTCACTACATGAGCATCCCAGATCTTATCAAATAATGTTTTTGCTTCCACGTTTAATTTAAATCTCTAATTAATTACCTATTAAAAAAGCCATTTCGATATCCGATGTTTCGAAATCCCGATTGCTATCGGGATCAGGATCAGGATCGGAATGACGTCTACCCTATTTTATTCGTAGCCGAAGGCATACAAAAAACTTTCATTGGTACCTCTACAATGAGAAGAAGCCAGAAAGACTCTGGCATTTAATTCTTTCTTCTCCATCTCGAAATCCTCTTGCACGGCTTCCAACTGTTGATTCTCTTCTTTCGGGTTATTTTTATTGTTGTAATTATCCATGTGTTACATTTCTACATTAGTCATCAAATAATCGCTCAACATGCCTTTGAGCAATTTATCATCCACTACATCGTGCTTGTCCGCCACTTTCAAAAATTCGTCGTAGACTTTTTCCAGATCTTCTTTAGAAAGGTTCACGTTAAGTTTTTCTACTCTGTAGTTCAATGCTGCCCTACCACTTCTGGCTGTCAAAACGATAGATGATTCATCTACGCCAACTTCTGCCGGATCGATGATTTCATAATTGTCTCTATTTTTGATTACACCGTCTTGGTGGATGCCAGATGAATGGGCGAAAGCATTGCTTCCAACAATTGCCTTATTTGGCTGCACTGGCATTCTCATGGTTTCGGAGACTAATCTCGACATCGCATTCAAGCGAGTGGCGTTGATGTTCGAATCAGATTTCATCCAATTATGCTTGCGCATGATCATAACCACTTCTTCCAAAGACGTGTTGCCAGCTCTTTCGCCTATGCCGTTGATCGTACATTCGATCTGACGTGCTCCATTTTGAATTCCTGCAATAGAATTGGCTGTAGCCAAACCAAGATCATTATGACAATGTGTTGAAATCACTGCTTTCTCAATTCCTTTGACGTTTTCAATCAAGTATTTGATTTTGGCGCCATATTCTTCTGGCAGGCAATAACCTGTGGTATCTGGAATATTAACTACAGTAGCTCCTTCTGAGATGGCCGCTTCTATAACTTGAGCTAAAAATTCGTTCTCAGTTCTACCGGCATCTTCTGCGTAGAATTCTACATCATCTACGAAATTCTTAGCCCACTTCACTGCTTGCTTGCTTCGTGCAATGATGTCTTCTCGGGTGGTTTTGATCTTAGTGAATACATGCTGATCAGAAGTACCAATACCTGTATGGATTCTTGGTCGTTTCGCATACTTCAACGCTTCAGCAGCACACTCTATATCTTTTTGAACTGCACGGGTTAATCCACAAACAGTCGTATCTTTTACTAATTTTGAAATCTCTGAAACAGATTCGAAATCACCTGGGCTGGAAATTGGGAATCCAGCTTCTATGATATCTACTCCCAGGTGCTCTAATTGCTCGGCAATCAAAAGTTTGCCTTTGGTATCAAGTCTGCAGCCCGGTACTTGTTCTCCATCACGTAGTGTAGTATCGAAAATGTGTATGCGATTGTCCATAGTTCTCATTTAATTCTGAATACAAAACTAAATAGCGACAATTCGCTAAAAAATACCTATTATTCTTTTAAATACGATTTCTAAAACATGTATTTTTGCTAAAATATTTGCAATAAACTTATTTGAGTTAATTTTAATTACAATGCCTAAAGAGAGATCAGATGCTTTATTCCATTTAATCAAGTCACTCAAAAAGAGTGAAAAGCGATATTTTAAGCTCTCAATGGCTAATGGAGAAGAAAAGAAATTCTCGAAGCTATTCAACATTATAGATAATCAAAGTGAATTCGACGATGAGGGAATATTAAAAAAGGATTCAACAATTAAGCCCTCACAGCTTTCAAATATGAAAGCACATCTGTACACCAAAATCCTCAATGCCCTTAGGGACTACAACGCCAATACACTTCCTAACATCAAAATTCGAGACATGATTGATCACGCCGAGATTTTGTTCAATAAGGGACTATACAAACAATGCGCAGAAGTAATTAAAAAAGTAAAGAAGATCGCTATCAAAGGTGGCAATCTGGAGATGCAATTGGAAATATTGAAATGGGAAAAACAAGTACTATTTCATACCTCAGGCAAAGAGAATGTAACTCGCACCAATGAGATCATTGTAGACGTACAACGTGTAAACAATCGCATCAATAACATCAACTCATTCTCCAACCTACAAGTAAAATTACAATCCCTTTATCAAAAAATTGGATTCATCAGAAGCGAAACGGACTACAACAAAATTCAAAATGTATTTGCGGCTACCCTACCTGTTTTTGTTGAAGAGGAGCTTTCTAATAGTGAAAGAATCAGTCTCTACAACCTATATATCGGCTACTACTTTTTCCTTCAAGATTTTGAAAGAGGCTACCAATATGCCAACAAACTCGTGAACCTTTTTACAGAGCATAAAGCTTTAATTAATTCCATGCTCGAAGCCTATATCAACAGCCTAAACAATTTGCTGATTGCTCAAAATAAGCTATTGAAATACAGAGAGTTTCAAGCCACAACACGCGAACTCAGGGCACTGAACAACCTACCACCTGCCCAACTCAATGAGAATATTCGGATGAAGTTGTTGAAATATACCTTCGTTCATGAGTTCAATAGGTTGTTTTTGATGGGTGACTTTGAAAGAGGGGTAAAACTCATGGAGCGGATAAAGCCTGGTATGGAGCAGTTCATTAGTCAGATAGATATGCACTCAAAAGTGATTCTGTTTTACAAAACCGCTTGCCTATATTTTGGGAATGACAACTACCAAACCGCCATCTACTGGTTGAATCAAATTATAAACTCTAAGGAAGTTGACCTTAGAGAAGACATCCATGGCTTTGCCAGAATTTTGAACCTGATCGCTCACTATGAACTGGGCAACATGGAATTAATTGAATATTATGTCAGGTCGACCTATCGATTTCTACTTAAGAAAGAAGATTTACACTTATATCAAAAGTACATTCTAAACTTCTTGGTTAGACTGAAGACTAATATTACCAAAGAGGAGCTAGTCAAGCGATTCCGTACTCTTCGGAACAACCTGATACCATTAGCGAAAGACCCTTATGAGCGTCGAGCGTTTATCTATTTCGACATCATTTCCTGGCTGGAGTCTAAAATCGAAAGGCGCCCAGTTAGGAGTATCATCAAAGACAAAGCGATGCTAAGATTGAGTGAGATCTGATATTTCTCCGTAGCCCCATAGCCAGTCTTAGCGTCTCACTGAAACCAACATATCCCTTCCAACAAACAATCTTTCGTTTCATCGACCAAACACACCCTAAATTCCTATCAGTATTTTTCAAGATTTGATAATTATTCTAGCAGGTCGACTTTCTTCAGGAGAGTATTCTTATTTAGTCAAATAATGTAGCTTATTGTCCTTAGAATGCGTAGTCCTATTTATTTTTACGATTGTAAAATATTAACCCAATAAGCACATGCAAGAAGTATATATAGTATCGGCGGTAAGAACGCCCATCGGTAGTTTTGGAGGAAGCCTATCAAGCCTAACAGCTACCAAATTAGGATCAATCGCTATCACCGGCGCACTCGAAAAAGCAGGCGTAAAAGCCGAATCGGTAGACGAGGTATTTATGGGCAACGTAGTGTCTGCCGGATTAGGCCAGGCACCTGCTCGACAAGCAGCTATCGGAGCAGGCATTGGATACAATGTACCGTGTACTACCATAAATAAAGTATGCGCTTCAGGCATGAAATCTGTAATGCTAGGGGCTCAAAGCATCATGTTAGGACATGCGGATGTGATCGTAGCTGGCGGAATGGAAAGTATGTCTAATGTACCCTACTATGTACCAAAGGCAAGATATGGCCATGGATACGGACATGGGCAATTGCTCGATGGATTGATGCATGACGGCCTTTGGGAACCATATCATCAATTTCCTATGGGTAGCTGTGCAGATAATACAGCCAAAGAAATGAACATCTCTCGAGAGGCTCAGGACGAATTTGCTATCAACTCCTACAAAAAAATTGCTGATTCAGTAGCGAATGGCTTGTTTAAAAATGAGATTGTACCTGTTGAAATTCCTCAAAGAAAAGGAGATCCAGTCGTGATGTCTGAAGATGAAGAATACAAGAATGTGAAGTTTGAAAAAATCCCTTCACTCCGTCCAGTATTCAATAAAGATGGATCAGTAACTGCTGCCAATGCTTCTACTATCAATGATGGTGCTTCAGCACTCATCTTGGTGAGCAAAGCGAAAATGGAAGAATTAGGTTTGACACCTGTAGCGAAAATCAGAGGATTTGCCGATGCAGCACAAGAACCACTTTGGTTCACCACTGCTCCCGCTTTGGCTATTCCGAAAGCCATCAAGAATGCTGGCATCGAAAAATCGGACGTTGACTTTTATGAAATCAATGAGGCATTCTCTGCTGTAGCTTTAGCTAACATCAAGGAATTGGATTTGAATCCCGAGAGCGTGAATGCCTTCGGTGGTTCAGTAGCCTTGGGTCACCCACTTGGATGCTCTGGTGCTCGAATCATCACAACACTCAATTCTGTGCTGCATGAAAAAGGAGGCAACATTGGTGTGGCAGGAATTTGCAATGGTGGCGGCGGTGCTTCAGCCATTGTGATAGAAAAAGCATAATAAAATACAATATTCGACGTAAGAGACTTTAGATTTGAGGCAACTCAGGTCTAAAGTCTTTTTTTGTTTTGGTTCGTGAGCACACGTACCAGGGTGAAATTCAAATTACTTTAAGATTTCTCTCCCGATCTATATCGGGAGAAATGCAGAAAAATCAGCTTGAAAAGTTAATGAGGTATTTAATAAGTTTTTTGTTTTTGTTGGGATGTGCGAGTAACCTTTCTGCACAGGAAAAAATAAAAACTTATTATGATGATGAGAAATACTCCTTAATGGAGGAGTATTATGTGATAGAAAAAGACACCGTAGTCTTAGAAGGGCCTTACAAAAAATACAGCCCAACAGGTCAAATCATCGTAACTGGCAATTATATTGACGGTAAACGAGAAGGCGAATTCCTCAACATCTACGAAAACGGTCAAACCCAAAGAAAAACTACTTATCAGCGTGGTTTACGCCAAGGGATGACTGAGGTTTTTGACCAAAATGGAAACCTTATCCAACAAGTTCAATTCAGAAATGACTCACTGATTGGTGAGCTAGTCACTTATTTCCCGAATGGGAAAACCAAAAACACTACTTCCTTCAAAAATGGCAAACCAGATGGTTTGGTGAAAGAATATTATCCATCAGGAATTCTCAAAGAAGAAGTCAACTACAAAAACGGCAAACAACACGGACTAAACACTACCTACTACGAATCCGGCTCGCCCAAATCCAAAATAAACTACACGTTTGGCGTGATCGATGGCGTGATGATCAGTTACTATCCCAATGGGCAAATGGACACCAAGGCTACACAGTCCAATCATTCTTTGCATGGTGACTATATCAAATATTTCAGCAATGGTCAGATCAAATTACAAGGCCAATATGAAAATGGCATGCGTAACGGTGAGTTTAAGTCGTATTATGCAGACGGTAGTTTAGAAAAAAAACTCAACATCGTGGACGATAAAATGACAGGCGCCAATTTCACTTACTTCCCAGATGGAGAATTGAAAATCAAGGCCAACTACTCCAATGATGAGAAAAATTGGACCGCTGAAGAATACAATCAGTCTGGTAAATTGATAGCCATACGACAGTACAAAGACGAATTCAAATCAGGTACCTGGAAATACTTCAACTCCAAAGGAGGTTTAGTCTTAAAGGAAAACTACGAACAAGGAAAACTAGAAGGAAAACGAATCGAATATGACGAAAAAGGCAACACCACCAAGGTGGAGCCATACGAAAAAGGTAAAAAACACGGCGAAGCGACAACCTACTTCAGTAATGGCAAAAAGGCCGAAGTGATGAACTACAAGTTCAACAGACTGGATGGCGATTACATCAAATACTACAAATCGCAAGACCTCGAAATCACCGGACGCTATACACGGAATGAAAAAAACGGTGATTGGATCTACTATGACAAAAAGGGAGAGGTTCTAAAAAAGGAGACTTACAAGTTTGGGAGGTTGGTTTCTGAGAAATAATTCAATCTGCACCATGTAGCACCTGTTGCGGCATCCGTCCCCAAAACAACTGCTGTCAGTTTATACAGATCGCAGTACATATCTGCGAAGAACTGGAGAGATTGATTTCCAGGCTCTCAGTTTTTCTAAAGTTCAAAACTTTGGAAAAGTTTGATGGCAAGATTTATCACTCACTTCGAAATGACAATAGCGATTTTATTTACTTTTGCCGCATGACAAAAGGGCTAAAATCTACCAACTATCAATTCGAAGGGCAGACCAAAAAATACACCGGCAAGGTGCGTGATGTATATGAGTTTGAAAATCAACTCGTCATGGTGGCTTCGGACAGAATTTCAGCATTTGATGTAGTACTCCCAGAACCGATCCCTTACAAAGGACAGGTGCTGAATCAGATTGCTGCGCGTTTTTTAGAGGCCACCTCAGACATAGTACCCAATTGGGTGGATGCTGTTCCAGACCCCAATGTAACCGTGGGCAAAAGATGTGAACCATTTCAGGTGGAGATGGTGATTCGTGGATACCTGGCAGGACATGCCGCCAGAGAATACAATGCTGGCAAAAGGCAGCTATGTGGAGTAGAATTACCAGAAGGTCTGAAAGAAAACGACAAACTTCCTGAACCGATCATTACCCCTACTACCAAAGCTCATGAGGGCCATGATGAAGATATCTCAAGAGAGGAGATTTTAGCTCAGGGTATTGTAGACGAAAATTTATACATTCAGCTCGAGGATTACACTCGCAAACTTTTCCAGCGTGGTACGGAGATGGCAGCCGAAAGAGGATTGATTTTGGTGGACACCAAATATGAATTTGGCATGTATGAAGGAGAAATTATTTTGATTGATGAAATCCACACACCAGATTCGTCACGATATTTCTATCAGGATACTTATCAGGAATTACAAGATAAAAATGAGCCACAAAGACAACTTTCGAAGGAGTTTGTTCGTCAATGGTTAATCTCCGAAGGTTTTCAGGGCAAAGAAGGGCAAAGCGTTCCAGACATGTCAGATGAAAAAATCAAATCGATTTCTGATCGCTACATTGAGCTTTTCGAAAAGATAACAGGAGACTCATTCGACCGCGTACCAACAGAAGATATCGAAGCACGTATTCAGTCGAACATTGAAAAATCGATTAAATTACAATAAGCGTTTAAATCAATAACTATGAAGTTTACACTAGACAGACAAGAAAAATACAATACACTAAAAGTAGATGAGGAAAAATTGGACTCAACCATTTCTCCTGATCTCAAATCAGAATTTTTGACCATTCAGGGACAGGGTATCAAGAACATCATAGTTGATCTGTCAGATGTAAAGTACATCGACTCGTCTGGCTTAAGCGCAATTTTGGTAGGCAACAGAGTTTTCACCGAAGCAGAAGGTTCTTTCATCTTGTCTGGTGTTTCTGAGCATGCGATGAAATTGATCAAAATCTCTCAACTGGATGGTGTCTTAGACATTTTACCTACCGTGGAAGAAGCCGTAGATGCTGTCTTCATGAATGAGCTAGAGCAGGGATTAGGAAGCGAGGAAGACTAGGTCTTTCTCTCCTTTCCCAACCATCAACTAAACCAACGCTTATTGTCATTTACCTTACAAATACTCGGCTCCAATGCCGCCATAGCGGCGCATCATAGACATCAGACCTCTCAGGTACTTACTATGATGCAAGTACCTTTCCTAATTGACTGCGGAGAGGGTACCCAAGCCAGACTCAAGAAGTTCAAAGTCAAATCGCAGCGTATTGACCATATCTTCATAAGCCACTTGCATGGAGATCACTTTTATGGTCTGATGGGGTTGATTTCATCCTTGCATCTATATGGAAGGAAAAAGGAGCTAAACATCTACGGCCCTCCGGGATTAAAAGAAATCATTGCCATTCAACTGAAATACTCTCAGTCTTCCCTGAATTATAAGATCAATTTGACCGAATGGACACCAGGTGAAAGTGAACTATTGTTTGAAAATGTAAACCTAACTGTACACTCTTTTCCTTTAGATCACCGCATCGACTGCTCAGGCTTTCTTTTTCGAGAAAAACCAAAAAAACGAAGAATCAAAAAAGGGCTGCTAGAAAAAGATGTCTCGCCGCTCAAAATCATTGCGCTCAAAGACGGAAAAGACGTGCTGGATGATGATGGGAATGTCTTGTTGGCAAATGAAAAATACACGATGGAACCAGCCCGGTCTTGCTCTTACGCTTTTTGTTCTGATACCAAGTACACGGAAAGCATTTTGCCTTTTATCAAAGAAGTGGATTTGCTCTACCATGAAGCCACCTTTATGGAAGACATGAAAGAGCGTGCGGAAGCTACCCACCACACTACCACCAAAGAAGCAGGCGAAATCGCCAAAAAGGCTAACGTAGGGAAACTACTGATCGGCCACTTCTCCACCCGATACAAAGAGCTCGAGCCCATGCTCGAAGAAACACGCAGTGTGTTTGAACGTTCTGAGTTAGCAATTGAAGGAGAAAGTTTTAGGGTGGAGTAAGTTGGAATGAAAAACTAAAAAGATTTCTGTGGAAACTATTTACGATATATCGGATTGGGAAATATATAATATCAATCTTTTGATAATATTCGTTTTATGGATATTTGCATTTACCATAACTTTTATCATTTCATATGATTCCCAAATCGATAGAAATGTTAGAAAAACTTTTTTTTCTTGGAAAGTGCTAACCATCAACTTCCTTTTTATGGCGTTGACCCTTAGTCATATTTACAATTTTTTCTATTATCGATCTAAACTAATTAATGAAGAAGTCTATGTTATTGAGGGATCAATCTTAAAATATAGACCTCAAGGTTTTTTTTCAAAAAAAAGTGAAATTATCCAGATTGACTCTATTACCGTTTACTATAACATGAATCATATAAATCACATTGGATTCAGACAGACGCAAGGGCTCGGTAATAATCTTAAACAGGGTGACTCATTGAAGGTTTATTATGTTGATAACCACATATTAAAATTAGAAAGGAGACACACAGTAAATTGAAAATTTTACTGTTTGAGTTCGATGATAATCGGACGAGTTTTAAAATTTTCTAGCCTTTTTGTTTACTTTTTTGGCAATGAAAAAAGTAAAAGCCCGCCCGGCTAGAGGGCAATGCTGCTCAATCCTACAATGTTGTTTATCATATTTTAGATCAAAATGAACACCCCCTCCCCTGATTTCCAAAACAAAAAAACAAACCTATTCCTTGTATTGGCTGGGATCTTCATCACAAGTGCACTACTGGCAGAATTGGTTGGTGTGAAGATATTTTCCGCTGAGAAATCGATAGGTGTCAATCCAGCCCAGATCCGATTGTTTGGAGATTTTGTATTGGATTTTAATCTTACCGCCGGAGTGATCCTTTGGCCCGTGGTGTTTCTCACTACCGACATTATCAATGAGTACTTTGGGAAAGCCGGCGTGAAAAAAATCAGCTTTCTTACTGCCGGATTGATCTCTTTTGCCTTTTTGATCATCTATGTGATCACGATTTTACCTCCTGCTGACTTTTGGTTAAGTGTAAATGGTACCGACCCTGATGGCCAAACCTTCGATATCGACTATGCTTTCAAAGCGATTTTCAGGCAAGGATTGGGCATTATAGTAGGATCATTGATAGCTTTTTTGATTGGGCAATTGCTGGACGTATATGTTTTTCAAAAATTGAGAAGAATCACGGGCACCAAAATGATATGGTTGCGGGCCACGGGCTCTACGCTCATTTCTCAGCTGATCGACAGTTTTGTTGTGCTCTTTATCGCCTTTTATTTATTGGCGCCTGAAAATACACAGTGGCCTTTTGCACAGGTGATGGCAGTCGGCACAATCAATTACATTTATAAATTTAGTGTGGCAATTTTACTCACGCCAATGATCTACTTAGGCCATCATTTGATTGACAGGTATCTGGGAAAAGAAAATGCTGAACGCTTGACTGACGAGGCAGCAGCATCCAGCAAATCCTTAATATAGAATGCAAAAATTCTTCCTTAGGTGGTTGTTCTCTGTTAATAAACGAACCTTGTTGCATTAATGAATAGAAGTTCATGACATTTAAGGTGAATGTCAATTCATTTCGATCAACACCTGAAAATCAAAGATTAATTGAAATTGAGATCACCATAATCCCAACTTAATGTCTGATTGAAGACAATTTCTTCGCCTTGTATCGCCAATGGTGAATGAATATTGTTTTCGAATAACTGGCCTGTACCTAGCCCTTGATGTCCTATGTACTCATATTCATTGGTAAATTGACAAATAGCATTCAGTCCAATATTGGACTCTAGTGCCGAGGTGATCCACCACCCGATGCCCTGGGCTTCGGCGATTTCAATCCACTCGGTTGTAGCTTCAAAACCACCAACCAAAGAGGGCTTGAGAATAATGTAGTCCGGCTTGATATCCTTCAGTAATTCTGTTTTTTCACGCCTCCCAAATACACCAATCAGTTCTTCATCCAGTGCGACAGGAACTTTTGATTTTTCACAAACCAATGCCATAGCTTCTGGCTGCTTGGGCATAATAGGCTGCTCTATGGAATGCAATTCAAATTCCTCTAGTCGTTCCAACTTTTTCAATACGTCCTGCGTCACAAATGCACCATTGGCATCTACTCTGAGTGTCAGCTGATCTGCTGGATATTGGGATCGGATGTATTTGAGCAGATCACATTCGGTATCAAAATCAATGGCGCCAATTTTCAGTTTAATACAATTAAACCCCAGTTTGAGTTTCTCATCTATCTGCTGCTTCATAAATTCTTTTGCTCCCATCCATATGAGACCGTTGATCGGTATGCCTTGCTCGTTGTTGAAAAAGTCATTCTCGAAAATTTTGAATTGTCCACCATGGTATAAATCCAAGAGTGCAGTTTCCAACCCAAATCTAATAGCTGGTCTATAAACTGAAACTGTCTTTCTGACCAGTGCAAAAACATCTTCCACTGTATTTGGCATCTCCTCCAGAGCGAATTTTTCACTCAACTCTTCCAGCTCATTTTCAAAATCCACGCTGTAGTCAAAGCTCAATCGCTCAATCGTGCTTGCCTCTCCTAGTCCATAGACCTTAGGTGAATTGGAATCATACACCTTTAATATCCAAGCCTCCTTAGTTTTTAATACGCCTCGTGAGGTACCCGCATCAAATTTGAATTTCAGAACGTGCTTAGTGAATTTGAGAGTTAAGGGCATAGTGCATTTGATTTAACAAGGCTGGCTCAAAAGCCTGATGAGCCGTCAGGCTGAGGTACTCGAAGCCTTTCTGCGCAACGAAGGCAGACATTTCGAGAACCTCAATGTGACTATTCTTAGATGACTTAGGCTTTTGAGACTTCCTCTATAAAGATTGAATAAAATTAGCCATTTGCTGCACATTATGACCAGAATATCAGAATTTTGAATCTTTAAAAATAATCAGATGGCTTCAGATTCTGCTTCGCTTGAAAAATACCTGTACGAACTCCCCGAACACCGAATTGCCAAACACCCTTTGGCGAATAGAGATGACTCCAAATTACTCCTCTACCAAACCGGCGAAATATCCCATCAGACATTCAAAGAGGTAGTAGACCTGGTGCCAGATAACGCCCTCCTCTTCCTCAACAATACCAAGGTCATAGCAGCACGACTATTTTTTCGAAAATCTACTGGCGCACAAATTGAAGTTTTTCTAACAGAGCCCATCTTGCCTCATACGGAATTTCAAAAAGCTTTGAAAGCCAAAAATAAGTGTACGTGGAAATGTATGATAGGAAATCTAAAAAAATGGAAAGATGAGAATATCCTTTCATTGAGATTGAATGATGACCTAAACATTGAGGCCCGATTAGCAGATCGCGAACAAAACCTGGTGGAGTTTTCGTGGGCAGGCGATCAAGAATTTCTATCCATAGTGGAAGCAGCAGGGCACGTACCGCTACCCCCTTACCTCAATCGCGAAGAAGAAGCTGAAGACAAAGAAAGATACCAAACTGTATTTTCAGAAAATGAAGGTGCCGTAGCGGCTCCCACAGCTGGTCTCCACTTTACAGATGAAATACTGGAGTCACTCCGTAAAAAAGGAGTAAACCAAGATCGCGTAACACTCCATGTAAGTGCGGGGACATTTCGTCCAATCAAAGACACTGATTTCAAAAACCATGATATGCACAATGAAAGGATCATTGTGAATCGAACCAACATTGAAAGTATATTATCTACCAATGGGCCGATTATTCCTGTAGGCACGACGGCTTTGCGAACTTTAGAAAGTTTGTATTGGTATGGTGTGAAGCTCTCTCAAGATAGTTCTAGCAAGTTTTTTGTCGAAAAAAATGATCCTTATGAAAATCACCTCCAGGGTGTCTCATTGGAGGATGCAATGAAAGCTATTTTAAAAAAAATGGATGGATTGGATTTGGATGAATTGAAAGGAGAAACAGAGATTTTCATCTACCCTGGCTATACCTTTAAAGTAGCCAATGGGCTATTTACGAACTTCCATATGCCTGCCTCTACTTTGGTTTTGTTAGTAGCCGCATTTGTTGGAGAAGATTGGCAAAAGATCTATAAAGAAGCTTTAAACAATGATTACAGATTCCTAAGTTATGGTGACACCTCATTGCTTTTGCCTTGAGACTAAACTTTCAGTCTGCTCTAATCGTATAAAGAAATAATTTTCCTAGTTTGATTTTAGAATCCCATCATTCGAATTGACGAGTGGTGGGATTTTTATTTTTTAATCTCCTTTATCAGCTTATCTATTTTTCTATTGAGCATCTCTATCTGATGCTGAGACTTGCGGTGCTCAGCCAAGGTGATCTCAGACTTTAGATCCTCCTCTTCTTTCACATCCTGCATATGCATCTCATTCATGGTGTTCACCACAATTGCTATAAAAATATTGAGCGTAGTATAGGTTGCAATGAGTATAAAAGGAATAAAGAAAATGTATGCATGCGGTGTTTGTTGCATCATTGGTCGAGCAATGCCGGAAGACCAACTTTCCAATGTCATGATTTGAAAAAGCGTAAACATGGACTCACCGATATCTCCAAACCACTGAGGAAAATCCTGACTATATAAGTTTGTAGCCAACACTGCAAATATGTAAAACACCATGACCAACAAGACCATAATCCATCCAATACTTGGAATAGATTTGATCAGTGCTTCAATAATAACCCTAAGCTTAGGCACATTTTTGATCAGACGAAGGGTTCTTAAAATTCGCACCGTACGGAACACAGAAAATGAACCGGCAGCAGGTATAGCGGCAATTGCTACAATTAAGAAATCAAAAATATTCCAGGCGCTTTTGAAAAATCGATAGCTAAAAGCATACAGCTTCAAGACAATCTCTATGACAAACACAGCTAAGATCGCATCATCGATCCACTGAAAGAAAGCCCCAAAACTCTTCATCAAGGGTTTAGAAGTTTCCATCCCAATAGTGATACTATTCAGGATGATTAGTCCAACGATAAAATTCTGGAATTTTGGGCTCTCAAGAAATTTTCCGAGTTTTTCTCTGTGATTGGCCATTTTCAAGTATTAAAGACTGTTTTTCAAAAGATAGGCAAATATATAAGACTCCCAAAGGAGCATGAATTTAAATCTTGATTAATTCATTACTCCTGCATAAATGAGCTGATTACTGAACTTATGTCAATATTCATTTTTTAATAAAAAATACCCGAAGGTTAATATTCGCAACCTTATTATATTTGACTAAGAAGTATTTCCATACTAAATCAAATTCAGATGCCAACGTCTAAATTAAAAAGCTACCTCCTCCTATTATTCATAGTGATATTCCATTGTGTTCAAGCACAAAAAGGTGACTTTCTTCTTTCTCATTATTCACTAGACGTTGATGGCTTGGATAACCTCAACTTTGAGTTGAAAGTAAATGAAGATGGTCAGCTATGTATAGCCAACAGATCAGGGGTTTTGCTTTATGAAGGCAACAACTGGGAGTTTAAAGCCACACCTAGCGCAGCGCTCTCTATCGACTTCGACTCCCTAGGTCATATT
Organism: Reichenbachiella sp.; assembly: GCF_965223055.1. Lineage (GTDB taxonomy): Bacteria > Bacteroidota > Bacteroidia > Cytophagales > Cyclobacteriaceae > Reichenbachiella. Next base: position 103,978 of record NZ_CBDCVM010000011.1, read on the forward strand.
TTTGTTGGCTGTGCCGGTGATTTTGGGAAATTTGGATTCCAGGATGGCAAATATCAATTCATCTCATTGAACCCCAACAAAACTGATGAAAGCCTCTACTTCAAGACCATAGTTCGTGATTCATTGGCCTTTTTCATTAGTGAAACCAATGTCATTCGTTATCATTTGGGACAGCACAAATCATTCATCAACTACCTGGATGACCCGGATGAGCATTTCACTTATCTATTTGAAGCAGATGGTGACATCATGGTGCAAACCAACAAAAAGATTTACCGCTATCATGAAGATCAGTTGGTAGACGATTTAGACTGGAAACTACCAGAAAATGCTCAATTCCTATTTTTTGACAAGCACCCTACCAGAGAACAATATGTAGCTGGGACTATGGACAACAAGGTCTATATCTACAGAAAAAAGAATTTTTATGAATGTAAGATGTCTAAGTTCCTTACCGAGCATGAGTCGTTTGTGAACAACGGCGTATGGGTGGACGATAACCATTTTGCACTCAGTACACTAGAGGATGGTATTATACTTTACAGCAACAGAAAGTCAAAAATTGTTGATGTTATCAACCACGACAAAGGACTTCCTGACAACGAAATTTACACCATTGGCCGGGATCATGAAGGTGGCCTTTGGATCTCTCACGAGTTCGGATTGTCAAGACTGGAAATCGGTGTTCCATTTAGAAGTTTTACCAACTACCACGGTTTGGAAGGAAACCTCAAAGACATCTATTGGTTCAAGGGACATTTGTATGTATCAACCAGCAAAGGAGTCTTCTATTTAGAGAAAAGTCTCAACTACAAAAACACTGTTTATTATGTACCTGTAAAAGGGGGTAGAGCTACTGCTACCACTGCTTCTGTATCCAAAAAGCAACAAAAAGCACAGCGGTCCAGAGGAAAGAAAAAAGGCCCCACGTCAGGCGGAACTAAAGGATCCACAACAAAATATGAACGGCGTGTAAAAAAACATCTGGTGAGTTCTGGCTACGAATTTATCAAAGTGGAAGGCATAGAAGCTAAGTGTGAAAAATTTATTCGCTACAAGAAAAAACTACTTGTAGCTTCTTCAAACGGACTATACGAAATCATAAAAGAATACGATAGAAAGGAAAAAGAATACGAGCACACCGCGGAGCTAGTAGTTCATGAGCCCATTAGATTCACCTTTATCGACAATCATGAAGGTCGTCTTGTAATTGCCAATCACTACAATGAGATCAAGCTGTACAACCACGAAGACGAAATTTGGGTACAAGAAGATCAAATCGATTTTCATGGTGAAATGGTGTTGAGTGCACTTCATCAACACAATGGCATTACCTGGTTTGCGACCCCAAGTCACCTTTACAGATACGATTCATTGTCCTCCACCTACCATGATTTTCGCGAGTACAAATATCACAATCAGTTCATTGATGAAGTAAGAATAGCGGCTATTGACAACCAACTCTATCTCATCAACTCCATTGGATACTTCTATCTAGACGGCGCAAAAGACACCATTCTGGAAGACACCACCCTTATGCAGACAATAGGTCGGCCTGTCAAACACTTGCAAGAGCATGGAGGCAAAGTCTGGGTAAACAATGGCGAAGCCTGGTATCAAATCAATCGTAACAAGTCATTGGTCAAACGAGAGATATTCGGGCTGTTCCCGAATATGTCATTCATCACCAACTACAGAGACAATATTTGGTTGATCGACGACTCGCATGAATTGCTCAAGTATTATCCAAGCCAAGATGATTCGTTGGTTTGGAAAAATCACATGTATTTGCGCGAAGCCAAGAGTAACAAGGGTGATGTAAACATCAACGTAAAGGGTCCAATTGCTTTCGAACATGATGAAAATTCCTTCTATTTTGAAATGGCACGACCGGATTATCGCGGCCTTTTGCAAATTGAATATCAATATATGCTTAGTGGGCTAAATGACAACTGGTCTGAGTGGTCTACCAACAATCAGATCAGCTTCAATTACCTGCCACCAGGACATTACAAACTAGATATTCGCTCTCGTGATCACTTTGGCCAAATCCAGCAGTTGGATACAGTGAAATTCACGATCAAACCACCCTACTGGCAAACACTTTGGTTCTATGGGTTGCAGATTATTTTCATGACAGGGCTGGTCTTTGGTTCAGTGATTATGAATAGACAAGCTCAGCAAAAATACGTTTTAGTGACAGAGGGACTGACCATCCTGACCATAGTAATGGTAATCGAATTTTTGCAAACAGTAGCTGGTGGCACCTTGGGTATAGAGAGTACACCAGTCATTGACTTTGCGATCGATGTGATGATCGCACTCTGCGTATTCCCATTGGAGCAATTCTTGAAAAAATTGATGAAAGTTAGTCGACAAGGGCCTGGTTTAAATGGCATGGCCTTTTTAGACTTGTTTAAGTTTTCTAAATCAGAGACTCAAAAAGCAAAGGCCTAAACATTTACAGTCTTACAACGTGACGCAAGAAGAAGGAGCCAGAGAAAAGAAGTCTTTAGCTACTTTATCTTTTTCATCAGCCATCGGTCGATAGAAAACTTTCCCGATCCGCCTATAACAATGATTAGAGATAGGCCAATGGCCAGCAAGTGAAATTCGAATCCTTCGCCGCGTTGTTCGGAATACCAATTCATGAAGAAGTGATCATGAACGACATAATAGATGGCTCCCATCATCACGAGGATGAAGCTCCCAGCCATAAACCTTGAAAAAAGGCCAAGCAGGATAGCGATCATACCAAAGAATTCGGCAAAAGCAACAAGTGCAGTTATGAAAGAAGGTATACCAAACCACTGCTGGAAAGCATCCATAACCGGCTGCAATCCATGACCTCCCCAGATGCCCAATATTTTCTGAGCTCCATGTGGAAAAATGACAATGCCCAATGTAATTCGAGCAATGAATAAGATGAGTAAATCTTCTGTATTGATGAGTTTTTGAAACATTTGATTGAGTATTTGAACTATGAAGAAGATAGGTCACTGTAACCCAATAGCCATACCACATTACATCAGCGGTTGCCATTTGTAAAAAAACATTTCAATGCTCTAAAATCACATATCCATCAACCAAATGATCAAAATAACTACCGCAAGTAGCATAATAAATACTCCTATCTTATTTCGAACAGCTTGTTTGGCCTTAGCTTTTTTAACCATCATCAAGTAATGAATATCTTCTCTTGTAACCTTGAATTTGGTTTTTTTCTTTGAAAAATACTTGTCTTTTTTTGTTTTATAAAATGGCTGAGTATCCTTCAGGAGTTTTCGATTATCATCAAAACTCTGTCTGCCCTGCCTTGAAAACCCTATGCCGCCTGTCATTACAAAAGTTCATTTGCCAAGTTAGCCAACTCCGACCGTTCACCTTTTTCAAGGTTAATATTAGCAAAGAGTTCTTGCCCTTGCAGACGATCTACTAAATAGGACAAACCATTACTTTGAGAGTCCAGATATGGGGTGTCGATCTGATGGATATCTCCCGTAAATACAATTTTGGTATTCTCACCAGCTCGAGTGATAATTGTCTTCACCTCGTGCGGTGTCAGGTTTTGAGCTTCGTCTACGATGAAGTAAATGTTGGATAAACTTCTTCCTCGAATGTAGGCCAATGGAGTAATTAACAGTTTCTCTTGATTCACCATGTCAGTCAATCGCTTGTACTCTTTGTCGGTCTCTTTGTAGTGATTCTGTATAAATTTCAAATTATCCCAGAGCGGCTCCATGTAGGGGTTGAGTTTGGACTTGATATCGCCAGGCAGGTAACCAATGTCTTTATTGCTCAGTGGAACGATGGGTCTGGCCAGATATATTTGCTTGAATTCTCGCTTTTGCTCCAATGCACAGGCGAGTGCCAGCAAGGTTTTTCCTGTTCCAGCCATGCCGGTGATTGCCGCCAGCCTCACATCAGGATTCATCATGCAATGAATGGCAAAAGCTTGCTCTGCGTTTCTTGGTTTGATGTTGTAGACCGTTTTCTTTTCTACATGACCCAATTTTTCCGTCAATGGATTGTAAAAGCTTAAGGCCGAATTTTTAGGACTCTTTAGGATGTAGTATCCGTTATTATGGAACTCGTAGTCCTTGGATACTTTTTTAGGGTCTACTTCTCCTTTCTTATATAAGGTATCTATGGCAGTAGCTGGCACTTTGCTAATTTCATACTTACCTGTAACGAGTTCAGAAGCATCTTTAATTTTACCAGTCTCGTAATCTTCCGCAGTCAGGTCTAAAGACTTTGCTTTCAACCGTAAATTGATGTCCTTTGAAACCAAAATGACTTTACGACCCTTCTCTTCTTTTTTTAGTCTGAGTGCTGCATTTAGAATTTTGTGGTCATTTTTTCTATCGCCAAATATTTTTACCGCATCGAAATCGGGATCAGCCTCTGAATGCATCAACACCTTAAATTTTCCTTTGGTTTTTCCATTGAGTGGAATCCAATCCTGGAGCATGTGATCCTTTGCCAATCCGTCCAATAGTCTGGCAAATTCTCGCGCTTCAAAATTTAATGTATCGTTGCCTTTTTTAAAATTATCTAACTCCTCCAGCACCGTAATGGGTATCCCAATGTCATGCTCCGCAAAGTTCATGATGGAGTCATGTGAAAAGAGAATTACTGATGTATCAAGGACAAATATTTTTTTCTCACTACCTTTCTTCGCCATATCAATGTAGGAATTAGTTCTATAGTAAAATGGAAAATTTTACATTAATCTACAAGCGAACCCAATGATTATAGGAGAATTAATTTGAAGAAATTTCTAAATTTCTTACGTGCCAACTTTCTAGATGAATTAACACAAGAATTATTTATTAACCCACGCTTTTCTCAATTTCAACTGAGCATCAGTGGGGTTGTCCGAAAGCTTAATAGAAGCATCAAATTTTCGATTGATTTCAATAGCTTCCGCCTTCAGTTTTACTTTTTTAAGCTTCCCTTTTTCATCTCTTCGTAAAACTACTGCTTGAATCTTATCACCTACCTGATGGCGATCTGTAAAAGCCCAAAATTCTTCTTCATAGTTTTCAATATCAATTTCTACTCCATCGAATTTATAGATGATGTCGCCTACTTCATAACCCATTTGTATACCAAATACATTCATCTGATCTATGGACTGAATAATTAGTCGATTGTCTGATTCATTGACTGAAAAGCTAAGGTGCCCCAGAGAAAGTTCTTTTTCTGTTCGGGCAGGCTCAAATAATATGCCTACCTTGTCTAGCACCTCTTGATAAGGAATAGGCGTAGTCCCTTCTACGTATGTACTAAAAAACTCGCGAATCTGTGGGTAAGTCATTTCGGTAATGGTATCAAACAATTCTTCATCTTTAAACGACTGTGTCTTTCCATACTTTTTAGCGAGATCCTGCATCATATCCTGAACGCCATACGCTCCATAAGACAACTCTCTCAATCGAATATCCAGCGCCACCCCAATCAAAGCACCCTTTTGGTAGACATTGCCATATTGGTCTTTTGTCTCTCCCAGACAGTTGAGACTCAATTCGGTAAAAGGCAACTGGTCATCAAATCTGGAAGTCGATTGGTCAATCTTATTAAGCAAAACATTCAAATAATCCACCAGTGACATTTCTCCATATTTTACCTGAGCCAAGCCTGCAGCATATTCAGTCATTCCCTCATAAAGCCATAAGTGCTTCGACATTTTGGGATTGATAAAATCAAAGTTTCCAATTTCCTCAGAATGAACATTGAGCGGCGTGAGAATATGAAAAAATTCGTGAGCAGCTACATCGCGGATCACCTGAGTCAGGCGATAAGGGTCAATTTCAGGCAGGCTATAAAACGACGAATACGAATGCTCTAAAGCGCCTAACTTGCCTGAAATAGGACTGGTATCAAATAGATATATAATAAATGCATACCTAGCAACCGGAAGCTCACCAAGGTATTCGTATTGTGCTTTTAGCGTTGGCTCAATCTGTTCTTTTACGAATACTGGATCCAACACCTTATTCGGAGAATAAACTGCAATGAGTATTTCCGCCCCTCCTATTTCGAAGGTAGTGGTATCTGGCAAGGAATACATGATAGGTCCATCAACCAGGTCAATATAATTTGGCGCCAGAAAAACATCTGATGAGTCATTGATAGAATCCTTATTTAACGCAGAAGCTCCGTACATCCCTTTTGGGTAATCAATATGGAGCTCGTAGGCAAAGTTTTTCATGCCCTGCAGATAGCCTACAAAACCGTAAGTGTTGATCACATAATTCTTGCCTTCTTCTATATTGGTACCTGCTGGTTCAAATACAAAATTCCCTTTCTCAGAGTCAAAAGTATCTTCGATCCAATAGGAGACCAAAGCAAGTTTTTCACTCCCCTTTATTAAAATACGATTATCTGTCAACTGCTCTGTAACAAGTTCATTACCATCAGTATCAAATGCCTTAAAGTCAGTAAAAAACCGTCCAAAATCGTAGATGGAATAAGTGCCTGGTACAATCTTCGGTACACGAAATTCAATCTCTTCTTTTTCTACCTTTGGCACCTGACAGACAACTTTTACTTTGTCATCCACCACCTTGTTTAAGTCGATGGAAATAGTGTATTTCTCTTGAGCCAAAAGAGAAGTCGAAACACACAACAAGACAACAAGCAGTCTGATATTAATATTCATTTGATAAATTTTATTCAATAATATTGGGTATGACTCTAAAAACAAGAAAGAATTAAGCAAAAGAAGCAATGCTCGTTATTTTAATTGCTTCTTTAGTAGAATTCGGTTTTCTGACTGCTCGGGTCTGTGCTCCAAACCCACAATTCCGAACCCTGAACTAATAGCAAAGTGAAGCATGTTTTTATGACGGTTTCGAGTTTTTAAAATAACAGAATCAAATCCTTCTTCAACTGCAAACTGTTCCTGAAAGCCGGCTAGTGCTTTGGCCAATCCCATTTTTCTAAACCTTGGCAACACACCTCCCATCCAGGTATAAAAAGATGTATTCCCAAACTTATCATAGCCCACTTTAAATCCGGCCAACTCATTTTCCACTTTTGCTATAGCAATAAGATACTTTTTGCCATCCAATCTTTTCAGGTATTCTTCTCTACCATACGGACTGTCAAATTCGGGAATTTGATTGCTTATCTTAACGACTTCCTCAATGGTGCCTTCTCTTATGGTGGCTTTATTCGAACTCATTTCTTGTAAATTTTCCAAGGATAACATTGTTAGGATCAATCTCTACATCACTAACCCGTTCGCATGGAATTTCAATAACCTGTGTTTTATCGCTTAGTAAAACCCTCTTGTTTACAGTAGAGCCGCTTTTTTGTTCAACCTGAATATCAAATTCCAATTGATAAACGAAGTTTGTTTGTTGTTCAAAACTCAGATTCAATATTCCTTTTTTATAATTCCAGCTATACCATATTTCAGGTGCTCCAGGGGTATAAAACCATTGCTTAAAAAACTTATCCAAGTTCGCTTTTGAAATTTCATTAGCAGCAGCAATAAAATCCTGAGTGCTGGCAATATCATATTTGTACTGCTCATAAAAGGCGAGTATGATTTTTTGGAAGGTATTCTCTCCCACCTGATAACGAAGCATTCTCAGCATCCAGCCCGCCTTATCGTAGGTCATTGGATTCATGAGTTTATTCAAATTTTCTACAGGTTGTTGAACAATCATTTGATTAGGATTTTCTCTCTGAAAGTCTAGTATTTTTTTCTCCTCTTTTTGCAGTTTGGCAAAAAGACTATCTGGGCCAAGTGCTCTTTCCACCCAGTAATTTTCAAAAAAAGTAGCAAACCCTTCACTGATCCAAAGGTCAGCCCAATCGGCCTCGGTCACGGCATCTCCAAACCATTGATGTCCTATTTCATGAGCTATGGTTTGATTGATTTGTTGTTCTCCAGTTAAGGAAGTTTCAGGGTAGAATATATTTCCTGCATTCTCCATGCCTCCAAATCTTGTACTCGATTCTACCTGATCACACTTTGAAAAAGGATAACCTTTCATATAATCAACTAACATTTCGTAGATGGCTGGAGCTTCTGAAAAATCATGAAGTGCCAAGGCTTGTGACTCCTTGTATACCCAAGCTTTAATCATCCCCTCTCTATCTAAGGTTTTAGTAACAAATGGAGCCACACCAATTACCATGACTTTTGATGAAATGGGCTTACTCATCTTCCAGACGGTTTGTTTCCAACCTGCATCCACGAGTTCTTCACTTTGCAAATCTCCATTCGCCACTACCTGATATTTGGCGGGAGTAGTTACTCTAAATTCACAGGTAGCTTTCTCGGAAGGGTGATCAATTACTGGAAGCCAATGGTGCGCTCGATTCGGCCAATGTTCAGCGAAAAAAGTCCGCTCTCCATGTTTATTTTGAGAAATAACCAAACCATCCGAAGGGACTCCTTGATAAGTCACTATCAAGTCAGCTGATTCTCCGGATTGAATCGTATTCGGCGTAGAAATTCGCAACACATCTGAACGATGAACATAGTCGACCTCTTTTTCTCCAAAGAACATGGTCTTTACCTTCATCCCGGCATTAGCAAAATCTAAAACCGTAAACTCAGGAACGGAGCTTGGATAGTGAATTGAAAGTACTGCTGTGACAGCCACAACGTCACTGGTATCATTCAAAACAATATCGAACTGATAGTTTTGTATATCGAAGACAGCGGTCGCAGGTCTTTGACTATAAGAATAATTACTAAGGAACAGTAAGCATAAAAAGAAAAACTGGCAACTCTGGACTAATGACATGAGGAATAGCTTTTATCCAAAAATAAGAGTTAAACATTTGCTATAGGAAAAGATTTGACTAGCGGTCGTATGTATCTACATCTAGCATAAAATTGGGATCAATAGCTTTTGCCGCAGCAACAACTCTTCTTGCCGCAGAGGATCTGCCCATTGCTTGCAAGGCTCGGCCTTCAATCTGGTATTGCCACAAGCTATCCACCCAAATTTCTTTTGTCCATGCAACGGCATCGACAGCTTCCTGATAATGATTCAGCTCTAAATGAGTCTGAGCTACTTTCATGTAAATGTCATAATGCGTCGGTGGAACCATATTGGCATTGATTACTATTGGATATGCGCTGCCAATAGTTACCTCATATTCAGAAGAGGCCAAATCTGCCCCAATTTGGTAGTAATTCAACGCCATCTCTAAATCTTTCATTCCATCTTCATAGAGCATACCCATCTCCAAATAAAAACTAGTGGTTCGGTACCCATACAAGTGCATCATTTGGAACATCTCCAATGCCTTTCCTACTTCTCCCATGCCTTGATAGGCCGCAGCCATTTTCTTTAAGTATGAAATTGTATTGCTCACAGAATAATCTTTGAGCATATCATAGTGATTTATGGCCTCTTCATATTGACCTTCAGACAGGAACTGATCTCCCTTGTCCTTGATTTCCTTCAATAACAAATCCTTGAAGTCCTTCATATCCTCTTCTTCGAACCAAAAAGGCCCCATACTACTGATCATTTGAAGGCTTTGTTCGAGATCGCCATTATGATGCACTGATTTTACTTCATTGAAAACGGCTCTTCTTCCTGCTAATAACTCTGCTTTTTGACGCTCCTGATATTGCCTATTGAGGTACATGCCTGTGGTGATGACCAGCGCTACAGAAAAAGCAAATAGAAAGGCATAAGCCGTTGCTTTCCAGTTGCTCATTTGTGGTGCATAGTATCTTTCTCTTCTTTGCGATGGATATGTTCTTCTATAAATTGGATTGGCAATTCCGTGAGCAGAAGCTCCATATCTCAACATCATGTCATGCTTGGATCGTTTGTACGGGTTGGACAGTACCTGATGGGCCTCATTCACTTGCTTGAATAACTCCTCCATATTTTTATCGCCTGCATGCTTGTCAGGATGGTAGCTCAATGCCTTCGATTTGAATGCGGCCTTGATCTCTGCATCAGTCGCACTGGAAGAAACACCCAAGATGTGATAGTAATTGATCATTTCAGAGATTCGCGTGTCAAATAAAACGTAGGAAAATAAAAAAAGGTACTAGTTGCCTCTATTTTTGTAAGACATGGCCAATAATGACAAAATTATACTGCCTGAAAAATACTATCTGGACAATTTTAAATATGTTCTCAGTTTTGTCATGGACAAGTATGAACCGCTTCTTTCAAATAATGAAATAGCATTTGTTACCGGCTTCACAACACTCTCTGAAGATGCCCAGTGTCTGTACGTTAGGGTTAGCAATAGGAAGGGGCTATTCTTTAGAAAAGAAAAATTGATCTATTCTGAAATAGCGAATCTAAATGATGCTCATGAAGAATTATTGGATCAAAACTTCCTCATAAACAAGCCCTTCCTTGAGATTGAAGAGTGCTATCAGCTGATCAATATATACAACAAGCCGGAAATCATACAAATGCTAAATCCTTTGGATATTGAGGTCGATAAGAAACTAAAAAAAGACGAGTTGATTTTGGGTCTGCTTGAAGGACACGATGCTGAAATTCTACAACAAATTTTTTATACTAATTCCATTATTACCCAAGGCGCACGCGAGGAATTGGATATGATCAAGTTATTTTTCTTTGGGCATAACCATGGAGACATGTCTGACTTCGTCATACGTGATGTCGGTCATGCCAAATTCATGGAAATAGATGAGTCGAAGTTAGGCACCTCATTCGATTCAAGAGAAGAAGCCGAAGCCGTGATGCAACTCTCACAATTGAACAAAGAGTTTTATTTGTTAGAAGAGGCGCTTTCTCCATTATCCATGTATGCATGGTTCAAAGAAATTGAAATTGGCTATTTTCTCAACATGGACAAAGCCAAACAACGAGCAGAGAAACTAGTGCACAAAGTTGGCTACCACCTGGAAAAGCACAAACACTATGAGGAAGCACTTGAGTTGTATCATATCTCATCTGCTTCACCACTGAGAGAACGACGAATCCGAATCTACAACAAGCAAAAAGATTTTGACAAATCTTTGACTCAAGCAAAACAAATCCTGGAAGGCCCCAATGATAACAAAGAATACTATATCGCATTGGATGTCATCAACAAGCTGGATAAAAAACTAAAAACAACCACCCTTAGACAAAAAGAAGGGGTTTCTATTTCGGTAGACGAAAGCTACCTGCATCGGGTGGAGCAAGGTGCACTGGCTTATTTCGAGGCAAAAGGCTACCAAGGCTACCATTCTGAAAACTCTATTTGTAGAAATGTCTTTGGACTGTTTTTTTGGGAAGAAATTTTCGACCCCAAATACAACAGTTTACACCAACCATTGCAACGGAACCCTTCAGACATCTACGGTAAGGATTTTTACGCCAAGCGCAAAGAAGCTATTGCAGAAAAGCTACAAAAAACAAAATCTAAAAAGCATCTTTCAAAGATACTAGAGAGCAGTCTTGAATTGCACCAAGGCATATCTAATCCCTTTGTACACTGGGATGAAAGCATGATTGAAGCGATGTGGCAGTTTTTAGCCTTTGCGAAATTGAAACAAATCAAATCCCTTTTAGCAGAAATGGCCATCGATCCCAAAAACCGATCCACTGGATTTCCTGACCTTTTCATCTGGAAAGAAAATGACTATTCATTCTATGAGGTAAAATCACCGAATGATCATTTGTCCGAGAAGCAATTATTTTGGTTGGAGCGTTTTCAAGAATGGGGTGTGCCTGCTGAGATTGCTTTGGTCGAGTGGACCTAAGCATTCAACATTTCCATAAGCTTTGTTGTAGTTTTCCAGTTTCTTGAGGTCCCCTTTACTTTCAGCTTCCGCTCTATCGTATTGTGATCAAGCTTGGACTTGCCAGCACCATTCGCATAGAACAAATATAGATTCGAGCCTACCATACTAAACTCTTCTGGTCCTGAATGAAAGTCTTCTAATACTTTGAGGTTCTCTTGACTTGGCGCATCAGCAAGAATAGTCACGTAGAGTTTAGTGATTTCTTCGCTGCGATCATTGACGAATGGATTGTTGGAGAAAGTCTCTTTCCACTCTTTTTGAGAACGAACGATCACAGGCACATCAAAGCCAAAAGTACCCTTGATGTTTTCATGAATTTGGCTTTCTATTTTTTTCTGGTTGGACTCAGAGGTTTCAAATACAATATTCCCGCTCTGGATATAGGTTTGAATGTTGTCATAACCGAGCTTACTCAAGGAAGTCCTCAATGCGTCCATCTTGATCAGCTTCTGACCGCTCACGTTTATACCTCTTAATAGTGCAATGTATTTTGTCATGTCTCAAAACTAAAAAAAGATGTCCTATTCCTAACACTAATTGTGTATGGCCGTTTCAACTGCTGAACTAAAAACATATTCCATGAAAAACTTACTTTACATTTTACTCATTGCACCATTCTTAGCTACAGCGCAAGAAACTGCACAACCAACTACCTATCAGCAAGAATTTACAGGCAGCATGAATTACAGTCAGGGCCAGATTGTTAAGCTAATTGAAGCAATTCCACAGGAAAAGTATGCCTGGAGACCTGGAGAAAACGTGCGAAGTACTTCTGAAGTGATTTTGCATATCGCAGCATCCACTTACAATTTATCAAGTGCCTTGGGTACACCTCTTCCAGAAGGGTTAGACACTAAAGCCTTAGAGAAGTCGACCACGGATAAGGCTGAAATTCTGAAGGCTATCAATGATGCTTATGCTTTTTCAAAAGCTGCAGTTGATGCTGTAAATGACGATCAAATGAATGACATGGTGACCTTGCCTTTCGGCACCTTTACCAAGCGCTCTTTGATCATGATCATTGCGACGCATAGCTACGAGCATAAAGGTCAGTTGATCGCTTATGCCAGAGTAAATGATGTGACTCCACCATGGAGTGGCAGCAACTAAACGCCTAAAACACGGTTTATAAATCAGGGTTGACCTTAATAAGGCAACCCTATTTTTTTGTAAATGAAATGCATCAACCAGGCCGGACCAATCAGTAGAAACTGAACATCCTTAAGGAACGAAAGTTTCTTGCCTTCCACATTGTGACCATAAAACTGCCCAATCCAAGCTATAACAAATACCGCGATACTCACTTGCCAAACAGGAGCAATGCCCAACTGCTCAACAAACAAAGTCAGGTACAAAAAGCCCATGATAGCTACAGCCATACCAACAAATAGTGAAAAAGATAAAGTGAAATAATACATCAATACGGCCATCAAGCCAATAGTAGCCCAATTCAAAAAAGGGCTATGTGTCTTTGAAAATATCACCACTAGCCAATCATTTGGTATGGACCAAAACAAACCTACGATACTCCAGAATATGGCTGGCACGCAGATCCAGTGAATCAATTTATTGGTTGGGTTTTGATGGCTCTCGCCGTATTCCGAAAGAAGCTGATCAATTTTTCTCATGGTCATGATGTTTTTCTTATCAATGATAACGATTTCTGAATAAACATCCCTTCTCAATACTTCACCAATCGTCTATTTTACCTTAATTTTGCGGCTTCTAAAAAATTACAAAATGATTCTAAGCGAACAGGAAATTAACAGACGTCAGATCAGAGAAAAGTTGATCGAATCTGGCATCGAGCCGTATCCATCAGACACTTTCGAAGTGAACGTGACCACTAAGGACATTCACGAAAACTACGAAAAACGAAAGACAGACTATAAGGCCATTTCTATCGCAGGACGATTGATGTCCCGAAGAATCATGGGATCTGCTTCATTCGCTGAAATTCAGGACTCTACAGGTAGAATTCAAATCTACCTTAGAAGAGACGATATTTGTCCTGGTGAAGACAAGAGCCATTACAACAATGTCTTCAAAAAAATGATGGACATTGGCGACATCATTGGCATCAAAGGTTATGTATTCACGACAGAAGTTGGAGAGATATCTATCCATGTTACGGATTTGAAATTGTTGACCAAATCGTTAAAGCCACTCCCAATTGTGAAGGAAGCCAAGGACGATGAAGGCAACATGAAAACGTATGATGCTTTCACTGATCCTGAACTGAGATATCGTCAGCGATATGTGGATTTGATAGTAAACCCTGAAGTACGAGATACATTCGTGAAGCGTACCCAGTTGGTGAATTCCATGCGAAACTTCCTTGCAGAAAAAGGTTATTTGGAAGTGGAGACACCGATCCTTCAACCTTTGTATGGAGGCGCAGCCGCTCGTCCATTCAAAACGCACCACAATACGCTCGATATGACGCTGTACTTGCGTATTGCGAATGAGCTGTATCTGAAACGACTAATCGTTGGTGGATATGATGGCGTTTTCGAATTCTCGAAAGACTTTAGAAACGAAGGCATGTCTCGTTTCCACAATCCAGAATTCACGCAAGTAGAATTGTACGTAGCCTATAAAGATTATGAATGGATGATGGACTTGACCGAAGCCATGGTCGAAAAGGTAGCCATGGATCTACACGGCACCACAGAAGTTCAAGTAGGCGAAAATGTGATCAACTTCCAGAGACCTTGGAAACGATACACGATGTTTGAGGCTATTGAGCATTTCACTGGTGTGGATATTTCAGAAATGGGAGAAGATGAACTAAGAGCTACAGCAGAAAAGCTGGAGGTACCTACAGACCCATCAATGGGTAAGGCCAAATTGATAGACGAGATCTTCGGCGAAAAATGTGAGGGGCAATTGATCCAGCCTACGTTCATTACGGACTATCCAGTAGAGATGTCACCATTAGCTAAGAAACACAAAAGCAAGCCAGGGTTGGTAGAGCGATTCGAAGCTGTAGCCAATGGAAAAGAAATCTGTAATGCCTTCTCAGAATTGAACGATCCAATCGATCAAAGAAAAAGGTTTGAAGAACAATTAGAGCTAGGCAAGCGTGGTGACGACGAAGCCATGGTACTTGACGAAGACTTCTTGAGAGCACTAGAATACGGAATGCCACCTACGGCAGGTTTAGGTGTAGGTATCGATCGTCTCACCATGATGATGACTAATTCCAACTCAATTCAGGACGTGTTGTTCTTCCCTCAGATGAAACCTGAGAAGAAAATTGAGGCCTTGACTTCAGGTCAGTACGAAGAGTTGGGCGTTGCCAATGAATTGATTCCAATCTTACAGAAGTTAGGCATGGTAACCAAAGAGCAATTCGCAGAGGCCAAAGACAGCAAACTATTCAATGATGTTTGCGGCACAAGGAAGAAGTTGAAACTGAAAGAAGTAAAAAACCCTTCATTAGAAGATGTACAAGGCTGGATCGAGAAGGCTGGCTAAATAACAGAATCCTTTTCAAGGATATAAAGCCCGGTTTCAATTCACTTGTAATCGGGCTTTTTGTTTAATTGATTCCACTAACGAACTTCTTATCCGTCATTGCGAGCGAAGGCCGGCAATATTGAACATATTATCCCTACATTTAATTAGTAATGAAGAAGACCATGAGAGATCGCCATGTCACTTGATCCACTAAATCGTAGATTAAATTCCTCGAGATAACGTGCATAAGCAATCATTTTTTTGATGCTCATTTATTTATCCAAAACTTTTATTCATCTTATTTTAGCAAAAACGACCATCGAAAGAATATCTTCGTTATCATTCAAAATTAAAGTTCACAGGCATCTTTATGCTCAAAAATATTTTCACAAGAAAACGTAGGACATTAGTCATCGGCATTCATGGTCTGAGCAACAAACCGCCAAAACCTGTCCTTACTCAGTGGTGGAGAAAATCCATCGAAGAAGGTCTTTCCAAAATAGAAGGTGGTCCAACTAAGTTTGACTTTAAAATGATGTACTGGGCGGATCTACTCTACCCTACTCCCCTTAGTCTAAAAGCTAAGGATCCAGACGATCCTTTACACATCGACGAACCCTACATCTCTGAAAAGGAATTGAAAGTCAAGACTAAAAAAGGCCTTATTCAAATCTTCAAAAATTTAATTCAGTATATCAAGGAAATTGTTTTTTTGAGCAGAATCGGATTAAATAAGTTCAGAAAGCCCTTCGATGCAATCGTGAAAATCGGATTCCGAGACCTCGACATCTACTACAATGAAGAAAAGCCTAAAAACGAGCAGATGTTTGAAGATTATTTTAGGAATAAGGTCAGAAGCCGGCTGATTAAACTGCTTTTAAAAAACAAGAGAAAAGACATCCTAATCGTCGCACATTCTATGGGCTCGATAATAACCTATGATGTATTGTTGTCTCTAAAACATAGAGTGAAGGTAAAATGTTTTATAGCTATGGGCTCACCTATGGGTTTACCCCTGATTAGGGAAAATATTATGAAAGACCATCATCTTCCATTCGAAGAAGGTGAGGAAGCCTTTCCTCCTACGCCTGAAGGGGTAGAAAACTGGTATAGCTTCTGCGACAAAGAAGATAATATCGGTGCGCATTACAATCTGGCAGACTACTATACAGAAAATGTACGCGGCGTGAAGCCGGTTGGTAAGTTCGTAGAGAATAACTACAAAGAATGGAAAACTGACAATGCGCACAAGTCATTTGGCTATCTCCGATGTATCGAATTGGCAGAAGTGGTCAATGAATTCCTTTTGGAAGGTCGCTCTTCATTGTTGGCCAAAGGCAAGCAGTTGTTTAAGAGGAAGGGAAGAGAGCAGGCATAGCTTCGTCACTCTGGTGGGCTTCTTGCCTTTGTTGGAGTAGTCTCCAACAAACTGCCATTGCCATTCGCTAGCTGCAGTGGCTTGTTGGTCACAAGACCAACAAGGGCGAAAAAGCATTAGTGATTACTTATTAATTTTATCCCTTATTCTAAATAAAAATGTGAGCTCCTGAGATCTTTCTCTATGAGTTAATCCTATATAAGATTCCGCCACAACAAGTACCATATCATTTTCAAATCTCATAATATATTTATCCTCTTTTTCTTCAATATCGACCAATTTGTAGTCAAATGTTTTCATTGTACCGATATCAACAAATCTCATACTTTCAACGTTGCCTTGTTTATTTTTCAAATAATACCATTTGGCTTTATTTTTAATTGTCGTGGTTTCTCCATATTCCACAATATAATACTGGGAATATGAACTAAATAACTCAAGCCTTTGAGCAATTGATAACTGGGAAAATAAAACAATAGTTATTAGTATTAGTATGCCTTTCATAATTGATGGTTTGAGTTAGTTCGACCTATTCGATTTTATTATTCAGTCCAAATAAATAACCAGCAATAGCTCCTAGAATTCCAAATGCTGCGCTTAACTTGGCTGCTTCTAATTCAGCTATTGAAAGAATTGCTACTAAAGAAGCGACCAAAGTTATTCCAATGGCTCTCAGGTTATATGGGCCTAAGCCATCCTTCATTTTAGAATTAAAAATAAATAACACACTCAATGTTATCAATATTATACATATCAATATCCAGTATTTCATTTCCATGTTATTATTAATTAAATGATTATAGCAATTACACAAGATTTTATGCCTTAAAATAGCGATTAATTTCATCAAGTACTATAATCCCAATGCGAACGACTTAAAAGATGTAAACTTTCAACGCACGCCAATTTCCATTTTGTTTATGGAACAAAAAAACCGCAAGGTAAGTCCATGCGGTTTTTGATGTTTTTCCAAACGGATTACCCGGATTCCGATAGCCTTCGGAACAGGTAATGACGGTTGAAGATATTATTTAGCCTGTGGGAAACGGGCAGTTTCACCTAGCTCTTCTTCTATTCTCAATAATTGGTTGTACTTCGCCATTCTGTCCGAACGAGACAAAGAACCCGTTTTGATCTGACCAGCGTTAGTAGCAACAGCGATATCAGCGATAGTCGAATCTTCTGTTTCACCAGATCTGTGAGAGATCACAGCGGTGAATCCTGCTTTGTGCGCCAATTCGATCGCATCCAAAGTCTCAGACAAAGTACCGATTTGGTTTACTTTGATCAAGATAGAGTTCGCAGACTTTTCTTCGATTCCTCTTTGCAAGAATTTTACGTTAGTAACAAATAGGTCATCTCCTACGAGCTGACACTTGTCACCGATTTTTTCAGTCAATAGCGCCCAAGTAGACCAATCTTCCTCAGCACATCCATCTTCGATCGAATCGATTGGGTATTTATCAACCAACTCAGCCAAATAAGCTACTTGCTCTTCAGCATTTCTTTTCTTACCGTTAGGTCCTTCGAACTTAGAGTAGTCGTACTTACCATCTACAAAGAACTCAGAAGACGCACAGTCTAGAGCAATAGTGATATCCTTGCCTGGCTCGTATCCTGCAGCTTTCACTGCGCTCAATACGCTTTCTAAAGCCTCTTCCGTACCACCTGTGAATGCTGGAGCAAATCCTCCTTCGTCACCTACTGCAGTACTTAAGCCTTTATCGTGTAAAATTTTCTTCAACGCGTGGAAAGTCTCCGCACCCATTCTCATTGCCTCAGAGAAAGTCTCTGCACCTACTGGACGAATCATAAACTCCTGGAATGCGATTGTCGCATCAGAGTGAGATCCACCATTGATGATGTTCATCATTGGTACTGGCAACGTGTGTGCATTGGTACCTCCTATGTATCTGAACAATGGCAAACCAAGCTCCTCAGCTGCTGCTCTGGCTACTGCCAGAGAAACACCCAAAATAGCATTAGCACCCAGCTTTGATTTAGTCTCAGTACCGTCCAATTGAATCATCAACTGATCAATATACTTTTGATCAAAAACAGACAAGCCAATCAATTCTTCTTGAATGATATCGTTAACGTTGTCTACAGCTTTCAACACCCCTTTACCTAGGTATTTGCCTTTATCACCGTCTCTTAATTCTACCGCTTCGTTTACACCAGTAGAAGCTCCTGATGGAACTGCTGCTCTTCCCAATATGCCACTTTCAGTGACTACATCTACCTCAATAGTTGGGTTTCCTCTTGAATCAAGTATTTGTCTAGCAAATACACTTTCTATCAAACTCATTTTTTCTTGTGTTTATTTATTAATTGAATGAAATCATCGAACAAGTATCTCGAATCGTGTGGTCCAGGAGAAGCTTCTGGGTGATGCTGTACTGAAAATACAGGCTTGTCCTTTACACGAATACCAGCTACCGTGTTATCATTCAAGTTAATGTGTGTCAATTCTAAATTATCAGATTGCTCAACAGAGTCTCTGTCTACCGCAAATCCATGGTTTTGTGAAGTCACTTCACTTCTTCCAGTAATCAAGTTCTTAACCGGGTGATTTAGTCCTCTGTGTCCGTGATGCATTTTGAAAGTAGTAGCTCCACTGGCCAAGGCTATCACCTGGTGTCCCAGACAAATACCAAACAAAGGCTTTTCTTCTGCCATAATCTTCTTTGCCGTCTCAATGGCATAACTCATTTCGGCTGGATCACCCGGGCCATTCGATAAGAAGTAGCCATCGGGATTGTACGCCTTTAATTCTTCGAAAGAAGTCTCTGCAGGAAACACCTTGCACTGCACGCCTCGATCAGTCAGATTAGTCAGGATAGATTTTTTAACACCAATATCCAAAACTGCCACCTTCAATTCAGCGCTATCTTCTCCTAACAGGTAAGGTTCTTTGGTAGTCACCTTAGTCGCCAACTCTAAATGGTTCATACTTGGCACCTTGTCCAACTCTCCTTTAAGCTTCTCTATTTCTGAGATATCCGAAGAAATTATGGCATTCATAGCCCCTTCACTTCGCAGGCTCTTCACTACCTTTCTTGTATCCAGATCGGCAATCCCAACAATATTATGCTTTTTCAAGTACTCATCTAAAGAAGCATCCGCCTCGAATCGGCTATGCATTTCAGAAAAGTCGTTGATTACTAATCCTTTGATTTTTGGTCCATCAGATTCTTGCTCTCTGTCTACCGCCCCGTAGTTACCAATATGAGAATTCGTATTCACTACAATCTGACCGTAGTAAGATGGATCTGTATAAACCTCCTGGTAGCCTGTCATACCTGTATTAAAACAGATTTCTCCACCACTTGTGCCCTCACTGCCAATTGATGTACCTTCAAACCATTGGCCGTCCGCCAGTAACAAATAAGCTTTTTTCTTTTCCTGTATTTTCATATTTCGTTGGGTGCAAACTCTGGGCTAAAATCAGCGCAAATTTTATGATTTTTTAGACATAAAAAAAGCCATCCCGAAACTAATCGAGATGGCTAATATTTTAATGGAATAATATCACTTATTCCTTATCTTCTTTCTTTTCAGCATCGTCTGCAGACTCTTCTTTAGCGTCCGCTTCTGGTGCTTCTGGAGCAGCTTCAGTTTTCACTTCTTCAGTAGCCTCAGCAGCTGGTGCTTCTTCCACCTTAGCATCTTCTACAACTGCCTCAGTAGCTTCTACAGCAGGAGCCGCCTTTTCAGCGCTTCCTTTACTTCTTCTACTTCTTCGAGTTTTAGCTTTTGCTGGTGCAGCATCTTTCAACATCAATTCGTTGTAATCAACCAACTCCATGATGCACATTTCTGCGTTGTCACCTAATCTAGCCCCTGTTTTCAAGATTCTAGTATATCCTCCCGGTCTGTTAGCTACTTTTTCCGCTACTTCACCGAAAAGGGTAGTTACAGATTCTTTGTTTTGCAAGTAAGAGAAAGCTACTCTTCGAGAGTGTGTAGTATCATCCTTTGCTCTAGTGATCAAAGGTTCCACATATTTTCTCAAAGCTTTTGCTTTAGCTACAGTAGTAGTAATTCTTTTATGCAAAATCAAAGAAGAAGCCATATTGGACAACATTGCACTTCTGTGCGATGCTGTTCTGCTCAAATGATTAAATTTCTTCCCGTGTCTCATTTTTACTCTTCGTCTAATTTATACTTTGACAAATCCATGCCAAAAGTAAGGTTCTTGTCTGCTACCAATTGCTCCAACTCAGCCAAAGATTTCTTACCGAAGTTTCTAAACTTCATCATGTCAGAAATCTCCAATCTTACCAAGTCACCTAGTGATCTCACGTCTGCAGCTTTCAAACAATTGTAAGCTCTTACAGAAAGATCTAGATCGTTAAGATTAGTCTTAAGCAATTTTCTCATGTGTAGTAATTCCTCATCTACAGCTTCTGGCTCGCCCGCATCGTGCGTATCGAGGATCATCGTCTGATCTGAGAATAACATAAAGTGCTGTATCAAAATGTTAGCGGCACCTTTCAAAGCATTCTCCGGGTGGATAGATCCATCTGTTTCTATGTCCAATATCAATTGCTCATAGTCAGTCTTCTGCTCTACCCTTGTGTTCTCCACAGAATATTTTACATTCTTGATTGGAGTAAAGATCGCATCGATCGGAATAAATCCGAAGATTTGTTCTGCTGGTTTATTGTCCTCAGCAGTTACATAACCTCTACCTTTCTCAATAGTTAATTCTATTTCGAATTTCACTTTTTCATCCAAGTGAGCAATCACGTGATCTGGATTCAATACTTCAAATGCTGAAGTAGCTCCTCCGATATCACTTCCTTTGAATTCTTTTTGTCCTGATACGCTAACAACAATTTTGCTTTCAGCCACATCAGCAATCTTTTTGAATCTCACCATTTTGAGGTTCAAAATGATCTCTGACAAATCTTCTACAATGCCTTCCATCGTAGAAAACTCATGCAATACTCCAGGAACTTTGATGCCAGTGATGGCATATCCTTCCAGTGAAGACAATAAAATTCTTCTCAATGCATTACCGACGGTAACACCGTAGCCTTGCTCTAGTGGTTTGAAAGTAAATAAGCCATGAAAGTCATCAGCCTTCTCCATCACCACCTTTTCAGGCATTTGAAATGCTAGTATTGACATAGTTAATTCTTTAATATAAAAATTATGGAAATTTATTATTTAGAGTACAATTCAACGATCAATTGCTCTTTGATAGTCTCAGGAATCTCATCCCTTGATGGCAAAGTAGCCAATTTTCCCGTTAGTTGGCTAGAATCCCATTCCAACCATGGGTACTTGCTCACAACTCCTCTCGACAAACTCTCAGTAACAGACTGAAGTGATTTTGACTTCTCTCTAACAGCAACCAAATCTCCAGTTTTCAATGAGTAAGAAGGAATGTTTACCAGCTCTCCATTGACAGTTACGTGCTTGTGTAGGACAAGTTGTCTAGCCGCACTTCTTGTAGGAGCAATTCCTAGTCTGAATACTACGTTATCCAATCTTGACTCCAATAGCTGAAGTAATACTTCACCAGTAATACCACCTTTCTTAGAAGCTTTCTCGAACAAGTTAGAGAATTGCTTTTCTAGCAATCCGTAAGTGTACTTTGCTTTTTGCTTCTCAGCAAGCTGGATGGCATATTCAGAAGGCTTTCTTCTTCTACCACGGCCATGCTGTCCCGGAGGATACGCCTTTTTTTGCAAAGTCTTGTCTGGGCCGAAGATAGGGTCGTTAAACCTTCTTGCTATTTTCGTCTTGGGTCCGGTATATCTTGCCATTTTATATTAATTCTATAATATTATTAAACTCTTCTTCTCTTAGGTGGTCGACATCCGTTGTGAGGAAGCGGTGTAACATCTTTGATCATTGTTACTTCGATACCTACATTTTGGATGGTTCTAATGGCAGACTCTCTACCCGCACCTGGTCCTTTTACAAAAACCTCTACTTTTCTCAAGCCCTGATCGTAAGCGGCTTGCGCACAATCTTGAGCTGCTACCTGAGCTGCATATGGAGTATTCTTCTTAGAACCCTTAAATCCCATTTTACCTGCAGATGCCCAAGACACTACCTGACCTGTCAAATTGGTCATAGATATTATTATATTGTTAAACGAAGCTTTGATGTGTGCCTGGCCAATTGGCTCAACCACTACAACTCTTTTTCTTCCTTTATCTTTTCTTTTTTGTGCCATCGTCAATTATTATTTAGTAGCCTTCTTTTTGTTGGCAACAGTCTTTCTCTTTCCTT
This sequence comes from Reichenbachiella sp., assembly GCF_965223055.1. Classification (GTDB taxonomy): domain Bacteria; phylum Bacteroidota; class Bacteroidia; order Cytophagales; family Cyclobacteriaceae; genus Reichenbachiella. The sequence continues at coordinate 126,825 of NZ_CBDCVM010000011.1, forward strand.
TTCTAGTTCTAGCGTTGTTTTTAGTATGCTGACCTCTAACTGGAAGACCTTTTCTATGTCTCAATCCTCGGTAACATCCAATGTCTAACAATCGCTTGATGTTCAATTGAACCTCAGACTTTAGTACACCTTCTACTTTGAAGTTTTCACTGATAAGCGTTCTTACTGCACCCGCTTCTTCATCACTCCAATCATCAACTTTCTTGCTCCAGTCTATGCCTGCTTCAGACAATATCTTCTGTGCCGAACTACGGCCCAAACCAAAAATATAGGTAAGAGAAATCTCACCTCTTTTGTTTCCTGGAATATCTACTCCTGCAATTCTAGCCATAATTATCCTTGTCTTTGCTTGAACCTAGGGTTCTTCTTGTTGATTACGTAAACTTTACCGTTTCGGCGGATGACTTTGCAGTCTGCGCTTCTCTTTTTTACGGATGCTTTAACTTTCATTTTTCTACTATTTAAACCTACACATCCCTTTTGAGTAAGTATTCAACCGGGACATATCAGCGATTTTTATTTATAACGATAAACAATTCTTCCTTTAGACAAGTCGTATGGAGACATTTCCATTTTCACTTTATCACCAGGTAAGATCTTGATGTAGTGCATCCTCATCTTTCCTGAGATATGAGCGATTACTTCGTGCCCATTTTCCAATTCAACTCGAAACATTGCGTTAGACAATGCCTCTTTGATTGTACCGTCTTGTTCTATTGAAGCCTGTTTTGCCATTCTTAATTTATATTATGCTACTGCTATATTTTGAGATCTACCCTTCAACTTACCAGACTTCATCATGCCTTCGTAGTGTCTCATTAGTAAGTAACTCTCAATTTGCTGAAGTGTATCTAAAATCACACCAACCATAATCAGTAGTGACGTACCTCCAAAAAACTGAGCAAAGTTTGTATTAACTCCAGCCATCTGAGCAAATGCTGGCATAATGGCCACCACAGCTAAGAATAAAGATCCTGGAAATGTTACTCTTGTTAATACTGTATCAATAAATTCAGAAGTTGCTCTTCCTGGTTTAACCCCTGGAATAAAACCTCCGTTTCTTTTCATGTCATCAGCAATCTGATTTGGATTAACCGAAATCGCTGTATAAAAGAAAGTAAACAACATGATCATAATCGCAAATGTCAAGTTGTATTCCCATGACTGAAAGTTCGAGAATGTAGTTGCTACATACTGAGCAACATCACTTGATTCAGCAAAGTATCCTCCTACCATAGATGGCAAGAACATCAACGACTGAGCAAAAATGATTGGCATTACGCCAGCTGAATTTACTTTCAAAGGAATGTACTGTCTTTGGCCTCCATAAACTTTGTTACCAACTACTTGTTTGGCATACTGTACTGGAATCCTTCTCACTGCTTGAGTCAACAAAACCACAGCCATCACTACGAAGAATAAGGCTAAGATTTCAAGCAAGAAGAACAGCGCTTCGCTCATTCCTCTAGTCACAGCTTCCTGCATTAAACTACCAGGGAATCTAGAAATGATACCAATCATGATCAACATGGAGATACCGTTACCGATTCCTTTGTCGGTAATCCTTTCACCCAACCACATACAGAAGATCGTACCCGCTGTAAGGATGGTTAATGAAGAAAGTGTGAATAAAAATTTATTTTCTAATACAATCGCATCTGCAGGAATTGCTCCTGCTAAATAAGCACTTCCCTGAGCGAACGTAATCGCAATGGTAAGTACTCTAGTAATTTGATTGATTTTCTTTCTACCGCTGTCTCCTTCTTTCTGAAGTTTCTGAAAATAAGGAACAGCCATAGTTAATAGCTGGATAACAATTGAAGCTGAGATATAAGGCATAATACCTAAACCAAAGATAGACGCATTACTAAATGCGCCTCCTAGCATAGTATCTAATATACCTAATATACCTGCAACGTTGTCGTCTAATTTAGAAGGATCTATACCAGGAAGAACAACAAACGAACCCAGTCTAAAGATGATTAAAAAACCGACTGTATTCAGTATTCTGACCCTTAGATCTTCAATGGTAAATATGTTCCGTATGGTACTAAAAAACTTCTTCATAGATTACAATGCTGTTGCTTTGCCTCCTGCTTTTTCAATAGCAGCGATAGCAGATTTAGAGAAATGATGAACTGTTACGTCCAATTTAGCTTTAAGCTCTCCTCTACCCAATACTTTAACTATATCGTTTTTAGCTGCTAAGCCATTCTCTACCAAAGTTTCAACAGTGATAGTAGATGCTTTAGTTTTATCAGCTAGTGCCTGAAGCGTATCCAAGTTTACTGGCTTAGTTTCTACTCTGTTAGGACTAGTAAAACCAAATTTTGGCACACGCTTATATAAAGGCATCTGTCCACCTTCAAAACCAAGTTTTCTAGAATATCCTGATCTAGATTTGGCTCCTTTGTGACCTCTTGTAGATGTTCCACCTCTTCCAGATCCTTGACCTCTACCAATTCTCTTGTTAGATTTTACAGATCCTTCTGCAGGTTGTAATGTATTTAATTTCATCTTTCTATGATTTCAGAAAATTCTAAAATTATTTATTTTCAACAGAAACCAGGTGATTGATCTTCTTGATCATTCCCGCAATCTGTGGCGTCATTTCTTTTTCAACAGATCTGTTAATTTTCCCTAATCCGAGTGCTTTTATAGTAAGCTTCTGATCGTTAGGTCTATTTATGACGCTTCTCTTTTGTGTAATAACTACCTTGGCCATCTTCTTATCCGTTAAAAACTTTTGACAATTCAACACCTCTTTGACGAGCTACCGCATAAGGATCTCTCATTTGGCTCAATGCATCGAAAGTAGCTTTTACCACATTGTGAGGGTTTGAAGAACCTTTAGACTTCGCTAGTACATCATGTACACCAGCACTTTCCAATACCGCACGCATCGCACCACCGGCAATTACTCCTGTACCCGTTGCAGCAGGCTTCAACAATACGTGTCCGCCTCCGAACTTACCAATCGCATCGTGAGGTACAGTTCCTTTGAATACTGGTACTCTTACCAAATTTTTCTTAGCGTCGTCGATACCTTTAGTGATAGAGTCTGTTACTTCATTGGCTTTACCTAAGCCGTAACCAACTACACCATTTCCGTCTCCCACCACTACAATTGCTGAGAAACTAAACCTTCTACCACCTTTTACAACTTTAGCAACTCTTTTGATAGCAACTACTTTCTCAGTTAATTCGATTTCGCTTGCTTTGATTGCTCTTATATTTTGCTTAGACATAACTCAATTAAAATTTAAGGCCTCCTTCTCTAGCTCCGTCAGCTAAAGCTTTAACTTTTCCATGATAAGGATAACCACCTCTATCGAATACTACAGATGAAATACCTGTACCTGTAGCTTTCTCTGCTAGTTTCTTCCCTACTTCTTTAGAAACCTCAATGTTGACATTGTTTTTTCCAATCTCAGCAGATGACGTAGCTGTCAATGTGTGACCACTCACATCATCAATCAATTGAACGTATATGCCTTTATTGCTTTTGAAAACAGACAATCTTGGTCTTTCAGCTGTACCAGTAATCTTATTTCTGATACCTTTTCTGATTCTTAGCCTTCTTTGTTCTTTAGTAATCGCCATGTCTCCTATTATTTAGCAGCAGTTTTACCAGCTTTTCTTCTAATAATTTCACCAACAAATCTGATACCTTTTCCTTTGTAAGGCTCGATTTTTCTAAGGGATCTGATCTTAGCACTCACTTCACCAACCAACTCCTTATCAGGCGATTCCAAAGTAACTATTGGATTCTTACCTTTTTGAGTTTCAGCAGCTACTTTCACTTCTTTAGGAATTTCCATAAAGATGTTGTGAGAGTATCCTAAGTTCAATTCAAGAATTTGACCTTGCGTAGAGGCTTTATAACCTACACCTACAAGTTCTAATTCTTTTTTGTATCCTTCACTAGCACCTACCACCATATTGTTCAACAATGAACGATATAAGCCATGAAGTGCTTTATGTCTTTTTTGATCGGTTGGTCTCTTTACTGTAAGTACACCATCCTCTAAGGCCAATGTGAAATCTGCATCGATCTCTCTAGCCAAAGTTCCTTTTGATCCTTTTACTGTCACAGATCCACCGTTGATCGTAATCTCAACGCCAGATGGCACAGTAATCGGCTTGTTTCCTATTCTTGACATCTTATTCTAATTAATAAACGTAACACAATACTTCGCCGCCCACATTGTGCTGTCTGGCTTCTTTGTCAGTAATAACGCCTTTGGATGTAGACAAAATGGCTACTCCAAGACCGTTCAATACCCTAGGTAATGCGTCAGACTTGGCATATTTTCTTAGACCAGGCTTACTTACCCTTTCTAAGCTTACAATCGCAGACTCTTTAGTCTCTGGATTGTACTTCAATGCAATTCTGATTTTCCCCTGGACACCATCCTCATCGAATTTGTAATTCTTAATGAATCCCTTGTCTTTCAACACTTTAGTGAGCTCCTTCTTCATGTTAGAAGCAGGAACCTCAACGATTCGATGATTTGCCTTGATGGCATTCCTCAATCTTGTTAAATAATCTGCTATCGGATCTGTCATTACAGTATACTTTTAACCCCCATTTCTTTACGGGGGTGCAAAGTTAGTTAATATTTTATATTTTAAAAACTCTTTTTACCAGCTTGCTTTTGTAACACCTGGAATTTTTCCATCGCTAGCCATCTCTCTGAATGTAACCCTAGAAATACCGAATTTTCTCATGTATCCCTTTGGTCTGCCTGTAAGCTTACATCGGTTGTGAAGTCTAACTTTCGAAGAGTTTCGAGGAAGTTTGTCTAAACCTTCGTAGTCGCCAGCTGCTTTCAATTCAGCTCTTTTAGCGGCATACTTAGCTACCAATCTTTCTCTTTTTCTTTCTCTGGCTTTTATTGCTTCTCTTGCCATATCAATTATTATTTTTCTTTACGAAAGGCATTCCGAATGCCTTAAGTAGTTCATAACTTTCTTCGTCTGTCTGGGCAGATGTCACGAAAGTGATATCCATTCCAGAAATCTTATTTACTTTATCGATACTGATTTCAGGAAAGATGATTTGTTCCTTCACACCTAAAGTGTAATTTCCGCGTCCATCAAATCCCTTGTCCTTAATACCTCTAAAGTCTCTTACTCGAGGAAGTGCCACAGTCATCAAACGATCCAAGAATTCGTACATCTTGTCACCTCTCAATGTTACTCTAGCTCCAATTGGCATTCCTTCTCTCAACTTAAAGTTTGAGATTGAAGTTTTCGCCAAGGTTGGTACAGCTTTTTGTCCAGTAATTTGAGTCAATTCCTCAACACCAGCGTCTACCAATTTCTTATCAGATACAGCTGCTCCGATACCTTTGTTGACAGAGATCTTCTCAATCTTAGGTACCATCATTACAGATTTGTACTGAAACTTCTCTTTAAGAGCAGGTACTACGTCCTTCTCGTAAATATCTTTTAGTCTTGGATTAGCCATTTTTGATTACCTCCCCTGTTTTCTTTGAAAATCTTTGCAATTTGCCGTTTTCGTCTAGCTTTCTACCAATCTTGGTTGCTTCGCCAGTCGCAGCATCTACGAGCATTAAGTTGCTCATGTGAATAGAAGCCTCAACTTTCTTGATTCCTCCTTCAGGGCTTTCAGCTGATGGCTTAGTGTGCTTAGTCACCATATTCAAGCCTTCTACGATCGCTCTATATTTTGTAGGAAATACCTCAAGAACAGCTCCTGTTTTTCCTTTCGAGTTTCCTGAAAGTACTTTAACGGTGTCTCCTTTTTTGATGTGAAATTTCATGATCTAAATTTTTCTACGCTATGATAAAATTACAGCACCTCTGGAGCCAATGAAACAATTTTCATAAACTGCTTTTCTCTAAGCTCTCTCGCTACAGGTCCGAAGATACGAGTACCTCTTGGCTCACCACTTTCTGCCAACAATACTGCTGCATTGTCTTCGAATCTGATGTAAGAGCCATCTTTTCTTCTTACCTCTTTCTTAGTTCTTACGACTACTGCTTTTGACACAGTACCTTTTTTAAGATTAGAAGAAGAAAGGGCTGACTTTACTGTTACAACAATTTTGTCACCAACAGAAGCATATCTCTTACCGGTTCCTCCTAATACACGAATACATAGTACCTCTTTAGCACCACTATTATCCGCTACACTTAGTCTTGATTCTTGTTGTACCATCTCTTATTTCGCTCTTTCAATTATTTCAACCAATCTCCACCTTTTGTTCTTAGACAAAGGTCTTGTTTCCATGATCTTTACAGTATCACCGATACCACAATCATTATTCTCATCATGAGCAGCAAATTTCTTTGTCTTGATCATGAATTTTCCGTACATCGGGTGCTTTACTTTACGCAACACCTCAACAGTGATAGTTTTCGACATTTTGTCGCTTACCACTTTTCCGACACGCTCTTTTCTTAAATTTCTGGCTTCCATCTCGAACTAACTTATTGTTGGGCGATTTGTTTAGCCCTGATTTCAGTACTTAACCTTGCTACCAATTTCTTAGCCTCTTTCAATCTCATAGGATTTTCTATTGGCGTGATAGCATGCGCAAATTTCAACTTTGCGTAATTTTCTTTCTCAGCTACAAGCTTGCCTTTCAATTCATCAAGCGATAAGCCTTTGATTTCAGAATTTTTCATAATTTCCTCTATTTATAGGTATTACCCTTGTGCTTGAAAATCTCTTCTAACAGTGAACTTCGTTCTCAACGGCAATTTCTGCTGCGCCAATCTCAAAGCTTCCTGAGCTAACTCTTTGCTTACACCTGCAGCTTCAAATAAGATAGTTCCAGGCTTTACGACTGCTACCCAATATTCTGGTGCACCCTTACCTTTACCCATTCTCACTTCAGCAGGCTTCTTTGTTACTGGTTTGTCTGGAAATATTCTAATCCAAACTTGTCCTTCCCTTTTCATCGCTCTGGTCATGGCAATCCTAGCTGCCTCAATCTGGCGACTAGTAATCCAACCTGGCTCTAGGGACTTAATTCCAAAAGTACCGAAGGCTAAAGTGTGTCCTCGCTGCGCAAGTCCTTTAACTCTACCTTTTTGCTTTTTTCTGAACTTCGTTCTTTTCGGTTGTAACATCTCTTAATATTTTATTCCTCCAGCGAGAGGGATTATTGTCTTCTTTTTCTTCTTGGTCCTTCGTTGCCACCTCTTGGTCCACGGTTACCACCGCCACCTTGGTTGCCCATGCCTACGTTTGGAGATAGATCTCTCTTTCCGTAAACTTCACCTTTGAAGATCCATACTTTGATACCAATTTTACCGTAAATCGTATGCGCTTCAGAAATCGCATAATCAATATCAGCTCTTAAAGTATGCAAAGGAATTCTACCTTCTTTGTACTGCTCAGTTCTCGCCATCTCAGCACCACCTAATCGGCCAGCTACTTTGATTTTGATTCCCTGTGCTCCTACTCGCATAGAAGAAGCGATCGCTTGCTTCATAGCTCTTCTGTAAGAGATTCTTGCTTTCAATTGCTGAGCGATAGACTCACCAACCAATGCAGCATCCAATTCAGGTCTTTTGATTTCGAAGATGTTGATCTGCAAGTCCTTTCCAGTAAATGCTTTCAACTCTTCTTTAATTTTATCAACTTCAGATCCTCCTTTACCAATCACCACACCTGGTCTAGCTGTGTGAATAGTCAAAGTGATTCTTTTGATGGTTCTTTCTACTACAATTTTAGAAATACCTCCTTTAGGAATTCTGGCTTTGATATACTTTCTGATTTTGGTGTCTTCTACCAATTTGTCAGGAAAGGTCTTGCCACCGTACCAGTTGGAATCCCAACCTTTAACAATACCTAATCTTAGTCCCGTAGGGTTTACCTTCTGTCCCATCTTATTTGTTTTCTGAAGTTTCAGTATTCTTTTCTGCGCTATCTGCGTTGTGGCTATCCACAACCAACGTCACGTGGTTAGATCTCTTTCTAATTCTGTGCGCTCTTCCTTGCGGAGCAGGTCTCAGCCTTTTCAAAATTCTTGCACTATCTACAAAAATTTCTTTAACGTATAGGTCCGCTTCTTCAAGCTTCGCGTCCTCGTTTTTAGCTTCCCAATTAGAGATGGCAGATAATAATAATTTATCTAGTCTAGCAGCACCTTGCTTTGCTTCAAACTTCAGTACGTTTAATGCATGGTTTACTCTTTGGCCTCTTACCAAATCAGCAACCACTCTCATCTTACGAGGAGAGGTAGGTACGTTTTTTAGTTTTGCTACAGCTTCCATAGTTCAGCTAATTATTTTCTTTTGTCTTTTTTATTAATATGACCTCTGAAGTTTCTCGTAGGAGAGAATTCGCCAAGCTTGTGCCCAACCATGTTTTCAGTTACAAACACAGGGATAAACTTGTTACCGTTGTGTACTGCAAATGTGTGTCCTACGAAATCCGGAGATATCATTGACCTTCTTGACCAAGTCTTGATCACTGATTTCTTGCCTGAATCATTCATGGCATCGACTTTATTCTCAAGTCTGAAATCTATATAAGGTCCTTTTTTTAAAGATCTTCCCATTACTTATTTCTTTTTACCAATGATCAACTTGTTAGAATATTTCTTAGGCGTTCTGGTCTTCTGACCTTTCGCAAAGATGCCGTTACGAGATCTAGGATGACCTCCAGACGACTTACCTTCTCCACCTCCCATTGGGTGATCGACAGGGTTCATTGCTACACCTCTTACTCTAGGTCTTCTACCTAACCATCTGTTTCGACCGGCTTTACCCAATCTTACATTCATGTGATCACCGTTTGAAACGGTACCAATAGTAGCTAGACAAGTAACAAGTACTAATCTCATTTCACCAGAAGGCAATTTCACTGTTGCGTACTTACCTTCTCTTGCCATCAATTGCACGTATGTTCCAGCACTTCTTGCCATAGATGCTCCTTTACCAGGTTTCAACTCCACGTTGTGGATAATTGTACCTAGAGGAATCTCAGATAACAATAGTGTGTTTCCAACTTCTGGTGCTACACCTGGTCCTGATAACAATGTATCTCCAACCTTCACTCCTTCAGGAGCAACAATGTATCTCTTTTCACCATCTGCGTAGAATAACAAAGCGATTCTTGCAGTTCTCATTGGATCATACTCAATAGTCTTCACTGTAGCCGGAATCCCGAACTTTTCTCTTTTGAAGTCTATTTCTCTATATTTTCTTTTATGACCACCGCCAACGTTTCTGATTGTCATTCTACCAGAATTGTTACGTCCACCGTTTCTATGAACAGCTTTAGTCAAAGACTTTTCCGGAGTAGAGCTAGTGATCTCATCAAATACAGGTGCAACCCTATATCTGGTACCCGGCGTCATCGGTTTTAATTTTCTTACAGCCATTTTCTAACTATTTATACTCCTCCGTAAAAATCAATTATATCTCCTTCAGCCACTTGCACGATCGCTTTCTTGAAAGAAGCAGTTCTTCCAGATACAACTTTCGATTTAGTGTACTTAGTTTTTGCGTTGCCTTGGTAAACCATTGTGTTTACTTTTTCAACCGTCACCCCGTAGGTTTTCTCTACAGCCTTTTTGATCTCAACTTTATTAGCATCTTGATCAACTATAAAGCCATATTTTCCGCTTTCATTAAGCGCAGATACTTTCTCGGTAACTAGTGGTTTTCTTAGTATACTCATCTTCTTATTTCGTTAATAAGTTCTGAATTTTTTCAATAGAACCTTCACAAAGTATCAAGTTGTCCGCATTCAACAAATCATAAGTATTGATTTGATCTGCAGTTGTTACTTTCGTTTTTTGAAGGTTGTTAGACGACAACACAACATTCTTATTGTCTTCAGCTAATACTAGCAACGTCTTTTTATTATTTAAAGAAAGACTTGTCAATAAGCTTTTGTATTCCTTAGTCTTTGGTGCTTCTAAGCTAAAATCCTCAAGAACAGATATGCTTTTACCAGTTGCTTTATAAGTCAAAGCAGATTTTCTAGCCAAAGTTTTCAATTTCTTGTTTAGCTTGAAAGAATAGTCTCTTGGCTCTGGACCAAACACTCTTCCTCCACCTCTGAACAAAGGCGATTTGATACTACCCGCACGTGCGGTACCAGTACCTTTTTGTTTCTTTATTTTTTTAGTCGATCCAGCAATCTCTGCTCTTTCTTTCGACTTGTGAGTACCTTGTCTCTGATTCGCTAGGAATTGCTTTACATCTAAATAGATAGCATGATCATTTGGCTCAATGCCAAATATGTCCTTAGCCAAATCAACTTTTCTCCCGGTATCCTCACCGTTTCTATTTACTACGGATACTTTCATGACTATTTCTCTAGAATTACAGTTCCATTCTTAGGTCCTGGTATAGACCCACTAACCAAAATCAGATTCTTCTCAGGAATAATCTTCATTACCTGAAGATTAGTTACTTTGACTCTGTCGTTACCAGTTTGGCCAGCCATTCTCATTCCTTTGAATACTCTCGCAGGGTAAGAAGCTCCACCAATAGATCCAGGTGCTCTCAGTCTGTTGTGCTGACCGTGAGTAGCTTGTCCAACACCACCGAAGTTGTGTCTTTTTACTACGCCTTGAAAACCTTTACCTTTTGAGTTGGCAATTACATCAACAAAATCTTCCTCTTGGAAAATATCTGCTACACTTAGTTCTTGTCCAAGTTCCACACCTCCATCAAACTCTACTCGGAAATCTCTAAATTCCACTAAGTGTTGCTTAGGAGTAGTTTTCGCTTTCGCGAAATGACCTTTCAAGGCTTTAGTCGTACGCTTTTCTTTACGCTCACCGTAACCAAGCTGTACAGCTGTATACCCGTCAGTGTCTTCGTTCTTAACTTGCGTTACTACGCAAGGACCAGCTTCTATCAATGTGCATGCGACGTTTCGTCCATCGGCCCCAAAGATGCTAGTCATCCCAATTTTTTTTCCTATTATACCTGACATTTCAGTATTAAATTTCTTTAATAATTTTCGCCTTTTCGTCCACTTGTTCGGAAAAGGAGTGCAAAGATAGCAATTAATAAATTGCAGTCAAATAATTCCTAAACAAAAAAGTAACAATTGCGTAAGGCACAAAAAAAGAACCACGCTTACACGTGGTTCTCATATTTTCAAAGTCTAATAATTAGACCTTAATCTCAACATCTACGCCACTTGGCAATTCAAGCTTCATCAATGCATCTACAGTTTTTGCACTGTTAGAGAAGATATCTACCAATCTCTTGTAAGTACAAAGCTGGAATTGCTCACGAGCTTTCTTGTTTACGTGGGGTGACTTCAATACAGTAAATTTTTCTTTTACTGTAGGAAGAGGGATAGGTCCGCTCACTACAGCACCAGTAGTTTTTACTGCTCTTACGATTTTCTCAGAAGACTTGTCTACCAAGTTGTGGTCGTAAGACTTTAGTTTAATTCTAATTTTCTGATTCATAACTAATATGCTTTAAACGGCCTCGCCTTTTACCTTTTTAATAACTCCCTCTGCGATGTTCTTAGGAACTGGATCATAGTGAGAGAATGTCAATGAAGCGGTAGCTCTACCAGAAGTCATTGTTCTAAGGTCAGTGATATAACCGAATAACTCAGACAATGGAACGTCAGCTTTCACCACTTGAGAATTTCCTTTTACGTCCATTCCTTTCATCAACCCTCTACGTCTGTTCAAGTCACCCGTTACGTTACCAGTATATTCATCTGGTGTAACCACTTCAACACCCATAATAGGTTCTAGCAATACTGGACTAGCTTTCTTAGCAGCTTCTTTGAAACCGATCTTAGCAGCTAGTTCAAATGAAAGTGCATCTGAATCCACATCGTGGAAAGAACCGTGATACAATTTCACTTTCATGCTATCCAAAGGATATCCAGCCAAAGGACCATTGTCCATAGCCGCTTTAAATCCTTTCTCAATGGCAGGGATAAATTCTTTTGGAATTACACCACCTACAATCTTGTTATCAAACTGCAAACCAGTCTTTTCGTAATCCTCATCTACTGGAGACAATTCGAATACGATGTCGGCAAATTTACCTTTACCACCCGACTGCTTTTTGTAAACCTCTTTGTGATCCACCAACGACTGGATAGCTTCTTTGTAAGCCACCTCTGGAGCTCCCTGGTTGATTTCAACCTTGAATTCTCTTTTCAATCGATCGATGATAATATCTAAGTGAAGTTCTCCCATACCTCTCAAGATCGTCTGACCAGTTTCGTGGTTAGTTTCTACTTGAAGGGTTGGATCTTCTTCTACCAACTTAGCGATCGCCATTCCTAATTTGTCAACGTCTGCTTGAGTCTTAGGCTCAATAGCGTATCCAATTACTGGATCTGGGAATACCATAGACTCAAGTACAATTTTGTGCTTTTCGTCACAAAGTGTGTCTCCAGTTTTGATATCCTTAAATCCTACTACTGCAGCAATATCTCCAGCGTGGAATTGATCAATTTGGTTTTGCTTATTAGCATGCATTTGGAAGATACGAGAGATTCTCTCTTTCTTTCCAGTTCTTGTATTGAATACATAAGAACCAGAATCCAATGTACCAGAGTAAGATCTTGCAAAACATAGACGACCTACGAATGGGTCAGTTGCGATCTTAAATGCCAAGGCTGCGAATGGTTCGTCAGCAGAAGGCTTTCTCAATTCTGGCTCTTCAGTATCAGGGTTAGTTCCCTCAATACCTTCTCTGTCTAGAGGAGATGGAAGTAATTCCATTACATAATCCAACATAGTCTGAACCCCTTTGTTCTTGAAGGCAGACCCACAGAACATTGGCACAAAATCCATGTTGATTGTTGCTTGTCTAGAAGCAGCAATGATTTCTTCTTTAGTGATCGAATTAGGATCTTCGAAGTATTTCTCCATTAGAGTCTCATCGTATTCAGCTACTGCCTCCAACAATTCTTCTCTGTACTGATCCACGTCGTCAACCATATCGGCAGGAATTTCGATTTCTTCGAAAGTCATACCCATATCAGCTTCGTTCCAGATCATGGCTTTTCTTTCTACCAAATCAACCACACCTCTGAATCCTTCTTCCGCACCGATGGGCAATTGGAAAGGAACAGACTTGGTGCCTAACCTTTCTTTTACCTGGTTGCATACCATCAAGAAGTCAGCGCCAGCTCTGTCCATTTTGTTGACAAAACCTAAACGAGCTACGTTGTAGTTGTCTGCTAGTCTCCAGTTAGTTTCAGATTGTGGCTCTACACCATCCACTGCACTAAACAAGAATACCAAACCATCCAATACTCTCAATGATCTGTTTACCTCAACGGTAAAATCCACGTGACCAGGAGTATCAATGATATTGATATGATATTTGTTGTCTTTATAAGGCCAGAATACAGTAGTAGCAGCAGAAGTAATAGTGATACCTCTTTCTTGCTCTTGCTCCATCCAGTCCATGGTAGCGGCACCATCGTGTACCTCACCAATTTTGTGACTTACGCCTGTGTAATACAGGATACGCTCGGTAGTGGTAGTTTTACCAGCATCAATGTGTGCTGCAATACCGATATTCCGAGTTAAACTAAGATCTCTTGCCATCGTTTCCTGTTATTAAAATCTAAAATGTGAAAATGCCTTGTTCGCTTCAGCCATTCTGTGAACATCATCTTTCTTCTTCACAGCAGCTCCTTCGCCTTTAGCAGCAGCAATAATTTCTCCAGCCAATCTCTCTTTCATCGTCTTCTCTCCTCTGGCTCTTGAGTATGAAATCATCCACTTGATTCCAAGGGAAGTTTTCCTGTTCGGTCTTACTTCGATTGGAACCTGAAAAGTTGCACCACCTACACGTCTACTTTTCACCTCTACTGAAGGCATGATGTTGTTAAGCGCTTTTTTCCAAGTTTCAAGACCATTCTCACTTGTCTTTTCCTCTACTAATGCTACTGCATCGTAAAAGATCGAATAAGCAATACTCTTCTTTCCGTCCACCATTAGGTAGTTCACAAATTTAGATACTAGCGTATCCTGGAACTTCGGATCCGGAAGAATATATCTCTTCTTTGGTTTCGATTTTCTCATTTTTTCTTTAAATCAATTTTTTACTTTTTGTCTTTAGGCTTCTTAGCTCCGTACTTCGATCTTCTCTGAAGACGGCCGCTTACACCGGCGGTATCTAAGGCTCCTCTAATGATGTGGTATCTTACACCTGGTAAATCTTTTACCCTTCCACCTCTGATCAATACAATCGAGTGTTCTTGAAGGTTGTGACCTTCACCTGGAATGTAAGCATTCACTTCCTTGCCATTGGTCAACCTTACCCTAGCAACTTTTCTCATCGCAGAGTTTGGTTTCTTAGGCGTGGTCGTATATACCCTGGTACATACACCTCGTCTTTGCGGGCAAGAATCCAATGCAGGAGACTTTGACTTTGACACCAATGTCTTTCTGCCTTTTCTTACTAATTGTTGTATAGTAGGCATTTACTTATTATTTATAAATTTCAATTCCTCCGAAATTTTTCGGAACGCAAAAATAGGGATTAAGTATTTCTGAACAAAATATCCTAACCCCTAATTATCTTATTAATTAATCTGTACCGCTAAGCCTCGCCCACAGCTCCTCCGAAATTCATTGGAAATTTTGGAGAATCGTCCACGTGTTTTATTGGTCCAAACGTTTGTTCGTACTTGTTGATATTATCCTGCAGAGCTGCAAACAGCCTTTTTGCGTGTTCTGGAGTCACTACAACTCTAGATTTCACTTTGGCTTTTGGTACTCCAGGCATTAATCGAATAAAATCAATTACAAACTCAGAATTCGAGTGGGCAATCATCGCCAGATTGGCATATACACCCTCTGCAATTTCCTCAGACAACTCAATATTGATTTGATTGCCTTGCTGTTGCTTGTCTTGATTCTCTTCTTTCTTATTGCTCATCTGTCTGGTATTCTTTTGACTTTTCGAATTCCTCTTTAGATGAAACTAAAGAATCATATTCCTCCTGAGACCCTACGATCAAATCCTGAAATTCTCTTTGTCCTGTTCCTGCTGGAATCAAATGTCCAACAATTACATTCTCTTTCAATCCATTCAATGTATCTCGCTTACCTCGGATAGAGGCTTCACTTAAAACTTTAGTAGTTTCCTGGAAGGAAGCTGCAGATATGAAACTCTGAGTTCCCAAAGATGCTTGCGTAATCCCTTGAAGTGTAGGTTTAGAAACTGCTGGCTCAGCATTTCTTACCTGCACCAATTTCATATCCTTACGTCTCAAACTAGAATTTTCATCTCTCAATTGTCTTGAGGTAATGATTTGTCCTTGTTTCAAATTACCAGAATCTCCTACCTCAATGACTACTTTCATATCAAGAATAGAATCATTCTCTTCCATAAACATAAGTTTGTCAACTATCTGACCAGGCAAGAAACTAGTATCTCCAGCATCCAAGATGTTGACTTTCTGCATCATCTGTCTTACGATAGTTTCGATGTGCTTATCATTGATCTTCACACCTTGCAGTCTGTATACTTCCTGAATTTCATTCACCAAATATTCTTGAACTGCAGTTGGGCCTTTAATGGCCAATATATCCGCAGGAGTAATCGCTCCATCAGAAAGTGCATATCCGGCTTTCACAAAGTCATTGTCCTGAACCAATATGTGCTTAGAAAGTGATACTAAGTATCTCTTCTTCACGCCATCTTTAGATTCGATGAAAATTTCTCTGTTACCTCTTTTGATACCTCCGTATGTTACTACACCGTCGATCTCAGAAACTACAGCTGGGTTAGATGGGTTTCTTGCTTCGAATAACTCAGTTACTCTTGGAAGACCCCCAGTAATATCTCTAGACTTACCCATTGTTCTTGGGATTTTCACCAAGATCTGACCAGCCTTAATTTTATCACCTTCGTCCACTGCCAAGTGAGCGCCTACCGGAATGTTGAATGTATATTCATCATCCTTTGATTCCACAATAATGGCAGGGTTTTTAGTTTTATCTTTAGTATCGATGATTACTTTCTCTCTGTGACCAGTCTGCTCATCAGATTCTTCTTTGTAAGTAACACCTTCTACAATAGACTCGAAATTAACGGTACCATCAGCAGCAGAAAGAATTACCGCGTTGTATGGATCCCAGTGACAAAGCTTGTCACCCTTCTTCACTTTCTTCTTGTTTTTCACATCCAAGAAAGCACCGTAAGGTACATGGTTAGTAATCAAAGTTTTTCCTGATTCAGGATCAACGATTCTGATTTCACCAGTTCTACCCATTACTACTTCTACAGCATCTCCATCCTGATTAGTTGTTTTGATAGCTCTCAAACCTTCCATCTCGATAACTCCGTCAAATTTCGCTGGAATAGTCGCATCAACAGCAATGTTGGATGCAGTACCCCCAACGTGGAATGTTCTCAAAGTCAACTGTGTACCTGGTTCACCGATAGACTGTGCAGCAATTACACCTACAGCCTCACCACTTTGTGCCATGGCTCCAGTTGCAAGGTTACGTCCGTAACACAATGCACAAACTCCTTTTTTAGACTCACAAGTCAATACCGATCTGATCTCTACAGATTCTATAGCAGTATCATCAACTTTCTCAGCTAGCTCTTCAGTTATCTCAATTCCAGCTGGAATCAATAATTCTTCAGAAATAGGATCATATACATCATGTACAGATACTCTACCTAAGATTCTCTCAGATAATGGCTCAACGATATCCTCGTTGTCTTTCAAGGCTGAAACATCTAGTCCTCTCAAAGTACCACAATCATCTTCGTTTACAACTACATCTTGAGATACGTCAACCAAACGTCTGGTCAAGTAACCCGCATCTGCTGTTTTCAATGCTGTATCGGCCAGACCTTTACGAGCACCGTGAGTAGAAATAAAGTACTCAATTACATCTAGTCCTTCTTTAAAGTTAGATAGAATTGGATTTTCAATAATCTCACCCACAGAACCTTGTAAGTTCTTTTGTGGTTTAGCCATCAAACCTCTCATTCCGCCCAACTGACGAATTTGCTCTCTTGATCCTCTCGCACCAGAGTGCATCATCATGTAGATTGAGTTGAATCCTTGATCTTCTTCTTCAAGCTGAGTCATCAAAGTACCAGTCAACATAGAGTTGATTCTAGTCCAGATATCAATGACCTGGTTGTATCTCTCGTTGTCAGTGATCAGACCCATTTGGTAGTTTTGCCATACCGCATCCACTTCCTCTTTGGCCTGAGCTACTAACTTATCTTTTTCTTCTGGAATATTAATATCTCCAAGTCCCATCGACAATCCACCTTTATAAGCAGACTGGAATCCAAGGTGCTTGATATCATCAAGGAATTGTGCTGTACGAGCCATTCCAGAGATTTTGAAGACATTAGAAATGATTTGTTGTAATTTTTTCTTAGACAACAACTCATCCACAAAACCAACTTCTTCAGGAACCAACTGGTTGAATATCACTCTACCAGCAACAGTTTCGATAATCTTAGACTCCAATTCACCATTTGCAGTTCGAACGTTAGTTCTTACTTTGATGAATGCGTGCTTCGACAATCTACCTTCGTTGATTGCGATTTCTACTTCTTCCGCACTGTAGAAAGTCATGCCTTCTCCAGCTACAACTTCTTTATCAGTACTTCTTTTTCCTTTGGTTACATAATAAAGACCCAACACCATGTCCTGAGAAGGTACCGTAATCGGCGCTCCGTTGGCAGGGTTTAGAATGTTGTGAGAAGCCAACATCAATACAGATGCCTCCAAAATAGCTTCATGCCCTAGAGGCACGTGAACCGCCATCTGGTCACCATCGAAATCGGCGTTGAATGCAGTACAAGCTAATGGGTGCAATTGAATCGCTTTACCTTCAATCATTTTAGGCTGGAAAGCCTGAATACCCAATCTGTGAAGCGTTGGAGCTCTGTTAAGTAGTACAGGGTGTCCTTTCAACACATTCTCAAGAATATCCCAAATCACAGGATCCTTACGGTCAACGATTTTCTTCGCCGACTTTACTGTCTTAACAATTCCTCTTTCAATTAATTTTCTTATAACGAATGGTTTGAAAAGCTCAGCAGCCATTCCTTTAGGAAGTCCACATTCGTGCATTTTCAATTCTGGTCCTACTACAATTACAGAACGACCAGAGTAATCCACCCTTTTACCCAACAAGTTTTGACGGAATCTACCTTGCTTACCCTTAAGCATATCACTCAAAGATTTCAAAGCTCTGTTTCCATCAGATCTTACTGCGTTTACTTTTCTTGAGTTGTCGAATAGTGAATCCACAGCTTCCTGAAGCATACGTTTCTCATTTCTAAGAATTACTTCAGGTGCTTTGATATCGATCAATCGCTTCAAACGATTGTTTCTGATAATCACTCTTCTATAAAGATCATTCAAGTCAGAGGTAGCAAATCTACCACCGTCTAATGGCACCAACGGTCTCAATTCCGGCGGAATAACCGGTACCATTTTGATGATCATCCACTCAGGCTTGTTCTCGATTCGAGTCTTAGCATCTCTAAATGCTTCAACCACTTTCAATCTTTTCAAAGCTTCTGCTTTTCTCTGCTGAGAAGTATCAGTAGCTGCCTGATGTCTTAATTCGTATGATAATTCATCCAATTTGATTCTAGACAAAGACATTTCTAATGCCTCTGCTCCCATCTTCGCGATGAATTTGTTTGGATCGTCGTCATCCAACAATTGGTTTTCTCTTGGCAACTTGTCCAAGATATCCAAGTACTCATCCTCAGTCAAGAAGTCGTGACGAGCAATACCATCTTCTTCTTTTGCTCCTGGCTGAATCACCAAGTAACGCTCGTAGTAGATGATTTGATCCAACTTCTTTGTAGGAATTCCTAGAAGGTAACCAATCTTGTTAGGTAGAGATTTGAAATACCAGATATGAGCTACAGGTACTACCAACTCGATGTGTCCCATGCGCTCACGTCTTACCTTCTTTTCGGTAACTTCAACACCACATCTGTCACAGATAATACCTTTATATCTGATTCTCTTATATTTTCCGCAATGACATTCCCAATCTTTTACCGGGCCGAAAATACGCTCACAGAACAAACCACCCATTTCAGGTTTGTAAGTTCTATAATTGATAGTTTCAGGCTGTGTAACCTCACCATGTGAGCTTTCCAGAATAGATTCGGGAGAAGCTAAACTCACTGTAACTCTCGAGAAGTTGCTGCTTAGCTTTTTGCTTTTTCTGAATGCCATAATTAAATCTTATATGTTAATGACCCGAAGGTCTTATGATCAATTAATTAGTCTAAAGTAATTTCAAGAGCCAAACCTCTCAATTCGTGAACGAGTACGTTGAACGACTCTGGAATATTTGGTTTGTTCATATTTTCGCCTTTTACGATGGCTTCATATGCTTTTGCTCTACCGATGACATCATCAGATTTGATGGTCAGGATTTCCTGAAGTACGTTGGCTGCACCAAACGCCTCCAATGCCCAAACTTCCATCTCACCAAAACGCTGTCCACCAAACTGCGCCTTACCACCCAACGGCTGTTGAGTAATTAATGAGTAAGGCCCAATCGATCTGGCGTGCATCTTATCATCTACCAAGTGACCTAGTTTCAGCATATAAATCACACCTACTGTAACTGGCTGATCAAATCTGTTTCCAGATAATCCATCGTAAAGGTAAGTTCTACCGTACTCTGGCAATCCAGCTTCTTTCAATTCAGAAGCAACTTGATCCATACTCGCTCCATCGAAGATTGGTGTAGCATATTTTCTACCCAACTTCAATCCAGCCCAACCAAGAACGGTTTCGTAGATCTGTCCAATGTTCATCCTTGAAGGTACACCCAATGGGTTCAAGCAGATATCAACTGGTGTTCCATCTTCCAAGAAAGGCATATCTTCCTCTCTTACAATTCTGGCTACAACTCCTTTGTTACCGTGACGACCCGCCATTTTATCACCTACTTTCAATTTACGTTTCTTAGCTACGTAAACTTTAGCGAGCTGAACAATGCCAGCTGGCAATTCATCTCCAACTTCCAAAGTGAATTTTTCACGCTTGAAGATACCACCAATGTCGTGTCTCTTCTTACCAAAGTTTTTGACTAACTCAAAAACCATTTTATTCACTTTTTCATCTGCTGTCCAATTGTCCAACAACAAGTCACCGATAAGGTTCACTTCTTCCTGAACATTGTAATTAGACTCATCTCTATAGATATTCTTTTCTGGGAAAAGATTTTCTTCGATATTTTTAGCGTTGAATTTCACACCTTTAGACATGATTTCATCACCAAACTTGTGCTTAACTCCCTGACAAGTCTTACCTCCGATCAGCTCAACCAACTTTGCAATAACAACACTTCTCAATTCTTTCAACTCTTGAGAGTAGTTGTTTTTCAAAATCTCAACTTCTCTTTTGGTCTTCGCTCTAAGATCTTTATCCTTCTTAGGCCTCGAGAACAATTTAGTATCGATCACCACACCTCTCAGTGATGGAGAAGCTTTCAAAGAAGCATCTTTCACATCTCCAGCTTTGTCTCCAAAAATGGCTCTCAATAACTTTTCTTCCGGAGTTGGGTCTGTTTCTCCTTTAGGAGTAATCTTGCCGATTAGGATATCACCTTCTTTAATTTCGGCTCCAATTCTGATGATACCATTTTCATCAAGATTCTTCACAGCTTCCTCACTTACGTTTGGAATCTCAGAAGTCAGCTCTTCCTCACCTCTTTTTGTATCTCGAACTTCAAGTTCGAATTCGTCGATGTGGATAGATGTAAATACATCATCTCTCACCACTTTCTCAGAAATTACAATCGCATCCTCAAAGTTGTACCCTTGCCAAGGCATGAAGGCCACTGTTAAGTTTCGACCTAGTGCCAATTCGCCATCTTCTGTAGCAAAACCTTCACAAAGTGCCTGACCTTCAGTTACTTTATCACCTTTCAACACAATTGGTCTTAAGTTGATACAAGTATCTTGGTTTGTTCTTCTAAACTTGATTAAATCATAAGTAATATGCTCCTCATCAAATGAAACCAATCTTTCATCATCAGAAACATCATACTTTACAACAATTTTCGTTGCATCAACATCAACCACTTCACCTTTTCCTCTAGCGAGAATCAATGAACGAGAATCCAACGCAACTCTTTTCTCCAGGCCTGTACCTACGATTGGCGCTTGTGGCTTCAACAATGGCACCGCTTGGCGCTGCATGTTGGATCCCATCAAGGCTCTGTTCGCATCATCATGCTCTAGGAAAGGAATCATTGATGCTGCCACAGATACAATCTGGTTAGGCGCCACATCCATATACTTAAGATCTTTCGGCCCTACCACAGGGAAGTCACCTTCAAATCTTGCTTTTACTGTATCATTCACAAAATTTCCATTGTCCTCCAATGGGGCATTTGCCTGTGCAATGTTGTATGTATCTTCTTCTTCAGCTGTTAGATACTTTACATTACTTGTCATATTCACTACACCATTCTCTACTTCTCTATAAGGAGTTTCGATGAATCCCATGCTGTTTACTTTAGCATGCACACAAAGTGAGGAAATCAAACCAATATTTGGCCCTTCAGGTGTTTCAATCGTACAAAGACGACCGTAGTGAGTATAGTGAACATCTCGTACTTCGAAACCAGCTCTTTCTCTAGAAAGACCACCTGGCCCAAGTGCCGACATTCTTCTCTTATGAGTTACTTCTGCCAATGGATTCGTTTGATCCATAAACTGAGATAACTGGTTTGTTCCAAAGAACGAGTTGATAACTGAAGAAAGTGTTCTAGCATTAATCAAGTCGATTGGCTTGAACTCCTCATTGTCACGCACGTTCATTCTTTCTTTAATAGTACGAGCCATTCTAGAAAGACCAACACCGAACTGAGCATAAAGCTGCTCTCCCACTGTTCTTACTCTTCTGTTGCTCAAGTGATCGATATCATCCACCACTGCCTTAGAGTTGATCAAACCGATCAAGTATTTTACGATCAAGATAATATCCTCAGTAGTCAATACTCTTGAATCGTTGCTTAGGTCTAGCTGTAGTTTACGGTTGATTCTGTATCGACCAACTTCACCCAAGTCATATCTCTTATCACTGAAGAACAAGTTGTTGATGATGTCTCTTGCAGTCTGCTCATCAGGAGCCTCAGTGTTTCTTAATTGTCTATAAATTTGCTCTACAGCCTCTTTTTCAGAGTTTGAATTATCCTTTTGAAGCGTATTGTAAATAATAGAGTAGTCTGTAATATTTACATCCTTCTTGTGTAGGATAATTGATTTCGAGCCAGATTCTACAATCGTCTCAATGTCTTCTTCATTGATAACAGAATCTCTTTCTAGCACTACCTCGTTTCTATCGATAGATACTACTTCTCCAGTATCCTCATCCACGAAATCTTCAGTCCAGGTTCTAAGAACTCTAGCGGCTAGTTTTCTTCCAATAACCTTCTTCAATTCTTTGGCATTTGCAGGAATCTCTTCAGATAAACCAAACAAATCCAAAATATCCTTATCAGAACCATATCCGATAGATCTAAGAAGTGTAGTTACTGGGAATTTTTTCTTACGGTCAATGTAGGCGTACATAACGTTGTTTACGTCAGTCGCAAATTCTATCCAAGAACCCTTGAACGGGATAATTCTTGCAGAATATAATTTAGTACCGTTGGTGTGCTTGCTTTGCGCAAAGAATACACCAGGTGATCTGTGTAGCTGAGAAACAATTACTCTCTCTGCTCCATTGATTACGAACGACCCTTTGGCAGTCATGTATGGGATATTACCCAAGAACACTTCCTGCTCGATGGTTTCAAAATCATCATTGTCCTCATCGTTACAAGACAATTTCAATTTTGCCTTCAAAGGAACTGAATATGTTAACCCTCTATCGATACACTCATCCACGTTGTATTTCGGTGGATCTACCAAGTAATCGATAAATTCAAGTACAAAATTCTCTCTTGAATCAGAAATAGGGAAGTTTTCTGAGAAAACTTTGAAAAGTCCTTCCTGAATTCTTTTTTCAGCGGGCGTTTCCAACTGAAAAAAATCTTCAAAAGATTGTAATTGAACCTTCAAGAAATCAGGATAATCAATCACTGATTTTATCGAAGAAAAATTAATTCTTTCGGATTTATTTTTACTAGCCAAGGCCGTACAATTTTATGTGATAATAATGTAAGTAATTGTCTCTGTGAA
Source organism: Reichenbachiella sp. (assembly GCF_965223055.1). GTDB lineage: Bacteria > Bacteroidota > Bacteroidia > Cytophagales > Cyclobacteriaceae > Reichenbachiella. The sequence goes on from NZ_CBDCVM010000011.1 coordinate 149,973, forward strand.
AAACAGATTCAGCAGAAACAGGAAAAGACCCCGATAAATATCGGGGCCTAATATTCTAGACGTTTTTAAAACTAAAAACAGTCAAATTTTTACTTAAGCTCTACTTCAGCTCCAGCTTCTTCAAGCTGCTTCTTAAGTCCTTCAGCTTCGTCCTTAGCAACACCTTCTTTCAATGCTTTAGGTGCACCGTCAACTAGTTCTTTAGCTTCTTTCAATCCTAATCCAGTCAATTCTTTAACCAACTTCACGATAGCCAATTTAGCTCCTCCTGGAGATTTCAAGATAACGTCGAAAGAATCTTTCTCAGCAGCTTCATCTCCACCACCAGCACCGCCAGCAACCATTACTGGTGCAGCTGCAGCAGCAGGTTCGATACCATGCTCTTCTTTCAAAATTTCAGCTAATTCATTTACTTCCTTTACAGTTAGTCCTACCAACTGATCAGCGAATGCTTTTAAATCTGCCATTGTATTTTAATATTTAATTTTAATAATTTGAAACCAATTTTAACGTTCAGACAAAGTCTTAACCAATCCTGAAAGAGTTTGTCCACTGCTCTGTAGAGCAGAAACAACATTCTTAGCAGGAGATTGCAACAATCCGATAACCTCGCCAATAAGCTCTGTTTTAGACTTAAGTTTAGCAAGTGTATTCAGATGTTCCTCACCAATAAAGAGATCGTAATCGATGGAAGCTCCCTTTAATTTTGGTCTATCTGCACTGTCGTCTTTTTTAAATTCTTTGATGATCTTAGCAGGTACGTTCGCACTGTCCGCACCAGTAAACATCACTCCTGAAAAACCTGTCAATACTTCATCATTCAATGAAGAAAAGTCTGCATCAACAGTTTCCAAAGCTTTTCTGATAAGTGTATTTTTCACCACTTTGTACTCTACACCGTTATCAAAACACTTCTGTCTGAAATTGTTCACTTCTGCCACGGTCAACCCTGAAGCATCTGTGAAATAGAAATTACTAGTTTCTTTGAATTTCTCAGAAAGTTCTTGAATAACGACTGCTTTTTCTGCTTTAGTCATTTTGTTCTTTATTTAGAATCCCACCGCATTAGCGGTATTGATTATAAAAGCTTTTTAAACTCCGGTAGAAGCTTTATCAATTGTAACCCCTGCGCTCATTGTACTAGAAAGACTCACGTTTTTCATATAAGTACCTTTCGCACTTGCAGGTTTCAATTTGTTTACCACATTGATCAACTCCATTGCGTTGTCTTTGATTTGTTCAGCAGTGAAAGATGCTTTCCCAACACTTGCATGAATAATACCAAATTTGTCCACTTTAAAGTCAATCTTACCAGATTTCACTTCTTGTACTGCTTTCGCTACGTCTAATGTCACTGTACCAGACTTAGGGTTTGGCATCAATCCTCTTGGGCCCAATACTCTACCTATTCTACCTACTTTAGCCATTACTGTTGGCATAGTCACAATCACATCGATATCAGTCCAACCGCCTTCGATCTTCTTGATATACTCATCTAATCCTACGTGATCTGCACCAGCATCTTTAGCTTCTTGCTCCTTATCAGGAGTACATAGTACAAGAACTCTTACTTCTTTACCAGTTCCGTGTGGAAGTGTCGCCACTCCTCTTACCATTTGGTCTGCCTTTCTTGGATCAACTCCTAGCCTAATATCAACGTCCACTGAGGCGTCGAATTTAGTTGTAGTGATGTCCTTTACTATCTGCGATGCTTCTTCGATGCTATAAGCCTTCGTTTTGTCATACCTCTCAGCAGCTAGTTTTTGACTTTTCGTTAATTTCGCCATGTTAATTTTTAATTAATTAGGCCCAAGGGGCTTTACCACTTACTTTTATACCCATGCTTCGAGCTGTACCAGCTACCTGCTTCATTGCTGATTCTACTGTAAATGCATTTAAATCAGGCATTTTCGTTTCAGCAATTTCTTTCACTTGATCCCAAGTTACGCTACCCACCTTATCGCGATTAGGCTCCGAAGAAGCCTTTTTCAGCTTTGCTGCATTAAGCAACAATACTGGCGCAGGAGGAGTTTTAATAACAAAATCAAACGACTTATCGGTATATATTGTAACAAGCACAGGCAATACCTGTCCCGCTTTTTCCTGGGTTCTGGCATTAAATTGCTTACAGAAGTCCATAATGTTAAGACCTTTACTACCCAGTGCAGGTCCTACAGGAGGAGAAGGATTGGCTGCGCCACCCTTTATCTGTAATTTTAAGTAACCACTAATTTCCTTAGCCATTTTTACTCTGTTTTTTCTACTTGTATATAATTAAGTTCTACAGGTGTGTTTCGTCCAAAGATTTTCACCATTACATTTAGCTTCTTTCTTTCTTCAAATACCTCTTCTACATTACCTGTAAATCCACTGAACGGACCATCCATTACTTTCACAGTTTCTCCTACAATAAAAGGAGTATCCAACTTCTCTTCGAATTCGTCTACTTCTTCTACCTTACCCAAAATTCGGTTCACCTCATTTTGTCTCAAAGCCACTGGAGTCTTGGCAGGACCGCCATCGTCGGCACCTAAAAAGCCAATTACACCTGGTATTTTGGTGATAGTATGTTGTACTTCGCCATAGTTTAAGTCTGCAGATATTAGAATATAACCTGGAAAGAAATTTCTTTCTCTCACACGCTTTTTCCCATTTCTCATTTCATATACCTTTTCTGCAGGTATCATGACTTGAGGAATGTAATCTTCAAGACCCATTCTTGAGATCTCAGTTTCCAAGTAGGTTTTCACCTTTTTCTCCTGTCCACTCACCGCACGAACTACGTACCACTTATGTTCACTCATAATAGCAGGGCTATTTGACTATTTATAGATTATAAAACCACTTTAATAGATTATCGAAACCGAAATCTATTATACCAATGAATATTGCGAAGATCAGGGAAGCGACCAATACCAAAATTGAACTACTCTGAAGCTCACTGTATTTAGACCATGTAACTTTATGGACCATTTCGTCATAAGACTCTTTAAAAAAGTTGATCAAATTTGTCATTACTCAAACCTTTGCTTTAAACATTTGCACGGGTGGAGAGACTCGAACTCCCAGCCGCTGGTTTTGGAGACCAGTGCTCTACCAATTGAGCTACACCCGTAAAACCTTCAGCCCAAAAGGACTGCAAAATTAGAATTATTTTTGATTATAAACAAATGCGCTTCATTAAAAAATGAAACGCATCTGATAATCTTGTTATATCTGTATTAGACCTTAGTCTAAGATTTCAGTTACCTGACCAGATCCAACTGTTCTACCACCTTCTCTGATCGCAAATCTTAGTCCTTTTTCAAGAGCTACTTTGTTGATCAATTTCACTTCGATAGTAACGTTATCACCAGGCATAACCATCTCTACTCCTTCAGGAAGCATGATTTCGCCAGTAACGTCAGTTGTTCTTAGGTAAAACTGAGGTCTGTATTTGTTGAAGAATGGAGTGTGACGTCCACCTTCTTCTTTAGACAATACATAAACTTCAGCTTTGAAGTGCTGGTGAGGAGTTACCGAACCAGGCTTACAGATGATCATTCCTCTTTTGATATCAGATTTTTCGATACCTCTAAGCAATAGACCAACGTTGTCACCAGCTTCACCTCTATCCAATATTTTTCTGAACATCTCAACACCAGTGATAGTAGACTTCATGTCTTCTGCACCCATACCGATAATGTCAACAGCGTCACCTGTGTTAGTTACACCTCTTTCAATTCTACCAGTTGCAACAGTACCTCTACCAGTAATAGAGAATACATCCTCAACAGGCATCAAGAAATCTTTATCAACAGCTCTTTCTGGAAGTGGAATGTACTCATCCACAGCAGCCATCAATTCTTCGATTTTAGCAACCCACTCAGGCTCACCGTTCAATCCACCAAGAGCAGATCCAGCGATTACAGGAATGTCGTCACCTGGGAAGTCGTACTCAGAAAGCAATTCTCTTACTTCCATTTCAACTAGCTCAAGTAGCTCAGCATCGTCAACCAAATCTACTTTGTTCATGAATACAACCAAAGCAGGAACACCTACCTGACGAGAAAGCAAGATATGCTCTCTAGTTTGTGGCATTGGTCCATCAGTAGCAGCAACCACGATGATCGCACCGTCCATTTGAGCAGCACCAGTAATCATGTTTTTCACATAATCGGCGTGACCAGGACAGTCTACGTGTGCGTAGTGTCTGTTGTCTGTTTGGTATTCGATGTGTGAAGTATTAATTGTAATACCTCTTTCCTTTTCTTCTGGAGCGTTGTCGATAGAAGAGAAGTCTTTTTGCTCTGCCAGACCCTTGTTCGCAAGAACTGAAGAGATCGCAGCAGTCAAAGTTGTCTTTCCGTGATCCACGTGACCAATTGTACCAATATTCACGTGAGGTTTCGAACGGTCAAAGGTTTCTTTAGCCATGTCTGAAAATTCCTATTTTAGTTAAATATTAAATTAAATATAAAAAAAGGCTACACATAAATATATAGCACAATCACTCAAACCAATATCGCCTTTTTTATAACAAAAAGACTTTCAGAGCTATGAGCCAATGACGGGATTTGAACCCGTGACCTCTTCCTTACCAAGGAAGCACTCTACCCCTGAGCTACATCGGCTTGAAAAATTAAGAGCGGGAGACGAGGCTCGAACCCGCGACCTACAGCTTGGAAGGCTGTCGCTCTACCAACTGAGCTACTCCCGCTTAATCTTTTCACTGATTCAACTGGTTATTAAATCAGGCCAATGTGGGGGGAGCAGGATTCGAACCTGCGAAGACATAAGTCAACGGAGTTACAGTCCGTCCCAGTTGGCCGCTTTGGTATCCCCCCGTGTTCAATAAAATTGAGAACAATCCTTATCAAAATTGAAGAGTATTTCTCTCCCGTTTTTCTTAAGGAAGTGCAAAATTATATGCTTTTGATTCTTATTCAAATTTTTACAAACTTATTTTCAGCATAATTTATTTTTTTTAATCCGCACTGCTTTAAGGCCGTTTAAACCTCATTATTAGTCAAAAATCAAACATTAATTTTATTACTTCACGGGATCATTAGATTTGCAAAGATTATAAACAATAGATACCTATGAAGAAAAAGATATTGAATCCTATCCTACTTGCTTGGAGCTGCTGTGCAATTTTGTTCAGCTGTGGAACAAGTCAAGAATCCTCAAACGAAAAAAACACTGAAATGAAAGCCTCTGATGTACACACATTTGCTCAGCCAGAAGAAGCAGTTGTTACACATTTGAATTGGGAGGCCTCGGTGAATTTTGATTTGAAGAAAATTCAGGCGATTGCTAAGCTAACCATCAAAAGCTCTCAAGGAGCAAAGCAACTGGTTTTGGACACTAAAGAACTAACCATTAATTCAGTTAGGAATGGCAACAATGAAGTACTCAATTTTGTGCTTGGCGAGACTCAACCACATTTAGGTGCTCCATTAACTATCGACATTACTCCCAACACTAAAAATGTAGTGATCGCTTATGAAACTTCTGAAAAGGCGGAAGCACTTCAATGGTTAGAACCAAGTCAGACTACAGATAAGGTCTACCCTTTCTTGTTTACTCAATCACAGGCAATTTTGGCTCGATCGTGGATTCCAATTCAAGATTCTCCAGGTATTCGCTTCACTTATAATGCACAAGTGAGTGTTCCATCTGATCTTATGGCTTTGATGAGTGCATCAAATCCAATTGAAAAAAATGAGGATGGAGTCTATAACTTTGAAATGAAGCAAGCTATTCCTGCCTACCTCATGGCATTATCGGTTGGAAATATTGAGTTTAGTTCACTTGGCGCTAGAAGCGGTGTTTATGCTGAACCTTCGGTTTTAGAAAAAGCAGCAGCGGAATTCGAAGACCTCGAAAAAATGATCAGCGCAGCAGAAGAACTCTATGGTCCTTATCGATGGGATCGATACGATATTATTGTTCTACCATCCAGTTTTCCTTTTGGAGGAATGGAAAATCCTAGGTTGACATTTGCAACTCCAACAATTCTAGCAGGCGACAAATCACTGACTTCTTTAGTAGCACATGAGTTAGCACACTCTTGGTCTGGCAACTTGGTAACCAATGCCAATTGGAATGACTTCTGGTTGAATGAAGGATTTACAGTCTACTTCGAGTACAGAATCATGGAAGCTGTTTATGGCCGAGATTATTCAGAAATGCTGGCTTTACTTTCTCTTCAGGATTTGAAAGCAGAAATAGAAGAAATGAAAGCAGCTGGAAACTTCAAAGACACCAGTTTGAAATTGGATTTGACAGGACGGAATCCGGATGATGGGTTGACTGCCATTGCTTATGATAAAGGGTATTTCTTTTTAAGACTTTTGGAAGAAACTGTAGGTAGAGAAAAGTGGGATGCCTTCTTGAAAGATTACTTCACGAATAATTCTTTCAAAACCATGACTACAAAGAAGTTCATTGAAATCCTTCAAACTCAATTGTTCGATGCTTATCAATTGGATATGGAGCCTGCTATTTATGAAGCATGGATTTATACACCTGGCCTCCCGGATAATTGTCCGGTGCCGGTTTCTGACAAATTCGAAAATGTCGACAATGCCTTGGCTGCCTGGACTGCGAATCAAAGTAAAGAAGAGCTACAAACTTCTTACAACAGTGACAGCTGGACTACTCATGAATGGCTGAGGTTTGTTCGAGGCTTGCCTGACTCGCTGTCTACAGAACAAATGGCCAATTTGGATGAGGCCTTTGGATTTACCAATACCGGTAATAGCGAAATATTCGATGTTTGGGGTATTTTGGTAATTGCTAACCAATATGAACCTGCGTACAGTCAATTGGAATCATTCTTAGTAAATACAGGTAGAAGAAAATTCTTGATGCCATTATATAAGGAGTTTGTAAAAACACCTGAAGGAACAGAAATGGCAAAAGAAATTTATGCGAAAGCAAGACCTAATTATCATTTTGTAGCAAGTAGCTCTATTGATGCTTTGCTTGGGATGTAAATGATTTAATTAACAAACTACACAAAGGGGTTGAAGTTTTTCAATCCCTTTTTTATATCCCTTCATATAGTTCAATTAGCCTTTCGTCACTTTCATTTTCTTTAACGTCTTTGATTATGGCATCTACGCCGTCCATATCCGACATCAGCACCAAAGCCTGAAAAGCAGAAAACCTTGCCATATAATTGGTATTGTTTCTAGCCACTTCTTCCAGTTGAGGAATGGCGGCTTTTCTATATTGATCTGGAGCTTCCAGGAGTTTTTCGGCGTAAGCTTGAATAAAATAGAAAAGTGTATTTCCGTCCAATCCCTTCATTCGATTCTGAAACCAATCGTAGGAATCTTTGTGCTCTTGATAGAGGTAATACTCAGCGAGCATGATCACAATATTCAGATTAGTTACCTGTTGCTGGTTAGATAAAAACTGAGCTGGCAGCTTCTCTTTATTTTTTGTAAACTGCGCAATGGTGGATGCCGCCACCAAATAAGAGGAATCATTCAAGGCTTTATTGAATTCTGCTCTATATTTTGCAAATCCACTTTCCCCGATGTAAGCCAGCGCATATGCTCTGACCTGTGAACTAGGATCGTTTAACATTTTTACTATCTCTTCTTCATATTTTTTTAATTTCACTTCCTCATCCATTAGATACTCCAATGCATATTGTCGCACCATGTAGTACGGATCTTCAAATGACTTCTTCAAGACCCGATCAATCAGCTTATTATCTTCGAATGAATAAAGGCTATCCAAAGTTTCGATGCGACTGAACAGGCTGCCGTCTTTCTCAAATTGAGCAACATATTCTTTTTCAGATTTCGGATGATCGATAAGAGCCAGTAGCTGCCGCTCACTATCAAAGATGACAACGTCTGGCTGTGTGTCCATCGGGAACTGATAAGTCTCATAGGCCTCATTGATAACAATAGGAAAGCTAGCCAATTCGTCTCCCTTCCAGATATCCACAAACACGGGCAATTGAAAAACCGGCATTTCGTCTTGACTTTGGATTTGTTCTACAGTCAAGGTCAATGTATCATTGGCAAAAGAGTGTCTAACCTCTAACTCCGGATGCCCAGCAAAGAAAAACCATTGATCAAAGAACCAATTCAAATCCTCCCCGGTCACTTCTTCAAATGCTAATCGAAGTTGCGCCGCCTCCACGGATTGAAATGCATTTGCTTCTAAGTATTTTTTTAATCCCAAGAAGAAGGCCTCATCTCCCAAATAACTTCTGAGCATATGTAGCACAGCAGCCCCTTTATTATAGGTATGTGAATCAAACAAATCCTCTTGATTCTCATAATAGTATCGTATTAGGTTTTTGGGCTCTTCTGATGCTTCTATAAAGTATGCTTCTTGCTCCACTAAAAAAACATAGTCAGCCTCATCCTGGCCATACTTGTACTGATTCCATAAGTATTCGGAGTAGCTTGCAAAGGCCTCGTTTAATGTTAAATTAGACCAGGACTCACAGGTCACCAAGTCGCCGAACCACTGGTGCATCAACTCATGAGCGATGATACCATCCCAGTTGTCATCGATTAGATATCTCCGATCAACGTTCAAATCTTCATAGAACAAGGAGGCGGTTGTATTTTCCATAGCTCCTGAGACATAGTCACGAACGACAATCTGATCATATTTTTTCCAAGGATAAGAGTAACCCAATAAGTCAGAAAAGAATGTCATCATTTCGGGGGTATTGCCAAATATATCTTTGGCATACTTTCCATAGTCTTCCTCCAGCCAATAAGCTATTGGAATACCTTTCCATTCATCTCTAGTTACACTAAACTCACCAACTGTCATCATAAACAAATAAGGAGAGTGCGGCTGATCCATTTCCCATACGTCTGTTCTTTTCCCATTAGCCTCTTTGATCTGCTCTGTCAACAAACCATTGGACAGCGTTTTGAATTTATCCTGGACGGTAATTCTCATTATCTGCGTGCAACGCTCGTTGGGGATATCGATAGTTGGAAACCAACCTGAACTGGCTTCTGTTTCTCCCTGTGTCCATATTTGTTGAGGTTTGTCTAGATCAGATCCATCAGCATTAATAAAATAAAGTCCACGGTTTTCTTCGATCGCTTCACTACCTCCTGCTTCACGTTCATAAGGTTTTGCGGTGTATGCTATAACTACCTGAATGGTATCTCTTCTTGTGAATGCCTTTCCCAACGGAATGGAAATCTCCCATCCATCATATTCAAAATCACTTGATTTACCTGCAACAGATAGGGATTTAATATCCATACCCTTGGCATCCAGCACTAATGATTCTTGTTCATAAAACAAGGGGGTTAATTCGAGTTTTGCTGTTCCGTTCAGATATCTCTTTTCCCAATCGAACGACACAGCCAGTTCCGTATGAATCAAGTCCCATGTTCTGGAAGCCGAAGCTCTATAGGTCAACAGTTCTGATTCCGTTATATCTACCATATCTAAAGAAATAGCATCTCTTTCATTATTGGACTGAGCGGCTATCTGGCTTTTACTAAAAAGTAAAACTCCAAGAATCAGAAAAAGACATTTTGTATACTTCATACGACTAGAATTAAGTGTTCCGTTTTAAGCGCCCCAAGTTAACCTTTATTAACGTTTTGGTTTGATCAAATATGACTATTTTCGCCAGTTAAATTTCCATTTTTTATGAGCGATTACAATAAATTAAACAATATAACCGGTTGGATTATTTTCATTCTAGCCACTACAGTGTATGCCCTTACTGTAGAACCTACTGCTAGTTTTTGGGATTGTGGCGAATTCATAGCTGTGTCCTACAAGCTTGAAGTCCCCCATCCTCCAGGTGCTCCATTTTTCTTATTGCTTGGCAGATTATTTTCATTCCTCGCCATGGGTGATACCACCCAAGTGGCCTATTGGATTAATATGCTAAGCGTATTGAGTAGTGGTTTCACCGTATTGTTCTTGTTTTGGTCGATTACTCATTTAGCTAAAAAACTTGTTACCCCAGATACGAACTACACCAACTTTGTCATCATTGGAAGTGGTTTGATTGGCGCCTTGTCATATACTTTTTCAGATTCATTCTGGTTTTCAGCAGTTGAAGCTGAGGTTTATGGCATGTCTTCCTTTTTTACTGCCTTTGTGGTATGGGCCATGCTTAAATGGGAGAACATCAAAGATCCTTCTGATGAGAATAGATGGATGATTTTGATTGCTTATATGGTAGGACTTTCGATTGGAGTTCACTTGTTGAATTTGGTAACTGTTCCTGCGTTGGGATTAGTTTATTACTTCAAGAAAAGAGAAAAGCTAAGTACACGAGGAATTATTACCACCTTAATTGCCAGTGGTGCAATCGTGCTTATTATCATGGAAGGGGTGATTCCAGGGCTACCAAGTTTTGCTGGCAAAATGGAAATTTTCTTTGTGAATAACCTAGGGCTACCATTTGGATCAGGGATAATATTCTTTGCAGCTTTATTTATCGGTGGCTTAGTTTATGGTATTTATTATTCTATCAAATCCAGCAACGCAACACTCAATACTATTTTAGTGAGTTTTGCTTTTATCGTAATCGGATATTCTTCCTACTCAATTGTACTCATCAGATCCAACTACAACCCACCGATTGATGAAAACAATCCGGAGGATGTTTTGAGTTATGTTTCTTATTTGAAACGAGAGCAGTACGGAAGTAGACCTCTGCTTCATGGTCAACTATTTACTGCTGATATTGTGGATCAGAAAAAAGGTGCTCCAGTCTACACGAAGGGTGAGGAAAAATACGAAATCACGGATTACAAACTGGAATATATTTATAACCCAGAGCACACTACTATATTACCACGAGCCTATAGCAATCAACCTGGTCATGTTCAGCGTTATAGAGAAATTTTAGGATTGAAGAATGGAGAAAAACCAAGTTTCGCAGACAATCTGGCTTACATGTTCAAACACCAGCTGGGCACGATGTACTTCCGATACTTCATGTGGAATTTTGCAGGAAGAGCCTCCGACATCCAGGGCGCAGACTGGGTTGGACTCAATGACGCATTTGAAAAAGTACCTTCCATGCTCGAAGAGAACAAAGGGAGAAATATCTTCTTTATGATCCCTCTGATGCTAGGAATTATTGGACTTACATTTCAGTATTACAAAGACCCAAGAAACTTTGCTTTTGTAGGACTATTATTCTTCTTAACAGGAGCGGCTATCGTCCTTTACCTCAACTCTCCTCCTACGGAGCCAAGAGAAAGAGATTACATCTATGCTGGTTCTTACTATGCTTATGCCTTTTGGATCGGTTTAGGTTTTATTGCCATATTCAAAGGTATAATGGCTGTAATTAAAAAAGGTGTTCCTGCCGCAGCCATTGCATTAGTCATTTGCTTGTCTGCTCCAATCATCATGGCTTCTGAAGGATGGGATGATCATGATCGTTCAAACAGATACTTCTCAGTGGACTCAGCTAAAAACTTCCTCGCTTCTTGTGAGGAAAATGCCATCATCTTTACTGGTGGCGACAACGACACCTTCCCGCTGTGGTATGTACAAGAAGTAGAAGGATTCAGAACCGACGTGCGAGTGATAGTATTGAGTTACTTCAATACGGACTGGTACATTGCCCAGATGATGCGAGATGCCTATGAGTCGAAGCCTCTACCATTTGGCCTGACCCTTGACAATTACAAGCAAGGTGGGTTGAATGACTACTTACCATTAGTCGAAAGGCAAAACATAAAAGGAGGTACAATGAACGCTGCTCAGTTTATCAAACTGATTAAAGAAGAGCATCCTGCACTGGCAGTGCCCACATCTATTAGTAGTTACAATTCCGTTCCGGCTAAAAACTTCTATTTGCCTGTAGATTCAGCCAAAGTAATGGAATTGGGAATTATTCCAGAGCAATTTGCCTCAAGGCTTTCAGATCGAATGACATGGAGTATGAAAGGCCGAGGATTGGAAAAGAAAGATTTGGCTATCCTTGATTTGATTGTAAACAACAATTGGGAAAGACCTATTTATTTCAATAACACTTCCGCTTCAAGCGTGAACTTCAATTTGAAGGATTATATGGTGCAAGAAGGAAATGCTTTCAGGTTGTTGCCTATAAGAAATCAAACCTCTGGCGAAATGTTCGTGAATACGGATATCATGTTTGACAATATGATCAATAATTTCCACTGGAGAGAATTGGACAATCCGACAGTTTATTATTCTGAGGACTATAGAAATTTTGTTTTAAATCACAGAGCAAGTTTCAATACGTTGATTCAGAACTTATTGGCAGAAGGAAAAACCGAAAAAGCCAGAGAAGCAATTTTGAAATGTCTTGAATTCATGCCTGATAATGTCATTAGATATGACCACTTCAGTGTTCAGCAGGTAGGTTATCTTATTCTAGTAGGGGAAGAAGAAAAAGCGACTGAAATGGCCGAGCTAATTTCAACAAGGTCTGACGAGATGCTTACTTATTTATATTCAACGGGCAATTTGGACAGATTTGAATTGCAGAAAAACTTGATTTCACTAAGTGAGTTGGCCCGCACATTTAGAGGGACTGAAAACCTGGAACTAGCAAGCAAGTACGAGGAATTATTCAGAAAGCACTATGAACTGATGCAATAGCAATATCAATTAAACACAAAAAAAGTAAGGCCTCGAATATCGAGGCCTTACTTTTTTACGCTCCTTGCTTCTATTATTATTTTTTTAAAAATTTATACGCTTCTTTAAACTCGGAAAAGTCGTCTTTCACCACCACAAAATAATAGCCGGGATTAAAGTTTTTTATGTTGATACGATATTTATCACTACCAACATTCTCAGCATTCACCTCTACCGTATTGCCAATTATGCTGTGCAATTCAAAAGAGGTTTCTCTTAAAGTTGAATTCTTAATATTTACAACAATGTAATCAATGGAAGGATTTGGGTACACTTCAATTTGATTGGAAAAGTCCAGAGACTCATTTTCGAATATGATAGATTCTGCTGTATAAGTCGTCGCACTGGTGCTATCTTGAGCCCATGCTGTGGTTGCTGTAAACAGCAAGACCACTGATCCGATGACTTTTAACAATTGCATATCGTTCTATTCCCAATTTCACTGCTCTACAAAATACGCAAATAGCGGATTTATAGTTTCTATGAATATAATTATTTTTTTGTTAAGTCTTAGGAAAGAATCTTATTTTTCGACCAGTGATCTATAATTTCTGGATGAATTTGTCTGGATATGACGTCTTTGGCATAAATCGCCTGAATTAATCATTGGCTCACTTTGCGAAAGGCTTTGGGAAGATAATTGATAAGATCTGAAGCAATCAATGACTCTTCTGCATTCTTTTTGGTGAACAAATCTCCTGATAGACCATGTAGATAAGCACCCAACAAGGCGCTTTCAAAACCTGAATATCCTTGCCCCAAAAGTGCTGTAATGATCCCAGTTAACACATCTCCACTTCCGCCTGTTGCCATGCCTGGATTTCCTGTAGAATTGAAAATCACCGTTCCTTCAGAATTACAAATACTCGAATTAGCTCCTTTTAGCAAGACAATGAGTTCGTGCTCTGCGCAGAATCTAATTTGCTTATCCAATCGCTCATAATCATCGTCCCAATTCCCCACCAATCTTTGAAATTCACCCGGATGTGGCGTGAGCACTGAACCCTTAGGTATTTTTTCTATCCATTTTTTGTTCTCCGACAAAATATTCAATGCATCTGCATCTATGACCATGGGTCGGTCAAACTGATCTAGTATTTGACTCAATGCTTCAGCAGTTATTTTTTCCGTCCCTATTCCTGGTCCAACTCCTATTACATCAAACCCCGAAAGGGATTGTATACTGCCAATTATATTATCATTTTCGTCACCAATGACCATGGCTTCTGGTACACTTCCTTGGAGCACATTAATCCCACACGCTGGCAAATGAACGGTAAGCAAACCTGCACCTGATCGTAAACATGCGCTACTGGCCAGTACGGCAGCTCCAATCTTCCCAAGGCTGCCTGCTACAATTAAATTCTTCCCTGCAGTTCCTTTATGTAAAAACTTGCCTCTGGAACGAATGAATGATTTAATAAAACCTTCTGTAGAATAGTAAAAACTGGAAGACAATGACTGCACATATTCTTCAATAAGCCCAATGCTCTTTATTACCAACTGACCACTATGAGTTTCATTATCAGGAAGCAATAAAGACAATTTGGGTACTTGAAAACTGACTGTATGTGTTGCCGTCATTATTGCACCTTTTTCAAACCTTTCATTACATCCTAGCCCGGAAGCAATATCTACTGCCACACGAAATGCGCAGGGTTGCCCATTGAGATGATGGATGAGGTCTGCGATCAATCCAGTAATGGGTCGACTAAGACCAGAACCAAACAAAGCGTCTATTATAATGGTGCCTTTACTCAACTCTGGGAAATTGCCCGAGTCTATGACTGTTTGAGGAATGTCATAGTTTTGAATAAAGTCATAGTTGATCTTAAAATCTCGGGAACCTGTATCTGGATTGCCTACACAAAAAAGTGAAACCATATAACCAGCTTCATTCAGCAGTCTACAAATCACCAGTCCATCTCCCCCATTGTTTCCGGTACCACAAAAAATAACTACGGGAGAATCGACAGAGAATTCAGCTACAAACCATTTTACAAACTCCTCTGAAGCACGCTCCATTAAATCTATGGAGTGTATAGGTTCATTTTTGATCGTAAACTGATCAGCTTGACGGATTTGCTCCGCATCCAATACTTTGAGGCATAAATTGAGATCCATTTCCAAAAACCATTAACAATTAAATTTAATGATTTTTGTACAGGAATTAAGTTTATCTATCCACTTCTCCCATAACAAAGTCTAACGAACCAACAATAGCGATCAAATCAGCTACCATATAACCTTTTGAAATGGCAGGAAGTATAGAAAGATTAGAAAAACTACATCCTCTAGCTTTGCATCGGACTGCAATATCGGATCTACCATCTGTTCGAAAGAAGAATCCTAATTCTCCTTTCGGGTTTTCGGCTCTAACATATAAATCCTGAGCCTTCGGTCTAACCTTTTTAGGTACTACTTCCCGAGGGTCAAAGTCTCTAGTACGCATATGATCGCCAGTAAGTTGAGCCAAGCACTGCTCCACAATCTTTACAGACTGTTTCACTTCTTCCACTCTTACCCAGGTACGGTCCCAGCAATCGCCTGTTTGTCCCATTTGTCCAGAGCCAATAGGCACCTCAAAATCGAGCTCGGGGTATACTGAATAACCATCTACTTTTCGGTAATCTAGACGTAATCCAGATCCTCTCAGTATCGGCCCAGTCACACCGTAATTGATCGCTAGGTTTCTTGGAATGACTCCTATATTGGCCGTACGTTCAATGAAGATTTTATTGTTCATCAAAACTTCATCCAGCTCAACCAGTTTGGGTTTTAGGTAATTGATGAACTCAATACACTTCTCCTCGAACCCTACCGGTATATCATAAAACAACCCGCCAATCCAAATGTAGTTGTATAGCATTCTTGCACCACTCACCCATTCAAGCAATCGCAGAATATGCTCTCGATCTCGCATGACCCATAAAAATGGAGTAAACGCACCAATATCTAAGCCATAAGTACCGATCGCCACAAAATGAGAAGCGATCCTATTTAGCTCAGCCACAAGTACACGGATGTATTCTACGCGTTTAGGAATTTTTTCTTCAATACTAAGCATTCGCTCTACTCCCATGGCGTAGGCATGCTCAGAGTTCATCGCACCTACATAGTCCATCCTATCTACGAACGGAATCACCCCATTCATGGCAACTTGCTCAGCATGCTTTTCAAAGCATCGATGCAAGTACCCTAAATGCGGCACTACATCTACTACGATCTCCCCATCAGTCACAACTTCCAACCTCAACACTCCGTGCGTAGATGGATGCTGCGGCCCTATATTGATGACCATTTCCTCTCGTGTGAGTTTGGACTCATCGTACACGTTTGGTGCAGATTCATTAAGGTTTTCAGGTCTGTATTTATATTCTATGGCTTGGCTCATGCTGGGTCTCCCTCCTCTCTGATCGTTTTCATTCCACGATAAGTGGCCGGTTCTTCATAGTCTTTTCGCATCGGATGCCCGCCCCAATCGGCTGGCATCAGAATTCTGCGCAGGTCTGGATGATTATTGAATATGATTCCAAATAAATCAAAAGCCTCACGCTCATGCCAGTTCGCTGTTTGCCATAAATGGCTGACTGTTGCAATCTCAGGGTTTTCTCTCGGAATCACAGTTTTGATCATGACTGAATGTTCCAATGGAATGGAATACAAATTGTAAATCACCTCCATGGTGTTGACTTCTACACCATTGTCTATGGCCGTGAGGCAAGACAACAGATCGCAAAAAGAAGCTTCGTCGTCCTTGAGCAAAGTCATGACTTCTTCCACTTTCGAGGAATCTATGACTAGCGCCGTAGGTGTGGCATTTTCATCAATAGACAAAACCGCGTCCTCGCCGATTTTTGATGCTATCAGATTTTTAAATTCTTCTGTCGTCATGCTTAGGCTTGTTTGTCTAAAATTTCTCTGAAACCTTCAGGTGCTACCAAGGTTTCGTTTTCAATTTTTTCTCTGAGTTTGATAATGCCACCAATCAGAGCCTCAGGCCTAGGTGGACAGCCCGGCACATAAACATCAACCGGAATGATTTTATCTACTCCTTTCACTACATGATAGCCATGCTCCCAATAGGGGCCACCACAGTTGGCGCAGCTGCCCATAGATATGACGTATCGCGGCTCAGCCATTTGCTCGTAAAGTCTACGAACCCGATCGGCCATTTTGTAGGTTACCGTACCAGCTACGATCATCACGTCAGACATTCTAGGACTAGCTCTGGGCACCACACCAAATCGATCCAAATCATAGCCTGAGGCCATGGATCCCATCATTTCGATCGCACAGCAGGCCAAACCAAAGCCCATGGGCCAGATACTGGACATCCGTGCCCAATTGGTTAGGTCTTCTAAGTTGCTCAGGACGACACCGCCATTGTTAAATTGTTGATCGAGTAGGCCTTTCATGTTTTATTAGATGTTAGATTTTAGATACTAGATTTTAGACTTACTTTTTTTTGTCATTTCGACTGGAAGGAGAAATCTATGTTCCCTTCTTTGTGCCATTAAGATTTCTCCCTATCGGTCGAAATGACAAATTGCTTAGAGATTAGTTAATTATTAGCATATTTCTTATTCAAATCACTATACAACGCATCAGGCACTTTGCTTTTAGTATCTAGTACACTCACTTCTGGTTTTTCCCATTCGAGGTAGCCTTTGCCCCAAACGTAAACTAGACCTAATGCAAGAATGAGAATGAACAGCCCCATTTCTACCATAGCCAGCAGTCCCCAATTTCCTGCGGTTTCGGCGTTGAGTTGTTCGTTGCCAAAAACAATAGCCCAAGGAAAAAGGAACAAAAGCTCCGTTTCGAACAAGACGAAAACTAAAGCCACTACATAGAAGCGGATGTTGAATTTTCCCCAGGCGGTGCCTGTAGGGTCTTCGCCACATTCGTAAGTGGTGAGTTTTTCGTCATTTGGCCGACTAGGTCGCAGCAATCGACTCATCACCAGCGGGCCGATGATGGCGACCAGTCCGCCTACGGCGAAGAGTAATAAGATTTGATAATTGGTTAATTCCATAGTTTAGAATTCAATATAGAATCTGATTCAAAAGGCTCAATGAAGGTGTCAGGCTGAGGTACTCGAAGCCTTGCTGCTATTAGCAGGCGGACATTTCGACGTAGCTCAATGTGACAGGTTTTAGAAACAAGTCTTTTGAATAAGTCTCTTTACATACTAAGTTACCACAAACAAAAAAACCTCGCCATAAGACGAGGTTTATAATTTCTATATCTAGCGTCTTACAATATCACCTATACTCAATCCAACAACAAAAAGAATTTGTTGCATTCATATCAAGGGTTGGGATGTTGTAAGTTCTGTTCATTCGCTAACTACGCAATAGACGTCAAAAGGCCGTTCAATGTTGCGCTTGGTCGCATCGCTTCAGAAGCCAGTTTTTCGTTTGGCTGATAGTAGCCACCGATATTCACTTCTGCACCTTGCGCCGCGATCAGCTCTTCGTTGATCTTCGCTTCATTGTCAGCCAAGGCTTTAGACAAGTCGGTAAACTTCGCTTTCAAATCAGCGTCCTTGTCTTGGTTGGCTAAAGCTTCCGCCCAGTAAGTCATCAAGTAGAAGTGAGAACCTCTGTTGTCAATTTCGTTCACTTTTCTAGAAGGCGATTTGCCTTCATCCAAAAATTTACCGGTCGCTTCATCCAAAGCATCCGCCAATACTTGTGCTTTGGCATTGTCAGAAGACTGGCTCAAATGCTCTAAAGAAACCGCTAAAGCCAAGAACTCACCCAAAGAATCCCATCTCAAGTGACCTTCTTCGTTGAACTGCTGAACGTGTTTAGGCGCAGATCCACCTGCACCGGTTTCGAACAATCCACCGCCATTCATCAACGGAACGATAGAAAGCATTTTCGCACTAGTACCCAATTCCAAAATCGGGAACAAGTCAGTCAAATAATCTCTCAATACATTTCCAGTAACTGAGATAGTATCTTTTCCTTCTTTGATTCTTTCCAATGAGAACTTAGTAGCCTCCACTGGCGATTTGATCAATAGTTCCAATCCAGCAGTGTCATGATCTTTCAAGTAAGTATTCACCTTAGCGATCAGCTGAGCATCATGCGCTCTGTTTTCGTCCAACCAGAATACTGCAGGATTGCCAGTAGCCTTTGCTCTCGACACAGCCAACTTCACCCAATCCTGGATTGGTGCGTCCTTCACTTGACACATTCTGAATAAATCACCTTCGCCAACTGGCTGCTCAATCAATACGTTGCCAGCAGCATCAACTACCTTCACCGTACCTGCAGCCGACATTTGGAATGTCTTGTCGTGCGAACCGTATTCTTCTGCTTTCTGAGCCATCAGACCTACGTTGGGCACGCTACCCATTGCAGTAGGGTCGAAGGCACCATGTTTCTTACAGAAGTCGATGGTCTCTTGGTACACACCTGCATAACTTCTATCTGGAATCACCGCTTTAGTATCTTGCTGTTTACCTGCTGCATTCCACATCTGACCAGAAGTTCTAATCATCGCTGGCATAGAGGCATCGATAATCACGTCACTTGGTACATGTAGGTTGGTAATTCCTTTATCGGAATTTACCATAGCCAAGTCTGGTCTGTTCTTGTAAACTGCCTCGATGGCTGCTTTTACTTCAGACTCCTGCGCATGTCCAGCGATTTTGGTGTATACGTCGCCGATACCGTTCGTGGCTGTTACGCCTAGTTCTGCGAACAAGTCTGCATATTTTTCAAAAACATCAGCATAAAACACTTCAACTGCAGCGCCGAAAATGATAGGGTCAGACACCTTCATCATCGTGGCTTTCATGTGCAATGAGAACAATACGCCGTTCGCTTTTGCATCTTCTATTTCCTTGGCAATGAATGCTTTCAATGCCGCCATGTTCATGACAGAGGCGTCGATGATTTCGCCTGATAGCAACGACACTTTTTCTTTCAACACCTTAGAAGAACCGTCTGCACCTACGAATTCGATTTTTACATCTGTAGCATCAGCTATAGTTACTGATTTTTCACTTCCGTAGAAATCGTCAGCAGGCATGCTCGCTACGTGAGACTTAGAGTCAGCTGACCAAGCGCCCATCGAATGTGGATTTTTCTTGGCAAAGTTCTTCACTGCCTTAGGTGCTCGTCTATCAGAGTTTCCTTCTCTCAATACCGGGTTCACTGCACTACCCAATACTTTGGCATAAGCTGTCTTGATTTTTTCTTCTTCAGCATTTTTTGGACTAGCTGGGTAATCGGGCAACTTATAGCCTTGTGCCTGCAATTCTTTGATGGCGGCTTGAAGCTGCGGGATTGAAGCACTGATGTTAGGCAATTTGATGATATTGGCGTCTGGCGTCTTCGCTAATTCTCCAAGCTCTGCCAAAGCATCGCCGATCTTCTGATCGTCAGTCAAATACTCCGCAAGGTTCGCGATGATTCTTCCTGCCAAAGAGATGTCTCTGGTTTCAACTTCTACTCCTGCAGCTTTGGTGAATGCCTGTACAATAGGCAAAAATGAATAGGTGGCTAGTGCCGGCGCTTCGTCCGTTTTTGTGTAAATGATTTTAGCTTTTTGTGCCATTCGTATTCCAGATTTTAGATTTTAGACGCTAGACTTTAGACTTGATTGAAGCCATATACTGTCGTCAAATTCAACAACTAATTATAAACTCTATTTGGGCTTCAATGTTCGGAATGGCGAATTTAATAAATGTTTGCAGAAAGGGGTATGGATTGGGTGGTTAATAGCTGGAGCGGGTGGTTTTTTATCTAAATATCAAAGTCATTCCGTAGTGCAACGAAGGAATTTTCTTATTGACTGGCAGGCTGCTTCTCGCTGATGAGTTTTCTCCAGTCATTCGACTCACGTCTCATTCCTTGCGAAATGACAGAAAAGGATTATGATGTGGCTACACCTTGGTCACAAGACCAGCGTGAGCGAATCATTTCTTATTTCAAGGTTTTTGAAAATTATACTGTCTGAGCGATAGCGAGTTTATAATTTTCTAGCCATTTTGCTTCCTTTTTTGGCAATGAAAAAAGGAAGAGCCTGCCTGGCTTGAAGGCAAAGCACGATTGATGCACTTCAAAAACGGTTGTAACGCAAGTTAGAATCGTACTCAGGTTAATATGTAATAATATGAAAGAATGCTCTTGACTGCTGGCAGACTCTACATAAATGACAAGATTTCTTCAGTCATCCGACTTTCGTCGAATTCCTTACGAAATGACAGGAGGGGCTAATGATGCAGCTGCACGTTGGTCACAAGACCAACATGGGCGAAAATCGGTGATGACGGTAAAGCATTCTTACTGTTAGTATTTAATTTTCGCTTAAGATAGATTTTAAGCAAACACCCAATAAACCAAAAATCCAACGATAATTATAGAGATAACCATTGCTTTAATTTTTCTTCTGACCTCTTTCTTTCGAGTTATTTTAAGCCTGCGATGTAGCTTCTCCAAATATTCAGGACTGGCTTCTTTGAAAACTAGCGGTTTTCTAGAAATGATATAATTGGTAATGTAAGACTTGTCAAAATTAGTATAACCGGAACCTCTATTTCCTTTCAAGGTCTGCCTATTCTGTTTGCTTAAATCATTTGCCCATCTAGAGAAACTTTCACCCATAATCAATAACTCTCCTTATCGCTTGGGAAGTCTTTGGCTTTGACGTCTTTGATGTAGCCTTGCACTGCCTCTGTCATGATTTGACTAATGTCTGTGTACTGACGAAGGAATCGGGGTTGAAACTCTTGGGTGATGCCTAACATGTCGTGTGTCACGAGCACTTGTCCGTCTACATAAGGACCAGCGCCTATTCCTATGATTGGGATATTGACCGTTTCGGCCACTCTTTTGGCCAAATTGCTTGGAATTTTTTCTAATACAATGGCATAGCAGCCAGTTTCTTCCAGCAGCTTCGCATCAGAGATCAGTTTCTCTGCTTCGGCTTCTTCTTTAGCTCTCACTGTATAAGTGCCAAACTTATAAATCGACTGCGGGGTTAATCCCAAGTGACCCATCACTGGAACTCCAGCACTGAGAATTCTGGTTATGCTCTCCTGAATTTCTGCTCCGCCTTCCAGTTTTACAGAATGCGCACCAGATTCTTTCATAATTCTGATGGCTGATTTCAAGGCCTGCGTCGAATTCCCCTGATAACTTCCAAATGGCAAATCTACGACTACAAAAGCTCTACTGATTGCTCGTATTACTCCTTGTGCATGATAAATCATTTGATCTAGTGTGATGGGTAAGGTAGTTTCGTTGCCTGCCATCACATTGGAAGCCGAATCTCCTACGAGCAAAACATCAATTCCTGCTTGATCCAAAATTCTGGCCATCGAAAAATCATAGGCCGTAAGCATGGAGATTTTCTCTCCACGGTTTTTCATTTCCTGGAGTTGGTGGGTGGTTACTCTCTTGATGTTGGATTGATGTACGCTCATTAGTGGGGAGTTAGAAAGTCAAAAGTTTTATCAATTTATAGATTGTCACAAAACTAGTCACTTTTTACTATCAACTTTAACTAATTATTCTTCCACTTGATGTTGCAGCCGAGGCTGGGATGTTGTTCGGTATCTACAGGAAGACTTGCAGACAAATTGCGTAGCGCATAGCTCAAATCATCACCAGAGACAGGTACCTCATTGCCCGGAGTGGCTCCATCGAGTCGGCCACGATACACACATTCGTCTTCGCTATTGAAAACGAAGAAATCTGGAGTACAGGCCGCTTGATAAGCTGTTGCTATTTCCTGAGACTCGTCATAGAGATATGGAAATGTGAATCCATACTTCTCCGCATGTTTCTTCATCAGCTCAGGAGAATCATCGGGATAATTTTCTACATCATTAGAACTGATGGCTACGAAGCCAATGCCTTTGTCTTGATAAGTTTTCGCTACTTCAACAATTTTTTCTTGCACATGAATCACATAAGGACAGTGGTTGCAAATGAACATCACTACTGTGCCTTTGCCAGACTTCACATCAGAAAAACTAAAAGTATTTCCAGAGACTGTGTCAGGTAGATTAAATGCCGGAGCTTGAGTACCCAGCGGCATCATCGTAGATTCGGTTTTGGCCATGGTTTGTAATGAATTGTGATCAATGAATAATTGGTAGTGATTAATAAATAGCAAAGAGTGAATAATTAGTTGAGGCTCAAAAATTATTCACTCTTCATTATTCACTATTAATTACTTAACAGAATTCGTCGAATACCTGTACTAAGTGATCTGCGATCATCTCTGCACTACGGCCTTCTATGTGATGTCTTTCAACAAAGTGAGCCAACTCACCATCTTTGAACAAAGCGATAGACGGAGAAGACGGAGGGTATGGTAAAGTAAACTCTCTCGCTTTTTGAACTGCCTCAGCGTCTACACCAGCAAATACTGTAGCCAAGTTAGTTGGCTTTTTAGCACTGTTTTCTACTGCCATTTTCACGCCTGGTCTAGCTGCTCCGGCTGCACATCCACACACTGAATTGACCACCAAAAGCGTCGTACCTTTGTGATCAGTCAAATGCTGCTCTACTGAGTCAGCTGTTTTAAATTCTTCAAAGCCTACAGACGTCAAGTCTGCTCTCATTGGGGCTACTAATTCTTCTGGATACATATCTTTTTTGTATTAAATATTCTTATTTCTTTTCTATTTACAATTGTTCGAATATTGTCCATGGTCGATGGGCCATGAACTGTCGACCAAAATCACATAAACCCAAGCTCAAGTTTGGCGGCTTCGGACATCATATCAGTCTCGTAGGGAGGGTCGAAAGTCACTTCTACATCCACTTTGCCTATGCCTTCGATTTCTTCTATCCGCTGCTTGATTTCCTCCGGCAAAGCTTCTGCCGACGGACAAGCAGGCGAAGTCAATGTCATCAAGACATAGACGTTGTTCACTGGAAAAATGTTGATCTCATAGATCAAACCCAATTCATACACATCTACTGGGATCTCGGGGTCATAGACCATTTTGATCGCTGCGAGCACTTTTTCTTTTAAGTCTTTCTCTTCTGCCATCTTAGTTAATTTTAGCTTTCATTGCCAAGGCGTAAATCTGCATTTGCTTGATCATGGCTGCAAAACCATTGGATCGTTGCGTACCGATGAACCTGTTCATTCCAATTTTCTCATGAAAGTACAGGTCTGCATTTAAAATATCGTCCGGTGTCTGGTTAGATAAAATCCTCACCAACAAACTCACCAACCCTTTGGTAATGGCTGTATTGCTGTCTGCCTCGAAGACAACTTTATCATCTTCCATTTTGGCATTAAGCCAAACCTTTGACTGACAGCCTTTTACGATATTTTCATCTGTTTGATGTTCGCCAGGAAGCTCAGGAAGTTTGGTTCCTAGTTCCATCACGTAGCCAATGGTCATTTCCATATCACCATCTAGCATACCAAAATCTTCAATTATTTCTTCCTGAATGGAATTGATTGTAGCCATTACTTGCTGCCCATGAGGCCTTTATCTTATTTAAACATCTTGATCACCGCTTTGAGCGATTCCACAAAATATTTGATTTCTTCTTTTGTATTGTAAACAGAGAAAGAGGCTCTTACCGTTCCTTCGATGTTGAAAAACTCCATCAAAGGCTGTGCACAATGGTGACCAGTTCTTACTGCAATCCCTCTAGCATCCAACAATTGACCTAAGTCGAATGGATGGACACCATCAATCAAGAAAGAAATCACACTCGCTTTTTTATCTGCCGTACCGACTGGTGTAAAACCATCCACTTCATTCAATAAGTCATTGGCATAAGCCATCAACTCATCTTCGTAACTAGCGATATTCTCTTGCCCCAAATCCTCCACAAAATCAATTGCCGCTTTAAAAGCAATGACCTCGCCAATATTCGGTGTGCCTGCTTCAAACTTATAAGGAATATCGTTGAACGTGGTGCCAGAGAAACTCACGTCCTTAATCATCTCTCCTCCTCCTTGGTAGGGAGGCATGGCTTCTAGCAAATCTCTCTTACCATATAAGGCTCCTACTCCAGTTGGGCCATATACTTTGTGCGCAGAAAATGCCAGAAAATCACAGTCCAAAGCCTTCACGTCTAGCTTCACATGCGGCGCTGCCTGTGCCGCATCGATCAACACTTTTGCACCCACTTTGTGAGCTTCGACTATTATTTCCTTTACCGGGTTGATCGTACCCAGTGCATTCGAGATGTAGTTGACTGATACCAGCTTAGTTTTATCCGACAACAATTTGACATACTCATCAAAGATCAATTCGCCCTTTTCGTTGACCGGAATGACCTTGAGGGCCGCTCCTTTTTCTTCGCAGAGAATCTGCCAAGGCACAATGTTAGAGTGGTGCTCGAGTGCCGACACGATAACTTCGTCGCCTGCATTGATGAATTTTCTACCGAAAGTAGCAGCCACAAGGTTGATACCTTCCGTAGTGCCTTTAGTGAAAATAACTTCTTCAACTTCGTTGGCATTCAAAAATTTGGCTACCGCCTTTCTAGTGTCTTCAAAAGCAGTAGTGGCTCTTTCAGCCAAGGTGTGAATGCCTCTGTGTATGTTAGAATTGTCAGTATTGTAATAATGCGTCAGTGCGTCGATGACGCTCTGGGGTTTTTGCGATGTAGCGGCATTGTCGAAGTAAACCAAAGGCTTACCATTGACTTCCTGATGAAGAATTGGAAATTGTTTTCTTATTGCTTCAATATCTAGTGCTGCGTCCACCATGTTACTTATACGTTCAATCTTTCGATTACTTTGTCGGTGATTTCCATTTTCAACCAACCGAGGTTCACCTTTTCAATCACCTCAGCCACATTGGCCAATAAGATCATTGATCTTGCTTTTTCTTTTTCGATGCCTCGGGCTCTCAAATAGAAAATCGCCTCCTCGTCCAATTGGCCAGTAGTACATCCGTGCGAACACTTCACATCGTCTGCCCAAATCTCCAATTGAGGCTTGGTATTTACTACGGCATCGTCGGACAAAAGGATGTTGCCATTCGACTGAAATGCATTTGTTTTTTGCGCTTCTTGTTGCACGAAGATTTTCCCGTTGAAAACGCCACGAGACTGATCGTCCATCACGCCTTTGTACAATTCGTTGCTATTACAATTTGGTTTGCGGTGATCTACTGTTGTGTGATTATCTACATGGGTTTTACCCTTTGTCAGGTACAAGCCAAACATATTACTTTCGCATCCTTCGCCATCCACTTCAATGTGCAGGTTGTTTCTCACCACTTCGCCATCGAGCGTAAAGACATAAGAAGAGAATACACTGTCTCTTTCCTGGTACACTCTAGTATTGCCGATATACACAGCCTTGGATGACTCTTCCTGAATCTTATAGAGACTTACACGAGCATTTTGCTTGACAATATAATTTTTAGACTCATTGATAAAGGTACTCTCATTGCCAAATGACAGGTGAAAATGCACAAAGTCTGCTTGACTATTTTCATTGGCCAAGTAGATGTTTTTTATGAACCCATGATTGGCATTGCCATCATTCACAGAAATGTAATAACAAATCACAGGTGAGGCTACAACTTTACCCTTAGCAATTTGAGCCACTACACCGTCATTGGCATATACATTATTCTGAGCAGCAAAAGGATCAGAATCGTCCTTAAATAATTCATTGACATCATTTGCTGCAGCGTAGTCTTTGAGGGACTCTATTTTCAATTGTTCTTCCGGAGAAACAATAATCGAGTTCTCAGTATCGTACTTTCCATTTATGAAGAATAACACATTCGCTCCTTCGTGCTTGGCCTTGATGTCGTTGATCAAATCCTGTGGCAATTCATCGATATCAGCATACTTTGACAAGTCGAATTTCTTGCTGATCGCCTTCGTCAGTTTAGTGAATTTATACTCTTCTGCACGTGGCCCAGGAAAACCGTTGTCTTTCAGAAAATTGAGCGCTTTTTTACGATTTTCCCCCAATTGAGGAATCGCACTACCGTTCATGTTGGCAACAAATTGTGCCGCCTGATCTACCAGCTCTTGTCCAAAAATATTTTTATCCAAATCGCTCATGCTTAAGCTTCTTCTAATTCTTTGATGATCCAGTCGTAACCTCTTTCTTCTAGTTCAAGAGCCAAATCTTTAGTTCCAGACTTCACAATTCTACCTTGATACAATACATGCACAAAGTCCGGCACGATATAGTCCAGCAATCTTTGGTAGTGTGTTACAACGATGGTAGCATTATCCTCAGATTTCAAAGCATTGACTCCATTGGCTACGATTCTCAATGCATCGATATCTAAGCCTGAATCAGTCTCGTCCAATAACGCTAATTTTGGCTCTAGCATAGCCATTTGGAAGATTTCGTTTCTTTTCTTTTCTCCACCAGAAAATCCTTCATTCAACGAACGGCTCAGCAAAGACTGATCAATTTCAACCAATGCCATTTTTTCTTTCATCTTCTTCAAGAACGCCACAGCATCCAAAGGCTCTTGCCCTTTGTGCTCTCTGATTTGGTTGAGCGCAGTTTTCATGAAGTTGGTAGTTGTGACACCTGGGATCTCTACTGGATACTGGAAAGCCAAGAAGATACCTTCTCTTGCTCTTTCTTCAGCCGCAAGATCTAACAAATCCTGACCCATATACTCAACTTCACCGCCAGTCACTTCGTAATCTTCACGTCCGGCCAACACTGAAGCCAAGGTACTCTTACCGGATCCATTAGGTCCCATAATAGCATGTACCTCACCAGGTTTTACTTCTAAGTTAATTCCCTTGAGAATTTCCTTCTCTTCTACTCGTGCCTGTAAATTTTTTATCTTAAGCATTGCTGCAAATTTTATTTCTTATTGAATGAATTAGTAAATGGAGATTATCCAACGGATCCCTCAAGAGTAAGTGCCAAAAGCTTCTGAGCTTCTACGGCAAACTCCATTGGCAATTGATTGAGGACTTCTTTGGCGTAACCGTTGACGATCAATGCCACAGCATTTTCTTCATCGATTCCTCGCTGAGTACAGTAGAAGATTTGATCTTCTCCTATCTTGGAGGTGGTCGCCTCGTGCTCTACATGAGCTGAAGAATTCTCAATATCAATGTATGGGAAGGTATGCGCTCCACATAGATTGCCTACTAACAAAGAATCACATTGTGAGTGATTTCTTGCATTTTCGGCTCTTTTAGAAACCTGCACCTGACCTCTATAGCTGTTTTGCGAATGACCAGCAGATATACCTTTGGATACAATTCTAGACTTGGTGTTTTTCCCCAAGTGAATCATTTTCGTACCCGTATCTGCTTGCTGGTAATTATTGGTTACCGCAACAGAATAAAATTCTCCAACAGAATAGTCTCCTTTCAGAATGCAAGATGGGTACTTCCATGTCACTGCGGAACCCGTTTCTACCTGAGTCCAGGATATTTTAGAATGATCACCTGCACAGATTCCTCGCTTAGTAACGAAGTTGTAGATACCGCCTTTACCATCCTTATCACCAGGATACCAATTTTGAACGGTAGAGTATTTTACTTCTGCATCTTTGTGCGCTACGATTTCTACTACCGCGGCGTGCAACTGATTTTCATCACGCATCGGAGCTGTACAGCCTTCCAAGTAGCTCACATATGATCCTTCGTCCGCCACGATCAATGTTCTCTCAAACTGACCCGTATTAGCCGCATTGATTCTGAAGTATGTAGACAATTCCATCGGGCATCTTACGCCTTTCGGGATGTAACAAAATGATCCATCAGAAAACACAGCTGAGTTCAAAGCTGAAAAGTAATTGTCAGATTTTGGAACTACAGAACCTATGTATTTCTTGATCAACTCTGGATGTTCTTTTACCGCCTCGCTGAACGAACAGAAAATAATACCGAGCTTGCCTAATGTATCTTTGAAAGTAGTGGCAACAGAAACGGAGTCAATTACGGCATCAACTGCCACTCCAGTCAGTCTCTTTTGCTCAGTCAGTGATATACCGAGCTTTTCGAATGTCTCCAACAATTCCGGATCTACATCTTCAAGACTTTCAGGTGTCTTTTTCTGCTTTGGAGCAGAATAGTACTTAATGTCCTGATAGTCCACTTTCGGATATTTCACATTAGCCCAGTTGGGTTCCTTCATGGCTTGCCATTTAGCAAACGCGTCCAATCGCCACTCCAACAACCACTCTGGCTCGTTTTTCTTTTTTGAAATGAATCGAACAATGTCCTCATTCAATCCCTTGGGCGCTTCATCTGCTTCCAAGTCAACTGACCATCCATGTTCGTATTCTTTTGAGGTGAATTCCTCTAATATTTGATCATCTTTACTCATCCGAGAATAGAATAATTTAGACTCATTTTAAATAGGCTCAAAATTACTACGATTAATCGAGTATGTCGATTCATGTCTATAATTTTTTTTGAAACAGATATAGACGCTGCCTATATCATTAGATTTATCTTACTTTGACAAAGACTATCAGCATAAATATGACTCTAGATTCTCGGAAAAACATTTTTCTTCTACTGACATTCATTCTAAGCACCTTCATTAATCAGCTAGCTGCTCAAGAAAAAAGTACTGACTTTCAACTCAGTGGAGCAACGATTATCGCTCGTGATGTAAAGTTGTCTGCTACATGGTACAGGAAATATCTGGATATAGCTATTAAAGAATACAAACCACAGCAGCATGTAAAGATGCAAACCGGTGATTTCAACCTTTTGATCAAACAAGGCAAAAACATCATGCTCAAAAGTCAGATTAAATTCCCCAAGGGGAAAAAATACGTGAATGGCATAACCAAAATTGGTTTTTCGACAAACAAATTCGAAGAAGTCAGAGAAAAATTGCAGGCCTCCAATCAGAAGTTAATCGAAGATGTGACTGAAGACAAAAACCTTGACATGAGTTTTTTCCTCACGGTTGATCCAGACGGAAATCAGGTACAAATCTTTGATGAACCAAACCCTATTGATAGCGTAATCACTAAGGCGATGTTTTTCTCTATCACTTCCTCAGATTATATCAATACTATGAAATGGTATGAAGAAAATATTGACTTTACCGAAATAAAAACGGTTGACGAATCAAAAATTCACTATCAAAATTTATTGCATAAAGGAGACGTGATTTTCGAGATTATTCACCTGCCTTACGAATCATTAGAGACTACTGAATTTATGCCTTTAGGCAGAGAATTGGCCAGTTTTGATGAGTTGAAATTCAAAAGTGGAGCAGGAAAATCAAGCACTTTTGAGATGGACAACAATGCCAACAAAGTGAGGTGGAAGCGTTAACTTTCGGAAAAATAATTTTCAATTTTTCTTGCACAAGAAAAAAACTAGCCCATATCTTTGTGGCACGTTCTAAATAATTTATTGGATGACTTATCAAGAAAGGTGGAGGGATTTGGCCCTATGAAACCTTAGCAACCCTAGTTGGAAACAACAGAAGGTGCTAACTCCAATCTCTGACGATTGCTGTCAGAGAGAGATAAGCGGAATGGATAGACTCAATATCAAAAAAATATACGATGTCCTTTCTAGCTTGTCTGGAAAGGACATTTTTTTTGTCCATGCCAGACAATGGATCCTTGAAAAGTCTCCTTGTAAACTTTAACCCAGTTTATGCATTAGGAACTTTATTCCGAGGCTTAATACCTGCAAATCAGACACTGCGTTTCGTTTTAATCAGTCACCATAGCGCTGCTATGCTTTCTTCTTAAAACTTCCTGATTTATTGGTCTAAAGTCTCTCATGACAAAGTCCTCATACACAATCTGGGTTCTAAAAAATAAAGACATGCAAGAGACAACAGAAATTTTACACAGCATCCTGTCAGACCCATTGACAGGCGCACTCTCAACTCCGATTTATCAGACTTCTACGTTTGTACAAGATGCTCCAGGTGTTAACAAAGGCTTCGACTACAGTAGATCCAATAACCCCACAAGGCAAGTACTAGAGGAAACTATCGCCAGGCTAGAAAATGGAGCAGGTGGATTTGCATTCGCTAGTGGATTGGCCGCAGTGGATGCTGTAATCAAACTTTGCCAGGCTGGAGACGAGATTGTGGCTGTAGATGACATCTACGGCGGCACCTTTCGTTCATTCGAAAAACTATACAAGAAATTTGGGATCACGGTGCATTACACAGACACCACTGATCCGGAAAATATTATCGACAACATTACCCCTAATACCAAACTGATCTGGTTGGAAACTCCAACCAACCCTACCCTAAAAATCACAGACATCGCAACCATTTCGAAGATCGCACATTCGAATGGTTGCCTTGTTGTGGTTGACAATACTTTTGCGAGTCCAATTTTACAAAAACCTTTGGATTTAGGTGCTGACATCGTGTTGCACAGTGCCACCAAATATATCGCAGGACACTCAGATGTGATTGCAGGCTTGGTAGCTGTAAAAACCAAAGAATTAGCTGATGAGATCAAATTCATTCAGAATGCGACCGGAAGCATCCTAGGGCCATGGGACAGCTGGCTAACTATTCGTGGTATTCAAACCCTTGGACTTAGGGTGGAAAAACAATGCAGAAATGCAGAAATCATCGCTGAATATCTGCTTAATAAGCACGAACTACAAATCGTGAACTATCCAGGGCTGAAGCAACACCCAAATCATGCGTTAGCTACAAAACAACAAAAATATTATGGAGCAGTGGTCTCATTTGCTTTCAAAGAAGACTCCAAAGAGAAAGCTTCTGAATTTGTGACCAACACCTGTTTGTTTAAGCTGGCGGAAAGTCTTGGTGGTGTAAAAAGTCTTTGCTGTCATCCGGCCACCATGACACACAAGGGAACGCCAGACGATATCCGAAGAGCTGCAGGCATCAATGATTCACTAGTTAGATTGTCTATCGGTACAGAAGACCCTTCTGACCTAATTCAAGACTTAGAAGAGGCCTTTGAAAAAATTAAAACAAAAGAAAATAACGCTGTATTAGCATAAGAATGAAAAACCTCAAACTAGGCATTTTCGGCTTCGGCTGTGTTGGACAAGGACTGTACCACGTACTCCAACAATCCAACTCCATTAATTCAGAGATTGTAAAAATCTGTATCAAGGACCTGAATAAACCCAGATCCTTAGATATATCCTACTTCACGGACAACAAGGATGAATTGCTACAAAACGATGAAATAGATGTGATCGTGGAATTGATTGATGATGCAGATGCCGCATTAGAGATCGTAACCACCGCCATGAATAATGGAAAGTCGGTAGTTTCAGCCAACAAGAAAATGATCGCCGAACACCTGGAGGAGCTTCTCGAATTACAGGAAAAGAACAAAGTCTCTTTCCTCTATGAAGCATCCTGTTGTGCTAGTATTCCAATCATTCGGAATTTAGAAGAATATTACGACAACGATTTGCTTTCATCCTTGGAGGGCATTTTTAATGGTTCAACCAATTTTATTCTTTCCAAGCTCTTAGGTGGAGGACAAACCTACGATGAGGTTTTAAAGGAAGCTCAAGATTTAGGCTTTGCGGAAAGCGATCCCACCCTTGACGTAGAAGGTATTGACCCTAAATACAAGCTCTGCATATTACTTTTTCATGCTTTTGGGCTCGTCGCCAAACCGGAAGACGTATTCAACTATGGCATTTCCAAAATCAATGATTTTGACATTGACTATGCGCATAAACATGGCTACTCCATCAAGTTGATTTCGAAATGCAGGCGCGAGGGTGATAAAATTGAGGCTTATTGCTTACCTACTTTTATCCCTAATGGCGCAGTACTCTCGCAAACCAACAACGAATACAATGCCGTAGTGCTGGAAAGTGCCTTTTCGGAAAGTCAACTTCTATACGGAAAGGGTGCAGGAGACAAGCCTACGGGCTCTGCAGTACTATCAGACATTTCGGCCTTGAATCACGACTATAAGTATGAGTATAAGAAAAGAGTCAAAAACAAGAATAAATTCGAACTATGTGAGGATTTTGATTTGAGACTCTACGTTAGATATAATGGTACTTCACCCAATATTGAGGACTTCGATTCTATTGAAGAAAAATACTATAGCGAACAAGGAAATTTTCTAGTAGGCAAGATCAAATTAAAGAATTTAAAAAATTCTAGCTGGCTCAAAGAGGCGAGCATCAATACTATCGTGTTAAACTAGCATCACCCAAAGATTTCATAATTGAGAACCTGAACCCTATTGGCAGCCGGCTAGTAGGGTTCTCTTTTTTTTAACAGCATCTTATAAAAATAATCTGTTTTCAGACTGATTTTTTCATCTCATATTAATAAATTTTCAGGCCTAACCATCAGCAATGAGAGAGAAAACAGAGCGACTGCAGGAAACGCTGCAGCTATTAGAAGCTATTCAAGACAGTACTACTGTTGCCAACCTGGTGGTGGCAGCAGACTATAGCATTGTCTCTTTCAATCGTCGTTTCAGGGAATTTTTATTAAAATATTGGTCACACGAAGTCTCTATTGGCGAAATCAGTACCAATTTCGTTCATCCTGACAATATGGGAGATTTCAAGCGGGAATTCAATCTTGCACTAAACGGGAGAGTAATAAACGGCGAGCATCATTTTACGACTAAGAGTGGCAGGAGTATGTGGATTGCGGTAGAATACCATCCCGTAAAGGAGCTTCTCAATTGTGGAAACAAGGTTGCCTTATCTTTTAGAAATGTTACTCGAGAAAAGTTATACGAGAAGAAAATAACTCAACAAAATAAAAAACTAAAAGAGGTTGCTTTTGTTTCCGCACATCAATTACGAGGCCCGATCACCTCGCTCCTGGGTTTGACCAACCTATTATCTGATAAACCCGACGACTGGTCCAACACCCAACTTTACATTCAAAAGATTCAGGAGCTCTCATATAAGATTGATAATGAAATTAGAAGTTTAGTAGGAAAAACAGAAGAAATTTAAATCCGTATCTAAAGTCTTCTAGGTATTTGTTCAGCATGTATTAGCTTTATGCTGAAAGAAAATTTTCATTCAAGAATTTGATGCGAACACTCTTATTTATTGCTGTCATCCTCGTCTTTGAATTGAATGCTCAGGCGAACCCGAACGATAGCATTCCTGTGTTGCTCACCGATACTGAAATTCAAATCGAGTGTACGGAAGGCATCAATAGCATGTACAATTTCGACTTCAAAAGAGCTGATTCTCAATTTCGGTGGCTCAAGGGCAAATATGGCTGGCATCCTCTTCCCTATTTTTTATTAGGACTGAGCCAATGGTGGCGCATCGTACCGAATATTCAGGACGAACAGTATGATTCTGCGATGATCGCCTATATGGATAGCACCATACTGGTGGCAGAAAATATCCTGGCCCATGGCAGTGAAGTGGAAGGTGGTTTTTTTCTGTCGGCTGCTTATGCATTCAAAGGACGATTGTATGCAGAAAGACACTCGTGGCGAAAAGCGGCTACTGCCGGTAAACATGCCATGAAGTATTTGGACTACTGCCGAAACCATGAAGAATTTGGCCCTGAGATCCTTTTCGGTGATGCATTGTATAATTACTATTCTGTTTGGATCCCAGAAAACTATCCTATCCTCAAACCGATCATGATGTTCTTTAGAGATGGAGATAAAGAATTAGGACTTGAACAACTAAAAGAGGTAGCCAACAACGCTTTTTTCACTAGAACGGAGGCCCAATACTTCCTCATGAGAATCATGGCCAATGAAGAAAATAATCGCCGTGCGGCACTGTTTACCTCAGAGTATTTGTACCGAACTTTTCCTAACAATGCCTATTTTCATAGATTCTATGCGCGTTTGTTGTATTCTACTGGGCAACACTCCAAAGCAGAAGAAGTTTCGCTTTCCATCATTGCCAAAATTGATAGCAGCTATTTAGGCTATGAACAAAACAGTGGACGTTATGCCGCATTTTTTTTAGGTGAAATCAATGCTCACAGAGACGAGGTGGAGGAAGCTGAAAAATACTATAGGTTGTGCGTGAAATATGGAGATGAAATTGGCGCACAAGAAAAGGGATATTACTTATACTCTGTACTTAATTTAGGCCGATACGCTGCCGGACGAGGAGAAACGGAGTATGCCAAGGAGCAATTCAAAAAAGTAAAGAAGCTTGCTAATAAAAAAGATCGGACCTATGATCTGGCCAAGGACTATTTGAAGGGATTATGAAATCAACCTATTAATAAGCTCAAGGTATTTAGATTGGTTTGCCAAAACAGAATATTTCTTCTCAACCGTATTTCGACCTGCCTGTCCCAATTTCAGTCTCAATTCTTCCGATTCGATTAACATAGAAAGCTTATCGACCCACTCATTAGTATTGCTTGCCAAAAAACCATTCTTTCCATCATTTACAATATCAGCATTGACTCCGACCGGAGACATTATAGTTGGAATTTTTAAAGCCATATACTGTAACCCTTTCAATCCACATTTACCTTTAGACCACTCATCATCTGGAAGAGGCATAATACCAATATCTATTTTCGCCAATTCTCTAATTTCATCCTCTTTAGACCAAGCCAACCCTATGATACCCAGCTTTTCGTTGCGATAATCCCCATCTCCAATAAGCTTAAACTGGACACTTTTTCCATATTTTTCTTGAATTTTTTCTAGTGCAGGAATTGCACTTTCAAAATGTTTGACCGTAGAAAAACTACCACTCCACCCAATAATGACAGCCTCATTTTTTGACCTATTCGGCTGATATTCTATTGTGTCTATTGTGGTTGGTACAATCTCTACATTCTCATTAAATTGACGGGCATACTTTGCCAAGTACTCATTCCCCGCGAAAACCAAATCAGACAACCGGATCAGTTTGGAAGTCTTTCCAGCGTCCTTAAGCCATGCCAGTTTTTTGTTCACTGGCGAATCGTCTTGCAACCAAATTGAGTCATCAAAATCAAAGATCATTTGATTTCCTCTTTTCTTTAGCATTCGCTCAAAAAAAGTGGCACCTGTCATAAACCCTTCTCTTTGAACAAAAACGATATCGAAATTTGAAGCACGAATTACATCATAACCCCTTTTGAGCACACCTTTACCTAAAATCCAAAGCTTCCTAAGATAGGAACCTGAAGCATAAAAATATTTGTCATCAGAGGCTGAAATCAAAGAGGATAGCTCACATTTAAATCCATGATACTCTAAATATTCAAAGTATTGTTCAAATCTGAAACGCTGTGAAGGAGACCTGTCTCGTCGATGCGCAGCTATAAAAAGTATTTTTTTCACCTATTTCTTAATCCTCTAACCACACGGGTGGTAGTTTTTCTGTAATTTCAATATTTTTGAACTTCTCACTTGATTTAACACCTTCGGTTTTTGCCCAATCTACCATCTTACGGATTCCCTTTTCCAGTGAGGTAAATGAGTCAATACCAAATACTCTTTTTGCTTTTTCATGACTAGCATAGGCGTGTACTACTTCATTCCGAGCCTCCAAATGCCTAAGTTCTGCGGTAGATCCCATTGCCTTAAGTACCACATTAGCCAATTCCTTCACCTTAAATT
This sequence comes from Reichenbachiella sp., assembly GCF_965223055.1. Lineage (GTDB taxonomy): Bacteria > Bacteroidota > Bacteroidia > Cytophagales > Cyclobacteriaceae > Reichenbachiella. The sequence continues at coordinate 186,052 of NZ_CBDCVM010000011.1, forward strand.
CTTGATCAGCGCCTATATTAAAGACTTCACCATACGCTTCCTTTATATTTATACAATTAGCAATATAAGGTGCTACATCCCCAATGTAACTAAATGCTCTTGACTGCTCTCCATCTCCAAATACAGTCAGAGGGTTGCCCTGCATGATTTGATTCATGAATATGCCTACCACATTCCGATATTTATCTCCTATGTTTTGATACTCACCATATACATTATGAGGCCTGAATATAATATAATCCAAATCGAACATTTCTTTGGTCACCCGTAAATCATGTTCAATAGCCAGTTTGGCAATTCCATAAGGATCTTCCGGAACTGGTATCATATTTTCAGTCATCGGAGGCTCCAATCCTCCATACACAGCAATAGACGAAGTAAAAACAAAACATTTCACTTTGTGCTTGACAGATTCATTAATCAAATTGACACTACCTATCAGGTTGTTGTTGTAATTAAATCGCTTGATAAAGTGACTTAGTCCCTCTGCAGCATAAGCAGCCAGATGGTAGACATAGTCTATCTCATTTTCATAAAATATTTTTTCCAGCAATTCATGATCGACAATCGTCCCTTTTATGAAAGTTGCACCGGGGGCTAAATAGCTTTCATTTCCGCCACTTAAATCATCTAAAACAATCACTTTATGTCCTAGACTTATCAGCTCTCTGCTCACATGCGCACCTATAAAACCTGCACCGCCAGTTACCAATGAAGTACTCATACTATTATTTCTGTTAAGCCTCAAAAATAGTTAAGATGATATAACCGTTTGTCTACATTTAAAAGTAATCCTTCAAGCTATAAAATTTTTCTAGCTAGAAAGCAGATTGATACTCACCAATAGTACTCTCCAAACAAAAGATATCCTACAATAAACCGCTATAAAAACCCTTGATGTGATTGCACACATAGCTGACCTCTTCTGTGGTCATCTCTGGAAAAATTGGCAAAGAAAGAATCTTACCGCTTTCAGCATGTGCTATAGGAAAATCCTCTTTTGTGTGGTTCATAAATTGATAACATTCCAGAAATGGCAGAGGGGTAGGGTAATGAATGGCCGTAGAAATATTATGATTCTTTAGATATTCCTGAAGTTCTTCTCTGTTTTCCGCAGAAACCACATACAAGTGGTAAACAGGGTTTGAGTTTGTATTAACCAATGGCAAACGCAAAGCTGAAACGCCCTTTAGCGCTTCATTATACTGCTTGGCTATTTTTCTTCTTTGCGATGTCCATTCTGACAAATTATTCAACTTGACAGATAAAACCGCAGCCTGGATCGTATCTAATCGGCTATTGATTCCTTCTATTTTATGCTGATGTTTCACCAATTGACCATGGTTGGCAAACTGCCTACATTTTTCAGCCAGTTGATCATCATTGGTCACTATCCCTCCAGCATCCCCATAAGCCCCTAGATTTTTGCCTGGGTAGAAGCTAAATGTGGCCGCATGGCTCGAAGCCCCCACAGACCATCCACCCCGGTCGGCCAGATGAGCCTGTGCCGAATCTTCTACAACTATTAAGTCATGCTTATCTGCGATTGTTTTTATAGCCACCATATCAGCCATTTGCCCATATAAGTGTACCGGAACAATTGCTTTGGTATTTGAATTGATCTTATACTCAATTTGTTCTACATCGATCAAATAATCTTGGCCTATGTCCACAAAAACGGGTTTGGCTCCAGTCTGGGAGATGGTTTCTGAGGTGGCTATCCAAGAACAGGCTGAAGTAATCACCTCATCCCCCTCTCCTATGCCCAGCATTTTTAGGGTGATATATATCGCATCTGTACCATTAGCCACACCGATACAATGCTTAGTTCCACATTGCTTAGCAAATTGCTCTTCAAACGATTTTATTTTTTCTCCTCCTATATAATTGGATTGATCTAATACCTCATGTATGGCTTGATCAATTTCAGTTTTATGTTGTTGATATTGACGCTGTAGGTCAACAAAGGGAATTTTCATGCTTTATCATTTTTTGAGTAATCGAGCTGGGTTTCCGACATACACCCCAGACTCAACAATATTTTTGGTGACAACCGCTCCAGCTCCAATCACTACATCATCACAAATGGATACTGGTAAAATAGTGGCGTTGGAACCTATAGAAACACGATTGCCAACTTTCGTCTCCTTCCACAAGGATTGATCACCGCCGGCTGGTCCTCCTTTACTAAAAAGGTCATTGATAAAACAAACACCATGACCTATGAAGCAATCCATACCTACAGTCACTAACTCGCAGACAAATGAATGTGATTGTATTTTAGTGCGTTTGCCAATTTTCACTCCCTTTTGTATTTCTACAAACGGCCCTACAAATGCATCATCCTCCAAAGTGCATTCATAGATATTGACAGGCTGTACGATAGTAACATTACTACCAAAAATTACATCTCGTATCGAGGCTTCTATAATTTTTGGTTTATTCATCTGATCTCCTGATAGATTTTATCAATAATTTCAACACTTTTCAGACCGTCAAAGGCTGAGGCGCTAATAGAAGAGTCTCCTCGAAGAACCTCTACGAGGTTTTGATAGACCAGATCATGATTCGACATAGAACCGCTATAGTTTCCATAGTTATTGGCGGTGTTGCCTCCTTTCAGGTTTTTGATCTCAAAATTTTCAATACTCTGATATTCCAATTCATTGAGATACTGGCCACCAATTTTCACTGTACCCTTATCTCCAAAAATGGTCAGCGAGCCTTCCATGTTTTTTTGATGTGAATTGACTGTATAATTAATTGTACCTATAGCGCCGGATTGGAACTCCAGGGCCACAACTCCTGAATCTTCAAACTCTATCATATCACTATGTGCAAAATTTCGACTAAACCCTTTCGCTGTCTTGACGTCGCCAACAATCCAATAAAGCAGATCGATAAAATGACTGAATTGTGTATAAAGCGTACCACCATCCAGATCCAAAGAACCTTTCCAGGAATTCGCGTAATAATCCTCATTCCTATTCCAAAAGCAACTTAACTGTACGGACTGAATGGCCCCTAGTTTGCCTTGATCTATTGCTTCTTTTACGGCTTCGACAGGTGGATTGAATCTATTTTGTTTAATCACAAAAAGCCGTCTATTCTTTTTTTCAGCACATTTGATCATTTCACCACAATCATGCGCATTGATAGCCAGTGGTTTTTCACACAATACGTGATGACCTGCTTTTAAGCAAGATATACTATGTTCAGCGTGCAATCCATTGGGAGAGCAAATGGACATGACATCTATTTGAGGCTCATTAGACAACAGTTCTTCTAGGGTAGCATAAGCTTTGCAACTGTACTCTTCCGCTAATTTTTTAGCCTTCTCAAAATCGCTGTCGCAAACAGCAATCAGCTCACCATTGTTTACCATGTGCTTTGCATGCCGCTGCGCAATCCTTCCACATCCAACGATCCCAAAAGTAATTTTACTCATGTATTCAAATTTTCGCCAAAAATACCAACATGGTCGTTGATTGAGAAATGGTTCTGAATATTAATGAAATTAGTAGAGTATTACATCATAACATTAATTTATCATAGTTATCTCTGCATTCATCGAAATATTATAATCTTCATTTCTCGAAATCATTTAACTTCGAACCATGTTGGACAATCAATCCATTTTTATCACAGGGGGAACCGGGACTCTTGGTCAGGCATTCGTCAAAAAAGTATTGACCGAATATACTGACATCAAGTCCATCACGATCTACTCGCGTGATGAAATGAAGCAGTATGAGCTCCGTAGAAAGTACCCTGCTGACCAGTTTCCTATGTTTCGATGGGTCATCGGAGACATCAGAGATGCAGATAGGTTGAGTGAAAAAATGAAAGGAGCGGATATAGTTATTCATGCAGCTGCCATGAAACACATTCCTATCTGCGAAGAAAATCCTGAAGAATGCCTAAAAACTAATGTTGAAGGCACTAAAAATGTAATCCATTCGGCGATAGAGCATGGCGTAAAAAAAACCATACTGGCATCCACGGACAAAGCCGTTGACCCAATCTCTATTTATGGCAACTCTAAGCAAGCAGCAGAAAAGTTATTTTTGAATGCGGGCAATGACAATAGCAAGTTTGCCATTGTGCGTTTGGGGAACATTTGGGGGTCTCGAGGGTCTGTCGTACCACTGTTTAAAGAATTGTCCAAAACCGGGGTGATCCCAATCACTCATCCGGATATGACCAGGTTTTTTTGTACTGAAGAGCAGTCAGCTGACAGTTTCCTCTATGCATTAAAAAAAATGAAAGGTGGCGAAATAGTCATTCCAAAAATGGAGTCCAAAAAAATTACTGACATTGCTAATGAGCTTGCTCCTGACTGTATTTATGAAATTATTGGCTTGAGAGGGTTTGAGAAAGTTGGGGAGAAGTTAGTTTCTGATATTGAACTTGATCGGCTAATAGAAACCGAAAAGCATTGGGTGATAGGCAAAAATACAACCTCATCTTTCTTACTTACAACATATAGTGATTTGGACAGTAGTTCCTTAATCAAGTACCAGCTTAACTAATGGGTATACAGGATCTCATCATTACACCTATTTGGTTTTTCTTATTGCTCATAGGAGCCTATGCCGTTCGACCAATGGTCACTAATGCTGATACTAGACCTTATTTCATCGCAGGGTTACTTGTTAAATTGATAGCGGCAATTGTGCTAGGAGCAATTTATCAATTCTATTATGGAGGAGGTGATACCTTTGGTTATACCACACACGGAGGAGATTGGATTTATGAGGCCTTTTTGGATAACCCCATTAAAGGATTTAAGTTGATTTTTCTAGCGGGAAAACAGCACTTTTCCGACACTTTTCAATATAGTCAACACATATGGTACTATGGGGATCTAAATTCTTACTTTGTGGTCAGAGTAACAGGGCTTTTTGCCATTTTTACATTTGGCACCTACTCCTCTACAGCACTTTTTTTCGCCACCTTTAGTTTTTCGGGGGCTTGGGCCTTATTTCGGCTACTTACAAAGTATTATCCTAACCAAAATAACAAGATTGCGTTTGCTACTCTCTTCCTTCCCTCGGTTGTATTTTGGGGATCAGGTATATTAAAGGATACTATTACATTTGGTGCTCTATGTTGGTTGGTCTGGAGTCTTTTCCATATAATCGAATTTAAAAGTAAAAGTCTTATAAAATTTGGGATTGCATTGGCAGCAATTTTTATCATTTTTTCAATCAAAATTTACATTTTGATGTGCTTCCTTGCTGCTTTGTTTGTTTGGATTTACATGAAGTATCTTGGACAAATTAAAAGTATCATTGTAAGAGTTCTAATCGCTCCCTTTATATTTATAAGCCTAGCATCATTAAGCTATTTTGCTGTTGATTCGATTTCAGTTTCAAATGAACACTATTCCCTTAGTAATATCGCCGAACGAGCTATGGTAACAGCATATGATATTAGATACGGTTGGGGAGCGCGTAATGGTGATAATTCTGGATACACCCTAGGTTCATTGGATGGTAGTTGGTCGAGTATGTTTCGTCTGGCACCTGCCGCAATTAATGTGACATTATTTCGTCCTTATCTTTGGGAAGTTCGGAATCCATTTATGTTGATTAGTTCTCTCGAAAGCTTGTTATTTCTATTCATAACCATTCAAGCAATTTTAATAAGGAAAAAATCTCAAAGATTGTTAAAAGACCCTTTTCTCACATTTTGTTTGATTTTTTCTATTGCTTTTGCTTTTGCTGTCGGAGTAAGTACATTTAATTTTGGGACCTTGATGAGGTACAAAATACCAATGATGGGTTTCTATCTGTTAGCAATTTTAATTTCCCCAAAGGAAAAGTAAGTAATAACTATTAATCAAAAATTAATTCTTAAGTGAAAAAAGCTTTAATTACAGGAATTACTGGTCAAGATGGAGCCTATCTAGCTGAACTATTGCTAGGTAAGGGTTATGAGGTTCATGGCATCAAACGAAGAGCTTCTTCATTCAACACACAACGAATTGATCACCTTTTTCAAGATCCACATATTTCTGATCGAAATTTTATTCTTCACTATGGAGATCTTACAGATTCTACTAATATCATTCGAATAATTCAAGAAGTTCATCCTGATGAAATCTACAATCTTGGTGCTATGTCTCATGTAAAGGTTTCATTTGAAGAACCGGAATATTCGGCAAACGTAGATGGAATTGGGACTTTACGAATCCTAGAAGCTGTTAGAATTTTAGAACTCGAAAAAAAGACCAAAATCTATCAGGCCTCCACCTCAGAACTTTATGGACTTGTTCAGGAAGTACCTCAAAATGAAAAGACACCATTCTACCCCAGATCTCCATACGGTGTAGCCAAACTTTACGCCTATTGGATAATGGTGAACTATAGAGAAGCTTATAATATTTTTGCCTGCAATGGTATTTTGTTCAACCATGAAAGTCCGCTGAGGGGAGAGACCTTCGTCACAAGAAAAATTACAAGAGCAGTGGCTCGTATTGCCTTTGGCCAGCAAGAAACTACTTTTTTGGGAAACCTAGATGCACAGAGAGACTGGGGACACGCAAAAGACTACGTGGAAGCTATGTGGCTGATGATGCAGCAAGATAATCCCGATGACTTTGTCATTGCTACTGGCATCACTACTACCATACGCGAGTTTGCTAAAAAAGCTTTTGCCTGTGCTGGCATAACCATCGAATTTAGGGGATCTGGTAAGGAAGAAGTGGGAGTAGTAACAGGCTTTGACAAACACCACAAGGTTGTCAAAGGACAAACGGTTGTAAAAGTAGATCACAATTATTATCGTCCAACAGAAGTTGATCTATTAATTGGAGATGCAACCAAAGCCAGAAAAACGCTGAACTGGAAGCCAAAATATAGTTTGGATGATTTAATCCAAGAGATGGTAGATTCTGACATAAAACTTGTTGTTAAAAATTAATGTATACCATTACCATTAGCTCGAAAGGACAAACTTGGATTCAATATCTAAAGGAACTTTTACAATATAGGGACCTGTTTATCACTTTTGCGATTCGTGATTTCAAGGTAAAGTATGCTCAGACTTTCTTAGGCTTTTTCTGGGCCATTTTTCAGCAAATTGTTGCTATTTCTGTTTTTGCTATCATTAGATACACAGCCTTTGACAGTGAAAATGACACCATTCCGGTTGTTCTATACATATCAGCAGGCATTGCCTCATGGACGTATTTCGATTTCGTGGTAAACAACTCTGCCAATGCCATCATCAATTCAGGAAGTATGATAAAAAAAATATATTTCCCCAGGCTCATTCTACCTCTTTCCAAAGCATTGGTTGGGTTAATCGATTATTTGATTGGGTTGATTATTCTAGCATTCATGTTTGTGATGTATGAAATTTATCCTTCAGAAAATATAATTTTCCTTCCGATATTCATCTTTTCTACAATTATGGCTGCACTTGGACTAGGAATCTGGGTAAGTGCATTGACCATTCGTTTTAGAGACTTTCAACATATTATTCCATTCATCCTTAAAATTGGTATGTTTATCACACCAGTGTATTTTTCTACTCAGGAAGTATTGAATAGAGCACCTGAAAAATGGAAATCACTTACAGAAATCGTGTTTTATCTCAACCCAATGGCAGGAAATATTGAAGCTATTAAGTGGTCATTATTTAATGAACAAGCGTTAGATTCTGAAGTGTCTATATCTATTGGAGTTTCAGCAATCCTATTTATTACCGGACTGATCTACTTTAAAAAATCAGAAAAACAAATGGCTGACTTGGTATGACGTCTAATTCAATTATACAAATTAACCGACTTTCTAAGGTTTATGGATTAGGTAAGAGCCGGCATGCGTCACTGGCAGATGTCATGCGCAACCTTATCAATGGAAGCCCTTCAAATTCAAAAGAATTTTATGCATTACGAGATGTATCTCTCAATATTGATCGTGGAGAAGCAATTGGTATTGTAGGAAAAAATGGTGCAGGAAAATCAACATTATTAAAAATTTTGTCAAGGATCACCTACCCGACTTCTGGCGAGGTAAAAATAAACGGTAGAGTATCTTCATTACTGGAAGTTGGAACAGGCTTCCATCCTGAACTTACAGGAAGAGAAAACATATTCCTTAATGGCACTATTTTAGGAATGAGAAGACATGAAATTAAGGCTAAACTAGACCAGATAATAGCCTTTAGTGATGTGGAAAAATTTATTGACACACCCGTGAAGCATTATTCCAGTGGAATGTATGTTAGGCTGGCTTTTTCGGTTGCTGCTCATCTTGATCCAGAAGTCCTCATAATTGATGAAGTATTGGCCGTTGGTGACATAGAGTTTCAGAAAAAGTGTCTTGGGAAAATGAATGAAGCAACGGGACAAGGTAGGACTGTTATATTTGTAAGCCATAATATGAACGCAATCAGAAATCTCTGTACTTCTGCGGTTTATATGTCAAATGGTAATATGATGGAAAAGGGACCAGTTGAGGAAGCGATAAAGTTTTATTCACACAGTGCTCAAAATCAAATAAATCTTAATTTTCCTATTTCTAATGAAGACTTTTTGATTGAAGACTTTCGTGTCCATCAAAATGATGAGTTTCCCATAGAACTGAATGGAGACTCGCCCATAGAATACGAAATTAAGATCGAAGTTTTACGAAACATGAATAATTTCAGGCTTGGAGTTATGCTCAGGGATCAGTTTGGAGAACTCATCATGCGTTCTTTACTCACTGACTGGAGCCCTGAAGATAACTTCATGAAAAAAGGACAATATATTCTAAAAAGTAGTATTCCAGCAAAATTCTTAACGTCGGGCTCTTACTATCTGCAAATTCATGGTAGCCTCTATGGTCTCAAGGATTTTCAAATTGAAGAAAAAACGAGTATTCAAATTTCCATTAATAAGCCTATTGAATTCAACTCATTATATTCTGGAGAAACCAGATTCGGTGATATAATTAACCCAAACCCTTGGTCAATTGAAAGAATATAAGAAAATAAAATTTACTTTTCCTTTCCCAAAGTGGCCTATTGAACGACAGCTTCCTAATCAGTCCTTGGTGCTTGGTGATTACGAATTTTGCATTAATGACCCGACATGTAGCCATCCTGACTTCTGGGTTGTATTCGATGGACTATTAGCTGATGAAGTTGCCCACTGCAACAAAGAAAATACCATTTTTTTTACTGCAGAACCGCCTACATTTAAAAGATATAACCATGATTTCCTGCAACAATTTGGTCATGCAATTACTTGTCAGAAGGAAATCAATCATCCAAGTCTGCATTATTACCATCAAGGGCATCCTTGGTTCGTGGGAAAATCTTACGACGAATTAATTTCACTTTCTGAGGTTCCAAAAAATAAAAACATCAGTATAATCACATCGAATAAATTGATTACTGATGGTCATAAAAAGAGATTTGAGTTTTGTCATAGATTGAAAGAACATTTTGGAGAGGCTGTTGATTTATATGGCAGAGGAATTAAAGACTTTGAGGACAAATGGGAAGTACTGGCTCCCTATCGCTATTCTGTAGCCATTGAAAATGAATATCTTGATGATTGGTTTACTGAAAAACTGTATGATTGTTTTCTATCCCTGACCGTACCGATATACTATGGCTGCCCTAATTTGGAAAAATACTTTGACACTAAATCAATTTTGCAAATAGATGTTGCAAAAATAGATGAAACAATTGCGCAGATTGAGAACCTAATCGAGGTAGATAGGTATGACTCCTACATTCCTGCCCTAAAATCTGCCAGATTAAAATACCTCAACCAATTCAATATTTTTTTCTTAATCATATCTTTGGTGAACGAGTTAGATTCCAGTAACCATTCTGAAGAATATACCCTATATTCAGAAAACCACTGGCATAAAAACAAAAGGTCGATATTCAACAAGTTTAAATCAATTCATGAGACATTTTTTAAGTAGAGGGTTTCTCTGGTTAGCCAGGATATTGCAGAGCACGTCCAATCGACTCTCAAAAAATAAGCTGACTCTTAGACAAAAAAACGCTATAGAATGGCATAAAATAAAAGGTGACTCCTCCCTTCGCTTAAATTATCCCTTAAGTAAAGATAGTATCGTCTTAGACTGTGGTGGCTTTGAAGGACAGTGGGCTAGTGATATATACAGTATGTATCAACCTAAAATTTATATTTTTGAGCCCGTAAATGCCTACTTTCAAGAAATTGAAAAGAGATTTTCAGCTAATAAGGATATTACCGTTATAAATAAAGGAATAGGAGGCAAATCAGAGAGCCTCAATATTAAAATTGGTGGGAACGAATCATCCTTTCACCTAAACGGAGACAACGAAGAACTGGTTGAAATTGAATCCTTTAGTGATTTCATCAATAGAGAAAGTATAAAAGAAATTGACTTAATGAAGATCAATATCGAAGGCGCTGAATATGACCTCCTTAAGAACATCATTGAAAATGATATGCATTATATGATTAAAAATATTCAAGTTCAATTTCACGATTTTGTAGACAACTATGATTTGAAAATGAGGCAAATTCGGACTGAACTATTGAAAAGTCATGAATTAACATATGAGTACCCTCTAATTTGGGAAAATTGGAAAAGAAAAAATTAAATAAGAAGACTAAAATCTATGTTGCCGGACATAACGGCATGGTAGGATCTGCATGTGTAAGGTTATTTCAATCCAATGGATATCCAAATATTGTAAAAAGAAGTCGTGAAAATCTCGATCTTACAAATCAAAAAGCAGTAAATGATTTTTTTGAGGAAGAAAAACCTCAAGTGGTAATTTTCGCAGCTGCCAAGGTTGGAGGCATACAGTCAAACATAGACCATCCGGGAGACTATTTGTATCAGAATTTAATGATTCAAAATAACGTTATTGAAGCGTCAAGGGTACATGGGGTGAGTCAGTTTGTGAATATTGGCAGCAGTTGTATATATCCCAGAGAATGTATTCAACCTATGAAGGAAGAGTATCTGCTTACAGGGGCATTAGAACCTACTAATGAGGCATACGCAATTGCCAAAATCGCTGGACTTAAGCTAACATCTTATTATAAGCAGCAGTATAACTTTAAGGCTATAAACTTGATGCCATGTAATCTTTATGGACCTAATGACAGTTTTGACCTCAGGCATTCACATGTATTATCAGCCCTAATCAAAAGATTCAGCGATGCAAAATCTACTAAAGAAGGTGCGATCACACTATGGGGTACAGGTTCGGCTCGAAGAGAATTTCTTCATGTGGACGATTTGGCAAGAGCGATTCTATATTTTCTGAATCATCCTTTTAATGATGACTTTATAAACATAGGATGGGGTGTTGACATATCCATCAAGGAATTGGCTGAAAAAATTAAAGCCAGAACTGGCTATCAAGGTAACATTAAGTGGGATCAGTCAAAACCGGATGGTATGCCTAGAAAGTGTCTCGACACAAGCAAAATGATCAATTATGGTTTTGAGCCTGCTACCTCTTTGGACCAGGGAATTACTGAAATGGTAAATTTGTATCAAGAGCAATCTCAAAACAATTAAATTGTAAAAAGAATGTATAACATCCCTTTAATGAAAAATGCCTTTCTAGAAGAGGCTAAAACCAAATTTGCCCTGGCAGAATTCATTACCTCAACTAATAGGCTCAGCATGGGGGAACAATGTGAAAAATTTGAATCTTCATTTGCAAAAAAGCAAGGTAGATTATCATCGATATTGTTCAATAGTGGCGGAAGTGCCAATTTAGCCCTGTTGCAAGCTCTTCGAAATATAGATGCTCTTAAAATAGGCGACCGCGTTGCTTTTTCGGCATTAACCTGGTCTACCAATACTATGCCTATCATTCAAATGGGATTTGAACCAGTGGCTCTTGATTGTGAATTAGAGAACCTCAATGTTTCAGCTAGCATAGTAGAAAAACAATATTTTCACAAACCCTTCAAAGCGCTCTTTCTTACTAATGTTCTTGGTTTCACTGCCGACATTGGAAGTATCAGAGCATTTTGTGAATCAAAGGATATTCTTTTGATAGAAGATAACTGTGAATCGCTAGGAACTGAGGTTTCTGGTATCAAAACAGGCAACTTTGGTCTGGCTTCTAGTTTTTCATTTTATGTTGCTCATCACATGAGCACCATAGAAGGAGGAATGGTATGTACTGACGATGAAGAACTTAGTGATATGCTCAAAATTGTTAGAGCCAACGGATGGGATAGAAACCTTAACCCTCAAAAACAATCGAAGTTAAGAGCTGAACATTCCATATCTGACTTTGAAGCCAACTACACTTTTTATGATCTTGGTTTTAATCTAAGGCCAACCGAAATTACTGGGTTTCTGGGTCAGTACCAATTGCAATTTCTTGATGCTACGATTACTCAACGAGAGCAAAATTATTTAGCGATTGAAGAGACTATTATTTCCAATCCTGATTTTCACACGCTAAGCCATGACCATATTTCCAGATTATCTACGTTCGCCATTCCAATAATTTGTAAGTCGAAAGGGCTAAGGGATAAATATCTTGAAAAATTTGAACTAGCAGGAATAGAGACCAGACCAATGATTGCTGGAAATATGCAAAGACAGCCTTATTATGCTAAATATGTCACTGAATCCTATCAATTACCAAATACTGATTTGATTCATAGCCATGGTTTTTATTGTGGTAATTATCCTGAATTATTGAAAGATGAAATTCAATTAATTACTTCATGTCTCAGCCAATAAATGATAGTAACAAAAATTATAGGAGGTCTCGGAAATCAACTTTTTCAGTACGCTTTAGGCCGGCATTTAGCATTGAAAAATGATACCCAGCTATACTTAGATTTAAGAGCATTTGATGATTATTACTCATTGCACAAGTATGCCTTAAATCATTTCAATATCAATGCAACACCTGCCTCAGATAAAGAGCTCAAACAATTTATTGCACTAACAAATCCTTGGGAAAGAATAAGACGTAAATTTTCTAATTTGCTTTCTCCATGGCAGTTCATTGATGAGAATACTGAAAAACATCATGCTGATATTCTAAGTCTAACAGGGAATATTTATCTCGACGGTTATTGGCAGTCAGAAGATTATTTTATCGATGTCAGGCCAATGATTCTGAAAGAATTAAGTTTAAGAAATACATTATCACCAAATAGTATAGATATTTATCAGCAAATAGAAGTACAAACCTGTGCCAGTATTCATATTCGCAGAGGAGATTATTTATCTAATCAAAAAACTAATTCTGTGCATGGATTATGTGATCTCAATTACTATAAAAAGGCCATGGATAAGCTTGAAAACATAGTAGAAATTGAATCCTACTATGTTTTTTCAGATGATATCCTATGGGCAAAAGAGAACCTAAAATCAAGGAAAGAGTTAATATTTGTTGATCATAATGATGCATCATCAAATTTTGAAGACCTGGTGCTGATGTCCAAGTGCAGTCATCATATTATTGCAAATAGTTCTTTTAGCTGGTGGGGAGCCTGGCTTAATGAAAATGAACAGAAAATAACTGTCGCTCCTAAAAAGTGGTTCGCCGACGAAAGCAAAGACAGTTCAAGAATTATTCCGAAGAATTGGATCAAGTGCTGAACAAAATCAGTATAATATTACCTGTATATAACTGTGAAGGATACATACATCAATCCATTGACAGCATATTGGCCCAATCTTACCAGAACTTCGAATTGATCATATTTAATGATGCTTCAACTGACAGTACACTAGACATAATAAATACCTATAAAGATTCAAGAATCAGACTGATTAATTCACCCGAAAACAAGGGATACGTAGCTCATTTGAATCACGGCTTGAATATAGCAAGAGGCAAGTATATTGCCAGAATGGATGCAGATGATGTTTGCATGCCAGATCGCCTAAAAAAACAAATATCCTTTCTGGAGCAAAATCCGAACTATGACATCTGCGGTACCTGGGTAGAGCCTATCGGAGCTTCAAATGATAAGAATATATGGAAACTGCCGTCAACACATAATTCAATAATTATACATCAGTTTTTTTACAACACTGCCCTCGCCCATCCTACCGTCATGCTCAGGAAAAGTTTTGTCGATGAACATAACCTAAGGTACAATCATAATTTTATGCCGGCTGAAGATTATGAACTTTGGACTCGGATTTCGAAACTCACTAAATTCAAAAACATTTCCACCCCATTATTAAAATACCGTCAGCACCCACATCAAATCAGTCAAGTCAAAAAAGACCAAAAACAGGCTGCCTTGAAAAAAATTCGAAGTGCCCAGCTCCAATTGTTGGATATCATTCCCACGCAAGAAGAACTGGACATTAGTCTAATCATTTCTAATAGAAAGTTTTCACACCTTTCAAATCATTTAATAGATGTAAAACGATGGCTGACTAAACTTCATGAAAGCAACCAGAAATTGGGCATGTTTGATCAATTCTCGTTCAAACAAGAATTAGGTTACCTTTGGTGGATGATATGTACATGTACTGCCAGATCGAATCGAAAGAATACAATAAAATTATATTCGAACAGCCCATTAAGCAGTTTTTATCTTCCTACAAAGAGTGCATTACTTAAATTTTACATTAAAAGTTATTTTGGCTTTTGACCGCTGAGATTACAATCATTATCACCTGCTTTAATGAAGAAAAGTACTTATCGGCTTGTCTCAATAGCATCATTCAACAAACATTCATACATTGGGATGTATTAATTATTGATGATGGATCGACGGATGATTCCGTAGCTATCGCTCAATCCTTTGCAGATAAAGATTCAAGAATTTCAATAGTCGCCAATGAAATAAACCAGGGACATTATGCCTCTATTAACAAAGCCCTGAATTTAACTGAGTCCTCATACTTTACAAGAGTGGATGCAGATGATACACTTCATCCAAGCTACCTAGCCAGGTGTTATCATATGATAAGTAACAACACAGGCCTTGGTGCAGTTTTCGTAAACTTCAAATATTTTGATCAGCAAGGAGAGTCCTCAAGTAATTACCCTATAGAGGTCTCTGACAAAACTTTTGGGATTGCTGATATTCTTGAAGAAGGATCTCTTCAATATCAGGGCTCATTTTTCGAGGATTCCTTAACTAACTATTTTAGAGGAATTGGTCTTATGCGAACTGCTTTGGTAAAAGAATTCGGAGGATTTGAAGAGTGGAGAAGTGAAGCAGACTTATTGATGTATTTAAAACTTGCCAGCAAGACCAAAATTCACTGCATTAATCAGGCACTGTACAACTATCGCAGACACGAAGATTCAGCTACAGCCAAAATTTTCCATGAAAAAGAGGATCTTATTTGGAAAAAAAATCTTTTGCTTTGCGCAAATAAATTCTTCTTACAAAACGGTTTGTTGGAAACAAATGGTTTTCAAAAACAAAAGAAATCTATCATAAGAGAATACTATAGACACTGCATCAACCGATCTCGAAAATCATTAAAGTTTCACTTGGCTTTGTTCTATGCTGCTAAACTAGTTCTTAATATCCTACGCTAAATGTTTGATAAAACTTTTGCTATAATAGTGACCTACAATGGAGAGCTCTGGATACGTAATTGTCTGAACTCGCTAATAAGCGAACTTTCATTAAATCAAATTATTATTGTTGACAACTGTTCAAGCGACCAAACTTGTTCGATAATAGAAACAGAATACGCTACTTGCTCTTTACTGAAACAAGACAAAAACCTTGGGTTTGGCTTGGCCAACAACTTAGGAATAGAGCTTGCCATCTCTCTCGGGGCCGAATTTTTCCTACTACTCAATCAGGACGCATGGCTTGAAAAACATACATTGGCTAATCTGCAAAAAACTCTTTCAAGTGAAGTCGAATTAGGTCTAATTAGCCCGCTACATTACAACCCTTCATCAGAGACACTGGATTATCTGTTTTCGACTTATCTAGACAATAAAGTTGAAAGTAGGGGAGCACTGACTTTGGTTCCATTTGTCAATGCAGCCATCTGGCTCGTACCAATAGCTACAATTAAATCCATTGGAGGCTTTGATCCCATTTTTCCCCATTATGGAGAGGATAGAGACTATGTAAACAGATGTCTCTACCATGGTATGAAAATTGGTGTGCTCTGCGATCAAAAGGGATATCATGATCGAGACTCGGAAGCTCTCCCCTCTATCAGAAAAAGAAAATACTTTGAATATATAAACGCATTAGTAGAGTTGAAAAACATCAATAGTGATTTTTTGAAATCACTAATTACGAATACATACAAAATCATGAGATACACCATATCCTCAATAATCCGTGCAAACTGGAGTGACGCCAATACCGACCTGATTAATTTAACCAAAATCTGGAGTTCAATTAGAAAGATCAGAACACATAGAAGTTTAAGTAAAGCCAAAGGATCTGTATTTTTGAATCTAAAGTAAACCAAGCGTATGTCCATAAAAGATAAAACTATCTTTATTACCTCTAACGAGCCTTGGGGTGATATTTGGTATTCAAAGCAAAACTACGCATTTGAATTATCCCGAGTCAATCAAGTTTACTTTGTAGATCCGCCGACAAAGAGAAGTCTATTCAATTGGTTCAAATTCGAAGTTCGGTCTATTCGAGTAAGTGAGAACCTCAGTGTCATCCAATACGATCATATTTTACCATATCTAAGCAATTGGTTTAATAGATTGAACAATAAACTCGTCTCAAAAAGGCTTCGCAAATGGATAACTGAGCAAGGAATTAAGGATTTTATTTTCTGGTCTTTTGATCCCATTAGGCTGTACAACCCTAAGCTACTTGGTGCCGAACTTTCAATTTTTCACTGTGTGGACTACTTCTACTTTAAGCATCTTGGAGAACGGGAGTTATGCCTAAATAGTGATCTTTTGTTTGCAACATCAAAACTATTTCTGGACAATTATTCAATTTTTGATAAACCAAAGCATATCGTCCCGCATGGGATTTCGGAAGATGAGTTCACACTTGAAAATGACAAAAAAAAAGAGTACCTGCTTGATTTAAATGACTTCGGACTTTATATAGGCGTAATTGATCATCGAATGGATTTCGGGCTTTACGAAAAATTGATTACGACTTATATAGACACACCTTTCGTATTCATAGGGCCAATTAGAGTACAAAACAACGAGGCGTTCGTAAGAATATTTGAGCAGAAAAAATACACTAATGTTCATATTTTGGGTCCAAAGCATTTCAAAACATTGAAATATTATATTGCACAATCTTCTTTTTGTCTTTCCTTAATGGACATGAATTTCCATATGAATACCGTCCACCATCACAAAACCCTAGTTTATTTGTGCCAAGGCAAGCCTGTCTTTAGCTTTATATTTGAAGAATACAAACATCTGGGAGATATTATGTACTTGTCAAATTCTCACGATGGAATTATTTCACTTCTTGGTGAATATCTCAAATCCGGCGAAGTGGGCGATTTAGTTTCTGACAGAATCTCCTATGCCAAGAAATTTACATTTAAAAATATAATTGAAAGTGCAGGAAAAATCATCGAAGAACACCAAGCTACCTCCTAAAGTTTCGGTTATCATCCCATGCTATAAGGCAGCCAAATACATCGAACAAACGGTAGTATCTGTTCTTGATCAGACTACAAATGATTTTGAAGTAATCGTGGTAGTAGATGGGTCACCTGAGAATGAAACGGAGATTTTGGAAAGACTAAAAGCGAAAGATGATAGAATAAAAATATTAGTTCAAGAAAACGAAGGAGTTTCGAGAGCACGAAACAACGGTTTTTCAGTTTGTAAAGGTGAGTATATTTCATTTTTAGATTCAGATGACATTTGGCTTCCAAATAGACTTGAAAAACTCATGGTAAAAATGAATCAAGGCAATTTTGGTCTTGTCCAATCAGACATTGAAGTAATAGATGAAACAGGGGAAAAAAAGGGAGAAATCAAACATGGAAAAGAAGGCTCAGTGCTTGACGATTTGTTGCTTTGGAACGGAGATGTGATCAATGCACCTAGTAGTACGCTAATTAAGAGAATGGTTTTAGAAGATGTGGGGCTCTTCGATGAAGATCTATCTACAGCTGCCGATCAAGAACTTTGGTTTAGAATTGCCTCAAAATACAACGTAGGGTTAGTTGCCGAACCCCTTTCTTTTTACCGAAAGCATGATAGTAATATGAGTTCTAATATATCATTACTAGAAAGAGACCACCTCAAAGCTTACCAAAAAGCAGAAAAATTAAACTTATTCAAAAGTTCCGCTTTTAGAAATCAGTGCTTTTCAAATATGACAATGATCATTGCGGCCTGTTGGATGGGAGATGGCAACAATTGGTTGAGAGGACTTCGATTGCTAATGAAAGCTTTGCTGATATATCCAAAAAATTTCACTAAACTTCTTATGAAGATCAAAAAGAAAATAATACAATGAGCAAACCCATTAAAAACGGATCTCACCTCATTGTATTTATTTACAACAGCTTCTTAGATCCGTTGTTTCAAAACATTCTATTCGATTATTTAAAGTCACTATCATCGAAAAAGAAAATCACTTATCACGTAGTGACATTTGAACAATCACAATATAAAATTAACTGGAAGGAACGTGAGCATATTTCATATCAACTTAGAAAAAATGGAATTGAATGGTATCCAATGAAGTTTCATACGGGAAGGTTTCTTGTTCTTAAAAAAGCATTTGACCTGATACAGGTATTCTTTCTTATTGCGAAATTTAAGATAAAGCTAAAAGCCAAAGCCATCTTAGCATTTGCCAATGTATCGGCAGCGTATAGTTATATTTTCGCACGTATTTTTAGATTAAAACTTCTCGTTTATTCATACGAACCTCATAGCGACTTTTTGGTTGAACTTGGCCTCTGGAATGTCAACTCTACAAAGTACAAACTGCTAAATACCCTAGAAACTAAAGCAGGAATTGAAGGTGATTATATCATGACGGGTACTCGTCATATGGTTGAGCTATTAGAAAAGAAAAAGGCTAAAGGAAAAGTATATAGAGCACCTACCGGAATTGATAAAAGCAAATTTTATCCCTTGGATGTGAATTCAATAAAACAAACCCTCGGAGTAACTGATAAGAAAATTCTTTTCTATATCGGGAAATTCGGAGATTTATATTATTCGCATGAAATACCAAGATTATTTCATATCCTGAAAAAAGAAATTCCAGAATTATTCTTCCTGGTCATTACACCGAGTCCAATTTCGGAAGTTGAATCCTATTTCAATCAGTATGATATTCAACCGGAAGATTACTCACTTTTAGCAAGCAACTTTACTCAGGAGGAAATAAATAAATATATCAACGTGGCCAATATTTGTCTAAGTGCAGTTCCTCCTTCATATTCTCAAAAATTTAGATCGCCTACCAAAGTCGGTGAATACCTAATGTGTGGTAAACCCTTCATTACATGCCGTGGAGTATCAGAGGACGATGAATATGCCAGCACCTATAATACCGGTGTTGTTGTAAATGACTTTTCCATCGCTTCAATTCAAACTGCAGTTCCTGCTGTTGTTAATTTATTAAATGAATCTCCTAAGGTTGTTCAAGAACGATGCAGAAAAACTGGCATAGCCTATAGAGATAAAAACAATGTCTTATCAGTTATGGATAAAATCCTCGATGAGATATATTGCAAAAACAATTAGTACTACTTATGAAAATAATATTGGTTGTAGGTGCTCGACCCAATTTTGTTAAAATCAGTCCTTTGATCAAGGCTATCAAAAAACACAACAATACATCTCATCAGTCAATAAACTATGTTTTGGTTCATACTGGTCAACACTATGATCCATTTATGTCAGATACATTTTTTCAATCATTGGAAATACCGCAACCTCATTTCAACTTAGGTATTGGATCCGGAACTCATGCAGAGCAAGTAGGACATACCATGATTGCATTCGAAAAAATACTCAAATCAGAAAAGCCAGATTGGGTAGTTGTGGTTGGTGATGTTAACGCCACCTTGGCTTGCTCAGTTACAGCAAAAAAAGAACAGGTAAAGGTTTGCCATATAGAAGCAGGACTGCGATCAGGGGATATAAAAATGCCGGAAGAAATCAACCGATTGGTTACCGATCGTTTGTCAGACTTACTTTTAACCCCAGACCAAATTTCAACTAATAATCTTCAAAGAGAAGGCACAGATCCAAGCAGAATAAAAATGGTTGGAAATATCATGATCGATTCACTAAACCATGCACTTGAGACTGCCAGAACACTGGATTTAAATGAGATCATTAAACGTAATTCTACAATTACATTAGATTCTCACTTCGAGCCCGAAAATTACGCACTGATTACACTACATCGACCGTCAAATGTGGACCTTCAGAAGGATCTGACTAAAATTGTAACATTCCTTTCTAAAAATGCTGCAAAAGAAATTCCACTAGTTTGGCCAGTGCACCCTCGTACACTAAAAAATCTAACAAAATTCGAGTTACTTGAGAAACTCAAAATGAATCCTAATATTTTTTTACTAAAACCCTTGAGCTACTTTGATATGCTAAAACTAAATAGCACGGCCAAAGTAGTAATAACAGACAGCGGTGGATTACAGGAGGAATGTACTGTATTAGGAACCCCATGTCTAACCATGAGATTCAATACGGAAAGACCAATCACTCTTCAAGAGCGCGGAGGAACATCTACGCTCGTGGGTACTGATTTGGACAAATTAGAAATTGCTTTCAAAAAAGCCCTTCGTCAGAAAAGGTCACCCCATATTCCTGAGCTATGGGACGGGCAGACTGCTGATAGGTGTTTGCAGAGTCTTATAGAGACTCATTCACAAAAATAAAACTAAGGTCTAGTTATAATGAACTTAGAATCTAATAAGGAACTGATTTTCATCTTTTTAGTATCTCCGTTGTTGATTTCATTGGCATCCTATTTATTCGGGTATGCATTACTGAAGATTCTCAGGGTTTCGATTCATGAAAAGTATATGATCACTGCACCTGCTATGTTCGGCTTGATGTTGCAGAACGTTTTAGTATCAATTGTAATAACACAAGGCCAAACCATTCAACTACTTTTCTTACCGCTACTTATGGTATTATTTATCATTAGCCCAAAAAGTAGTCAAAAAACTCGAATCAACATTCATGAAGTACTCAAAGGAACATCTATAATAGTTATCGTTAGCTCTATTTGGTCCTGCTTCTATTTTTTTTGCTTTCAGCCATTAATCTTTGCTCATGAAACCGAACAAGCATTGTATCAAGATGTATACTTCTATGTCAGAGTGTCTGAGAGTATTTGGAAAAGTGGATTTGAAAATGTCTTGTGCGGAATAAACTCCAGTCCGAGTTTCAATGGGGGAATCATGCCTTATCATTATTTTGAATTATATCAAAACATAATTCAAAGCAAACTATTTGGATTAAACTCCCTCTGGACATTTATCATAAGTGTTCCTATAGTTTTTGTTACTATTCTGACTTTAGTCTTCAATTCAATTCTGAGATCATTGGTACACTCAAAAAATAGATTCTATATTCTTGGATTGAGTATGCTTTTTCTATTTGTTTCAGGGTTCAATATTCTTCCATTTTCGTACGTCGAGAAGGGGGCCTTCTCGGTTAACATCATGAATCATGTTACTCCAAAATACTCAGTGATACTAATTTGCTTTTTGCTTTCCAGCCACTGTGTCTTCATTGGTAGATATATCTATGCCACCATACTTCTTTGCACTCTCCCCGTATTCACATACTTAATGACACCTGTGATATTGTGGACCATACCTATAGGAGCTAGTATCTTGTTCTATCTAAAGAGAATAAATCTAAAGGAGTATTTTTTGTGCTTGTCAGTTCTGATTTTCAGCACACTCTTTTCTTTCCTGTTTTATTCCTTTACATCAATACCACAAGAATATCAAACGCTAGGCATGAACTATAAAGCGGTGTTTGAAGGATTAATGAATAATTTATATTATACAGCGAAAAGAATAGCCGGAACACATGTTTACTACAGTCTAGACTATTTAATATATTTTGTCCCTTTCCTGTTATTTGTATTCAAATCAAGGCAAGAAAAGCTTTTTCTCAAGAACTATATCCCTGTAGTAGCATTTATATTAATTCTATTCGAAGGTGCGATAGTTTCCACATGGTTGTTGTACGACTATTTTGAACAAGCATGGCAACCTCAATACTATACACTTTGTCTTGGTAGTATTGTTTTAATTTTTTGGTTTTACTTGTGGAGTGAAAAACTAAAAGATGCTTACTCGAAAGCTGTGCTAATTGTAATCATTGTAATCTCAGTTTTCAATATCCAAAATACGCTAAGGAATAATAAAATTATAAATGATGAAAGGTTTGCCAAATATGATGTTTCTAAAGATTTTTTCGTACGAGCAAATGAACTTTTCTCAAGCTCAAAAGATGCTACTGTAGGGTTTTGGGAAAGTAACCCTGATAAACCTACTGTTTATCCGATTGGAAATATTCTAATGCACATCAATTCACAAATTAGCCTTGAGTGCATAGACCCAAGTCTAATTAGTGACAAAAACAATAAGGCACAATATAATGTCACAAGCATGTCAGAATTTCACAACAAGTTTGAATACCCAATAAATATAGATTCCATAACGGCCAAATTCGTTGATCTATATGAGATAAAATATATTCTGGGATATGATGTGCCACCCGAAAATTCAATATTAAACGAAAGATCCAAGGTTGTTTTAAAAGATTCTATTAGTAATCTATCCATAAGGGAGTTTTTTGCGGGAACTAACAACAATGATTTCTAGTGAAGATACAAACTGATCTATCAGATTAAGAGCCTACCTCAAAGTTCTTCTATTCGACAATCTTATTCTAAAATTCGAAAATGGAATTGCAGATTCCCCTGTATCTTCCTTTATTGCCTTTGTAATTTTCAAAAGCCCTTCGCCGCAAACAATGACGGGTAGATCATCTTGAACGAAAATTTGTTTACCAACCTGCTGACAGCGATTTTCTATTACCACATCGTCGACAGTGACGGCATCAATAATCCTGATCATGGCAAATCCATCAACAAAAGTTGAGGCACCTTTGTACGGGCTTGAAAGTGCATTGATAAAATTCAAGATGTTTCTAGAATTTGAATTCCAATCAATCAAATAATCAAGCTCATCTCTCCATAAACTGTAAGTCGCTTCCTTTTCTACCTGTACCGTAGATTTTAGATCTTCATCTGATGCCAATTTACCAATAATATGTTGAGCTAATTCCACATATAACGGGGTTATCAATCCTATGGCTTCCCCAATTTTAATAGGATAAGTAATACTTCTATGTAGCTGAGATATTACCTCTCCTTTATCGTATTCAGAGGAGGCATAAATAGCACTAACACCAATTTTATTGTTGCCACTAATCAATGTGTTAACTAAAGGAGCAAACCCCCTGTACTTAGGAAGTAATGAGTCGTGAAAGACGATTAACTTAGAATTCGCCTCCTTTATCATCCATCTCCAAGAAACCGCAATAGAATATTGTGAAGTAACTTTAAAAACAGAAGTTCTTTTATAACAATTTATTTTTGATTTCTGACATGCGTTGATAATCTCTCTACTATAGTCATTTTCAATATTCATATCCTTACCGTATATCACAGCAGAAATATGAGATTGGTATCCGCTAGAAATCAGTGCAGACAGAACTTCAAATCCCTTAATCGTCATCAGATATAGTGTAACTGTGTTCATAAAAAAATTAAGTTTTTGCTGAAACTGTTCCTATAATAGCTAATCAATGAGTTAAAAATTTTCTGTTTTTTGAACATAATAATCTGGTCGTTGCTTCACATTCTTAAAAACTTGGGCCAGATAAAGACCTATCACTCCCAAAATGAAAATTATCAAACCGCTAAAAAACCAAATACTTGCAACTATACTTGCGTATCCTGGTACATGAATATTCCCACTTAATTTACTCCAAATGCTATAAATGACGAATAATACTGCCAATGATGAAATGGTAAATCCTAACTGTATTACCAAGTGTAATGGTCGATCAGAATAAGAAATAAAAATCCTTATCGCCAGCTTTATGAGTTTATTCCAACTATACGATGACTCACCTTTATAGCGTTCTCCATGTTTAACTTCTATGTAACCGGATATAAAACCCATTGATCTAATCAATGTAAAAAAGACCTTTTCTTTTTCAACTAACTGATTGTACTGATCTATAACATGTCTTTTATATATCCCAAAGTTTGCAATCGTGCCATCGTATGGCACCCCTAATAGAAAAGAAAAAACTTTATAAAATATAGAAGTCATAAGTCTTTTAAGAAATCGATCCGTGCGATCAATCCTACGTGCAAACACAATATCAAATCCTTTTTTTGCTTCCTTGTAAAGATTTATTATCTCATCTGGTTTATCCTGCAAATCACAATCCATCACAACTACAAAATCTCCCCTCACCTTTTCTAATCCAGCATTAATTGCATTCTGCTGACCAAAATTTTTTGCGAGTTTGACTCCTTTGATTCTTTTGTCGGTATGGGATTCCTTTACAATCGCTGACCAAGAGTCTTGTGGACATCCATCATCTACAAGAATTATTTCAAATTCCGATTGAAGAACTTCAAGAGCCGATACAAGCTGACTTACTAATTCTGGTAATATAGATTTACCCAAATAAACAGGTATAACCACGGAGAGAGATTTATTCATATATTAAGTCTTAAATTCACCAACCGAAAGAATTACGTTTCAAGTTAATATCCTGTAATTTATATAGATTAACATTTTTTGAAATCAATAAGTAAGGCTTTTACTCTAAGTGTATTTTTTGAATAAAATTCGAAAGTTATAATGACAATACCTTTCAATAAACCACATCTTACCGGACGTGAAACTCTTTACATTACCAAAGCAGTAGATAACGGCCATATCTCAGGAAATGGGAAATTCACAAAAAAATGCCACGCATTTTTTGAAAAACACTATCATTTTAAAAAATGCTTGTTAACCACCTCTTGTACAGATGCACTCGAAATGTGTGCAATTCTACTCAATATCAAAAAAGGGGATGAAGTAATTATGCCAACATTCACATTTGTTAGCACAGCCAATGCCTTTGTTCTCAGAGGAGCTAAAGTAGTTTTTTGTGATTCGCAGATTGACAATCCAAATATTGATGCTGACAAAATCGAAGAACTTATAACAAAAAAAACCAAAGCAATTGTGGTGGTTCATTATGCTGGTGTAGCATGTAAAATGGATAAAATAATGACAATTGCAAACAAGCATAATCTCTTTGTAGTAGAAGATGCTGCTCAAGCTATTGACAGTTATTTTAATGAGAAACCATTGGGAGGAATAGGACACCTCTCTGCTTTCAGTTTTCATGAAACCAAGAATCTAATTGCAGGTGAAGGAGGTATGTTGGTTATTAATGATGAATCATTATTAGAACGTGCCGAAATTGTCTGGGAAAAGGGCACAAATCGAAGTGCGTTTTTCAGAGGAGAAATAGATAAATACAATTGGGTTGATATCGGCTCTTCATTTCTTCCTTCAGAGATTAATGCAGCCTTTCTATACGCCCAATTGATGGAAATGGAAAATATTCAGAACAAGAGAAAACAAATTCACGAGCAATATTTCAAAAAATTAAGCCAATCTCAAAATTCACTATTCAAGCTACCTACTCTTCCTCATTATGCCACCAATAATGCACATATGTTCTATTTAATATGTAAAAATCAGTCAGTAAGAAATGGTTTAATAGACCATTTAAGGAATCTAGATATACAAGCAGTCTTCCATTACCTACCTTTGCATAAAAGTCCATTCATTCAAGAAATTACTAAAACCTCACCCAAAAATCTAAAAAATGCAGAAAATTTTGCCGGAAACATTATTAGACTTCCTTTCTACTATCAACTACAAAATGATCAAATCAGCCTCATCTCTAAACAAGTCCTTTTGTATTTGAATAAGTTTGTTTGGTAAAAGATCATGAATAAGTCAAAACCAAAAAACAATATTTCATAACCAATGAAAACAGATTTTGAAGCTACGAAATTTATAACAGGAATGAGAGGCTGGTCTGCAATGGCAGTTCTACTTATTCATTATGGTAGTTATCTGAGAGAATACGGAACCATTTTTAACAGCATTATAGATAGCGGAAAATATGGTGTACAATTCTTCTTTCTTATTTCTGGTTTCACTATTTGCATGAGTATTGACAGGAATTGGTATGGCTTCAGAACTTATATAATAAAAAGATGTTTTAGGGTACTTCCAATGTACTATTTAGTATGCATAATTTGTTTTGCTATAGGCGGAATTCCCTACTATCTGCATTTATTTAATGTAGAAAATGACATTTATTCACTTTTCCTTCACCTTACCTTACTCAATTATTTCGATGTTAGGTACGTTAATAACTTGATTGGGGTGGAATGGAGTATTCCAGTCGAATTTATATTCTATCTCATAGTTCCAGGTATTTGGTTTATACTTAAAAAAGGAAAATTTATTCACTTTTTTTTGCTCCCAATGAGCTTATGCATAACACTTTTCGGTTCAATCGTATTAGTAAAGACCGGTGTTTACTCGAACGATTTTTTTACATTCAGAAAACTTTGGTCCATTGAAAGCCATGCACTAATATTTTCACTTGGTGTATTTTGTTATTTTCATTTTGAAAAGTTGAGAAATCTTGTATCCAAGTATCAGTTTGCATTACCCATTTCCATCTTTACTACCTTTTCATATATAATTTTTATAGAATCTCATTCAAGTTTAGCTATAAACTTACTATTCACGATAGTATTTATTGCCTGTATTTCCAGACATAAGCTTTGCCGTATTATTTTTGAAAATAAGTTGATTTTTAAGACTGGAGAGATTAGTTATTCAATATATTTATTGCACTATCCCATTTTAATCTTACTAAAACCCTGGATTCAAAATAATTTTATTTTATCAATATCTGGCTTAATCCTGTGCTGGCTTACGAGCTTCGTTTCTTACATCTTAATTGAAAAACCTGCCATGGCTTATGGCAAGAATTTTGCTCATCGGATATCAATCCAAAATATTAACAAAAGAAGCTAAATGACATTAATTGATGGATTGATCCTTGATTCATACCCCATTCATGAGTCGTTATGTATTTTAATAAAATCTTATAAAAGGTCATTCATCGAAATTTTTATGGTTTGAACTAGATCAGATTTAATTTTGCCTCATGAAGTTAATTGCCCTCTTTTTTTTATCATGCATTGGTCTGACCTTTTATCCAAAGGGTCTAATAGCTCAATGTCCCACTTCAAACTTTGATTTGGATAAGAATACCGTATGCAGAAGTGAGGCGCTAATCATTACAAATAATTCAGAAAATGCGACCAACTATACCTGGAATTTGTGCTCTGGAGACATAGAAAACTTGGCCTCGGCTTCCTCAATAACTTCTGTTTCTCTGGCATCAAACGTTTTCGATATGTCAGATATTCTGAGCACAAATGAAAATACTCATGCTTTTATGGTATCATCTGCAAATAACAGAATCATAAGAGTGGATGACCTATATTCTGTGTCAGCACCAACTTATTCTAACCTGGGTAATATTGTTAGTAATGGTCGAGCCATTGATGTTATAGAGCACAATGGAATTTGGAAAGGTATAGTTGCTAGTTCTGACGGGACCATTTTTAGATTAAATTTTGGCAACAATATTACCTCAATACCAAGTGTAGAAACTCTAAGTGGACTTACGTCGATTGGAAATATCAGAGGCCTCAAAATTGTTAGAGACGGGGAAAATTTCTATGTGTTAATCGTTGGTGGCTCCACTCTTCAGGTTATCGAATTTATTGAAGATATTGAAAGTGAA
The DNA here is from genome assembly GCF_965223055.1 of Reichenbachiella sp. Lineage (GTDB taxonomy): Bacteria > Bacteroidota > Bacteroidia > Cytophagales > Cyclobacteriaceae > Reichenbachiella. Next base: position 213,916 of record NZ_CBDCVM010000011.1, read on the forward strand.
ACTTATGACGAGCTAGTGACTAATGTCTCTGGCGCTACTAACATCAACGATATTGATGTCTTTAAAGAATGTGAAAATTGGAAAGGAATTATCGCAACATATAATAGTGGAACTTTTCAAGTAGATTTTTCAGAAGATCTTCTTTCTGCCCCAAGCACTTCATCAATCCCATCATCCCCAAACACCGGAGGTATCAGCATACTATATGAAGCCGAAAATTACTATGCGTTTTCAACAGATGAAAACTCCTTAAATCTATTGAGACTTGATTTTGGTAATTCTCTGAGCAACGAGCCAACCTTTGTCGATCTTGGGGACTATTCAATTAATCTTTCTACTGCTTTAAAAATGCACGTCGTAAATGGTCAAGTGACTGGTTTCGTCATGGGCTTTTTAGGTAATGACTTAACTAAACTTAGTTTTGAAAAAACCTGTGTATTGAATTCTACTGTTGAAAACCCTATTGATATTACCTGGAATGAATCCGGAACTTACGAATTGACTTTGATTGCAAGGGATGACGAAGAAAATGTAAATAGTTCGAGTCAAATTATTACCATCACCTCCAACTTCGCCCCTCCCATCTCATTCACAGATAACACCAACGAATGCCTTGGTCAAGCCAACACCTTCACTCCAAGCGATATGGGACTGGCATCCTATGAATGGAGTTTCGATAATGGTACTACCATAGGTAGTACTAATATAAGTCCATCTCACACCTTTTCGCAAACCGGAGATAGCATAGTAGTTCTTACTGTCAATGATGGCGTTTGCTCAAATTTCGTGAAAGACACCATTCCCATTTACCCTGTACCTGTAGCCCCTACCTTTTCCACCCCAGACGCCCCTTATTGCACCGGAGCGGACTTAGCATTCGAAAACCTATTTGATGAATCGAATTACAATGGCGCTACGCTCACTTATGACTGGAATTATAATGGAGAGGGGTCCAGCAGCGAAAGAGATGGCTCTTTTGCATTTGATTCCGAAGGAACTAAAACAATCTCAGTGACTGCATCGATACCTGGCTGCTCCACGCCTAGTGCTGGAACTGATATCGACGTTATTGCAGGACCTGATGTAAACTTTAGCTTTGAAGATTTATGCGTGGGGAATGACACGCAATTCACTAATGGAACCACAGGCTCAGGAATCACTGGCCAAACCTGGGACTTTGGTGATGGGAGCGAGACCTCTTCTGTTTCCTCACCTTCTCATACTTATGAGGACCATGGGACTTACAATGTAACACTCACTGTGAATAACAATCAAGGATGTAGTAACGAACTCATTTTACCAGTACCTATTGATGACAAGCCAGTAGCAGCTTTCAATCAAGGGCCTGCTTGTGAAGGAATAGATATATCTTTTATAGATCAATCTAGCGTAGAAGGGTTAGCCAATATCACCGACTATGATTGGGACTTTGATGGATTAGGCACTTCCACCGACAAAAAACCTACCTTCAATTTTGAAAATCAAGGAATGTATGATGTGGAGCTCATTGTACAAACAACAGCAGGGTGTAGCGACACGATCGTCAATGCAGTCAATGTACAATTAGCACCGGAAGCGGCCTTTGATGTCAATATAGGCTGCATCAATTCAGAAACATTCTTTCTCGATCAATCTGAAGGAGACTTCAGCAACCCAATCACCCAATGGATTTGGACCATAGATGGTAGTCTAGCGTCTTATAGTTCGAGTTTTGGGGAAGTCTATAATGAACCCGGGGATCATACGGTGTCCCTCTTAGTCAGGTCGGCGAATAGTTGTCAGGCCGTGCAGAATGATAATTTCACCATAGGTGAGCTGCCCATTGCAGATTTTACTATCGAAAAGAATTGTGATAATGAGCAGACTATTTTCCAAGACGCAACCATATCTTCATCTACAACTATCAAATCATTCAGTTGGCAATTTGGCAATGAAGGGTCCGGCAATACGAATCCGGCTACTCATCAATTCTCAAATGCCGGAAGTTATTCGGTTTCACTGAACATCGTGGATGAAGTAGGATGCGAAGGTTCGGTTGAAAAAAAAGTAACAATCCACCCTTCTCCTGAGGCATTGATTGGAGCAAATACCGATATCGGTCCAGCACCTCTGACCATTGATTTTACAGATGAAACTCAAAACAGCCATGCTTCCATGTGGTTTTTTGGAGATGAAGAAGAATCTACAAGCGTTGAAAAAAGCCCCCAATTCACCTATGGCACCGAAGGAGACTACAATGCACAGTTAATTGCAACCAATGACCTTGGATGTAGCGATACAGTCTCCATGCCGATTACAGTGGCGGATCCAATTTTAGATCTGGAGTTGGTTCAAATCAGTACAGAAGAATCCGAAGATCAAACCAATATTTCATTGACGGTGAAAAATAGTGGAAATGTGATATTGCACGGGTTTGACATTCGTATTAATTTAGATAATAAATCATCTATTTTCGAAAGTTACCCAGGCTCCCTAACTCGAGGAGAGACAATTATATATCCACTGAATTTTACCTTTTCTAGTATTGCCAATAATATTGGCTACGCTTGCATAAGGCTAATAGATAGGAATGAAGAATTCGAAGATATCAATATTGTAAATAATGAAGGTTGTATTGATTTCAATCAACAATTGGTGGTAGAAGATTCCTATCCTAACCCTGTCACAAGTAGCGACGCCGAGATTCGATTGAATATGATCCTACCAGCCGATGGCCCTGTTCAATTATTCCTACTGAATGCCACTGGTTCAATCTTATATCAGGAGACTTATATGGATGCCAATGCTGGGCTCAACAGCTTTTTCATAGACATACACTCTTTTAAAAAGGGCGTGTATTTTATCAAATCAGTTTATGATCAAAAGACGTCTACTCAACGATTTATCAAACTGTGATGCCCTAGGCTGAAATAAAGTTTGACATTTAACGGACATTACGTCCAACTTTTCCCTTGAAAATCACCAAATGTCCTAGACGGTCATTTATGCTCTAAGGGTCGATTTTTCATAGGGTGGCGTGATTTCAGGCTTGTTTTCACATTATCAAACAATCACCCGTTAAACTCAAAATGAAACATTCTATTGAAATAATAAATTTTAATTATTGATATAGAATAAATACTAATCTTACTAATTTTGAACCGAAGAATATTTTGCAAATGCTAATGATTGGCAACACGAAAATTGACAAAACAGACAGGAAAATCCTGAAAATTTTACAAGCAAATGGTAAAATTACCAATGCTAAACTATCCGAAGAGATAGGTTTATCTCCAGCACCTACTTTGGAGAGGGTGAAAAAACTCGAAAATTCTGGCATCATTAAGAGCTATCATGCAGAGTTAGACTCTGCCATGCTTGGACTTGGAGTCAATACCTTTGTTCAAGTGTCATTGAAAGGTCATAACAAGCCTAATATTGAAACATTCCTGAGTAAAATTTCTGACATTGAAGAAATTATAGAATGTCATCATATTACTGGCTCTGGTGATTTTATCCTACGAATTGTAGCTAAGGATATCGCCTCTTATCAGCAACTCATGCTCGAGAAGGTCAGCGACATTGATATAGTAGATAGCTTGCAGTCTATGGTGATACTTTCTACCTTTAAAAATAGTAAGGAAGTACCTGTACCAGCAGATAACTAAACACTGTCTTTCAATGGATAGAAATCAAGGGTTTACTACTGATGTACAATTGATTTGGTAATGTTTCCATAATTATTTCAACTCTAGTTGATAAGTCCTGTATGACTAAAGAAAAAAATCTGATTTTGAATGCCATTCAGATCGATCAACGCATCGTGAGAATGGCATACGAAATTTATGAGAATAATCTCGACGAAAAGCATCTCATCTTAGCCGGTGTATCTGACAATGGATTTGTATTTGCTTCTTTGATGAGCAAAGAACTGGAAAAAATTTCACCACTCAAGACCTCGGTCGTTCGAGTAGACATCAACAAAGAAGCTCCCTTCTTAGAAGATGTTCACCTCGATAAAATGGAAGAAAAAGAGCTTACAAAAAAGTCCATAGTACTATTCGATGATGTGCTTAACTCGGGGAAAACTGCGGCATTTGCTCTGAAGGCCTTTTTGAATGCCAACATCAAAAAGATAGAAGTTGTGGTAATGGTCAACCGAAGCCATAAATCATTTCCTATTTATCCCAAATACAAAGGGTATGAATTAGCAACTACCATCAACGAACATGTGGAGGTAATTCTTAAAGGAAAAGAGAAGGGAGTGTATCTGTTTTAATGCTTGCTGGTCACAAGACCAACAAAGGCTTAAATGGCTATTTTCACTACCACATTTTTCACTTATCAATCTCCCCAACCCTCTTCTCCAAGAGGGAGTTTTTGCACACCTTTTGTGGGGTCAGTTTGATTGGGCAACAGCTATCCAAGCAACAAATGCCCCACAGGTAAAGCAAGTAATTTCCCCCTTTTTGAAAAGGGGGCAAGGGGGATTAGTTACATGAACTCAAACACTGATCTAACTATCACCTTGTCTGATTATTTCTTCTGGCAATGCTGCTTCTAAGGTTCTAATCACATTGTTTAAATCAGTCATTACCTCATACTCTCCAATGCGCAATGTCTTATAACCAAGAGCTTTTAATCGAGTATCTCTTATTCGATCTTCTTCAACTCTATCTTCATGATATCGACCATCAAGTTCGATAACCAACTTCCATTTCCTACAAATAAAATCTACAATGTAATGGTCAATAGGAAATTGCCTATTGAATTGAAGGCCACAAACTTTCTCGCTCTCAGAACTTCAGACCATAGTTTGATTTCTCCCGGAGTGCTGTCATTCCGTAATTTTCGAGCAAAAGATTTCAATTTTCTATTGTAGATAGGTGGGTTCATAAAATCAATATAGCTACAATTCGTCAATCTCCCGAACCCTCTTCTCCAAGAGGGAGTTTCTCCCCCTTTTTTGAAAAGGGGGCTAGGGGGATTAGTAGTACTCTATGCGCTATATTCTACTTTTCAGGATATAACACGACTTGAATGTATGCTTCCGTATTCAAATACTTTTTCGCTACGTTCTGAATGTCTTTGGTAGTCAAATCTTCGATGCGCTGATCTATCCACCCTACTTCGTTGTAATCGAACTCATTTACATGGTACGTTTTAAGAACATTCATCCAGTAGCCATTGGTTTTCCAATGGAGTTCCTGGTCTCTACGTTGAGCTTCCTTAATCTTATTCAAATTTTCTTCAGAAACCCCTTGCTCCTGAATTTCGCGGATGGCTTCCAGTGTTGCAGTGACCAAATCATCTACATTATCAGGCCCACAAGGGAAGCTGATATTGAATTCAAAATTTTCATAGGGTGATTTACTTCCATACCCCGATGCTCCTACTCCGTACACTCCTCCTTTCTCCTCACGAAGAATTTCAACAAGTCTAATATCCAAAATTTCGGATAAGCACCTCAAAAAATAAGACTCTTCACGTGAATATTTCATCTCACCTGTAAAGACCATGTTTACCGAGCTTTTGGGTTCTGAACCCTTAAAAACCTTTTCGCTGACCATGCCACTAGGAGGTCGAACACCTCTGTCCACCCAATTCTCCTCGATGGCACCTGGGATTCCTCCCAAATACTTTTCAATCAAAGGAATTAATATTTCTTCTTCAATGTTGCCGACAAACCAAAAGGAAAAGTCTCCTGGGCTAGAAAATCTTTCTTTGTAAAAATCAAGCGCTTGGTCTAAGTTAACCTTTTGTAAGTCTTCAGCTGTAGGAATACCGCCACCTCTCATGTTTTGTTGAGATAGAATTTTAGCCATTTGATCCTGATAAAAATAATTTGGGTCGGACATCACATTTGATAGAAAAGCCAAATTACGTCGCATCAATGACTGAAACGCTGCTTCATCACGCCTTACTTCAGTGAAATACAAATAGGTCAACTGCAATAACGTTTCTAAATCTTTTGGAGAAGCATTACCTCTAAAGCCTTGCTCCAGGTCACTCATATATGGTTGCAACCCAACCGATTTACCCGCGAGTACTTTCTGCAAATCAGTATATGAATAATCCCCGATACCACTTAAACCTACAATATTCGTGGCGAAAGAAGCAGACCAATAAGCGCTATCTTCAGCCAATGAAATTCCGCCCGAGCGGTGAGCCATAAATTGAATTTCGTCATTTTTGTAATCTGTAGCTTTGACAAACACTTGAGCGCCATTCGAAAGTGTAATGGCTGTAACTCCTAGTCCATCAATCATAGACTTTTCCACCACATTCCCAGAAACGGGTTCATTTTGAATCAACTGGTCACTTAATACTAAATTTTCCAGAGGATCTGGATTACTTTCATCAGAGGCTTTTACCCAAGTCAATAAGTCATCTGTGGTTGGTAGCAATACATCATCTTTTTCAGGAGCAGTCAGATAAATTACTCGGTTATCTTCTCTTATTTGCTCTCCTATAATTGCATTCACTTCAGCCAATGTAATTCCGTCTAAGTACTTTTTGGTAAATGCGAATTCATATTCAATGCCTGGTACGGGTTCTTTTTCTAAGAAGTGATTCACCAATTCATCCACTAATCCTGCAGATTCTGTTTTGTCCCTTTCGTTATAAGCTCTTTCATAAGCTTCCATGAGGTTCAGCTTCTGTGTTCTTAACTCTGAAGCAGTGAATCCGTGAAGTTCTACTCTTCTTATTTCATTCATAAGGGTTCGTACACCGCCTTCTATTTCATCTGGCTTAGGCACAGCAAAACAAGAAAAGGCATTTTTACTTCTTGTAATAAAAGACCCAATAGAAGTAGAAGCATATAGGTAAGGTGGATTTGCCTCTTGCATTAAGTCCTGAAGACGCTGATTAACCATAGAAGTGAACAAATTTTGAATAAGTCCCATACGATAATCATTTCCTGTGACAAACTCATTCACGTCAGATTTGTACATCAGATTGAATATAATGTTGGTCGCTTCTTTGTCTGAGGCCACAGCCACCAACGGCTCGGCATTATCAGGTACAGAAACCTCCTCTCGTGGACGCTCATTTTTCGGATTTTTAAAGCCTGAAAACTGCTTTTTGATCTTAGATTCCATTAGATCCACATCGATATCCCCAACTGCTATGACAGCCATTAGATTTGGTCTATACCAATCTTTGTAAAATCTTTTGATTGTTTCAGGATCAAAAGTTTCCAATGTCTCTTTTGTACCAATAGGTAGGCGTTCGGCATATTTAGACCCTTTGAAAATGATAGGCAAATACTCCTGAACCATACGCATTTGCGCACCCTGTCCTAATCTCCACTCTTCAATAACTACACCTCGCTCCTTTTCTATTTCCTCAGTTTCAAACAACAAATTCCCTCCCCAATCCTGCAGAATAGTTAAACCTTTATCAATAATTTCTTCATCATCGGATGGGATCGGCAATATGTATACTGTTTCATTGAATGATGTATAAGCATTTAAATGAGCACCAAATTTCACACCTACGGATTGTAAGTAATCTACCAGCTCATTTTTGGCAAAATGATCTGAGCCATTGAATGCCATATGCTCTGTAAAATGAGCTAATCCTCTCTGATCATCATCTTCCAAAACAGATCCTGCGTTTACCACAAGCCGAAGTTCTACTCTATCTTCTGGTTTCTCATTTTTCTTAATAAAATACTTAAGTCCATTTTTTAACTCACCAGTTCTTAAGGAGGCATCAAAGGGCATTTTTTCCTCTAAGGAAAGTTCCTGACCAAGGGTTGGAAATACATGGATTACAATTAGTAGAGAAAGAAAATATTTGAATAGATGATTCATAAAGTGGAATTTATTTTTAATAAAAATAATAGGATATTGTCTGATATCGTAGAAAAGTGTGACTGAAGGTTTAAACGCACCACGAATCGCTTTTTATTGTTTCAATTGGAAATAAAACGAAGCATATGTTCGGTTTAATTTCACATAAGTGCAAAGCCCATTTTCGTAAGTGTGTGTATTTCTACCATCCTCAGAATAAAGCGTAAACATGTGATCTTCATCCTTTTTAATGATTAAATCTTCAGCGAACTGCTGCGAAAAGGTTGTTTCCTTGTCTCCAGGTTCCGAAAAATAAAGTTCAGGCACAGAGTATGTAATTGGGTCCGAGGTTCTCATCTCTTCATAGCCATTCACTTCAACTACATATTCGTTTCCCTCTTTCCACACTTTAGATTTCGTTCTAGAGTTACCATTCAATTTGCTCTCCGCTTCACCACTCACCAAAACCCCTCCTACATACAATTCCTCCAAGACATAATTTACCTTGAAGGTCAAAAGCATTCTGATCTTAGTCTCACTTTCTATGTAGTAAAAAATAGAATCTCCTTTGACCACCTTTTCGGCAATCATAAAACCGACTTTCTTGTCTCCCTTAATCACATCATATTCAAGACGCTGAGAAAAAGCTGATTGTTTGGCACAGCCAAGTAGAGAAAGAAATACAATTAAAAAAAGTGGGTAAAACCACGAAGATTTAGCTTGCATCATTTGAGATAATAATAGGCTTTGTTGTCAAGATCAAATTGAGACGGAAGTTAAATCAGAATTGCTAAACAGGAATCTAAATTCATTAAATTTATAAGAACTAAACATGCAAAATCATGGCGATCAAACATTACACCAAAGATAACGTCACCGTAAAGTGGCAATCCGACATTTGTATTCATTCAGAGAAGTGTTTTCATGGATTATCAGAAGTATTTAACCCCAAACAACGACCATGGGTAAACATGGATGGTGCCTCATCTGAAGAAATCATAGCACAAGTAAATAAATGCCCTTCGGGAGCATTGTCTATTTTAGGAGAAAGCCAGGATAGCGAACAAGAAATCATCATCGAGACCATGTCAAATGGACCTCTTATGGTTTACGGCAACATGAAAGTGAAACACGATGGCAAAGAAATCACTAAAACCAATAAAGTGACTGCATTTTGTCGTTGTGGGGCATCCGAAAACAAGCCTTATTGCGACGGCGCTCATAAAAAAATTGATTTCATAGGCTGAGTTTTAGCGGTATCTTTGCGCCATGAATGAGGCAGCTACACTAATGGATTTAAGAAAATCTTCTAAGGAAGATATCTCTGAATATTTGATAGGAATAGGAGAAAAACCCTTTCGAGCAAAACAAATTCATGAATGGATTTGGAAAAAATCTGCCACTTCCATTGATGATATGACCAACTTATCTCTGGCTACCAGAGAAAAACTTAAAACTCATTTTACTATACGCCCTGCCAAGGTTGACAAAGAGCAAAAGAGCAATGATGGTACTATTAAATCAGCACTCAAGTTGCATGACAATCACCTGGTTGAGAGTGTGCTGATACCACAGGATGAAAGAATGACAGCATGCGTCTCTTCGCAAGTTGGCTGTTCTCTGAGTTGTAAATTTTGCGCCACCGGCTATATGGACAGAGAGCGAAATTTGGATGCTGCAGAGATTTATGATCAGGTAGTTGTAGTCTCTAAACAAGCTGAAGCAAACTTTGACAAACCCTTATCGAATATTGTCTATATGGGTATGGGAGAACCTCTTCTCAACTATAAAAACGTATTGGATTCCATAGATCGAATCACGGCCCCGGACGGTCTAAACATGTCTCCCAAGCGGATTACAGTGTCGACAGCAGGCATCGCCAAAATGATCAAAAAATTGGCAGACGATCAGGTCAAATTCAATCTGGCCCTTTCGCTGCACGCAGCTAATGATGAGAAGCGGAACAAAATCATGCCCATCAATGAGTCTAATACCTTAGAAGCATTGAGAGAAGCACTCAACTATTTTTATCAAAAAACAGGCAATAAAATCACGTTTGAATACATCCTATTCTACGACTTCAATGATTCTCTTCAGGATGCGAAAGAACTGTATGAATTCTGGAAACGAGTACCGGCAAGAATCAACATCATTGAGTACAACCCAATTGCCGAAGCTAATTACAAAAATGCAGATGCTGACACCTTAGACAATTTTACTAAGTTCCTGACCAATAAGGGTGTAAATGTTCATGTACGAAGAAGTAGGGGCAAAGACATTGATGCAGCCTGTGGACAATTGGCAAACAAGAATTAGAGTTTTTTAGCGATCACTTGAATTAAACTCAGTTTATCTCTTAGAGCGTCAAACATTTCTGGCTCGATCCGACCATACAATGTACAAATCTCAAGGTATTCTTGGTTTTTGATTTCAACTCCAAAGTCATTCACAATTCTCATCGCATCACTCGTTTTTTCATATCCATATTCAACTTTGAAATCTTGCTTAATTTCTACTATTTCGATTTTAGCCTTTTGCAAGGCCTCCTCGGCTGCCGTTTTATAAGCATGAATTAGTCCGCTCACTCCGAGCTTAGTACCTCCAAAGTATCGAACTACCACTACCAACGTATTGGTGAGGTCGAATGAACGGATTTGACCTAATATGGGATCACCCGCGGAGTGATTTGGCTCTCCATCATCATTGGCTCTAATGAGCTGATGCTGGCCATCTTCAATGATATGTGCATAGCACCAATGTCTGGCATCATAATAGGTTTTCTTTAGGGATTCCAACTTCTCCTTTACGTCCTCTAAGGAGTTGACCTGATACGCAAAGCCCAAAAATTTACTGCCCTTTTCTTTATAAAGACCTTCTTAAAATCGGCGATTCAAAATGTACATAAATTTCAACTCACCAAATGTACATTTTTTAAGGAGTGTAATCTATAACAATCCACCCTCTATTAAAACTAGTTGAATTGAAATCTGTATGATCAAATTGACCGCCTGTAGTTCTACTTAATTGCACTGTTGTTGTTGATATACTGAATACTGCTCCTTGGATATCACCAGCTGCATTACCTGAGTCTATTTGGAAGTAGTTAGCATCATTATCAGCTCGAATAATAGCCGTCACACGTCTGATCTTAGAAAGGGTCAAGCCATGAGATACAGACAATGTAGCAGTTGTATCCATATTCCAATCACCAATATTCACCACTTTAGTTAATAGTGGGGTTTTGTTATCAACAGTATCTAACTGACCTTTATTAACAGCATCACTACTGGATGATCCATTCGCTAAACCTGTAACCTTGTTGCTGCCCATTGCCAAATTACCAGTCATACTATCTCCTGATTTAGCAACTCTTGCGGAGTCTCCAGAGTCCATTTGTCCTTTATTAACAGCGTCACCACTGGATGATCCATTTGCTAAACCTGTAACCTTGTTGCTACCCATTGCCAAATTGCCAGTCATACTATCACCTGACTTGTTTACTTTACCAGATACAGCAGAACTTACAAAGTTTGAGATATCGAGTTTATTGAATAGAGACGCAGATAAGTCAATAGTCTCATCATGATTCTTGATACCTGAACCTGATGCGCCAGCCTCAAAAACGATCACTCTAGTCTGCTCTACTTCGTAGTCTGAACCATTCTCAAAGGTGGTATTAATCGAGGTTAAACCAAGGTTAAATACACCAATTTGACCGCCTGGAGCGGTGAAAGATGAGGCCGACACCTTGAATACTTCATCGTTGTGGAATACATAGCCCTCTGTGATTTCAAAATCTTGACTATTCACGGTAATCTCGCAGCCGCTCAGTACGTAGATGTCACTTGAATCGTAATTGTTAATTAGTGACTTAATAGCAGCCTCTAACCCATTCAAAATTCCTCTTTGAAGTGTTGCCAGGTTTTCCCAGCTTCCTTCCATGCCTTGTGATGCGTTGTCAAATATTAGCTTATCCATGATTAGTATGTTACGATGTCAAGTGTTAGTCCTATTCTCTTGTATTTATTGATTAATGCCCTCATTTGATCCTGATCAAATACCAGGGCTGACGGCACGTGCACTGTGAAGTTTACCAGATTGAAATCATACGATCCTCTGGAGGGTAAATGTCTGTTTCGTACGCTAGTCCGATTGTACATTCCTAAGTTTTTGAGGTTGCCACGATCAAACATAAAGTTAGGGGCGTGGGCTTGCTGATGGTTGGTAATATAGATGCCTCCACCATAGGTGTCGTTTAGTAATTTTTCTACCTGTATTTTGTATCCAGGCGAATAGCTCAGCTCCGTTCTTTTCAGATTGGTGTAGGCGATCAAGGTAGAGTAGGTCTGCTCTACTCCAGCCAGTATCGATTTCAGCCAGGCAATACGATCAGGCGTACGTCTATCCACCTCAAGCAAATCCCTGATGAGTTTTTCAAAGTCAATTTGGTAATTAGTCAGAGCCATTTATACTGCGATGAAATTCAAGGTGGAACTCAAAGGCGTGGCGGGGTCTATATCCATATAGCCTGCCGCAGGAGTGTACGACCTGGCTACAGACTGGAATGTACCCACGCTGGTACGTGCCTCGATATTGATTCGCTCAAAATCAACCACGTCAGCCACAGATTGTATCGCATCCTCTATCTTACTCAGGTACAGTATGCCTCCAAAGTCGAAGGTTTTCAATGTCCGTAAATACTCCTCAATGGCAGCCTCCACTAACGGTCTAACCACTGACTCACTTTTGATGGCGTTGAAGTAAACATTATACTCAGCCTTGAGTAGATCAGCATCTCGGCTCTCCGGTGTGCCGTGATTACCGAGAATGTAGGTGTCAAGATATGCCAGTATAGACGTGATCTGTGCACTACTAAAAGGAACGGCATTCCCACTGCTATCCTCTCCAGCTACTTTGGCTGTATAAGTGCCATTGCCCTGGATGATTGCCACACGCTTGATGATTTGCTTGTCCTCGTCGATCACCGCATAATAAGGCAGGCCAGTATCAGGATCAATCTCTAGTGTGTCACCTTCCTGGTACTCACGCAGTATCTTGTCTAGCCATGCAGCACTGATGGCCTGACGCTGTGCTGAAAACTCGTCCAGCTCGTCTATACGCTCGTTAAGCGACAGGTCTACGATATATGAGACTGAGGCGAATACATTCTGCCATAGCTTGAAATCTGCTTTTACAGACACCGCATTCAACCCGTCCAGCTCCGCATCATTATCCTTGGCATCTTGGATCACTTCCAGAATGGTGGATATCTCTGCCTTTGCCGACTCCAGATCGCTTAGTACTTGCTCAAATGTTACTCCCATAACTTAATTTATCTGACTTGCTATAAATTATTGTGACTAGTTTGTTTTTCATCATCCCATTATCTGAATTTGTTCAGCAATTAATGGTGTTAATAAAGAATAGCCATCCTCATTAAGATGCAGCCCATCAATTGTATTTATTCTTGGAGCAGATTGTTCTGGAGCTGTGTCGAAAATTTCACTAACATCAATAAATGGGATGTTCCTAGAATTACATTCTATCAGCATCTCATCCATGTAGTCTGTAACCGTATCGCCATTTCCATTAACCCCTCCGTTACTATCAACACCTCCAAAGTAATATGGTGTAGGTGAGCAGAATATTATCTGTGCATTTGGAATGTATGTTTCGAAAAAATCGAAAATCTTTTTCAGGCCTCCAATTGTTGAACCATCTCCTGATGTACTGGATGCGCTTCCTATCGGTGCATCCGACAAATGATCATTAACTGACATCATAACTATAATATCAGGGTTCAATACCAAGATGCTTTCAGTGATTGGAACGGTGCTTAGGCCAACTGCCCACGAGTAACCAGAACCACCAGCCCTAGTAACCTCGTCGCCAGTCAAAGTTTCAAGTTGGCTTTCATAAAAAGCACTGTCAAATGATACGGTTATACTATCGCCAAAACATACAATGTTATTATTCGTTATCAACCTGTTTTTGAAAGCTCTTACCGAGGTGTTATAAGCCGCATTATCAAAACCAATAGCCGATGCAGTCAGCCAAGAAGATACCGCTCCTTTAAAATGCAGTACGATGGAGCCTAGCTGATCAAATGCCAATATTGGCAGATTAACGTTTGGCTGCCCGGCGGAAGATTTTGTCTCTGTTTTTATCAAAACCCCGTCCTTATATGTTTTTTGATTGGAAGAGTCCTCCCTACTGATAGCCATTACGACATCCATTAGATCAGATTCGGTGAATGCTGTAGCAGACCCCCCGTTAACCCTATTTTGCACCTGTGTTTGAGTTGGGAAATAAACAGTTGTACCACTTCCATTTGGAGAGTTTCCACCAAAAGCAGCAGCCCCGCCAACATGCCCCATGACATGAACTATGTAAATTGCATCGTTTAAAGTTTGTTCAACTGAATCTATAGATGGTGTAAAATCAGAGTCAATGAATCCAGTACTACCATCTCCATTGGCACCGTGCCTATTCCAAGTAACCGTTCCGCTTACGCTGCCTGTTTTGGACTTCAATCCAACGAGTCCATTTGTTGACCCAAGGAAGTGTGCATAAAATTCATCAATTTTATCTAAAATACTAGCCGCATCTAAGTCTATTATAAATAGATTAATTGCCCATTTTTGAAGATCAGTTGGACTTGTCATCCTTTCAATCCAATCCTGAGCTTCAGTATGAATGGTGTACAATTCCAAAGCAGTACTCCATTCGCTATCATTTTCACCTTTTGCTCTAAGTCTTATAAAATACCGTGTACCGTCATCACGGGCTGTAACAGAAATTTGGGGCATAGCCTCATCTTTAGGAGAGGTAGTACTGAAATCAATGACACTAAAATTGACCTGCTTACTCACCTGCCATTCAAACTCATATTCTTGACCATCTGAGTTGGATGTAGCTACTACTGTAAACCCACTTGTAGTAATATTGGAAGCTACCAAATTAGATGGCGCAACTAGATTAAGTGGTGTCTTTGTGGCGGTCGCCGTAGCCACACTCACTTTATCCCTTTTGAATGCCCTCAGTATCGGATCATTCTGATCGACGGATTTCAATGCCAGAGCAGAGCCTGTATTAGGACGTACACCCAGCTCCACTGGGTTGTCTCGCTGTAAGGCGATCACACCATCCATCCACTTACTGCCATGCTCTTGTATAGCTATGTCAATCAGGTTTTGCCGTTGTTTTACGATTACCTCAGCCATCACTCAGCGTTTACTCTTATACATCCATCCTCATCCAGGTACACCTTTTTCACCTTAAATCCATCCTGAGAAACTTTGCTCTTAATCTTCAAAAGCATCTCATTCAGCCTGTCGGTACTGGAGTTGATATATCTACTCGCACCTACGGCCATAGTCGGACTGAACCGATCCTCTCCAGGGTGCGTGTTGATCGTGAGACTGATATGCTGATGAGCAGCGTTTCCACGCACAAAATCACCATCCTCGATCTGGAAGGTGAAATTATCATTGAGCATATAGTCTGTTCGTTTCATTGTTTTATTCGGTCGTTTTCAATGTCAGCATCACTAGACTCAGTAAGCGTACTCCATCCTGACAGCGCACCTTTCAAAGCAGCACCACCATCATTAGATGCAGGTGTCCATCCTGAGAAAATCTGCGACAGGTCGTTGATCTTTTGCTCGATCAAGTTGAGTCGCTCAATTACTTTACTAGTAATCGGTATTCCTCCGAGACTTCCACCGTCAATCACTACGCCTGTACCTGTAATTACTCCGGTGGTTTGACCAACTTTAAACCGCAATTCAGACACCTCACGTACCTTTGCTACATAGACATCATCTGGATTGTCCTTGATGGCTTGTACTAGCACCGTACTGTCTACCACAGGTAGTGCCACCAGATAGCTGTCCACGTCATCTACTACCGAGGTAAACCTGGCAGTGATGCTGAAATCCTCATCCTCGTAATCCGCAGGTCTGATCTCACAGGTCAGCTCATCAGAGTCTACGGACACCACTACAGCCTCATAGCATTGCCCCGTCTGAAAGATTGGCATGTTGCTTTTGATAAGCTGCCAAAGCAGCGCCCGTATCTCTGAATCCTTCGCCATTTGAGTTACGAAGCTATACGTTTAGCCCTGGTACTACCTTGCGTCTAATTGTTGGCTTCTCTGTGATGGTCAGTACGGTTTCATCCACGATCACACGCCTGGTCTCTTTGGTATAGATCGGATCATCTATAATCACCGTATCGCCATGTTTGATGAATGGTTCACCAAAGGCCATGACTTGCCCATCCAATCCGTTGCGTTTGAAATTCCTCAGCTCCTCATTGGCATACTGCGTCAGTTGATCTTTTGTGATCGGTGGATAGTTCCTGGTATGCACCTCTCCGGTAGGGTCGCCGACCTCTACGATGAGCTTTTTACCACTCTTTAGATTGCTAATGGCCTTGATCTTTACTTTTACATCATCCTCATTCTGATAGGTTAGATTCCATCCGTTTTTCGGCACATTCGTCCCAAACCTCAGCACTGGTTTCAGGTTCGATTCATCAGCGGTATATGATCCATAGCCTGGACGATAGCCTACTATCAACTGAGGTTTATTATTACCCTCTGGATCGATAGTGAAATAAGCTGCAAAAGGTAATTCATCCTTGATTTGCTGTAGTATCTGCGCACCCGTGGCCGACCTGGCAGTAAACTGATCATATAGTGGCTCAGTGTCAGTGATACTAACATCAAAGTCATAACCATCAGCTCTCATCTGATCGATGTTATCACCCGTCAAAACCTTATTCACAATGTCCTTGAGTGTAGGCTCTTTGAGTGAAAAGGTATGTGCATCGAGCTTGAGTAAATACATATAGTCCTCACATTCTATCCGTAAGGGTACATTCTTACTTACTGACCGTACAAAGCCCTGAAACTCCATATTCATATTAGGTGAGTAGCCAGTAGATATGATCACTCGATCACCTTTTTTGATGTGATCATTTAGCTCTGTGAGCGTTTGATTGTCTTGTCGTACTACTACATTTTTAGGCATGTCAATAGTAGCCACATCCGTCAGGTTTTTCCAGCTAGAGGTCACTTGTACTTGATTGATCTCACTGAATGGTCTGAGGTTTCCTACCTCACAGCGCACGTCGGGATTAAACACACTCATAAGTATGAGGGTTAGGGTTAATACTACATTTAGATTTTTCATAATACATCGTTTATGGTTCAAAAATTGATAACTCTACTGGTCGAGTCTCTCTGGCATAGATCACGAAAGGCTGACTATCACTGTAGCCCTCGATGGCTGGCAAGGATAGAGACTCTATAAACAGTCGGTCAATATTGAAATACAGAAACATCCGACTGCTAATCACTTCTATTTCTGTATCTGGCTGGTACACTTCAAGCAGCTCTGCTAGTTGATCCTCTGGATACTGCCCGTCATTATTCCACAGGATGCCTTTGATCTTAAAAGCTGTAGCCTTACTACCCGCCGCCTCTATCACACTCTGGCCGCCAAAAATTTCAGTTTCGGTTTTCTTCTTTTGAAACGACGGGTCTACCATCGGATCATTTGGAAACGTGTACTCTACTGGATCATCCTCTAGCGTCTTGATCTTAATCGAATCCCAAAGCGGAGTACCAAACTTTGATTTACCAAAGGGAGCATCTTGCCCCTGGAATATTCCTTGCCTCTCGCTAAATGGCAGGTTCTTGTAGATACCAGAGTTGACTCCAGCGGCATAGCCTATCAATCCATTAGAAGGGAAGGCCGCTAAAAAGCGTTTGGTGATTTCTACCTGATACTCTGCCATTTAATCCTCGTATTTGATGCCTGGTATTTGATTGTTTTTCATGAGCCACTCAAGCTGTTTTGAATTTAGTAGCCAGTCCTCATCACTGAGGATCGCTGGGTCTATATTGAAATGTAGCTTGAGCAGCGCATTGTTTTGATCCATCCACGTTAAGGGTGGGTACTCCTTGAGAGCTTTTTTGTACGTCCCTGGCCTCCCACCAGTACGTTACTGAGCTGCTCCATAAAGGACATCATCAAAGCCCTTTCTTTCTTGATGCCCTCGTAGCCTCCCAACCATATACTATTCAATAGTAACTTAGCTGCATCGAGCGGCACACGCTCAGCCTTGCGTAGATACTCATTGAGTACCGGCGGTGGAGGGTCTTTCACTATGCCTAGTACATACTCCTCGTACGTATCATCAAGTGGTACTTCAAAGGCGTGTACCTTAGCCTCGCCATGCTTATCCAGGCACTGATCAATAAACTCCTGGGTAACCCCAGACCTTTTCATAATGGCTAGAGCTTCCTCCTTTTCGAGCTGCTCTGCCGTTTTTTCTTTTTTGCTCACTGTAGTAAAATTTATGTTTGAAAAACTCCCCATATTTCAGGGGAGTGTTAATGTTTATACTGGTACGCTAAACTTGATATCCGAACAGATGCCAGGTACAGTCTGGTTAATCTCCAGGTCTCCCTGTGATCCACCACGTCCCCACTCAGTCCATTCAAAATCCTTGATGATGTCCGCCACCACCTGCTCACCATTATCGTAGACAACAGGTATGTCAAATGGATCGAGATCAGTAGGGTCAAAGTCCGCTCCATACTTGGTTTGCAAAGCCCTCTCAATGGCTACGCATTCCTCCATACCGAGTATCATATTGACTTCGTATTCCTTGCCACCTCTATGACGGCTCACAATACGCTCACCTCGCCCTTTTCGGTTCGACTTTTCGTGCGTCACCTTGTAGGTCAATTCTGATATAAACAGTGGCACATTACCCAGTATCACTGCATCTATATCCTTGTATCCGAATCCTTTTTTGATTGCCATCTTATAGTTGTTTTACAAGTCCAATTTTTACCTTGATCGTGCTGGTAGACCCATATGGTACTCCTTTAACAGCCATATCCAATTGACTGGTCGGAGGTAGTAGGTTACTATCCTTGTCAATGATTACTTCACGGCCACTGATCTTGCCATCCAAGTCCTGATCAATTCGCTTCTCGGCAATTGCCTTGAAATCAGCCACCACCACTGTAGGTAACTTGCCTGTAGTTGGGTTCACAGGTTGCGGCGATTTCACTCTACCAATCAAAGCACCATAAGCACTCATTGCCATAGAGTCCATTGTCCTACCAAACATCTGATAAGCCTCATTCATGTTACCCTCTACATCTACCTCGATAGGTGTACAGGTGTGGTCATTGTTCCAGCGGTAACCATCCACTCTAGGGTAGGTCTGTGGAAATATGTAGCCTTTACTATCGAGTAGCTCCCAGTCTTCCTGATAGTCTTCTACATAACCGTGGTTACTGAGTCCGGCAGTCTCCCATCTTTCGGCAGCCACGTCCGTCAAATTGAACTCATCGACCCAGCCGATATTTTCATTGATCTCAGCGGCAGCGATAGTACCCAGGCAAGTACCTACAGCAGCGTAGTTGTTGAAGGCAGCATCAGACTCCGCAAAGTCCCAATCCTGACCCACCACCACACTCACATTAGGGGCTTTCACATTGGTGATATCCCTAAGATTCTGCGCTCCACTCACTGGAGGAGTGAAGTATTTGCCCTCCAGGACAATACGTGTCGGGAACATTTTACCAAATGCCCAATCCACCAAAGCCTGAGCTTTAGGGATTGCGTCCATTACTTCCTCCCACACTCCGTCTACTATAGTAGGTACAAATGGGAGAGTCGGGTTTCTTGCGATACCAATCTGGAACGCATCACCATTAGCTCCATTGATCAGGCCTTTACCGATAGTTCCGGCCACGTCTACCATCTCCTCCATGGTGGTCGACTGAGCTACTCCATACAGGTAGAAGTCTACACCACTATCTAGTCCGACCTCCTCGTAGAACTCTACAATATGATGATAGAGTACTACAGAGTTAGCTACATCATAAGCATCATCGATACCCAGTATATCCTCAGCATCCTTGACACTGTTGATCTTATAGAGTTTGTTGAGTGCAAACGTACTCGCCACCGCCACTGCATTGGCGATCAGCCCAGAAATCCTGCGATCTCCAAGCGTCACGCCTACAGCGGGCTTCTCTTTTGATATGATTACTCCTTTGGTGCTCATGATTACTTAGCCTTGTTTGCTTCTAAATACTCAGTCACCTTGCCCAGTAGGTTAGCCTCTTTTGCATTAGAGGCGAATTTCACCTCACGGGCGGTGAGCCAAGTCTGAATCTGCGGGATAGTCCACGCCTCAGTAGGGTCACCATCAGGCAGCGCAGCTATGGCAGCTTCAAGCTCGGCTTTAGCAGCCGCTTCCTCTTTAGCTTTTTGCTCAGCATCAGCCTTGGCTTTTGCTTCCGCTTCGTCTTTGGCTTGCTGCTCAGCTTCGCTTACTGGACGGTTGATCGTTTCGTACTCTTTTTCCGAGTCTTTCACATGATCGTCTGCACCGTCTTTCTTAGTGAAGTAGATCGGCTCACCCTTCACCTTGTACAAGGCTTTTAGCTTTGGGTTATTTTCGAATAAGGTTTTTGCTTTATTGTCCATTGTTATGGGTTTTAAGTTCAAAGTCTATTTAAAATCCCAAAGCACTGAGTACTTTGAAATGATGCAGGGCAAACCATACACCGCCGACTACCGCCAGCTTTGCCAGGTCATCCCATTTGATTTCTCGCAGGTCTTTGATGTTGACCTTGCCATCCTGATTGATGTCCAGTACTCCCCTAAATGCTGATAAGGGCATGGATTCGATGGTACCGCCCACGATCACCTTTTTTATCGTCTTAGTTACTGGATTAGTGTCAGCAGTTACCGACAATATTTTGCCCAGGATTTTACCGAAGGCAGTTTCTTTAAATGGCTTTTTCATTATGAATTGAAGTCTATTAATGTGTAACTAAAAGAGTTGCCATATTTGGCCGCACTCCTTTTTAAAATCTCTATCACCGCTATGTGATCCTCGTCGAACTGACGCACTTGACATCCGGCACTATAGGCACCTACCTTGTCTATCTCATTATTAAAGCTGGTGGTGTGCATATTCAAGCCAGTCACGTCAGTGTAGGTCTTACCTTCATAGTCCAACTCACCATCCTCATCACCATCTCGCCACACCTTGAATGGCATTCCTTTTTGTACCAGTGCTGGGTAGCCTTTGTGCTCACCCAGCATCCAGCAGCCTGGATATTGTCCTGGTTGCAGAATGGCTGTGCCGTTGGCATTGCCTTTCTTGCTCTTTAGCCAGTATAGTCCTGGTTTAGTCGTGCCTTTGTGTTCGATCACAACAGGGTTACCCATATCATCTCGAAAGGCGATACCCAGGATATCGTCAAACTCATTGACGCTGCCTCGTTTCCTGATGCCGAATAGGTTCACATTGTATGCGCCGTGGTCGTAAAATCGGTGTCCGAGTGCTTCAAATAATTCTTTGACTTCGCTGTAGATCATTTCAATTCTTGTTTAAAAACATGACTATCTTTTCCCATGACAGTACACTGGTTAGGAACGTGGCTACTACACCAGAAAACCACACCAAGCCTTTCTTGAATCGCTCTAGGTTGCTGATCCTTAATTCATGATCCGCCCTGATTTCCTCATCAATCTTTTGTCGTTCGATCAGACCGAGTGTGCCGTTTTTCTCATCGCCGTAAAGCCCTCGGTGGATATCTTCAATGAGTTGCTTTTGTGTCTTTCCTGCCATTGTCAGTCAGTAACTTGTGCGGGCTACCTAGCAGGTAGTCCCGCACTGCATTTTGAGAAAATATGAATGTTACTGTCTTATGTGGTGACTAGGGTCTCAACAATGTTGACCACACCACGATTGTCTTTTCTGAGCTTAGAACCACCTGCAATACAGTTGGTGCTCATGATATCAGACTGATACTCTGGGTGCTTCAACTGGATGAACACCTGGGCAGCACCTTTCGCTCTGGTCACAAACTTCTCATGCCAAACCATGATACTCAGATTATTGTCGATAGCACCAGCGTAAGTCACACCTCCAGGGCTACCGTCGTCATCAGGTACAAGCCCCTCTGGTACTGGAGTTGCAGTATCGTCGTATTGTACAGGGAAGTCATCAAGGTCTACCCAAACCTCCATACCCAAAATGTTTCCGATTACGCCTGATTTGATTGGCATTCCATTTCTGTCAGAGATGAAATCGTACTTGATAAACTCCTCGATCTGAAATAGCTGAGGTAGCATAGTGACAGGCACTAAAACCTGACGGCCTTCCAATGGCACTTTATCAGTATTCAACTGGTTCCAGGCGTTTAAAAAGTCCACGTAAGCCACAGACTTTCTTGTGCCAGTAGCTCCAGTAGCTCCAGCAGCTACGTTGGTAGCACCAGTGGTTCTGATGATACGCTCAGCTTCTGTGGCTGCCCATTGAGACTTTAAGTCCATGGCTACATCTTCCTGCAAGGTTTCCTTGTGCGCTTCCATAGTCGCCGAGCGCAACTGAGGATTAGATAGCATGGCCTCGGTGAACACGATAGCCTCAGGGTCAGTGGCAAATTCAGAGATGTCGTAGCTCTTTTTCGTCAAGGTTCTGCGCACTGCATCAATCTTGAGATTGACCTTGTTTTTTCGAGACTTAGGTTTGCCGCTGAATTGGTCAACCTGTACGGATTTCCCTTTCACGTAAGCGTCATGGCTCACTGATTTCATCAGCCAGCTATCATTCGGAAACAACAGCTTTACCAACTCTTTAGCATAGATGATCTGTGCCGTTTCTATTTGAGTTTGAATATTCATTGCTTTTTATTTAGAGTTCTTAAATACTTACTTTTTGGCGTTGGACTCCTGCTCGGGATCGTATGCCTCGATCAGCGCGTTGAACTTCGCCTCGTCCTCATCCGCCAGAGCAATCAATCCCTCTGGATCGTTCTCTTGCCATGCCTGATAGTTCCAGTTCTCACGCTCTTTTGAAAGTGAGCCGTCAGCGTCCTTTTTCTTCTGGCGTGGAGTCACCTCTATGTGAGCCTCTGGTACTGGGATTTCTTTGATAGAGGCAATCACCTCCTCATTGGAAGTCATGGAGGCCAGTTTCTCATAGTGGCCTCTTTGGCTCTCAGAGATTCTGCCATCTTTCACCGCAGCGGTGATCTCCTCGGTCAGCGCATCGCCTTCCAGCTCAGC
Organism: Reichenbachiella sp.; assembly: GCF_965223055.1. GTDB lineage: Bacteria > Bacteroidota > Bacteroidia > Cytophagales > Cyclobacteriaceae > Reichenbachiella. The sequence continues at coordinate 236,809 of NZ_CBDCVM010000011.1, forward strand.
TATCCTTGCTTGCAGTTTGATCGCTGTGTCAGCCGATGCTTTCAACTCTTTGATCTTGGCTGAAAGCTCACCGATAAATGTTTCCTCGCTTCCGTCAGCAGTCGCAGAGTCACTGAATGTGATGCCGTGCTTTGCCAGCATCAAAATGAATTGTTCCTTTTTCATTGGATTTTTATTTTGATTAGAATGTGGTGACCCATCGTCAAGCCCAGCGGCAGGATCATCAATAATGTCTGTAAGTGAATTGTCGTAAAACGCCACCATTTCCTCAATGGAAGCGGTAGCAGGTGCAGCTTTAATATTGGAATCGTACACCTCATGCACCAAACCAGCGTCAAAAGCCTCTTGACCAGAGAACCAGGTGTTTTTACCCTCGGCCAGCCAGTTGTCCATGACCCATTTAGCGTCACGGTCTGGGTGCTTCCATTGGATCGCCTCAGCGTAGATTTCAGCAAGCGTTTCATTGAGGGCATTCAGGTCTTTACCTACCTCAATCATTTTGTTGCCTGAGCCTTCTACTTTGCCATTGCCCTGGTGCATCATCATCCTCGCATTTCTAGCCATACGTCTGTGCTTACCTACCATGGCTAAGGCACTACCCATAGAGGCGGCTAAGCCTTCTATATCAGTATTGATCGTGGCCTTGCTTCGCTTGGCTCTATTATAAAGCTGTAAGCCTTCGTAGATTCCACCACCTCCAGAGTGTAGGATCATATCAATATCGGAGTGCTTAGACTCCAGGACTGACAACTGAGCGTTGAAATCTTTGGCATTGATATCTTTCCATTGGCCGATGTTTCCAATCAGTCGCCACTCCACAGGTTTACCCGCTTTTGCTACTATGTTTTCAAACCACTTGCTCACTTGATTCTCATGTTTGTTTTGCGTTTTACAACAAATAATGAGACCAAAGAAATGACCGTTTTTTATGCCCTGCAAGAGGCAAAAACAAGGATTGAAGGCTATCACGCAAGCATTGTAAACATGGGTTCAATGCTTGTTTTTCGGGTTAGATTCTCAGTGATTTTACCCTCTATTTTGTCTCATGGCATTAAGTAAAGATTCAATAAGAGCAAAGGCTCACGACCTGTATGTGTACTCTGATTTTAACCAGCAGGAGATATGCGATATCTGCGAGATCAGCGACAAGACGCTGAGGGAATGGATAAAAAAACACGGCTGGGAGGAGGAGCGCAAACAGAACTCTATCACCACGCCTAAGATCATAGCGGCACTCAATCAGAGGCTCTACGAGCTGAGCACTGAGGATGATGGTAAAGCCATGATAGCCAATGCCGACAAGATCAGTAAGATCGCAGCGGCTATCGAAAAGCTCAAAGGCCGTGAGCTATACCTGTCCAACTATATAGAGGTGTTCAAGGACATCACCAACTGGCTGTTTACACAGGGCGACAGTCAAAAGATGCACCTGATCGATGGTGATGAGGTGGTAGTAGATGGTGTACAGGCAGCCAAAATGCTCAATGCCTGGATGAAAGATTTTATCAATGTGAAAATACACGGCTCTAATGGCTAGACTGCAAGGCATCACACAAAAGGAATACGACAAGTGGCTGGCGTTTTGTGACGAGGTACAGCAGAATACCTCCTATAAGCTACATGAGAAAAAGCATGAGCGTGAGGCACGGATAAAACACCTATTGAGGTCTGAAAACTACGGTGAGTTTTTCATGTACTACTTTCCTGATTATTGTGACCAGGGCAAAACCGAATGCGCCAGGTATCAGGTCAGGAACGCTCAGCTTTTGCACGACAATCCTATCATTACCCTCATGCAAATACACCACCGTCAGTCTGCGAAATCCACTCATGGAAACATGGGCTATCCGCTGCACCTGATGTTTAATGATGATATGTGGTTTATGATCCAAATGGGATTCAATCAGGTGAAAGCTGCCCGACTCATTAGAGACATACAGACCCAGCTCCAGTTTAACCAGCGGATCATTAATGATTTCGGCGTACAGTTTTCTCATGGCGATTGGTCTGAGGGTTCATTTAGGACTACCAAAGGAGTAGCCTTTGAATGCCTGTCATATCTACAAGACCCAGCTGGACTCCGTGACGGAGCTAACCGACCAGACTACTGTAGTGTGGATGATGTGGACAACCGAAAGAAAGCCCGTAATCAGGTAATCATACGTGAGGCTACTGATAATATCATTTCCAACCTGAGCGAGGCCATGCGGTTTGATAAGCGGCGCATGGTAATCAATAATAACCGCAAGGTGAAAAACGGAGTGATCGATACCATCATAGATGAGATTGGTAAAAAATCAACTACCAAGATATCCCTTGTTAACGCCGTGGATAAGAAAGGACGATCCACCTGGCCGGAACGCTACAGCGATCAGTACTGGAAAAAGAAGAAAGAGGACTCCACCTACCGAGTATGGGAGCGTGAATACATGAACAATCCTATAGAGGATGGCTATATTTTCAAACCTGAATGGATCAGGTACAAGAAGCCACTGCCATACGAGGAGTATGATGCGCTGGTTGCTTATGGTGATTTGTCTTACACAGATAGTGGCGACCTCAAGTCCATACACCTGGTAGGTAAGAAAGGTCGTGAGTTCCATGTATTGGAAGCTTTCAACAGACAGACTAGCACTACCAACGCTGCCCGATGGTTGTACGATTTGTACGAGGACAAGCTGAGGGGATTAGATGTGGTCTATATCATAGAGGCCAATTTCATCCAGGGCATGTTCTTGAACGACTTCGACGAGGAGGGTGATCAGCGAGGATACTACCTACCCATCAGGGGAGACAAGCGACAAAAGGGCAACAAGTTCGACCGGATAGAAAATATGTCGCCAGTATTTGAGCGGGGCTATGTATGGTTCAACGAACGCAAACAACGTGATCCTGACTTTATGACCTGCGTCGATTGTCTCATGGCCTTCGAGAAAGGCAGCGGTGCAAAGGATGATCCACCTGACTCTCTGGAGTCGGCCATCTTCGAACTAAACAAGCGAGCCGCCAACCACATCGATCGTGTACGAATAATCAAGCGAACATCAAATTTCATTGACTGATCATGATAGAGTTTATTGATAAAAATGGGAATCAAGTTCATTTAGTAAATGATAGTACTGAATACAAATTCCTCCCTAGAGTTGGAGAAAGAATTTGGTTATTATCTGAAAATGAACAATTCGAAAATTCAAAAGTGATTGACATCATTCACTGTATCGCTGCAAATAATGAGGGATGGCCGAAAATAAAGATTGAACCTTTTATTCCTAATAAAGAAAACTAGAATAATATGGCACTAAAATTCATACATACCGCAGACTACGCAGACATCATCAACACGGAGGAGCTGGATGTGATATCAAACAGCAACGCCGATACGATTGCGAGTGCGGAAAAGAAGGCAATAAGTAAGGTCAAAAAGTACCTACTCCGCAAGTACGATACAGATACGCTATTCACAGCCATAGACGATACAGACGTAGGTACGACCAACGACACCAGAGATATTACGCTGGTAGAGTACTGTATCTACTTCACTCTGTACATTCTGTACACTCGAATCGCCAAGCGAAATGTACCGGAGGATCGGTATGAACAATACAAGGAGGCACGGGATTTTTTCAAAGACGTGCAGCAAGACATGATCACTCCAGGCTGGCCGCTACTGCTCAATGCAGACGGCGAAACAGAAAGCCCAGGAGTGCGCATGTGGAGTGGTCACTCAGATGATTACTACTACTAATCAATAAACAGTAAAGAAACACGCCGTATTTGTCGGTTTAAAGTCGGTTAAAATGAACTATCTAAATAAACTAGTCTTATCATACGTAAACAGTACCGAATCGCTTAGAGCGCAAATTTTGAAGGATCACCAGAATGATGAATATATCAAGCTGATGAAACAGCAAAAAGTACTCAGCAGAATAGAGGTAAAGCACTGGAGAGGAGCGCACCAATGCGCCATAGATATTGACCGACCAGACAGATCGGAGCTGATGGATGTCTTTGACGATGCAGTACTAGACCCGCACCTCATCACTACGCTACAGACCCGCTTTCTAAATGTACTCAATATCCCTGCGGAGATATACGACCTGGAGTCTGGAGAAACTGATAGCGATCTGACGCCACTGATCCAGAAGAAATGGTTTTATGATGCCACTCGCATGATCTTAGAAAGTATTCCTTTCGGATTCACGCCAGAGCAGTGGTCTTTCAAACCAGGTAAAGACCTCCAGTGGGAAGTAGCCAGAGTAAGAGTATTCCCTCGTGAGCACTGCGTACCAGAGTGGAATGCCATACGACCTGATGTGAATGGTGATGAGCTGATCTATCTGCACGACGAAAAGTACAGCAGGCACTACATGATCATAGATAGTGGCGAGCTAGGCTTGTTGCTGCCAGCCTCACGATACACTATATTTAAGAAATACGCCATCAACCACTGGAACAGATACCAGGATATATTTGGCATACCTCCGGTTACAGCCACCACTAACAGCAGAGACGAGGCTATATGGGACAAGATAGAGACCAACCTAAAAGCCATGAGCAATAGCCTGGGCAGTATATTCCCTGAGGGTACGGATTTGAAAGTACACGAGAATACGAACACGGACGTGTACAATCTATTCCTACAAGCTGCCAAGTATGCAGACGAACAGATCAGCAAACTATTCCTTGGTGGTAGTGGTAGCACAGATGAAAAGTCTCACGTGGGATCGGCTGAGGTGCACGAGCGCACCAAGAACGATTACACCAAAGCAGACGTGAGACTGTGCGAGCATATCTGGAACGACAAGTATTTGCCATTCCTGACGAGCTGGGGCTATCCACTCGAAGGCAAGGGCGTCCGATTCAATATGTCTAGCAAGCTGAAACTGGCAGACAGTCAGCTCGCCATTGACACCTGGATAGGTGAGAACTTCGATATTGACGAGCAGTATATAGAGAAAACCTACGGCACACCAGTGATAGGTAGAAAAACAAGCGGTACAGCACCAGACACCGACCCTGCAAGCTCCACGAGCGAGGGAAAGTAGAAACCTCAGCGCATTTTGAAGCCCTCAGCGTTGAGGACATAGAGGCCAGCTTGAATGAACTATACATCTTGCCCGTAGGTTGTAACCACGATCATAAGGCTAACCTAGACCAGGAACAATCGGCAGAGGTAGAGGCCGCCTTCAATAAGCTCGTAAAGCAAGTATGGGATCAGGTAGTATCTACAGGACTAGCAGAGCTTACGCAAGCGGTAGGACGAGTGATCTATAAAGGATTCAATAAGAGCTTTATCAATTACAATAGACCGGACTATGTAGCTCTGTCTCATATTCGTGCCAATGTGTTTGCATTCAGCCACGCCAAGAGTCTGGTAGAAATGAAAGCCCTAAGCAATCTGGTAGTTGACAAGGACAAGATCAGGTCTTTCAACGACTACAAGGTAGAGGCTGCCAAGATCGGCCAGCAATTCAACACCAACTATCTACGTACCGAGTATGAGACGGTGGTAGCCTCAGGACAAATGGCTAGAAGATACCAGGACATCATTAATGATAAAGAGGTATTTCCTCTGCTCAGATGGGATGCCGTGAACGATTCCAGAACACGACCAGAGCACCGAAAGCTTGATGGTATTATCCGTCCGGCTGATGATCCGTTCTGGTACAGCTACTGGCCTCCGGCAGGATATGGCTGTAGATGCGATGTACAGCAACTTAGGACAGGTAGAGTGACCCCTAAAGCAAACGCCTTCGCCAAGGCTAAGGACGTGGTAAATAACAAGAGTCCATTCATTGGCAATAGCGCAGTGCAGGGTGAGGTGTTCGGGATCAATCATCCCTACTTTGGAGAGAGCCAGATTAAACGTAAAACGCTATTTGATCTCAAACCCAAAGACTACGGTCTGCGGTCGATTGACAAGATTTACAGCAAGTCAAATCAACCAGCATTAAAGCAGGGTTTCACCAGCAAAAAAGGATGGTTAGACCATTTCGCAAAGCTCTATAATCAGATGGATGGACAGGGCGGGAATATTACGATTACAGATGCATTAGACAGACCACTACTAATGAGTGCGGACGTGATTGGATCAGATCACTCGCAGTCCAGGTATGGATTAGGTGGCTCTATTTTAGATGTACTCACCGATCCTGACGAAGTGTACAGCAATTACCACAAAGGCAGCAGAGATGCTAAAAAGCTCTTTGGGTTCAAATACCTCAAGTTCTACAAGGATAAACCTGTGATTGTAACAGTAGTACCGGAAGGAACTAATATGAGGGTGAAAACAGTCTATCAGCCAGCTCTTAATCAGGTGGGCAAGGATAGAAAAGGAATACTACATTATGTGGATAGGTACTGAAATGACAAAACCCGTCGAGGATAGCTATCTGCTCGTGATTAACGAGGGCTGAAACTCAACGGGTTTTCAGCAAATATACGAACATTAAAATAAAGAAGTTATGCGAGGCATACGAATAGGTGTACTGTACGATCTCAAAGACAAGCTGAGCGGTGGCCTCGGTAGGATCAAGGAGCGCATGGCCAGTGTGAATAAACTACAGCAACAAGCCAAGCTCAAAACCAAAGAATACTTTGGATCATTCAGTAAGGGTATCAAAAACGCCATGCCCTCATTGGACAAGTTCAAAGCCAAAAACGCTCAGATGTTTGAGGCCATCAGCGACCGTGTACCCTTTCTGGGGCAGCTTGGAGGGCTGCTCGCCAATCCGTATGCGTTGGCCGTGGCCGCTGTAGTAGCCCTGTCTGCCGCCGTATTCAAACTGGGCGAGCACATGGTCGATATCACGAAGGATATCAAAGACAATCAAAAGGTAGTTCAGGCCACTTTTGGTATCACTGATCAGGAGCTAAGAGACACGACTGCCACGGTGATGGCTCTGAGCGACACACTCAAAGTTGAGACGGGCGAAATGATCAAAGCAGCCAATGCATTACAGCGTGAGTACGCCGATACAGGACTCACTATTAGCGACAGTCTTTCCTTAATAAAAACCGGACTGCAAGCCACAGGCGGGCAGCTCGACCTAGAGGAGATCAAAGAATACGCCAGCCAAATGAAAGCAGCTGGACTCAACGCACAGGAGTTTATTGCTCTGAGTGCCACAGGCAAGCAGCAAGGGCTATTCAATGACAAAGCGGTGGATGCTGTGAAAGAGTTCAATCTGAGATTGAAAGAAATGACACCAGCAGCCAAGGATGCCCTAAAGAATCTCAAACTAAGCCCTGATGCCATTCTCAAGGGATTAGACGATGGAAGCCTGAGAACTATTGACGTGCTACGTAAGGTAAGCCAAGCTATGGCTAATGTAAATACACAAGCCAGACAGACTGCCATAGCTGACCTATTTGGGGGAGCTGGAGAGGATGCTGGTGAGCGATTTCTCCTAAGCCTGGGTAAAATAGACCTGAGCATAAAAGGTATATCGAAAGGCATGGAGGGATTGATTGCTCACCAAGACAAACAGATTGCACTCAATAAAGAGATCAGGATGCAGCAGTCGAGGTTTGCTGATGTGATCCAGCCAGCCATCAAACAATGGGAGCTTTTCAAACTAGGTGTGCAGGAGGTATTTTATGGCGTTCTGGCCGATGCTATGGACTGGCTAAAAGGTGAGTGGGATAAACTCAGGCCTATCATTATGATCATTTGGAAAGCCTTAAAACTTGGTATAGTACCCACTGTAATAGCTATCACCGTGGCCGTGAAGTTGCTAAGTGGTGCTTTTAGTCTGGTTGCCAGTACCATCCGAGGTACGTACAATGTTATTAAGTTCTTTTTCCAACTTATAGCTGATGGTATCCAGTGGGTGTACCAGGCTCTAGGCGGTGAAGGTAATATATGGGATAAGATATTTGGTAAGCTCGATCAGTGGAAATACAAGGTAAAAGTATTCTTTGAAGATATAGCCAAGTTTGGCTCGAATGCCTTCTCATTGTTCGAGGCTTTACTAGAGCGTGATCCTGCCAAGATCAAAGCTGCCTATGACAATATAAAAGCATTCAGCTTTAGGGATTCTGATGCTATGTATCAAGCCTCTAAGGTGGCTCAACCTGACAAGGTAAGCGAGGCATTCAAGGCCGTACAGCCGCCAGGACAAAAACCAAACACCGACGAGCTAGAGGATGCTGACAACTCAACAGTAGCCTCAGGGACTAGCCATGTGCGCAATGTGACGGTAAATATCGGCAGCCTGGTAGAGGGTGGTATCAATGTAACTACTCAGACTATACAGGAAAGCGCACAGGACATCGAGGAAGCATTCACCAGCATATTAGTGAGAGCCATCCGAAACGTAGAACAAACGATCTAGTGAAAGGCAGTACTGACATAACAAGAACCCAACGAGCGATACAAAAGGTGTACCGCCAGACTCCTACGCTTGTGGGCGGAATGTCTGTGCAGTTTTTCAAAGATCGTTTTGCGAGGCAGGGCTGGCAGGATCGGGGGTTTGAACGATGGGCAGACCGAAAGAAAAGAGAGCGAGGCAGTCGCAGAGCCATCGGCACAAAGACCGGGAGGCTAAAGCGTTCGCCCAGGGTTTTTACCAAGACCAGGAACAGGGTGTTTGTGGGTACAGACGTACCGTACGCACAGCGGTTTAATGAAGGTTTCACAGGTACGGTGACTCAGCAAGTAAGAAGTCATAGAGTGCGAGAACATGGCCGCAGGGTACGAGGTCAAGAGCAAACCGTGAGTGAGCATACCAGGAGCGCACACAGTCGCACACAGCAGGTAGATCAAGTGGCACGGCCATTCATTGGCGAAAGCCAGTTTCTAAATAGACGAATACAAATGAACCTGGAACACCAGCTTAGAAAAGAGCTGAGGTTCTTGAAGAACATTTAAATTATGGAACATCTTATATACACCGCCATAGCAGACCAGCTCATGAGCCAGGCATCCAAGGACTACATGGATGCTCAGAGTTTGCCACAAATCAAATCAGTGGCTTTGTTTAACAACCAGTACCGCTACGAAAAACAAGAGATCGCCTATCCGCTACCTGCGGTATTTGTGGAGTTTGGGGCTGCTGTCTATGAGCCACAAGGCCGAGAGACTGAGGACGTGGACGACCGGATCAGAATACACATTGAGCAAAAGAACTTTGCCAGCACGGAGTACAATAGCCACAACAAGGCCATTGCTTTGGAAGTACTCAAGGTAGTAGCTGCTGTGCATGTGATCATGGTACGTACAGTGATCCCAGGCGTGGGCAAGCTCTACAGAGTAGGCCGAGAGCTGGACACTGATCACGGCAATGCTCCAGTACATATATACGAGTATGCCATCCAGTACCTGGACTGCTCTACGGATAAACTGGCTGACTATGACGAGACCACTGCTGATAGCGTGGACTTAGGACTCACTAAGCAACTAGTGGATCATATTGGTTTACCCGATACGGATGATGATAGGTATGTTATAGACTAGACAGCTACCGCAGCCACTTCCTTACTATACAGCACATGCTCTATGGCTCTTATGCTGAGGTAGAACTTTGCTCCGGTACGAGCGGTCGCCATCTTGTGTAGGGTACTTACAGGCACTAGTTTGTTGTCAGGGTCAGACTTTAGCCGTGATAGTTCGGCATTAAAGTAGTCTTTAAGGTCTATGTCTCTTTGTCTGATCAGTTCTTTGTCTCGCATATATGGTATGGCTTGCCTGGCGTGTTAAGTATTGCTGACATTCAAAAATACGTAAAAATCACCGAAAGGTGCAAGCGCATAAAAAAAGCCCTCTATCTGAGGGCTTTTGAATTTAATCTTTTAGGTACTTTTCTCACCTGATAAATTGAATTGATCCTTTAATTTTAGTCTTAATTCTGTCACCAAAAACGAAATTTAATTCCTCAGAAGTTTCATTTACAAAAAGATCATGGCCTTGGTTTGCTCGCCACCTTACTGCCTCGGATTCACCAAATTTCACATCTAAAAACTTAATGACATTAGGTGTAGTTTCTTTGTAATATGAAACTTTAATGACATCGCTTGAGATTTCAACAAAACCCATCTCATCGGTTTTTACCACAAAGCAGCCAGGGATTGTTTTCTCATCCAAAAGCTCATCAGTTCCCACTCTATATGCTTTAACAATTGCTGCATTATAGACGCATTCAGTAGGTGTACTTTCTTCGACATGGGTGGTGGCATCTTCTGAACCGCCGACAATTGCACCAATAATGGCAAAACCACCCATTAATGAGGCGAAAATAATGAGTAATATTTTACCTGCTTTTCCTTTTTTCTTTTGTTCCATTTTAGAATTATTATAAGTGAAGTCCCAAACGCTGATGGGACGAAATTAGTTAAATTTTATTGACTATAAATCGAACGCTTGCTAACAGTCGCTCATACACCATGCTCGTGCCTCGCACAGTGCATAGCTTGGTGTTGGGGCTGAATTGCCTCGGCGATACACCTCCACTTCGAACCTCCACTTGCTGCCGCTATAGCCTAAAGCACTTAATCTAACTTTGTACTAGAGGCGCAGATAGCTACATAAATATTGAAATTATTCATACCCGATGTATGGATATGATTTATCTAGTTCAGCGTAATTTCCACACCCTTCGCAGTAGTGAGGGTATTTTGGGGGCATAGATGTTAGAACTAATCCCGTAGGAATCATATCCGATTTTTTACAATTATCACAAGTGTATGATACCCTCACTACTTTTACTTCTTTTTTAGATTCCATAATTTCAATATTTATTCCCACTATCTTAATTCAGCCCCAACGCTCGGTGGAGATGCGACCATCTCGAACCTTGGAGCTTACACTTATTTTCTGCCTTGCCGACCCAACTCACCCCAACAAAGCGTAAGGCGAATATGGCCACATCTAAGGCTTTACGTCTGGAGAGGTTGTCAAACTTCTTGCTTATAGCAATAGAAATTATGATTCAGAGTATTTATAAGCAAAAGTTTCACCATGAGTAAATGATATTCTACAATCTTCTTTCCTTACCCGATGAGCCTTGCGGTGATTCATGATTCCTAAATGGTGAAACTCTTTCTGGCACGTATGACAGTAACAGTTTTTCTCTCTCGTAATAGTTCTACCCATAATTCCTATTATTTAGTTTAAAATTCATTCTACTACTCTCACCGATGCGGCCAGACTCGCCTTACCCACCGAGCGTTAGCAATCATTAAAGCATGCCAACCAAGCAAACCATACTCGTCTCTTATGATATATTTCATCCCATTGATTGGTATAGGCTTCACGCTCAAAGACAACCCCTCGATAGGCTGCCTCATGATCCTTGCCATTCAGTCTGAGTAGAAGATAATGGCCTCCATATATCAGCAGAAACCCTATGATCAATGTCTCTACACATTGCTGCCAGTGAATTGATTCGTGCCGTACAGTCTTTCTCCACACTCTATGATCATTATCCATGACTGATGGCTCAGGTCTATTGATAAAAATAAACGGAAAGAAGAAAAATCCTGAGATTCCAAAGCCATTGATCTTAGACAATAGCTTTAGGAATCTTGGTGCTACTATTGGTTTGATGATCAGCATTTGTCCACCACATTATTAGACCTATCGCCGATATCTTCCATTATTGGCTCTTTTGCCAATAGGATAGATTCTACCGTCTGTACAAGCTGACCGACGGTCTGTATATCATCCACCAGCTCGTCTCCGATGCTGATCTTAAATTCACATTCCAGCTCTACGATTAGCTCCACTTTGTCCAGCGAATCAAGCCCTAAATCTCCACTTAATGTGTTCCTAACATCTACCTCATGAGGCTCATCATGCAGGTCATTGATTTTTTTAAATACTCTTTGTTTTACGTTGTTCATGGCTTTCTATTAATTACTTCCCTTAATGATTCAAGTCTTTCAAATTCCTCAGGATGCTTTTCTTTCATCCAACTGTCTTTTTTGGAATTATAGAATAGCCAGCTTTCTTTGTTAAACTCCTCTATTTTATAGTCCATCTCATTCACCTCAAATCCAGTATCCGGTAAAGAGGCATGTGTCATGTTCGGCCAACCGCCATTTAGCAACTTGTGAACCCCAATACCAAACTGATTTGATATCACAAAGGATTGCCCTGATACAGTTGTGATTCTTATAGATGGTATTTCAGCTTGACCACCACATTTATCACACAAATAATTGTACCACCACAATGGTTTTTCTTTATTCTCACTAACCGTAGAGCATCCAAATTCTACTTTAACAGGTTCTCCCTGCCATTGATATTTACTCATAACTAATTACGTTTTGATTTATTGATTTTTCGTTGCGTCCGTACCTGCTTTACCAGCTTGGACTTGTCGTATTCGTGTTTAAATTCCTTGAAGCCGGACTCTGTGCGGTCGGATACTCTACCGTATCCTATACCTGATTTAGTCAGGATGTGCGCACTGTCTGTATGCGCCTGGTGTACTTGTTTTACCTCGGTTGAATACTGATTTAACCAAGAGTTGACCACGTTTAAATCCAGTCGGTCATACACCTCACCATAGTGGCCGAGCTTGGCACGATGAAAGCACAAAGCCACATCCTCCAGCGTCAGGCTCTTGTAGGTGGTAGTGATTGTGAACGCCAGCGTCTCCACCTGCGACACGCTCAGACCTTTACCCACATTGAAATCCTCATCCATGTCTAAGATCAAGAGCGTGACATTAGCCAGCAGATCGTCCTCACTGACCTGGCATAGCTGACTGATAGTAGGCACGGGCTGGTATTGGCTCAGCTCCGCCTTGAGTTCGTTGGCTTGTGTCTCGATGTAGGTCAGCTCCTTTTTGATTTCGGGATCTTCTTTTTGAGCGGCCAGTTGTTTGTACTTGCCACGCCAGTACTCCAGCACGGTCTCTATCTCGGTGGCACGGGTGCGGTCGGTGTATATCTGGCGCACGTTGAGTTTGCTCACGTACCGGATCAGCCCCCGCTTATCCTCGGCTTTTAATAGAGTCCCTAAGCTGCTGTTTGGCTTGGTTATTTCGTTCTTTGGTCGCTTTTGTATTTCCATTGCGGATGTTGTCTAGTATCTCGATCAGGTTCTTATTAATTTGGGTCAGGTTCTTTTGCTTGCCTATGAACTCATTTTGTTTGTCCCAGTGGAGTAGGATATACTGCCAGGAGGCCAGCACACCAGCAGCAGATTTGTCCTTGCTGTGCAGGGTCAGGTACTTGATGATTTCTTTCATGGCTTTGCCTTGCCCTGGGTTCATTTTCACTCCTACACCGATGTGCTTTTTGAGAAAATCATCATAGGCAGCTATACACTCCTGGTACAGTCCGTCCTCGCTCTGGTAGCCAGGGGCAAGCTCACTGAGAAAGACCAGGCTATCCGTGATGGCACGGTAGGTCTTATGATCCTGATGGCCTCGCCCGATCTTGTCCTTGCAGAATTTGATTTGGTCAGTGAGTTTCATGTGAGCTGCTTTAGTTCTTTCCTGTACATCTGCTCTACTTGGTTGAGCACTTCATTGAGTTCGTTGGCGTAGAGAAAATTGAGTATGACCTTGCGTGGATTTCTACTGCCAATGTTCTGCACAAAGGAGTTGATTCGGGTATAATCAGGTTTGTTGGCTTTGGTTGTATAGCCAATCTGACATAGATAGTGTATGATCTTGCCCCGCATCTTGCGCTCTGAATCCGTGACGTGTCGCTTGCCCATGGCTGTATCATTTGAATTTGATCTTGTACAGTTGCTTGTGTATGTCCATGATGTCGATCTGCAACTTTTTCGACTCTATGTGTAGGGTGCTATTCACCGTTAGTGTGGTTTGCATAGCATCCTCATGTCCCTCGGCCATGGCTGAGCCTCTAAGCTCTGAGGCTCTGAGCCTGGCACGATCTATCACGTCTCTGGCCTCATCGAGTGCCGCTACGTATCTCTGGTATTTTTCTGGTTCTGTCATTTGATCTTATTTTTTAGTTCAATCATAGTCTCATGATCAAGGTTGCACCTAGTTTCATCCTCTATCAGCTCGTCTTTTGTAGTGTAGAAATAGGTCATAAACCGCCATGAATTTTCGAAATTTTCAATCTCAGAACCTGTCATGGATCGACACATGACCCACATAGATTCTTTGATTCCTTTGTGATTATTACTGCGATCAGGAATTTTACCGTAAGTCACAGCAATAGTCCACGGATTAGCTGTAGTGCCTTGTTTGCGCTGATAGTAGTGGACTAAGCTCATACCTCCGATATCATTGAGTGTATTTCTAATTCGCTGATGTCCTCAGGGGTGGCTTTTCTCCAGTGCTTTCGTGAAAATGGGTGAGGTATTAGACCTTGTGTGGCTTCCTGCACGTAAAGCACCATTCCTGTAAAGGATCGTTTAAAACAAATTTTTCCTGTGAGTCTTGTGTGTGTCATGGTTTAGTGTTTTAAGTCTTTAAGGAATATTACTTGTCGCTTCTTTGGCCTCTCAAGTGATCCGTGCCAGTTCTTTATCTCTAATATTTCGCCTAAATTGATTGCATAACTACTGCCAGGGATCAGGACAGTACCATCAGGGTAAGTGACTTGGGTCTGTGAATGAACTAAATCAACGCCTTTATATTCTAGTCTAATAACTGGAGAAATAGGTTGGTAACCGTTCCTAATAACTACCTGGTCATAATGCTTGGGATTATTAACTGACTCAAAAAGTCGCTCATACCAATAAACTTTCATTTGCCTGTAGTCTCTCTTTTTGACACCCGTTGCTATCAGATCAAACCAGTGCCTATTTACTGTTAAGTATAGTATCCTTTTATTGCCCATATCCGCTGTATTTAAGTTTGAAATAAGGACTGGCCTAGCGTCTCCAGTACCAGTCCCTCATTAGAAAAAGACTTCTTTAGCTGTGGTAAAACCAGGGGAGGCCGTCTGCCTCTCCCTGGAATAGTTTACAACAACAATGGAACCCGCTCAGGACTCGAACCTGAGTGTATGCCGTTCGGGTTGGTTCTCAAAGGGCTGCTGACCCCTATCGTATGATCTTTTGTTTGACGACAGTGTGGCAGGTAGTGCAGATCAGGGCATCTATCCGGCCACGGCAGCAACTGTCGTAGTTTTCCACCTCTACCAGGCGTGGTTTAGTGCAGGTGCAGCTCACACCGCTGAGAAGTTGAGTGGCAGGGTTTCCCATTTCTCGTCAGCTCCTTTGGTTTTGAACTCGTACCCGAATCCTTTCAGGTGATGACTAAAGCTCTCTTTGAGCAATCGCAGACCTTCTCTCCAGCGTTCGTCGGTGAATTTCTGCTCATGGCTCATCAGGCTAAATACTCGTCCATACTCCAAGTCTCCAGTCTTGTTTTTCTCCAGGAAGCTCATCAGTATTTCGAATAGATCGAGATCACGCTTTTTCACTGTATCGTGCAAAAACTCTTTGATCAATTCGATAGCCTTCTGGCCTCGCTCGTCCCATACAGGCTCAGTGTCTCTGCGACGAGTGACACGGAATAGCTGCTCACTATCGGTGATAGAAAAACCACCTTTGCTATTGCTGCGAATGCCACCGTAGGCTTGCAGCTTCGTCTCCTGGTCATTCATCACCTCATGGCATTTGATTTTCAATGCCTGTAGCTTGGTGTGTACCTCTTGCGCCTCATCCATCAGCTCCAGTACGCTCAGGTCTCTTTGCTTTTCATATTCTTGGCGGGCTTTCTCCTGAGCCTTAGCCTTGGCTTTTCGCTTTTCTACGAGGGCAGCCTCCAGCTGCTCCTCAGTCATTTGGTCTAATACTTCCATTGTTTTCGTCTTTATGTTTAAAAATTTGATTCTACTCCTCTTGGAGCTGCCAGGCTTTTGATCAGCCTGTGATAGCTCTCCGATACCACACTATTGGGGCGGTAGGCGATTCTCTCTGGTGCATGATGATTGATATAGCTTCCGAGCTGGTGATACTTGAACTTGCTCAGGTATCTCTTATCCTCGTTGTACCATATTTGCTGCCACCATGCCCAGTACTCCGGCAGTTTTTCCATGAGCTTGATGTCGTGCGCAAACTCCTCACCGATCCACACCTGGAGAAACTCACAGCCGTGCTTTAGCTTCAACCAGAATAGCTGATCCTGATCTATACCTAAGGATTCGCATATCTGCTGATCCATTTCCGATATGTCTGTCTTGTGAATCATAGTCCTAGTGGTATTTGTCCGGTTGGTTTCTTGTTTTTCGAATCTTTGAAACCCTTTTCCCATACAATAAGTGGCTTCATTCCACCAAATCGACTGCGCACCTTAGCCTCAAAATCTTTCACCACTACCTTGATATCACACAGGTGTCGTATGGCTCTGTGCTTCGCATAGTCAGCGCCATAGGCCACAAATACCAGCGACTTGCGAGGAAATAGCTCATGAAGCTCTTTTACCTGCGCATAGGTCAGCTCCCAATAGCTGATACTATCTATGATCAGCACTTTGCCTGAGTTTCGGTTACCCATTTTCTTTAGGTAATCATCCCATTTGATCAGCTTATTGCCATACATCCACTTACCCGCAGGTACTTCGTCCTTGAAGTTGTTGCGCTCCCAGGACTGTAGTATGCCTTTGTGCTTTCCTTGCTCCACATTGTTGAGATGCACTTTACCGTAGTGGTTAGCCAACATCATGGATAGCTTCATGATATACTCTGTCTTTCCTTCGCCAGGATCACCAGATATGTACATCCTGAATAGCTCCGGTAGCTCTCCCAGATGTTCGAGCCACTCCTGTGGCAGGTCTATCTCAGCAAATCTCCATTTGCCTATATCGTTTACTCCGTAGTTACTAGCCATTGGAGGCCTCCTTTCCTAGTTTATAAATGATGTTGAATGGAGCGGTAATCGCTAATACTGGCAGCGTGATCATGCTCAGTACAAACAACCCGAGCAGCACTAGAACAGCCTCCAGGTCGTCGGACTTCTTGTCTGTGTCTACTGGTACAATTAGGTTCAGACCTCCTGAGCAAAATGTCCACACAAGTACCCAGTTAGGTACATCGTGCATGAAGCATGCTATAGCTACTATAGAAAGCATCACATTGGCGGCCAAAAACAATGATGGTCTCATGATCCGGCCTCCTTTCTTACTCTGGTGTCTATGCTCAGGCGCAATATTCGAAGCGAACGGAGTATAGTTCTGGCAGTCTCTATGCTCACATGATCATAGTCTTGACTGCCTATGATCTCATTGATTTTATCCGTCTCACGTACAGATTCTAGCATTACATCGGCCAGCTCTGCGCCTGGTATAATTGCCTCTATGGTGTCGGTGTAGGACTTTTTTTTGTAAGCTATTTCTGATGTCGATTTCACTCCATTAAGCATCGCACACCTCCTTTTTCTTTTTGTACTTGTTTTGTAGGCTGTCTATGGCTGATTCGATCTGGTACAGCTCTGCCTCCAGTTCGGCTTTTTTGCTGTCAGATAGTTCCTCAGGGCTACGGTACAGCTCACTACGAAGCAAGCCGAGCTTGCTCTGTAGCGTACTGATCTCATTGGCTATCGCCTGGATACTTCTATCACGCATGAGCGACCTCCTTTCCGTTTTGTTTTGCAGTCACTTTAGCTACTGCTCTGTGATGCTCCTCGATCATTCTGCGTACGGCTCTGATATCTCCGGTGAAGTTGTTGACCACCTTCATGATAGCCTCCTGATCAGTCAGTCCATTGAGTACGCATATTCTCGACACTTCTTCAGTCGCTTTCTTATCGTCCAGTACTTTGCCCTGGAGAATCTTGCCACCGCCTCGGCTGTGTATCTCCTGGTAGCTTTGTTTTGCTCTGGCTACGCCTGACTCCAGACTCTTTTTGAGTGATCGACCACCACAGATCACTATACCGAGTTTACCCTCAGTCTTATTCCAAATCGTTTTGATCAATCGCTTGGAGGCTTCTGGTAGCTCGTTCCATTCATCGAGCATCAGGAGCGGTTTATTGTAGGTTAAAAGTCGCTTGACAATGATGTTTATTGAGTCGTGTATGCCTTCGCCCTCGTCAGGAATACCGAGCAAGGCTTTGACACTTCTCAGGAATACTTTCTGCACCATGGAGGTCTCGCACTCCAGATAAAAAGAGTTTTTGGCGTGATCATCTCGGTAGGCTTCCTGTGCAGTGGACTTGCCACGGCCTTGGCTATCACTGATGATGATCATAATAGAGCCTTCCTGTGCGTGTTTGCACATATTGTAGAAGCGTTTGAAGTTGGTCGCCTCACGGTTGAGCTGCCATTCGTTCTCGTCGAACACCACGCCCGCCCATTCGGCCACGGCTGTCCATTTCTGATCCGATATAGAGTACTCTCTCCAGGTCTCCTCGGCTGAGCATATCCAAGTGATAGCTGTCTTGGATACTTGAGCCTGTGCAGCTACTTCCCGCTGGCTCATGCCGTGCATTTTGGCCTTGTTTTTGGCCGCTTGAGCAATCTGCTCTTTTTGCTTGATTGTAATTGTCATAACTTTATGGTCTGTTAAATGAAAAATCAGTTTTGATTCCCCTGCTGTTGGCGCAGTAGGGGTTTTTTATTGAGTTAATTCAAGTATTCTCTCCTCTATATCTTCCAGCTCACTACATATAGAATCCATTTCATCAATAGACTCTTCCATCTTTTCACCCCTTTCTGAGTATTGTATTGACTCAGGGAGATTATCAAATGCTTCTTGCTCGTCTATGCTCACACTTTCAAGCGATGACCTCAATGCTTCCGTGCATTTCAATATTTTGGTCAATTCCTTTCTTCTTGCGTTATTCATATTATTCTCATTTAGTTATCAATCGTATAAATCAGTATCGTCATTGACCGTGGCTAATACTTCCTCACTGATCTCATCGTCGTACAGATCAGTATCCATGGCTCTGTCCTCTATGCGCTTATCCAGCGACTTCATGTAGCTCTGTGCCTCGTTCAGGTATTGTTTATTGCTGCCATCCACGGTAAACATGGTTTTCATCACACCCTCAGCGTCCACAGACATACTGCTCAGTACCTCATTGGTCACCTGTATAGTCTTGGCGTGGCTCTGTATCACTTCACCTATTAGCACCTTGTCAAATCGTAGCTTTTGGTAGAGCATTTCCTGTTTATCAGGGTATTGCTTGGCATCCATGATGCAGCCTGGAGTCTTCACCGTAGCTGGCAGGTAGTAGGCTTTCTTTCTGGTAGGGTGATCCACACGGATCATGTTCAAGTCCTCCGGTAGATACTTCACTCGTAGGCCATTCGCCCCGAATAGCTCTTTGTATTGCTGCGTTTTGGCTGGAATATCTGTGCCATTGTTTTCAGGCTTGCCCCAGTCCATGTAGTGTAGCTCCTCACCATCTACAATCAAGGTGAGACCTTCATTATCAAAGCTATTTGTGCGCTTGCGATACACACCAAAGATGTCTATAAGTGTCTCGTGTGTGGCTATTCTGAGCTGCTCAGTTTCCCTGAGACGTTCCACCCAGTCCTCGAAGCGGTTCAAACCGCTCTTTTTGATCAGACTGTTTCGGTACTCATTGATCGACTCGTTGATCTGATCAATTACCTCCGATTCCGTCGGGAATGCTTTCTTTTCAGCTACTAAAAATTCTCTATTGGGTTGGTTGTCATCGGTTCTGTTGGTGATGTTACAGCCTGACCAGTTTGGGTACTTCTTTAGTATCCTGGTAGCTGAGAACTGCCCGAATACATGCTCGATCATCTTGGTACGGGCATTGCCTACTTGCGCAGGGGTGAAGTATTTAGCCACTTGGTTGTATAGCTCGCCCATGGTCTTACGGGCGTAGTTGTCAGTCCGTATCTGCCAAGGCAAAAGGCCAGTATTAAAAATTGCATTTTTCCAAGCTGAGGCAATGAGTTCAATATTTTCACTTTCACCGATTGCCCATCCCAGTGGTATATCATTGTATCCATCGGTCACCATGTACACTACCTTTCTATTCCAGTAGGTAGTCACCTCTTTGCCTTTTACTTCTTTGGTCTCCTGATAGTACAGCTCCCACGGTGTGCCGTCGCCCTCCCATAGGTAGCCTGGGCAAGTAGGACGCTCTCTGTGTTTCACAGGCATAGCGTCTGATTTGAAGGCTTTCACACCTTTGCGCATCAGTATGCCTTGCAGTTGGTTATCACCATCAGTCAGGAAGTCTCGCACAGTAGTCTCACTTAGTAGCGGCCAGTGGTTCAGTTTTGCTACCACGTTGTACTCGTCTGCGATCCACACGAAGTCACGGTTTACGTGGCTCGCATGTAGCCGCCGGAGTGTTTCTTTTTGCTCGTCTGTTTTGAGTTTGAGGTTATTGGTGTTTTGTAGACTCTTTGGGAGTAGTCCTTTTATTTTGTCTTTCTTGTAGGCTACAAACTTTCGTTGAAACCTATCAGAAGCCACCCAGAAGCCGTCCATAACTTTCACGTCAGGATGGGTCTGGATGGCCTTGAGTAGATCGGGCTTACTGTCGTAGCCCAGTTTCTTGGCTTGTGTTGGTTTGGTATTGTTGTACCAGCGGCAGATCGCTCCAGCTTTTGCCAGTGTCATGATCTTGGCTGGTGTAGCCGGATCAGTACGATCCCAGATGTCCAGGCTACTGATCTCCTTGTATTCAGCAGGGTCTATCTGCCAGTGGATGCTTATATCTGCTTTTGAAACCTCCTTGATATTTTGCTCTGTGTCTAACTGATCTTGAGCAATGATGGCATAGGGATCGCCAATAAGTTCTTTAATGGCCGCTTTGTACTTTGTACTGAGTGTCTCATATTGGATTAAAGTGCACCTCGAATCCTCAGGGTCTTTCACTGATGTAAAGTTCTTGTGACCTGATGATATCAAGTTCTTTATCCTACCAGAGCTATTCAGTTCCAGAGACACCAGCTCTGAGAATGTCATATAGACTTTGTTGTTGTACGCTTTCGGCATGATCCGACTTTGTTTAATCTTCCGTTATCTGATCTTTGATGGTGTCTATGGCAGACTGTATCTCTTGCTCAGTTCTTTCAAACCTTTCCTTCTTAGCTCCTGACCTGTGCATTGCCACCCTTACTGCATTGTCTGAGGTGTCATGTACATACCCGATAATAGCGGCTGGTATCCTGGGTCTTTTTGCTTTTTTGTCTTCTTTGTCCATCTTTGATGTAATAATTTCATTACAATTGTAGTCAGCAATAATTAACAAAGCAAGTAATACCTAACATTTTTGCACCTGAGAGATGTACCTATCAAAGAATATTAAGTGGTTAAGAGAGCGTGAAAACATGACGCAAACCGCTCTTGGTGAACGTGTAGGGGTTACCAGGCAGCAAATCGCAGCTTACGAATCAGATAAACCGAACGGTACGCCTCCTTTTAAATCAATTCTCAAATTGTCAGAAATATTTAACATTCCGTTGGATGCGCTGGCAAAAGTTGACATTGAAAAGGAGGGGGGTGACCTAAACGTGACCTTTAGGCGTGACCTAAATGTGAAAAAGGATGAAAAAAGTACATATTTTCAAAAAAATGTACGTTTGGACTCGCAAAGCGTCAGCGAGCCTATAGAAGTAGTCACAGTCAACCAATACGGCGACCCAAATATTATACAACTCGACATTCACGCACAGGCTGGATGGCCGTCAAATGTTGATAATAAGGCTTTTTACGAGGATTTACCCGCTTTCACACTTCCAGGCAAGGAATGGAGAAACAATTCATTCATTTACATTGAGATCAAAGGAGACTCGATGCACCCTACTATATATAATGGAGATTGGATCATAGCTAAGAAAATTAGCGATTACCGCCATATTCGTGAGGGATATGTACATATAGTACTGACAAATGAGGGCATAAACTGTAAGCGTGTTCTGAATAGAGTCGATAAAAGAGGCTCTCTAGTTCTCAAAAGCGACAATTCAGAGTATCCGACCTACCAAGAGCCACTTGACAATGTACTTAGCTTATATGAGGCCGTCTGCAAAATGAGCTACAATTTCGTGAACCACGGCGAGACGCTACAGAACCAAATAAACGACCTTTCTAGCCGTTTAACCGTACTCAATGATAGATTTAACCGAATTGACCCCAGTTAATTGAGACTAAACCGGAGCTAAACCGAAAAAAATGTACATACTCATTTTTACAAATCGCCGTTTGCGCCCCAATTTCGCCCCCTAATATGTACTTATTGTATTGTGCCCCTTATTCTGTCTGTGATTTAATGATTCGATACGATTCTGCCATTGTTATTCAATCTCATCCAATCTAGCTTCACTTTCTTCAGTCAACCAATCTGTTACATCCAAATCAATCGTTTTCTCGTAATAGACCTCAGCCAGTTCCAAATTATTTTTAGCTTCAGCTATCCTTCCCAGTCCCAAATAAGCCACACTTCTGTAATACTCTCCACGATCCGGGGACAGTTTTCCAGTTTCTAAGCCTCTTTTATAAAATCGCTCTGCAGCATCCAACGATTTTTCTACTTTCTCGACATATACTCCTCTGAAAATTTCCCCACACATTTTAAAATATGGTTTTTCATGAGCCTGCAATTCACTAATGAGCGGTGAAGCATATTCAAAATCCTTTTGTCTTATGAGACATTCCAGATATTTAGCTTTGAAATAATCATTTGCAGGGTACTTTTTGTGCAGCCTTTCTAAATAATACCTCGCTTTATCCGCCCTATTTTCATACCTCAACCAGATGTAAGACAAGTACAAACCAGCCTCTATTTTTACTATCTTGCTGTGATGCACTGCACTATCTAATTGAACGAGTCCCCGCTCAATATCTCCAGATTTGAATACCCATAGAAAGGATTTATAGAATGGATGTCTTTCAGGATATTTTTCTCTAAAGTAATTATACAATCCTGACAGAAACAGCAACTCCGAACTTTGAGCTGTGTGTTCCATCGTTTTTTTGATTAAGTTATAAGTTTGTTTAGCCTGAGACATGGCTTTGAAACTACTCCCCTCTTGTGCATAATATTCTGCCAGCAAACCATGCGCTGACATTTCAAAAAACATGGCCTCCAGATTGTTTGGGTCTTTACTACTTATCATTTCTGATTTGGCAATAGTTTCCAACAAATACTTCTCATGCTCCGGATATATTGGACTAGAAGTCCGAATCGGTTGATCTCGCCAAGCCAAGCTCATGGCTTTCATCATAGGTACAATTGGGTGCTCTGGGAGTTGAAGCTCGATTGAGTCAATGACTAAAGCTGCTTTTTCAAATTCCTGATTGTATATAAAATCTCCACCCCTATCCACCATGGATAATAAGCTAGCGTCTGAAAACAATGGTGTGTTTTGAGATTTCAATTGACTTGAAAACAAAAAAAACACTACAATGAAAAATGAATTAATATTGTTCAATCTAAAGTATAGTCTACGTCATCAATCCTTCCACTCACATATTATTCGACCAAAAATCCTATTTGGTAGCTAACAACATTCATAAGCCAATAGCATTTGAATGGAAGGATAGCGAATGCAAGATAAATATAACCTTCTCGGTAGAAGATGATCTAGCAATTTCTTTACCAAAAGCACCTTATTCGGGATTTAGTATAGAAAATTCACCTTCTCAAAATACAATCAATAAAATAGTTGCGGAACTTAGAAAAAAGCTTTTAGAAAAAGGCGTTAAAAAAGCAATTATTCGTCAGAGACCAGTTTTTCAACCAAATCCAGTTTATCAACTACTTCACGACGCACTGATTCTACATGAGTTCGAATACACCCAGGAAATCAATCAGTTTGTATCTCTTGATCAAGAGCTAGAGCGAAAACTGCATATCATGCAACTGAGAAAAATAAAAAAATGCCAACATGCAGAATTAACCTTTCAAAAAGAGCCATCTGATAGGGTTGAAGAAGTCCATGCATTTCTAGCCAAATGTAGAATACAACAAGGGCTCAATATCAACATTGATAACCATGCACTTGAAGAGTTGTTCCTACAACTTCCGCTTAATTATGAATGTTATACCATTCGAAACAAAGAAAATGAAATTATGGCGTCTACCATTCTGGTCATAGTAAACAGTCAAGTAGTATACAACTACTTGCCCGGTTTTGATCGGAATTTTAAGTCTCTGAGCCCATTATCCTTTTTACTTTATCAATTATACGAGCTTTTGAGGAACAGAAATTTTCAGATTTTTGATTTAGGTATTTCTTCTATTCAAGGCAATATCCAAAAGGGACTTTTCGAATACAAAAAGAGAATGGGTGCTCAATGTTCCGATCGATTTATTTATGAATTGAACATTAAGTAAATCACCTAATTTTGGCTTAATACCAATAGAAAATTTGCTAATCGTGATTATTGTAACAATATTCTCTATAAATTCGTTGCTTTCATTAGCACAATCCAAAAATTGTTGAAGAAATACATTTCTATATTAGTCTGCATGGTAATCAGTTTATCTGCATCTGCAAAAACTGAGAATAACTCCAATAAAATGAGTGATGGAGGTGTGTATACTGCAGAATCCTCAACAGATGCTAAAGAATTGGGTACAAAAGAAGCTGAGTCCACAGAAGAAAGTGAAGAAGCTGGATCCGAACCTGATTCAAGCTATTACTCAGTAAATAAGTTCAATTTCCTATTTTACTTCGTCTACAAAATGAACTACATGGATGAAGAAACTGAAGTTGACAACTCCGACGATTAATACCTTCTTGCTTTTCTCCTGAAAGTTGAAGGACCTCCTTCAAAAGTCACATAAATAGTAAAACTGTGAATATTAAGGCTTTCTATACCGGCACTAAAGTCATTCTCTTCACTATCTAATACGTTCAGCAATCCAAAAGAATATCTAACCTCAGGAGAAAATTTGAATAATGGCTGAAACAGGTCAAGTCCGACCCCGACATCTAGGGAAAGATTAAATTTCTCAATCAACAGTCGTTCTGAAGAATCCTCCTGTTTTTTATTTCCAGACACTTTGATCGCCGGCGTGATTCCAGCCAATAGATAAATGGCTCTATTGTCCACGCGTACTGATTTATACTTGATCAAAAGGGGTAATTCGAAATATGTCGGGTCACGTAGTTCTTCAAGCACAGTGCCATTATCGTAGCGGTAGTCTAGCCCCAATTGATAAAAGGCAAACGTAGGTGCTAAGCGCACATCCATGTATTGAAAAAGATGAAAATTTACAATAAAGCCAATTTTAAAGCCAAACTTATGTGGTGGCAGAATCGAATGGACAGAATCGAGTGCCGGAGAGACAAATTCATCAGAATATTTTAACCGGAACCTGGAACTATGGCCACCAAGCATAAATCCGTAATGAACTTTCTGCTCATCAAAATTGGGTAGATTTATGCTTCCAGGCAACTGGGCTTTAGACTCAGATACAAAAAGGCAAAAGCCAATAACAAAACCTAATACTATTTTGAGGCCGTGTATATAGAACTTATGCCAAATGTTAAGGGTTTGCATTGAGTGTTTTTAAATCCTGTTTTTTCTAATACTTTTAAAAATTGTTGTCCGTATGGGAATTCTGCCACAGACTCTGGCAAGTAAGTGTATGCCGCATTGTCACTAGACACCAGTTTTCCAATTAATGGCAATATAGCCTTAAAATAAAAACCATAAAGTTGTTTCATAGGAAATTTGGTGGGTTTTGAAAACTCTAAAACAACCAGTTTTCCTCCATCTTTGAGTACTCTATGCATATCGGCCAGACCCTTCTCCAGATTTTCGAAATTCCTTACGCCAAAAGCAACGATTACGGCATCAAACTTATTGTCTTCAAACAGAAGCTGTTCGGAATCACCCATACGCATTTCTACTTGGTCTTCAACGCCCAATTCGATCATCTTCTTTCTCCCCACTTCCAGCATGCCTTCTGAAATATCGACTCCAATAATTTTCTCTGGATTGAGTTTCAACGCTTCTATAGCCAAATCCCCTGTTCCCGTGGCAATGTCAAGTATCATTTTTGGTTGATGAGCTTTCAATTGCTTAATGGCCTTTTTTCTCCAAAGGATATCAATTCCCATAGACAAAAAATGATTAAGAAAATCATAGCGTTTGCTGATATTGTTGAACATTTCAGCTACTTGTTGCTTTTTGGATTGCTCCTGATTTTTATATGGTAGTACCGCCAATTGCTTCGTATTTTATTTTGCTGCAATATTACATGGATTCCATGAATTAATTGACAATCTCTCATCCATATCAGGCACAGAAATAAACTTGATATGCTTAGAGTAACAATTTGTATTTAAGCATTTTTGCATAAAATTAGATCCAATGAAAATCACAAGTTCCGAATTCGTAATTAGCAACACTGATTACAAAAAATGCCCAGCTCCAGATAAACCGGAATATGCCTTCATTGGAAGGTCGAATGTCGGTAAGTCATCATTGATTAACATGCTGACTAATAAGAACAAACTGGCCAAAACTTCAGGCAAGCCGGGCAAGACACAGTTGATCAATCATTTTCTCATCAATAAGTCGTGGTATTTGGTGGATCTACCCGGATATGGCTGGGCTCAGGTCAGCAAGGAAATGAAAGAAAAATGGAATATCATGACCAAAAATTATTTGGGTCAACGGGAAAACCTAAACAACGTCTTCATATTGGTTGACTCCAGGATACCTCCTCAGAAGATTGATATTGAATTCATCAATTGGCTCGGAGAATATCAAATTCCATTTGCCCTAATATTCACTAAAGCAGACAAACCAAATAGCACCAAGCTAAAATCAAATATTGCCACTTTCAAAAAGGAATTGCAAAAGCATTGGGAAGAATTACCCCCTACTTTTGTGACTTCATCCAACAACAAAATAGGTCAAAAGGAAATATTAGAATACATCGGACAAATCAATGAGAGTGTATAAAAAATATTAGTTTTGCCACCGATTAATAACTAACTATGGATTTCAACGAAATAGCAACAGTATCAGGAAAAGGCGGATTATTTAGCGTAGTAGCACCTACACGTGGAGGAATGATCCTAGAATCAATGGATGAACAGAAAAAGAAATTGGTGGTGAACGTCAATTCTAAAGTATCTGTTCTTGGTGAAATATCAATTTACACTACTGATAAAGAAGGCTCTTGTCCATTGGAGCAAGTCATGAAAAAAATTCACCAGGAATTCGATGGAGATACCGGCCTGGAGAGCAATGCGGATAACGACGAGCTTAAAGCCTTCTTGAAACATATTCTTCCCGAATATGATGAAGATCGTGTTTATGCTTCTGATATTAAGAAATTAGTAAAGTGGTACCATTTATTGAGTGGCGGATATCCTGAGCTTTTCGAAGAAAAGAAAGAAGAAAGTAAAGAAGCAGCTGACAAGAAATAAGAAGGAGATGAGTACATCCATCTCATCTTGCAGTGCGCTCATTACAAAACATTTCCAGCTCCCGGAGGAGGAGCTGGCTAATTTTCAATCATCCAAACAAGAGCTAGAAGAAGCTCTAGCTTCAATCATCAACAACTTGCTCAATCAGGACATGCCTCGATTGATGAATGCTTTCTACAAAATTGATTTGGACGAAATGGTTTTTAAGGAAATCATTACAAAGGCAGCACCAGATGAACTAGCCATTGTGCTAGCACGAGAAGTGGTGAAACGGGAATTGCAAAAAGTAGAAACCCGAGAGAAATACAGAAACTTCTAGTTTTTTTGAATTACTTCTTCCTCCTTAAATGCTTGAGCTTTCTTCACCATTTCGGGTGAGCCAATGAACAAAGGAACTCTTTGGTGCAGTTCTGTAGGCTCTATCTCCATCACTCGTTTACTGCCATCAGTTGCCATACCTCCAGCTTGCTCGGCAATAAAAGCTAAACAGTTGCACTCATACATCAAACGAAGTTTGCCATTAGGTGCTTTTTCAGTACTTGGATATATATATATCCCACCTTTTAAAAGGTTTCTATGGAAATCAGCAACAAGAGAACCTATATACCTAGCACTATATTGTTCTTTTTTACAATGCTCTATGTATGACTTCACCTCGGGTTCAAAACTGTTATAAGAACCTTCGTTTATAGAATATATTTTTCCATCTTGTGGGCACTTCATATTTTGGTGGGAAAGTAAGAATTCTCCCAAAGTAGGTTCAAAAGTGAATCCATTAACGCCATGTCCGGTTGTATAAACCAACATAGTAGAAGAACCATATAATATATAACCCGCAGCCACTTGATTGTCGCCTTTCTGTAGTACATCTTCCATTTGAACAGGTGTACCTATCGGCGTTACTCTCCTATAAATTGAAAAAATTGTACCAATAGAAACATTAACATCTATATTCGAAGAACCATCTAGTGGATCCATTGCTACCACATAACGGCTATTTGAATTAAGCCGGATAAGTTCATCCTCTTCTTCGGAAATAATGGCACAAACCTCACCGCCATTTTTTAATGCACGCGTGAACCTAATATCAGCAATTACATCAAGTTTTTGCTGTTCTTCTCCTTGTACATTGGTGGCACCATAGGCACCAGCAATATCAAGTAGACCTGACTTATTCACTTCTCTGTTGATAATTTTACCGGCAAGTGCGATATCTCTGAGTAATTGAGACAATTCTCCGGTGGCAAATGCGAATTCACCTTGTTTGTCATTGATGAATCTATCTAATGTTGTTCCAATAGTAGATCCGAGTGATTGCTTATCCATTAAACACGTTTTGGGGTTGCTGCAAAAATAGAAATAATCCGCTTAATGATAAGTCATGGATAAGAGATTCTACCCTCAATAGATAGTCTTTTATTTTTTTATTCTACCTCCATAGGTATTTTTGCCACCCTAATTTATTTAAGATGAAAGTATTCAAATTTGGTGGAGCATCGGTAAAAGATGCCCCTTCTGTAAAAAACGTAGCTGAAGTAATCAAACAATTCTGTGATGATGAGTTGGTCGTTATTGTGTCTGCCATGGGTAAAACGACAAATGCACTGGAAGAATTGGTAAAATTGTTTTTTGAAAAAGGTGATTGGCAAGCCCAACTTCAAGTAATAAAGAACTTTCATTTTGACATTTCCAATGGTCTATTTGAACCTAATCATCAGGTTTTTGAAAGATTGGAATCTATTTTTGAAGGCATAGCTAAGTATTTGAATTTTGCTGAAGGCAAACCTTATATGGAGATATACAGTGAGATGGTAAGTCAAGGGGAATTGCTATCCACCAGAATTATTAGAAACTACCTGAACCAAAACATACACAAAACCATCTGGGTGGATGCCAGAAACTATGTAAAAACAGATTACAACTACATTGATGCTCGTGTAGAATGGGACATGACCAGACGTAACATCAGTGAAAAAATCCCAGTATTCACCAAAGACGCTATCGTAATCACTCAAGGGTTCATTGGTTCGAATGGAGAAGGGAAAACCACTACATTAGGTAGAGAGGGATCTGATTTTAGTGCAGCCATATTTGCAACAGGATTAAATGCCGAATCAGTGACTGTTTGGAAAGATGTCCCTGGCGTCATGACGGCAGACCCAAGTAAAATGCCTGACGCAGTGATCATTCCCCAATTGAGCTATACTGACGCTTCGGAGATGACATTTTACGGCGCATCAATTATTCACCCCCGAACCATCAAACCCCTTGCTCAAGCCGGCATTAAACTGTATGTCCGGCCATTCAATACACCTAAAGAACTAGGAACTGTGATAGGTGCTGACGGAGCTGGCAAGCATCCAGCTTCATTCATTCTGAAAACCAAGCAAGTCTTTGTAGATTTTAAAGTGACCGATTTTACGTTTATCGACGAGCGAAAATTAAGCTTAATTTTCAACGCCCTAGATCAGTTAAACATAAAAATCAATTTGATGCAAAATTCAGCGGTAAGCTTCTCTATTTGTATTGATAAGAAATTCGATAAAGTGGAGAAACTAGTGGAACGATTAAGTGACACCTTCAATATAGAAATGAGAGACAACCTTGAAATGCTGACCGTAAAGGGTTATGACCAAGATGCTCTTGATAAAATTTTTGAAAGGGAAGAAGTATTATTGGAGCAAAAATCCCAAGATGTCTATCACCTGCTTTATGTGCCTGAGGATAAGCACAAGCGCTTAAGTGAACCTGCTTAATATCTGCTTGACCGACGAAAGATAGGAGGAACCAAATAAGTTGACATGAACCAAGAGTGGGTATAAATTGAAAATATCTGCTCTATCTGCATACCCCTGCTGCAAGGGAAATACATCTTGGTAACTTTCGTAGAATTGTGACTCAAACCCTCCAAACAAACGAGTGAATGCCAATTCAGCTTCACGATGTCCATAATACACAGCAGGATCAAAAATCACTGCCTGCCCATCATTTCCAACTAGAAAATTTCCGGACCATAAGTCTCCATGTAGCAAAGCAGATGGTTCCACAGGAACTAAATCAGGTAGTATTGTAAACAACCGCTCAAATGCCGAATTCAAATTTGAATAGATAAGTCCTTGATCAATGGCTAATTTGAGTTGAGGTGTAAGTCTTTCTTGAATAAAAAAGTCAGTCCAATTAGTATGTTGCCCATTATTTTGAGGCAAACTACCAATGAAATTATCATGATCTAGGCCGAAATTCGAAGTTGTATTACTATGCAATTGTGCTAATGAACTCCCAAAATCTTTCCAAAACGACTTGCTCTTAAGCGAGGATTCTATGTATTCCAAGCATAGATAATCAGTGCCATTGACAGAACCACAGCCAATAACTTGAGGGATACTCACTGAATTAGTTGCTCTAAGCAGGTTTAGGCCTTTAGCTTCTGTTTCGAACATTTTGTGGCTGTCAATATTCCATTTTAAGAAATATTTTCGATCCTCAAAATGAAACACACCTGCCTGATGAATACATCCTCCACCTATAGGTATGATTGAGTCTATTGAAGTCTCCTTTTTAAATAGTTGCAAAATGACTTCAGGAAGAAGTTTCATTTTTGTGATTGTATGAATTCAATGAGGCCATCCACCGAGCGAGAAACCATTTGAAAAACTTTCTCAAAACCTTCACTTCCTCCGTAATACGGATCAGGAACATTTAAATTTCTATTGGCATCTGGGTCAAATTCCCTCAATAAAAACAAGTGATCTGTGTTTCCAATAGCCAGTTCCTTCATGTCCTCATAGTTTTTTTCATCCATAGCCATTATATAATCAAATCGATCAAAATCCTCGGTTACGAATTTTCTGGCCTTATGACTAATAGGTACATGATGTTTTAGTGCTACTTCAATACTTCTATGATCAGGATTTTCGCCTACATGATAAGCAGCCGTTCCTGCAGAATCTGCAACCATTTCCATACCAGAAACCTTATGATTGAAAATGGCCTCTCCTAACGGAGATCTACAAATATTTCCTAAACAAACAAATAAGACTCTTTTCATATGGCGTTAATTCTATACTCAAATTTAATATACCCTACTTTCATCAAGCATTTATCTATTAATTCCGCAAATTCATCGAAATGAAAATCAACCACTCTCATTATTTTATAATTTTACCTTAGAGAAATCTAAACTACCAAGCATGTCGAGAAAAGCAAAATCAGAACTGACCTTCATTATCAAGCTATCGCTCTTATTTCTGATTTTAGTAGCGAGCAAAGTGAATAGGTCTAGTGATGTGTTTACTGCCTCTACAAAAGCTCTTTCGGCACAAGATAGCATTTCTGTCATTACGGCATCTATTAGAGATTAATTTCTTCTTGTTGATTTCTAGAATATTATAGTTGCCGTCTAATCATAGAGTTTTTTATTAGTTTCAACTCACATAAAAATTCGTCGCTGTCATACTATTTATTGATTTTATGATGGGTTTTAGAACAGACTTCAATTTTCTTAAAATGTGGATTTTTCAACAATCCATCCCTTAAAAAGACCCATCAATGTTACCGACTACGATGTATATCATGTAACTGGTGGAGCTAAAATATCTTTTGAAAAAGGGTCATTAGTGGTTGGCTTGCAATACTCAAAAGGAAGCGATACTAATATTACTCAGCTTGCCAACATTGACCCTCAGCCCAATGAAAATCTTACATTCCCCCCATTACAAGGACCATTAAAAAATGAATTGGACGCTTATTACAATTCATTTGCGTTAATTTTTGGCTTATACATCCACTTATAAATGTATTAGATACATTAATTTAAACTGTTCAAACTCAATACCCTTCTATGAAAAAGTATTTACTAGCCTTAATTATAAGTACGACTCATACCGTTTCCTTAGCTCAACATATCGAAGAAATATCAGAAGAATCAGAAGAGTCTAAGTTTCATGTGAGCGTCAAAGGAGGAGCTGTTTTCATACCTAAAGGAGAGGAAATCAGTAGCGAAAAGCACTTTGTTTCAGCTTTCGCATTTGGCTTGGAGCTTGAGTATTTTTTAAACAATAAATGGGCTATGGCAATAGTAGCGGATAAAGAGACTAAAGAATATGAAATCCCTGTTAATGGAGGCAAACTTGAGAGAAAAAACCTGATGATTGTAGCGGCGCTTGGCGCTTATAGGATCAAGGATAATTTTTTGATCTTTGCCGGCCCAGGTTATGAGTTTGAAAAGCACCATAACTTCTTTGTCCTACGAGTAGGATTGAAATATGAGATTGAATTAGAGAATAGTTTTGATTTAACGCCAACTTTTGAATTTGACTTTAAAGAAAAATATACCTCACAATTTGTAGGAATTGCTATTGGTAAAAAATTCTAAGTTTGAAGAGTAATAGAAAAAACTGTCATAAGGTCAAAAACAGAAGTTGAGCAAACCTAAAACATCAAAAAAGAAAAAATTTATCAACTAAAATATTACTTCTATTGCTTGGAATGGAACATTTCAACGAAATTCAAGAAATAGTTTTCTTTTTTCTTAATACGGGGGTTACTTATTGCATAGTAGTGGTATAAATAGGTACATAACACAAATTTTATTCATACACCTGTTTAACATTTTTATCAAAAATGAAAAGCCCCGAGATCACAATCGGGGCTTTTCGTTTTTATAAGGTTATATATTTTTATCTGAAAGTAATGCCAAGACCTACAGAGAGCATGTTATACTGTTGGAATGTGTAATCTGAATGAAGTGTAAGAAAAGCCAATTTCAATCTCATACCTAAAGTTCCTCTAAAGGTACTTCCACCACTATACGTAAAATCAACTGGATCTTCAACTACATATGGATCTCCAGTATTAATATCAGTCAATTCATAATTGACAATTGTGCCATCTACTTTTATACCACTGGAAACAATATTGTATCCCAAGCCTCCATATAAGGTTAAAATTGATAATTTTTTAGAAACCAGCGCTTGGATCGATGTATTATTTGCAGCTAGAGTAGCCCTTCCTTCAGCATCAAAGCTGACGTTGCTTTCATCAAAATCGATGGTCGTTTTAAATCTGGAAAATCCAACTAAGATTGCCATATCCAAAGGCAAATGTTTAATTCCTGGAATCCACTGTTTGAAATCATGCATCAAAGCAATTCCAAAAATATCCACTCCATACTTATTATTGGTATTATCATCTAGTTCCAAACCCTTCGCTCTACCATATCGAATCTTCAAGTCAGTATTTTTAATAAGACCTAAACCTAACTGTAA
The DNA here is from genome assembly GCF_965223055.1 of Reichenbachiella sp. Taxonomy (GTDB): domain Bacteria; phylum Bacteroidota; class Bacteroidia; order Cytophagales; family Cyclobacteriaceae; genus Reichenbachiella. Next base: position 270,329 of record NZ_CBDCVM010000011.1, read on the forward strand.
AGTTGGTGCAGGGACACCGGCTAGTGGCAAACTGGATACATCCACACCATCAGGAGCTTGAAAATTATCACCAGAAGTGTATTCATAAGTATTACCATCAGGAGCAGTATACTGGCCATACAATTCTAATCGCTCGTTTGTATTTCCCCCGACTATTGTAGGTAGATCTGCTGATTGTGATGAAGTCGCATCCCCAGCCAATCGCAGGTTGCCATAATCACTAGGATTAAATAAAAACAATCTTTCATTTTTTGGAATATTGGCTACATTGGCTGTAAAAGTCAAATCAAAACCCAATGGTTTGTGTGTTTTGGCAGTATTGTACCATCCTCCAGCCATACCATTGGCAAATGAATACATGGCAGGTTCCACATAGCTATCCATGTACTTCGTCACATCTTCTTGAGATGCCCTGAGTATATTCACAAAGTCCTGTGCCACAGTTTTTGTAATAGGCGACAGAACAAATAATGCTCCGAGTATAAATATTGATTTAGTAAAGTTCAATTTCATGATCATTAGTTTTTATTTCGTAGTTTAAAAATAAGGCTAATTACAACAATTACACAAAAAAAGCCCTTTTCTTAGTTCAATGAGTTGATTTAGTCTAGCAAGAAAAGAATTCTATCGACCGATAAATAAAATTGATTTAATCCTTCTTTCAACAGTAAGTCAGGCACTAATTTTGAGCTAGAAAATTTACATCACAAACATTTATATAAATATGTCTTTAGTAGGAAAAAAAGCACCCCTATTTACAGCACCAGCAGTAGTTAATGGTGACGAAATAGTTGAATCATTCTCATTAGATCAATACTTAGGTGAAAAAGAAGTTGTTTTCTTTTTCTACCCAAAGGACTTCACATTTGTATGTCCAACTGAAATCTTGGCATTCCAGGAAAAACTAGCTGAATTCGAAAAAAGAGGAGTAGCTGTTGTTGGCGCTTCTACTGATACTGAAGAAACTCACCTGGCTTGGTTGATGACTGATAAAAACAAAGGTGGAATCGAAGGAGTCACTTATCCGTTGGTGGCTGATACCAGCAAAACAATCGCCAACAATTACGGTGTGTTGGCTGGAGATTGGGATTATGACGAAGAAGGACAATTGTCATTCAATGGCCTTCCAATTGCTTTCAGAGGAACTTTCTTGATTGATAAAGAAGGAACCGTGAGGCACGAAACTATCAACGACCTTCCATTAGGAAGAAACATCGATGAAATGATCAGATTGGTTGATGCACTTCAGTATGTGGAGAAGCACGGTGAAGTTTGCCCTGCAAACTGGGAAGATGGTAAAGACGCTATGCAAGCCACTAGAGAGGGTGTAGCTGATTATCTATCAAAGCACTAAGAAATAAAATCAATATAGTGATTAAAAGTCCTCCTTGATGGAGGACTTTTTTATTTTAGCCCTTCCAAACAATATTCATGCAGGGAACAGTAACTAAATCTATGGGATTGTGGTATTTGGTAGAAGGGGATGATAGCTCCATTTATCAATGTCGACTCAAGGGTAAATTCAAATTAGAAAACAAAAAAATTTCTAATCCTGTTGCTGTTGGTGATAAAGTGGAAATGATTGAAGATGAAGGCAATGCAGAAGCTTGGATTATTTCAAAAATTCTTCCAAGAGAAAATTACATCATACGCACCTCACCCAAGAAAAAAGGCCATGGCCATATCATAGCCAGCAATATAGATTTGGCAGTAGTAGTAGCCACTGTTGCTAATCCTCGTACATCCTTGGGCTTTATTGATCGATTTCTTGTAACGGCCGAAGCATTCAGAATACCTGCCATGATATTGTGCAATAAAATTGACCTACTTTCCGAAGAAGAATTAGTCGGTCTAAAGGAAAAAATGAAAGAGTATGAGATATTAGGTTATCAAACTGCCTTCATCAGTGCTTTGGATCCGAACGATATAGAGAGTTTCAAAAAATCGATTGCCAATCAAACAACTCTAATTTCAGGACACTCTGGAGTTGGGAAGTCAACAATAGTCAATCAGTTAATTCCAGAGGCTGAACAAAAAACTTCTGAAATTTCAGAATTTTCAGAAAAAGGTATTCATACCACTACTTTCGCTGAAAGATTCAAGGTAGCCGACAAATCGTATATCATTGACACACCTGGCATCAAAGAATTAGGATTAGCCGAAATTGAAAATGGTGAACTCAGCCACTACTTTCCTGAACTTCGTGAATTATTAGGTGAGTGCAAATTCAACAATTGCACACATACCCATGAACCGGGCTGCGCTATTGCTGCGGCATACGAACGAGGGGAAATCTCCCAGAGTCGATATGACAGTTATTTGAGTATGCTCCTGGGGGATGATAACAGACGGTAAATTCACTACTTCAAAACCCTTTTCAGTAGTTTTTTCAACCAATTAAAATTCAGACCTAACTGTCCGATGCATTTAATCATTAGGTAATTGTATGGAATTGTATTTTCGCTAGCCCAAAGACCGAAAAAATCATTCATTTCGGACTTTTTTCCAGCTAAGAAGGAATGTCTAATTTCATATTTCAACCTTCTGATCAATGCAATATCTTCTTCTTCAGTTTGATTCATTGCTGCTATCTTTCTACACACTATGACTGTAGAGGCCAATTTTAAATCACCCTTTCCATAATAATTATCAGAATGAGATCCTTCAATCAATCTCACCTTTGTCAATACCTCAGATTGATAGGCATACTTCCAATTTCTGGCTGATCGCACCCAAAAGTCAAAATCCTCATAAGCTAGAGACTCATCATAACCACCGAGTCCATCCAACACTTCTTTTTTGATCATCATGGTGGGTGGTGGAATAAAATAAGTATCGATCAGTTTCTGATAAACTTCACCTTCATATGGATGCAATCTTGTTTTTGAAAAATGTCGATATAAGGCCCCACCCTCAGGGTCAATATAATTAGCATCAGAATATATGACCCCAACTTTTGAATCCAGTCGCTCAAAGAAATCTACCTGTCGTTCTATTCTATTCGCAACTAAAATATCATCTGCTGCCAAATCAATCACATACTTACCTTTAGCCAATTTCAACCCCTGATTGAAGGCAGACGTGTTTCCCAAGTTCTCCTTCAGATTTACGAAAGGTATTTCTTCATGATTTGCCAACCACTCTAGAATTATTGCTTTACTATCATCGCTACTTCCATCGTCCACCACAATAAGTTCAACCGCCTTATAAGATTGATTTACAACCGAATTCAAAGCTTCCTTAACAAATTTTGCCTGATTGTAACAAAGACAGATGACCGATACCAAGGGATTTTTCACAAGATCAAAACTAAATATTTGTTGGGTTCTTCCATCTAAATATTATTTATATACTTTTGTGGGCTGAATGAATATCATCAATCACATATCAAAGTACAAAGCGCTCATTCTCTCCATAGGAATGATCGCTGCACTAGGCATTGTAGGGCAACCGATAATGAAGGCCTATGCTGATTGTGAATTCATTTGCCAGGTAGAAAAGGCTGCTAACGAAAAGGATAACTCAGAAACGGAAAATCCTAACGAGGCTCAAATTTCTACCCTTGAGGCCGTAGCTCCTACTGCCCAAATTCATTTCGCTCCATTGGATTTTGTTTTGAATGATCAACCAGAGGTTGAGACTCCTAAATCAAAAGCTTTGGATCGCATGGCAGTTCGTCTGCCAGAAAAGCTCCTCAAAGTGCTTTTCAATATTATTATTGCACCAAACGCACCTTAAGCGTATTTTTTTTAGCCTACGGGCAAACATCTCATTGGCCTCTCACAGCCACACTCAATTAAAAATTTTAATTCGTAATTACTTTTTTAAACATTTATAAAAATGAAAAATAAAGGCGGAGTAGTATTACTCACGATTATTATCTCTTTGCTATGCGTTTATTATCTGTCGTTCACATTCGTGGCACAGCGCGTAAACCAGCAAGCTATTGATGCAGCAACTGTAGAAAACACTACAGACTACCAAAAAAAGCAGGAATACCTCGATTCTGTATGGAATGAGCCAGTATACAATCTTTTTGGTGTGGATTTCACTTACAAAGAAATCAAAGAAACAGAATTAAACCTTGGGCTTGATCTTCAAGGTGGTATGCACGTGACATTGGAAGTTTCTCCAGTGGAAATCGTAAAAGGAATCAGCGGCAACAGCACTGACCCTAACTTTTTGAAGGCTTTAGATATGGCCAAGCAGAATGTAAAAGGTACTCAGTTAGATTTCGTAACTGAATTCTATAACGCTTACAAAGAAGTAGCTCCAGACCAGTCTTTGGCCAGCGTATTTGCTACGGCAGCCAACAGAGGTAGAATTAGCCTGAGCACATCAGACGAAGAAGTGTTGGATTTGATCAACACCGAAGTAGATGGTGCTATTGACAGATCTTTCAATATCTTGAGAACAAGAATTGACAGATTCGGAACTTCACAACCAAATATCCAAAGACTACAAGGAACAGGAAGAATACAAATCGAATTGCCTGGCGTAGACAACCCGGAAAGAGTAAGAAAACTTTTGCAAGGTGTGGCTAAGTTGGAATTCTGGGAAGTACACGAAATGCAAGAAATATTCCCAACACTTCAAGCAATGAATGATGTGATGGTAAAGGAAATGCAAGCTGAATTGCCAGAAATTTCTGCAGAAGAAGGCGAAACTACTGAATCAGAAGATTTGGGTGATTTGCTTTCTGACGACTCTGAAACGGACTCTCTGGATGCAGATGACCTGGAAGCACAATTGGCTAGCGACAGCACTGCAGTTGATTCTACATTCAATTCACAGGTTTCTCCATTGTTTAGCTTATTAAAAGCGCAATACGGCTTAGTATACGACCTGAAAGATACAGCTCAGGTAAACAGGATGTTGAAAAACCCTAAAGTTCAACAGGTAATCCCTTCTACCATCAAATTCATGTGGTTGGTAAAGCCAATCAAGAATCAAGACGAATTGAGTCAGGATGAATTCTTAGAACTATATGCGATCAAAACTAGTAGAGGTGGTAAAGCGCCATTGAGTGGTGAAGTGATCGTAGATGCACGTCAGGACTTGGATCAAAGAACTGCTCCTGCCATTAGCATGAATATGAATGCAACAGGCGCGAAAAAATGGAAGAAATTGACTGGAGACAACGTAAACAGACGTATAGCTATCGTACTGGACAACTATGTATACTCTGCGCCTAATGTACAGGGAGAAATTCCTAACGGAAGCTCTCAGATCACTGGAAACTTCACTTTAGAAGAAGCAAAAGATTTGGCTAACATCTTGAAAGCTGGATCCCTTCCTGCGCCTACTACTATTGTAGAAGACGTAGTGATCGGACCTACTTTGGGTAAAGTAGCTCAGGATCAAGGAATGCTCTCGATCTTCGCTGGATTGGCTATAGTAATCGTGTTTATGATTGCTTATTATTCTGGAGGTGGGATGATCGCTAACCTGGCTTTGTTTTTCAATGTATTCTTCATTTTGGGAATTTTAGCTCAGCTAAGTGCAGCATTGACTCTTCCAGGTATTGCTGGTATCGTATTGACCATCGGAATGTCGATTGATGCGAACGTACTGATTTTTGAAAGAATCAAAGAAGAATTGAAAAACGGTGCCGGATTAAAACAGGCCATTACTTCAGGATACAGAAAAGCTTATTCGTCTATTGTAGATGCCAACGTGACTACTTTCTTGGTAGGTATTATCCTTTATTCTTTGGGTCAAGGTCCAGTAAAAGGATTTGCGATTACTTTGATGGTAGGTATTGCTTGTTCATTCTTTTCTGCAGTATTCATCACTAGAGTATTTGTAGAATGGTTCAGCAAAAAAGGAGATCAAAGCAAAATTTCGTTTACTACAGGTCTTTCTAAAAATGCCTTGGCAGGAATGAATTTCGACTTTATCTCTAAAAGAAAATTTGCATACTTATTCTCGACTGTGTTTATCACTATCGGAATCGTGGCTATGATGATCAAAGGGTTGACTTTTGGTGTGGATTTCACAGGGGGTAGATCTTATGTGGTTTCATTCGACAAGCCAGTAGAATCTTCTGCTTTGAAAGTAGCCTTAGGTTCGTCTTTTGACAATCAGGGTGTAGAAGTGAAAACTTATGGGGCTAACAATGTTCTGAAAGTAACTACCAGTTACTTGATCAACGACGAGTCTGACGAAGCAGATGCTAATGTAAAAGCAGCCTTAGTAAGTGGAGTATCTGATTTCACAGGGCTATCATACGTCCAAGATGATTCTAAAGCTTCCGAAGGAGACTTCACCATTGCTAGCTCTTCTAAGGTAGGCGCTACAATTGCAGATGATATCAAGAATGCTTCGACGCAATCAGTAGTATTTGCTTTGGTAGTTATTTTCCTTTACATCTTGGTTAGATTTAGAAAATGGCAATTTGGATTGGGTGCTATCATCGCACTTTTCCATGATACCTTATTTGTACTTTCTGCCTTTGCTATTGCAAACATGCTAGGTATCTCTTTCGAAGTAGACCAGGTGTTTATTGCAGCGATGTTGACTATTATCGGTTATTCTATCAATGATACCGTGGTAGTATTTGATAGAGTAAGAGAAAACCTAGATGTGAAAGCCGGTGGAGAGATGAAGTCTATCTTCAACGAGTCATTGAATAGCACCATCAATAGAACCATGATTACTTCTGTGACAACATTGATCGTGGTAGTTGTTTTGTTCTTGTTTGGTGGAGCAGTATTGAAAGGATTTTCATTCGCTTTGATCGTAGGTATTTTGATTGGTACTTACTCTTCGTTGTTCATCGCTACTCCGGTAGTAATCGATTTCAATAAGGATAAGGAGTAAGTCTCCAACTACACCTTAAAAAAACCCTTCCAAAGTTTAAAACTTTGGAAGGGTTTTTTATTACCAGTCTAGATCAAGAATAATATTGATATTGCGTTTCACTTGATGAACCGATTCTTTAGAAATTTTCCCTTTACACGCAATCAATCTTTTGTTATCAATCGCTCGAATCTGATCGATCAAGACAGCAGACGGTCGTTCCAGCCCTCCCTCGCCTTCCTTCAAGTTTATCCTCAAAGTTTTCAGCTCTGGCTTCACATGAGTCGTAATAGGGCAAATGATCGAAGAAGGATGACCCACATCATTCAACAAATTGGATTGAACAATCAATACAGGCCGTACTTTACCTACTTCAGCTCCTCTTTGAGGATTGAGGTTGGCCAACCAGACTTCGAATCTTTTCATGGATCAGTCCAAAAAATTTAAGTCATCTTCAAGCGCTTCAAATTCCTCCATTACTTCCAGGGAAGAACCATAAGCTATAGCAGATTCAGCGGCTAGATTGTTCCGCATGAGCTTACGCTTGTACAGTTTATTATAGAATGCCACGGCCTCATTGATATATTTATTGCGTTTTTTATTGATCTCTGCAAGGATGTCTTCCGTTTCATCAAAGATGCTTTCCTCCAATTTAAGTGATAGATTCTTCATGTTCGTATATAAATTTCAAACAAATATACTTAAAGTATATACTATTTCAAAAACTCAAAATAAGCTTCAACGGTAGCCTCTGGAGCCTCAACTTGCGGATAGTGGCCGATATTTTCGAGTAGCCAGATATTTTCTGTAGAAATAATCTCTTGAAATCGTTCTACCATCACCTTTCCTGATATGGGATCCTCTGGACCATTTATCAGACCCAGTTTGTTGGGGTAAGTTTGTAATGCACTCACCCATCGTTTTCTATGCTCTACACGTTCTCTCATGTATCGAATGATTTTATGAGCGATTCTGTGTCCATCGCCCCGTGACACCAACTTCCAATACATTTCTAACTCCTGAGGAGTCAGTTGAGTGTAAGGACCAAATATTTTTGAAAATGACTTTTCAAATTTCTTTTGATTCAGTAAATGACTGAGAATAAAACCCATAGGGCTCATCAACATTTTTTGTATCAAAATGGGATGATGTGCTTCCGGAAAGATACCGCCATTCAGCAGACAAGTCGTTTTCACTGTAACTGAATCTCTTTCATTGGCACGAGCCAAAATTTCCTGAGCTACTGTATCTCCATAATCATGAGCCAAAATATGAAACTCCATAATTCCCTTTTCTTCCAACAAATCCAGAATCAAATCTGCCTGTTTCATTATAGAGTAAGGATAATCATACGGTTTAGCAGAATACCCAAAACCAATCATATCTGGAGCAATCAACGAGAATCGTAGGCCCAATTGATCCCAGACTTTCCACCAATCATAGGAGGCTGTTGGAAAACCATGAATGAGCAAAAGGATTTCTTTTTCGGACCACCGTTCTTTATACACAATCGAATGGCCATTCCAATTGAATGTTTTGGCGTTATTATACCACTGATCGAGTGAACAATTTTTCATAGATTCGCTTTGAATAAATATAAGCAAATTCATATGAGTCATCATTTTGGTCTTACAATAAGCCTCATTGGAGCGGGAAGAGTAGCCTCCAGTCTGGCTCATGCTCTATTGGCTAAAGGAGTCAAAATCAATGAAATCTATAGTCGTAAACTGACCCATGCACAAAAATTAAGTAATGAAATCCCCGATACTACAGCTACAGATTCACTTGATTTTTCAAAAAGTCATTCCGATATTTTAATCATTGCCATCAGCGATGACGCGATTAGTCAAGTTTCAGAACGCATACTCTTTCCTAAAGATATGCTGATCGCTCACACCTCCGGATCAGTCTCATTGGATATATTAAAACATGATCAATCAGGTATTTTCTATCCTCTGCAGACATTTACAAACGATAAAAAAGTAGCATTTACAGATGTCCCCATTCTCATTGATGGCAGGAATAAATGGGTGATTGACCAATTAGCAGCGCTTGGGAATCTTTTGAGCAATCGAGTGAAAACAACATCTGAAGACGAAAGGCAGCGTCTACATGTAGCCGCTGTTTTTGCAAGCAATTTTACTAATCGTATGCTAGCAGCAGCCAGCGACATTTTGGAGGAAACATCCATAGATCTTGAGTCCTTGGCCCCTTTGGTATTAGAATCCATTCAAAATGCATTTGAGTCAGGGCCTGAGAAGGCATTGACAGGACCAGCTAAAAGAGGAGATGTTGAAACCGTTAAGAAACATCTGAATTTGCTCATAGAAAAACCCGCCCTCAAAGAAATGTATGAAATGATTACTCGAGGGATTACCTCAAAAATCTAATTCCAAAATTGTACACACTGCCGGCTCCATCTCTCTTAGAAAGGACAAAATTGGCATATGATAATTCCAATTCAAGGTTATTTAATATTAAATACTTGGCACCAAGGCCTAATTGAGTGTACCAACTCACTCTGCCGAACTCAACTTCGTTGCCTCCTGGTATTTGGGTTCCATAAGCTCCTGCATACTGACCATTAGCATATAAAGTGAGTTGAGATGTCGGAAAATAGCTTACAATTATACTTAATGGTACTCTAAAGAAGTCTTTCTGCATTTCTACTGCCTTGAACCGATAAATCAAATCTGCTTCAAAGAATAAATTCAGTCGCTCATTTACAGAATAGTCATAAAATATTTGTGTCCACCAAGTATATCTATGATGATTGACAAACACGGGGTTTTCCAATTTTTCGCCGTTTAGCGGAAATAAAAATGTGCTTTGAATACTGAAATTTCCCTTGCTCTCGATGGGTACAAATTTTAAGGTTGGACCAATGGAGGTAAACATCAGATCACTAGACTCGCTTCCATACCAGGCAGTAGTCAAATTGGTTTCAAACCCAACGTTTAGTCGTTTACTATTAGAAACTCCGAAAAGAAACCGAAATTGATTATTGAGAAATGATTGCCGTTGGCCAAGCTCAATTTCAGTACCATCCTTGTCACGTACTTTGGTTTGCGAATACAAGTTGTTAAACAATTTGAATTCCATTTGACCCTGACTAAGTAAAACGGATGGTGTGTATTGTTGTAAACTACTCTGCGCAAAAAGAGCGCTTACCGCCAATAAAAGCAGGCTGATGAGAACTAGCTTTTTCATGTATCAATTATTCGTGAGTGAATTTACCCAATACCTCCCAGCTGTAATATTGTGATCGAACCACAATTTCTTCCGCATTTAAACTCTCTATGTGGAAAATAGCCTCGTGATCTGTCCCAGAATCAAAGGTGAGCATTCTATTATCAACATCAACTTCCCAAGTGCCTGATTTTAACTTGACATTATCCTCCGCCCCACAGAGCATGTCACCTCCATCATAGTCATAGGTTTTATCACTATTAAGCTGAATCTGATCATCCAATCTACAATTTTGAAATCCACTTACTCCATCTATGGTGAATTCTAAAGTTGTCCATGTTCTACTTTCCCCTCCCAATAAATAAGCATTTACATCTATAGCACTATTCGGATATGTGCCATCAAAATTGATTGCTGAGTTTTCAGCATCCATTTGCCCTTCTTCAACCACACTACAGGCACATAGAACCAAACCCATCCACAATAGAATACTCAAATTTTTCATTACAGTTATTTTTCTCATTGAAGTAACCAAAAGTCACATATTTATTACAACAGTACAAATTCAACATCAATTTTCAATTTTATGTTCCATTGGATGATTGGAACCCCAATTGTCGTTATTTTACATACAAATAATGAATAAATGAAACCAAATACTTGAGTCTTGCGTCTAATTTTTCATACATTTAATGAATAAATAATATTGGCAACTTACAATAATACTCATCACCCACCCAAATGGGCCAATAAACTACTTGAGTGGTACTGTCGCGAAGATCTCTTGGAAGATCTTCAAGGTGATTTGTATGAGTATTATGATCGCAACCTTGCAAAGGGCAGACGATACGCTAAGCTTATTTTCATCATTGATGTATTCAAATTTTTTAGGTCATATACATTCAAAAAACTCAAAAACAAGTACAAGATGAACAGTTACATGTTATTCAAAAACTACTTCAAGACATCGGTTAGAAATCTTGCTAGAAACAAATTATTTTCATTTATCAATATCATTGGCTTGGCGATTAGTATGTCCGTAGGGCTATTGGTGATTACCATGATCGTTGAAAGTGGGAGGTTTGATACCTTTCATGAGAAAGCAGATCATATTTACCGTGTGATTAATACCCAAACTAATGGTCGCGGAGATGAATTTAAAATGGCTACAAGTTCTTATTTTCTCAGTAAAAAACTAGAAGATGTTGGAGGATATGAGCACAAAACGACTCTTTACGCTGGATTTGGAGGAGATGCTGATACAGGATCTAAGAAATTGATTATCAACGGACTATGGGCTTCAAAAGATTTTTTTAATGTATTCACATTTCCTTTGATTAAAGGAGATCCAGCCACCGCACTTACCGAACCCAATAGCCTAGTAATTACAGAAGACACCTCATTCAAATTGTTTGGCGAAGAAGATCCAATGGGTAAATTAATAACCGTAGGAGAGCGAGAATTTTTGATCCGCGGCGTTGTACAAAATCCTCCTAAAAATTCTCATTTTACCTTTCAGGCATTAGGTTCATATGTTACTATAGCGAATGAAAATCAATCAGACCCAGATTGGTCGGCCTCTAGTACTATGTGGATCACCTACATCTACATGACAATACCACATAAAGAAGATGTAAATCAGATTAATCATGCGTTAAGTCAAATATGTAAAACAGAAAATGAGGTCATAGCTCCCCTTCAAATTACAGCCAAGCTGCAACCGCTCGGTGACATCTTCAATGGTGCTGCACTAGGCAACCAGCTTGGCCCTACGCTTCCTGCGACAGCCGCACTCATATTTGCCATACTTCCGTTTATCATCTTACTTACTGCTTGTTTCAACTACACAAATCTTTCAATTGCCAGGTCGTTGCGCCGAACCACTGAAGTAGGCATTCGAAAAGTCATTGGTGCTACGCGTTGGGATATCTTCGCTCAGTTTGTGATTGAATCCATAATCATTGCATTGCTTGCCCTCCTCGTCTCGGGCATCATTTATATTCCGCTGAGAGAACAGTTCTTAATATTGTTAGATGGAGATGGTCTGAGCTTACCTATTACCTGGTCAGTGATTGGGGCATTTGTCCTATTTGCAATTTTTTCAGGAATTCTCGCAAGTATAATTCCGGCAACCACTTTATCTAAATTTCAAGCAGTAGCGGTACTGCGAGGTGCATCAAATGTGAAGCTACCTGCAGGTCTCACTCTTAGAAAACTTCTCTTGATTACTCAATTTTCAATTTCTACCATTCTCATATTGGGTACCATTATTCTCAACAAACAATATATCCATGCTACTAGTTACGATTTAGGCTTTTCCACAGATCAAATACTAAATATAGATTTACAAGGCAATAATCATCAATTGTTGAGAGATGCATTTGCAGCTGTACCGGATGTAAAGTCCATTTCTCGGAGCCACCATATTCTTCATTCAACCATGACTCATCTCAAAGATGGAAAATACAAGGATCCACTTGACTCGGCACAAGTGCATATCAATTTCATAGACGAATTCTATTTATCTAATCACCAGTTTAGTCTGATTGCAGGTGAGAATTTCAAATATCGTTCGGACAGTACAGAAGAACAACACGTCATAGTCAATGAAAAACTTCTAGAACGGTTCGACATTGATCTTTTGAATGCACTTGGAGAAAAAATAGTATTGGAAGACAAAAAACTAACCATTTTAGGAGTAGTTAAAAATTTCAATCACTCCACTCTAGATGCACCTATCGCTCCTTTTGCATTCAGATATGACCCGACTAAATATAGGTACTTGAATTTAGCCATTCATTCTGACGATTACATAGCCACTTTAGACCGGCTTGAAAAAGTTTGGAGAAATTTTGACGAGTTGCATCCTTTCTCAGCCACTTTCTATGATGATGAAATAGACAGGGCTTATATGATGTTTAGCATGCTTATCAAAGCGGTAGGCTTCCTGGCTATACTGGCTATATCGATTGCAGCTATGGGACTGCTGGGAATAAGCGTATATGCTGTCGAAACCAAAATAAAAGAAATAAGCATTCGAAAAGTAATGGGTGCTTCATCAATTAAATTGGTCTATATGTTGTCCAAAGGCTATGTCTGGCTACTTTTAGTAGCTACACTTATTTCAGCACCCTTAACCTATTTTATTGTCAACGAGTTCATAATTGCAGAATTTGCCTACCTGGCTCCAATGACGATTTGGGATGTACTAGGTGGCTTGATTGTAGTATTTATGATTGGACTGGTCATGATTGGCTTTCAAACTTATAGAGCCGCTCAAACGAATCCGGCTGACACTTTGAGAAATGAATAAGAATTATAGGCCAGTGCATATTGTCGCTGGCCTGATTTATACTTTGATATAGAACTATGAAAGGAACAAATATTGGAGAATTTGAAGAACTGGTATTGCTCACAATAGCCTCTCAAATCGATCAAGCTTACAGTGTATTGATCTGTGATGAAATTGAACGCGTAACTGGTCGAAAAGTAAAATTAGGCGTTGTGCATTCGGTACTGAATCGCTTGGAAGAAAAAGAGCTAATTGCTTCCAAATTGGGTGAAGCCACCAAAGTTCGGGGTGGCAGGCGAAAACGATTTTTTGAGGTGTCTCAAACTGGAAAAGCAGCTCTGCTCAAAGCCAAAGAACAACGTGACCAGCTCTGGAGCAACATTCCCGATGTTGTATTTGATGGAATTAGTTAAACTTTAATCCATTCGCACATCCCATAGTGTTGGCTATCCATGCCTAACTTTTCATAAACTTTGAGTGCGTTGGTGTTCGTCTTATCTACATACAGGCGTATGCCGCAATAGTCGTCTGAGCTATTCACGATATTCTGAATGTGCTCATAAAGTGCTCGATATACCCCTTGCCCTCTATAACCTTTACTCACAAAGACGGACTGAATCCAAAGGATCATACCATTTCGCCAGTCGCTCCACTCAAAAGTAATCAACAGACTCCCGGCTATCTGTCCATCAACCTCTGCCACAAAATACCACCCCTTTGATTCGTCATCAAATACTGCATGAACTCCAGGTGTAATAATGCTTCTATCCAAGGCCACATCCTCGGTTTCCCAAGCCATGTCAATTTGAAAATCTATAATATTTTGAGCCTCTTCAGCTCTTGCACGTCTTACATTCATTTCCATAATTTTAATCGGCCATTTCCGATATTTTCTTATCCCAAGGCTTGATCACTATGGCCAGTATCACAAATACCAATAGCATATAGAGATACCAAACATTACCGGCCAGGTCAAAGAAATTTAACCTTCCATCCGTAAATTTCAACAAAATTAGCACTTGTGCACCGTAAGGAAGTAAACCTTGTACAATACAAGAAAACGTATCTATCAATGCCGCAGCTTTCCTTTTATCCACCCCATAACTTTCACTAATTTCCTTTGAAATATCTCCTGTGATCAAAAGGGTCACCGTATTATTGGCTATTGCCAAATTAGTCATCCCGATCAAAGCGCCCAATCCGAATTGAGCAGACTTTTTTCCTTTTACCCATTCTTTTACTTTGCGTAAAGTGTAGTTGATCCCACCATCATGTGCAGTTAAAGCGGCCAAGCCTCCACTAAAAATGGCCAGCAGGAAAACTTCAGTCATTCCTTCGAAACCTTTATAAGTGGTTTTGGCAAACCCCATCATGGAAAAACTATCAAAAGAAATTCCCATCAAACCACTAACTATAATGCCAATGATCAACACATGAAAAACGGGGACGCCCATCACTGCCAAAACAATAACTAGCACGTATGGAATGATTTTCATCAATTCATAGTCTCCTGTATCTGCTAAGGCTTCTACCCCGGACAAATCTTTGGTGAGTCCAAATACCAGCAACAAGATGACTGTAACAATTGCCGCAGGCAAAGCGATATAAATGTTTGCCCTAAACTTATCTTTCATCTTCACACCCAGGGATTGCGTCGCAGCAATGGTCGTATCAGAGATAATAGATAGATTGTCACCAAACATGGCACCACCCAATAAGGTGGCAGACATCAAGGCCAAGGAAGTCCCAGACCGATCAGCCAACCCAACTACGATCGGACCTAGTGCTACAATCGATCCTACAGAAGTACCAGTGGCAATGGACAAAAAACTCGCAATCAGAAATACACCCACAGGCAAGTATTGCACAGAAATGAAATCCAAACCGAAGTTGACTACCGAATCTACCGCACCCATCTGTTTGGATACCGTAGCAAACGCACCTGCCAATAGATAGATAATTCCCATGGTCATCACTTTGGAGTCTCCACAGCCCTCCACTAGTTGTTTCGTCTTCTCTTCTAAGCTATCGCTGAATAATGCAAATGCTACCATGATCCCCAGAATCACGGCAATGGGTGCCGGCAAGGCATAGAAATCGTCTAGTAAAATTCCTATCCCTAAGAAGGAAAAAATAAATACCATGAGAGGTACCAGTGACTTGAAGCTTCCTTGTTTTTCCATGTAATTTCGGTTTTGATTCGGTAGTCGCTAAACTATGGAGAATTGCTTTGAAATGGAAAACATCATCCATGTTCGATTAGACCATCATTTGTCATTTCTACAAAATGATTGGTTTCTAGCGCAGCTCTGATCAGTTCGGCATTGGCTCGAATTAGATCAAAAAGTTGGCGATTCTTAATATTTCCAGTTGTAATTAGAAATAAAAACTTAGGTTTTTGAAGTGCCATGTGAGAATGATAGAAGTCATAATCCTTAGTCGTTACAATTAGCTCATTTTCATCTGCAAATTTTATGATTTCAAGATCACTGGTTTGGTCTCCATCTGGAAGATCCTCAACATGAAAAGATTTGATGTGAAGCTGATCAAATATTTCACACAGCTTGATAGGTAATTGAGCATCAACTAGTAGTTTCACATCGAAATATTAGTGTAGCGATTATATTTAGTAAGCTTAGCAGCGTAGGCCAAACATGCCAATATATCCTCCTTCTCTAACTGAGGATAATCACTGAGGATTTCCTCATGTGAACTTCCCGCAGAGAGTAAATCGAGTATCAAATCAACAGTGTACCTCTTGTTTCTCACGGTTGGTTTACCATGACAAATCTCCGAATCAATCGTAATTCTATCTAGATATTGATTTTCCATTAACGTAAAATACGAAAATTTCAAGAATTCTGTTTACTGCCTTGAGCAAAGGATATTTTTGACTGGTCGAAATCAAAATAATTCTAATCAACAAACTAAATTGCAGCCATGTTGGAAAATGCGGATTTAGACTATTTGAACGGACTGAACCCTCCTCAGCGAGAGGCAGTAGAAAATGTAGATGGACCATCAATGATCATTGCGGGTGCCGGTTCTGGCAAGACCCGGGTGCTGACCTATCGTATAGCCCATTTAATCAAAAAACATAAGGTCGACCCTTTCAATATTCTGTCATTGACCTTTACCAACAAGGCCGCCAAAGAAATGCGCGAGCGAATCGAAGGTGTAGTTGGTAATGATGCCAGAAACCTATGGATGGGAACTTTTCACTCCGTATTCTCTAGAATATTGAGAGCCGAAGCAGATCGGTTAGGTTACCCCAGTCATTTCACCATCTACGATGCTGACGATTCTAAATCCTTGATTAAGCAGATCGTCAAATCGTTTGGTCTCGACGACAAAGTTTATAAACCAAACGTGGTATTCAATCGAATATCCAGCGCTAAAAACAGACTCGTATCCTGGCAGGAATACAATAACAACCCAGTCTATCTAGCCGATGACACTGAAAATGGCAAACCCGAAATGGGTAAAATTTATCGAGAATATGCCACTCGCTGCTTCAAAGCAGATGCGATGGATTTCGATGATTTATTGTTCAATACCAACGTGCTATTTCGTGACCACATCGATGTACTCAACAAATACCAGCAACGCTTTCACTACGTGATGGTAGATGAGTTTCAGGATACAAACATCTCACAGTATGTAATCACGAAAAAACTCGCAGCCGTTCGGAGAAACATCTGCATCGTGGGAGATGATGCACAAAGTATCTATGCTTTCCGTGGAGCGGACATTCAGAATATTCTGAATTTCGAAAAAGACTATCCTGAACTGAAGGTGATCAAACTAGAGCAAAATTATCGCTCGTCTAAAACGATCGTGAATGCTGCCAACTCCGTTATCACCAAAAACAAAAACCAGCTGCGGAAAAGCGTCTGGACTGACAATAGTGAAGGAGATCTGATCGAACTGATCAAAGCCACTACAGACAATGAAGAAGGCAAGCTCGTAGCCTCGGCCATCTTCGAATCCAAGAACAACAATCAGTACAAAAACGCTGACTTTGCTATCCTCTACCGTACCAATAGTCAATCAAGGGCGATGGAAGAAGCCTTGCGACGAAACAACATCAAATATCAAATCGTTGGCGGCCTTTCATTCTATCAAAGAAAAGAGATCAAGGATCTACTTGGATACATTCGTTATTCGGTAAATCAAAATGATGAACAGGCGCTGCGAAGAATCATAAATCTACCCAAACGAGGCATTGGAGGCACGTCAGTAGACAAACTCTTTGTAGCTGCTGCAGACCAGAACCTTGACCTTTGGTCGGTATTAGAAAATGCAAAAAGTATCATTGGTGGACGAACAGCCTCCGCTATCGACGGATTCGTCACAACGATCAAGAGTTTCAAGCTGGCAATAGAAAAAAAGGATGCTTTTGAAGCTGCTTCGCAGATCGCCAAAAACTCAGGGCTAATGAAAGAGCTCTACGATGACAAAACCATCGAGGGACGAAATAGATATGAAAACGTTCAAGAGCTTTTGAATGGTATCAAGGAATTCGTTGATAACCCTGAAAACGAGGATAAATCCATGTCTGCCTTTTTGCAAGAAATTGCTTTACTGACAGACGCCGACAACAAGGACAAGGACGAAGACAAAGACGTCGTGACCATGATGACCATCCATATGGCCAAAGGACTTGAATTTAAGAATGTATTTATTGTCGGGCTGGAAGAAGATCTTTTTCCCTCTCAAATGATGATCAGTTCACGTCAGGATTTGGAAGAAGAAAGAAGGCTGTTTTACGTGGCAATTACCAGAGCAGAGACCAAACTGTATTTGAGTTATGCCCTGACCAGATATCGTTTTGGTAGATTGAAAACTTGTGAACCGAGTCGCTTTCTGGAAGAAATTGACAAGGATTTTTTAAAGTTTAATGCCAAAATGAGTAGCACACCATCGCCTGGTGATCAGTACGCCAAGACTTTTATCAGTAATGTGCAGCGAACGGCACCAAAACCTCCACCAAATCAGTTGTTTCACAAACCTTCAGCAGACTTTAGGCCGAGCGATACTTCCAAACTGGCAGTCGGCAACAAGGTAGAGCATCCGAAATTCGGCTTTGGTCAAGTCACAGAGATCGACGAACAAGGAGCCAATAAAAAAGCGCATATCAGCTTTGAAAAGGCTGGTGATAAGACTCTACTACTCAGTTTTGCGAAACTGAGAATACTGGACTAGTGGAGCATTCCGTTGTCGATCAAGCCGAAGAAAGACAACCAAAGTATAAGCTGAGCCACTTGAAAAGCATTATGAAATTTAGTGCTTTTGATATTGAGTGAAATCACAACCACATACCATGTAAAGTATATCATTACAGGAATTTGCTCGATTATAGTATAGCCAGAAATAAATATGTTCTGTAGAAAGCTAATGGCAATCGTCGAAGCAAACAAACCATACAACCAGCGCCAATTTTCATAAAAATAGACATGCATATCAGTTTCCTGACTTCTCGAGCCTGTAGGAAACATGAAACGCGCCAATAGAAATAAAGCAATAGGAAAACTGAGTAAGGCCAGAATAATATATTGCGTCCACTCTGTTATTTGATTTGAATATTGAAAAGTGTACCACCAGTCCTGGAAGAACACTAAGAAAATAACCACGATAAAAATACAATGTGCTGCACTGAATTTAGTCTTCTTGAATTGAGCAACCATATCCGCCACCCCATTCAGTAACTGCGCAACACCCAAACCTAAAATCAATGATATTAATACTACAACGTACTCAAATGGTTCCATAGGTTATTTTTTGATTCTTCTTGAACTAATTAATGTGGGTAACAGGATAGAGGAGTTTTAAGTTCAAACCGCGTCATATCGAACAACGTGAGATATCCCCATCGGCCATGCAGACCCATGGGGACTTCTCCTTACTGGTCGAAGTGACATCCTATTTCCTCTCCGGTATATTCTTCAATGTTTCCAATAGGAAAGGCCAGTACTTCTGTACAGAGCTGATTTGTACTCTTTCATCCGGTGAGTGAGCACCACGAATATTTGGGCCAAAGCTGATCATCTCCATGTCTGGGTAATTGGTTCCTAAAATACCACATTCTAAACCGGCATGACAAGCGCTTACATCTGCTTTATGACCGAAAGTCTTCTGGTACAAGTCATCCATCAATTTCACAATGTCTGCTTCTGGTTTAGGTGTCCAACCCGGATAGTCCCCATCCATGGTAGTCTCTGCACCTAGCAATTCGAAAATGGCCTGAATATTCAAAGCCAAATCCACCTTCTCGGTATCTACCGAACTTCTAGTCAGACACTGAATCGTATATTTTCCGTCTCCAACTAATACTCGAGCTACATTATTTGAGGTCTGAACAAGTCCTTCCATGTCAGGGCTCATGCGATAAATGCCATTGGGCAATGCATATACGGCTCTTAGTAATTTCTTCTGAAAATCCCTATTCAGGACTTGCGAAGGTGCTTCCATCTCACCCAAATCCACCTCCATTTCCGGATCGGTAGTATCATGTTCCTCAATCATCATTTCGGCCAAACCGATGATTTCGTTTTGCAATGCTTCTATTTCAGATTTTAAGACTGAAAGCACGGCTACTGATTCACGAGGTATGGCATTTCTCAACCCTCCTCCATCGATACCAGCAATTCGGATATCAAACTCCGAATCCAAAGCATATAGTAGGCGATTCATTAGTTTATTGGCATTGCCTAACCCTTCATGAATTTGCATGCCGGAATGCCCTCCAGACAATCCTTTCATTTTAATTTCTATTCCTACTCTTTCACCTTGGGCCGTTTCCTCTGAATAAGTCCCTTCTCCCGTGATGTCCACACCCCCGGCACAGCCAATGGTCAACTCATGGTCATCTTCAGTATCCAAATTGAGCATAATGTCAGCATCCAGCAAGCCACCTTTGAGTCCCATGGCTCCAGTCATACCAGTCTCTTCGTCGATAGTAAATAAACCCTCAATTGCTGGGTGTGCAATATCTTTCGAAGCCAACAAAGCCATAATTGAAGCAGCCCCAATGCCATTATCTGCGCCTAGCGTGGTGCCTTTCGCCTTCACCCAGTCACCTTCTACAAACATTTCGATTCCTTGAGTATCAAAATCAAATTCGGTCTCTGCATTCTTTTGATGCACCATATCGATATGACTCTGAATACAAACCGTTTGACGGTTTTCCATACCAGGAGTGGCCGGCTTCTTTATGATGATATTACCAACCTCATCCACATAGGTGTCAAGATTGAGGCGCTCACCGAAATTTTTGACAAATGCAATCACTCTTTCTTCCTTTTTACTTGGCCTAGGCACAGCATTCAAGTCGGCAAAGCAGTTCCACATTTCTTTTGGTTCGAGATTTCTAACGTCGTTGCTCATTTAGCTATTGGATTAATGGTTCAATGAAAATCGTCTGCTAAATTAGGCATTAGCCAAAACATTCCTCAACAAATACATGGATGAATCTGAGTAACCCGAAATCAAAAAAGAGCAGCTCTCACCGCTCCATTTGCACTCAGTCCAATCAATTGTGCTGTTACCTCTTCACGAGGATTTTGGTTGTTGTGATATTTTTATCTTCTATGATCTTCATCAAATAAATGCCCGGCTCCCAACCACTGACATCTATTCTGGCATTTTTTTCTAGTCTACGGTCAAACATTTTCATTCCGTTCACAGAAAATATACTGAGGTAGCCTGATGAGTCATTATTGCCTGTAATAACATGCACCCAGTCATTCGTAGGATTAGGAAATACTCTCAAGGATTCAGTGGTCACGTCCACAGACAACACTTCCGGATTGTTAGACTCTATCACGTCGAACATACGCTGAACCGAACTGGCCGGGTTATAAGTTTCATTGCCAGCCTGACTGGCTTCGATCGTAACTCTACCCGCGCCTGTCATTGTCAATACATTTCCAGATAGAGTAGCCGGCCCGACGATGACAGAAAAACTCACCAATAAACCAGAAGAGGCCGTGGCCTCCAGCTCAAAAGGATCATCATCTTCGCTGCGATCGGGTAGTGCCTCAAAAATGATCTCTTGTGATTGCTTGGCTGGGTCTAGTACGTTGAACGTTACGGTTTTGCTTACCGCTTTATATATCTCATTTCCAGCCTGAGATATTTCAATAACCACTGTTCCAGAGACACCCGTGAGCGTAACCTGCCCAGTTTGATCTACCTCCGCTGGGCCTGAAGTGACAGCATAACTCAACGCCAACTCACTACTTGTCGTTGCACCCAAATTAAAAGGTGCATCATCTATGGATTTGTCATCGAATGCCTGTACCTCTATCTCTTGAGCAATTTTATCTGACAGGCTCGGAGCAGCCCACACCACCATGTTTCTTATGATTTGCCCATATGCGCTGGTTGTATTCACATTTTCTCTTCTCTCACCCAAGGCGACATAAACGACCTTGCCAATGGTACCATCTTCGTTGCCATCAAAATATTGAGTAAAGCCTGCCTGTCTGGTCTGAGTTGGCTCACCTTCTGGAGGCGTAGCATTGTTGGAGAATAAAGGAGTCAAATGATTCACTCCTCTTCCAATTGGGATATCACCAGTATCCTGAAAATTTACGTACAATTCGTCCATTACATTCAGGTACGGCAAATACGAATGTGAATTATTTGACTCAGCTTCGAGCGGATCGTTGTTCCAGGAGTCCATATCAGGATACAACTCCACGTCGTCAAACGCTACCCCGTAAGTAGAAACAAAATGCCCGTGATCGGTAGCATACATATCGAATGTGGTGAGATTGGCGGCCCAAGACGCCGGTGCCGACTCGGCCCCGAAGAGCTCTGTGACCAAGATGTTTTTGTTTTGCCCAGCATGACTGTCATTGTATAAGGCATGATGCAAGCCGATTACACCTCCACCATTGTCTACAAAAGTCACGATAGCCTGCAGCATTTCATCCGTGAGATAGTTCGACCAATGCTTAAAAAACACGATTACGTCATAATCCTCAAAATAGGTTAGAGCCTCAGCCTCGCTGTCCACATCAAAGGGGATCGTTCCCGACAAATCCATCTCGCTAACATTGATGGTCAAATCATCCGCTTCATCGTTGGCCTGAAGTACCGCCAGGAGGTGTGTATAGTCGGCAGGCAGGTTGTCTCCCCCGCCATGATTACACGGCACATCATTTTCTTTATTTCCAGGCCCACAGTTTTCTGTATCAATCTCCCCGCCATGTAGAATCAACGCTTTCACACCAGTTCCCTTTCTGGTTTGGCTCGGATAGGATTCAATAACATTTAAAAATGTTCGTGCGGCATGAGCTACCGTTTGTGGAAACCAATCTCTTGTGGTGATAATACGATAGTCTCCCGATCCATCATCGTTGAGTGAACTGTGAGGGCTGGCGATAGTCACTCGATCATTGGGTCGATAGGTCACATCCAAATTTTCGAGTGTTTCACCAGTTGGTTCTCCGGGGCTTTCGGGGAAGCCTGCTGAAATCTGTCCTTTCAGCAGGCTAAACCCTAAAACTTCATGATCCGAACCACTCGTGTTCGGTATTCTCCAAAATGCAGGGATGCTGGCCCCATGGCATTGCGCCATCACAGGTTTACCTTGTAGCAAAGCATTGATGGCCAAATCGTTCAAATGTGTTGCTGTATTTTCAACTACAGTTGCAGATAGTTCTCGTTCACCTGCCCCTTGGGCAGCGTAAGTTCCATCCACCCGATAGTCAAGTGACCCTGTTCCTCCAACAACCACTATCCCTACATAGTCATCGATAGATTCTACATCTAGCAGGCTGCCCGTAGTACTGGCGGAGGCTGGCACAGCGTTGTAGGTTTCGTTCCACGCCTGTCCGAACATTCCATTAAACTGAGCTTGAAAATCAGAATAGTTGCTTGTTCCATGCGCATTAGCCGCAGTCGGAATATCAGCATAGTGCTCGGTCATATAAATCGAGAAATTCATCGTAGACGCACTGCGCACATCCACTTCATGGCCGGCTGCCTCCAAGGCAGCCTTCATTACGATATATTCCGAATAATAAGTTTGTTCGTGAGAGACAAACATGAGAATAGTATCGGCATACGAAAAATAAGGTACTACTAAAAGAACATGTAAAGTGCAGATATGTAAAATTCTATTGATGTATTTCATTCCAATTTTAATTAGGTATTAGATAGTGTTATTCTAGATTGATTTAGGGTTTACTATTGTTTTAACATTAATCTACTGGTCTAATTTTCAACCTCATCGTCTCATTGGTAATACCTTCAAAACCAGTATCGAATTCGTTTTCTTCCCAATGTCACTCGAGAAAATTGGTTAGATCTACAAAGGCAAAATGTTTAAGGGCCTGTTCTTCAAGAACGCCTATTTCTCGAAGATTTAAAAGTCGGAAATTTGCATTTTCAATTGCTGGTTGAATAGATAATGCGGAAGTAGCTGGATGAGAAAAGACCTGAATTATGGAAGTTGATAGAACCTCGACAAGGATGGAATACCGACTGTTCTGACTAATACGTGATTTAGTTGTATGTACTGTTTGACCAAAGCTATACACACCCAAAAACAATAATATAATAGAAATAAATCCTTTCATGTTTGTGACATTCATAAACCAAATATGAGCTGAAAGGAGTCAGAATTGCTAATCTAAAGGGACTACAAATGGTCTACAGTCATTATTCGTTCGACCAATCGACTTAAATATGCTATAAGTGTTAAAGTATTATTGACGAAAAATAGCCTTAGGCTCATAGAATATCAACCCCAACTTATCTTACCATCTGCCAGTTCCAAGGTTTGGATGTAAGAATTCAATTCCTGCTCTTCTTCTAGTGCTAATTTTTTCTTCAATCTGTAACGGGCCATCTTCACGCTCTTGGGTTCAATGTTAAGAAGTGTTGCAATTTCATTATTTGCTAAATTCATTCTGATCAGTGCGCAAAGTCTTATTTCGTTTTGAGTCAAATCCTTATGGTAAAATTTTAGAACCTCAAAAAGCTGTGCGTGAACACCACTAAAATAATTATTAAAATTATCCCAATCCTTTTCTTGAGCTTTATTGATGGATATTACATTTTTAATTTTTTGTTTCCCCACTCCATCTAATTCCCCAAGATGTTGTTCTATTTCTTCCAAGCCATTTTTATGATGAATCATGTGAAGCGTATGGGCGGACAATTGAGCGATATTTTTTTCCAGCTCCTGTCGAAGTTCTTTCTTTTCATTTTCAAGCTTATGCTGTTTCAAAAACGATCTGGACCTTAGATTAAGAAAAGCCAATAAAGAAATGAATGCCACGGATATTGCCCCAATAGCTATTAATAGTTGCTTGTACTGATGTATTCGATTTTCAGAGTTCAACTTATCTATCTCATGTTGTTTTTTTAATGTTTCTAGTCTAATACGCTGATCTGTAATGGCATCGTCTCTCCGTTCTCGATTAATTGAATCTGCATACGTCATAGACAGCATAGCATACTCATAAGCCTCTTCAAATTTGCTTTGCGCCGCCAATACTCTGCTCAGAAATTCGCTAGACTCAGCTATATACTGCCTATATTTTACTCTCTTTGACTCTGTCAATGCTATATCACTGTAATACTTTGCGCTATCCAACATGTTGAGTCCGAAGTAGTTTTTCCCCAGCTCAGTATATACAGGAGGTATAGATCTGTTTCTCAATCCTTTTGAAAAACGCGCTTTATTTAAGTATTCTATGGCCAGTCTGTGTTCCTTTTTTTGAAAATAGATGTTGCTAATGTTAATTGCAGAAGTCGCTTGACCTTTATTTGATTTTTCTTCGGTAGCAAGCCTATAAGCCTCTTTATAATAGTACAATGCACTGTCTGACATCAGTTGCAGATTATAAACTCCTCCTATACCAATGTATGGGCTGTGGTCATTCTTTCCATCTTTGTGCTTCATAGATTTACGATAGAAGTCGATCGCCTTGTCATAACTTCCTTGTCTCATGTAGACATTGGCAATATTGTGAAGTTCTATATCCACTTTGTGCTCTAGCCCATTTTGGAGCTTGTTTTCGTAAGCTTTGGTGTACCATTCTAATGCTATTGAATAATCACCACGCATCCCGTGGCTCAGGCCAATTTCTGTCAAGCAGTTACTCACATACTTTACCGAATCACATGATTCTAAAATTGGTATGGCTAATAAATAATGTCCTTTAGCTTTTTCGTATTCGGCATTTCTTAGATTCACCTTGCCTAAATACCAAGTCCCAAATCCTTTTTCAAAATACTTCACATTTAATTCTGAAACGGCAACATTTAGAATAAGCTTAGCCGTATCTCTCTCTCCAAGATTACAATAAGCTGCTCCAACATATACTAATGCCTTGTACTTTGCCGTCGCGGAATTTTCTTGTTGACCAATTTCGTAAGCACGATTAGCCCAAAACAACGCGCTATCGCGATTGCTACGCCCATGATGAGCCACTGATAGAGCCTCTTCAAACGAAAGTGATTGGGCTCCACAATAAAAAGAAAAAGAATATAAACAGAACAGCAGAATTGCATTCTTAATCATAACAACAGGTGGAAAGTGAAAAGTAAGTTTACCTTTTAAGAATGCGCAATTCGAAGATAATAAATTATTTACAGGTGTAAATAAACTGAGTAAAGTAGTAAATATTATACTTTCTTCTTAAACCCATACGGGCAATGTTTACATCCATTTTTACAACAATATCCCCTTTTAAGATGATAGGCAGCGGTAAAGACCATGAAGCCTTGCTCGTTGAAGTAATAATCTGGCGAATCGTTCGATTCTGACTGCTGACCGTTGTTTTTATCGCTCAAAGCAAAAGAGTTTCTGTTGTGTTATTCGAAATGCTTTTCGTAATTTTGAGCGAAATTAATTAAAATATAATTGGAACTTCATGGCTAAGACTAGCACTAAGACTGCCAGATGCAGTTGGTTTGAGTAAAGGTCTCATGGACTCCATGTAATGAGTTCTGATCAAAGAACTCATTTTTGTTTGAACAACCCAAAATATACGATCATGGTCAGAGAATTAACAAGCGAACAGGCGATTGCATTAGAAGATAAGCACGGTGCACATAACTATCATCCATTACCAGTGGTATTATCACGCGGAGAAGGCGTGCATGTATGGGATTTGGAAGGAAAAAAATACTATGATTTTCTTTCAGCTTACTCAGCAGTCAACCAAGGACATTGCCATCCAAAAATTGTTAATGCACTAACTGACCAAGCTAAAACATTGACTTTGACTTCCAGAGCATTCTACAATGACGCTTTAGGAGAGTACGAAAAGTACATGTCAGAATTCTTCGGATTTGATAAAATATTACCCATGAACACTGGTGCAGAAGCTGTAGAAACTGCAATCAAGCTATGTAGAAAATGGGCTTACGAAGTAAAAGGCACGCCTGAAAACGAAGCCAAAATTATTGTCGCTGAAGACAATTTCCATGGAAGGACTACAACTATCATTTCATTTTCAAATGATGAAGTAGCACAAAAGAATTTCGGACCTTATACGGGTGGTTTTATCAAAGTACCTCACAATGATATCGATGCTTTGAAAGAAGCCTTGAAAGATCCCAACGTGGCTGGATTCTTAGTGGAGCCCATTCAAGGTGAAGCAGGTGTTTTTGTACCAGATGAAGGATACCTAACTGCCGCTCAAGAAGCATGCACTGCCGCTAACGCATTATTTATCGCAGACGAAGTGCAAACCGGTATCGCTAGAACGGGACGATTGTTGGCTTGTGACCACGAAAACTTGAAACCAGATATGTTGATTCTGG
The DNA here is from genome assembly GCF_965223055.1 of Reichenbachiella sp. Classification (GTDB taxonomy): domain Bacteria; phylum Bacteroidota; class Bacteroidia; order Cytophagales; family Cyclobacteriaceae; genus Reichenbachiella. The sequence goes on from NZ_CBDCVM010000011.1 coordinate 297,399, forward strand.
GTAAGGCACTTTCTGGTGGTGTATATCCAGTATCAGCGGTAATGGCGGACAACCGTATCATGGATGTGATCAAGCCAGGCCAACATGGGTCTACCTTCGGCGGAAACCCAATCGCTGCTAAAGTAGCCATGGCAGCACTAGATGTAGTGAAAGATGAAAAATTGGCTGAGAATTCTCAAAAATTGGGTGAGTTATTCAGAGAGCGAATGAACAAATTCATAGAGACCACAGATGTGGTGAAGTTGGTAAGAGGTAAAGGACTATTGAATGCCATCATCATCAATGATACACCTGAAAGTTCTACTGCATGGGACATTTGCGTAGCATTAAAAGAAAATGGATTGTTGGCTAAACCAACGCATGGCAATATCATCCGTTTCGCACCTCCTTTGGTTATGACAGAAGAACAATTGCATGACTGCTGCGATATTATCGAAAAGACAATCAGAGCGTTTAAAAAATAAACGTCATTAGCATTAAAACCCAAAAGGGCTGTGCATCAATTATGCACAGCCCTTTTTTTTAACCATTCAAGAAGTACCGAATAATATCAGTAGTAGTAACGATGCCCACCGTCTTGCCCTCAGCAAGGACGGGTAAAGCATGAAACTCGTGCTCTGTAAAAACCTGAGCAGCCTCTCGAATTGTTTGATCATGGCCGATGATAACTGGATCATGTTTCATGACTTGATTGATGGACAGCATATCAAATATTGCTTGATCAGCATCACCTTGTTCTTCCCCAAATGTATTTCCAAAACTTATTCTCAGCATGTCAGTCTGACTAATTATACCTACCAACTGATTATTTGATAAAACCGGTAAATGCCGGAATTTATTTTTAGCAAATATCTCATTCACCTCGTGCAAGGTGCTGTTGATGTCTATTGTAGAAACGTCTTTGGTCATTATAGTTGAAATGTGCTCTCTCTTTTTCATGATCTTGACTTGTTTATTTCATTATGAAAATAGAGAAAGTCTCTTTGCCCTATAAAGGCTTGCATCACTTCGAAAAGTGATTTATATCAACAATTTTGACACATCAGGCAAACTGGCCAACTGTATATTCACCAGCTTTTGTTTTAAAAGCCTTCATAAAACGATTCCATCCATTGATTCTCACGATGGCCAAGGTCCATGCAGCTATCTCCTCATCAGTGAAAAACTGCTTCATATCAGCATACAGACTATCCTCAATTTCAAAGTTTGAAAGTTGGGTAACTGCTTCGGTGTATTGAAGAACAGCTGCCTCCTTTTCGCTGAACATCTCTGTGTCTTTCCAAGCCGATAACATACTCAATCTCACTGTTGACTCTCCAGCCTCAATCGCCTCTTTGAAATGCATGTCCAGGCAATACGCACAACCATTGAGTTGAGAAGCACGATAGTCGACCATTGCAAGCAATCGCTTATCTAAGCCTGCTGTCTCTAAATAACTACCCATTTGATAAAGACTGAAATACAATCCTTCAGGTGTGTTTTGAAAGCTAATTCGTTCCATTTCTTTTTGATTAAAATTTGATTTTTGATTTAATTGCTCAAATCTCACAAGAGAAATGGAGGGATTTCTTAATGTAGTTTAAGAACGACCTTCAGCCTTCTTTTTTCTGATTTTGCTTAAAAACTCTGGGGTAAATCCCAAATAAGAGGCCAACATATATTGCGGTACGCGCTGAGTGAATGAAGGATTGTGCTTAAAAAAAGTATCATACATTTCTTCGCCAGAAAGGTTGAACATATACTGAATTCTTCGTTGATCCGCGATATGTCTTTTTTCTAATATTGTTCTGAAATACGTACTAATGGTTGGCGACTGTATTGTCAATTGGTCAAAATCAGATTTACTAAGCCTTAAAACAGTACAATCCTCAATAGCTTGAATGTTGAGGTGTGATATGTGTTGATTGACAAAACTGTCATAATCAGTCATCCACCAGTCTTCAATACCAAAATTGACTATTTGCTCAGCACCTTTACTATTAACAAAGTAAGAACGCATACAACCCTGAATAATAAAGTACTTATAGTGGCAGGTATGACCTGAGGTTAGCAAGTGCTCCTTTTTTTGAAACACTTTTTTTGATACGGCTTCCTGAATGAGAAACCAATCTGAATCTGAGAGCTTACAGAATCTGTTGATGTGATCAAACAGTCTATTGTTCATACATCCTCAAACGTTTTCATTTCTTTACAGGTAATGCACTTCCCACACGGTTTGGCAGAATTTTCTTCATAAATCGGTCTTCTGCACCACCAAGTGGCGTTCCTAACTTCAGTGGGTAAAAAATCCCAAATCTCTTTTTTGGTGTAATCGACTACTGGAAATATGTATTCAGCCGGTTTTTGCTGTTCCAAACTCAATGAAGCTTTATATATGGCTTGTGCCCTTTGCATTCTCTTTTGGAAGTTTTCACCCCCACTTTGCACATCCGTTTTGGTTCGACCCATCGCCACATATTTCACATCTGGTCTGGCTGCACATATCTGAGAAGCTGTAAAGGCACAAACATCCATATCCATTGGAAATCGATTGGATTTCAAGACTGCGAATCCTCGGGTGTCAAAAGTACTTTGAGAGAAAACAAATGTTGCTTCCTTCTTATAGTAATTAAGAATGCTTTTTACGGCACTCAACTCAGCCATTGCCCTATTTTCCCTGTTCCAAATATGGATATGATGGATGATAAGCGAATAGGACTTGTACTTCTCGCTAGTCAACAGCTCATGTAACACGCCTGTGGAATCTACTCCACCAGAAAACATGCAAAGAATCTTAGGTTCTGTCACGTATAATAGAATTCAAATTAGAATTTTCAATTTAATCAATTTTGAAATTGATCAAACAAACAGAACATCTTTCACTACCGGCTTTCCAAATTCTTTCTCTAAAAGCTCCAGTACTTTAAATCTAGATTGATTCATTTCATGTTTGAGTGGAGCGGAATTGAGTGTAACGATGAGCACATTATTCCTTACCTCCAACTTGGAAGTCCGGTTTGCAATCGCCTGGCCCATGATCTTGTTCCAGGTTGACAATAAGGTGGTTTGATCAAATTTTTTGTTGAGGTTGTAAGATTTGAGCATGGCATCAATGACATCCTTGACCGTGGCGGTGTCTTGATTCCTAATACTTGCAGCATGTGGCTTTCGTTTGGCCATACTCTAAACTGGGTTTAATGGATCTTGCTTCAAAAGTAGCACTAAGATCCCATAGAGATTGGGCATCAGACTTTTAAATTTCTCCGGTCGTTCGAAAAAATTCTCAATGGCCACTGCAAAAAACTCATCGGAATCTGTACCGGCATAGTCTCTAAACATTCGACTTTTTCCAGAAGAAATATTTTGCATTTCTAGATCTGCCATGCTTTGCCATTGTTGCAGTACAGCTTCGTCGAAAAAACTATACTCGGTATTCAATATTAAATTTTCTAACCGTAAGGCATGAGCCATTTCATGCAAACCTAAATTTCTACCGTCTTTCGGATGGATGTATCCTTCAACAAATGCTTTCCAAGACAAAACAATGGTTCTTAGCCTGGGATTAACTTCTCCTTTGTGAAAGGTGTTGTTAATAGTGGAATAATAATTATCGGGATAAACCAATATTCGTTTGAAATGACTCAAAAAAACCTTAGGATAGCCAAAAGTCAGTTGCACCGCACAAGCTGAGATCAACACTTTCATTTCTTCTGTGACTGTTGGTATCTGTCGTGGGATGAAATCTTTTACGTAAATAAAGTATTGTACTTTTTGTTCGAAGCGTTTTCTGCGATTTGGGCTTAACTGACTGTAATAAGGGAAATGCTTTTTTAAAATTTCTTTCCTCTTAGCTGAAAGAGGTCTTGGAAAACCGGGTACTTGAAAGCCCATGTTGACTTTCCCAGATACACCAGTTAATATAATCACCACAACACTAAGAATGGCTAAAAAAATTACATCTGACGAATCTTGCACAGGTGGTGAAGTCTGCAAGAGAATTGTTAAGCTAGTTATAGTCATTAGGTAAATATATCAATTCAATCCAGACAAAATCTTATCTACATGAACTGAAATTTCTTCCGAATTCTCAACGATAGCAAAATGTCCAGCCTCTTCGATTTTGTAAGCTTCTGTATCTACAGGGTTGGGAAGTAGTCTGTCCTTCGTGGCCACTATCCGAACCAAATTATCAGGTAGCCATTCGTTGTCCCAGTTCAGGACTTTATCAATAGATAATTTAGTCAATATTCGGTCGGAAGTTTTAGCAATTTTAGTTACCATTTGTTTTCCTCTTTCTGACTTAATTCCAAATATCAAAATGAGCCATCTGGGATTAGCGCCAAATAAAAAGCTTGGAAGCAAGCGATTCAATTTGGTTTTGGCAATTACACGAATCCATAATGGCAATTCACTTCGTCTGGCTAACGAAGTGACCAATATGGTCCTTTCAGGCCGAATATGCTTATTCATTTCTACTGCCAGCATGCCTCCAAATGAGACACCCAGAAGTGCAAAAGGTTTTGAGGTGTCTATTTGGTCACAAAGTCGCTTAGCATAAGAAGTCATGTTTTCCCAAGGGTAAGAAGGAACCCATTCTACACAAACTTTTTGGTGATTGATTTGCAGCAATTCGAATACACTGGTATCTGCTCCCAAACCGGTCAGGCAGTAGACTTTCATCCTTTGGTTATACGAACTTGTTGATCAATGATTTGGCCATGACACAGACTTTTCCAGAATTTTTCATTCAAATATTCTTCTTTGATAAAATTAGCCAAAGCTTCAAAATCCGATAGGTCACCAGTTAAAAGTGCCAAATTTATTTTTTCCTCGATAGTATTTTTGAATGTATTTAAATCAGGCGTAATCCAGCCAGAACTATCGCCAGCCACTTTGAATTTACAATAGTAATAGGCTTTCAATCCACTTTCCTCAATTTCTGGTATGATCAATTCATATTCCTTATTCAAGTTGGCGATCAGTTGGTTCATATCTTTTCCTGCCAGATCATACAGTACAAGAGACTTGAAGGTGATATTTACTTCAGCATCTTGTAACTGTCTCCAGTGTGTAAGTAAAGCTTTTGTATCACCATCTGCCATGTTGTGATGAACAATATCTTTAATGGAAATCTTAGGATCATTTTTTTTGAATTCAACACAAGCATCGAGAAAATCCTCCTCCAGGTCAAAGAATTTAGTTAAAGCCCTGGCCTCTCCGAATGAAACAGATAAGTCCCTACCCTTCGCTCTCTTCCAAGCCACTCCAATCGACCATAAATTGGCCAGCAATAGTGCTAATCCAAACAATGCTGCAGCAGCCAAAACCAAAAGTAAAATATCCATAAAGAAAAGATAAAAAAGAATGGTGTGGTGGCAAAGAAAACACTCCCCTAACCCCTCTCAAGAGGGGAACTCTTTTTAAAAGCTAAGACCATTAAAACATTAGTCCGTATTTTTAGATATCCAATCGAATACTGTATTGGTAACAAATCCCATTTTTTCTTTACATCCAAGTCATCAAATCGCAAGAACTTTACTCCATGCTCTTCGATTCTTTTTTTGTCGTATGGCAACCTTTCGCTTCACTTCCCTCAGAGTTCTCGTTGAGTAACTCTGAGGAAGTATCACAAATCTCAGTGTCCCTTACTGGTGACTCTGAACGGGTGAGCACTTGCTCCTGAGACGAAGCAATCCAAACCTCCTAACCCTCTTTTTAAGCAGGGTATTACTCCCTCTTGGAGTAGAGGGCTGGGGAGATTGAACCCGCTTCAATCAAAAAAGGCTCGCAAATGCGAGCCTTTCAATATTATGATGTGTGTGGTATTTACAAGGTCTTGAGCAACTGCTTCAAATCCACTGCCTTTTCAATTTCGGCCACTACTTCGTCCACAGATACCCTACGCTGCTCCATGCTATCGCGCTCACGGATAGTGACCATGCCATCTTCTAAGGTCTGATGATCTACAGTGATACAATATGGCGTACCAATTGCATCTTGTCTTCTGTACCTTCTGCCGATAGCGTCTTTCACATCCATCTGCACGTTGACTGAGTACTTCAGCTCGTCCATAATCTCACGAGCTTTTTCAGGCAAGCCATCTTTGTTTACCAATGGCAATACCGCAGCTTTAACAGGCGCTAGCACAGGAGGAATTCGAAGTACCGTTCGGCTGCTTCCGTCTTCCAATGTTTCTTCTGTATATGAACTGGACAATATTGCCAAGAACATACGATCTAGCCCAATCGAAGTCTCTACTACATACGGTACATAAGACTTCTCTTCTTCCGAATCGAAGAATTGAAGCTTCTTCCCACTAAATTCTTCATGTGCTTTCAAGTCAAAATCAGTTCGTGAGTGAATACCTTCCAATTCTTTGAATCCCATAGGGAATTTGAACTCGATATCACAAGCCGCATTTGCATAGTGCGCGAGGTTTAAGTGATCGTGGAATCGGTAATTTTCTTCGCCTAATCCTAAAGACTTGTGCCAGTTGATTCTTTTTTCTTTCCAGTTTTCATACCACTCCATTTCTGTACCTGGCTTGATAAAAAACTGCATTTCCATCTGCTCGAATTCTCTCATCCTGAAAATGAATTGGCGAGCGATAATTTCATTTCTAAAGGCCTTACCAGTTTGAGCAATTCCGAATGGCAACTTCATTCGACCAGTTTTCTGCACATTCAAGTAATTCACAAAAATACCTTGTGCGGTCTCTGGCCTGAGGTATATCTTACTTGCACCATCAGTCACTGCACCTAGTTCGGTAGAGAACATCAAGTTGAACTGCTTCACATCAGTCCAGTTCTTAGAGCCACTCACAGGATCAGCAATACCCAGCTCCTCAATCAATAATTTAAGATCTTCGAAATTCTCTTCTTCGATATCCTTTTTGAATCGAGCGTTGATCGTGTCAATTTTCTTTTGGTTGTCTAGCACACGGCCATTGGTGGACAAGAACTCTTCTTTATTGAAAGCATCGCCGAATCTCTTTTCAGCTTTTTTTACTTCTTTGTCGATTTTGGCTTCGATCTTGGCTACATGCTCTTCGATCAGTACATCCGCTCTATACCTTTTTTTAGAATCTTTGTTGTCGATCATCGGATCATTGAAAGCATCTACGTGACCAGAAGCTTTCCAGGTAGTCGGGTGCATGAAGATCGAAGCATCTATACCCACAATATTTTCATTCATCTGCACCATGGCTTTCCACCAATAGTCGCGGATATTTTTCTTCAATTCTGCACCATATTGGCCGTAATCGTAAGTGGCACTCAAGCCATCATATATTTCACTAGAAGGGAATACATAGCCGTACTCTTTGGAGTGCGCTATGATCTTTTTCAACAGATTCTGATCGTCATTTTTTGCCATAGCCGCAAAGATATACGAATCGGTGATTTGGGGAAGTTATGGCGGTTGTAAAGTTTATAACTCTTCCAAAGTTTGAAATTTTGGAAGAGTATGATTGAATATTTTCAATAGCCAGCCAACTCAGCTTTCCTTTTAGCATCGCGCCTACGTAATTCATCCACTGAAAAGCGACCTCCACCGAATAAGAAATAAACAATTAGCCCTACTAGCACCAAAACAGACATTTCTAATTCCATGAGATCATCCATGGTAAGAAAGTGAGTAGCATTGAAGATCACCGCACCCAAAAGAATAGGAATATTTAAAGCGCACATGACTCTGGTATAAGCACCCAGAGCGATCATCAATCCTCCGGCTGCATGCACCAAGTAGATATAGTGTGCGGCGATCACCGCCATGTATACCATACCCATGGATTGCACATTGTCAGCGAGGACTTGAAAGTTGGCCGTGAATATAAGGCCCTTGATAAAAAGAAAAATTCCGAGAACGACTCTAAGCAAGTCTAACCAAGCGGGAGCGAATCGTGCATCCATCCATTGGTCAATTTTTGTGATGAGATTCATAGTAGTGCAATTTTTTGAGGGCATATAAGTTACTCAAAATCAATGAGAAAGGCAAGAAAAGCTATTCTTGAAACTTTTCCAAGTTTGAAATTTTGGAAAAGTTAAACCTAAGTGAATCTTGATATCCGAAGGGGATTACCCGAATGCTCCTCCAGTCGAATCGGGCAATGACGGAAGAAAAAAGCCAGCCCTCGCCGAAGCGCCTGAGCTGACCTATCATTTTGGGTTAAATTTTTAACCCGATTTATGAATTAGAAAATCTACTATGAAATTCTAATACTCAATTCGGGTTGATTTAGGAGTCTTGGCTTATGAAGCCGCATTTGTACTTTCGAATATTTTGTCTGCTGATTTTGCAATGAAACCATTAAAGAGACTTCCACTAACATCTTCATATCTTCTGGCAAACTCATAGTAGCAAGAAGGGATTTCAAATGACCCTTCAGCAAACTCAATCGCCTTTTTATCTGCCAATATGCTGGACTGTTCCAACAAAGCATCCGGTGATCCTTTGATCTCTCCTCCAGAAACGTTCATTAAGAAACCATTGTTTTTCAAGAATGAGTTCATTTCTTCCAATGATTCTATCGCAGTCAACTGATTCACGTTGATGGTGAAGTGGTTGGCGCAGAAACCATAGACGTACATCCAAGCTGCATACTCTGACTCTTCTCTCAATTTCAAGTAAGTTTCGTGAGAAATCGTACCCCAAGGTCGGCCTGAATAAATGGTTGAGTCTGTCTCAATTAAGCCCAATGGAATTTCATTGATTTTTTTCAATACGATGTATTGTAGCTCTTCAGAGAATTCTTCTAACAAAAGCTCACTGATAAAAATCTTTGGCGCATTAGCATCCGGATGCTCATAGTGCTTCGCTCTCAATTTTTTAGCTTCAAAAGTGTATTCGTCTTTTTCCACATATCCACAAGCTAAAAACGACATAGCCAGTTGCTCTACGTTGATACTTGGATGATTGAACGTCCTGAATGCGATATGATCGTTGCTGATTTTTTCTCCTTTTGCTTCTAATAGTTCGTGAATTTTACCAGCTGAAGGCGTAGTTTTCACATATTCCTTCCAAAAGATGTCGATGATTTCTTCGTATTGCATGATTTAAATATTTACACGCAAAATGAAGTCATATTTTCCCAAATTAATGATATAATGAATTAATTATTTAATTAATAAATGTTTTTAAGTCATTTTTACATTTATTAAGATTAAATAAATCATTCTAACATTTTTCATTATTCATTACACTCATGATTAGTCAATTTGACGAAACAGATAAAAAAATCCTTCGCAGACTCGGCGAGAATGCACGAATTCCTTATTCTACTTTAGCCAAAGAGTTGAGCATTTCCAACACTATGGTTCATCAGCGGGTAAACAAGCTCAGACAGGCTGGCGTGATAAAGAATGCTACATTTGTTTTCGACCCCAAGGTACTAGGCTACACCACAGAAGCCATGACACGGATAGTAGTGACTAATGCTAAATACGTAAAAAGTCTGATTGCTGCTTTAAAGGAAATTCCTGAGATCGTAGAATGTTCTAATATCACTGGAAAATATGCGCTTATCATCAAGATATTTACCAAAGACAACAGCCATTTGAGAGATGTGCTATATAGCCGAATTCATCCATTGCCTGGTGTAGAGGGCACGGATACTACCATTTCTTTTGAGACTGCCTTTCAGAAAAATATAACCATTGTCTAGACTCGAATTGCTCAGCCTGTCATCAAACTATTGCATTTTAACGAGTTCCAAATTTTCAATCTTTGCGATCGACATACATTGGTCGTTATCAGATCCTTCTATTTTGTATTTAACCAAAAAGTCCTCTTCAAAAGAACCTATGGATTCCTTAGGCACTGATTTACTCTTGTATTTAGCTCCAGCAGACCTGATTTTTGTCTCTCCAGTTAATGTATAGACGCCTTTCTTTTGAATGGTTTCTACAATTTTCCCATCTTCATCAAATAGCTTCCAACTCGCCATTCTGTTTTTAAGCCAAACTTCTTCGATTGTAGCTTTTTTGTTTCCAGTGCTTTTTACCTGCACTTCATATTTGGTAATAACGTATCCGGTAGATACTCCAGGAGCAATCTCCTTAAAACTAAATTCTTCTATTTTTAGCTTCGTTCCAAAGCAAACAGCGGCGATCAATATTGTGGTAAATACAGTATTCATGATATAAGTTTATTCTGAGACTAAAAATTTCTTGGTGTACAACCCTTTGGCCGTAGATGCTTTTACCACATATACTCCAGGAGTAAGTTGGGCTTTTACATTGACATTATTGTTTTTGAATGAACTCCTTGCTGTGTAGGTCGCTTGTTTGCCTGTAATGGTATACAAGTTGATTTCAGCATATTTAATGGTCTGCCCTAAAAACTGCAAATTAATGCCATGATCAATCACGCTGACATTGAGCATATTTTCAGGTGCTGGCTTTTCTACTCCAGTAATAGCCTTAGCTGTAAAACTCCAAGTAGTTTTATCTTCGATCCCTTCGAATTTATTCCCTGCTACATCCTTGAAAGCAAAGTTTTCGATATTCACATAATACCCAACGCCTTGTTCTAATTCTTGAGTCAGACTGATTGTTGCCACGGCGTCTTCTATAGTCACTTGGTCAGATTTCACTGCTATGGTTTCCACTTCAGTATCATCATCGAAATACTTGATAATAATGGACCCTCCGGCATCTTTAATATCTTCACTAAAAGTGATTGTCAGGTCGCTGTCCAATTCTACTCCCGTTGCATCATTGGCAGGAGATGTAGCCGTGATGGTAGGTAGTATGTCATCATCCAGCGTCAAGATGTTCGTACTAAACATGCCTTTGCCATGAGTACCAATTGCTACATAACCATCTATTTTTCGTGAACGAATCATCGAGACAGGCACATTTCCTATAGTAGAAGTACCTTCTTGAGTCCAGACTGTGGAAGTACCACTTAGTGTACTGGTAGAATACAAACCTGTGGTAGTACCTACCAAATAGACATTGGTATTGTCAGTCTTTTTAAATACATGTATCCACCGAACCGCTGGCCCTGATCCAGAACCATCTACATTTTCTTCCAGATTTCCACTAATGTTGGTCCAATTGGCACCTGCATCGGTACTTTTAAAAATAGAAATCACTTCATAATTGGAAAATGTAATGAAAACATGATCAGCATTGTCTGGGTCTACATCTATGGAGCTGATGAAACCTGATGACAGACCTTTACCTGTGAAAATGTCTGTGACAGTGACTGTGGTCCCTGTATGTGCATCCGCAATTCTGTACACTTCACCGGTAGATGTTCCGATGTACACCACATTGGCTGGGGTAACTGAGGTTTCTAATGCCGTGATGTTACCAGAAAGAGTTGTCGCTCCAAAGTCGAGGGTCGCCCAACCATCGCTGGTTCCATTAAATGGATGTCCATTTTCATTAATTGTGGATATAGAATTGTTTCTCCATAATTCTTTGTTTGCAGCATAGTACATGATATCGTCGTCATTTCGGTCCAAAATAAATGGTGAAATAAAGGAGTTGAAACTGCTAGATCCACGCGTATCAGGATTCACACCATGTCCCCCTTGACTTCCAGCAGGCATTCTTTGAACGTTGCCATATTGTTGGGAAATGTACCAGTTTTCAGTGCCTGAAGAAACTGCATTCCAGGCTCCATCCCCTCCGTGAGGTTGCTCTATCCAGTCAGCTGTACCGGATATGTTGTCCGTCGCATAATTTCCATTATCCTGAAAACCTGCCACAATTACGGCGCTGTTTTCCGTAGTAGGGTCGATGGAAATGGCATACGCTTGCGTGGTATACATGCCTTTGTTCAAATTGCTCCAAGTCACCGGATGGGTACTGTTTGTCGCCAAAATGTTGGTGGTTAAACTTAGCCCTCCATCATGTCCGCACAACGCCTTATCGGGATCACTTGGAAAAAACACCAACTCGTGTACATCTGGGTGATGATTGGGGTATTGGCTTATATTGTTTAATGGAGAATAACCTCCTATCCACCCGCCTGCATCTATTGCGGTAGCGAATCCATCAGTCGACCGCCATAACTTTGTATCCCCAATGAAGACAGTGTTTTCATCATCTGGTTTCACACGGATCACCATATTGTACGCGCCTTGTGTATTAAAGTCTCCTACATCACCTCCTAAGTTTGGAATATTGTCAGACATATCGGTCCATACCGGATCACTCTCATCATATTCATATTTAGCTAATACGTCATTTGTTAATTCAGTATCTGCGACTAAGGCATTCCCATGCATTAAAAACCACACCACATCTGTATTGCTTGGTGCGATGGAAACTCTTATTCTCTCCCATGATCCTCCAAAATAGCCTGCTGGACTTATATCTTCCCAGGCCAAGCCATCAGTCGATCTATAAAATCCACTCTTGTTTACAGCATCAGTGTTATGTGCACTTGCATAATAAACAACAGCAGGAGACGCTCCGGCGGGTTTAACTTCTGCCACATCTATGTGGACGGCATCTCCAAATCTAGGATCTCCGCTCAACTCAAAAACCTGGTTCCAAGTAGTTCCTCCATCTGAGGATCTATAAATTCCTCCCATATTGGTCACCAAAACGGCTCCACTCAAAGGGTCAACTGCTATATCATCACAAATTTGCCACTCCAAGCGTAATCCTTCTCCAAAAAGGGTAGTATTCTCAGGGACTGTATTAGCCAATTGTGACCAAGTAATTCCATTGTCCGTAGATTTATACACTCCGTCTCCAATATACTGCTGCGAGGCCTGATTCGTATTTACTGATTCTTTTCCTTCTCCTGTGATGTAGTACCATGTATCCTGGGCGGTTGGGTCTTGTGCTACTCCAGTGATGGATGGGTTGGATTGAGGATTAGATACCAAAGTCCAGGAAGCTCCGCCATCGGTCGTCCTGTACATGCCACCTGAGGTACCGCCAGCCAATATGATGTCTTCGTTTCTTGGGTCGATGCCTATGGCTTTTGTCCTGCCAGCCTGATTGAATGGGCCGCGTTGATCCCAAGACTGATCGGCCAACGTTCTACCTGCTGACTCTGGCCTGAACCTAGCATCCAAGCGAGCGGATGCGGATTTCACAAATTGTAATTCTTTTTGTCGAATGCCTTGAGGTACTTGGTTCGTAGATGGGTTTTTGTACATTTCGTACTCGTGTGCCAACCTGGCTTGTCTGTTTTCTTTGACCCTAGGGATTTCTTGGGCAGCAGAGGGATTCACTATAGCGAAAGCCATCGCTATGAGGAATAGTTTACAGCTTGTTCTCATATCAGTCAGTTGTTGAGGAAGTATTTAAATTTTAACTATAGCCAAAATGGTTATAGCAATATACAAGAATGCGCTGGAGTCTAATCAAAATTAAACATTTCTTCGAGGAATGCCGCAACTCCAAATCGAATACCCCAATCTATATAAGCTCCATCTTGAAAAGCTGCTACTGCTTCTACCCTAAACAACCGGAATATATTGTCAATACTATAACCTGCCTCCGTATAATGGAGCGAGGATTTTGTACCCAGGTAATTCACAAAAACACTCTCTTTCACTCCTCTTTTTCTGGCGAATATAAACCTTGAGAAAAAAAACTTTCTAAACTGATAATGAGTCAACAGGTTGAAATAAGATCCATCTGTACTTAAATTGTAATAAGGTAGTAATCGGTAACTCTTCACCACATCTATGTCCTGTATGGGCGTTCTGTTTCCCATAAAGTGGTTGTAATCAAGAAAAGTAATACTATCCTTTGCCAGGAATCCTCCTCCTCCGAGTCGGAAACTCAGTCTACCACGGATGCCTACGTCCAACGAATGGGTAACATCGGCAGACCACTTGTGGTAAGAGATTTGAGCTGCGCTTACGGGGATTGCATTGTCATAAGCAATGGTCAATTCTGGTGAAGACCGATTGATACTCTCTCTTTCATTGTTTTTAATGTAATACTTCAACCATGGTTTCATCGTCACACTCAATCCAGTCATGAATACTTGATGTTGAAAAAAGGCAGTATTACCCAGCTCTACGTTGACCGGTGCGTTGGGGGTGTATTCTCTATCCTTTTTATTAAACCATGTATGGCTCGTCTGATTATCTAAGGGTATGCGATTGGCATATTCGGCAGTTACATCCACACGATATTTATCCGTGATTTTTTTCTGAAACTTTAATCCCACGAATTCTTTTTGATAGAGCTTCATGTAGTTGCTCTCTAGCATCAGTGTCGTCAAGGAGTTGATTATTGGAATTATCGGTTCATCGGGATTGATTTGATATACATATCTCCCTCCTTCAGCTATGAGATTCTGCTCGCCAAATTTGTAAGTAGTTCGCAACTTGCTCTGTAGCTGACGGATGGAAAACCCATACCTTACCTGCGGAGCTATTTCGAGCCAGGTTTTGTTATCAAATGTCTTGGTATATGCCAGTTCATAAGAGAAATTATACCCCTCTACAGAGTTGAAATTGAGAGTCAACAGTGGGTTCATTATTTCCAGATGAGCTTTGTCTCCAACCTTGTATGTATTACCCAAAAGCAAGTCATAGATTTTAAAGCCTTCCTTTCCTCTTTTCGTCTTTATTGTATCTCCTTCCGATTCTTTTTTATCCACCAGTGCCATACTGTCCATTTTGTGGTAGCCCTTAATTTCATAGTCAGATAATGGAATCGGTCTTACAGACTGCCAAAAGCTTGAGTCCTTCTTAAATGCCAGCGAATCGATTGTGATATTAGTGATATATTGAATATCCCGAACGGTATCTTTCTCACTCTCCATCTTTTCATATTCACGCATCAGTTTACGCATCTCTTTGCGAGTCATTTCTTTTCCAGACTGCATTTTTTCGAGCACCTCGGTATTCACCTCTTTGTTCTGAGCCTCCAATTTGGCAGCCAATTCTTTATCGACTTTTTCATCGATCAATACCAGTTCTACATCCAGATCCTTGTTCATTTCAATTTGGTAATTCTTAACCGTGGCCAAATAATTATACTCAAATTCAAATCCGAAAAAAGTTCCATCCACATCGAACTGATGACTGATAGGAAGCCAGGCTTTATTATCTATTGGATTGTAAATCTGATTGATAATAAAATTGATGCCCAAATAACTAGTTTTCAAATTGAGACTATGAATGCTCCAATAATCTTCAATAATTGAAATTTCGCCTTCGAATACATCATCACCTCTCGATCTAGGAATGACCCGAATGGTACTGTATTCATAATTTTGATCCCTATAAGTACCCAAGTATTCAAAGCGATAATAACCAAAGGCTTTCGGTGATAATGGAGAAATAGCATTGGCCAATTTTGGCTCGTAGAAGCTGCCTTTGAGGTATTCCATGGGGCTGGTACTATTATCCTCACCACTACTGCGAATGGAAATCACCTCCTCTTCGTATTTGTTTGGTCGCGTGTATTTCACTTTTGAAATCGATTCGGATACGAATGCAGTGGTAGAATCGACTCCTTCTTTGGCCATCGCCTTGCGCAAAAAGAAAGGTGAGTCTATCAGTCGTCCAGATCCTTTGATATATACCTCAGCCTCATAACTATCCAGTTGCTGTTGATGAAACTTTGCTTTGGCTATCGCTTTTCGCATGATGGTATAGGCAGGATCTTCCTTCCCTGCTCGCACCTCTACATCTCGCAATACTATAGTCTGTGGTTCGAGTTTCACTTTCACTTGAGTAAAAGCACCCGACACTTCCACAAATTTCACTACGGACTTATAACCCATATATTGAAATACCAAATCGTATTTACCGGCAGGTAGTGGATATTCAAAGTAGCCTTGATCATTAGAAGTCGTACCCGTTTCTATATTTCGAACATAAATAGTCGCATAAGGCAAAGGATCACCATTAGAGGCTTGGATGGTGCCTTTGATGCCCTGAGCATCAGCATTATACAATACCAACATAAGTGTAAAAAAAAGCAAGATGCTTTTGAGCGTTCCAGATAAGTTGAGCATGAGTAGGTTTTCGTTTGAGTTTTTGTATTAGTCTCCTATAGGATGCAAAAGTTACAGATTCGGTTGCTTCAAGTAAAAAAAATCAACCAAACACACTGGCATACTTACGAAGTGTTCTATAAGCAAAGCCGATACTCATAAAAGTGAATATGGCTCCCATCAAATAGGGAGCCCCGGGAAAATAGACTCCAAGAGAGTCATTAGTGAACCTGGCAAATAAATCGGTCATCATGGGCGGGCCTACAATAGCTGTGAGGCTAATCATACTGGTAATGGCTCCTTGCAGCTCTCCTTGTTGATCTTCTGGAATTTGCCCGGTCATGATGCTTTGTAGTGATGGACCGGCAAATCCACTCAAGGCATATGGAATCATAAAAACAAACATCATCCACCCTTCTGAAGCAAACGCAAATAATACGAAACCAATAAAGTATAAAACAAGGCCCAAGTACACTCCGTTTCGATCGCCAATTTTAGGAATCACCACTCGGATCAACCCACCTTGTACAATAGCCACCATCAAACCCACAAATCCCAGAGAATAACCGACCATTTTTACATCCCATCCAAATTTTTCCATGGTGTAATAGGCCCAAGTGCTTTGCGTGGCATGAGAGGCCAAGTACACAAAAAACATAGAAACCATCAAACTAATGGTCACAGGAAATTTCTTTAGTTGAACAAGGGAGCCTATAGGATTAGCTCGCTTCCAACTAAATTTTCTTCTCTTGTCCTTAGCCAATGATTCAGGTAAAATGAAATAACCGTACAACCAATTGAGCAGGGTCAGTCCAGCCGCTGCAATAAAAGGCACTCTAGAACCATACGCTCCAAGCAATCCTCCGATCACTGGCCCTATAATGAAGCCCAAGCCGAAGGCCGCACCTATCATTCCGAAATTTTTCGCTCGATCAGCCGGCTTGCTAATGTCAGCGATGTAAGCCGAAGCCGTAGTCATACTAGCTCCTGTAACACCTGCCAATATTCTACCAACAAACAACCACCCGATAGTTGGCGCCCAGGCGAGTAACAGATAATCTACACCGAACCCAAAAAGTGACGCCAACAACACTGGCCTTCTACCAAACTGATCTCCCAATCCACCCATAATTGGTGAAAAGAAAAATTGAACAAATGCATAAGCAAACATTAACCACCCGCCATATAATGCAGCATCTGCCAATGAACCATTAATCAATTCTTTGATTAAATCAGGAATCACAGGAATGATGATTCCTAATCCCGTAACGTCAACTAATAGTGTGATGAAAATAAAAGTAAGCGAAGCTTTAGATTGGTTCATTCTGGAATGTTTTGATCGAAGATACGAGATATTGCATGCATTGTTCGCTATCCAACAAAAGACAACGCAAAAAATTGAATTGAATCGCTAAGTTCTGATTATCTTAATTGAGATTTTCTAAAAAAATTGTCCTAAATACACAAAACCAATCGTCATTCTTCCAAACAATTAAACATTATGAAAAATTTAAAATCAATATTACTCGTTCAGATTTTACTGCTGACTGGGCTTTCCACATTGGCTCAATCCCTCACCAAGGCGGAAAAAAGCACTGCCATTAACCATCTTAAACAATCTCAAAGTGAATTGCTGATTGCTGTCAAAGATTTGTCAGAAGATCAGCTCAACTACATGCCAGATGAAGGGGTCTGGTCGATTGCACAAACTATGGAGCATATAGCCATTTCTGAAAAGAATATTTTTGGTTTGGTGGAAATGACATTAAAAACTGATCCAGATCCTTCCAAAAGAAGTGAAGTTCTGATGACTGATGAGCAATTACTTGCAATGATTACAAGTCGTGAACAAAAAGTAAAAACTCGACCAGAGTTCGAGCCCACGAATAGTTTTGGCACATTCCAAAGTTCATTAGATGCTTTTAATGCACAACGCAAATCCAATATTGCATTTGTAAAAAAGACTAAAGAAGATTTAAGAAACAGATACTTCGACTTCCCATTTGGAAAGGTTGACGCCTATCAAGTAATCCTTTTCATGAGTGGGCATTCGCAGCGCCATATGAAGCAAATTGTAGAAGTAATCCAAAGTGATGGGTTCCCAAGCTCTTAATTTTTGTCAGTTGCTTTAGTTGAAACTCTATATGTTTCTTCTAAAGCAGCTTGCTTTTAGATAAAATTCAACACTTCATCAAGCTTATCCTTATTTAATGGTTTCGACAAAAAGCCTTTGACTAGCCTATGAGATTTGGCTTTTTCAATATCATCCGGGTTGATAGATGAGGTGAGCATGACTACTGGAATATCCTTACTCACCGTCATCTCAGAAAATTTTTCCAAAAATTCCCACCCATCCATTACTGGCATATTAATATCCAAAAGGATCAAATCAGGTAAATGTTCATTGTTTGCCTCCAAATGCTCAATGGCTACCTGGCCGTTTCGAACCTCCACACATTCTAAAAAGGATTCATGTTGACGAAGCGCCAAATTGATCACATAGGAAGATATGGGATCGTCTTCTACTACTAAAACCAAGTCAATAATTCTCATCAAAGTAAATTGTAAATGTGGTGCCTTTCCCTAGTTCGCTTGCGACTTCAATGCGTCCTCTCATGGCTTCTATTTGATTCTTTGTAATGTACAGCCCAAATCCTCTAGCATCTTCATTATCATGGAATGTTTTGTACATACCAAAAATTTTATCTCCATGTGCCTCCATGTTTATTCCTAGTCCATTGTCAGCAATCCTGACTCGAATTTCCCCACGCTTGAGTGCTTTGGCGCTTATTTTAATTATTGATTTTCTGGTTTGATTTCGATATTTAACCGCATTTCCTATTAGATTCAATAAGATGCTGTCTAAATATGCAGGTATAATATGCACTGTCAAATCGGTTGGTATATTTGTTTTGACAGTTACGCTACTTTCAAGAATCTCCAGATTCAATACCTGTAGCGTCTTCTCAACTTCTTTTAATAAATTTCTTTTCTCAATGGGCTTGTTGAAATTCTGATTGACCGTGATAATTTCATTGAGATTCATAATGGTCTCTTCTAGTTGACTCGTGCTATTTTTCAACATTTGAAACATTTTCTCCTTTTCCTTTTCATCTGTGGTGATTTCCATAAAGGAGACCAGAGAAGTAAGGTTCGCACTATGCGAACGAATATTGTGCGATACAATATTGGCAAAATTTTGTAGGCGCTTATTTTGATCACTGGTGACATTCAAAAGGTCCTGCAGCTCCTTTTGCTTTTCGTTTTTAGTGGTTACATCACGAAGAATACCTTGATGAAATATTTTGTTTCCCTCCTCATCATATTGATAGAAACCGTGGTCTTCTACCCATATCTCTGTCCCATCCTTTTTCTTTAATCTATATTGATTCGTATGTTTAAATCTGTCTTCATGTTTGAAATACAAATCGTCTTTGATATTAATGGCAAGTAACTCTTCTTCTGAATCATAACCCAACATAGATACTAGAGCAGGACTTACTTCTACAAACTTACCTTCGGGTGTACTTTTATAAATACCATCCAGAGAATTTTCGAAAATTGTTCGGTATCGTCTCTCACTATTTCGAAGAATTTCTTCTGCCTCTATCCGTTCGGTTATATCTCTCATTATAGCCTGAACATATTGTCCATTGCCAAAACTCAATTCTGTCAATGCTACATCTACAGTAAACAATGATCCATCTCCTTTGGTATGCAGCCATTCAAAACTGCCAATAGGCACATCACGATCAGATCGCTGACCGTCTGGTTGATATTCTGGTGAAAGTTCATGAGGCCTGCGACCGATAAGATCCTCTTTCTCTCTACCAAAAACTTTCGTAGTAATATCATTGCATTCGATAATCACATCATCTTTCAAAATGAAAATAGCGTCATTGGCTTTAGAAAAAAGTGTTTGATACTTTTCCCTTTCTTTTTTCAGCTCGTCTCTTGCTTGTTTGGCAGCTGTGATGTCTCTAGAAATCCCAGAGAGATGAGTACAACGCCCCTTGAAATCAAAAACTGGGGTAATTTTAGTTTCAACCGTTAGTGAACTCTCCCCTGAGCCAAATTCGATTTGATAAGCAACAGGTTTTTTGGTTTCTATGGCTTGAAGATAATGAGCGAGGATTATTTTGGCCCTTTTGGTGTCCCATATGTCTTCAACAGTTTTTCCTATTACCTCATGCTTGTTTTTCCCTGTTAGCTCCAAATAGGCACGATTCACAGAAACACATCGGTATGTATTCTCCGGTTCGACCTCCATCAGAAAGATAAGATCATTGGTACTACTATAAATCAGATTAAAGCTTTTCTCTCTGGCTTCCAAATTTTCCAGGTGCCTGGCTTGTACTACTTTGATGGCCACCATAGAGGCAATGGTGGTAAGGATATTTAAATGTATAGGTTGAAAAAAATCCTTGTCGGGGTGTTCTGAATCAATGATACCTATGAGTTCATTCTCATGTATAATGGGTATGGTGATTTCTGAAAACCTCCACTGATCATCAGTGATGTAATCATCGCTCAAGCTAGTGTCGTTGGTGATTCTAGCCTTTTTATCAACTGCCGTTTTACCTACTATACCGGTTCCCATTTTGATAACCGCAGCACTCGAATCACGTCGTTCTTTGTTTTTGTAGGCTTGTGAGGCTACCTGAATAAGATTCTCCTTATTTTCATCCAACAGGTAAATGGCACAATCATAAAAATCCAGTTTTGAAACTACATTGTCAATTACACTCCATAGCGTTTCCTTGATCGTACTCTGATTGAGTAGACCGACGGCAAATTGATTAATAATATCTAGGTATCGTTCTTCCTGAATCTCCGTGCTAGACATTTTGGTGAATTTATCTATTCTTCATTCGAGGAAGCGCAGTTTACCTATGTAAGGAACTCAAATGACAACCCTCTCTCTGTATTAAATTTAATAAAAAAAAGGAGGAAAAGTGAGCGAACAATTACGACCAAGGGGTTGTAACCGTTAGAAATCCTAGTTTAGAAAGAGATAAAAACAAAAAAGGTTACGCTCTCGCGTAACCTTAACCACCTTAATAAATTACTTCAAAGCCTTCGATTAATACCTTTTATTTCCCATAGCTGGTAATAACGAACCCATCTTCACAGTCTATTTTCAGGTAATTGATAATGACTGCTTTTCCTTCCTTCTACTGCTGGCTCCTTAGTAATTATATTATTACGCTAAGCATCGTGCATGCTAGCACGAACCCGAAGGTCAATATTGTTCCCAACACCACTTGCTTCACTGTTTTTTCTGCTGACTTGAATTTCGGTTTCATAACTCTTTTGTTTTCTGTCCAATTAATATTTTATGCCGCGTTTAGTTGCGGTTCTTCTTCTGTTTCTTCACCAAGAGAATTGATCACTGGTACTGATACGAAATTGAATTCATATCCAAAGAATGAGCTAAAATCTTCACCCGCTTCCAACATATCGTCATCATCATTCTCGTAATACCAGTTTACAATTACTCTTTTTCCTAGCTGATTAATACTATCCAATTTTCTTAGTAAGTTGAATATGCATTTAGAAGAGCTCGTATTGAAATATTCAAACGCAAGGTTTACAGTAATATTACCCTTATGACTTTCTACGTACTTGTCCATATTCACTAATAATGAACCGTAAAAATTCAACGGGTTTTCAGGACTCGACTTCCCTCTTAGATCTAACAATTCCTTTTTTGGATTGAAGTAAACTGATGGTGTTACTCTAGATGATCTAATAAAATACCCTTGCATAGCTCTAAATTTTTAATCCAAATCAACTTATTCGTTGTGAATAATAAATTTCTATGGTTCAAAGATGAGCAGCTCCTAGCTATAATAAAATACAGGATATCCGTAAATAGATTTTTACGCAATCAGGAAACGAATTGACGATTCTAAGATGTCAAAAATGAAAAAGTACCAGTATTGACTCCAAATGGACATTTTAAATTTTGAAAGGTCTAAAAATCATAGGCAAATTACCTATCTCATAAGCAAATCCTCCAAAAGGAGTCAAATAGAGTCGTTTTCAGACCCTCCTTTTCAACAGAGTGACCACAGCATTGGATAGCAAATAATCTCTTCATTCGAAATTTTATCGCCAGAATGTTGGAATCCAAGAGCCTCATACAAGCCAACTGCATGGCTGGATGAAAAAACAGTCACTGTATCCAACTGGAGTTGGGAAAGCATATAATTCCACAAAGCACTCGCGATTCCTTTATGATGGTAATCTTGATGCACGAATAAATTAAATAAGTGGTTGGGCTTTTTAATAGCGATCAAACCAACGAGGGTGTCTGATTCAAAAGCACCCCAATACGCAAACCCTTCATCCATATTTTTTCGCATACCATTATCCAGCACATTTTCTTTAAAATTCTTATAGCCCTTTTCCGAAAAGTCTCTTCGACTGAATACATCACTAACTGATTCAATCAATCGACTGGCTACTTCGATATCTTCCGATGTGAGTGATCTAAAATCCATATCGACAAAATAAAAAAATCCTGACGAGCCAACCTAAGTTGCCTGTCAGGATTAAAACCAACCTCAAATACTTGAATTAAATATTATGCATTAGTCCCAATCGCCCTTTCCCTTTGATAGGCTGTATTGGCCAGACCCTAAAAAGGCAACACCAATTCCTCCTACCAGATACAACGCAAGGAGTTCAATGGCCCATCCACCATGGTCATTCAAACTAAATATGTCTCCTGTATGAACGAGTAACAGTGCCACCAACATGGTAGACGACATTACTAATCCAGCAAGTTTAGATTTATAACCCACCAGAATCAAAAGCGGGGCTACAAACTCTCCTACAACAACTCCGTAACCAATGAAGCCTGGTATCCCCATACCTTCGAGCATACCGGCAATTCCGCTAGCTCCTCCTGTGAGTTTGCTATAGCCATGAAAGACCATCCCAAAGCCAAGAATTAATCGAATTAAAAACTTGCCAATGTCCTCTGCATGAGGACCACTAAAAATCTGTGCTACTTTTTTCATTTAAAGTTTATGTATAAGGGGCATAACAGAATGTTCAAAAGGGGAAATTTTTAAAAAAGGGCGGTAATACCGCAATACGGCACGCGTTGGCCGTTTTTAAGGCATGGGCTCCCAAATCGAGCACAGAAACAAAATGTGCATATCCTTTCATTTTCTTCAATTCTACTTCAATAATATTCAAATATAGTCACGCAATTGATTCTATCGCTTGAATCGGCCTTTAATTATGTTTCAACGGTGTTTTTATTGAATTGAAAGTGTTTTTCAAAGCGGCTTTGTAAATAGGCAAGACTTCCCGATTTTGAGGCTCAAATATGGGCTGGGGGGACAGTTGGGGGGACAGTTGGGGGGACATTAGCGAGTATGTTGAAGGGTAGTTGAATTGATTAACTGGTAAAAAAACATAGAAAATCAGCATATTGAAAAAAGAAAGCTCCCCTTTAATGCAATGTAATACAGCAAAATAGCCTAATACAACTAGCTGCAATTCAATTAGTTATACAAAATTTAGTTAGATTTACATCTCTTAGTATTATTATAAAAACCACAAATTGAATCATGAAAACACTTAAATTCACAATTATCGCTCTTTTCCTATCTATCACTATCACTTCTTGTGGAGGTGAAGATTCATTTACGGAAGTAGAAGAAAGTATAGCTACTGAAAAATCTAACGCGGATCACGGAAACACAAGTGACGAAGACCCAGTGGCTCCTTGATATAGGTATAACTACCTACAAGCCTTCTACGCGAATCTCTAATTTTTAATAGAATTATAGGTTCGCGTTTTTTATTTGCGGCCTAATTCAATAATTTCGACTTGCTTAGCAGCGAGAGAAAATAAATTTAATAACATCAATCAACAGAAGGATGAGGAACGTCGCCCTTGCCTATATGTTGAGCTGGATTGCTGTGTCCGCCCTTGCCGATCAAAAATCTAACCTCGACAGCTTATATAGGCTTACTTATTACGAAGAAAACACTGATCTGTGCCAGGAGTATCTAGCACAGGCAATTACTATTTCTGATCAGTCAAAACCCCACTTGAAAAAGCTATTTAATTTTCATCACGTAATAGGGAAAAAGTATGCGAAAGCGAATAATCAGATTGAAGCTCTAAAGCAATACGGGCAGGCTCTTTTTATTGCCGACAAACTGAAAGACCTAAACTTACAACGGAAGTGCGCAGTCATAACTTCAAAACTTCATCAGCAATCAGGTGAATATGTAACAGCGGCCAAATACACAACAGAAGCTCTGGAGCTGAGTAAGGAACTAGGAAATAAAAAACTAGAAGCTCAGTATTACTATGATCTAGGCATCATTTATGCCTATTCTTTAGATATTGAAAAATCAGTCTTATCGCTAGAAAATGCCTATGATTTGTATAAAACAATGAATGATGGCAATGGTCTGAGTTTTACATTAATGGAACTAGGGATATGCTCTTATCACGTAGGCAACTATCAAGAAGCAATTGATTATTACTATGAAGCTATACGAATCAATAATCAGTCAGATATTTTAAAATCTAAGGTGTACAACAATCACTCGCTGGCGCTCATGGCTCTTGGGGACACTGCCAGGTCGATGCAAATGGTGAAGAAGTCTATTGATTTGAAATTGAGTTTAGGTAATACGGACGCCTTAGTTCCGGCTCTCAATAACCTGGGCATGTTCTTCTTGAAGAAAAATGAACTAGACAGCTCGTTGCATTATTTTTTAGCAGCATACAACCAAAACACAATGACCGGAAATGATGGAGCCAATGCTTTTGAATTGAAGGAGAGCTATACTTATTTGGACTCGATACAAATCCTGAAAGATGAAAAATATTTATTAACTGATCTAGGTGTGTATAAGAGATACGGAGAGTTTTTGATATGGAGTGTCAGTAAATCTCAATTCATAGAGTCGGAAGCAGCCAAATATGAAGTAGACCGAGTGAATTTTAGGCACGACCGAGAAACAGAACGAAATCATTACCATTTATTATTGGGAGTAATGGCCTTCCTCCTGTTAGCTTCAATCGTCAAGAGTATTGTTAGGTATCAGCGGGCCAAACAAAAGAAAATAGAGATGCTCAATAAAATAGCAGAGATTGATTTGATTACTTAGTTGGGAAATTGTCAAGATTTTGCATCATATAGTCCCTCAACGCTTCATACTTCTTCATCTGAACAACCAAGGCCTCCTTGTCATCACTCATTTGCTTATACATCTGCATTACTAATGTCTTAAGATTCTGTGCAACGATTTTTGGCAATGCATCTTTTGATTCTAAAGCCACCAAGTAGTTGAGAATGTCATCACCGGGTTTAATATCAAGGTGATTTTGATAAGGTGACTTGTCCTCAAGAATCATAGAGCCACTTCCCATTGCAGGGTCGCTATACTTGACAATGTCAAACAAATCATCCCGTGAAATGTCAAGGGCAATCATAATCTTTTGGATGATAGTCTCCCCCGGCATACTGTTTCCGCCCTCATACATGCTCACTGTATTGCGCTGAACGCCTATTTCGGCACTCAGATCATCTTGAGTCATCTTTTTTACCTTTCTGGCCTTTTTCAGATTCCTCCCAAAATTTTCACGTATGGCTTGACTTTTTTCGTCCATTTGCTTGACAATGTCAATTCTATTGACTTTAATTGTTCCTGTAAATCAAGCAAAAGCGGAACAGAATGCCAAATTTATCAGCCAAAGAACTTCTAGAACTAGCCTCAAAGCTCAGAAACGAAGGTATTACTCAAGATCAAATTGCAAAAGAGGCCAATAAGTCGGAGAGATATATAAGAATGGTTTTTTCTCCTAATGATCCAAGATATTCTGAAGATGTCATCAGGATAGCCAAACGATTACTTGTTGAAAAGTCGACTGAAGAATTCACCCAAGCATTCAAACGTCACAACGATGTGATGAAAGTCCTCTAATATGCCGCATATATGGAATGACATATTAGTAGTAACAAAAGAGGAACTGATCCCTGAATGGTGGTCGTCTTATGAGTCTTTGAAAAAGGAGCTCCAACGATATAGCTCAAAAAGCTACGGCATCAAAAGAGCGCAGCGTGGTGGGAATAACCGCCAGCTCCTAATCAGGTTCGATTCCCTACCTCGTGAAATACAGGATGGTATTGGAGATCCTAGAAAACTCAACCACCCGCTAGAGGCATATTACCAGGTAGATGCTGATGCTGTGACATTCTATGTGGACTTCACATATCCAGATGGCTCCTACATCAAACCAGAGACCCAAGAAAAATATATAGTGAATGCCAGCGTGGCTCAGGCCATACTCAAGCTAAAAGCGGCTAGAACTTCTGAACGATTAACTAAAGGAGGATCTGTACAAGGTATCATGAATACTCTGGCCTTCGATGCAGATAGTTTCCAACCTACACTCAAGGCTAAATTCGGAGTACAACACAACCTCCCCTCTCACCCACGTCGATTCGCTGAGGTAATCAATCAATTCGACAAGTTGGGATATGTGTCCCTGGTGAAAGATGCCAAAGGCAGAGCCAAACAAAATGCACGGAAGGCTACGCCTGAAACAATCAAGCTGCTCAATAGCTTATTTGCCAACCGTGGAGAAGATTTCAAACCAACTGCCACACAAGTAGCTCGTGAATACGAAGGATTCTTGTCTGGATATGTAGACGTAATAGATCCGGAGACCGGAGAGCTGTACAGCCCGAAAGGATTCAAGTCACTCAGAGAAAGAAGTATAAAAGCTTACTTGACGGCATGGGAAAACAGAATAGGCGCACACGCCAGAAGAAGTGGCAACCGTCAAGAACTTATTCAAGACTACATCCCACACCATTCACTACAACAGCCACAATTTGCAGGCTCATTGATCTCTATCGATGACAGACAGCCACCATTCTGGTACGACAAAGGCAAACGAGTGTGGTTTTATGTAGGTATAGATCTAGCCAGTGAAGCAATTGTATGTTGGGTAGAAGGAAAAACCAAAGAAGGTATCATTATCAAATTCTATCGCCAGTTGGTGAGAAACTATGCGGAATGGGGATTGAATTTGCCGTCAGGTCTAGAGTGTGAGAGTTCATTGAACAGCTCATTCAAGGATACATTCTTGAAGCCCGGCAACATGTTTGAATATGTGAGAATAGAAGCCAATAAGGCACGATCTAAAAGAATTGAGGCTTATTTCAAGCCATTGAGATATGGGCTTGAGAAAGAGCGAGAAGGCTGGATTGCCAGACCTACGGCAATAAGTGAATCAAACAAAGCCGCTACTGATAAGCCAAATAAGATCATCCCATTTGAGACAATTGTAGAAGGATGTCACGCAGACATGGCCACATGGAATAACATGGCCCATTCGAAACACAATGATACATCTAAATGGGATTACTTCTTAAATAATCAAAATCCAGAACTCAAGCCCACCAACTACAAGGCTATTCTTCCGCACTTAGGATATAAGCAATTGACCAGCTGCAATGTGGGCATTATGAAGCTTCAAAATCAAGAATGGCTTTTAGGAGATAATGGTCAAGTGGCTTTAGGTGAAAACCTGATCCGATTGATGCGCCAAATAGAAGGAGAAAATGTCGACATCTACTGGCTGGATGATAATCACGGAGAGGTACTGAAGGCGATGGTGTACAAAAATGGCAGATACATCTGCGAGGCATGTCCTAAGCCAAAATACAACAGAGCCAAGAACGAATGGACTGATCAGGATCTGAAAGCCCGTGAAATAATGAGTGCTTATGTATCCACGATAGAGGCATTCCAAAAGACACAAATCAAGTCAATAGAACCTGTCACCATTATCGACAATAGACCTAAGACTATAGGCAACAGCTTTCAAATGCCTGGTGCTAAAAAGTATGAGCCAGACATGAACGAAGAGGTGGAAGTACTCGGAGAGATAGGAAAAGACGACGAATGGGAAGATGTGGTGGAATACGAGGAACCAAGTGATTTCACATGGAAAAAGAGTTTTCAAGCATAACTAAATAGAATATGGAACTAAATGCAACATTCAAAAAGAGAGTCAGAGACGAAGTAATCGCTCGAAGAAACAATTACGGTGGATCTGACGCCAAGTTTGCTAAGACGATTGGCCTCAACCCTTCCAGCTTCAGCAAACTGAAAGCCAATGAAACTGATCGAGTGATTAGCGACAACGAATGGCTCAGAATCGGAAAAGAATTCAATGTCCGGATGGTATCTGACAACTGGAAAGTAGCCAGAACCAGCATCTACAATGAAATAGAAAGCAACCTTACTTTCTGTAAGAACCTGAGCAAGTCTATGATCCTGGTCGATGACTGCGGAATCGGAAAAACCTTCTGCACCCGACACATTTTAAAGAGCATGAAAAACGCTTTTTATCTCGATTGTTCACAGTACAAAACATGCCAGCAGTTCGTTCGCGGATTGGCCAAGACCATAGGTGTGGATGACAAAGGCAAGTATGTGGATGTAAAAAGTACACTGAAGTACTACTTAGGACAAATTGAGAAGCCACTCATTGTCTTGGACGAAGCAGGAGATCTAAGCTACCCGGCATTTCTTGAAGTAAAGGAGCTTTGGAATGGTACCGACGGGATCTGCGGCTGGTACATGATGGGAGCCGATGGCCTCAGAGCCAAGATCAGAAAGGGCATCAACAACAAGCGAGTAGGTTTTGCAGAGCTATTCTCAAGGTTCTCGGATGAGTTTATCCAATTGATACCTCAGCCGAAGGAAGATAAAACGGCTTACTACAGAAAGCTCCTTGCTGATGTGGCAAAAGCGAATTGCAACAATAAGGACATCATCAATCAGCTGGTAGCCAAATGTCTCAAAAAGGAAACTACCCTCAGATACCTCGAAACCCTAATCAAAGTGAATCAATAATGAGAGTACTAGCAGCGAGAAACTTATTAGATAAAAAAGACCCGACCTACCAATTTGACGGGGTGTGGCAGGATGTGATCGGAAACCCCGAAAAAAATGGTGTATGGATCATCTATGGCCGAGAGAAAAACGGAAAGACCTGGTTTGCAGTCATGCTGGCGAATTACCTCAGTCAGCATGGCCGCACCTTGTACATCAGTGCAGAGGAAGGTTTGGGAGCCAATTTTCAAAGTACCTGTCAGCGAGCTGGCGTGTCCTCCACCAACAAGAAGCTGAAGTTTTCTGAACGAATTGAGCTGGAAGATTTGAAGCAGAAACTGGACGCCAGGCATGTGTACAGCTTCGTGATCATCGACAACATCACGGTGTACCGCGATGATCTGAAGCGCAAAGCGATTGACAACCTAATCAAGTCATACCCAAAGGTCATCTTCATATTTCTGGCTCACGAAAAAAACAACGAGCCATTTACTGCTCCGGCACAGTTGGCAAAGATCCT
Source organism: Reichenbachiella sp. (assembly GCF_965223055.1). Taxonomy (GTDB): domain Bacteria; phylum Bacteroidota; class Bacteroidia; order Cytophagales; family Cyclobacteriaceae; genus Reichenbachiella. Next base: position 326,713 of record NZ_CBDCVM010000011.1, read on the forward strand.
GTCGAAAGTAATTATCAGAGTGGAAGGTTTGGCTTGCTATGTAAGCGGAAGATGCCCTGGAGGCACACTGATGATCGACGAAGAAAAAGCCATGCTCTATCACGGATCTGAAATCAAAACCAAGAAGAAATGAAAACAACCCTACTAATCATCGGACTACTGGCCTTATCAGCCTTCTCTATGATCACTGTTACATGTCTGGCACTCATGAGTCCATTCTTATTCATCAACCTATTGAACGAACCTAAAAAATACTACCATGTCTGAAATCATTTCTAAGTGTGAAGGTCAGATTCAAGACCGAAAGTGTAAGCTAAGAGACAACTGCAAACGATATGCGGTACGCAATGGCTCAGATCACCCCAACTGGCTGATGCCGCCCAATGCCTCTGTGAATGGCAGGTGCAACCTATATATCTACAACGGAAACCCCCTTTATCATGATCCACAAAATGGTTGAACATACGGAAAAGCAAGTGCAGGACACACTTCGACTTTCAGTTGAAGATCTATTCGAGCTGAAGTTTAGCGAAGGAGTGGATTTCCTTCAATATATCCGTCCGGAGGAGATCAGCCTGGCACTACGAGACAGCAAAGCCTACTGGAACTGGTGGCGCACCCTGTGGGCTAACCGAGACCGAAAGCTACTGGCCATGATCGAAACGGATAGCGATGGTTTTCTATACCAAAAGCCACTGCCATTCAAAGAAAACAATTGGCTAGCCTGTAGAAAAATAGACTGGAGCGATGGCCTACAATTTTACACAGACTACCACATCCAGCAAATCGAAATGATCCACCAATACCCTAACGACGAAGTGATAAAATCGGCCATGCGCCAGCAATACGACAAAGAAAAAGAACTATGCGAGATCCAAAAGTAAACGAAATCAGTGCGGAGATCAGCACACTGCAAAGCAAGCTAGGATTACTCAGGAATGAATTCATGAGAACCAAGGCTACCATCTCCCACGAGCAAGTGCGTTCGAAGCTAGCAAAAGTAGAGAAGGAACTCGACGAGCTGCAAAGCCAATATGGCCGAATGACGGCCTTCAGTTAAAGCATCTAAAAGCCCATTTCATACATAATAGACAATTACAATGAGACAAAAAACGACAGTAACAGCACCATCAGAAACGGAAGCGAAGGATTTTATGCTGCAATACGCAGATTCCAGCTCCCAGCTGAAAAAGCTGGAAGGAGAAATGGAAGTGAAAATACAGGCCGTTCGTGAGAAGTATAAGGACAAAGTACAGTCCCTGTCTACCACCAAAGAGACCGCATTCCAGAAGCTACAGGCCTACGCCCTACGTAATCGAGATGAACTTTTCATCAAGCGCAAGAGTCTGGACTGGGGCCATGGAATACTGGGCTTCAGGATCGGAACACCAAAGGTGACCAAAAAAGCAGGAATCACTTGGGCGGCCATGCTCGACCTAGTGAAAAATGCTGGCAAGAAAGACCTGATTAGAACGAAGGAAGACATCGACAAGGAGAAGATTATCGCCTCTCGTGACGATGAGGACTTTATGAAACCATTGAATGACTTGGGCATCTCCGTGGTGCAAGACGAGACATTCTTTGTAGAGCCGAAGGAGGAAGAACTCGCTCCGGCTTAATACCCAAATCCCGGGTAGTTCGTCCCGATGGCTATCGGGAGGAGAGCTACGCCGCGTAGGTTCGAATCCTACCCCGGGTACACAACATCCAAAAGGTGCAGCGTGTAAGACAAAAGTCCAATGCCGAGGACTTTGATGATTCAGGAGGCAAAGTTGGATTCTCCCTTGCAATAACAAGAACTGACGGCGCTTAAATCCTCACGCTGGTAATCAATTTTGGGAGCATCCTGAATAAAGGCTGACAGATCGGAAAGACGATCAATTTTAAAACTTACAACTATGAGTAAATACAGACATTATTTCGCCCTAGAGAAGCAACTCCACCGCGCCGGATACCCGGTCAGCAGAATGGATCTGATCCGCCAGTACTCTGGTGACGAGATGTGCAGCCTCCAGGAGATGAGCCTTCAGCAGTACAACCAGTTTATCCAATGGATTAGAATCACATTCAAATCCCATTTGGATGCTGCTGAAAACGCCCAAAAGAAAAGCATAAAGACCGCCGTGCATTACCTCTGCCTGATGGGTATGACCACATCCGACGACAAGCCTGATTTTACAAGAATCAATTCATTCGTGAAAAACATCGGAAGCAACAACCCGAAGAAGGAAACCCTCAACAAACTGACGCCTGGACAGCTCAACAAAGTAGTGACGCAAATAAAATCGATGTACCAAAAGGAAATATCTAGATAACCTAATCAATGGAAATTATACACTTCAAACCTGTCAACGATAAAGAGCTGAGATTAGATGTAAGCATGAAATTTTGGCCCATCAAATCAATAATGATAGAGAGTTTCAAGGATAGACTGCAAAAGTTTATCGAAGCTGATGACAAAAAACTGGTGTTTGGAAACAAACCTAGCTACTTCTATGATATAGATGCTGATTGGTTCTACCTCCATTTATATCACAAAAACAGAAAAGGCCAAAGACATAGATTGGTATTGACAGCAGTACTACCGGGATTAAATCACATTGTACCAAAGCCTGAAATAGACATTGTTTAGACATGAAAAAAGTATCACTAGAAGATAAAACCAAGGTGCTAGACGTGTACATCAAGCGACCACACTGCATCGAGCATCCGGAGGTACTCAGAGCCATCAAGTCAGACGTACTGAAGGCCAGCAATGGCAAGGTGAAGAAAGGCTCAGAAGCGCCATCTCCGCTCTACAACACATGTATGGGATTGTACCGTCAATTTCTCAAAGATCAGGGCTTACCGCTAAAGCTAGACGGCAAGAAGGCCAGAGACTACAAAGAGGCACTGACCAACCTGATCAGCTTCATGAAAAGCCTGGCCAAATCCAACGGCAATTCCGACAGCGACGAAAATATCAAGCGGCTGTTCGAGAAACTATTCAGCAGCTGGGAGCAGCTGGAGGACTTTCACAAGAAGCAGATCCAGTTACCACAGATCTATCGAAACATTGAAGAAATCATAACGCAAATCAAAAATGGAAATAGCACTACGACCAAAGTCAGAGATAGCTACAAAGCAGGAGTACTTAGAGATCTACAGTCCGAAAGCGATGCGTGAGGCTATGAAAGGTGTATCTACCATTCAGCAAGCCAAGGCTTTGAAAACCGTTAGCCTGGCGAAGATCAGAAAGGACATTGGCAGCAATGCCATCGAGGCCTTGATCAAGATATACCTGATTCAGCTGAGCGAACTACTTAACCTGAAGCGAGCCCTTACCGAAGATCAGATCGATGAAATCGCCAGTGAGGTAGTGGCCACTTATTACCACTTGACGATGGCAGATGTAAACCTGATCATGAAGCGAGCCAAAACGGGCTACTACGGCGAGCTGTACGAGCAGCTCAACATGCCAAAAGTGATGAAATGGTTTGCTGACTACTTCGAGGAGCGCTGTGAGCTGGGAGAGCGTCAGTCGCTTGATGCCCATAGCCAAAGAAAAGAATACAATGACATCAGCAGACCTAGCCAGGATGAAAACACCAGGAATGAATTCAGAAAAGCGAAAGCGCACGTCGACCATGTCCGACTGCAAGCACGAAAAAACCAAAACCCTCGAAGCAGCTGATCACTGCTATAGAGGGAGAATAGATCACGAAGTATGCGCCGAGTGTGGCGAAGTGATCACGAAGAAAATAATACGATAGAGCCAGTAGCATGGCTGAGAAATACCCTTCTGGTGGGGATCACCGGGCGTTCTTTTATTAAAACTGCTAAGTAGATGGTGGCTCCCAGAGCCGCCAATCTAGTCCCGTGGTGGAATGGTAGACACTCAAGGAATAGGGCGAGACTCCCTGAAGTGCACACGAAAGTAGTGCTGCCTTTGATTGAAATGCTGATGCGCAGGCAAAGTAGATACAGGTTCGAATCCTGTCGGGACTACAAACAAACTAAATAGAAAGACAATGAACCTAGGATTCAAACTTTACGAAAAGGGGAAACCGACGCACTTTCCAGAGAAGATACTCAAAGGATTACATGACCGATTAATGATTGGAGATGAAGATTTTGACAAATACCTCCAGCACGTAGAGGTCAATTATCCCGAATATCCAGATTTAGATACTCCGAACGAAAAAACCCACACCATACGTGAAGATCCAAAAAACCGATGGAAAGTAGGTAGTAAAATTCACTTCTTAATCGGCAACCAAACACCCAAGCGGTTTCAGTTTGCTCCGGTGCTGGAAGTGAAAGCCATCCAGGAGATCTATATCCGATACCACTGGGGACTTCACTTAAAAGTGAATGGCAAGGATCTGACTAGCTCCAAACAGGAACTGCTAGCCAGACAAGATGGCTTTGAAAATCTTGATCACATGCTTGATTGGTTTTTTCCTGGCCGAAATAATGAGGACTACGACAAGACCTTCACTGGTAAAATAATTCATTGGACGGATTTCAAATACTAATGATCCCCTCTCCAGACATATTGAAAGCGGTGGTTTGCAACATGACGGGCTTGACTCAGCACGAATTCAACTTCTCCAATCAGAGATCTGAAACCGTACTGACCCGAAAGCTCTTCGTCTTGCTGGCCATGGATGTATGCCAGTACAGAGAATGTGAAGTGACTCGCTACATGGGTCACGATCATTCTACTACCAGTCATCACTTAAATAGTGCTAAGGATCTACTCGACGTAGATAAGAGGTTTGCCAATATCTACCATCGCATCCGGCAAGCAATAACTACCAGGTCGGAGCTGGATGATATGCCTAGAGACGCATTGATCCTTAAGCTAAAGATCACACGGATAGATCTCGACAACAAAATCAACGAAATAGATCAAATTATAGAAACCCTTACATCACATGAATACACGAATCAACAGATCAGCTGACGCGATCATATCACTGCAAGTAGTAGTGATCATCTTCACCATGCTCAACAATCTGGAGCATGGTGCTATGCTCTATTTCAGACTGACAGATCAGGGTGTACTCCCGGAGATCGCCTACAAGATCATCCCGTACATCGTGATACTCACGCTGGACATGGCCATATTCTCCTTCATGCTCTTGGGCGATCATCGTACTGCCAAGGTCTTCGCCTGGGGCATGTTTGCCATCAACCTCTTGTACTGGGACGTGTTCATGACGATTTATGAGATTTTCACTCCGGAAGATGTCGAGGCATTCACCATGAGCTTCACCAAACTGCTTGTTTCGATCCTGTTTGCCGGGGCATTCTCCTACAGTATCCATGCCTTCAGCAAGAGCCTGAAGAAGTCCATCAACTTTTCGAAGCACCTCCGCAGGCTTGTGGACATGCATCGCAGAACCCGTGCAAAGAATGTGCAGCTGTCCGCAGCGGTTGAGCAGCTGCACGGAAACATAGCGGTACACCTAAATGAAAAATCGCAACTGGAAAGAGAACTTCTGGAGTCGGGACGCAAGCTGTCGGAGGTGAGAGCCGAGCTATCGGTATTCACCGATAAGGAAGAAAAGGAGATCGCAGCCCGTACGTGCCGGGACTGCAACCATGAATTTCCAGACAAGCAGACGATGGGAAAGCAGCGCGGCGGCAAAGACAGAAACAAATGTAAGTCCGGAGTTTGTCCGGGGAAAAGCAAATAATATGAAAATAGTAAATATTAAATCTCATGATTTCAAGAAGGTAAACTTGGTTACTCTTAAAAAAGGTGGAGACAATTATGAGTGCAGTGTTTGTGGTTGTAAAGGTTACCGATCACCATTTCAAGATAATCTAACTCTAACTGAAAAAGAGTTTAAAAAGTCATTAAAGTGTTCTTTCCAACAGCCAATCTCAAAGCGGCCAAAGAAAGTATTGATCGTTGACTTAAAGCCAGAATTGAATTTACCAGAAGGCACATATGATGTAGTTGATTGCCCAGCACATCAGGATAAAAAATTCAAACATGATGTATGGGTATTTAATGATGCCAGAGGTGAGCCATGCAGAATATTGCCCCATGAAATTATATCAAAGTTTTTCTAACGTAGAAACCCCATAACAATGCCAAAGAATATCACAATCAACATTACCCATCAGGAGCTAGCAGCGAGAGGCTACAAGCGCAAGGAATGGCTGGATAAGGACGCTTTCAATGATCCGTTCGATACGCTCAAGTTCGTGCAGTACGAGAAGCAGCTCGATGATGAGGCTACTATAGAAGTGTGCTTTGGCTACCATGCAGATAAGCCAGACCAATACAACCACATAGAGACCACCTGTGCGCTCGGTATCAATTTAGAATACTTACCGATCAAGATCACTGAAGTGGATCAGCTGGATCAGTTTGTAGAGCTGATTGAAGGGAGTGCTCTATTACCAAGAAAAGCATTTCGAGTATTCAAATGTAAGAATCGTTTTTTAGCAAATAACGGAGATGTCGTAGGTGATTGCTTTAACCAGTGTGAACATTGTAAATCTTTAGAATCATGAAAAATTATCAATGGCAGGGAGAACCTGTAAAAGTTGAATTTGGCTGCTCTACTGTTCAAGAGAACAAAGAAAAGCCCTTGTATTGGTACAACTACCTCTGTGATAAAGGAGGTGGTACTGCTGAAATCCCATCAATTAGAATTACCTCAAAATCTGGTGAATCCTTTGTTATAAACAATCAATGTGGGATTGGGGTTCATAAACTTATCAATTGTGGCTGGCCAAATATGCCGCACTCATCATTACCGGATGAAGGATTTGAAGAAAATGAGATCGACTACAAGTTTGATCAATTCAACAAGGATAGCTACTTGTTTCTCAAATCCAAAGAAGAGCAATGGATGAAAGACAAACATCCGAAGGAATATGCAAAGCTCGAATCACTAAAGCAAATAATCAACAGAAGACCATGAAAGAGCAAATTCTATCAGTGATACAAGATTTGGTCGTGAAATTCACATACTACGACCGAAAGGAAGATGAAGAATTGACTATTGAAAATTTACACCGAGCTGTACTGGATGGTGAAATAACAATAGATGAGATGGTCAAGGAATTCGAATCTAAATTATCTATCGTATTCAAAAACCAAGAGCCATGAAACTAGAACAAGCCCAAACCATAGCAGAAGGAGTATTGGCACAGCTGATGCCTCAATGCGAGCGCGCGGAGATCGCAGGATCCATTCGCCGCCAAAACCCCGAAGTGAAAGACATAGAGATCGTGGCCGTGCCTAAGCCCTACGACGTAGGATTGTTTGCCAGTGGTATTGCCACCGTAGTAGATCAGTGGCAGCGCATCAAAGGACAGCTCCCGTGCAAGTACACCCAAGTGATGCTGCCTGAAGGCATCAAGCTGGATCTATTCCTGGTGCAGCCCGGCAACTTCGGCTGGCAGCTGGCCCTTCGTACCGGATCGTCAGACTTCAATAAATACGTGCTACTCCGTAAGCTCAAGGACAACTATCTACGATCTGAAGATGGCTGGATCTACCGTGGCGATACTCGTCTCATGGTCCGCGAAGAGTCAGAGCTTTTCCGATTGATCAACATGCCTTATCTGGAGCCAGTGAAAAGGAACTACAAGCATCCGTTGACATAGTTATATCTTAGAGATATATTTAATCATGGATGATCCGCAATGGTATGAGATATTGATATTTATTCTAGTATGGATTGTTGCGATTTGGTTACATGCCAAATTCAAGAAGCGTAATCGTTATTAGTCTTCTGGTTCTTCTCCATTAAAGTCAAGAAGTGAAAACAATCCCATCCCAATATCACGGATAGAATCTATGAATACCCCAAAAATTGTGACTGTAATTGTATTAGAAAAAACCTGAGTGTATTCTTTAGAAATCAATTTTTCAACTATCGCACTCTCTTTCAAAATCAGAACTATGAAGGACACTGCTATCAACACAAGTTGTACTTTGAGGCTTTCTTTTAATTCGTTTTTTGCTTTATGAAAACCAACGCCGCTTATATTTTCAATTTCACTAATCTTGCTAGCAATCAAGGAGCCACTTGCAATATTAATAGCTAACAGAGTGGTTAATAGAGGAATTAATCCAGATGAAAAATCATCTATAAATGAGCTTTCTAGCTTATCAGCTCCAACACTAATAAGATACCCACAAACTAGAAAAGTCACATATCTATACATCCCTTATTGATCTTAATCTTTCTATAAAACTTGCTACCCAATTGGCAGACTCTTCTGAAGACAAATCTACTTCTAATGAATCAAATTCTTCGTGCCTCATATTGTTTCCTGTAGTCTCCCATCTCCTGTATCCTTTCATTTTCAATTTAACAGATCCCGCGCCTTCAGAAGAAGCTTTTACCAAATTTGTTAGTTGCTCATTTCCTACATCAACATTATCCAATATATCACCTTTCGAAGCACTAAACTCCAGTTTCGTTTTATCACTTCTAATGGCTTTTGAAGCCTGTTTTAATGTTTCGTTAATTGTCTTATTAACGGCTGGTAGGTTTGGATATTCGAATTCAAACTTTATATTTTGAACCTCTTTGTCATATCGATCTACTAAGTCCCAAAAATCAGATTCATCATAATTAGGGTGTATTGCAATATCAAGATTAACTCCTTCCAGCTTCCTTGATAAGGCTTTTTCCAGTATATTTTTTACGGATTTACTCGATCCAAAAGAAGTGCGATCTGACTCAATAGCAATCATTTGATAATCAGGATTGTTCCAAATCATTATAGCACAGCTTGGCTCACTTGGAAAACTTTCGCGATGAAATTCCTGTTCTAGATGGACGGTTTTCTTATTAGCCAATCTAAAAAGAAATGATTCATCGTCCTTATGTTTGACTTGATAATTTAATTTCCCTCGTCGAGTATAAAAGCCAATATGCTCATCTAATGACTGTGAAAAAAGACCATTCTTCCTGTCCATGATCTCCTCAGCAGTAAGGTTTTCATTCCAAAGATGGGTTTGAATATTTCTCTTCGGTCTAAGTTGAAATGTGAAAATGTCATATTTGACCTGTTCGGGCATAATTAATCTATTAAAATGAAAATTTCATCAATCAATTTTGCCTCAGAATGCTGACCGAAAAAGTAACTCATAGAGTCGATTTAACCTAATTAGTTGTAGGAAAAGTAATATTTCTATTATCTTTAATCTGTCGCACTAAAAGTATAAATCATGAAAGTCAACCTAAACCCCATCTGCATAGCAGTGTTTCTATGTATCGTTTCTATTTCCTGTGAGGAAAAATCAAGTGAAGTTTGCCGAAATTTAACCATAAGAGCGAAGGTGATACTCGAAGCTCCAGATATACCTAACAGGTACAGCTTCACATTCGAAGAAGGAGATAGCATGGAAGTGACTTCTCAAGAGTTTGAACAACATTCCCTCGGTGACACCTATTGCGCAAGTATTGAATAATTAAAGAAAACATGAAACCACTAATCACACTACTCTCATTTCTATTTGTTTGCCAGTTTTCTTTCGCTCAGGAGGATCGAATAGAAGAAGATCGAGCGAATATATCAACGGATGGAGTTGCTTCCTATGATGGCGTTTATAAATGGGCCGGAGAATCAGAGCCATTTTCTGGTATGGTCAAGATCTATACTATGCGTCGGGTATCGCGTAGATCCCCACAGAAGGAACTACTCTACCAGACTATGGTATTCAAAGACGGAATCAAGCTGGAAGAAACACAGTATCATGCAGATGGTCGTCCCGAAATTACGATTGTGTATTTACCAGATAATACTCAGACTGTGGCTTCAAGAATAAGGTATGATGATAATGGAAACGAGATGTGATCAATCTCTCTCTCTCATGATCTTACGAATGGTATCCACTGCCAGCCCCCAAAATTCAGATACTTCTTCTTCTACATCGTCTATGCGTTTGCGTTCTTCGTGATATAAGCGGTTGAACATGCTACGGATCTTATCATTCCGCTTTTTTCGGCGGGCTATTCTATTGACGTATCGGGGATGTTTGGCAGTAGCAGCTTGCATGAGCTCAAATTTAGCCCAAAAAAGTCAAATAAAATGACTATGTCAAGTTTCAGTTACTTCCAAATCAGGTGTGACTTCTTGATAAGTCTTCGTACCAGAGTAATCATAGCACATGGCTTTGAATTTCTGAATACTTACCATGAGTCTTTTTTGAGCATGCGGTGGTTCTATATGGTTTCTATTCGGGCTGTTGAATAGCAATAAATCGTCGTCTGTGCCCTTCTTGGCTTCGTGGCCTACAATGTGGCTCAGCATCCCTTTTTTGCTCTGTGTAGCGTTAAATACGGAGTCCAGCAAATACATGTGATCCTTGTTGTCATCATTCTGTATGTGCTTGTCATTGCTCAGCATGGTAGTAGTGACTAGGTGCAGTCTAAACTCTACCTCTCCGCGTTGAATATTACCTACTCTTTGCATCTCTGATGGCAAAAACTCCACCAATACCGCAGGCGCGTTTTTCAGCGATCCTTCGCCTCGTTCTTGTCCTGTGTACCATTCTACCTTTTTGATGCCGGATATGGCGATAAGGCGCTGTTTGATTAGAGTGTATGCTAGTGTGTACATGGTATTATCTTTTTATTCGTCATTGCGAGAAGGTACGACGAAGCAATCTCGTGCCAGGTAGTAGGATTAAGATTGCTTCGCTCCGCTCGCAATGACGGTGCGTTATCCAAATATTTTATCCATTTCGTTATCCAAATGTTTCTCCACAGCTTCCTCAATATCTTTGGAGTTGTCCATGAATTTTCGCTGAGGCATCTGTACGCTGTGGTTTCTGCCAGTCTTGCCTCCTTCGTTGTGCATCTTGGCATATACCTTATCAGATCCTACGCTCACGGTTTTGCCAGATACGTCATAATCAATAGACGCTTTGAGCTGTCCAGTCTGTACCAGGATGTTTTTGCCCTGGTTGCCCTTGCGATCCTTGCGTGATTGCCACTTATCGATTTTACCGCCGTCCTTGAATCCTTCGCGGTCGAAATTGTCATGCGCATGATCTACTGCCGTCTGACCCACTACGTCAGGCAGCTCTTTCAAGACCCTTTCCAGTTCCTTGCTTTCGCGTTTGAATGACGGTATTCCTTTATGCTTAGACATCTATTTCAATTCAAATTCGTATATTTGTAACCCCGGTCGGCGTACTTCGGTGCAAAGACCACCTCCCGTCGGCGCTGCTGGCGGGTTTTTTATTTTAAGACCGATTCCAGTTCCTTCAGGATCTCTCCATTCAAGAACATTTCTCGATCTATTCTGACCACCTTCTTATCATACACCACATCCACCCATTCGATCCCTCGTCGGTTGTGAAAACCTCGGCGTAAACCTTTGGTCAATTCATCCAATTGGGTAGTCGCTGCCACTTCGTACACTACGTTATTCAAACCCTGTTTCAATGCAGATCTAAGACGAGTATCTAGTCCGTAGGGCGTCTTTGGTGACTTCAAGTCGCTCAAAATGCCGTTGACTCTGAATTCTGGATTAGGTGTTCCATCCTCTACGTGTTCGAGGATCTCTACCGCATATCCATTCTTAGCCATTGCAGTAGCCATTTGTTTATTCTTCTTCAAGTCTGACTTGTGGGCCAGCTTGTGCACAGCAAACCAACCGCCCTGCTGAGCGAAAGTGTTAATTTCTGAATACTGCTTTTTGTCCAGGCGATCGAGCAGTTTGGTATTCGCTGCTAATTGCTCTGGACTGATTGGCATCTGTCCCGACAATCCAAATAGATTGGTGGCTTTGTCCTGGTGCTGATCCTGCACCTCATAATACGGATGACCCTTGCCGAATGCATCCCCAGTGATCCCTGGATTATTGTCAAAGGCTGGCTGTATCTCTTCGCCTGTAGTCTTTTTATCAATAGCTTTCTTCGTACTACGCAAGAAGGATCTACATCGCCAGTGATTACCTGGCCCTAGCTTCTTGAGTATAGGATCATCAACTGACCAAATAGCCCCTGCTAGATCCTTACATATCTGCGAGAGTCGTTCGTCTGGTACCACTACATATTCCACATTTGGGAATGTGCTTTTTCGCTCTTGGATCTTCAGCCATTTGTTGGCATTGCGTCCGGATAGTACAGCCTGTGTATGCTCGGTTTTGAGCCAGTTCTTGTTGTACTTCTCATTGATGCCCTTGGCGGCTTTCTTGAATTCGCCAAAGGATCTGATCTGACCTTCATCATCTACCAGGGCTTTCACCAGCTCATTGGTGTGGTGATGGTTTTTGAAGGCAGCAAAGACATGCACATTATGGCGGAGCTGATTGAGTAGTTGGTGGCTTGGGCTTCCATATTGCAGCTTGCTAAAGTTGACACCATAGCCTTGCAGCGTACCACGCCATAGATCTGCAGCCCAGTTCCAGAAGAGCTCTTCATCCACTCCGCCAGCTTTCAACTTACCATCATAGACTCTCTTCACGGCCTTGTTTACAGCACGGTCGAGATCTACTACTGCTACAGGATCATCACAATATGCAATAAGTGTTTTTGGATCTAGTGGAATATGATGGCTATTACAGCAATCCACATTATACAACCCAGCCACCCGCTGCGAGAGTGTCCCGGTCAAGCCCTTACCGACCTTGATCGATAAGGGCTCAGTAAAATTTGCACTAGGCTTTTTAGTTTTCTTGGGATCTTTTGGTGGATCATCTGTTTCAGAGTCGTCGGCTTCGACCTCATCATTCATGAAGGCTAAGTATCGGAACTCTAATCCCTCTAATGGATAACCATGTCTAATTAGGAATGGTATCAGCTCTTCATTGTTGTAGTAGGTCTCATTGCGCATGGCCTCCTCCATGTATTCGTTCAGGATGTTTTCATGCACCTCGGCACTTCCCACAAAGGCCTTTTCGTCGCTGGTACCTGTTTGTCCGGAGATCAGTTTGCTATTCTGTGCATCACAGAAATCAGCTTTGTCTTTAAATACCTGATATCCGTTGGCTTTGCTTGGTTCTTTGATTTCAAACTCATCTTCGTCATCTAAAATCATGTAGAGGTTATTACCAAACTCACTAGCCATTTTTTCTAGCTTGTCGAGTTCTTCCTTCTTATTGGATGCAGTTTTCACGGCTATAATAGGCAGTCCAAACTTCTCACCAAATCTACTCCAGTCAGATCGACTGTAGTTTTTCCAGATCACCTCGCGAGCAGCGATATTGAGGAGTCCTATGTCATGTGAGTCACCAATCTCCAAGAGCCATTCATTGAAAGGTTCTTCCCGATACTTCAGACCCTTCTCCATGGTGTAATCCAGAATAATCTCTCCAGTCTCTGGTCTTACATGGTGTCTTGGAAATACTTTCACTTTTTTGAATTCCAATTCCAGCCCATTATCACGCACAGGTTTGAACATCTGCTGAAATTCTACCAAAGTATGTCCGTAGTAGGGTGTCTCATGAAAGATATACCTGAAGCGATTGAACCAGGGCTTTTGCAAAAGTTTAGTGGCCTCCTCGTCGATCTCATCGGTACCCGCTTTGAACACGGCAAAGGGTGATCCCAATACTTTGAGTATGTTGGTACGGATCTGGCTGAGTAAGTGCGGATCACGCATCACCTCTTTATATATCGCCAGCAAGTGCGACCGATCCGGACGCTCAGGATCTTCGGCAAAATCGATCGCCTGGCGTAGGTTGTCCTGCTGCATGTCCGCTTTGAATGTACGATAGTGTGTGAGGTTTATGGATAGCCGACTGCCTTTGTCCTTCTTCAGCTCACGTTTGATATCCTCGATCATAGCTCCCTTGGGATCAGTGAAGCGTTTCACGTAGTTGGATACTTCTATTGGTAAAAATCTCATAGTCTTTGATTAATGTGATCTAGCTTCCTGACTGCCCCATCTAAACTTGGTGGCTATATCTCCGTTTTCATCTTCCAACACAGGAAGATCTACTTTGCGCTTACCATCGGATATGTCATCCAATAGATCCATCGTGTCATTGTAGTTTTTCACTATTCGGTCTGGTACCAGATCGTCGGGAATTCTTTCATAGAGTATATAAAGGACTATGGTGGTCGCCCATCTCACTACGTTTTTTGGCCGAGCGTCATCCGCGGCGTCAAAGATGGTGTCCAGATCATACGTGCCCTTTAGCGCATCTTTGATGATTGCGATGGCATGTTCTTCGGCTTCATCCAGAATGTCATCTGCGGTGAAGTCTTCATCGTCCAGGATATCACCTAAATGATCTGAATGAATTTTTGATTTGTAATCGGTGCGTGTGATGAACGTGCTCATGCGGCTCTGGATTTAGATTTTGTATAACCTCCACTTCGATAAGACCTGGTCTTTCCATTTCGGTTTTGCTTGTTCAGTAAATAGATGCCACCCTCACAAGCATCGGGGCCATCGTCGTGTCCATTTGGGAAGGCAAGGAATTGATCACGAAGTGTAATCATGTCAATACTCTTGCGCAGTTTCTCGTTGAATCCCAAATAGCCTCGTTCGCCTAGTGGCGACAAATCTTCTATTCTCCCGTACTTATCGGGCTTACTTCTCTTGTCTGGTCGGATGCGCATTTGATAGTTTCGACTGTCTCCTTCTATCTCATATTCCTCTAGTAGTAGATCCTGCATGAAGTTGGCCTCCATGTAGTGCCTGCATAGGATCTCTTTGAGCTTGCCGCCTTCGATCTCTATGATGCGCTGCTTGCCATGTACAATTTCGTCCAGGTCATAATGGGCAGATACCATTGCGGCTTTGCTTGCCTGGCGTACCCATGCCCACAGGATATGGTATTGTTTGCCCTTCTTCCCAATCAATACAATGGCCTTGAAGTCATTCTTTTTGGTGTCTTTGAATGAGGGGTCATTGTAGCTGATCAACGCGTCGTACTGATCTAGTGGCAGGCACTTCACCCAGGGCAAATGCTCAGGCAAGAATACATTGCCATCCTCGATATGCATGTGGTACATCTGGCGCATGGCGTTGCGATAGCCCATTTCGCCTACACGAGTCTGGATGTGATCTACGGTGTATCGCTCCTTCCATGCTGGAACACCGCCATTGGCGATGAGTAGCATCTTGTGGTTTTTTGGGTTTTCGGTGGCAAATACTTTGATGTGCTTGATACCTTCGCGCTTCTTGTCGCCTTCTTCTATGTCGCCTACGATGTGTGCCGTCAAGTCATTCTTAGCTGTTCGGTTGTTGGCAAATACAAATCGTTTGCCTTTGATCGCCAGACAGCCCATGAACTCACCAAGGATCCAGTCCAGGTTCTCTTTTACGATGGTCTGGTTTTTGGCTTTTTTCTTACTGGAGGCATCATCCACAACGCCATAGTTCGGACGTTTGGCAGCTTTACGCACACCCGCAGGGTTTTGGCCGATGCCAAATGACCAGAAGCCGATACCGCCAGAAGTAGTGAAGTGACCAGTAGTCCAGGAGCCGAGTAGATTCTGCTCTCCGTAGTCGGCAATAAACCTTTTATTTTTTCGCAACTCCGCCTCAATATCAGATAGGAGCACTTTGGCCTTCGGGTCGGTCTCTGAGGCAAGTAGCATGCCGCTCAGCTCTCCTTTGGCCAGTAGCCATATAGGAATGAACACGTCGGCAAATACAGACTTGGCATGTTCTCTGGCCCACTCTAATACAGCGAAGCAGTTTTGATTACTCAAGATGTCCTTCGCCGCCTTGTGATGAAACCACCCAAAGTCACAATCTATATAGTGTGGGAAGTAGTATTTACAAAAGGCTTCGAAGTTGCCCACTTTCAGCAGGCGTTCTTTTCGCTTCTTCTGATCCTTGTCGGATTCGTTTTGAATGATTTCGGTGGCTTCACCGATTCGCTGGCACTGGTCTAGAAACAAGTGCCATTCTTTTTCTGACACTCGGCTCATAGTTCTTTTCGTTTGTTGGCTAGGAAGTTTTGCAATGGCCCTGTGAGCGCTTTGGCTAATTCCAGGCTATCGGATTGAATGAAATCCAAAAGCTCACGACTGATCTTGACATAATTGCTCCATTCGAGTTGCTTGCCTTTCACAGAACTAAACATCTTGGACAAGGCATCGATGTCGCCTTTGTCAATAAGCTTCCATTCATCCTTTGGTTTCTTCCGATTTTCTTCCTTTCGGTACTTTAGAACTTCCAGCTGGTGGTTGATGAGTTCCCATAGCGACTCCTCTGCGGTTTCCTTGGCTAGCGTGTGCTCCACCCGTTTGCGATCCCAGTCGTATTTCTTCTTCCAGGTACCTACGGTCTGCTCAGATACTTCCATTACGGCGGCTATCTGCTTTTGATCCGTGCCTTCATTATATAGTATTTGAGCTGCCAGGTGTTTTTCCATGATCCAAAGTTGTGTGATCAGTGAGGCGAAAGGAAGCTCCGAAGCCTTGCGTAATTACATTGTACCTTATTAAAGGTGAATTATGAACTAATTGCAGCACATTGTAATTACACCTCTTGTTTTTCATTGGAAGCCGTGCAGCATGATACCAATTTTGGGACATGTTTGAATTACAAGCCAAGTCGAAAACAACCGCAGACATCAATATGTATGGATCGATCTCCGCCTGGAGCAAGGTCAATGCTGATGAATTCACCAAGGCAATCAAACAGGCCGAGGCTGAGGGTTACGAAAGTGTGAACCTTCGCATCAATAGCCCCGGCGGCAGCATCTTCGAAGGACTGGCGATGATCGCTCAAATGAAAGCCTCTTCGTTGACCATTCACGCTTATATAGATGGCATGGCCGCCAGTATGGGGTCTGCCATTGCGATCAACGCCGACAAGGTGTATATGGCGAAAGGGGCACGAATGATGATCCATCAGGGATCAGGTGGGGCTTACGGCTCTGCTGCCCAAATAAAGAACTACGCTAATCTATTAGAATCCCTCAACGAGTCTCTGGCTGAGATGTATGCCGACAAGACAGGAAAGGAAATCGACTGGATTCAATCCAACTGGATGGCCGAGGGCAAGGACTCCTGGTTCAGCCTGAAAGAAGCAAAGAAGGTGGGCTTGGTAGACGAAGAATCGGACACCAAAATAAAAGCCCCGGAAAAAGCTGAGGCCGCTTATGAGGAGATGGCCGCACACTACGATTCACAACTTCAATTTGAAAATAAGGACGAAATGAAAGATAAACTCATTGAAAAGTATGGGCTGAACGCCGATGCTACGGACGAAGAAATCATGGCCGCTATCGAGGCGGACAAAGCGACTGCCAGCGCGGGAGCTGATGATGCTCAGTTGGCAGAAGCCGAAACTCAAGAGGCATTTATCGCTATGGGCGAAAAGGCTGGATTGATCACCGCTAAGAATAAAGCATCTGTAGAAAAGATGATTACGAAAGCAGGCATCAAAGAGACTGCGGAGTTTTTGGAAGCTACTGCGGTAGAAAAGCCAAAGTCGGATGATGCACCTCGAGCTTCTGAGATAATCGAAGCTTTCAAAGCAGCGGGATTGGGAGGCAAACAGCCATCAGGTGACAAGAAGTTGGAGGACTACTCTGAGGCTGAGTTGGATGCATTGGAAGCCAAAGATCCAGAAGCATTCGAGAAGCTTTTCAATGCTTCGGAGTTGGGCAAAGTACACAACCCACAGGATTAATCAATTAGAAAGGACAATAATTTAATATCATGGCATTTAGCAACGGAGAATATATCAAGAAGTTTATCCTACCAGCACTGGTACATACACTTCAAAACTTGCAGCAAGATTTTCTTGCAGTCATCCCTAACGCACCAAAGGCTGCACTCAATAGTTCGGGGATCAATGTACATAAGGTAGGCAACCCTATCTCTGTGGATTGGGACAAAATGGACGCCTATGTGGATGGTGATCGAAAGACATTTGATGTCGAGAACAACACTATTCCTTGGCAGTATTTCAGTACTACGCCTTCCATGACTGACTCTGAAGAAATCAGAACCAGTGCATTGAACAGAGGTGGGATTCTGAAGCAGAAGCACGGTGAAGCTATCGTGGTAAGCTGGGTTGAAAAGAACATCCATGCGCTGGCACCGGATGATGATACTGATCCACAGTTCAACCCGGTATTCGAAACTACTGGCCCAGATCGCGGAGACGGGTCTGGCACCAGAAGAATGCTTTTGACTGATGTCATTAAGGCTATGCTTCCATACCAAAAAATGAATTTGACGAAGATGGGTGAGCTCTACATGATCTTGTCTCCAGAACACTTGAATGACTTGTGCTTGGACGCATTAGGCCAGCAAGCTTTCAGAGACATCTTCATCAAGACCATGAGCGGAGAGCCGGTACCTCACCACGGATGGAAGTTCTTCATCAACAACGCTTCTGTGAAGTATGCGGTGGATGGCACGAAGAAAGCCATTGGAGCGGCTGCTGTCGGTACAGACAGAGTAGCAAGTACCATCTTCTACGCACCACATGCGATCAAAGCGATCTACAATGTGAAGCAGCACTATACATCCATGGAGGAAGATACTCGCAACAACCCTCCAATTGATGAGCTGAGATTCACTGGTAACGCTACAGTGGGCAAGTTGTACGAGATCGGTTTCGGGGCAATCAAAGACGGTAACGTCTAAAGACCTATTTAGTAAGTTTTGGGTTGCCGGGAGGTAATAGCCCCGGTTTCCCAACTGCTATAATACCATGAGCCGAGAGGAAACCATAGATCTACAAAAACTGACCACCAAGGAGTTGCTAATCCAAATGATGGGACGGGTGGACGAAATGAGTAGAGATATTGAAGGCATTAAAAGAGCCGAAGAAAAGAAAACGGAGCAGCAAACCGATCTACGAATTGAGTTTGCCAAGCTTCAAACGAAAGTAAGGGTTTGGGGAGCTGCCTCAGGAATCATAGCTGCCCTGATCATAGAACTGATAATCGCATTTTTGAAATGAACTGGACTAAAATCATCAAACAATACAACGAATGGCTGACAATACCCATCGCTTTGGTGCTGTTCTTTGTGGCTCCTGGACTCTATCGGTTGATAGACCCTACAGCTGGTGCCTTTGATGCAGGTGTGTTTCATGTCAATTTCTATGCTATTGCTACGCTGTTTTTATACAGTGGGGTTTCTTGGTTTCTATTGAAACTCAAGTTTCCCGTACTGAAGAAATTTTTGGATGACGACGCAGAGGATCTGCTGAGTGCTGGAGATCCCCGCCACAAATGGGGAGTCATACTGGCGTTTGCGATTTATCTGTCCTTCATCTTTTGTTTAATCTTAATTTCAAATCAATCATGAAGAATCTATTACTGACCATCCTTATGGTCTTTTCGATTGCAAAGGGATTCGCTGTCCTACCGGACACCTACTGCGTGAAGCAGGGATACACCCAAGACATAGGCGTCCGTGAGGCGACTGGCCAAAACGATGGCATTGAAGTAGAAAAATACTTAGCCACCACTGGCCTTGGTAAGGGCTTTGCCTGGTGCGCCGCTTTTGTGAACTATCACCTGACATCCTGTGGTGTAGAAACGCCCAAAAGCCCGGCTTGGTCGCCCAGCTGGTTTACAGCGAATGTCATCTATCACAAAGGAGAATTAACCTATAGGGACTACGGATATAAACGGCCTCGCAGTGGAGATGTATTTGGGATCTATTTCAAGAGTAAACAGCGAATCGCTCATGTCGGATTTGTAGATCAGTGGCCCACCCGGAATAGGTATCTGGTGACTGTAGAAGGCAATACGAATAAGGCTGGCAGTAGAGAAGGTGATGGCGTATATCGCAAATACCGACTCAAATCGCAGGTACATAAGATATCAAGATGGACGGGAAGCTCAGGTATTTCCTGACCGTTCTGGTTTGCCTCTTTGGTTTCATCTTCTTCAGTAAGCTGCAGGAGATGGAATACCAGAAGGCTCTGCAAAACAAAGACCTGGAGCTGGAGCTCATGCGCACTACTCTGATTCCACTATATGATCAGATAGACAGCATTCAAACGCTAAGGAATGAAAACGATACTGCCACTTATGATCTTACTGCTGATAGCCTGGAACGCTTGTTCACAAAGCGATTCGGTCACTATCTCGACAGCAGTAGCCAACGAGATCCACCGTGAACTGGCAGACTGTGACCTGGCTAAGATGCAGCTAGGGATCTACCAACTGACCGATAGTACCCGAAGGCAAGAAGTAAAAGTCTTAGAGGAGAAAATCAACCTATACCAAAAAAACGAAAAGAAGCAGAGAGCCTTCTTCCGCAGGAAAGAATTCTGGGGAGCTGTGGGATTCGCTGCCGGAATATTTATCGCTAAATAAACACCAAAACAATGGCAGATATTAAGAAAAACTCATTGCCCTATTTTGAAGCCTACCCACAAGAAGATGGTTTCCACATGACAACAGATGGTCAATTTTTCCCATCAAAAAGGAAAAGTGATGCGCACGCACATGAAAAAACTTTGAAAGAAGGTAAAGGTAAAGTGCAGTTCATCGAGCGAAAGGAAGTGGCGAAGGAGCTAGAAGCAAGAACCGAAGAAGGTAAAAAAGCAGCGAAGGCGGCTGAAGAAGCGGCAGCAAAGAAGAAATCTGATGAGGCAACCGCAGCTCAAAAAGCTAAAGACGAAGCTGAAGCTAAGAAAAAATCTGAAGCAGCAGCGAAAAAGGCGAAAGAGGAAGCGGCAGCAAAGAAGAAAGCTGATGAGGCAACCGCAGCTCAAAAAGCTAAAGACGAAGCTGAAGCTAAGAAAAAATCTGAAGCAGCAGCGAAAAAGGCGAAAGAGGAAGCGGCAGCAAAGAAGAAAGCTGATGAGGCAGCCGCAGCTCAAAAAGCTAAAGACGAAGCTGAAGCTAAGAAAAAATCTGAAGCAGCAGCGAAAAAGGCGAAAGAGGAAGCGGCAGCAAAGAAGAAAGCTGATGAGGCAGCCGCAGCTCAAAAAGCCAAGGAAGAAGCTGAAGCAGCCAAGAAAACCGAATAAGGATCTGATTAATCTTCAGATCCTTAGCCTGTAAGAAGGGCATTTGAACGAACTAAGAAGACCATTAAAACAGAACTATGGGACGACCAGGAGTAAATATTGAAATCGAAAACGGCGCACTTGGACTTGTTGCTGGTACAGACGACGGAGTAGCCGGACTAATCCTTTCAGGTGTAGCTGTAGGTGGCCAGATTGGTTTATCCGATCCTAAGCAGATATTCAGCACGGATGAAGCGAAAGCCTTGGGCTTGGATGCTGCCTATGATACCGCCAACAGCACGAACGTGTGGAAGAACATCAAGGACTTCTATGCGCAGGCGGGAGAAGGTGCGGCCCTGTGGGTGATGCTCTATGACCCCACCACGCTGATGGCATCCGTGGCCGACAAAGCCAATGACCTAGCCACTAAGCTCTTAGATGCAGCGGATGGCAAGATTAGACTTGTTGCCCTGGGGAGAGTGCCAGACGGTGGATACGTACCAACTTATGACGATGAAGTAGATGACGATGTGACTGCTGCTATTTTAAAGCTACATGAAACCGCCGAGGAGTACGCTTCGCAGTTTAAGCCGTTCAGAGCCATTATAGATGGCCGAGACTATCAGGGGACTATTGGAGATCTGATAGATCTAACTGGAAATACCAACAACAGGGTGCAAGTGGCGATCAGTACCGACGTAGCAGGCAGCAAGAATGCCGCTATCGGTTTATTGCTTGGTCGATATGCTGCTAACCCTGTACAAAGAAACCCGGGACGTGTGAAGGATGGAGATGTGGGTGTCACTGCTTCTTACCTAACAGATGGAACAACCACCATCGAATCGATGAGTAGCGGAGAACAGGATCAGCTCCATGACAAGGGCTTCGTGTTCTTGCGCAGATGGCAAGGTCGTAATGGCTACTACTTCAATGATGACCCAATGGCCTGTCCTGCATCAGACGACTACTCCAGCTTCGCAAGAGGCCGTGTGATCGACAAGGCACTGACCATCACCTACGACACGTATGTGAATGAGATCCTGGACGACCTCGATGTAGATGATGATGGGTTTATGGCTCCGGTGGTAGCCAAAGACTACCAGGCTAAGATTCAAAACGCCCTTGATCTGAACATGACGGCCAATGGCGAAGTAAGCGCCATCACGGCGACTGTAGATCCTAAGCAGAACGTACTGAGCACCAACAAGGTGAAGGTCAGTCTGAAAATCAGACCGAAATTCTACAGCAAAACTATAGAAGTGACGCTCGGATTTGAGAATCCGGCTTTAGCATAAACTAAACACTACCGACTATGATGAATAGTGAAGAATACGGCTGGAATGATAGCCATGTGATGGTACTAGGCCGTCCGATCTTGCAGATCCTCGGAATCAAGTATTCTGAAGAGCAGGAGAAAAAGAACATTTACGGTAAAGGCAAGAAGCCTCGCAAGCGTGGCCGTGGTCGGGTTACCTTTCCTCCAGGAGAGCTAAAGGTCAGCTCCAGCGAGCTTTGGGCGTTCATGCAGTCGCATGGCAATGGCAAGTCGATCTTGTCGATCAAGCCTTTTGACATCGTTCACGCTTTCGCCCCAGAAGAAGGCGGTGTAGTGAGCACCAACATACTCAAGTATGTGGAATTCACAGGCGTAGGCATCGACCTAAGCGAAGGTGCGCCCGACGTGGAAGTGACCCTGCCATTCCTGCCGGGAGACATCGAGTGGAATGTGTAAAACTTAAAAACTAAATAGAACCTAATGTCCAAAATTACTAAAGAACAAATCGCTGAGTGGAAGGAAAAGTACACCGACATCTACCAGCTGGAAGCAGACGGCAAGGTGGGATACATCTTTGATCCTACGTCGAAATTGTCAGTGATGAAGATGATCGCGTCCAACTTCAGCAAGGGCAGCAAATCAGTGGTGACTGAGTCAATATTGAATAATTGCTGGCTAGGTGGTGACGAAGAGCTGAAGACCAGCGACGAGTGTCGCAATGGACTGGACTCTCAGATTGACGAACTGATCAATATGCCGGAATTTGAAATTATCAACAATTCGGATCATGCAGTCATTCAGGTGGAAAATACGGTACTAAAAGTGAAGTATGCCGAGCGTGCAGACTTGAAGTATGCCGAGCATAAGAACCGCCAAAACAAACCGTTTGACACCGCGATTCACTTGCTAGACAGGCTGTGTACTACGGTTGCGGATCTGAAGGCAATTAAAGAAACACCCCGCTTATACTTTGGCTATTTGATGGCGATCAATGAAGTGAAGCGAGAGAAGTATGTTGGCATAAAAAAGCTTTAGCCGAGGCGACGATCTCAGATCAGACCTCGGTCATCGTACTAGCCGATGCGCTCATTCAGTATCACACAGGCAAAGACCCTGACAGCCTCAGTGATGATGAATGGGCGACAACTTTCAAAGGCCTCGAATGGGCCAGAGACCAAGAACATAAGAAATCGCAAGGAGAATGAAGATCTACGAATATTTGGTAAAGCTAAACGATCAGGCCAGCAACAAGCTGGATAAGATCCGTAGGGCCAGCGGCCAGGCTGATACCAAAGTGAGTGGACTCACCCGAACCTTTTCTGGACTCAAGACAGCCATTGCCGGACTAGCTCTTGGAGCGGCTTTTTACTCCGCTGGATCTGCGGCATTTGACTTAGGAGTAAATATGGAACAGACGAGAGTCAGCTTTACTACATTTCTGAAGGATGCGGACAAAGCCAATGATACCATTGCCAAGCTGAATGAATTTAGCAATGTCACGCCGTTCGACAATGACTCGGTCATCCGGGCGGGCAAGTCCCTCCTGGCATTTGGCACTACCGCCAAAGAACTACCGGATACCCTTCGAAAAATAGGAGACATCTCAGCAGGCACAGGCAAAGACTTCAACGAGCTGGCCACCATCTACGGTAAGGCCAGAATTGCAGGTACACTTTACGCAGAAGACATCAACCAGCTGGTAGAGGCAGGTATCCCTATCATGGGCGAATTTGCCAAAGCCCTGGGTACTACCGAAGACCAGGTGAAGAAGATGGCATCAGAAGGAAAGCTCAAATTTTCAGATCTGGAGCAAGCCTTTACTAATCTGACAGGCGAAGGCGGTCTTTTCTTCGATCTGATGGCGAAGCAATCTGAAACTGTAGGCGGTAAGATCTCCACCTTCCAGGGCAAGATGCAAGGAATAGGAATTGGTATCGGTGAAGCTTTCAATCCGTTGATAGGGAAAGTATTTAGCAAGCTGATTGCTCTGATCGATCAAAATAAAGAGCAGGTCATTGCCTGGGCAAAAGGTGCGGCTCAATCCCTGGAATCCTTCGCGAATGGTCTGATGGATGTTTGGCACTGGATGAATGAGAATAGAGCGGTACTAGAAGTTATTGGCTATGTAGCAGGAGTAGTATTTGCCGGATTCGTCGGGTACAAGGCTGTGCTAATTGCTACGGCTATACAAACCACCATCTTAACGACTAAACAGTGGTTGTTAAATGC
Organism: Reichenbachiella sp.; assembly: GCF_965223055.1. GTDB lineage: Bacteria > Bacteroidota > Bacteroidia > Cytophagales > Cyclobacteriaceae > Reichenbachiella. The sequence continues at coordinate 351,079 of NZ_CBDCVM010000011.1, forward strand.
GGCACTCACGGCTAATCCAGTTGGATTGGTGGTAGGTGCTATTACTGCCTTGGTGGCTATTGTCGGCGTAGCCATATACAAATACGATCAATGGGGAGCGAGTTTGTTGTTTATGATGGGGCCACTAGGCACTATCGTCAATTTGGTAATGAGCTTCAAACGTCATTGGGATAGTATTAAATCGGCCTTTACAGATGGAGGAATCGTAGCGGGATTGAAGCGTATTGGTCTGGTTATGCTGGATTCACTATTGATGCCCTTGCAGCAGTTGCTAGAGCTGGCATCTAAACTACCGGGCAAGCTCGGAGAGATCGCCAATACTGGCGCCAAAGGAATTGAGAACCTACGAAGCAGATTGAACCTGATCACCCCAGAAGGTGGAAAATCTAAAATCACAGTTGCACCTGATGGTAGTTTATCTACCGAGTTAGGATCTGCATTGGCTGACGATCAAGATTCGTCAAGTCAAGGAGTTGGTTCAGATCTGAAGTCAGGCATCGACACCATAAACGGCGGTGGCACGAAGCATACCAATATCAATGTAACTGTAGAAAATCTGAAAGCTGCTGAAACTATCCAGGTATCAGCAGTTGGTGGTGATATTGATACGGATGAAATTGAAGAAAAAGTACAAGAGGTGGTATTAAGGACACTCAACGCCGCCAATGAAATGACTACGCAATAATGGCTGAATTTGATTTATATGATGTAACGCGAAAGGTAGGGCATGTAGCTCCGCCTTATCCTGCTTTGGGTGTTGGCAAAGGGGCCAACCAGGCAGGCACGATCATCAAGACAGTCAAAGGTGCTTTCAACTTCAACAACGAATTTAACGGAGAGGATTTTTTTCCGGTGAAAATAGCAGGCTGGCAGATCCCTGATGAACCTATTATATCAATTGTAGGGAGTAATCATATCGTAGAAACTCCGCTCAACAGAGGCCAACAGGTAGCCAATGTACTAGAGCAGATCAATCTGAATAACTACAAGGTGAAGATTATAGGCGTCTTGTATGGATCGTCTGATGATGAGTACCCTTCAGATCTGGTAGGCAAGCTCCGGACGATCTGTGAAGGCAAAGGTAGCCACGATATAGAATGTCCGATGACGGATCTATTCAGCATCAAGAAAATTGCTATCAAGAGATTCTCTATACCAGGTGCGGAAGCCAGCCCGAATGAACAGCCATTTATGATTGAGGCCATCAGTGATACCACTGTACCTCTGGAATTGATCAACGAAGAAAATGAATAAACTAATTATCATACTCATGTTCGTACTACAAGCAGAAATCACCATCGGTAGTCATGTGTTCACGCAGGTGAATGACGTGCAGATCCATGAAAGCCGTCACACGATAGGAGATACTGCTGTAGTGAAGTTGCCCAGATTATTGACGCAGCTGAATAAGGAGATACAAGTTGGTGCAGAAGCCACGATTAAGCTCGGCTATGAGGACGTGTATTTTGAAACTGAGTTTGTGGGATACGTGTCAAAGATCAGTCCGAATTTTCCCTATACCGTCGAACTGGAGGACACCAACTTTCACGCCAAGCGAACCAACCTTCTGAAAGCATTTAAAGCTACCACGCTCAAAGAGGTAGTCGATTACATTGTATCAGAGATCTCCACGCAGACAGGTGCATCAGTGAATGTCGCAAATGAAGTGCCGGAGGTAGAGTTTGAAAAATTCAGGCTTAACAACGTGAGTGCGACCGAAGCCTTCGCCAAGCTGAAAAAGGAATACGGGCTGTCGATCTACTTCAGAGGTTCAGATCTGTATGTGGGTCTGCCCTTCGGTGACACGCAATCGGCTGGAATCACAGTGAATTATAGCACCTCATGGAATATCATCAAGAGTAATCTAAAGTTTGTCTCGGAAGATGACAAGAAAATCAAAATCAAGGCTATTTCTATACTGAAGGACAATAGCAAACTGGAAGTGGAAGTAGGTGATTCCAATGGAGAGCAGCGCACGCTACACTATTACAAGATATCGAACAAGGCTAAACTGGAAGAGCTGGCCAAGGCTCAGCTTGACGAACTGAAATACACAGGATTTGAAGGAGGATTCAAAACCTTCCTCATCCCAGCTGCCCATCATGGAATGGTGGCCAATATCAAAGATCCCGACTTCGACGAAGGCCGGGCGGGTAATTATCTGATCGATAGTGTGACTACGTCTTTCGGCCAGCAAGGCGCAAGGAGAAACATTGAACTGGGGATACTGCTATGAATCAGAAGGTACGAGACATAGCGCAGGCCTTGAGCAAGCAGCGGATGAAGCTGATGCCCACTTTCACCGCCACCGTGAAGGAAGTGGATGAAGCGACTATGACCTGTGTGGTAGAGCCACCAGGACAAGCGGAAATTGACGAGGTCAGACTGAAAGCCGGAATAGATGAGGTCACAGACGGTATCGTGGAGTTCCCGACAGTTGGGAGCACGGTGCTCTGTGGCATCATAGGCCAAGACGAAGACATCTGCTTTGTGATCAAGTGCAGTGTCGTGGATAAGATTGTGATGAATGGAGGCAGCCTGAAAGGGCTGATCATTCACGACGAGCTGGTAGCACAGCTGACGAAGATGACAGCCCGAATAGACGGCATCATCGATGCTATTGGTGACGGCGTTCCGGCACCTCAAGATGGTGGATCAGCTTTGCAGGCTACAATTGTAGCTGGTTTGGCTGCTTTGAATGATGTAGAAGATTTTTCGAATATCGAGAACGATAAAGTAAAACACTGATGCCAAAGGACTACGCACGTACGGAGACTTTAGACCTGGCGATTGAAAATGGTGATTTCAAAACTACTGAAAGCACCTATCAGCACCAGGAGGACTTGCTACTCACTGATTTGGGAGGGTTGCGAATGTTTCCATACATGGGCGTGGGAATATCAGGCTTTGTGAATGATGACGACTTTGGTGATTTGGGCGGTCGGACTAGAGAGACCTTTGAGCTGGATGGCCAGATAGTTGAAGAACTGACGGTGTTTGAAGACGCCACAATTAAAACCAACGCAAGGTATCCGGAATGAGATCGATCACGGTAAATAACGGCCAAAATTTGCTTGACATAGCCCTACAGGAATATGGCAGCATAGAAGGTATCATCCAGCTGGCCAGGGACAATGGCCTGCGTGTGGATGACTACCTGGAAACTGGATCTACTTTGCTCATTGATGACACGAAAGTAGTCAATGCCAAGGTACTCAAGTATCTGGCAGATAAGGATACAACGATCAATAGCTGGTCAACTCCGATACTCAGACCTCCGGTACTAACCCTGGTCGAAGTGACTACCTCAACTGTGGAGCTGTCGGCAGTCTCTACTAGTGAGATCACAGGCGAAGGCTTTGAGTGGGAAATCAGCACTACGAGTGATTTTGAAAATATACTGGACACGATCCAGACATTAGAAGACACGCCTTCTTGCACTTTTGAGGAGCTGGCCGATGGTCAGCCCCTCTGGGCAAGAGCAAGACACTACTCTGGGCAGATCAAATCTGAACCGAGTAATGTAATTGAAACTGCAACGATCAATATCGTGCAGGTGCTTGTCAGCTTAGGAAAGCTGCTGGTAAATAGTGATGGTAAAATATTAGCAAATAGACTGTAATGGAAGAATTAGAATTTTTGACCGCCCTTGAGTATGTAGAAAACCCTACTCCCGCCTACACTCGAAATATGCACGTCTCGAACGAAGCCACTGGTGAGCTTGAAAGGTTGACTATACTCGAATTCTTCGATAACGTGGGAATAGGCATCAACGCCTCTAAGGTAGAGCTGAAGCGCCAAGCCTCACTCACCAGAGCTGCCAGTGACGTAGCTGGTGAGTGTGCATTGACTTTTGATTCAGATCCTACACAGGCTTTTGGTTTCCGTCAGGATGACACGAATAAGGATCTGATCCTAGACAGACGTTTGGGCGGTATGTGGTACGAGACCTTCAGCATCGACCACATCTCTGGAGATTTTGATTTTAAAGGCAATGATCTGAATGAGGTGGACACCATCGCCTCTACAGGAGTATTCGCACTAGATGCCACTACGGGTCTTGACTTCAGGGTGAATGGAACATTGGAAATGTCTATTGAGCCTGGGCTGGTAGAGGTGCAGAATGATTTGGAGGTTATTGGCACTTCAAATTTGACAGGAAAAACACTAATGCCTTACAGTTCAGGAATTAAGGGGAACGATACCGGTGATGATAACACTGCTTATTCTGCTTTTTACGAATCCGACGGTACAACTGAACAAGGCTATGTTGGATTTGCAAGCACCGCTAATTCTCATATATCACTCTATAATCGTACTCTTAATGGGAACCTGTTATTAGGAACAAACAGCACGGCTAGGGTAATAATTAACAGCTTAGGTGCTGTAACGGTCAATAATTTAGGCACAGGCACACTCTACTCCAACTCCGGCACCCTCACCAACACCAATCCATCCGACGAAAGGCTGAAAAACATCTATGGAGATTATGAGCGAGGACTAGAAGATCTATTGAAGTTCAATGCAATTTCTTACAAATATGAATGGGATGAAGAAGGTAATCCGATTCGCTCTGGATACCGAGCCAATGAGGTACAGCAATTTGCTCCTGAGCTAGTTGGTACTTTCATGCATAAACAAGCCGACGGCAAGGAGGTAGAGCGATTGGGTTTTGTGGATGTCGTTCCTAATCCAATGGTTGTGAATTCCATCAAAGAAATAAACGACAGATTAACTGCACTAGAAGCCGCATGATCTACCAATACCTATATCGAATCACACCCTACTGGCTGGTCCATGCCATAGTGGCCTTTCTTATCTGTTGGGTAAGCGGGGAATGGTATTTAGGCGGCCTGCTGTATGCAGTGCGTGAGTTCACGCAGTACGAAGCAAAAAACGACTTTGATTGGTCACGATTCAAATCGAAATCCAAGAACAAAGAAAATTTCGACTGGAAGGGCTTTGCCGCTCCGGTCATTGTATCACTCATAATCTTACTAATATGAACATCGATTTTTCAAAACAACTACTAGACACCGAAGGAGAACCAGCGATCTATACCGACACCCAGCAGCCGATCGTAGCAAAAGACATCCTCCGTAGAGGATTATTGGCTTCTTTTTCTAAATCGGAAGGAGATATAGATAAGTACTTTGATTGGGCGATGGAGTTGAAGGACTCCGGAGTACTGAAGCTAGACAAAGCTGATCAAAACAAACTGAAACAGTTTATAACTGGAATGGAAATCACTATTCTGAACAAAGCCCAACTCAGAAACCTGATTGATTCCGCTAAGGAAGACAAAGACTAACGCATAGACCCATGAGCAGACTATCAGAAATACTAGCTGAAAATTCGGACGCCGCCAAAAACAGGATCGGCGAAATTCATACCTTCATCACAGATGAGGTGGATGATAATGCGCAGCTGGATTTTGATAGTAGCTCTAAAACATCAGAATGGAACCTATGGATAGAGCTGATGTCTTTCATCAGCTATATCCAAGAGACGCTCTGGGGTGAGGCTAAAGCGGAGCTGACTCAAATCAAAGAGGAAGGTATCGCTGCCAATAAGTACTTCTTCGCCAGGGAGTGGTCTAAGTTTCAGTTTGGAGATGATCTGCTGGTAAATGACAACACTGGTAAATACTACTACGAAGTAGTAGATCCGGACAAGCAAATCATCAAACGCCTGGCGATCATCCAAGGAACTAATAGCTGGATACTCAAAGTGGCTACTGAAGACAATGATGGAAAGCCAATTGCACTAACCCCTGAGCAATTGAGTGCCTTCAATCTGTATGTAGATCGCACGCAACCGCCTGGGCCAGCCGTTACTGTCCTCAGCCTGAATAGCGACAAACTGGACGCTAGATTCACTGTGTATTACAATCCACTGGAGCCGCTAGAGGACTTGAAGCCATTAGTGGAAGCTGCATATCTCGACTATCTGGCTGAGATCGACATCAATGGCGATAGTGTGTACTACATCTCCAAACACGTGGATGCACTGCAAGTTGTACCTAATGTGAAAGACGTAGTGACTGATAGCGTACAAGCGAAAAAGGATGAAGATGTATATGCTAATGTGGATCGGAAGTACGAGCCGTTTAGTGGTTACCTGGAATTAGATCCGGCATTGTCTTTTGATGACCTGATAACCTATGTTGCTGAATGAGTTTGGTGAGCTACGATATCGACTTTCAGAAGCTGGTGACACAGTATGTCCGCCCCCACCTACGAAAGATGGTAAGGCTACAGTGGTTGGCCAGTCTTTTCGTTCATATTAAGACCATTCACACGGCGTTTATATCGCATTTTAAAACCATTAAAGAGGAGATGAAATGGGATGGTCGTACGATACTCCTGGAGCGATACCTACAGCTGAAGTTGGGCATCCCAGAGTTGAGGATATTCAATAATGATTTTGAAAATACCACTACTTTAGGCTATCCATGCCCGGACAATAACAATCCTATAGGCTATCAGGCGAGCAGCCAGATAGGGATAGTAGGATACACCGCTTACGCTAATAATGTAGTACAAGCTGGATTTTCGATTATTATACCTAGTGGACTGACCTACGATGAAGACCAACTGAAAGCTGAAGTGAATAGATACCTAATTGGGGGATCTGATTTTGAAATTATAGAAACATAGACTATGGATAATGTAGATTTTAGCAATATAAACCTTGGAATGACCCTGTCGCCTGACTATCCAAATCAGGTACAAAAAGGTACCGATCAGAAACTGGCCGCTATAATGAAGGCACTGACTAATGAGAGTACGGATATTGTCATTATCCATGGCTGTGAGTTTATTATTGATGGCGATGACTATGCCATGACTGCCGGAGCGGCCTACTACAACGGTCAGGTGTACACGGTACAAGCTTTTAATCAAGCGACCGCCCCAGGAGGTCAAGTGCCAGTATTTGTAGAAGAGAAAGTCTATGACCGTAAGGCCTGGTATGGTGATAATCTACTGAGAGATACTTTCTACTCCAACACACTGAAGTTGCAGTTTGGGGCGTCAGATAGCGGTATTGCTGATTATGATGAGGTGGTGCAGTTTTCGGACAAACTTGGAGAAATGGCTAATGTGGTAAGTCAGTTTAATGCCATTATTGATGGGGCCCCTGCGGCTTTAGATACATTGAATGAGCTGGCCGCTGCATTGGGTGATGATCCGAATTACGCAGCAACAATAGCAACTCAATTGGCTGAAAGGCCACTGAAGCACACAACTATAAACATTCCAAGTTGGAATATGAGCCTTGCGCCCATTATAACAATAGCCACAGGCTTATCTTCAGCCAGCATAGTTTATGCCGTGGCTGGAGTTAGAGATGATGCGAATTCATACACGTATTACGGGCATAGAGATCTAACAGTATCAAAAAACGGTACTGACATTGTTTTAGCAAGAGCCACCGGAGGCACATTCACTGGTGCAGATTTTGACGGTACAGGTTTCAATAGAGGACAATTAATTGTCTGGCACACATAAATAGTTAACATAAAATGACGACGACACAAATTAAGACCCCCATCAGTTACTACGGGGGCAAGCAGTCTATGGTCAAAACCATACTGCCACTCATTCCGGATCACCGGATCTATGTAGAACCTTTCTTCGGAGGAGGTGCTATCTTTTGGGCAAAAGAGCCGAGTACTACCGAGGTAGTTAATGATGTAAATATGAACATCGTGAACTTCTACGAGGTGCTGAAACATGGCTATTTTGATCTCAAAAAGAAAGTGGAAGCCACACTGCACAGTCGCGAGACATACAAGAAAGCAATGGTAATCTATGATTGTCCCTGGCTGTTTGCAGACGACCCGGTTGTCAGAGCATGGGCTTTCTATGTAGTTACCAATCAAGGATTCGGTTGCAAGATTGGCACCTGGGGCTATGATCGCCACAAGCGCACCCACAGCATTCAAAACAAAATTGATCGATTTAACGAGGAGTTATCACAGCGTTTAAAGTACGTTACAATAGAAGAAAATGCAGCCCACAAGGTTATTTCAAGCCGCGATCACGAAGATACTTTCGTGTATGCAGACCCTCCATATATTGACAGCAATCAAGGCCATTATGGCGGGTATTCTGAGAAGGATTTCAGAAGGGATCTGGATGCACTAGCAGCAATGAAGGGAAAATTCCTTCTAAGCAGCTATCCGTCGACTGTGCTGGACGAATACATTAAAGCTAATGGTTGGCACACAATTCATGTAGATAAGCTCTTAGCGGCAGGAAATGGTCGTGTAATGAAGCAGCGTAAGCGCAAGGTGGAGGTATTAACGGCGAACTACGAGATAAAGTAGCCCAGACGCCGTCGCACTTCAAAGTATAAAAACACTAAGGAGTAGATCATCCTAATAAGATGATCCCGTCTGGGCAAAGCCTTGACTTCCTTAGTGTTGTGAAATACATAAAATGCGACGGTGTAAAGCTACTTATTTAATTTTTTTGTCTAGTATTGATGTGGGAATTATTGCACATTCCGTTTTGCGGATTTGCACATTTTGAATTGCCGATTATATATGTTATGATGATTATAATTTATTCTCCAATTGCAGGGTGGCTTCTTTTAACCTGCCCTTTTCCTCTTCATTTGTCACAACCCCTTGTGCAGTATCAAATGAATCTGTAAACGAACCAAGACTAAATGTGGCCGCCACATCGCCAGCAAAGTACTTCATCTTATTATTTAGATCTTCCAAACTACCTGCGGCTCCTCGCTTGCCATTAGAGGTACTCAACAACAAGACAGGTTTTCCTCCCAGAAATTTTGCCTCCACTCTAGAAGCCCAGTCAATCGTATTCTTCAAAAATGCTGTCAAACTACCATTGTGTTCGGGAGTACCTATAATATAGGCATCAGCTCCCGCCAGTTTAGCCACCAAGTTTTTTATGGGTTGTGGAATACCTTCCTTTTCTATATCTGCACTATATATAGGTGCGTCAAAATCTCTCAAATCCAGATACTCTACTTCATTGTACGCTACCAGTGAACCTGCATATTTAACTAATTGCATGTTGATCGATGTGGAGCTATTGCTTCCTGCAAATGCTATGATCTTTTTCATTTTGTTCGTATTTCCGTTTGTTGTAATTACATATTTATGAGCAAAAAAATTATCCTCGCATTTTATCCAGAAGGTTACTCAACTGTTCGGACTCCTCTATTGACAATGCATTATTAGTTCGACTCAACTTTTCCATTTCCGGATCTAACTGCGACAAAAATTCTATTCCTTTATCGCTAATTTTCAAGTTGATCATTCTCCGGTTCTTAGGGTTTACATCTCGCTCGACCAGTTCCATATTTACCAGTTTGTCCAGTAGTCTGGTGAGGTCCCCTCGCTTATTGATCAAAACTTCTTTGATCTCACTGGGACATATCGTGAGTGGATGTCTGCCTCTTAGAATTCTCAATAGATTATAATGCTGCTCATTGATATTGTAAGGCTTTAGCACCACATCGGCCCGGTCTCTGAGCCAATTGCCAGTGAACACTACATTGATAATGGCCTTCTCTCTTGAATTCTTAAATGACGATTGCTTAATTTCTTCTTCGAATCTCATATTGCGACTATTAACGGAGTTACGTTATTTGTAGTTACAAATAACGTAATATTATTTCATTAAAGAAATTTTGCTCCGCCATTCATGATTAGTTCAGCGAGATGATTATTATTGAGCACTTAATTCAACCAACATACTATGGAAGCTCTACTTACTCCAGAATCACTTATTGCCTTATTGACACTTACATTCTTAGAAATAGTTTTAGGGGTAGACAATATCATATTCATATCAATTGTATCCAACAAACTCCCTAAGGATCAACAAGCCAAAGCAAGAAATATCGGTTTGATGTGTGCACTGGTATTCAGAATTGGTCTTTTATTTGGGATTACTTGGATAATTAGTTTCTCCGAACCACTCTTTACTGTATTAGGGCATGCCTTTAGCGGAAGGGATCTGATTCTAGCAGGCGGTGGACTTTTTCTCATTGCAAAAAGTACTGTTGAGATTGGTCATAAAATGGAGGTGATGGAAGAGCATGACTTGGTGACCAAAACCAGTGCCACCCTAGCAGGAACGATTGCTCAGATTATCATGCTTGACATTATTTTCTCCTTTGATTCCATTTTGACTGCTGTAGGACTGACAAGTCAGCTTACCATTATGATCATAGCGGTCATCATAGCTATGTTTATCATGATGGCTTTTGCCGGTAAAATCAGTACGTTTATTTCTAAACACCCTTCTTTAGAAGTACTCGCCTTATCCTTTTTGATTCTCATTGGTTTTATGTTGACTGTTGAAGCCATGGGACATCACGTACCCAAAGGGTATATTTATTTCGCCGTTTTCTTTTCATTGATTGTTGAGATGCTCAACATCAGAATCAGAAAAGGCAAACAGAAAGTTCAATTGAATAAAAGAAGTTCTGCAAAGGCAAGCAAGGGCTAAATTTTGCCATCTGTGAACACTTTATTGTCCGCAATTGTACATATTTTCAAACAGAAAAAAATCGTATGCCTCTATATTTCAACTAGTTAAGTAACTGGCACAGAATTAGTCCATCCCATTTCGACTTATACTTGAAATTATGCTAAAACATTATTTACGACAGTTCTTCAGGAACCTGAAGCGCAATCAACTATTCTCACTCATCAATATTCTCGGCTTATCTGCTGGGATTTGTACCTCCATGCTTATCTATCTCTATGTGAATTATCATACCAGCTTTGATAATTTTCATGAAAATGGAGATAATATATACCGAGTCAATCAAACCTTTATTTGGAGTGACCAGGTAGACGAACAATTCGGCTCGACCGGACCAGGCGTGGTATTCTCCATGTGCGACGAGCTCCCTGAAATTAAACGTGGTACCCGACTGTATCAGCTAGGGTATCTAGTGACTTCGGAAGATGAACTTGGACAAAAAACGTCCTTTCTTGAGCCTGAGGTGATCGCTGTAGATTCTAATTTCTTCGATATGTTCTCATTTGAACTTGTCAGAGGAAACCAAGAAGACATCCTCACCAACCCTAAGAACATTCTGCTGACAGAATCGATGGCTAGCAAGTATTTTGGTGAGCGAGACGCCATGGGTAAATTATTGAAGCTAGAATATGGAGACAGAGAATGGACCCATCAGGTGGCCGGCATCATAGCTGATCCTCCAAATAATTCTTCAGTCGAATTTGACATGCTCCTACCCATGAATGCGATCGGTAGAGTAAAAAAACAAAACTGGTCATGGCTCTGGACTGGATTTGTCACTTACATTGAATTGCATCCTGAAGCAGATGTGGAGCTGGTTCGCGAGAAAATGCAGCCAATCCCAAGAAAATATGCGGGCCTCACCTTAGAGCGCCTCATGAATACGACCTTTGATGACTATGTGAATAGCGGTAAAAAGTGGGAGATATTCCTCCAGCCGTTATCAGATATTCACCTGAATATCAATGTATTCAATAGAATTTCTACACCTGTAAACATCAGTACGGTATATGCCTATGGACTAGCTGCAGGTTTTATTATATTATTGTCCTGTATCAATTTCACTAACCTCACCACTACTCAGCATTTAAAAAGAGCAAAGTATACAGGTATCAAAAAACTGCTTGGTTCATCCAGATGGCAATTGAGTTTAGGCTACGTATCTGAATCCTTTATTTATTGTATGATCTCAGCCATTATAGGCATGACATTGTTATGGTATGTCATTCCATATTTTGGTGAGCTGACCGAAACTCCGCTGAACATCAACAGTGTTGGAAATCCGAAAGTTTTGGGATTGTTATTTGGTCTTATTGCATTTATGAGCTTGATCGCGGGTGGCTATCCTGCACTTTTCCTCAGTGCATTCAAACCTATAGATGCGATGAAAGGAAAAGTAAAAACAGGAAAAGAAAGCGCACCCTTGCGAAATGGTTTAGTGATTGTCCAGTTTGCTGTTTCTGTTATTTTGATTTCGTCTACGCTGATTGCCTTTGAACAATTGTCTTATACACACCAAAAAGATGTAGGGTTCAAAAAAGAAAACCTGGCAGCCATCGAACATTTGGAATGGATGGATGAAACCACAAGGGAAAGTTTCATCAACGAGTTAAGTCAAATTCCAGGCATTCAAACAACCTCCTTGTGTACTTCGGTTCCACCAAACCACTGGGCAGGAGATCAGTTTGAGCCTATAGATGCTCCCACACAAACCCTACCCATGGATTATTCCCTCGCTGATGACAAGTACTTAGAAACACTAGGCGTGGAATTACTATTTGGAAGAAATTTTTCAGACGATTTCGCTGAAGACAGTCGATCCATCATCATCAGCGAACAAGCGGCTCGCACTATCGGGTGGGATCTTGACGAAAGTATTCTTGGTAAGAAAATTACATACAACCATGGTAATATGGTTTTCAAAGTCATTGGTGTAATAAAAGACTTTCACTACCGAGGACTAAGAGGCACCATGGATGCCTATGCTTTATTCTCACATGAGTCAGAAATGCACGATAGCGGCCGAGTAAATGCCTTGTTTTCTCTTAAAACAGAATCTACCGTACAAGTTCAAGAAGCACTTACTGCCATCGAATCCAAATGGAGAAAATTTGTAGGTGACCGCCCTTACGTCTACTCTTTTGTAGATGAAAATTTTGCAGCGAGTTTTCAGGCCGAGCAAAACTTCCTCAGTGTGTTGTCTTTATTCTCTACCCTAGCCATCCTTATTGCCAGCTTAGGACTGCTTGGCATTATCATCTATGCCATCGAGCAGCGCACCAAAGAGATCGGCATACGAAAAATCGTAGGCGCTAACGTTTGGCAAATTGCTGTTTTGCTGTCCAAACAACACGCCCGCTTGATTATGATAGCCATTGTACTAAGCATTCCCGCTACACTCTGGATGATGCAACAATGGCTTGAGGATTTTAGATACCGTATAGAAATTTCCCCATTCGTTTTTGTAATCTCTGGATTGACCATTCTTGGATTGACTTTGGCCATATCCGGTTTCCATTCTGTAAAAGCAGGCTTCTCTAATCCCGTGGATGCGATTAAGGATGAATAAAGTATTCTAACTATTTCAATACTACAATTAGGAATTTACCCATTCGTTGTATATTATTGCAATACTACAATTAGGAAATAACTATGGGTAAGTTTCAATTAGGCGAATTTGAAGAAATCGTCATGCTTACCGTAGGCGTACTCTATGGAGAAGCCTACGGTGTATCTATAAAAAAGGAAATCGAAGCCAGATTGCAAAGAACTGTAAGTGTTGGTGCTTTACAGTCTGCATTGAACAGGCTGGAGACCAAAGGTTATCTGCAATCTGAAGAAGGCGGGTCGACCAGCGAACGAGGTGGGAGACCTAAAAGGTTTTTCAAAATAACCGCTCAGGGCAAAAGAGCCATTGAAGACACTAAAGAGATGAGGAATCAATTGTACAATGCGATTCCCAATGTGGCTTTGGATGTAAAATTTGCATAGATGACTCCCTTCAGGTTTTCTCAACGTCTCTTTCGATGGTTTTGCGACCCTAAGCTACACCCGTCTATTGAAGGTGATTTGCTCGAGTTATTCGAAGAGCAGGCCAAGACAAAAGGACAGCAAAAAGCCAAGTGGCAGTTTTTATGGGAAGTAGTAAAACTTTTCAGGCCAGGCATAATCAAATCATTTACTGGAAATCAAAGATTAAATCAACTCGGAATGATCAAGAATTATTTTAAGATAGGATGGCGCAATGTCATGAACCAAAAGCAATTTTCTGGCATCAACATCATTGGTCTTACCATAGGTATTTCGGCCTGCCTACTGATCCTGTGCTATGTCTACAATGAATTGTCGTACGATAAGTATCATTCCAACCTTGATAACATGTATCGGGTGCTTCATTTTTACGGAGATTCAGAAACTCCCGCAGCAGAAGATTATCAAGTCTGGGGATCTGCTCCGGCAGGACCAGCCATGTTGGGTGAATTTCCGGAAGTTAAAAGCTTCTGTCGTTTCACAAGTCCTTCCATCCTCCTTCTGGAAAATGAACAGAAGAAATTCCAAGAAGACAACCTCTTGTTTGCCGACTCTTCGACTTTTCAACTGTTCAGCTGGCGCTTGCTGGTTGGAAATCCTATGACCGCGCTTGTAGAACCCAACAGCATAGTATTGACCCAATCCATGGCGGTGAAATATTTTGGTACGGTAGATATTATTGGAGAAACGCTGGTAGCTGATCATGAGGAACCCTTGAAAATAACCGGAGTCATGGAAGATGTACCTCCCCAATCGCAAATGACATTTGATGGGCTGATCTCTATGACATCTTTCTATAACTGGCGTCCGGGTATTTTTAGCAATTGGGGATATGTAGACTTCTACACTTATCTATTGTTGAATGAAAATGCTTCAATAGCCTCCCTTAGAGCGAAAAACAATCTCATTTACGAAAAAATGAGTGAAATAGAAAAACACTTGCTGGATTACGAACCGATGAAGGGAGCGTACCTCCATTCAGTAGCTGCTCGCCAACCAGGAGACATAGGTAGCATATCCAATGTTTACATGCTCAGCTTCATTGGCCTTTTTATATTGATCATAGCTTGCGTTAATTTTATTAACCTGGCGACGGCTCGGTCTGTTGAAAGAGCCAAGGAAGTAGGTGTTAGAAAAACATTGGGTGCACTGAGGCATGATCTGACGTTTCAATTCCTTACAGAATCTATGCTTATCGCCATATTCTCTTCCTTACTGGCTGTTGGAATTGTAGCACTCATTGTACCGTATTTTCATTACCTGGTTGGGAAGCCTATAGCCTTTGAAGGATTATTGACTACCCAATATGTTACTATATATGCAGGCATCACGCTACTTATTGGCCTACTAGCTGGTCTATATCCTGCATGGGTACTTTCAGGGTTTAGCCCATCTCAAGTATTAAAAGGAAAGTTTAAGTCTACACGAAGTGGCACACAACTCAGACGCAGTTTAGTTGTCTTTCAATTCTGTTTGGCCATCATTCTAGTAATAGCCACGACAGTGGTATATCACCAACTTAAGTATATGCAAAACAAAGACATGGGATTCACCCAGGATCAAATGGTCGTTGTAGATTTTGGTTGGGACAATGTCGTTCAAGATCGAATCAATCTCTTAAAACATGAATACCTGTCTCATCCCGATGTAGTTTCTGTTTCTGCATCACGAGCAGTGCCCGGCGATTTTTTTCCTAATGCTGGCACTGGAATTGAAAACCCCTTTGGAGAAATTAAGTACCATGCACCTGCTATTTTTGAAATAGATGCAGATTTTGTACCCAATTTCGATATTAAAATGGCTGCTGGAAGGTCCTTTTCAAGGGATTTCGTTAATGACTCCATCGAATCTCTTATGATCAATGAAGCGGCCTTGTCACTTTATGGATACAATAGTGCTAAAGAAATTATAGGCAAGAAATTTTCACAATGGGGAAGAAAAGGTAAAATCATTGGCGTAGTAAAGGACTTCAACTATAAATCTCTTCATGCTAAGGTCGAACCATTATCCTTAAGATTTGGACAAAACAGAGACCTGAGGAGAATTGCGATCAG
Source organism: Reichenbachiella sp. (assembly GCF_965223055.1). GTDB lineage: Bacteria > Bacteroidota > Bacteroidia > Cytophagales > Cyclobacteriaceae > Reichenbachiella. The sequence continues at coordinate 366,692 of NZ_CBDCVM010000011.1, forward strand.
AGTAAACTCTAACAGAATGCAGGAAACCATAGCTGAACTTCAACTCATCTGGGACAATCTGGTACCACAAAGACCATTCAACTTTGTGTTCCTGGATCAATCCTTCAACCAACATTACAAATCTGATGTTCGATTCGGGAGACTTTTCGGTGTATTTGCGCTTATCGCCATATTTATTGCTTGCCTAGGTCTTTTCGGCTTGACAGTTTACGCTACAGAACAACGTGCAAAAGAAATTGGCATTAGAAAGGTATTAGGAGCTTCTATTCCTCGGATTATGAGCCTGATCAGCAAAGAATTCTTAGCGTTGGTGTTGGTTGCAGCCATTGTTGCCATTCCTATTTCATGGTATGGTATGCATTTATGGCTTGAAGGATTTGCACATCGGGTTACGCTCACTCTAGCTATGTTTGCTATTTCGGTTCTGTCCGTTGGGATGATCGCCATATCCACTATAGGATGGCAGATATTTGCTACAGCGCGTCGTAATCCGGTTGATGTAATTAAGGATGAATAAAAATTAATCCATTAAATTGATCATATGAAAAGGCAAAGCCAATTGATCAATTTTATACAATTTATGCACTTGAAATATCAAGGGTTTGTACTGTATGCATTTGCTATGGTGCTCTTTCTTGTTCTTTTTGAGTCAGCACAGCAGTACTATTTCATATTGCAATTTGAATTGGCTCCGACAGACCAGTTTTCTATCATTGATCTTGCCATGGCCCATGCCTATCGCTGGATGATTTGGCTTTCAATCATGCTGGTTTATTGTGGAGCCATTATTTATACCGGGCAGTCTGGTAGAGTATTCAACCTGTCCAAAGCCTGGCCCGCTGTTTCGCATCTGGCTATCCTCATTGTAATTAATGTACTCGTTATTTCGATCATTCAACTTGTACTTAATAACCGAGCGCTGACCTTCGATAATATTTGGGACAATTGTGTGTTTTTCTTCTATCAAAAAACACCTATCTACACGCTTGCACATGTAGCCATTTTGGGCTTATTTCATTTGGTCAATGTCAATCAAAACCTGGCCATTGAAATCTTTGATCTCAAAAACAAAATAAAGAAAGGAAATACTCAGGCCCTCTCCATCAAAATTGGAAACAAGAGTAAAATTATACCTCTTTCAGATATCCTTTGGATAGAGGCCTATGACTATTGCGTGAAAATTCATACCGTAAGCCAACACACCTATGCGATGCGAAATTCACTGAAGGCCCTTGAGAAAAAACTACAAGACAATCATTTCCTCAGAGTTCATAGAAAGGCCATTGTCAATATGAATAAAGTCTCAGAGGTAAGTTACAATTCTACCTCATTTTTGACGCTTGAAAATCAAATCAAGATTGACATCGCTCAAAGTCGCCTAAGAGATATAAAGAGCTTCCTGCAATCTGCTGGATAGTTTACTGCAAAACCTCCAGTGCTCCCTGCACAAGTCTAGGGGTATTCAAGAGTTGTGTAGATATTGATCCAAAAAACAAATTACTATGAAAACTCAAATTATCAGCATGCTGTTCGCATGCATCAGCTTCACAGGTTTTGCTCAATATGAATATGCGCCAAGCAAGAAGTATCCTTATGGGCGACCTAATCCAGAGGCTCCAGAGCAAATTAAAGATTATGAACCTATGATGGGTACCTGCAAATGTAAATCCTATAGAAAAGGAATAGATGGAGAATGGGGAGAGGCCGTAGATATGACCTGGACCTTCCAATACATTTTGAATGGTTTAGGCGTACAAGACTATACGCTCAAAGCAGATGGGGCACACTCGGGTAGTATTCGCCAATATGATGTAGACAGCGCCAGATGGAATGTACATTATTACAGCTCTCCGGCACCAGGTGTTGCTCCTCTGTCACATTGGACGGGCAATCTGGAAGGCGATAAAATTATACTCTACAGACCACAAAAATCTCCTCAGGGATTCGACGGTTATTCGCGACTCACCTTCTATGATTTTAGTGACAAAGGGTACAAATGGAAAGGTGAATGGATAGATGAAGGCAATACCATTGTTTTTCCTTTTTGGAAAATAGAATGCAAACGATGACAAAAAAATAAGCTGAAAGAGTGATTGATCCCTAGGGTCAATAACTCTTCAGCCCATCATTCTACAAGTGAAATAAGCAGGTTGAACCAAGATCCTGTGCTTTTCAGATGGGCGTTGCACATATTGGTTCGCTTCATCATAATTAATTTTCCCAATCTGAATTTCTCCGAAAATAAGTAAATGAAAGATTGATTGCAAATAACGTTTTAATGCCTGTACGGTCGTAAGAAGTGTCACTGGTGATATAACCAGTTTTTTTGTATATTGTTTATTGTGTAAAGTCTACATACATCAATATGCAGATTCCATCCATTGAAATTAAAAATCCAATTGTCAAACAATTGGGCTATGCCTTGCTTTTTGGTACTCTTTCGGCACTATTTGGGTCAGTGAGGCTACTCTTGCCAGGGATAGAAGGTGCCGGAAGTGATTTTCGGGAGATTCCCCTTCTTATAAGCTTATTCTACCTAAAGCACCCCATGTATATCATTCTTGTTTCGATGATTACGTCCACGGTGACACCACCAAATGCCATGATAAACACATTTGTCATGCACGCCGTTGCTTTGCTCATTGGCTTCTACGTTTATAGAAAATTAAATCTTACAACTACAATCATTATGCGCTAGGTACTGTCTGGATAATCTTTACTATCATATATTACTACGTACTACTAATTCCGACATTGGTTATTGCAAATGAGCTCCTTGGCATGAACCAGGATGTTGGTATGATTAATAGCTATGTGTCGATTATATCTACCATACAATTTGAACTTACCAGTACTGCACTGGTCAGCAGTATATTTTTAATTCAGCTCGAAATGCGAAGGTCGTTGGAGGATCACAAAAAGAACTTAGTTATCACGGTTAACAATAAGACTAGTGCGCTTGCTGAGGCCAATGACGAATTGAAAAGTATGAATGAAAATTTGGATCAGTTGGTGAAAGAAAGAACCCAGAAGGTACAAGACCAATATGAGCAGATGCTCAAATACGCCTATCTCAACTCACATGAAGTAAGAGCTCCACTGAGCCGCATGCAAGGTTTGATGTCTATCATTATTCAAGAGCAAGATATCCAAAGTAAAATGGAGCTGATCGAAAAACTAAAAATTTCTTCTGAGGAACTCGATGCCATCATCATTGAGATGAGCCAGATACTCGAATCTGAATTGATTAAAGGCAAGAAAGTAGTATAAGCCACTTATTCCCCATTTTTTACTTAATTTCATCTCATGAATAAACACAAAATTTGGGAGTACTTAATTCAAATCACCATCGTAATTTTTGGTGTATTTCTGGGGATGATGCTCAATGAATGGAATTCTGACAGAAAAGCTTCGAATGAACAAAAGTTTGCATTAGAACAAATCCTAATAGAAATCGAAGAGCATGGTAATTGGTTGGAAAATACAATTCCATACCACGACACCATTACTCATGTTGTAGATAGCATTGTAAAAAATAGCGATCAAAACACACTCATGAGACCATTTTTAATCAATGGAGGCTGGCGTCAAATTCCAAAATGGAAAGGAACTCAAATTTATCCATTGCATGCATCTGCCTACGAATCCGCTAAAATCAGCAATGTTTTGACTAATATGGATAGTGAATTATTAGGTCAAATCTCAGCCTATTATGAAGACATAGACTTATACAACCAATTCTGTCATCACATAACTGCAACAATTTTTAACACAACCTCAAACACCAAATTTATTGACTCTATGGTTATCATTCGTTTGCTAAAAGAAGATTTGATGAGCCATGAAAATACAATTCAAAAAACAGGGAGTCAACTGAAAATAAAAATCCAAGAAAAACTCTAACCTTCGATTTCTTTAACTAATTGATCATACCACTTTTCTCCATATTTGCGAATTAGCGGCTCTTTCAAAAACTTGTAAATAGGCACCTTCAGCTCATCGCCTAACTTACAAGCCGGATCACAGATGTCCCACTGATCATAGTTCAGTGCATCATAATGATCATATTTCGTTATCCTTATCGGATAAAGATGACAGGAAATGGGCTTCTTCCATTTGGTTTTACCGTCCAAATAGGCCTGTTCGATGGCGCACTTTAGAATATTCTGCTCGTCGTATATAGCGAATGCACACTCCTTTCCACCAATAGTTGTAGTAGAGTAGTCTCCCTCCTCATCCAGAATATAGCTGCCTTCCTTTTCCAGTACAGCAAGCCCTTCCTTAGACATATAAGGCTTGACTGCCTCAAGCACTTCTTCTAGCTTGGGCAACTCATCTTCCTCGAGCGGTGCACCCAAGTCCCCTTCTACACAGCAAGCGCCATGACATTTATTCAAATCGCATACAAAGTGTCTTTCTTTGATATCATCGGAAAGAACAGCATTATCTAATATGATCATATTCCTCTAATTGAGTTACAAATTTATAAGATCAAAAAGTATTAAGCGATAAGTAAACTGGAATTGAGCACTATAATAACCGCCCCAAAAATTTTAACTTCGCCTATGGCTTTTAAAATCATTGACCCCACCAAAAATCAAGTGCCCATACTAGTAAGTGTCCCGCACTGCGGTATCGAAATCCCCGATTCTATTCGAGATCAATACGATCCGGAAATGATCGCTGCGATAGATGACACCGACTGGTTTGTGGATCAGCTCTATGACTTTGTAGGAGAATTGGGCATCAAAATGATCAAAGCTAAGTACAGTCGTTGGGTGATTGATTTGAATAGAAATGCGGAGAGCAAACCGCTCTACAACGATGGCAGAGTGATCACCGCGCTTTGCCCGACCACCAATTTCAATGATAGAAGCATCTACTTGAACGAAGGACCTAACCAGGAAGAAATCAACCAGCGAATCAGTAGTTATTATAATCCATACTATGACCAGATTCGTCTGGAGCTGACGAAACTTCAGAAGCAATTCAAGCATGTGTTGTTTTTTGATGCGCATTCCATTCGCCAACATGTACCAGGGATCCGAGCTGAAAAATTTCCCGACTTGATTTTGGGAGATGCAGATGGACAAGCTGCAGATACCAATATAATCCAGACGGCCACGGAGGTTTTGTCCAATACTTCTTACTCATTCAAGCACAATCATCCATTCAAAGGTGGTAACCTCACTCGAACATTCGGTGATCCAGAAAAAAACATCCATGCACTTCAGCTGGAAATGGCCAAAACCGTTTATATGGACGATAGCGAAACCCAATACGATAATGCCAGAGCCGAGATGGTGAGAAAAGATCTGAGACAGCTTTTCACATCTCTCATCCAGACACTAAACCAAATGAACCAATGAGTAAAGTTTTGAAGTTTGAAGGTCTGTTGACAAATAACGGCTGGCTATGTCCGGCTTACGTGGAACTAGACGCTGATGGAAATATTTACAGCTTATCCCAATCCGAATCAGCAGCAGTCACAGAATATGTGAATGGCTATGCTATTCCAGGCTTTCAAAATGCACACTCCCACTCCTTTCAGTATGCGATGTCAGGGCTGGCAGAAATTCACCCCGACCCTACCTCGCAGGATGATTTCTGGAGTTGGAGAGAAACCATGTACAACATCGCCCTGTCTTTGGATCCCGACCAATTCGAGCACATTGCGACCATGCTGTATGTGGAAATGCTTTCTCATGGCTACACCCATGTGGCCGAATTTCACTATGTACATCATGACAAAGATGGAAAAAGGTATACCAATCATGCGGAAATGGGCGAGCGACTGATCAGCGCAGCAAAAACAGCGGGTATTGGCATTACCCTTGTCCCTATTTTTTATCAAAAAGGAGGATTTGGCCAAGATCCTGTAGAAAAACAAAGAAGGTTTATCTCAGCCTCCGCACAGGATTACCTGGAACTTTTGATCTCATCCGAGAAAGCCTCCGAGTCTTACTCAAAAGCTAATGTTGGTTTAGGCATCCATTCACTGCGTGCAGTCGACAAAGAATCTATCAGCGCAGCCTTTGCCGAAGCTAAAAACCTACCTGTTCACATCCACATAGCAGAGCAACTCAAAGAAGTGACCGACTGCCTGGACTTTTATGAACAAAGGCCTGTTGAGTGGCTCTTGAATACATTTGACGTTAACCACAACTTTCATTTGGTACACGCCACACATCTGAGCGACTCAGAAGTTGCTGGCATAGCACAATCAGGTGCGCATGTTGTACTATGCCCATCTACAGAAGGCAACCTGGGCGACGGCATTTTCCCACTTCAATCCTTCCAGCAGCAAGGTGGTAAATGGTCGATTGGTACAGATAGTCATATTGGACTCAATCCTTTGGAAGAGCTCAGAATTCTAGACTATGGTCAGCGATTGACTACGCATCGTAGAAATCAGTTTATTTCTAGTTCGAATGGAGACACGGGTTTATTCGGAGTGGATATGGCCCTAAAAGCAGGAAGAAAAGCCATGGGCAATGGTAATAAGAATTACTTTGCAGTGGGTCAGCCTCTGGATGCCGTAGTGGTCGATGCTCAGGCTCCACTCATCGCTACCAGTCGCTCCGAACATATTTTATCTACTTTGGTATACAGCGGAGATCGTTCTCACTTCAAGGGAACCATAGTAAATGGAGACTGGAAAGTGAAAGAAGGACGTCACCTACAGAAGGGTGAAGTCGTTTCGAATTTCATAAAATCACTGAGTGAACTAAAGATCCGTTAGTTTAGATAAGTATCTATTTCCTTTAGAATATCTGAAGTCAAAGGTTTCGTAAATAGCTTTTGAACCTCTCTGTATTGATCAGCCAACTCAGCATCTTGATAATACTGTGACGAAGTCAATACAAAAAGTTTAATCTTTTCGCTTTCTACCGCCGTCATCATCTTGCGATACTCTCGGATAAAATCCCAACCACTAATCGTTGGCATATTAATATCCAATAGAATGACATCAGGCAAATCTTCAGGATTGTTCTTCACCAAATCCTCTAAATGAGTAAGCCCTTTGGTCGAGCTTGTCAAAGATTCGACCAGCATCTCAGGGTTATAATCTTTGATCACCTTAGTACAAATCAGATTGTTGATTTCGTCATCATCAATTATAAGAACCTTAATTTGTTTCGTCATTATACTTATTAGAGGTGGTGGATAATCAGACCGTCAATTTAATTTAAAATTCTGAGAATTTGGAAAATAATCTAGCATTGAACCAATTCTGATTAAAAAAATAATACGAACTTAAGTCATCTTAAATCCGTTTTCAAACCAAACAAAAATCTTGAACATATGAAAAATAAATTAACAATTGCTACAAGTTTTATAATTGCTTGCCTGATAAGCACTTCCAGCCTGTATGCACAACAAAAAGCCAGCCCTCCCAAAGTATCTAAAGCTACTGTGAATGGGAATGAGATCACCATCAACTACAGCAGCCCTTCTAAAAAAGGAAGAGTAATATTTGGCGGCTTAGAGCCATTGGGGAAAGTATGGAGGACAGGTGCCAACGAAGCAACTACCATTGAGCTGTCCAAAGATGCAAAAATTGGTGATCTGGATGTTAAGGCAGGTAAATATGCTTTGTTCACCATTCCGAATGAAAAGGAATGGACCATTATTATCAATTCTGAACCTAAACAATGGGGTGCTTATAAATATGACAAAAGCAAAGATGTTGGTCGATTCAATGTACCTGTAATCAACTTAGATGAAGTAGTGGAAAGTTTTGTGATAGATGCTACAGATTCAGGGAAAGTCTCAATTGCATGGGATCAAACACAGGTGGAGTTTATGATTAAATAGTAAAATCCTGATCTCCTAAAACGGAGGCTGTCACAAAAGTTTTCCGTCATTGCGAATAATATGAAGCAATCTTAATATTAGTCCCTAAATGGGCATAAGATCACTTCATTCCGCTCGTGAAGACGCATTCAAGACTTTTGTGACAGCCTCTTTTTTTTTATTTCAAAATAAATGCAACCTTCATCGTATTTTTACGATTATATGATTAATTTAATCGTAATTTTACAATGAATATGAAAACGTCAGAATTTTTAAGCATCCTTGAAGAGAATCCTGAGTTGGGATTAGAGTTCGAAATCGAAAAAGGAAAATTTGTTAAGCCCACCTTTCACATTACAGAAGTGAAAAATGTGAGCATTGAATCCGTAGACTGTGGTGGAAACCCTGACAGCTACAAACAAACCATCGTACAACTGATGGTCAACCCCTTAGAAGAAATGAGAAAACCCTGGACAGCAGGCAAAGCACTGGACATTTTCAATAAAGTAGAAAAATTGAAACCGATCAACGGCGACACTGAGATTTTCTTCGAATATGGAGATCAGGAAATCAGAACTTCGAACTTTAGTGTAGAAGACATTCTTTTCGCCGATGGAAAAATCAGACTAGAATTATTTGCAAAACCAACAGTTTGCAAACCAAGTTTAACATCAGGAGCAAAACAATGCTGTTAATTACTTAAAATTGTGGCTCATTACATTGAGCCACAATTCTCATTTGACAACAACCCTATCATTCAATAAAACAATCAAATGAAAAACCTTATCATTCTTTGTACCGGAAATAGCTGTAGAAGTCAAATAGCCGATGGTTATTTCAAACATTTCTCAGGAGACCAACTCAAAGTGTATAGCGCTGGTATAGAAACGCATGGTGTAAACCCCAGAGCCATCAAAGTCATGGCTGAAGATGGTATAGACATCTCAAAAAACACATCTAACAACATTACCGAGTATCTGGAATTAGATTTCGATTATATCCTCACAGTATGTGATCATGCTGCTGAAAATTGCCCTCATATTCCAGGAGAGGGGGAGCGTGTACACTTCAACTTCCCAGACCCTGCCAAAGCCACAGGGACAGAAGAGGAGATTCTGGACAGTTTCAGATCCACTCAAAAAATGATTAAGGAATTCACACAGAAATTTGTGACTGACAAGGGACTATGATCATCACTCCCATGCAACCGAGTGACTGGCCAGAGGTAGAAAAAATCTATCAGGATGGTATCGACACTGATCAGGCCTCCTTCGAAACTCAAACGCCATCCTGGGAAGCATGGGATCAAGGTCACCTCACAACACCAAGACTTGTTGCTAAAGACGGCGAGGGCTCCATACAAGGCTGGGCCGCGCTGTCCCCCGTCTCTAAAAGACCCGTATACAGTGGCGTGGCTGAAGTGAGCATCTATATTGATGTGAAGCTTGCAGGTCAGGGCATTGGCAAAAAGCTATTGTCCGAACTCATCCAACAATCCGAAACTACAGGCCTCTGGATGCTACAAGCGGTCACCTTCCCTGAAAATGAAGCCAGTGTTCGTTTACACGAAAGCTTGGGTTTCCGACTCGTAGGTCGCAGAGAAAAAATCGCGCAGCAGCATGGGGTGTGGCGGGATACTGTGATGTTGGAGAGGCGGTCTTCTCATTTTCAATAACAAGCGTATTATCTATTTTTTATAAATTGAGGAATAAACAACTCCTGCCACTCTGAGGAGTACATATAATCATAAAATCTAGAATAAAATGCACATTCAAAAATTGGCTCTGGTAACAATTCTTATACTTTCGCTAGCATCATGTAACCAAACAGAAAATAATTCAAAAGAAAAAAAATCGAGCACTGAAAATGTTACTCCTTCGAAAATAGTAGAGAGCGCAATCGCCTATCAGAAAAACGGCGGCAAGGCCGTATTTCAAGAAGGAAATGTCATTGCGGTAACTGATGAAAATTATGCTCATGCTGAAACGGCCAAAAATTTCAGAAATTGGATGGTTAAAGGAGCAAACGAAGGAATTACACATCTTCGTATTAAGGCCCCACGTGGTAAATCCGCACCTACCGTTCAAATGAACCATGATTGTTTGTATTCAGTTGCTATAACCAGAGTTGTCGACGGCAAAATCTCATTTGAAATACCAGAAAATGTGGAAGTCTATACTTCAGTACAGGTCGTTGATCAGTACGGACACGGGCAACATTACATCGTAACTAAAGGGAAACATGCCCTAGATATAGATCAAACAGATGGTACTACACATGCATTTTTAATTTTTAGAAGTGGTTTAGAAAAGGGACTTGAAACAGCTCGAGCTAATCAAGATAAATTAACTACGTGGGGATTAGTATCCGGAGATTACAAAGTACCAAATTATAATTTTGAAGAGGTAGATGCAAAAACTGCAGAATTAAGAAATGAAGTACAAGGAAAAGCCTTCTATTACACGTTTCCAAGAAATGAAAAGGAGGTAACAGACCGACATCAATGGAATTTAGAATGTGCATTAGGATGGGGAGGAGCCTCACCTATTGCCTATGAATCTAATCTGTACAGCAATTCTAGGGTATTTGATGGCACTAAGAGCTATACGACTACATTCATGAATCCTGAATCAGTTTATTTCACTTCGATCACAGTATATGATTCACAACGATACTTATTTGAAGATGAAGATATTGAAAACATTAATAGCAACACGTGGGAAGTAAATCCAGACAATACCGTGACTATATCTTTTAACTGTGGAGAGGATGCAAGAAATAACATTAACACTAAAGGTCAAGATTTTACATTTACACTACGCTATTATGGAGTTACAGAACAAGTAATCCGGGCGAATAACAAAAATGCAGTACCCAACAGAATGAATCCAGTGTTCATGATGAAAGAGGTAGAAAAGTAAGCCAACAGATTAAAATTAAAACAACTCTAAAGATAGTATAAAGGGTATCAAAACAACCTTTATACTATCCTTCAAATCGCTTATTAATACCCATACTTACTTTTCCACTGTGCTTTGAGCTTTTTGCGCATTTCGTCTTCTCGTGGGTTTCGACCAGGCTCAAATAAGGTCTTGCCTTTCAGTTCTTCAGGCATAAATTCAAAATCGACAAAGTTACCTGCATGATCGTGAGCATACTTATAGCCTTCACCATACCCGATTTCTTTCATCAGTTTAGTTGGGGCGTTGCGGATGCCTAATGGTATGGACAAATCTCCCGTCTCCCTAACCAACTGCTGAGCCTTGTTGATCGCCATATAGGAGGCATTGCTCTTCGCCGAGCATGCCAGGTACGTCACGCACTGGCTGAGTATGATTCTCGACTCCGGATAGCCGATAACATTCACGGCCTGAAATGCATTATTGGCGATGACCAAAGCGGTGGGGTTGGCGTTGCCAATATCCTCTGAGGCCAAGATCAACAGCCGTCTGGCGATGAACTTTACATCCTCTCCTCCTTCGATCATTCGTGCTAGATAATACACTGCTGCATTGGGATCACTCCCTCGGATCGACTTGATAAACGCGGAAATGATATCGTAATGCATCTCTCCGCTTTTGTCATAGATGGCCGCTTTTTTTTGCGCTATTTCAGTCACCACTTCGTTAGTGACCACGGCTTTTTTGTCCAAGGAGTCTACAACAAGCTCCAGCAGATTCAACAGCTTACGTCCATCACCTCCAGACAGGCGCATCAAAGCCTGATCCTCTTTGATCTCCACCTTTTTGTCTTTGAAAACATTCGGATGGTTCAGTGCCTTATCGATCAGTTCAGTTAGGTTTTCCTTAGCCAAAGCATTCAAAGTATACACCTGGCATCTTGAGAGCAGTGCCGCGTTGACTTCAAAGCTTGGATTTTCTGTAGTTGCACCGATCAGTGACACCTGGCCCTTTTCCACCGCCCCGAGAAGGGCATCTTGCTGGCCTTTGTTGAATCTGTGGATCTCATCTATAAACAGAATCGCTTTTGATCCAAGTCTTGATTTTTGGATGACTTCACGGATATCCTTTACTCCGGCACTAATCGCACTCAAAGTGAAAAACGGCATCTTGGCCGAATTCGCAATTATGTTGGCGATGGTGGTTTTGCCCACACCTGGAGGTCCCCAAAGAATCATAGACGGCACGGCTCCTGAATTGATGGCTCGCTTCAGAATGTTTTTCAAATGATCCTGACCCACCAGTTCATCTAAAGTCTGGGGTCTCAACTTTTCCGCTAAGGGCATGGGATTATCTAGCATAATGTACGCTACGAAAAAATGATATAAAAGAATGGGAAATTAATGAAAATCAGATGGACTACTGCCCATCTTCTTCGGACTCAACAGGTATTTCTTCTTGAGCCTCTTCTACTGCTGCTTCCTGTTCCACTGTTTCCTCTTCTGCACTTTCAGGTTCAGCTTGTTTCTTATCTTTCTTTTTAAACAATCCACCCAAACCTTTTTTCACTTGCGTGGTGTCAGATTCTTGCAATGCCTCTTCTGCTAATTTTTCTTCGGATGGCGGCGGGCGATTGTCAATAAATAGTTCGCCATAATACTTATTGTAATACACCTGCTCTTGATTGTGTGCAGCGGTTTCTTCATATCGATACTTATACCTTGGGCCTTCCGGCTCTGGCTCTTCCTCCACTTGGGCAAGCAAAGGTGCAGCTGATAAGGAATCAGTGCCTAGTGTATCTGTATCTACAAAATCTTCAGCTAAAAATTCGCCCTGATCTATGATTAGCTCTGAAGTATCTTCAGGAACCGGAGCTAATACGTTCTTCTTAGGAGCTGTCATGAGCTCATAATTCTTGCGAAACAAACTGGTTTTCTTGTTTACACCATACTTGTTTCGTCTTGAAGCGGAAGCAAATTTTGGGGTACTGTCATTCGCAAAATAGGAGTATTTGGCCAGACGTATCGAGTCATCCAGAATATATGTACTCTGAAAAGCAGGGCATACCACGTTGTCTTTACAAGCGTAAAAAACAAGGCACAACACAAACAATATAGGAAAACTAGTTCTCCTCACAAATTTTATTCAATTAGGGATTAGGTGGATACAATCACTAACCCTCAAAAATGGATAATATTTCCTGATTTATGTAATTAATCTCTTCAAATCTTGAAAGGCAACTCCCCTTTCAAGTCGAATATGAATATATAATCTTAGAATAGTACCAATCTAATTTTCTAACATTGATTTCACTATTGGGTAAGACGCATCTACCCATTCTTTATACATTTTACCAGAAGGATGTAGGCCATCTTCAGCCACCAAAGTAGGATCACTCGCTGCTTTTCTACTACCTGGTGTAATGTCTACAAAAGCCACCTCATACTTGCCGCAGATACTCTTGGCAACAGCATTATATTCATCTAGCTCTCTGCCGATTTTTGATGGGTCTTTCTCAGCTGCAAAAGGGGTAACTCCATAATCTGGAATGGAAAGCACAAAGGTTCGGTCTGCTCTATCTTGAGTGAAAGCAATGGCTTGCTGAAGTAACGACTCAAATTCCTTTTTGTACTGATCGATGGGATAACCACGGTACTGGTTGTTTACACCAATCAGCAAGGATACTAAATCGTAGTTCTTGGCTGGTTTTTCCTTATCAATGGCGGCTTGTAACTCGTCCGTAGTCCATCCAGTGGTGGCAATTATCCTTGGTAATTCGACTTTGATACCATCGCCTATTAATCTGCCTTGCAGGATATGTGGCCATCTTTCGTCCGCAGCTACTGCTTCACCAATGGTATATGAGTCCCCAAGTGCTAAATATTTGTATGTCATCTTTGAGTATCATTATTAATAGTAAATAAAAGTAGTCGATTAAAACTACAAAATACTTCCATCAATGAATATCTACTCAGAAGTTCATACTTGGTTTAGTCTTTAGAGATAAACGTCATAGGAATTCCCGACCGTTCGCTAATTTTTTTTCCTTCCTGTAATCCATCCATGCGTGAACGGTCATAATACCAAATAATTTCCATCTCATCCGATGTCCTTCGATTATTCCATATTAAAGCAAGGACTTGGTACATCCAACCAACAGAACCTGTCTCCATTATTTCAAGATCTATTCTAATTTTTTTCAATTGATTTCCTCTTCTATAGAAGGAAATTAGCAAGTCTTCAACCTGGCTTCTAAAAGTGGCCATTTTCAACGAAAGAAAGACGTGTCCCTGGAGTAGAAATGAACTATCAATCACTGAGATACCGGCAAAGGGTGTTGTTGAGGTTTCTTCAATCATGTAACTTTTGAGTTCAAAAACATCAATAGACTGGGGTCTGTTACTAAGCATGGTTAGGTGTTTTTAATTTAACAAAATTCCATATCTCAAAAGCTGCAAAGGTTAAACTGAAGTTATAAATCTTAATAATTAGTTACAATAGGTAGAGATACCTATTCTCTCACTACGAAAATTCAACCACATCTGGACAAATCCACCGGCTTCATACTTATCTTTAACTAACCTTGAGAAAAGTCAACTTGTATAGCTTTAACTAGAAGACATGAAAATTGAAACGACTCTAATCATCGACAAACCACTGGATATAGTAGCTAAGTACTTTGCCGATCCGACTTATCTTAAAGAATATCAGGAAGGATTTGTAAGCAAAGAATTGGTAAGTGGAACAGCGGGTGAAAATGGTGCGGTATCAAATATGCTTTATGAACACAATGGTCAAAAGATGGAGTTAATAGAAACCATTACTGCAAACAATCTACCTGATACCTTCGAAGCCCACTATCATCATGAACACATGGACAACACCATGAAATGTACCTTCACTCCATTGGACGATGGTCGAACCGAATACAGGAGTTTCATTGAATATACACGCATCAACTGGGTAATGCCTCGCCTGATGGCTATACTGGTACCAAGCCTTTACAAAAAGCCTGTCAAACGATGGTTAGAGAATTTTAAAAGGTTTGTAGAAAGTCGGTAAGAACATTAAGCCACCCGACTCACTGCCTCTTCAATAGCAGCTTCTACTTCAGAAGCATTCAGTGGTTTATGAAAAACCTTCTCTATTAAATGATCTGTTTGGGCTTGAAGGATTTTTTCATCCTCATCCATGGAGGTCAAAATGAAACAAGCCAGATTGTTATATTTTTTGTGTGCTTCGGTGAGGAAGTCTACTCCATCCATGCCAGGCATTCTCATGTCTGTAATCACCACAGTCAAGTCGTCTTCCAGAGTTGCTAATTTCTCTAAAGCATCAGGGCCTGATTCAGCCATAAGCGTGTTATATTTTGACCCAAATATTTTATCAAATATGATTCTAGGAATAGATTCATCATCTACATAAAGTACTGTCATCTTCATATCTTTCTACTGGTTTGAGTCTAAGTTAAACAATAATTTTTTTACGAATTACCGAACCTTAAAAATACTGAAACTCCAGTATGAGCCAAATGTCACACTGGAGCTTTAGCAGGCCACCTTCAATATTTCTACTACGAATCACCCAGTCTCTGAAGTCTAGCAATGTCCTGATCAATAGACAAGATCAACAAACAAGTTGCGGTACAAAACACGGGACTGGTAATGCAATGGTGCCCACTCCAGCTTCCATCTGTATTTTGAATGCGCACAATACGACCGGCCGTATTGTCAAACCATTGGGTCCACTCATCTCCACCGGCAATCACCATAGACTCACCGGTTTGCAAGAAACTTAAAAATTCTTCTCCCCCGTTATTCCCAAATCCATTCAGCACTTCGTCTTCTTGTGCTTTATCCTTGGCTGATTTGAATACATTGAAACTAGTAGTCAATCTTGAAGACTCTTCTTCACTCAAGCCAATTTGCTCTAATAATTCTTCGGACAACTCGGCATCTTCATCTATTTCTCCTTTTCGTTTGGCCTCGTCGATCATATCCTTCGCTTTTTTGGCTTCCTTGGCACTCGCCCGCAATGAGCCAGAAACTGCATAAAGCATGATCCCAGCTCCTTTTTCAGTATTCACTTTACCCGAACCAGCATCATAATTCCCTTTTTGAAACTCTCTGGATCTTTCCAATGCGACCTCATCGATTTCAATGTCATTGACCTGAGCGGCCTCAATGGCCTGATTGGCATATGATGACTGTAGCACGCCAGCCCAACCGTCACCTTTCAAACTTCCATCTTGATTTTGATTGGATTGAATACGCTTGACACAGCTGGCCAGTGCCACTCTCACACGGTCTTCAGTTTTAGCTGACAAGTCGTTTAACTCCAATAGGTTATTGAAAAACTGAGCAGCTAACACGGCATCTATATTATCTCCCAATTTCACCTGAATCTGCGTACCGGTCAAATCCGTAATTTTCAATCTATCCTTGGGGGTACTTTCTACGGCGTGCAATAAATATTCAGTGGCTTTCGCCAATGCCTTGGCATATTCCCCTTTTTCTAAAGTACTGTTTGTTCTTAGCATAGCCATACCCACCATGGCGGTGGTCGCAGGATCGGTGCTCACGGCATGAGCATCTCGAATGTGCTGATAACTGTGACTACCAGCTCCCCAGCCTCCGTTTTCTTGTTGTGCAGAAGCCAAGTAACTCAATCCTGTGTTGACAGAATGTTTGACTTTGGCTACGTTTTTAAAATGGCTATGTCCTTCAGACGATTCCTCTCCAAAAATAGTCTTGAATGTGCACCCTTTGGTTCCACATACTCTGATGTGGTTGTGATCCATAGGGTTTTTGTTGGATGATTTAAATCCTGGAGTCAGCGACAAGAGCAAGCATCCGGCCAACCCTAATGTCAGTGTTTTTACTTTGGTTTTCATAAGTGTGAGTATTTGGTTTTATCGATATTGATAAGACCAAATACGGCACTTACTTTCAGTTTAAAAACCTGGATTGAGGGAGTCGTAAGTTTCAATAAGGGAAGTGAGCTGGTTAGTTAGGGAAGGCAAGGCTGGTTTTACCAATTATCCTGTCATTTCGACCCCAATGATTCGGCAGAGAAATCTGATTGTCATAATGTGTTGTAAAAATCTTGATGAGATTTATCTCTTCACTACCTCCGGTCTACTCGTTCGAAATGTCAAAGTGGGACGATTTATTTTTTGTGTCATCTCGACGACAGGAGCGGTCTTATCGTCTCAGGATTGGCTAATCATGAATATTCAATTGTTCATTATAAGAGTATCAAGCATTCTAACTGAGGCCTTCCAGCTCCAGCTTCAGTTTCTTAGGCAAGCTATCCACTATGAGTTCATAAGAATGGTCTATCAGTTCGTAGATCAGCTCGTCTGGCAGCGTACCATCAACATAAACTGAATTCCAGTGCTGCTTGTTCATGTGGTAACCCGGCTGAATGGCGGGATGATTGGCCCGGAGCTCTTGCGCTCGTTCGGGATTGCATTTGAGGTTGATAAATTCAAATTTGTCAATGGACGATAGGGCAAACATTTTGTCCATGACTTTGAACACCAGCGTGTCTGGACCAAAGGGGCAACTTTCTGCTACACCGGGTTTTGATAAACAGTAGTTTCGGTAGGTTTCGACATTGATCATTATTGCAAAAGGGTTTTCTTGATGATGAAATAAATCATACCCAAGAGAAACGCAATAATCGCAAATTTGTTGATGCCATGCATCATACGGAGGTTGATGTCTTTTTTCTGGTTCGGGTCTTCTTTTCTAAAGAAGTAACCAAACACCTCTCCAAGCGAGAAAAACTCCTTCAAACCACTTTTTTCTTTCTTTTCTTCCATTAGTTCAGGATTGCTTCTATGGCTTCTGGCTCTACCCAGTTGCCGTCGTCTTTTATTATCTGTATCAGTTCATCCACAGCATAGTCAGAATGAACAGCTCGCTTCACCACCTCTTGTCCACGGTACAGGGTGATCTTGTCTTTGCCCGACCCAACGTAGCCATAATCAGCATCAGCCATCTCGCCAGGTCCGTTTACGATACAGCCCATGATGCCAATCTTAACCCCTTTCAAATGGTCGGTTCTTTTTCGGATCATTGCGGTTGTTTCCTGTAGATCAAACAAGGTTCTGCCACACGACGGACAAGAAATATACTCTGTCTTAGTCATGCGTGTGCGAGCTGCCTGAAGAATCCCAAAAGCTGTATCGTTTTCTACCTTCTTGCTGCCATTGCCTGCCAACATTA
Organism: Reichenbachiella sp.; assembly: GCF_965223055.1. Taxonomy (GTDB): domain Bacteria; phylum Bacteroidota; class Bacteroidia; order Cytophagales; family Cyclobacteriaceae; genus Reichenbachiella. The sequence goes on from NZ_CBDCVM010000011.1 coordinate 384,621, forward strand.
CGCCATCCCCAAGTCCATCGATCAAAAGACCTCCTATGTCAGTAGCAGAAGCCAATTGAAAATTTTCTTTGTCTGTAATCTCATGATGCCAGTTGATGACTACTGGTAAATCCACTCCCTTGACAATCAACTCAAAAACGAAGCGACGAAGCGATGCCATGGCGTGTGTATTGTTGGTATGCAACAAAAGAATCGCCTGATCATAATTTTTGAGTGTATCGATACAATTCAACTCTTCAGCTTCAACAGACACAAATGCTTTTTGAGCTGTGCTAATAGCTTGAAGCTCGTCTATGGAAACCAAAGGGTACTTTTTATCTTGATCCGAAACATCCTTCCATACTTCGAAATCAATAATTTCTTGCAATCCATTGGGCAGCATGAAATCTATCGGATGGCTACCTGAGTAAATGAAATCAGCTCCTGTATCATTCATTCGCCATTTGTCTGGTTCAGGCAAATAGAAGTGTCCAATTTCCTTGAGGTCTTTGATCTGAATACTTTTATTTTCACTAAAGTCAGCTATGACCCTTGGCACATTGTGATCGCCAAAATTTAATACCTCTTTCGTGTTTCTTCTTTCATATACAAATGGATCAACCGGGCTTTGGCTTAAAGGAGCAATTTGAGCATGCCCTGCTCTCTCTGCATAACGATCCACCAAGGCCTGAGCTACCGGTGCTTCAAATTCGGGTTCTTCGGTCAAAGATACTCTCACCGTATCCCCTAACCCATCTTCAAGCAAAGCACCAATTCCTACAGCCGACTTGATCCGGCCATCTTCTCCATCACCGGCTTCGGTCACACCCAGATGGAGAGGGTAAGGTCGTAGCCCTTCTTCCTCCAACTTATGCACCAACAGGCGATAAGCTTGCACCATAACACGAGTATTACTCGCTTTCATCGAAATGACAATGTCGTAAAACTCCAGGTCTTCGCAAATGCGAAGAAACTCTAAAGCCGACTCCACCATGCCTAGCGGGGTATCTCCAAATCGACCCATGATACGATCTGAAAGAGAACCGTGATTGGTTCCTATTCGCATGGCGGTGCCATGCTCTTTACACAGTTTAACCAGTGGTACAAACTTCTCTCTGATCCTTTTTAGCTCCAGCTCATAAGTTTCATCCGTGTATGCCAGCTCTTCGAATTTCTTTTTATCAGCGTAGTTGCCTGGATTCACGCGGACTTTTTCTACAATTTTAGCCGCTAGTTCTGCTGCATTTGGGGTAAAGTGAATGTCCGCCACCAAAGGCACATCATACCCTTTTTCACTAAGACCTTTTCGGATTTCTTCCAGATTCTGAGCTTCCTTGATACTTGGTGCCGTGATTCTTACATATTCACAACCTGACTCCACCATTCGAATAGACTGCTCTATGGAGCCTTCTGTATCCATCGTATCCACGGTAGTCATAGACTGCACTCGAATAGGATTCTCCGCTCCTAGCGGCACACCGCCTATATTAACTTCGATGGTTTTTCTTCTCCTGTATTCAGTGAGAGAAGAGCAATATTTATGTGAATCAGACATATTGCAAAAATAGTGAGGAGATGAATGAAATGGTTATAAAATAACTAATTATCAATCTTTCATATTCTGTTCCAATTTCATTCATTTTTTCCTTGATGAAAAAACGAATCAAAAAAATCAAGACTTAAAATTAATTTCTAAAATTCAGTCGCTCTGGTATTGAAATCCAAACTCACCCGATATCCATCGGGATCAAACAGTGGATTTCATCATGATATCCTACACTGAATTTTTAGACCGAAATTTATTTAAGGTCAATTATTCTAAATATCTCCCAACTGCGGACGGATAACTAATTCTTCAATCACAGCGTTTTTAGATAATTTATGGGCCGACCAAATGGCATCAGCAACATCAGATGATTTAATGAACCGTTCTTCTGGCAAATCTACCCCATCCCAGCTGGCGGTTAGTGTGGCCCCTGGGTGGACTGCTGTCACCCGAATGCCATGAGGTTTCAATTCTTCCCTCAATCCCAACGACATACCATGCATAGCGAATTTTGAAATACTATAAGAACCTCCATTTGGATAGGCTTTCAGTCCAGCGACAGAGCAGATATTGAAGATATCACCACTTTTATTTTCTATCATCTTTGGAATAAGTCCTCTTGAAAGGTGATAAGCACTATAAAGATTTGTATTGATCATCAACTCGAGTGAACCCGAGTCTTCCTTATGAATTTCACCTGGTATAAATGTTCCGGTATTATTGACCAACACATCGACGTGAGCCACAGAATCATTTACAAAACCAATGAATTCTTTCACTTCTTCAGCGTCTGACAAATCTGCCTTCATCGCATACACTTTTGTGCCTTTGACAGCATCTACCAGTTCATTGAGGTCGTCTTGATTTCGAGCACAAGTCACCACTTCAAATCCTTGCGAAGCAAATTTTTCAATAATAGCCCGTCCTATTCCTTTTGTTCCACCAGACACTACAATTGTCTTATTCATAGCATTTCTTTTTATGTCAAGGGCAAATTAAAGGTTTACAAAAATAATTGTCGGTAAAGTGATTTTAAATTCTGAGAGGTAGTCGAAAATTGTTATTTTGGTGGCGAAATAGAAAAATAAAATGGCAAGCATAGGGCGCTTTATATTATTTATCGGATCCATGTTCGTAAGACGAGAGAGTTTTCTCACTTACGTCCGGCTAACTGTAGATGAATGTATGAAGATTGGAATCAATTCAATTTTTATAGTTTCTATCGTGTCCGTATTCATTGGTGCCGTCACCACGCTACAAACGGCCTATAATTTGGTCAGCCCATTTATCCCCAGTTATGTAATCTCCTTGGTCGTAAGAGACATGACCATATTGGAGCTTGCTCCTACGGTGATGGCCATTGTTTATGCCGGCAAGGTAGGTTCTAACATTGCTGGAGAACTAGGAACCATGAGAATATCCGAACAGATCGATGCTTTGGAGGTTATGGGGATCAATTCGGCTTCTTATTTAGTTCTACCTAAAATAATCGCCTCATTTTTGATGTACCCCATGTTGGTGATTCTATCAGCTTTCCTCTGTATTTTGGGCGGCTTCTTAGCTGGCACACTCACTGATACACTCACGGGCTATGAATACATTTATGGTATTCGTTATGAGTTTGTTCCCTATAATGTAACTTTCGCTTTGACCAAATCATTCACCTTTGCATTGGTAGTCGCTGCTATTTCAGCTTACAAAGGATATTTCACCAATGGTGGTGCATTAGAGGTGGGACAAGCCAGTACAGCAGCCGTTACCAATAGCTGTATCGGTATCCTGACCGCCGACTTTTTGCTTACTAAACTTTTGCTATAAGATGATTGAAGCACAAAATATTAGTAAGTCATTCAATGACAAAGAGGTCATTAAAGACATCAGTATCAAATTTGATCAAGGAAAAACCAACCTTATCATTGGCGCTAGTGGTACAGGAAAAAGCGTGCTATTAAAAAATATTGTTGGTCTGATTCAACCAGACCAAGGTCAAGTACTTTTTGATGGTAGAGATTTTACTAATGCGGGTAAAACCCTCAAAACTGATATTAGAAGGGAAATTGGGATGCTCTTCCAAGGTGGAGCTCTATTCGACTCTATGACTGTAGAGCAGAATGTCATGTTTCCATTGAATGTCCTCACAGATTTAGGCAAAGAAGAAAAGCTAGACCGTGTAAACCACTGTTTGGAAAGAGTGGAACTTGTTAATGTAAATGACAAAATGCCTTCGGAAATCAGTGGTGGTATGAAAAAGCGAGTCGGTATCGCCAGAGCCATTGTGAACCATTCCAAATACTTATTTTGTGATGAGCCAAATTCAGGTTTGGACCCACAAACTTCTATCACGATAGATAACTTGATCAAAGAGATTACAGAAGAGTTAAATATCACTACTGTAGTAGTCACCCATGATATGAATTCTGTAATGGAAATTGGAGATAAAGTAAGCTTTATCTATCAGGGCCAGAAACTATGGGAAGGCAACAATGAATCTATTTTCGATTGTGAAGTAAAAGAACTTCAGGATTTCATTTTTGCCAACAACCTGATGCGAAATGTAAAAAGGCAGCGAGGCTAATCAGGTGTTGATCCAAAGCAACATCAAGAATGAAGAATAACTAATCAGCGCTGCGATAAGTTTGAACGCCCTCCAGTAAAATTGGTCCCCTTTTTTAACGAGATAACTAAGTAACATCATAACAGGATTGGATTATTTTTCTATTCGAAGTACTATAATTAACTGAGCAGATAAAAATTAATTATACCAAGTGCCGTATAATTTCGACAGATATAGCTGTTTTAACGGTTAACGGATATTAAAAATCTGCTTAAAATAGGGCTGTCACCTGCATTCTCCCCATGTGAATGGTAGGCCTGCCTTCTGATTTCCTGCCTTCATAGCCCAGATTCATTTGCAAACCTGAAATCAGCTTCTGACTGTAATTAAACTGCCAGGAATAATTAGTACCTGGCTGAAGGGCCTCGAGCAGTTCATAGGAAGCCGCGCTGGTCAAATCGCCCTCAAAAGAAATATCCGACAATCTAAAACTGGCGTTTAAAGCATTTTTTATACCATTTGACCATCGAGACTCAAACAACATTTCATGAATAGCAGAATTTTCTTTTCCATCAGCTACCTGCACATTGTCTTTTATAGCAAACCTATAAGAAGTGCTAAATCTTAAGTTATTGGCTGGCTGCCAAATGAGACCCGGCAAGTATTCTTCAGACTTGATTAAATAGTTTCTATTCGTCTGGTACTGAGACGCATTTTGGTTTTGCCTCCGTTTATAACCTCCCGTCAGGGTGATCTCCTGGCTCAAATGAAAGCGAAGATTCAAAGTATATTCACGATTCGCTCTGGATTCGATACCACGCGAGATCAATTGTTTGGAATGATTGACTTGGTATCCAACATCTCCTCCAAAGCCCCTCCCTGAGCGATTATAAAAAAACACTGTCCTCAAAGCATCTCGCACGTATATCAAATCCGCATTATCAATATCCAATTCAAAAGGATTAAATCGGGACCCAAAATCATCATTGGTATTTTTCTTATTGATATTCACACTTGATCTGTTGGACACTTTGCTAAGTACTTCTCCCAGCCCACCACTATTCTTCCACTTTCTAGGCAATTGTGAATTGATAGAAAAAATAAATACTGTATTGAAGGCATTGACAAATTCAGTAGTAGGTACAAACACTCGAATAAAAATTCGCTCATCAAAATTGATCGCTTCGAAAAATTCAGATAGGTCCTGTACTCCATCTCCATTCAGGTCGCGCCAGGTATGTGTGCCTTCGCCCGCTGCCACTTCTACATAGATGAATTCACGCAATATCTCTCTACTGCTGGAAGTGGCATACGACAAATCCGTTCGAATATGACCGTCCAATAGCCCCCCTTGCCAATTGAGTCGCCCAAGGATGGAGTTTTCATTTTCCAGGTGGCTAAAAGCCTCTTGATAATCGACCTGACGATAAGTAAATGTCAAATCCAGCCGATTTGAAGTATTAATATTTGCGGCAGCATTAGCAGACGCTGTCTTCGAATGAGTAAAAGGCACTAAAAACCCATGCTGTACATTGCGATCTTCTCTAATTGTATAATCTAACCGGTACTTCACCTTTAAGGAATCATTGCTTCGCAAATAGAAATTATGAGCGGTAAAATTCATGGCCGTTCGATACAAGGAATCATTTGCTGCCAATCGTATTTCGTTTTCATCTTGTTCGATCTTGTACCCCGGAACGACGAAGAATCTGTCCATAAAAATCTCACTATACCACCTTTTCCAATTTGATTTTTCAAGAGAATTATCATTTTTCAAATAAAAATGTCCGCCAGACAATTTCAATGAGCCCAAGCTTTTCTTAGCCTCAAATTCATGTTGAAAACCATCTATTGCAAACTCCTTTTGTCGCAAGGAGAATCTGCCTGAAATCAAATTTTGAAAGTCTCTGTGTAGTAAAACTGAACTATTGAAAATATTGTCTGCAGTCCTGAATGTATCAGCTGGAGCAGAATAGCTCCAATCACGATCATACTCCATAGCGCGATAACGGTCAATGGGACGAAAATCAGCCCCATCATGTTCAAAATCCATCGCAGCGGATAAAGTAGAGCGAGGCATAGAAGAAAGAGGTACATCTGTGGCCTTTACACCTACTTTGTAGGCCATATCTTTGTTGTCTTCATTTCCAATAGTAGAATACAAGTTTAGGTCTTGGTTCGAGAAAGCCAATTCCCCAAAGGCGGAGAGATGCTTAGTTAGCTTAGTCTCAGCGCCCACTACAATCAACTCCCGTGAATTGGGAGTAGGAACAAATCGAACCGCCTCATAATCTCCTTGTTTCACTCCAGAAGCAGGTGAAATCCACTCATACACTCGGCCATTGACATCATTCATGAGTAGTTTATAACTTCCATTACCCGATCCTACACTTGAAAAGGACACTCGATAAAGCTGCTGCGTAGAGTCCCTGGAATACACATATATTGAAGCGTTATTTCCATCTAAATCCAACGTATCCCGACGTTCGTATAACACCAAGTTTGGATTGTAATCTGCTTCATTGCCTCCTTCTATCGGCACTGGCAATTGATCATCACCCGACAGGCTCATATGAATCTTATCATCGTCCGAGAGCAAAAAGGCCAGGGGCTTGTTTTTGTTGTCCTTTTCTCTATAATATTCAACATGAAAGTTACTTTTTGCCGTATTTATTTCCTGTCGAGCATTAATAATTGATCTACTGTAATTCTGGTCTGAATATTCATATGTCACCCGAATTCGTGAAAATTGAGTGATTTGAATCGTAGGATTAAAGGTGACCTCCCCTAGGTTATAATCAATGATGTAATCGTGATTGTATCCTCTGGTCAAAATTTTTCCATCTAAATATACTTGCTCAGAATTCGCAAGCACCACTACAAATTGTTGACCCTCCGGCCCTGGCAATTGATAAGGCCCTTGAAGTCCTTCAATGGCCTGGACCGTAACATCTGCAAACTGTCCTTTTGCGGCGGCGACCGTCAAACTGGACTTTGCGCTGACCTTTTCATTTATATCATAAGAAATATCAAATTGACCACCCTGTACATTTTTATAATGTCTCATGAAATTGGAATTACCATTGTTGATCACCACATCTCCAGCTTTTAGGGAGAGTTTATCATTGTAGATTTCGAAAGTGATATTATCGAATTCGCGGAGCTGTAGTGTATTGCCTTCGGGTTGGAAAGGAACATTCTGATCTGTAATATCTGCTCGGATATTTAGATTGTCAGCCAACTTTCCATCCATTTGAAAATTAAAAACTGAATTGACATTTAGACTCTGAGAATTTCCAAATGTAACCCCACGGGACAAACTACCCGTTTTATAAATTTCAGGTGTTTCAAACAACTCTTCCTTTTTGTAGGCATAGTTATTATTCGTGGGGCGATGGTTAAATGAAGCCGTAGAGTCATATAGATTTTTTGATTTATGCGCGTATATCTTCCTTCTGTTTAATGGCAGCACACGATAACATACCTCTATGGGTTCTTTGATTGTGTTCACAGTCAATAGAAAGCTATGGTCGTCGTAAGAAAATGGAACTTCAGGATTCAGTGTGATTGAGGATGGGTCAATCACCAGGCTATCCAAAAGCGAAACAGAAGATTGTCCAGCTGGCAGCATCAAACATCTCAAGGAGCTCTGTGCATTGGCTGTTTGGATCCAAAGTATAAGTCCAAAGCAAAAAACGAAGCTTCGGGCACCAGATCTGGCATGATGAAATAATGCCGAAAACATGGCTATGAGGCTTGATAAAGTGGTAGTTCAATGAAAAAAGTAGTCCCCACCCCTTCTTTCGTTTCGAACCAAATATCACCTCCCGCATGCTCTATTCCTCTCTTGGCTACAGCTAGACCAATACCAGAACCTGATTCCTTCGTACTGAAATTCGGAATAAAAACTTTGTCCTGAATGTCCATTGGAATCCCTTCTCCTCGGTCTTTGAACTCGAGTCTAACTTTATCATCATGGTGATACATGGTGACAGATAAAGAAGGTTTTTCTACAGTTTTCATTGACTGAAAAGCATTCAGAATCAGGTTATTAAAAATCCTGCCAAACAATTTTTTATCACCCATGATAATTAACGTTCCCTCCTCTAATTCCTTATCAATTGTTTTATCAACATGTAAATCAATAGACTTTTCAAGTATCGTTCTTATGTCAAATGGTTCTCTTTCAGGTGTTGGCATTTTAGCAAAATGGCTAAAAGATGTCACTATTTCATCCAATGTATCAATTTGGCTTAATAAAATTTCAAGAGATTTTTTATCTCCTTCTTTTTCTCCCAAAATTCGATGCAAATGCTGAATAGTCAACTTCATCGGAGTCAGTGGATTCTTAATTTCATGAGCCACTTGTTTAGCCATTTCGCGCCAGGCCGCCTCTTTTTCATTCCTGGCTAATTCTACCTTGGTGCTTTCTAATTTGCTCAACATGTTATTATATTCATTCACCAATGTACCAATTTCATCATCTGTCTCCCATTCTATGGGTTGATTCACTTGAACAAAACCTGTGTCATGCAAGCGATCTGCAATAGCCACAATAGGTTTAGTCAGTTTAGAGATAATAAAATAGGCTATCAGGATAGATAAAATAAAAACGAAGGTGAATATGTTGATGATATTCCCAAATACCTGCAACTGCTGCCTTTTCAAATGATTTTTTGATGCAAAGTATGGGGCCGCTAACACACCCAACAACTCCCCGGTTTCTGGTGATAAAACTGACGCGTATGAAGTCTTGTACAAGAAGTCACCAATCGACTCATCCAATATCAAGCTTTCCTTGTTTTTTAAGATGAGTTCATCCATAGCATTTGCAACCAAAAACTTAGATACAATGTTGGATTCGAAAATCATCGGAGTACTGGAGGTAAGCAATCGCCCCTCTTTACTGTATAAATTGAGATCCATTCCAGAAAGGTGAGCCAACTGGTACAAATCATTTTCGAGCTGTTCTTTGTTTATTTGCCTACTGTAAAATGCACTGAGGTAATCATTTACATCTTCTGTCAATACCAATGCTTTCTTCAGGTTGGACTTATCAATTTCTTTTCTATTAGAAACGTCTGTACTGGTCATTACCGCCACTCCGACCAAAACCAAAGGAATGATAAAAGACGCTCCCGAATAGAGTAATATTTTCGTAGAAAAACTCAACTGAACCATCTTTACAGGTAAAATCAGATAGTTCAGAAGAAATATCAAACTTGCCACACCAAGGAATAGGGCAAACAAAAAAGAGAAATTCGAAATAATATTAACCCCGGGGTAAACGGGGCTTGAAATCAGGATAGACTTAGCTCCGGATTTTGCTCCCAAATGATAGAAGCCTTGTTCCTCTATCCCCGAAAGATACAGCTGAGGCTTCGCCAGCATTTCATCATTTACAATTGACTCATAATCAAATTCACCAGACTTATAAATCAAATTTCCTTCTTGATAAATGGCATAATCGTAGTCGTTTGATGAACGCTGAGATCGGTCTGCGAGCAATTGAGGAAGGACTCTTTTGCCTGAGAATTTCTTCAAACGGAGCTCGATTTCCAAATACCCGGTAACATTCCTATACCTTTCTAGCTCAACAAAGCATACAAATTTTTTTCTCTTTTGTAAATCCATCCGACCATCGTAGTAGATATCTTCATAGCTAGTCGCAAATGCTGGCGATTGATATCTTCGTTTGAGGTCTATAATGGTCTTTCCTTCATGTCTGCTTGAAATGGCATTACCTTTTTCATCAAAAAGCGAGATTTCAATTTCATAATTATTGAAATATGTATTGAAATATGTTCGACGAATACGCTGAATGATGCTTTTTCGTTGAGCCTGTGGGTTGATCATTTTACTGTTAATGACCAAATCGTTTTTGATTTGTGACATTAAGTTAGATAGTAGATATTCCCCATCGATATCACGATCCAATTGTAAATAAGTAGCAAACTTTCGGATTCTATCAGTTTCTTTCTTTTCATATGATCGATAAATCAAAATAGAACCGGTCAATGCCAGAAGAATAGCAGATAGCATCAAATAATTTAAGCTATCAAACTTCAATCTTTTTAAGTTCGCTGGCAGATTGAATTGAAAAACTACGATTTGATAAACCACGTTACCAATCAGCACTAAAGCTATATTGTCATACCTGAAAAGAATCACTCCAGCAATCAACATACACACCAAATGAAGGCGCAAAAATTGACGTCGGTTGCCGTCTATATGTCTAAAGATTTCAAAGCCAAAATAGGTGATCAAAAAATACAAAATAGCAAAGAGGGAAATGAGCAGATAGGCAAAAACTCTTTCAACAGTAAACTGTAGCGATTCTGTAATGTCTAATGAGATTTGTGAATGAGCTAAGATTATTTGCAGCGTATCTGCAAAAAGATAAAATGCAAAATAGCCCGAGAGTATAGTCAAATAAGAAATTGAATATGACCATTTTTTGTTGATCCAATTTTGAAAATTGTCCTTTTGGGCGAGCACATATACCAAAATCAAATTGAGTGCTATCACATTCAAAAGTGCGTCGCCCAAACTGGAAAAAAACCATTCAAATCTAAAGGTAGACCTACCAAATACGCCTAATCTAAAATAAGCACTTGGAAACTCGGCTCCGATCATGATACCACGAATAAAAACAAATGTCATCATCAGAAATATCGCCCCAGAGGCAAACCCTTTTCTCTCTTTGATTCTTAGTGCCAGATAATAGGCCATCAAATAAAGGCCCGCAAAAAACAAAAGGACGGTAAGCAATATCAGGTAATTCGCTTGAGGGGTGTAATTTGACCTACCCGTCCACTGAACGCTAAAAAGTTCCTTCCCTTTGTATGTAATTGGAATGGCGTTAGGACCATAACCAATCTCAATATTATTAGGAATGATCTCTCGATTGTATTCACCAGGAAATGATCGTAGCGAAGAATCAAAAACTCTTCTAACCGGCACAAAAGCAACCACCTTATAGGCTCCTTCATTGGTAATTCTATCAAAAGTTTTGAATAAGTACTCCCCTTGTCTGGAAGAAAGCAAAGGTTCTGATGGCGCTAAGATAAATTCTTCTAGCGGTGGAATTAGTATGTTATTAGTCCAACTAACCAATTTCCCTTTCTGATTGTATACCAGGAAATCTATACCGAGAACGGGTTTATAAAAGGGTATTTGGTCTTCAGCCATTGAATATGCCTGATCAAACCTGTCATAAATTTCCTCAATGGCTTGTTCGATGTTGACCGCTTCTTCTTCTACGTTTATTCGAGAAAATACGATGAGATAGGCCAAGACCGCAAATGCTACGGCGGATAATGCAATTCCAGAAAATATGTACTTGTTGGTATGAATAATCTTGACTTTTAATCAGTCAATCAAAATACACAAAATAATCCTAATCAGAGTATTTAGGTTTGAATCTAATACCACCAAAAAGGTGAAGGAAAATAGCCCTGGAATACTTAAACATCAAAGGCCAAAGCAAGGCTACAAAGCTCATCACTACCGTCATATACACCCAAGTATCCGGATTATTAAAGAAGTTATATAGGATAAATCCGGTGGTCAGCGTAATGGCGGCTGAAAAAGCATAATTCACAAACATGGCACCAAAATAAAAGCCTGGCTCAGGCTCATACGTCTGCTCACACTGAGGGCACTTATCATGCATTTCCAGATTGAACCATTTCTCTTTCAAAGAGTGTTTGAACATATTGCCTTCTCTACAACGAGGGCATTTACAAGACAGGAGTGCTTCGCTTGAGCTTATTCTTTGCATGGATTCTACTTTTTCTATACCACAAAATCCCAATGACAATGATGGCCAAATAAGGAGTGACAAATAAGTACATGATACCAAAGTTCAGTCCTTCTGCGAGACTCAACTCCCCATGACTTACATTATTCACAATAGTTGTCTTGCACATGGCACATTGCGCCAATGAATCAGCTACCGCACTAAACAACAAACCGATAAAAATGACTGCCTTTTTCATTTGATTGGGTTACTAGTCAAATGGTTTTGACGAATATTAAAGAGGATAGTATGGCCTTGCGAGAAAATAAACCAAAACTCCCGTGATTGAAACAAACATCCAAATCGGCCAGGTGTATTTCACTGTCTTTTTATGCTTTTCGATTTCACCTGCTATGGCATAATAAAAAGCAAATAGAACGAATGGTATCACAATGAAAGACATGCCGATATGAGAAAACAAAACGGTCAAATAGAAGTATCTCAAGTTTCCAATTCTCACTTCTTCCCCATGTTCAAGTATTCCATTCAGGTTGGCATCTCCATATATGGCTGATGGACTTGTAGAATGATATATCGAATAGGCTAGCACGAAAATAATTCCCAATGTCAAAGCAAAAGACATGAAGAATTTGTGCCATAGGATTTCGCCCTGTCTCGCATATCTCTTTCCCATAAACAAGAAAATTGCAGTTGTAGTATTAACAAAGGCATTAAATGCTGGAATATCCTTCAACCAAACATAATCAGCAGAAATCTTATATGGTGAGAAAAGAAATACCCCAATTAAACCCGGCACTGCAATAGAGAGCAGGACAATTACCAACAATGCTACTTTACTATCTTTCATCTTCTTTAAGTTATTGTGAGTTTTACTTACTCAAAAGAATATATAATTCCGTATTTAGTCGATCAATCTCCTTTAATTCATAAGGATCATAATACCCTCTAATCCGTCTATTCTGATCCACTAATACCAAGCCACTATCGGCTTTCATCTGAGCATTCAAATCCAGTTGCAATATACATCTTCCTAAGCGCATCAAATCGCTATCAGGCAGATTATATCTCTTCCAGGACGCATAACGAGAAGTAGAAATTGCAGTGTCTTCAAGCTTTTTAATTGAAATTAAACTTATGTCTTTTCTCTCTTTATACTTCTCGAGAAAAGTATAAAGATTGTTTCTCAACAGCTCATTTTCTGTATTTCCTAATTCATATACTGCAAACTGTCCATCGATTACACTTTCTTTCAATACATCCTCTAAATGGGACTTATCCAACTGATAAAACTGGCTTGCAGGTAGCACAGGGCAATCGCCCAATGGAGAGGTAATACCTCCTTCAAAGTAAATTGGAATATCAAATTCGTTTTTTCCAAACCCTTGTAAGAACAAATAGATCAATACTGGAAAGATCAGGGTCAGAAAAAGTATGATGGATTTAGTTTTGTTCATTTATAGCAAAAAAAAAATGCCGTCTCTCAACGGCATTTTAATCTAGTTCTTTTCGAATTATCCGCCGTAGATAGCGGCAAAGATGGCATCTCCTTGAATCAATAAAGCAGCAATTAGCCAAACCACAAAGGCCAATGGTGCAATTATGCTCCACTTCAATCCTTTGGTTTCATGACCCAAGTGCATAAACTCAGACATAATATAATATGCCTTAACAATTGTCATCACGATAAAGATCACAGTTTTGATAGGGCTTGCAGGCAGGTTGAATGCTACCACAAATTCTGCCGCTGTTATCAAAAACAGGTACAAAGTCACCATCCAAATGTGCTTGATCTTCGCTTTATCTGCTGGAATTACTTCCATTCCTTTATTTTCTATTTCCATTGTATGAAATGTTTTAAAATCTTATATCAAGTAGAAGAAGGTGAATACGAATACCCAAACTAAATCTACAAAGTGCCAGTACAATCCTACTTTCTCTACCATTTCGTAGTGTCCTCTTTTTTCCAATTTACCTACTACTGTTTGGTAGAAGATAATGAAGTTGATCACTACTCCACTGAATACGTGAAATCCGTGGAATCCAGTGATGAAGAAGAATAAAGCTGCAAAATTTGGAGGTCCATATTGGTTCATCGAAAGGTTAGCTCCATAGAAGATTGATCCATCTAGTAGCTTTCCACCTTCGTCAGTACCAACAATGAAATGCGTCCATTCCCAAGCCTGACAGCCCAAGAAAGTCAAACCACCAACAATGGTCCAAAGCATCCATTTTTCTACTGCCTGTCTATCATTTCTTTGTCCAGCTTCTACTGCCAATACCATGGTCACAGAACTCATAATGAGTATGAATGTCATGATACCTACAAATACTAAAGGCAAATGAATACCATGTAGCAATGGCATACCATTGAATACCATATCAGGTACTGGCCAATATTCTTGTGAAAAAGCAAAGTTTTCGATAGCTCCTTCGTATGCCGGATGACTATATCTAATCAATCCATACGCCACCAAAAGAGAGGAAAACGTAAATGCATCTGAAAGAAGGAAAAACCACATCATCAGTTTTCCATAACTGGCTTTCATCGGCTCAACACCGCCCCGCCATAATTTCTCGTTATTTTCTTCTACTACAACTGCTGAACCAGCCATGATCTGAAATTTTAATTTTAATGATTAAGTGTCAAAAATAAGTATAAATACAACCAAAGTCCACCCAAAAAATGCCAATATGTGGCACACATTTCGAGCTGATCTAAACTTTTGGAATGTACTTTATACTTGAAAGCGGCCACAGCCACTACTGCAATAAATATCAATGCACTAATGAGGTGAAAGCCGTGTACTCCCGTGAGTACATACAAGAAAGATCCTGCAGGATTACCTACAAAATACACGCCTTGTTCCACCAGGGCTTGCCAGCCCAAATATTGTCCAACTAAGAATCCTATGCCTGTTGCTGCAGTGAGCAACAACATCACTCTCATTTTTGCAATTTCATCCTTTTTAGCAAAGTAATAAGCCAATTGCATCACTACGCTGCTAATCACAATGATGATACTAGTCATATCAAATACCATCGGCAAATCGAAATCTAACCAGACTCCATCCGATTGCTTCACCACATACGCACTGGTCAATGCGGCGAACAGCATCACCACCGATACCATAAACAACCAAAGTGCAAACTTTTTAGGATGCATTTTGAACTGGGTACCTTTATCTTTTTTAAGCATCATTGCTGCGTTCATATCAAATTTTATCTAACATATATGCAATCTGTACGATGGGCAAGTACAGAAATGAACCAAACATAATTTTTAAAGCGGCTCGATCAGAATTGTCTCTCATCAAACTAAAAGTCTGTGCTAGAAATCCACAACCACAAATGGTGACAACCACAGCCGAATTCAATCCTGTCACACCAAAATAAGTAGGCAACAAACCAAGCGGCAGCAAGAATAAAGTGTAGATCATAATATTGATTGCCGTATTCAAATCCTTGCGTCCGTTGTTGGGTAATAATTTAAATCCAGCTTTTTTATAATCTTCATCTCCTACCCAGGCAATCGCCCAGAAGTGTGGAAACTGCCAGATGAACTGAATACCAAAAATAATGAGTGCTTCAAACGAGATAACCCCGGTAGCCGCTACCCATCCCAACAATGGAGGCAATGCACCAGGAATGGCACCTATGAATACTGCAATTGGCCCAACCCTTTTCATCGGCGTATACACAAAACTGTAAAGTAGCAATGAAACGAATGACAATACTACAGTTAAAAGATTAGTAGACAGAAACAAGATGTACAATCCTGCTATGGCTACCAAAACACTGAAAATTCCTGCCTCTTGTTTTGATATTTTTCCTGTAGGTAAGGGCCTGTTCTGAGTACGCTTCATCAACGCATCATATTCAATTTCTATAATTTGATTGATCGTCACGGACGCTCCAGACACGAGCATACCTCCTAGTGAAAGCAGCAATAAATTGCCCCAATTCAATTGCCCATTGGATGCGAGTATGTATCCAAAACCTGAAGAAAAAGCCACCAAAAATGAAAGCCTTGGCTTCAGTAATTCTATATAGGCACCAACTTTGGCTCCTGTACTCAAAGTTCTTGCGATATGATTCTCTCCCTTACCCATTTGTCAACTCCACAGTTGTAGATTCCTTTTCCTTTATTATCAAATACAAGAAGTATTGTATGCCAAATATCATTAATGCTAATAGCAGATGAATTGGCTGTAATACATACGGCAGAGCAAAATTAGCTAAAATAGCCCCAGTAAAGATCTCTGCCACTACAAGTATCAACAGACCCCAAACTAAATATTTAGAGGTTTTAAAGTCCTTTATGCTTTTGGATAATCTATAAATCAAATACGCATGAAGTACTAATAGTAGCAACGAATATGAACGATGCATATAGAATATGATCCCCAAATTCTCTATCCAACTAAATCGCTGATCTTCACCCAATGTAATCGCTAATGAATCAATCGCTTCACGAACTTGAGTTCCCATTAAAATCTGAGCAAAAAATAGCATCATGCAAACGACCAGTAATCTTCTCACTTTATAAGGTTTATAGGACATTAATCCTTCGAGTCTATCCTTCGTAGTAATCACTCTCACTTTTAAAAGCAATGCAATCAAACCAATGGCCAAAATCATATGAAAAGTAATCATACCCGGCAGCAGGTTAGTCGATACTACCAATGAGCCAATCCATCCTTGAAAAATCACCAATAGCAAAGCCGCCACCGAAAGGAAGAATACTCTCTTTTTAGTATGTAGGTAACTATAAGACAATACTGTACAAATGATAATTAAAATTCCTACTGCCACGCCAACCAAACGATTTACATACTCCGTCCAGGTTCTGGCAAAATTGAAGCCGTGAGTTTCCTCTACGTTCTTTCCTTTTTGGATATCTCTGGCCAATCCAGGGAAACCCAAACCTGCTACTAGCCCAGCCAACCTGTCATTTTTTTGCATTCGCTTCTCAGCGTATCGCTCTTTATAATCCTCTGGCAATTCACTTTCCGATGTTGGAGGAATATAAGAACCAAAGCACTTTGGCCAGTCTGGACATCCCATACCTGACCCTGTACTACGAACAATGCCGCCTACTAATATTAAAAAGTAAACGGCAATGATCGTTAGGGTATTAAATTTTATAAATAAACCTGATTTAGGCTCTTTAGTCATTTCTATTTCCTCAATCTACTTTCTCCTCTTTTGCTTCTTCAGCTTCATGAGGCAGGTTAGATTCAGGTGTTTGAGACAACGGCACAGTTTGAGGAATAAAATCTCCTTCAGCTCCTGGCTTACTGTAATCGTATGGCCATCTGTATACTGCTGGGATTTTACCAGGCCAGTTTCC
Source organism: Reichenbachiella sp. (assembly GCF_965223055.1). Taxonomy (GTDB): domain Bacteria; phylum Bacteroidota; class Bacteroidia; order Cytophagales; family Cyclobacteriaceae; genus Reichenbachiella. Next base: position 401,812 of record NZ_CBDCVM010000011.1, read on the forward strand.
ATGTCCAGGTTCTCTCGGTGTAGTCCATTCCAAAGTATTTGAACCCCATGGATTCAACGGCGCCTTCTTGCCTCTCCACATAGAATAGAAGAAGTTGAAAACAAAGATGAATTGTGCACCGAAAGTGATTATAGCTGCTACGGTCACAAACATGTTCAAGTCACCGAATGAGCTAAATGCGTCGAAGTTGGTAAATGAATAATATCTTCTAGGAAAACCAGCAATACCGATGTAGTGCATTGGGAAGAATACCATGTATACTCCAACAAACGTCAACCAGAAGTGAACGTATCCTAATTTTTCATCCAACATTCTGCCGAACATCTTAGGATACCAATGGTAGATACCTGCCACCATTCCGAAGAATGCCGAGCTACCCATTACCAAGTGGAAGTGTGCCACTACGAAATAAGTATCATGCAAGAATATATCTAGTGCTGAGTTTCCTAGGAAAATACCAGTCACACCACCCGAGATAAACAAGGATACCAAACCAATAGAGAACATCATCGCAGTAGTGAATCGAATATTACCCTTCCACAACGTAGTGATATAGTTAAATGCTTTAATTGCTGATGGCACTGCAATGACCAAAGTCAAAATCATAAAGATTGAACCTAAGAAAGGACTCATACCTGTTACGAACATGTGGTGTGCCCATACTACGAAAGACAACACGCCAATTCCCATCATTGAACCAATCATCGCTTTGTATCCAAAAATTGGTTTACGTGAGTTGGTTGAAATAATTTCTGAAGTAATTCCTAAAGCAGGGAGGATAATAATATACACCTCAGGGTGACCCAGGAACCAGAACAAATGCTGGAACAAGACAGGGCTACCTCCTGTGTTAGGCAATGCCTCTCCTCCGATATAAATATCAGACAAGTAGAAACTTGTACCGAATGATCTATCAAATACTAATAATAAAGCAGCTGCTACCAAAACCGGGAAAGACAAAAGTCCCAAAATAGCAGTCAAGAAGAACGCCCATATTGTCAATGGTAGTCTAGTGAAAGACATACCTTCTGTTCTCAAGTTGATGATGGTCGTGATATAATTGATACCACCTAGCAAAGTAGATGCGATAAAAAACACCATAGAAACCAACCATAGCGTCATTCCCAATCCTGATCCTGAAATCGCTTGAGGCAATGCACTCAAAGGAGGATAGATAGTCCATCCACCACCAGCAGGTCCCGTCTCAATAAACAAAGAGATGAACATGATTACACTAGACAAGAAGAAGAACCAGTAAGACAACATGTTCATAAAACCTGATGCCATATCTCGTGCTCCAATCTGCAGTGGAATCAAGAAATTACTAAACGTTCCACTCAAACCTGCAGTCAAAACAAAGAATACCATGATGGTACCGTGCATGGTCACCAGGGCGAGATAAAATTCTGTATCCAACTGTCCAGACTCAGTAATCCAGTTACCAAGCAATGGTCTCAACCACTCTAATTCAATGCCTGGAAATCCCAATTGCAATCTAAAAATGATAGATAGTCCACCACCAATGATCGCCCAAAAGATACCTGTGATTAGGAACTGCTTTCCAATCACTTTGTGGTCTTGTGAGAAAATATAATTTGTTACAAAATTGCCATGATGCTCGTGATCGTGATCATCGTGACCTGCATGTTGTTCGTCTATTTGTACTTCAGTAACTGCCATGATTTCTTATAATTATAATGAAGTATTTACTTCCTCACCACTTACTTTTTCTTCTACAGCCACTTGTACCGGGCTGGTTGCTTCTATATTAGCTAGATAATCAGGGTTTTTAGACAACCATGACTTCTGCTCTGCTTTCCACTTTTCGTAGTCTTCCTTTTCGTCTACAACTACAATCGCTCTCATTGAGAAGTGAGCCTTTCCACAAATCTTGTTACAAACTAATTCGTATTGAAAATCAGGATTACCGGTCTCAGCAGCCATATCAGCAGTAGATTTTGTTGGTATAAACCAAAACTGTGTTGGTAATCCAGGTACAGCATTCATCTGCAATCTGAAATGAGGCATATATACCGAATGAATCACATCTCTAGCTCTGATTTTTAATAGGACAGGCTCTCCTTTTGGAATGTGAATTTCTCTTGGCAAGAAATCGTCCTTTGCATTAGGGTTGGAAAAGTCAACGCCCAACCTATTATCAGAATCAATTAATTTATAGTCAGATGGTCCCAATTTTCCGTCGGGTCCAGGATATCTCGATGCCCAGGCATACTGATAACCAAAGATCTCTATGACCTCAGCATTAGCTGGAGCTTTACTTGTGATATCCTGCCATGCAAACAAACCAGACAATACCAAACCAGTCAAAACAACTGCTGGAATAAATGTCCAGATCATTTCTAAGGTATTGTTGTGAGAATAGAAGTGAGCCTTTTGATCGGCTTTATATCTATATCTCCATGCGAAGTAGAAAAGTACCGCATTGGTTATAATAAATACAGCTGTTGTAATTGCCGTAGTGATCCAGAATAACTTAAAAGTTACTTCACCATGTTCAGAGGCTACAGGCACAGTATATCGATCGAACTCTGTGTAAGAATATCCAAAGAACCACGCAGTTCCTAGAATCATAAAGACCATAAATAAAGCACCATTCACTTTATTGCTGGTACCCATTGGATCGCCTTCTTTTCCTCTTACGACTTGTACCAGGGTATGTGCTCTGAAGATAGTGACCAAGATGGCTACTATCAATACCACGGCTAACAAGATTACAATATTCATCATGTCTTTAAATGTCTATTTTGTAATTAATTTCTTAAATATGATGATGCAATGTTTCTTCCATCATTGGGTGATTCTTAGCCACTAGCGGATGCTTAGCTAAAGAATGCAATACCGTGTAAACGAAAGCCGATGCATATACCATGATCAATCCTACTTCTAGCAATCCAAATCCACCGTTTTCTTTCAACGTACCTGGAGTTACCATCAAATAGAAATCTATCCAGTGTCCAAATAAAATGATTGGAGGAACAACCTTCAAGAATCTTGTATGTCTCTTTGCCTCTCTTGGTAATAACAACAAAAATGGCAAGAAGAAGTTCAAGATCAGATTCAAGAAGAAGTAAACCGAATACTGGTCGCTCTTCCATCGTTCAACAAAGTAGATCGTTTCCTCAGGAATATTCGCATAGTAAATCAATAAGAACTGAGAGAACCAGATGTAAGTCCAGAAAATACTAAAACCCCAGATGAATTTACCTATATCGTGTAAATGGTTAGCATTTACAATTTTCAAGTAGCCTTTGTCCTTCAACAAAACAGCGATGAAAGCAATCAAAGCCAAACCTGATACCCACCAGCTCGCGAATACATACCAACCGAACATAGTAGAGAACCAGTGTGGATCAATTGACATCACCCAATCCCAAGCTGCGATACTTGAAGAGTATCCGAAGAATACCAAGAAGATCGCTGAAAGAGTTACGTTCTTTTTCCAATGGTTGACTCCACCATCGATATCTTCAGCTAACATTTGCTTTCTGATCAATCTGAATAGGATATACCATACAGCAAAAAAGCCTACCATTCTAGCCATATAAAAGCCAAAATTCAAGTACCCTTTTTTACCATCTAAAATGGAATCGTATCTTTCGTCCGCCTTGTCATATAGGTATTCGTGTGTCCAGTGAAACAAGTCGTGATTTGCCACCAAAAACACAATGATCATCAAGATCGCTCCAATTGGCAACCAACTAGCCATGGCCATAGGAATTCTTTTCAATCCTACAGACCATCCGGCCTGTGCTACATACTGAATAGCAATAAAGAATATACCTATTGCTGAAAGCCCTGTAAAGAATAAATTGTTGATCCAAAGGTTGGCATATAGACGTTTGGTCCAGTGGAAGCCGTGATGTCCTGCGTCTGCAGCTGCTTCAGCTCCATGAGCATCGTGTCCACCCATGTTCATCATCACTACGCCGATAGCAGCCAATACCAAACCTGACACTAAAGTGATCAAGATGTTTCTTTTGGCTCCTGCTGAGAATATAAATTTTTCGTCGCTCATAATAAGATCTCCTTAAGAATTATTGGTTTTGAAGGGTTTGAACAAATCGAACTATTTTCCATCGGTCAATCACGCTCACCTGTGAAGCATGCGCTCCCATTCTTCCCTTACCAGCGGTAATTACGTGGAAGATGTGGCCTTCTGGCTTGTCTTTTACTGCTCTTGAATTGTAAGGAGTCACTCCTTTGAACACTTGTCCTACGAGTCCATCACCCAATCCAGTTTCACCATGACAGTGCAAACAGTATCTTCCGAATAGGACTTTACCTTCTTTGACAATTGCTGCTGTAGAATCCAATGGATTTTTCAACGTTCTTGCAGCTAGCTCTAAAGAATCTTTAGGAATTCTGTAAGGCAGAGCTTCTCCTCTTCTCACTGTGTTAGGCACAGCCTCCCTCATGTTCATTTCATTCGGGTTGTTAGGATTCGAAGTATAGAATTCTGCGTCGCCGCCTTCTTGAGAAGTCAACCATCGACCAGCTTCTTTATCTTTTATTTGAGAAAGTCCTTCGTAAGGTACTGAGTGATACATCTGTGGTGCATACTCTACACCTGTATCATTGCCTCTGGAAGCGCAAGATGCTACAACAAATCCTGCTGCAACTATGACGATCCCGTTGATGTATTTATTAAAATTCATTTTAATATTTTTTCCTAATTAGAATCCTAAGATTTTAGTCGAACTGCTTGTTATTCACTTCCTGAGCACCTGCATCACTCAAAGCTTTTTTGATGTCCGCTTCGCTCATTTTGTTTTTATCTATATCAACAGCCACAATGTGCTTGTCGTCTGTAATTCTTAAGTCGAATATTCTTGGCTTTGCCCATGGCTTTAGATCACTCACTACAAAGAAAGTACCCACCATACCAAATGCGCCAAGCAATACTGTCAATTCGAATGTTACCGGAATGAATGTTGGAAAAGGCAAGAAATCTTTACCTCCTACGATCATTGGCCAATCCACGGTCATCATACCGATCTGCATGGTCAAAGCCAAGGTAGTTCCTAACAAACCGAACAAGAAAGCTGCGATAGATAGTCTAGATCCCTTATATCCTAATACATCATCAATACCATGTACTGGAAATGGAGAGAATACTTCGTGAATCTTCACACCGCCCTGACGAACCTGAGCAATTGCTTTAAGCAATACATCCTCGTCGTCGAATACGCCTAATACAAAGTTTTTATTACCGTCGCTCATCTTATTTCTTTTTTTCTCCGGTTGCTTTAATAATACTTTTCACTTCGGCCATGTTAATCACTGGGAAGAATTTCGCAAAAGCGAAGAAACAAGTGAAGAACAATCCGAATGTAAAGATGTAAACCCCTATATCAACCCAAGTAGGGTAGAACATCGCCCAAGAAGAAGGCAAGAAGTCTCTGTGTAAGGAAGTTACAATAATTACAAATCGCTCGAACCACATACCGATGTTTACAATAATTGAAATCACGAATGTAGCAGCGATACTAGTTCTAATCTTTTTAAACCAGAATAACTGCGGAGAAATTACATTACAAGTCATCATCGAAGCGTACGCCCACCAGTATGGCCCTAGCGCTCTGTTGAAGAATGCGTATTGCTCACCTTCAACTCCTGAATACCATGCAATGAAAAGCTCTGTGATATATGCCACACCTACGATAGAACCTGTCACCATAATAATGATGTTCATCAGTGAGATGTGCTCAATAGTGATATAGTCTTGAAGTTTGTAAACGTGTCTCGTTACAATCATTAAGGTTAATACCATCGCAAATCCAGAGAAGATCGCTCCAGCCACAAAGTATGGAGGGAAGATCGTGGTATGCCATCCTGGAATTACAGAGGTAGCAAAGTCAAAAGATACAATGGTGTGTACTGAAAGTACCAGTGGAGTTGCCAATCCGGCAAGTACCAAAGCTACAGTCTCATAACGAGACCAAGTTTTAGCCGCTCCATCCCATCCAAGAGAGAGTGCGCCATATATTTTTTTGCTGATGCCAGTCGCTCTGTCTCTAATGGTAGCAAAATCAGGAACCAAACCGATGTACCAGAAAACAAGAGAAACTGAGAAGTAAGTCGAGATCGCAAATACATCCCATAGCAGTGGTGAGTTGAAGTTTACCCAAAGTGAGCCGTAAGTGTTCGGAAGTGGTAAAGCCCAAATTGCTCCGATCCATGGACGACCCATGTGAAGAAGTGGGAACTGCAATGCACAGATAACCGCAAAAATGGTCATCGCCTCTGCAGCTCGGTTGATTGACATTCTCCATCGCTGTCTGAATAGCAATAAGATGGCCGAGATCAATGTACCTGCGTGACCTATACCTACCCACCATACGAAGTTGGTAATATCCCAAGCCCAACCTACGGTTTTGTTTAGACCCCACATACCAATGCCTTCCCAAACTAGAGTGAAGACACAGTAGGCGCCATAGCCTAAGAGTACCAAAGAGATGGCCATGGCCAACATCCAAGACTTGGCTGGTTTCTCCTCTACTCTTTTACAAATGTCCTCAGTGACGTCGTGTACCGTTTTGCCTCCTGTGACGAGAGGTTTACGAACTACTGCTTCTGCGTGCATATTGATTTTAATTTATAAATTAAGCGTTAGCTTCTTTTTCTTCTTTATTTCTAATCTTAGTGAAGTACCACACATTAGGCTTCACCGAAAGCTCTTCCAACACATGGTAAGCTCTTTCTTCTTTTACTTCTGGTCCGTTTTCTCCATTCTCCAATTTCAACATTTGTGAAATTCTAGACTTTGGATCTTTCAAGTCACCGAATACGATCGCCTCCGATGGACAAGCTGAAGCACAAGCCGAAGTAATCTCACCATCTACTGGTCTTCTTCCTTCTTTCTTAGCTTCCAATTTGCCATACTGAATTCTCTGAACACAGAATGAACATTTTTCCATAACTCCTCTAGATCGAACAGTTACGTCTGGGTTCAATACCATTTTACCCAAGTCGTTGTTCATAGAAGTGTTTTCAGGGAACTGATCATTGTCGTGATACTTGAACCAGTTGAATCTTCTTACTTTATATGGACAGTTGTTTGCACAATATCTAGTACCTATACATCTGTTGTAAGCCATTTGGTTCAACCCTTCCGTAGAGTGGTTGGTAGCAGCTACAGGACAAACCGTCTCACATGGTGCGTTGTTACACTGCTGACACATCATTGGTTGGAAAGTAACTTCTGGATTATCCGCTGAAGGAATTTCCATCTCTCTCAAATCACCTTCTGGTGCGTCACTGCTATAATATCTATCAATTCTCAACCAAGTCATTTCTCTTCGGTTGAGCACTTCTTCTTTTCCTACTACAGGTACGTTGTTTTCTGCCTGACAAGAAACGGTACATGCGCCACATCCGGTACATGAGTTCAAGTCGATGGTCATACCCCAGTGGTGGTTTGGATACTCATGTCCAGACCAAAGAGATACGTTACCTGGTTTCGTTTTTCCAGAGTAAGTAGTGATCATAGGGAAATCTCTACCTGCACTTGGATCTTTTTGATATTTTGAAAGAATAGACTCTTGAATCACATTTTCTCTACCCATATAAGTATGGTGAGTTTGTGTCTGAGCTACCTTGTACTCTTCTCCACTTAGCGAAACAGAAACTCCAGAAGTTACTGATTTGCTTTGAGCTCCAGTTTTGTAGTCCATCAATGGGTAAGCGTTAACTCCTACTCCGTTGGCTACTTTACCAGCGCTAGTTCTTCCGTATCCTACTGCCAATCCTACAGTACCGTTCGCTTGTCCAGGCTGAACCATAGCAGGAACTTTTACTGTTTGGTTTCCTACTGTCAACGTCACCAACTGCGTAGTCATGTCTCCTAATTTCAACCCTAGCTCTTCAGCCATTTTAGGGGAAATGGTCAAGTAATTGTCCCAAACAGCTTTAGTAATCGGATCAGGCATTTCTTGCAACCAAGGGTTGTTGGCTTGAGAACCGTTGCCAATGGCTGACTTTTCGTACATTACTAGTTCTACACCAGATGCTGTTGATTTCAATCCAGAAGCAGCTGCCGCTACATCACCGGCGAAAGAAACCTCTTCAGCTTCAACCGAAGATTCGAGTATACCGGCTTGAACTGTTTTGTCCCAATAGGTTTGTTTGTCGCCTGTTGCATTTGCTGTCCATCTTGCTTTCACAAAATCAAAGTAAGATTCGCTACTACCAGACCATACCAAGAATGATTGTCCGGCTTGGCGCGTATTGAACAGGTTAGAAATGGTAGGCTGTGACAAACTCAATTTGCCAGTTACTGGCTCAAAATCATTCCAAGACTCCAAAAAGTGATTATCTGGAGCGATGGCGCTAGTCAAGCTTGCAGTCTCGTCTTTTCTATCTGAAGTAGAAAGTGAGAATTTAGCTTTTTTCAAACCTGCGGCGATCTGTGCGCCCATGGCGTGATCATAAACAGGGTTGCTATTAAAAAACAAAACTCCATCAATGTTACCTGCATTCAGGTCTTTGATGAAGTTTACCATTGCTTTGTCGTCTCCTTTTCTGGTGTTGACTGCAGATGCTAAGTCGATTGTGGTTCCGTAACATCCTAATAAGTTGTTGATCGCATTGACTAGCACTTGCACGTTTTCGTCATTTGATCCGGATACAACCACTGATTTCGCCTTGCTAGACCAAAGGTCATTTGCTGCTTTAGTCAATACTGCTGTATCGCCCACTTTAGGAGCATTTACAGTAGGAGCGCCAGCTTTAGCTGCTAGCATATTGTATAAGTTAGCCACGTAAGCACCTTGCTGAGAAGGCTTGATCGCATTTCTATAGTCTGCGTTAGAACCAGTCAATGAAAGATTTGACTCAAAAGAGTACAATCTCGACATGGTTTTCTTTTTATCATTCAATCTTCTCGTTTGAGCGAATTGCTTGCTGTGAAGCGTTCCATTTAACCAGTTACCTAAGAAGTCAGCATCGAATGAAACGATGGTGTCTGCTTTGCTGAAGTCGTAAGAAGGTATGGCTCTCTTACCGAAAGACTTTTCGTTCGCTGCCAAAGCACCACTGAAAGATACCTGATCGTATTCGATCAACTCAAGGCCAGTATATTTTGCTTTCAAAGCATCGATAGTGGCCAAGGTAGATGGACTAAAAACAGAAGCACTTACCAAGGCGATTCTATTGGCAGCAGCCAATTGCTTCGCAACTTCAGCATCCAAATCATCCCATGAAACAGATTGACCACCTAGTTCAGGTCCTTGCAACCTTTCTTTGTCATAAAGAGAAAGCACAGAAGCCTGCGCCTGAGAAGAAGTACCACCACCACTTACAGTAGACAATTTGTTGCCATCGATTTTGATCGGACGACCTTCTCTAGTCTTTACTACTACAGAACAGTATTCGTTACCATTCACATAAGACGAAGCATAATAATTTGGAACACCAGGGTCAACATCCACTGGTTTGTTCAAATAAGGAATTGCTTTTCTGACAGGCGTTTCACAAGCGGCCAATGAAGCTGCTGCTACACCAAATCCCATCAATTTCAAGAAATCCCTTCTGCTGGCACCTGTTCCTTCTTCGTTCTCACCGCTGATCGGCAAGTACTCTGGAAACTCTTTGTCAGCATGCTTTTCGAATTCAGGGTTTTTGGTCAATTCCTCTAACCCTTTCCAATATTGCTTTTTGGTCTCTTTCATGTGTTAATTGACTTTCTTAGTCGTTTGAAGTGATTTCCACCTCAATAAAAGTGTCTTAATATTCTTTATATAATTAATAGTGACATTTAGAACACTCAAGTCCTCCAATATCTTCTACTTTCATTGGCTCTTTGCTATGCTCATTGTGCATCTCGACCAACTTATTATAATAATCGTTTCCTTTGGTATTCACGTCTGTCTCTCTGTGACAGTTGATACACCAGCCCATGGTCAATGGTGCATACTGTGAAACTTTGTCCATTTCTTCTATAGGACCGTGACAAGTTTGGCATTCTACGCCACCCACTTGCACGTGTTGCGAGTGATTGAAGTATGCCAAATCCGGCAAGTTGTGAATTCTTACCCACTCGATAGGCTCGTTGTTCTCAATCGCCGCATAGATCTTCTGAATCTCTGGTGATTCTGTCTTGATCGATGAGTGACAGTTCATACAAATGTTTGGAGAAGGAATGTTAGCATTCTTACTCTTTCTTACACCAGTATGACAGTAGTTACAATCGATTTTGTAATCTCCAGCGTGAATCTTGTGAGAAAATGCAATTGGTTGATCTGGCTGGTAGCCTTGCTGTACGCCAATTGTGAAGATTCCGTCAATAGCAGCCTTCATAATGATTGCTGTAAAGATAAAGGCAGTCAAACCGAGGAAGGCATTGCTTTTCACTAAAGCACCTATGTCGAAAGTTTGCTCAGCGATTTCTCTATCCTCTTCAGAGAGGCTATCTTTCTGAGACAAGTATTTTTTCAACATGGTGATGATCATACCTAGAACTGCAAGAATGAGTACAAGTACAACCAACAACACAATCATTACCGTATTTACAAATTGAGATGGTTCTTGCGAAACAGCTTCTCCACCTCCACTTGTTGTGGTTTCCTCAGCAGCAACAACAATTTCTTTAGCCGATTCTGCTTTTAGATATCCAACGATAGCAGCAATTTCCGCATCTTCGAAGTCGAAGGCGGTCATTTCCGTTTTATTGTATTCGTTGTAAAGGTTTACTGCATATTCGTCTCCACTCTGAATTACCTTCTGAGAGTTTTTAACAAATGCTTTGATCCAATCTAAGTTTCTTCTTTTATGTATATCTCTCAGTGCAGGCCCGATTACCTTATCATTCACTGCGTGACAAACCGTACAATTAGCCTTAAATAATTTTTCTCCAGCTGAAATGGTCGCCTCGTCTGTAGGGATGGCATCATCCTGAGCTACAGCGGTATTTTGAGTGAACAAAACTGAAAAAATCAAGGAGAGGAATAGAACGGTTTTAGTGCTTAAAAATCCCGCTCTGGAGTGTAAACTATATTTTTTTGACATCAGTTTTAGCTTTCCTTTTTTTAAAGTGGTGCAAATGTAACATCGGGTTGCTGTATTTCAAAAACATAATAATAGCATCTACGTAGTACATAGCCACTACCCCTCCCACCTTCTATTCATTGAACTGATTATCAAAAAGTTACATTTCTATACTCAGTCATTTTTGACGCTATTTAGAATAAATTTAAATAAGGGTTTCTAGTAGGTTTAAATTCACTTCGACATTTATTTATATAGTAACTATTCTCATTGAACAACGCTATCAAGCTCAAAGAAATACTAGAATTTTTTGATACATAATTTTCTTATGTATATTTGCCTTATGTATTCAAAAGAACTGCTCAAAGGCACCCTAAAGACAATTATACTCAAACTTCTATCCTCAAACGATAGAATGTATGGCTATGAAATCACTCAAAAAGTAAAAATTTTAACCCATGAGAAAATTCAATTGACAGAAGGCGCGCTTTATCCTACGCTGCACAAATTAGAAGCAGATGGTATGGTGACCACAGAAATTGAAAACATCAATGGTAGAAAAAGAAAGTACTACAAAGTCACTTCTGCTGGCAGCCTGGAAGCAACTCAACGATCAAATGAATTTACTGAGTTTGTCCAAACCATGCTATTGTTATTAAATCCTCAGTTGACAAAATAAGTTTTGAAATGAAAATCATGAAATCACTTACACGAACACAATACCTGTATATCACTAATGACCTTAAAGCAAAAGGGTTGTCCAAAGGGTTTAGGACAGAACTCCTAGACCATGTGTGCTGCCTGGTGGAAATTCAGTTAGCCGAAGGTGAAACCTTTGCCAGTGCCTACAAGGAGGTTCTTCACTCGTTTGGTCATGAGGGGTTCGAAGAACTCAAGCAGACTTCACCTGTCGTAAAAAAACAAAGGCGTAATACCATCAGCCAAATTCTCGCTTCGGGAATTGCAGCATCGGTTTTTATGTTGGTATTTGGTGCAGACGCTCAAGAGCCTCCGACCATTTCCCCATTAGATCACTACAAACGAATTACTTCCAATTTTGGAGAGCGATACAATCCTCTGAAGAAGAAACAGGATTTTCATAGGGGAATTGATTTTGCTGCTGAGGTCGGGACTCCTGTACAATCGACAGCAGCTGGCACGGTAATTTCAGTAACAAACAGCCTTGGAGGATATGGTAAGAAAATTGAAATAGAACATAGTGAAGGCTTTATCACGAAGTATGCGCACTTATCGGAAATCAAAGTAAAAGAAGGTGATCTCGTAATTCTCGGTCAAGAAATTGGACTCTCCGGGAATACAGGAGCCTCTACAGCGCCACACCTTCACTATGAGGTTGTAAAAGATGGCAAATATGTCGATCCATTAAATTACTTCACCGCACAGGATCAACACATGCCTAACAAGGTTTTATTCAAAGACACCCAGAACTAACTCATGCTTAACCATTCCAAAGTTTTGAATTTTGGAATGGTTACTATTGAATGCTACAACGCATCCTCATCCATCTTGATTTTCATCAAAACAGAAAAGGCTTCGTTGATGTTTTTTTGTTCAACAACTATAGAAAACTCATTTGACGTAGAGATCACTTCTATGACGGTGATACCATACCAGGCAATCATTTTGAAAATGTAGTAGTATAAACCATAGGCTCGTATATTCGACGCCTTCAGCATGACAGTAGCAGAACTTAGCTGATTGTTTCCTGTCACATAAGTTTCTTTATCAAATATCCTTTTCACACGATCCACAATATTCTCACTTACGATAAGTGTTCGTTCATACATGCCCTGGGTGAAGGAACAATAAGTATCCGGTAAGCTTTGTACCTCATGCAAGAGTCGCGTCTGATTTTCCGTCAACGTAGGTGAATTGGCATAGGTAAAAGTGGACAAACCAGACCTTACGAAAATATCTCCAATATGATCTCTGAAATTTTTAGGATTCAAATTCAGCGCATTGGCCCCCATCGTAGAGCGCCGTTTGAGTGCCATTAAAATAGAAGCCTCGGTGGCATCCTTCATGAGCACCTTGGACACATAAGGCTGCAACAGTCGTGCTAACGACGAATAATTAATCAAATTGGCCATCATGGCCTCCTCGATAAATGGCATCTTTCTAATCCCCTCTTCTACGATATCTGATATTTTCTTCATGTCGTTAAATATTTAACAAAGTGCAAATATTATGAATAATTCTAACATTTATTTCACACCCCTTGCCTTAAAAAATATTTTTGGATTCTGAATTTAAAATTGAAACCTAAGATGTCGGTAAGAACACCATTTTATTACTACGATTTGACGCTGTTGGAAAACACGCTATATGCTATGCAAGCAGCAATCAACAATCCCAATTTTAAAGTACACTATGCGATTAAAGCCAACGCCGAAGATCGTATCCTTCAAACCATCAAAAAACAGGGGCTTGGAGCAGATTGTGTAAGTGGTAATGAAATTAAAAAAGCGCTCGAGATTGGTTTCGAACCAAACGATATTGTCCTAGCGGGAATTGGCAAATCTGATGAAGAATTGGAATTAGCCATTTCACAAGGCATTCATAGTATCAACTGTGAATCGATAGAAGAACTCGAAGTGATCAATGAGATCGCAGCAAAACATGGTGCCGTGGCCAACATAGCTTTTAGGATCAATCCTAATGTAGACGCACAAACTCATCATAAAATAACTACGGGACTGAATGAAAACAAATTCGGTATTCCTATTACGGAGTTGGATGCAGCGGTAGATGAAATATTAACACACAAAAACCTCGCGCTGAAGGGCATCCATTTTCATATTGGCTCACAGATTTTGAATCTTAACCCCTTTGCCAACCTATGTCAACAGGCCAATCTTGTAATTGCAAACCTGAAGGCTCGAGGTATTGTTTTAGAACATATTAATGTAGGAGGAGGACTAGGTATAAACTATACCGACCCGGAATCTCAATTGGTTCCAAATTTTGTGGAATACTTCAGAGTATTTGAAAAATTCTTAAATCTAGACGAAGGCCAAACCGTTCATTTCGAATTAGGAAGATCAATTGTTGGCCAGTGTGGCTCTTTGATCTCCAAAGTATTGTATGTAAAAAAGGGGGTGAATTCAAATTTTGCTATTCTTGATGCTGGCATGACTGATTTGATGAGGCCGGCACTTTATAATGCTTTTCATAAAATTGAAAACCTATCAGCAGCAGGTGAAATAGAACCTTATCATGTAGTTGGCCCGATCTGCGAAAGCTCCGATACCTTTGGCAAAACAGAATTACCAAAAACTTCTCGTGGTGATTACTTGAAAATAAGATCAGCAGGAGCCTATGGTCAAGTTTTAAGTTCTAATTACAATTTAAGAGATCGAGCAGCAGCTGTATATTCAGATGAGATCACACTTGAAGAATACATTTCTAATAACGAAACAATTGAGGAGTTACAAGCGATTTAAATTTTTAAGTCGCAATATATTTAGTTAATAATAAGGGCTGAGGCAGGTATATACCTGCCTTTTTTCGTTACTTCAATTTTCGGCATATCCTTATAATTTCGTGATATTCACACCTTTAAGTCGGTAAAAAAGTTGTACATTTAGAATTCACACCTAACTATCCAAAATCGCCCGACTCGGTCGGTCATTCATTTTTTAAATATTATACAAACTAAAGTTGATTGACAAGTGAGAAAAACATTAGCTAAGCATATTTCTGGAGCTAGTCTGTTTCTTATTGTACTGTTAATTGCTATTGGCATATTCAGCATGATGCGGATATACAATAGCCACAACTCTATCGATGAAGTAGCTCGCATAGATGTCCCTCTTATCGAAGCTATGACCAATATAGAAACGCATCAACTCGAACAGTCCATCAACTTTGAACGAGCCGTCCGTTTTGCTGAAGAAATTGGCATATACGAAAACGCTCAAGAAAACTTCGATAAGGCGGACAGTATCTTCAGATACCTGGCTGTCTTAGTCGACGAAGAACTAAAGGAAGCTGAAGAACAGGTCAAAATTGGAATCGCCGAAGCCATTTCCGACAACCAGCGAATCATCATGAAAGACCTACTCAATGCACTCAAGCGTATGGAAAAGGAACACTTGAGTTATGAGCGAGATGCATTGGCAGTAATCGACTTATTTAAGGACGGGAAAATTGCAGAAGCGATTGACCGTGTGGCTGATGTTGAAGCCGAAGAGGAAAAATTCAATAAACAGGTAACAATCCTTCTTTTTGAAGTTGAAGGATACACGGCGACCGCAGTCAATGCCATTGAGTTAGATGAAAGAAATACACTGAGGCTTATCGTACTATTTACTTGCTTTTTTGTAATGATTGCTATTATCATTTCCTTTATTTCAAGCAATAAAACAACCATTCCGATAGATCAACTTACCGAGGGAGTAAAGCGTCTAGGTAAAGGAGAAACATCCGTTCAAGTAGCAGCCCCACCGTCCGGACTCACATCTGAACTGGCTACTACTTTTAATGAAATGGTAGTGAAACTGCATGACGCCCAAGAAGAAATAGATCAACACATACATTTTTCATACAGTACAGCCCACGACCTTAAAGCTCCAA
Organism: Reichenbachiella sp.; assembly: GCF_965223055.1. GTDB lineage: Bacteria > Bacteroidota > Bacteroidia > Cytophagales > Cyclobacteriaceae > Reichenbachiella. The sequence continues at coordinate 417,412 of NZ_CBDCVM010000011.1, forward strand.
TTATCAACTTGATAGGGTTGTTAGATCGATTGAATAGAGAAGCCAACGACCATGACGAAATACTTGAACTTGCCAAGACTTCGGCTAAGCAAATTCAAACTGTAGTAAATGCATTGAACGAAGTGCATCAACTGAGAGAAAACCTTGACACTAAATCAGAGTTGATCAACTTTGAAGACATTTTGGCTGAAGTTGAACAAAGTATTTCGATTCAACTGGAAACTTCGAAAGTGATTATCACCAGATGGTTTGCCAAGTGCCCTGCTGTTAAATATCCTGCTTCACAATTGAAAAGCATATTTCTCAATTTGATTACCAATGCCATCAAATACAGCAGTCCAAACCGGTTATTGGAGATCGAAATTGAGTCCTACAAAGAAAACGACCATACTGTTCTAGAAGTACGCGACAATGGACTTGGATTCGACTCAAATGTTAATGGCCTAGAGATTCTAGAACCATTTAAGCAGTTGGACACTTCAAAAGAAGGCAGTGGATTAGGACTCTATTTAATTAAGACTATTATTGACCATCATCACGGACACATCGAGGTAAAGAGCAAACCTGAAAAAGGTACTATTTTTACGATTTACCTAAACTAAGATCAATTTTTCTACTTGAATAGAAAATTCAAAGTCATTTCCCATGATTATGACTGGTATGTCATTTAATTGTATTCTTTTTGCCAAAAATGCAAACTCACCCACTTTGTGATCAAGCTTAAACAGGTTTATAAAACTTACAATAATCAAGTAGCTGCGCTCTCCGATATTTCTGCAGAAATAGAATCAGGAAAGGTTACTTATTTCCTCGGCGAAAGCGGATCTGGGAAGAGCACTTTACTCAAAATAATTGCAGGATTAGAAGATGCAGATGGAGGAAGCGTAAAAGTAGACGGCAAAGAAATTACCGGACCTTCGCAAAATTTGGTGCCTGGCTCTGATGAACTCGCCTATGTACCTCAGGACTTCAAACTGCAGCAGTTTTGGACTGTAAGAGATAACATTGGTAAAAAAATTTCACACTATCCAACTGAGGATAAAGAAGCTCGAATTGAAGAGTTATTAATTCTTTGCCAACTTGAGACCTATGCAGACAGATACCCGAGAGAACTTTCTGGAGGACAACAGCAACGCATAGCCATGGCCGCTGCAGTAGCTGATGAACCTGCTGTGGTTTTACTAGACGAGCCATTCAGTAATTTAGACTTGCCAATGAAAACAGAGGTGAGAAAAGAAGTGATTGATATGCTTCGTAGCTTAGATATTACTGTTTTATTGGTCAGTCACGATCCAGCAGAAGCATTGGCAGTAGCAGATCATATATTGATTCTCAATCAGGGTAAACTAGAGCAGTTTGGTGATCCTGTGCATATCTATCATAAACCAAAGTCACATTATGCCGCTAAATTTCTTGGTCCTATTAATGAAATGAAAGTTGGTAAGAAAAAAGTACTGATACGACCAGAATGCATCAATATTCACCCTAAAGGAGAATATATAGGCACAGTCAAAGAGTGTATTTTTATGGGCATGCACTATCATATTTATTTAGAATTGGCTGATCAAACCAATAACGTGTTAGCCTACGCCCTTTCACCAATTAGTGATCACTCCAAGATCCGTTTTGACTTAAGTCAAGAGTAATCCACATTATACAAATACTAATTTTAAACATCGATTAGACGTTGTAATAGGAAAAATCCATTTGAACTACGACCAATATTTTGTAAATTATACTGCTCATTTGGCTATGGACTGGTTGATTCAAGATTTTTAATTGAATACCTACGTCCAAAATGGACGAGGATTACCAAATCCCACCACTATGAAAGTCCTAGTTAAACATCTTTCATTGCGCCTTCTTTTCTTTTATATTTTAATATTTTTTACTCTACCTGTTTTTGCCGACACCTATACTGTCACTAACAATAGTGACAGTGGTCCAGGGTCTTTGAGACAAGCCATTTTGGATGCCAATGCAAACCCCGGGGCTGACTTTATCATCTTTGATGCAGCATACACTATTACTTTAGATGCTTTGTCCCTCACTATCACTGAGGGCAACGGAGATCAAACCACTATCGATGGCGATGTAAATGGAGACGATGTGCCAGACATCACCATCACGACAAGTGCCAACATAAGCGGGCTCGTTATCGAAGCGGCTAACTGTGACATAAGATCGTTGCACATGCGCGGTTTTAATAACGCCAGTAGAGCTGCGATTTTGGTAGATGGCTCAGCAGCGATTGGTAATACAATCACAGGCTGTCGTCTAGGAGTAACCCCATCAGGCAATGTCACAGACAGTCCAAATCATTCCGCAATCATGGTCGACAATGGTGCCAGTGGCACTAATATTGGAGATGGGACCATTGTTGGTAGCAATGTAATTGGCGGTAACTCGTTTGGCATTCGGATTCGCACAAACTCTCCATCAACTGAGATCTCCGGCAACTATATTGGTATTGGACTCGATGGAACTTCAGATGTTGGCAATAGTATAGGAATTGACATATTCAATAGTAGTTCTACCTCCATAGGCAAAGCAAATCAAGACCCTAATGTAATATCCTACAACAACAGCCAAGGCATACGACTGCAAGGCAGCGCCAGTACTACTATTGTAAATAACTACATCGGCACAGATAAGACTGGTTTGTTAGATAGAGGCAATGGTATTGGCTTAGAAGTACACGCGAATAGTGATGGAACCGTCATTGGAGGAGATGCAATGGAAAGAAATATTATTACTGGAAGTACTGGCAGAGGAATAGATATCGATGATTCAAATAATGTCAAAGTAATGGGCAACTACATTGGACTTGGCTCAGATGGCTCTACAATCATTCCCAATGGAACGTCAGGTCCGGCAGGTATTGACATTCAAGGTACCTCTACAAACACAGAAATTGGCGACCCCACTGGTACTAATCCACCCAATGTCATTTCGGGTAATGGCAGTGAAGGCATCCAAGTAGGTGCAAGCACCTCCACTATTGTGGGCAACTATATTGGTACAGATGCTGCAGGGTTAATAAATAAGGGTAATAGCGGGCCCGGCATATTGCTTCTTTCGGGAGGTTCTGGTACCATCGGTGGTACATCATCCGGTTTAGGAAATGTAATCGGTGGAAATAATATCGGTATCTCCATATCTGCAGATGATGGTTATAACATTTTAGGAAATTATATCGGTACTGATAATTCCGGAAATCTGGCACTAGCCAATACTCTCTATGGCATCTACATCACTGGCACCGGTTCCATAAGTACGGGAAATCTAGTTGGAAATGGCACTACAAATGGAGCAAATGTAATATCCGGAAATGGCTCTCATGGGGTCTACGTTCATCGCGGTTCTGGTGAAATATATGCCCATCAAATCAATGGTAACTTTATTGGGTTAGGGTATGATGGCTCTACTTCTCTAGGAAATGGAGGCTCAGGAGTTTATCTAGGTGGTGGAGCAAGAAGCAATGTTATCAGCAACAACACCATTGCAAACAATACATTGGATGGTGTTACTTTAGACAGAAGTACAGCTAGTTTTAATCGAGACAATACCGTGTCTCAAAACAGCACCTATAATAATGGCGGTAAAGCGATCTCACTTTTAAACGGTGCAAACAGCAATATCAACACACCCACAATCACATGGACGACTAACGGTGAAATCCGCGGGGAAAATGCTGCCGCTGGCTCAACTATCGAAATATTTGCCGATATGGTAGACGAAAGTCAACAACTTTTGGCAAGTATCACCGCTTCGGTTAGTGGCGGTTTTGTCCATCGCATACACGTGCCCGAAGTCACAGATGGATTAGTCAATATTTCGCTCAATCAAACTTGGTCCAATGGAAGCACTTCAGAGTTTGTCACTGCTCCATTGGTTGCAGACGCTTTCATCACCACTTGGATTACGGATGATGGTGAAATCACGATTCCTGCAAATCTAGGAACTCACGACTATGATGTGTATTGGGAGAATGCGGCTGATGCTATGGAAAATGGCACTCTTCTAAATCAATCAGGGGACGCCACAATAACCGGCCTCTCCAATGGTGCCACTTACCGCGTAGAAATCACCGGGCTATTCCCAAGCATTTATTTTAACAATACAGGTGACAAAGATAAAATAAGAACTATAGATCAATGGGGAGATATTGAGTGGGAATGGATGTTTGGTGCTTTTCATGGTTGTACCAATTTGACTGCTGATGCAACCGACGAACCTGTATTATGGAATACCAACACCATGGCCAATATGTTCAATGGAGCTACTTCCTTCAATTCAGATATCAATGGATGGGATGTATCTAGCATCGACAATATGATTCAAGTTTTTGCAGGAGCTACTTCCTTCAATCAACCACTAAATAGTTGGGATGTAGGTAGTGTTGGATCATTTACTGGAATGTTCAATGGAGCCACAGCCTTCGACCAATCCTTAGCTGATTGGGACATTGGCAATGCGACAAGTATGACATTTATGCTGGATAATTCTAATCTTTCTGTGGACAATTATGACGCTACGCTCATTGGCTGGCTAGACGACGATGGTGGTGATCAATACGTACCCACTGATCTCACTTTGGGTGCAATAGGATTAGCTTATTGTGCTGCAAGTGCGGAACGAACAGAACTCCAGAATCCTGCTACAAATAATTGGAGCATTTCGGGAGATGTACAACAATGTGCGAAACTCTCCTATTCCTCGGGCATTGATCTTACCAACTATGTCAGTTATGACGGTTCCCCTTTTGGGATCAGTACCTATGAAACCACCCCTAGGGGCATTACATTCAGCAACGATGGTTCCAAAATGTATGTCGTTGGTACTTCAGGAGATGAAGTCAATCAATTTGCATTAGCTACTCCTTTTGAGGCCACATCCGGAGTCACCGCTGATGGAATTTTTGGCAGCCTCTCCAACCCCAATAGTATTGTTTTTAATAGTGATGGTACCAAGATGTACACGATCAACAATGTAGGCACCATCTATCAATATAGTTTGAGTAACGCCTTCGATATCAATACCACACCCACACCTGATGGCAATGTCGATATTTCCTCAGACGGAGCGGCTACCAGAGGCCTTTGGTTTAATCACGATGGGTCTTTACTGTATGTGGTCAACGAAACGGATGATGAGGTCAACCAATACACAGTCTCTACTCCATTTGACCTCACTTCCGGCATTTCTTCTGCTACTTCTTTTGATGTATCAGGAGAAACGAGCGAACCCCAGGATATTACCTTCAATCAAGATGGTAGCAAGATGTTCATCATCGGCACAGAAAATGACGCCATCCATCAATATTCCCTCAGCGTACCATTCGACCTCGCCACCACACCTACACATGAAGGCAGTTTGGACGTAGGCCCTCAACAGTCAAATCCAACCGGTCTTCATTTCAATCCACAAGGAAGCAAATTATTCATCATTGGGAGTTTGTTAGATCGCGTAAGTCAATTCACCCTTGGGGATGCCATTCGCGAAGTAGATGCAAATGACGGATCAGTAGCAGGTTCAATAATCGTGACCATCGAAGGCGACACTTTCACCCCTACCGGAGGCACATTGACTTACAGTACTGACTATACAATAAGTAATGATTTTCTTGGGCTTACGCCCAATATGATTATATCAGATGACGGCTTATTTGCCTCATTTACCCTTTCAGGCAATGCTTCTAGCCATGACGACATGGATGTCATTACTGATTTAGAATTCACATTTAATAATTCTGCCTTTACAGGAAATGATGCCTCGAGTATCGGTGAATCCACAGCGGCCAATAGTGGTTTCGGGGTTACACTTTATCAAAATGAATATGTGGTAACAAATACAGACAACGATGGAAATGGTTCCCTTCGTCAAGCCATCCTGGATGCTCAGGATACATGGCATCCAACTACCATTTCATTCAACCTTCCTGGTGACGGTTCAGGGACGAGCTGGACAATCACACCTAGCACTGAACTAGATGATATAGGGAATAATAATGGCATTCCAGTAACAATTGATGGAACCACCCAAACTGGCTGGAATAGAGTAGCAGATCGCATGATCGTCATTCAAGATGCGGGAGATCTGGATTATGGTCTTTATATCGATGGCAATGAAGGGCACGAAATTTATGGCCTAAAAATACAGGGATTCGATATTGGTATAACTTCCTCCCATTTGGAGTATGTGACCATCGGAAACTCAGGCAAATCCAACGTGATCAGTGGCAATGGAGCTGGTATCTATTCTGAATACCCAAACAACAACACCATCTCTTACAATTATATCGGTACCGATGTGACAGGGTCAAGTGCAGTTCCCAATACCATAGGCTTAGATTTTGGCTACAACTATTCTGAGTCATACGACAATTATTTCACAAACAATGTGATTTCAGGAAATACAGAAATTGGGCTGGCTATTGGCTACTCAGACAATTTTGTGCAAAACAATATTATCGGTTTGAGTGAAGATGAAAGCACAGCGATTCCCAATAATATCGGGGTATGGGTAGGATCTAGTGGCATCATTGAAGACAATGTGATTGCAGGAAATACAGATACGGGTATCTGGATGCAAACCACCAGGAATGGCAATGAAATTCACATCAGAAGAAACTACATAGGACGAAACACCGCAGGCACGGCCAAACCCAATGGCAATGGTATCTTGAGTGAACATGATGATGGCGACCCTCCGTCTTTTGGAGATGCGCCTATTATTGGTGGCGCGCTGAGTGAAGCGAACTATATCGCACACAATACGGGCCCAGCCATTCAACTAAACGGCAAAGCCTACATGGAAATTAAAATCACCAATAACAGTATCTATGAAAATGGATCTGGAATCGAACTCCTCGATGGGGCAGATGGTGGTGTAGCGCCTCCCGTCATTACTGCGGTCAGTGCATCTACTATTTCAGGTACCATCACTGATGATACTTCCGGCAAAATTCATATATATGAGGTCGACCCTGTATCTGGCAACCAAGGAAAAATATTAGTAGATAGTGCTGATGTCAATGATTTTACCTGGACCGTGGCCAGTCCCCCCTCTTATGATCTAGGTAAAATTTACACCGCCACAGCCACGACAGATAGCTATGGCACAACAGAATTTTATCAAGGGCCAACGTTGCTGAACGCTACACAAGTGACGAGCAGTCAATTTATTGCCAACTGGGTACCGGTAGTTGGTGCTACCGACATAAGGATAGACGTAGATGACAACGAAGATTTTTCCAGCCCGATGATCACTGGGCAGAGTATTGCCACTGGCGGAACCGCCTCAGTTTCTACTAGTCTCACGGAGGGTGTTATATATTACTACAGGCTCCAAGCCAATTTGGGAGGCTCGTACACGCCAATATCAAAGCCTTCCAGCTTCATGATAGAACTTGGCAATGCGCTGGATTTTGATGGAACTGTTGATTATGTAAACTTAGGAAACCCTGATTTTTCGGGCCAGTCCGCGCTATCAGTGGAGGCCTGGATCAATCCATCGTACGTTCCAGAAGGACCCGGAAATGAAACCATAACAATCATAGGCAAGGGTGCAACTGGAGGAGTCGGTACTACCACTTTCGCATTGGTGCTAGAAGGCAGTGATGCGCTGGGTCAGCTGTTTGCATTGGTAGATAACGGTAGCCAACTGGAAGTAGCACGATTCGAAGATGGTGATGGATTTGATATCAGCTCTGGCGAATGGCGGCATGTGGCATTTACATGGTCGGCCAACAATCCCATAAGACTCTATGTAGATGGAGTGGAAAGAGCGACAAGTAATAGCCTTTCTGGCACACTCCATACGGTAAGCGACAATTTGCTTCTCGGCAACAGTGCTGATGTCAATGAAATTGAATTTGAGGGGAGAATGGATGAGGTAAGAATTTGGAACGATGTCCGCTCTCCTAGCGAAATATTGGACAACAGATACGAAACCCTCATTGGTGGTGAAGATAATTTGAGGGCATATTACCGATTCGATCAGGGTGCTCCAGAAGGGGACAATACCTCACCCATGATAAACCTGCTTCCGGATAGAAGTCAAAATCAAAATAACGGAACACTACTAGGTTTTGCCTTATCAGGCAATGGTTCTAATTGGGTAAGTGCTGATAATAGTCCATTTCCAGCGGCGCCTTCCAATTTGCATGTAGTAGATGTTTCTCCCACCCAGATCGATCTTTTCTGGGATGATAATTCTACCAACGAAACAGATTTTCGCATTGAAGTAGCTGATGGGTCAGATTACGATTTTGAGGGAGATAATTTAATCATAACCACCGGAGCCAATGCTTCGCCTACAGCCAGTTATTCCATCACCTCAGGGTTATCCCCAGAAAGCAACTATCTATTCAAGGTGCGTGCAACCAATTCGGAGGGCCAATCAGAACAGTCAGAATTCAAAGCGGGAACGACTATAACTTACCCAGGCAACGCACTGAATTTTGAAGGTAGTGGCGAATATGTGGATTTGGGCAATCCAGATTTTACATCCTTAAACGCTCTGACTGTGGAGGCTTGGGTAAAACCCAGTCATATTGCAACATATGATGAAGGCGAAGAAACAGTAACTCTAATTGGAAAAGGATCAACAGGTGCAGCGGGAACTACAACGTTCGCATTGGTAATGGAAGGTGAATCTGTCGACAACGAAGAATTATTTGCTTTGGTAGACAATGGAAGCTCTCTAGCAGTGGCTCGGTTCGACAATAGCAATGGCTTTGATTTTGAAGAAGATGAATGGAGGCATATAGCTTTCACCTGGTCTGATGGCAATTCGGTGAGACTTTATGTAGATGGAGTAGAGGTAGCCACATCCTCCACACTGTCAGGACCTTTAAATGGTGTTTCTGAAAACCTATTACTCGGAACGAGCACGGATGTAAATGAAATTGGATACGCAGGAAGTATCGATGAAGTGCGAATCTGGACTGTAGAAAAAACACCTGGCGAAATTCAATCCAACATGTCCAGTCCGCTGGTGGGTACCGAATCCGACCTCATGGCCTATTACCGGTTTGATCAAGGTGATGCCAACGAAGACAACACCACTCCTATGATTGATCTACTGCCTGATAGAAGTACCAATAGAAACAATGGCTCACTCGCTAATTTTGGGCTGACAGGGAACAGCTCCAATTGGGTCACTTCTAGCATTGGGTTCGACCCATATACCGTGGTCAACACTAATGACGATGGTGTGGGCTCACTGCGCTGGGCCATCGAAAATGCCAATGCCAGCACCTCTAAAGAAACCATTACTTTCAATATAGCAGAAAGCACTCCTTGGATTATTACTCTAGAGTCAGTCTTGCCCACAATCGACAACCCGAATGATGTGGGAATGGAAATTGACGGCACCTCACAACCAGGATGGACTTTTGGTGATCCAAATGCGATGACCATATTAGACGGGGCTACAAATGCCATCAACGGAAATGGACTAACCATAGAAGAGCCAGATGTGGAGATCTACGGCCTGGTCATTGATGGCTTCTTCAGAGGAATCAGATACAATGATGGGTCACATCATTTGATCATTGGGGCCGCTGGCGCTGGTAACATTATCAAGGGCTGTACGGGTGCTGGAATTATCAGTGCGGGAGATGCTGACAATATGATCATTCAGGGTAATTACATTGGTCTCAGTATTGATGGCTCCTCCACTGACCCCAACCTTGGCACTGGGATTTATGCCAATGGAAATAATGCGCTGATAGGTGGTAACGCACAGGTAGGCGAAGGAAACGTAATATCTGGAAATGGAAATGGTGGCCATGAATATGGTATATCTGTGGAGGCTAACGACAATGTCCAAGTTTATGGTAACCTAATTGGCACGGATAAGGACGGAAATTATGATCTCGGAAACTTCCGCGGCATACGAGTAAGAACAGGAGCAACAAATACCAAAATTGGGGGACAGGGCACCGGGCAGAGCAATGTGATCGCCGGAACCAGTAGTGCGTTTAGTGTTTACCTTGAATATGGTACTGGAACAATTGTAGATAGCAATATCATTGGGCTAAACTCAGCTGGTACAATCGCCATTCCAAATCAAGGCAATGGAATAGACATTACCTCCAATACTGGATCTGGCACTGTGGTTCAGAACAACATCATTGCCAACAGTTCAGATGCAGGGATATTTTTCAATGGATTGGCCGCACAACCCGCTGGTGTTACCATAGGCATTAACTCATATTATTGCAATGGATCAAAAGCTATTGAATTTGATAACCCTCCAACCGTAGATGCACCGATCATCTCCTCTGTGTCAGCTGAAGGTGTGAACGGCACAACGACCGCATTCAATGGGTCGACTGTTCATGTTTATCAAATAAATAGTGCCTGCGCCGACAACCAAGGAGCCGTATATGTAGGAGAATCCGCAGTTTTCGAAGGAATCTGGAACTATAACATGCCAGTAGACCCTGCGCAAATCTATGTAGCAACTGTTACAGATGTAAACAATGGTATTTCTGAATTCTCAGCTTCTGCCACTGCCTCTCTTGTAAATGGTGTCATCGAATCGAACTACGATGCCTTGGTTTCACTCTACAACGCCACCAACGGAGAAAACTGGATAACCAATACCAACTGGCTATCCGCCAATGATGTAAGTGATTGGTACGGTGTAACTGTGGTAGGTACCACCGTGACTGCCATCGACTTATGCGAAAATGAATTAACTGGCTTCATACCTGACGATATTATAGATCTGGGGAGTTTAATGAGTCTACTACTCACTGGAAACCAATTGACTGCCATTCCTGATCTTTCATCTATGCCCAGCTTGAGTATCTTAGATGTTGCCGAGAATCAAATGGACTTTGAAGACATTCTACCCAATGTGGGCATTTCAACTTATAAGTACGCTCCACAAGGTGAACTGGTGGGGCTAACTGATGTTATCCTCGCACAATGTGAAGATCTCGACATCTCATTTATTGCGAATGGAACAGGCAATAGTTTTCAATGGATAAAAGATGATCTAGAGATTAGTGGAGAAACCTCTGAAAACCTTCTTATTCTGGATTTACAACTCACAAATGCCGGTATATATACACTACAAATCACCAACAGCCAAGCACCAGACCTAACGCTAGCATCTGTTCCATTCACATTAATAGTGAACGCTTTTGTACCAACAATTTCAGAAGTGGCTACTGTATTTGATGTCACAGAATTGGCCGCTAGTGAAGGAGACAGCTATCAATGGTATGAAGATGGAAGTGCGATCAATGGAGAAATCACTTCTTCTCTTTTCCTGACTCATGAATATTCCACAAGCCCTGCCTATACCGTAGAAGTAACTTTGAATGAATGCACAGGTGTTTCAGCACCTTACTTCAGAGCAATTCTTTCCAAGCCTACTCAAGAAAGCAAAAAGTTTGAAGTGTATCCAAATCCTACTACTGGTCAACTTATTATTAAACTAAATGAATCAATTTCCTTACCCAGAGAGCTTAGGTTTTTTAACATTACAGGAGTGGAAGTACTAAGAATAGACGGATTTAAAAATCAATCCATAGATCTATCACATCTCAATAAGGGCGTCTATTTTATTCAATCGAATGTAGAGAAAGAAGTTATTAGAATAGTGAAACAGTAAAAGACTAAATTGATCTAACTACTCAATGACCACAGGAAAATCCTGGCCACGAGAATAAGTGACAGGATACTGAGGTTTGCCCTTATATTGAGTAGAATACTCCGGTACCTGAGAATCGATATATGCCTTTAATTCATAGATCGTAACCTTTCCATCCTTAGGTGCCCCGTCGGCTTTGCCACTCAAGGCTTCTAGCAACACATAGGTAAATAGTCCGTGCCCAAGCTCTGCAAACTCTGTGGCAAATTGCTCACTTCCAGATGCGGCTAGTACATGCACACCCGAACTACGGGACAACTGCGCCATGGCTTTTTCCTCACTGGCACCACGAACGGCCAACAATTCAGTAGATCCGCCCGACTGACACGCATCCAAAACTACTAGTTGTTTTAAGGCGCTTATGTTAGCAAATTTTTGCTGCAAGGTAGCTGCATTGACCGCTTCATTCGTTAATAAATCGAAATCATAGAGTCTAATGTTTTCTGTCGGTATAAAATAGAAGTTGCCTTCTACCATACTTCCATGTCCTGCGTAATAGAAAAAGAAAACATCCTGTGGTCGTGCATTAGCAGCAATTTCATCTAGCTTGGCCAACATATTATCTTTGGTCGCTTCTTCATTGAAAAGGGAATACACCTGAGTTTTGTTAAACAACTTTTTCCCTTTAGTTTTTACCAGTTTTAAGAACGCTTCCGCATCCTCTAAAGCATAATTAAGATCTAGCTGGGGGTTTTTGTATTTGTTGATCCCAATCGCCATCACATGGCAAGTGATATCTTCATGGATGCCATCTGCAAAAATTTCGCGCTGTGCTAGTTCGGACTCTATTCGCTCTTCACTAAATGCTGAAATAGATATGATGTTTTTGCCTGGCACCAACTGTACGGGGTAATGGTGGAAAATAGACTTCCCCGGCTTAGGCTTCGCCCTAGCCATACGATCATGCCCCGGCAGTCGTTTGCCATTATGTAGAAGTTTCACCTCGTCCAAACCTCCCCCTTCATCAGTGATTTTTACCATCACATCTATTTCGTTTTTTGTTAGGTGCTCACCAGAACTAGGAGAGATAATTTCCACACTTGGAGGCGGAGATTTCTTGAGTTTAGACTTAATGTTGATATTTTCATTGAGCAAGCCTCCAGCTTTCATCGACTCCCCCAAAATTCCTGGCTGATAAAAATCCTCAAAGAATTGATCCAATGAATAACTTTTCATTCCCCTCACAAAAAATATATTCTCTTTGGCCTTTTCTGTAGCATCAAAATATCCATTTCGATTGGCCACCAGCCAATCTCCATGAGTCAGAAGTATGTGCGAAATGATCTCTTCCCCAGTCTGCACATCCCAAATTCTCGTGGTCCCATCCAAGCTATGCGTAATCAGGTGTTTGTTGTTGTGAATAAAATCCACTGAGGTTATGGCGTCTGTATGTCCTTCGAAAGTTCTAATCACATCACCTGTCTCCGTATTCCAAAGTCTGGCTAAACGATCCGAACCCGCAGTTATGATTTGTTGTCCCTTGTCATGAAAAGCAGTGGCAAAAATCTGCCCTTCATGACCCACGAATTTTTGTGTACTAAGCCCTGATGCTATATCCCAGAGTTTTGCTTTGCCATCCCAGCTGGTGGTAAGCATCTGATTGTTTTTAATTCGAATGTCAGATACAATTTCTGTATGACCAATAAAAGTTCTAGCTGGTTCTCCACTATCTATCTCAATCAATTTCAGTTCTTTCCCTAAACTCCCAACTGCCAGATAAAGATCATTGAGTGCAAACGATAAGGCGTATGGGGAATTCTGATCCATTTGATACACATTTAGCTCTGACCCGCTTTCAATATCCCAGAGTCTGGCAGTAGCATCCCAGCTACCAGATACCAGATACCAAATATTTACCATTTTCACTTAAGGCTAATTCGAAAATCAGTTCACGATGGCCAACAAAAGTCTTAACCAATTGACCGGTAGCCACTTCCCACATTTTGATAGTTTTGTCACCACTTCCTGTGAAAAGATACATGCCGTCTTGAGAGAATTCAAAGCAAATTATTCCATTGTCGTGCCCATCAAATGCGCGTACCACCCGGCCCTTATTCAAATCCCAAAGCTGAGCGGATTTACCCACAGATTTAACCACATAGTTTTCATCGGCAGACACTCTGATTCCTTCCTTGAAACTGACATATCGGCTAATATTATATTGCCAGTAAGATTCAGGATCTAGTCCCAACCCATTGTCAACAGCTTCATTTAGAAAACCTTTCAACTCTTTGACAAGTTTTCCGCTTTGAACATTCCAAACTCTGGTCACCTTATCATTGGTCGCAGTAGTTACAAATCGTCCATCAGGACTCAGTGTAGCAGCATTGATCTCAGTATCTTCAAGTAGAATTTTTCTTATCAGTTTGCCTGAGGCATTCCAGAGTTTCACGGTATCCTCATCCGATACAAAAACTGTATTTCCCTTCATTCCCACTGCATTATATTCTTCACCATCCTTACTTAACTCCTTGATGATTTTACCCGATTTCCAATCCCATAGCGTAACTGGACCTCGTCGGCTTGCGGATATAAGTTTAGATCCTTTTTCATCTAATTGGATGAAACTTGGGCACCCTCCACAGGAGCTTGGGCTTATGTTTCGCAAGGTATCTTGAGGAACAGCTGAATCAAGATTGTAAATAATTATCTTGCCATCATCATTTCCTGTGATTAGCCTTTTATCATCTTTTGTGAATGTCACTTGAACCCCTACACCAATTCCAGTAGCAGGGTTTCCTTTATATTCACCTAGTTTTTCTCCGCTCTTGACATCCCAAACATAAGCTAAACGATCCCAGCCACCTGAGGCCAATTGGGTGCCATCAGAATTAAAATGCAAAGACGAGACTCGTCTGCTATGGCCTTCAATTTTTTGCTGAATCTGTCCGGTAGCAACTTCCCATATCATGATACTATTATCAGAGGAGCCACTAGCTATCCATCTGCCACTTGGGTCGAATGCTACTATATTGACAGGGTTTAAGTGACCCAGAAAAGTTCTGATTTCTCTACTTGTGGACACCTCCCAAAGCTTTATACTATTGTCCCGGCTGCCTGTAGCAATAAATTTTCCATCAGGGCTATAAGCCACCGTACGAACTGCAGCTCTATGGCCTCGTTGGATCACTGTTTCGAGCGGGTATTCTTGAGCAAAACCACAGTTGGCAGAAACAAGAAGAGCTAAAATGATGAACGAATTTTTCAAGGAAAATTTTATTAAAGTCGAAATTGTATGCGTAAGTATTCGCAAATGATAATTGTTTAAAATTGGCTAAAATTAGTTCTATCCCATTAGAAATTGGCTAAATACAAATTGAAATAGATAAAAAAAGCAATAACTTAAAAAGTTGATTTTTTCGAGTTCACTCGTCGAAAAATTTTGTCTATATGAAAATCTAATCTGTATTTTGCGCCGAAATGAGTGAAGAGAAGAAGTATAGAGCAATATATATCGACGACGATAAGATATTGCTCACCGTGATGACGGCGTATGCCCAGCATACCAAGCATATTGATTTGATAGGATGCTATTTGAACCCTATAGAAGGCATTCAGGCCATAGATGAACTGAAACCAGAGGTTCTTTTTTTGGATGTGCAAATGAAAGAGGCAGATGCTTTTGCCACGATAGCTGCCTTAGAGCACAATCCTATTATTATTATCGTATCCTCCCATTGGGAAACTGAAGATGACCTTATCGCAGCCGGTGCTTCCTGCTTTCTATCCAAACCTCTGAAAGGACCCGATCAGATAGATGCTGCGGTGGAAAAAGCACTCGCTTTTAATTCCTCAAACAATAGAAGTACAAAAAAGGCTATAAAACTGGATTCGAATCAAGAAGTGTTGCCTGAACTTTACAGAGAAAAAGCAACAGAGGAGCATTTTGAACAAACCGAATCTTGGGCAGACTTTATCGTTAAGTTCGACAATAAATTTCCTAGCTTTTTCGAAAACCTTAAGGGGGATTTCGAGAATCTGACCCCTACTCAACTTCGTATTTGTGCCTATGCCAAAATTGGCATCAAGCTAAAGAATATGTCGACCAATATGGATCAATCTCTGGACTCTGTTGAATCAAACATTGCCGATATCAAAACAAAACTTCATATCGAACCTGAAGACGACCTCAGAGATTTTTTAAGCATTTATAACTAAAAAGACCCGCGTCTCAAGACAACTTAGTACTAGTTCGTCTAACAATCCATTCTGCTACTGCGAGATTTGGCACCCAACACAACCAGGAAACAAGTAGGTAGGCAGAGATAAAATCCATCCCTCCGAATGCTTGTAAGCCTGGCAACCACAACCTAAGTGTAACTGCTGCCCAGCACAGTGCGTAACTTCTGATCATCCAGTTTTGATGAGCATCAATTTTTCCATTTTTGATAGTGAAATATGCCATTAGGGTAGAAAACAGCCATAAAACAGCCATTGTTCCAAAACCAAACCCCGCAATTATGCCTCCAGTGGCATAAAAAGACAAGTAAAACCCTGCACTTCCACTGAACAAAACGGCAAGCACATAGATCTTTCCAAGTAAACGATGAATAGAAATATTCCTTTTCCTCAATTTAGCACTAAACTGGGTCCAGCCTGTGAGGATACTTATCGCCCCAAAAAAAATATGCTGATAAAAAGACCAATTCCAAATTGTGCTTTTCAAAACAACCTCAGGCTTCCCTCCTAAAAAACCCTGACTCATATCTACCAATACGTATAAAACGGGGTATGTACCAATAGCAATAGAAAAGAATCCAAATACTATCCATCCAATTTTCTTCATCTTATCATTTTTATCTACTAGTGATCGAAATTCAATCTAACGATTTATGTTACGCTCATTTGTCTACGAGAGTATTGATTTATTACAAAAAAAAACACATTCAGCTTGGGTGACATCTTCAATTTGCTTGTCACATTATAAATGTAGGTGGCTGTTTTTACATATGCTCTATTAATATTTCAATTAAAAATTACGAGAGTACAATTAGCCGATCCAAAATCTAAACCAATGCATGCTCAAATGAGCTCAATGTTTTATGTTTTTTGATCTCCAAAAAGTGGCCACAATATTTAAAATTAAATATGAATACATAGCCAATAGATATATCTTTGCGCATTATTTTTTAGTGGTGTGCAGCAACCATAACTGATTGAATGATCGAAGTAATAAAAGTTCAGGAAAAAAAGGATCTTAAAAAGTTTATTGATTTCCCCCACGAGCTATATGCTCGTGATGGAAATTATGTACCTGAGCTATACCTTGCTCAAAAAGACCTTTTGAACAAAAAGAGTCACCCCTTCTTTGATCATTCAGAGGCAGATTTTTTTCTAGCTTATAAAAACGATACAATTGTTGGACGTATCGCTGCGATTAAAAACAATAACTACCTTGAATTTACGGGCATTCAATCTGGCAAATTTGGCTTCTTCGATGTAATCGATGATTACGAAGTAGCAGAAGCTCTGTTGAATGTCGTGGCAGATTGGCAAAAAGAAAGAGGATTACAACATCTTACTGGTCCTGAAAATTACTCCACAAACGAAACGTGTGGGACGCTAATCGAAGGATTTGACACACCTCCAACAGTTATGATGCCATACAACAAGCCTTATTACAAGGAATTTTTGGAGCAATATGGCTTTGAAAAAGACATGGATTTATTGTCCTATAAAATAAAAACTGAAGATGTTCCTGACAAACTGATCCGTATGTCAGACAAGATTCTAGAACGCCTGAATAATAAAGGAATCACCATCCGAAAAATCAACCTAAAAAAGTTTTCAGAAGAAATCGATAAGATTATCGAAGTTTACAATTCAGCTTGGGAAAAAAATTGGGGTTTTGTCCCAATGACTGATGCAGAATTTAAGCATGCTGCCAAAGACATGAAGCAGATTGTAGATCCAGATTTCGTATTGATAGCAGAGCATGAAGGAAAACCCATTGGGTTTACATTGAGTATTCCTGACATGAATATGCCATTAAAAAGACTAAAAAGAGGAAGACTACTTCCATTTGGCATATTCAAACTATTATATCATAAAAAAGATATCGATAGAGTACGTATTGTCACCTTGGGATTAGTCGAAGGATATAGAAAGTTGGGTATAGATGCCTACTTCTATATGAAAGCATTCGAAGAAGCCAAGAAAAAAGGTATGTCATTTGGAGAAGCTTCATGGATATTAGAAAATAATGAAATGATGAACAAAGCCATTGAGAACATCAATGGTAAAGTTTACAAGAAACACAGGTTGTTTAAAAAGGCGATCTAACGAAATAAAACAAGGACTAATTGAATTCTAAAGAATATAAATTGGTAATTTGCTTGTTTGAGGAATATAATTCCACAAACATCAGCTATAAAGACGGTATAAAGCACCAATGTATTCTTTACAAAACCGATAATTGATGAGTATTTTACAACAACGTTTGGCGAGGTACACAGTAGCTAAGGAAGCAAGAGCGGCAGGGTTATATCCTTATTTTAGGGAAATAGGCTCAAATCAGGACACTGAAGTCATAATCAATGGCAAAAGGGTCATGATGTTTGGCTCTAACAGCTACCTCGGACTTACCAATCACCCCAAAGTGAAAGAGGCAGCCAAACTAGCCGTAGATAAATACGGAACTGGTTGTGCAGGATCTAGATTCCTCAATGGAACCTTGGATTTACATGTGCAGCTTGAAAACAATTTAGCAGAATACTTTAAAAAAGATGCTGCGCTTGTTTTTAGCACCGGTTTTCAATCAAACCTTGGAACGATATCTTGCCTTACTGGACGAAATGATTACATCTTGATAGATGAATTAGATCATGCTTCCATTATTGATGGAACTAGATTATCATTTTCTAAAGTGCTCAAATTCAAGCACAATGACATGGAGTCTTTAGAGAAGCAACTGAGTAGACTTCCGGATGATGCAGTCAAAATGATTGTTGTGGATGGAATATTCAGCATGGAAGGTGATATTGTAAAATTGCCTCAAATTGTGGAATTGTCTAAAAAATACGGCGGCACAATCATTGTGGACGATGCGCACTCTGTTGGCGTAATCGGAAAGCAAGGCTCCGGAACTGCTTCTCATTTCGGGTTAGAAGATGATGTTGACTTCATTGTAGGTACTTTTAGTAAGTCGCTGGCTTCTCTGGGTGGATTCGTGGCAGCTGATCATACTTCCATTGAATATATGAAGCACCATTCACGGGCTTTAATGTTTAGTGCCAGTATTCCTCCTGCTTCTGCTGCAAGTGCTTTAGCTGCACTAGAAATTATTAAAAGTGAGCCAGAAAGAATCGAGAAACTTTGGGACAACACGAATTATACAATTAAGTGTTTGAAAGAAAACGAATTTGATATCGGCGAGGCTGAGTCTCCAATTGTACCGATATACGTTCGAGATAACACTAAGACTTTCCAGGTTACTCAAATGTTATTCAATGAAGGCGTTTTTGTGAACCCTGTAATCTCACCAGCAGTTCCAAGCAATTCTTCTTTGTTGAGATTTTCGTTGATGGCCACGCATTCGCATGAGCAAATCGATATTGCCATTGATAAATTTATCAAAGCGAGAAAAATGATAGGATTTGGTGAACCAGAAGAAATGCTGGCAGAGCCGTCATTAATCTCCAAAGAAGCCTAAAATATAAAAGCCTGAAATTTCAGGCTTTATTTTTACCTCAAACTGTACGATAGACTCCCCCACTTATCACCAAATGAATATACTAATCACAGGCGCGACTGGATTTATTGGTAAGTTCTTGGTGGACTATGCCCTATCGGATAATTTGAATGTCTTCGCCGCAGTAAGAAAATCGAGCAACCGGTCCAGTTTGGCCGACAGAAACATTGGCTTTGTTGAACTCGACTTAACCTCAGAAGAGAACTTATTATTGTCTCTGAATGAATTTATAGATTCCCATGGTTCAATCGACTATGTAATTCACAATGCAGGAATCACAAAGACAACAGACAATTCAGCATATGAATTAGTCAATTGCACTTATACCATCAACTTAATCAAAGCACTGGAAGGCACAGGGCAGTCAATTAAGAAATTTACACTAATTAGCAGCTTGGCAGCCTCGTCTCCCGGAATGGATGATCAAATGATTAGAATTGATCAAGAAGGTGATCCAGTTTCTGCTTATGGATGGAGCAAAAGAAAAGCAGAAGAGTATATAGAGCAAAATTGTTCTTTACCTTATGTAATTTTGCGCCCACCTCCGGTTTTTGGACCAGGGGATAAAGATATGTTTCCGGTTTTTGATTTAGTAAATAAAAACCTTGAGTTATATGTGGGGGGGAATCTACAATTATTGTCCTTTATATATGTAAAAGACTTGGCTCGTGGAATAATCGCTGCGACCACTTCTGATATTAAAAACAGGAAATATTTTTTATCAGATAATGAACAATATGATAATGAAAAGTTCAATTTGCTGATAAAGAAATATTTGAAAAAGAAAACTTTAAAAATAAAGCTTCCACTATTCGTGGTTTACATAGTGGCATTTTTCTCTGAGATCTATACCAGAATCACTGGAAACCTGTCACAATTAAATATTGAAAAAATAAAGGAACTCAAATGCTCGAACTGGATGTGCGATTCCAGAGACTTCTACAAGGATTTGGCCATTGAGCCAAAGTACACCCTTTACGAAGGCATTCAGGAAACCATCGACTGGTACAAGAAAGAGCATTGGATAAAATAGCGTTAAAATAGAATATAGATGTCAGACAAAATTACAATTCAGGAGCCTAAAGGAAAGCTAGGCATTCTAACTCCAGGGATGGGTGCAGTATCTACAACCTTCATGGCTGGGGTACTCAGTATCAGAAAAGGTTTATCTGATCCAATCGGATCTTTGACTCAAATGGGAACGATTAGATTGGGTAAAAGAACAGAAAACAGAAATCCTTTGATTAAAGATTTCATTCCCTTGGCTCCATTAGAAAATGTAGCTCTTGGTGGATGGGATGTTTTCGAAGACAATGCTTATGAAGCAGCAATGCATGCTCAAGTACTTGACAAAGACTTGCTCAACGATTTGAAAGATGAATTGGAGCAAATCAAGCCAATGAAAGCTGTATTCGACAAGAACTACGTAAAAAGATTGGAAGGTTCTCACATCAAAACCGGGTATGCCAATAAAATGGATTTGGCCGAAGCGCTCATGGCAGACATGGAGAACTTCAAGAAGGAAAACGGTTGTGATAGATTAGTCATGGTATGGTGTGGATCTACTGAGATCTATATCGAAGAAGGCGAAGTTCATTCTACTATTGAGAAATTAGAAGAAGGAATGAGAAACAACCACCCAGACATTGCGCCAAGTATGATTTATGCATATGCTGCTGCGAAAATGGGCGTTCCTTATGCGAACGGTGCTCCAAACCTCTCTTGTGATGTAGATGCCATCGTTGACCTGGCTAAAGAAACTGGCGCTCCTATTGCTGGTAAAGATTTTAAAACTGGACAGACTTTGATGAAGACCATCTTAGCACCTGGTTTGAAAGCAAGATCCTTGGGTATCGACGGCTGGTTCTCAACTAACATTTTAGGAAACAGAGATGGAGAGGTACTAGACGATCCGGACAACTTCAAAACAAAAGAAGTATCAAAATTAGGTGTTTTGGAAGAAGTTCTTGAGCCAGAATTACACCCTAAGTTGTATGGAGATCTTTACCACAAAGTAAGGATCAACTATTACCCACCAAGAGGTGACGACAAAGAAGGTTGGGACAATATTGACATCAAAGGATGGTTAGGCTACAAGATGCAAATCAAAGTGGATTTCTTGTGTAAGGATTCAATTTTGGCTGCTCCATTGGTACTAGATTTAGCTTTGTTCCTTGATTTGGCCTCTAGAGCTGGTATGAAAGGTGGTATCCAGGAATGGTTGTCCTTCTACTTGAAGTCTCCACAAGCAGCTAAAGGTTTGAA
This sequence comes from Reichenbachiella sp., assembly GCF_965223055.1. Taxonomy (GTDB): domain Bacteria; phylum Bacteroidota; class Bacteroidia; order Cytophagales; family Cyclobacteriaceae; genus Reichenbachiella. The sequence continues at coordinate 439,040 of NZ_CBDCVM010000011.1, forward strand.
ACCACAGCATGATATCTTTGTACAGTTGATGAAGCTGAAAAACACTTTGAGATACTTGGCTGGTGAAGATTTGATCACAAACCTTGGATTAGATTACTACGATTGATAATTCATCAATTTTAAAAATAGCACTGTCCCTACTATTGCAAAATGGTAGGGATTTTTTATTTCAAATACTCGCTTTTAAAGTCGTTTACCTTAGGGAAGGTACCGACAATAACTAGTACCACGCCTTGTTCCATCAGTACTTTCGATGATGGGTTAAAAACAAACTTACCATTCTTGTCATTGAGCCCTACTACCGTCACATCCGTACGATTTCTAATATCCATAGATTCAATAGTCTGTCCCCGAAATTCGGATTTCAAATCTTCGTATTTAATTTCTTCTAATGTAAGCCCATCCTCTTGATGTCCTGACAATTGATCCAAATACTCAATGACAAATGGTTTAGTAATATGCTGTGCCATGTGTAAGCCGCCTATGGCATCTGGCATGATTACATGCTGAGCTCCCGCCTGCTTTAGTTTCTTAATTGAATTTTCCTCCGATGCACGTGAAATAATTTTCACGTCTGGGTTCAAATCTTTTACTGTTAATGTCAGAAATACATTTTCTGCATCGCTGGGTAAAGTCGTGATCAATGCTTTGGCTTTTTTTATTCCTGCCTCTTCGAGCACTTCTTCCTGAGTAGGATCACCTAGAATAAATTTATATTTTTTGTGATTCTGAATTAAGTCGATCAACTGCTCGTCTCGGTCTACCACAACAAAATCCACTTTCTGGCTTCTCAACTCTTCGCAAGCCCGGTTGCCATTCCGGCCAAATCCACAAACAATGATATGATCCTTCATCTTTTTAACTTCTTTTCCAAAAACATATTTTCTGTACAATCGATTTAGTTCTCCTTCAAAGAGGTAGGTAGAAAAAACTGAAACCACGTATGCAAATATCATTAAGTTGAAAATGATATAAATACTGGTAAATAATCTTCCATTTTCAGAAAGAGGGTAAACCTCATTAAAACCGACTGTAGAAAATGTAATAACGGCCATATAAAAGGATTCTATCCAATTGAAGCCTTCAATTAAAACAAACCCGATTGTGCCGGTACACAATGAACCTATCAGTAGAAATGCACTGATGAATAATTTTCTAAAATCTCTATAGTTTTCAAAGAATACCATTCAATTAACGAGCAGGATTCGGCTCTTTAGTTTTTTCAACTACTTTCAGGGGGCGTTTGGGTATAGGCTTATCTCGAAATCTCAACTTATAAATCACATAATAATTGAAACCAAACTGGCCTCCTTTATCTGCCTTTCCATAGCCTGGGATTTCATAAGGAAAAAGCGCTCCGTTTCCGGAAAGAGATTTTGAAAACTTAAACCTCATCGTATATCCCAAGTATAACGGCCCTAAAATTTTTACATTAATTCCCAGGTTAGCCTCAAACCAACGAGCCGTTAGGTTATCATTTGAATAATTCAAAGTTCTAGCTCCCCAACCTTGATCTGCTAATTCATAAGTAATCTGATCGTTAAAACTACTCCTTGCATACATGAGTCCGAAAAAAATACTACTGCGATGTTTATTATAGGGCATCATATTGATATGAGGGCCAACACGAAAAAAAGTACCTTTCGAATGATAGTCAAACCCCTCTCCTCTAGGATTAATTTTGTCGTATCCAAAATCACCCGCTAAATAAAATTGATCGAAATCAATTTTCGTATGAAACTCCAACTTAGTTTCATCCGAAAAAATAGTTTTTCCTAAACCAACCACATCGGTTGCAAAAATGACTTCTGAAGGCACAAAATCTCTTTTACTCTTCTGAGCAATCAAGTTTCCACTATTCAATAAAATGATAAGGCTAGTTATATATTTTAATATTTTCATCTATAGCATTATCTATAATTGAAGAAACTAAATCATAAGTAAAAGACGACCCAACTACCTCCAGCTGTTCATAATAAAAAGAAGGCCCACACTCTTCAGATAACCATTCCATTTGAGTATGATATCTCAAAGTCAATGTATCGACTGATGTGCTTGCAACAAATACGTAGGTTATTTCATCTCTAGTCGCATCCAAGTTAAGGCTATAGCTCGACAAAGAATCTGAAGAATTATAAAACACACTATCTGTTGCTCTTTCGGTAACGCCAATGAATTTCTTGAAAAGTGCAGTTGAATCTTCAATACTATAAAAATTTATGGTGACCTTATTACTAGCCTTACCTAAATCACAATCAGGTTCTTCGCTACAGGCACATATCATCAACGCTCCTATGATTAGAATGACAATTTCACGCATATTTATTGTTCGCAATTCGTTTGAAACATTGCTGTCTTATTGGCCGCTAAGATACTGATATATATTGAATCCTTGAGGAGTTAAGACAACCAAGCGATTGTTGGCAAAGGCAAGTCTAGCACCAGCAACACCTTTAATAGGAAGTTGAAGATTTTCCCCATCATAAAGATGAATTAAATGAAGCTCTTCATTTGATTTATAATATAAATAGTCATTATAAAACCCTGCATTTTCTGGTGCCTTGTCCATCATTTTATACAGGTAGTTTCCAATATTATCGAATACATGGATGCCTGAAGACTTATCAATGACATACATTCTATTTTGGTGAGAATGAAAAGATAAAATATCGGCCAGATTTTGATTTAATACCTGAGCTAATGACTTCTGTTCTAATAGTCGATTCTCTCGATAGTCAACTAACTTCAAGGCGAAATCAGAAATATCAAGCACCCATAAACTTTGCTGATTACTGGGTGCTACATCTTCTACATACCCCAATTTAAAATCTGACAACCTGTACCTAATTGGATTTGACAAATATCTGTTTAATACAACAATTTCTTGTAAGTCCTTATAAAACAAAGACACTTTAAATTGGCTCGAAGCTGTAATTTCATGAATACTTGCCACCTGCGTGGGTGCATATTCTACCATAAATTTTCCATCCGGAGAGAACTTAGATACTTCGCCTTGTAGATTACTCACATAGATATTGCCTGACTGATCGAGCGTTAATTGGTCAACTTTACCAAACCTTACTTGTTTAGACAATAGCCATTCCTGACTCATGGTTATAAACGGTAGCAGAAGAATAACACATGTCACCACAGCTCTAATCATCCCTCAAATGTTTTCAACTGAAATTCAATGCCATCATAAACTCCATAACTACTTCCTATTACCCATTCGCCCAAATTGACATAAGTAGCATTATTTTTCAACTTATGGACTCCTTGTAGGTGCCGGTGGCCATATACATAAAAGTCATGATGATTTATGCCTTCAATTTTATTGCTATGGACAATCAGCCTTTCTTTCTCTCCATGAAACTTCAATGGCTGATCCAACTGAGCTATGCGACTTCCTTTAGACCAGTATTTGGCTAGTCCCATTCCAATATCTGGGTGCAGCCATCTAAATAACCATTGACAAATCGGATTTTTGAAGATCTTCTTGAAAAATTTAAACTTTCTATCTCCCGGCCCGAGACCGTCGCCATGCGCGATATAGAATGTGTGTGAGCCAATTTGGCAAGACTGAGGTTCATGAAAAACCTCTACCCCAATTTCTTCGATGAGATAGTTTTCCAACCACAAATCATGATTTCCAGAAAACACTTTGATTTCAATTCCTTGATCTGCCAACTCAGCAAGTTTTCCCAAAAGTCTTACGAACCCTTTGGGGATGACATGTTTGTACTCAAACCAAAAGTCGAATACATCACCTACTAGGAATATAATTTGGGCATCTTTAGACGCTTCATCCAGCCACTGAATAATTAGTTTTTCTCTCAGCAGAGATTGCTGATGACTTGGGATACCTAGATGAAAGTCACTGGCAAAGTAGACTTTCTTTTTTTTATCCAATTCAGATTGATGTGTGTTCATCTGAAAAAAAATTGGGGCTATGAATCATAGCCCCAATTTATTGTTTTATTTAGAATCTTCAGTTGTTTCTTCAAGATTCTCGGGAGCAGAAGAAAGGTCTTTCTCCTCACTCTCTACTTCTGTTTTTATTTCTGACTTGAGCTCTTCAATCGCCTTTTCATTTTTTACTTCCTCTTCTCCTTTGGGGCCCAATGCACCATTCGTAAAGGCAGCATAATTGGTGTCTTTTTCAAAGGGTCGCTTTCCAATCAGTTCTTCCAGATCAGACTGAAAGATGATTTCCTTTTCAAGAAGCTCTGAAGCAATTTTCTCTAACTCCTCACGCTTATCGTTGAGAAGTTTCTTAGTTCTAGTATAAGCATCATCCACGATCTTCTTCACCTCTTTATCAATAAGCTCTGCAGTAGCATCCGAATAAGGTTTATTGAAGTTGTACTCCGATTGTTTGCTGTCATAGAATGAGATATTGCCAATCGCGTCATTCATACCGTATACAGTCACAATGCTATACGCCATTTTGGTAATCCTCTCCAAGTCGCTCAATGCACCTGTCGAAACTTTACCAAAGACAATTTCTTCAGCAGCTCTACCTCCTAGCGCCATGCACATTTCGTCCATGAGCTGTTCGGTTTGATGTAAGTGCTGCTCTCTGGGTAAGTACTGTGCATACCCTAAAGCGGCATACCCTCTAGGCACAATACTCACTTTCACCAAAGGATCTGCATGCTCCAAAAACCATCCGGCAACAGCATGACCTGCTTCGTGGTAAGCCACGATTTTCTTTTCCTCTGGAGAAATGATTTTACTCTTTTTCTCCAAACCTCCAATCACTCTGTCAATAGCGTCTTGGAAATCCTTGAGATCAACAGCTTTCTTATCTTTTCTTGCTGCGATCAACGCCGCCTCATTACAAACGTTGGCGATTTCAGCACCAGCAAATCCAGGAGTCTGAGCTGCCAATTTTCTTGAATCTACATCTTTATCAGATTTGATTGGTCCAAGGTGTACTTTGAATATGGCATCTCTACCTACAATATCTGGTTTATCGATACTGATTTGCCTATCAAATCTACCCGGTCTCAACAATGCTGAATCCAGTACATCAGGTCTGTTGGTAGCCGCTAGAATGATTACTCCTGAATCGGTAGAAAATCCATCCATTTCAACGAGTAACGAGTTCAATGTATTCTCTCTTTCGTCATTCGAGCCAGGCATCTGCCCTTTTCCTCTTGATCGCCCAATCGCATCAATCTCGTCGATGAACACAATACATGGCGCTTTTTCCTTGGCTTGTTTAAATAAATCTCTTACTCGTGCCGCTCCTACTCCTACAAACATCTCCACAAAGTCAGAACCTGACAGCGTGAAAAATGGCACCGCTGCTTCACCAGCAACCGCTTTGGCCAATAAGGTTTTACCCGTACCAGGAGGGCCTACTAGAAGTGCTCCCTTTGGAATCTTACCCCCTAGCTTGGTGAACTTGGATGGGTTTTTCAAAAAGTCAACAATCTCTTTTACTTCTTCTTTAGCTTCATCCAATCCAGCTACATTGTCAAAGGTGATCTTCACTTTATTTTCTGCATCAAACAAAGCTGCTCTTGATTTTCCAATATTGAAAATCTGACCGCCTGGACCACCGCCGCCAGTCATTCTTCTCATCAATAGCCAAAAGCCTAGAATGATGATAATAAAGAACCCAGAGTTCAAAAAGATATGGGTATAGTCGGATCTATCGTCTACTAAATATTCGTAGTCGTTGCCAGATTTCAACTGCGCATCCAACTCTTTCTTTTTACTCGCAAAAATGTCAATACTCTCAATTTTGAAAAAGTACTGTGGTCCGGTGTTCTGAACACCAAATCTGTTTTGCTGCTCAAGCTGGATTTTGTATTTGCTATTTTGCAGAGCTTCTTCTTTAAGAGTAACTTCTACAATTTTTTGATTCCCTATAAGTACTACCTGCTTCACGTCGTTGCTGAGCACCATTTGCTCAAATCTCTTGAAAGAGATTTCGACTGCAGAATTATTATTTGAAAAGTACGATATGCCAAATATGAAGGCCATAAGACCTAAGATGACCCAAATTTGATAATTGGGTTTGTTGGGCTGATTGGTACTATTCTTTCTCGGTTTATCCGCCATTATTAATTAGTTATAAAATTGTCTTTAACGCCTTGTTGTTGATTTAGTTTTATTCTTCGATAGAAGTGATAGTTGCGTCTCCCCAAAGCTTTTCAAGAGAGTAAAATTCTCTACGGTCATTTCTAAAGATGTGAACTACTACATTCGCATAATCCATCAATATCCACTCTTTGTTTTCTTTCCCTTCTTTTCTCCATGGATTGTCTGAAGTGAGCTTGTAGACCTCTTCCTCTACAGAGTCGGAAATGGCATCAATTTGTGTATCTGAATTACCAGAGCAAATTACAAAAAAATCAGCGACAGCATTACCAATTTCTCTCAAATCAATTAACACAATGTCAGAAGCCTTCTTTTCCTTCATCCCATGTATCACTGCATCACTCAAGATTTTAGAATTTTGAGCTTCCTTTATTTCTGTCATGCTTTGTCTCTAAATTTACCACAAAATTAACCAATTTAAATTGCATAAATTCTTTGCCAAAACTCAATTCCTAGGAAAAAAGGTTCTTTTTCTGTCACAATGTCATTCGACCAATGACATGGCTGCTGATCTGTTGAAAGAAAAACCGCAAATTGAAGGAACCACTATCATCACGAAAAACCAAACGCAGGGTAGAGGGCAAAGGGGAAACATTTGGGAAAGCGAGCCTGGGAAGAATGTAACTTTTTCTGTAATTCTAAAGCCAACGACCATCCCTACGCAAATTCAATTTCAACTACATCTCATTACAACCCTGGCCATTTATCAAACGCTTTTTCCCATTTTAGGAAAGGAACTAAAAATAAAATGGCCCAATGATATTTATTATAGAGATAGAAAACTTGGTGGTATTCTTATTGAAAACGCCCTAAAAGGTTCACATATTGAGAATTCAATTGTTGGAATAGGCATTAACGTTAATCAGAGTCATTTTTCTAATGTTCATGCTACATCATTATCGGACATCACAGATACGAGCCACGAAGTGAATGATCTCATAGAACTGATTCTTATTGAATTGGAAAAAAAATATCTGGAGCTCAAAGGTGGAAAACTCAAAATGCTAGAAGCCCAATACCTGAGAAGATTATATCAATTTGAAGTAATGAGTATGTACGAAGCAGATGGTCATATCTTTCAAGGAAAAATTATTGGCATTAACCCCAATGGACTATTACAAATTCAGGAAAATGAAAAGCTTCATGAATTTGCCTTCAAAGAGGTAGTCTATAGATGAACTAATAGCTAAGTTTTTGCGTCATGATATAAACACTTAACTTTGCAGTCGCAAATTGAAAAAATATAAAGAAATGATAGATACAGCATCAAAATTTAAGGTAAAGGATATTAGCCTGGCCGATTGGGGCCGAAAAGAAATAAAACTCGCGGAGGCAGAAATGCCGGGTTTGATGTCATTGAGAGAAGAGTATGGACAAAGTAAGCCATTGGCCGGAGCCAGAATAGCAGGATGTCTTCACATGACTATCCAAACAGCGGTTTTGATTGAAACATTAGTAGAGCTAGGTGCTGAAGTTACCTGGTCTTCTTGTAACATTTTCTCTACTCAAGATCATGCTGCCGCTGCCATCGCAGCTGCAGGCATTCCAGTATTTGCCTGGAAAGGTTTGAGTGACGAAGATTTTGATTGGTGTATCGAGCAGACATTGACTGCATTTGAAGGGGACAAGCCTTTGAACATGATTTTGGATGATGGAGGTGACTTGACAAACATGGTCTTTGACAAATTCCCAGAATTGGTCAAAGACATCAAAGGATTGTCTGAAGAAACGACAACTGGTGTTCACAGATTGCAAGAAAGAGAAGCAAATGGTACACTAGTAATGCCGGCGATCAACGTAAACGACTCAGTAACTAAGTCCAAATTCGACAACAAGTACGGCTGTAAAGAATCATTGGTAGATGCAATCAGAAGAGCTACTGACGTGATGATGGCAGGTAAAGTTGCTGTTGTCGCTGGATACGGGGATGTTGGTAAAGGATCCGCAGCTTCACTAAGAGGTGCAGGAGCAAGAGTTATCGTTACAGAAATCGATCCTATCTGTGCTTTGCAAGCTGCTATGGATGGTTTTGCTGTGAAGAAAATGGATGATGCTGTAGCAGAAGGAGACATCATAGTAACCACTACTGGAAACAAGGATATCATTGTAGGTCGTCATTTTGAAAAAATGAAAGACAAAGCAATTGTTTGTAACATCGGTCACTTCGACAATGAAATCGACGTAGCTTGGTTGAATAGTAACGCAAAGAAAAATGAAATCAAGCCTCAAGTTGACCTTTACGAGTTGAATGGAAAAGAAATTATTCTACTAGCAGAAGGTCGTTTGGTAAACTTAGGTTGTGCTACTGGACACCCTTCATTCGTGATGTCCAACTCATTCACTAACCAAACTTTGGCACAGCTAGAGCTTTGGAACAATTCTGATGCTTACGAAAATAAGGTATATATGCTACCTAAGCATTTGGACGAAAAAGTAGCTAGACTACACTTGTCTAAAATTGGCGTAGAACTCGATGTTTTGAGCCAGGACCAAGCAGAGTACATTGGAGTAACACCAGAAGGGCCATATAAGCCAGAGTACTACAGATACTAATTTCTGCTGAAAAGCAAATCCGAAAGGCCACTTATCTACGTACATACTTAGATAATGTGGCCTTTTTTAATAGGCAAAATGAGTGAAGCCATTGATAGAATTTATTAACTCATTAAAACCGTTTAGATTTAAGAGCGTAGAATTGTGTGTTCATACATATATTTGAACATCAATCAAAACTAATGGAAGAGTCACCGACCAAGAACAACTATTCCAACCAGGCAAAGGATAAAATCTTCAACGAAGAATTTATGCCGCACATCCGTGCTATGTACAACTTTGCCCACCGGCTCACCTATGACGAGGACGACGCCAAAGATCTTGTGCAGGATACCTTTATGAAATCATACCGCTTCATAAATTCATTTCATCAGGGAACTAATGCCAAAGCATGGCTGTTCAGAATCATGAAAAACAGTTTCATCAACGACTTTCGAAAGAAAAGTAAGCAGCCTGCGAAGGTGGATTACCAGGAGGTCGAAGGATATTACAATTCTGAGGGTACGCAAAAATCAGTGACCACAGACTTGAGAGTAGACACAGTCAAAAATTTAATTGGTGACGAAATAACGAATGCGCTCGCTGCTTTGGATGTAGACTTCAGAACTGTGATCATACTTTGCGATCTTGAAGGTTTCACCTATGAGGAAATGGCCAAAATATTGGACATCCCTATAGGTACAGTAAGATCAAGACTTCATCGAGCAAGGAACTTGTTGAAAGAAAAATTGCAGGTCTATGCGCAAAGCATGGGATATTAATAATTAGATTTGCGGCAATTGTGAGCTTAAAAAAATTGATACATGAGATGAAATTCCGAACAGGAATGGCCAAATGCACTGAGTATGTAGACTTGGTTCAATTGGTTTTAGACGGGGAAGCCAGTCGCTCTCAAGAAGTTTACCTCAAAAGACATCTTAAAATGTGTTTAAAATGTCTAGAGCATTATAAATTGGATCAAGAGATAAAGAAGCTCGTACAGTTAAAAATAGCCAGCAAAGAAGTACCAGAAGGGCTGGCTGATACGATAAGAACCAAAATCGCAAAATCTGCTTGATACATGCATAAAGGCAAAGCCATTATATTTTCCGCACCTTCAGGTTCAGGGAAAACAACTATAGTTAAAAACATTCTTTCTAAATTTCCTAATATCGAATTCTCCATATCAGCATCGACAAGAGATAGAAGAGGGCGAACTGAAACCAATGGTAAAGACTATCATTTTTTAACTCCAGACAAATTCAAAGAAAAAATAGACAATAATGAATTTGTAGAGTGGGAAGAAGTCTACGAAGGTAATTTTTACGGTACGCTTAAATCTGAAATCGATAGAATTTGGGAAAAGGGCCACCATGTCATTTTTGATGTAGATGTAAAAGGAGGAATAAGTCTAAAGGAATACTTTGGTGACGATGCACTTTCGATTTTCGTAAAAGTCTTGGATGAATCTGTGCTAGCTGAACGACTCAAAGATAGAGGTACCGAAGACGAAGCCAGCCTTTCCAGAAGGTTGTATAAAGCCAAATTTGAAATGTCATTTGAGAATAAGTTCGATGTAACTTTGGTAAATGACAAATTGGAGGACTCATTTGAGAATGCTGAGAAAATGATCAGTGACTTTTTGAATTAACAAGAGGCTTATGAGAGTCGGCTTATTTTTTGGTTCATTCAACCCAGTCCATATTGGACATATGATTATTGCTCAGACCATGATAGAAAGTGAGCATATTGATGAACTATGGTTTGTAGTAAGCCCACAGAACCCTTTCAAGAAGAATAAAAATCTTCTTCATGAATTTGATAGGCTGGACATGGTAGATGTCGCTATATCAGAAAATCCAAAATTTCGTACTTCGGACATTGAGTTTAACTTACCAAAACCAAACTATACAGCACACACTTTGGCTGTTCTTAGTGAAAAACACCCTGAAAAGCAGTTTTCGCTAATCATTGGTGGCGATAATTTGGCATCCTTTCATAAGTGGAAAAACCATAAAGCTATCCTAGACCATCACGAATTGCTCATTTATCCTCGGCCAGATAGTAAACAACCAGAAATTGAAATAACAGATCGTATGCATTTCGTGGACTCCCCGCTTTTGCATATATCCGCTACATTTATCCGCTCCAAAATAAAAAATGGGCACTCGATCAAATATCTAGTGCCCACTGAAGTCGAAGAATATATTGTTAGAAAAAAATTCTATCAATAATTAAATCGTCATAATATCTTTTTCTTTGGCAACCACAAGCTCATCAATTTTCGCTACGTGACTGTCTGTCAATTTTTGCACATCTCCTTCTGCTCCTTTCACAGCATCCTCTGAGGCACCTTCTTTGATCAATGCTTTCAATGAATCATTAGTATCCTTTCTGACATTTCTGATACTGATTTTTCCATTTTCTGCTTCAGCTTTCACCTGTTTCATCAGATTCAATCTTCTCTCCTCAGTCAGTGGAGGAATATTAATCCTAATCTGCTCCCCATCATTTTGAGGGTTAAGTCCAAGGTCACTATTGATGATAGCCTTTTCTACATCAGCAATAATACTTTTCTCAAAAGGCTTAACAGACAATGTCCGTGCATCTGGTGTACTCACCACTGCTACCTGATTGATTGGAGTCATGGCTCCATAGTACTCTACCATTAAACCATCTAACATATTGGGCATAGCCTTTCCGGCTCTGATTTTCCCTAGTTCATGATTACAGTGGCTAACAGATTTATCCATCAATTCTTTGGCTTCAGCCAAAAACATTTCAATTTCTTCCATGACTATATTCTATTATTTGAGTGATTGTTCCAAAGATAATAATTTCAGTAACTTCTCCTTATGAGATCAATGTACCGACCTCATTTCCGTCAATAATTGCTTTCAAATTTCCTTTTTTATTCATGTCAAACACAATGATCGGCAAGTTGTTTTCTTGACAAAGAGTAAACGCCGTCATATCCATGACGTTCAATCCTTTTTCATAAACATCTTGAAAACTGATACTTGGAAATTTTGTCGCGGACGAATCTTTCTCAGGATCTGCAGTATAAACTCCATCCACTCTGGTACCTTTGAGAACCACATCTGCTTCCATTTCAATAGCTCTCAAACTGGCTGTCGAATCTGTGGTAAAATAGGGGTTGCCAATTCCAGCACCAAAAATTACAATCCTCCCTTTTTCCAGATGTCGAACCGCCCGTCTTTTAATAAAAGGCTCACATACTTCTTCGATTTTGATCCCAGACATGAGTCGAGTATAAAGACCAGATTTTTCTAAAGCCGACTGTAGTGCCATCGCATTGATCACTGTGGCCAGCATACCCATATAATCACCTTGCACCCTATCAATACCAGATTCTTCTGCCTGTACGCCTCTAAAAATATTGCCACCACCAATGACGATTGCGATCTCGACACCGAGGTCTTTTACCTCTTTAATTTCTTTCACATATTGCTCAAGTCTCGTAGCATCTATCCCATATTGCTTATCTCCCATTAAGGCTTCGCCACTTAACTTCAACAATATTCTTTTATACTTCATCGGTGATTTGTGATTATCATATTGAACAAAAATTTCACAAAGATAGGAGGGAATTCGACACTTGGTATTTATAAGGAAAGTAAAATTTTACCTTTTTCTACGCTCTCCCCTTTTTCAGCATGAAGTCCAGTCACCACGCCATCTGCAGGGCATTTAATTACATTTTCCATTTTCATTGCCTCAAGTATCAAGAGATGATCCCCTTTTTTTACTTCTTGACCCTCAGAAACCAATACATCGAGTATGAGGCCCGGCATAGGCGCTTTCACATCTTTTGCTCCGGCTTGACCCGCTGATTCCATCCCTAGTTTTGCCAATAGCAAATCCAAGTTGTCTTTAACACTGACAGTATAAGGTGTATTGTTTACTTTGACTTGAACAGTTTTTTCAGCTTTATCAACTGAAATAACTTTTGTTTGATAGGATCTATTATTTACTAAAAAATGAAGGTCCTTGTTTCCAGACGCTGCTAGATCAAAATTAAATGATTCACCATTTAACAAGATTTCTTCCTGTTGCTGATCTATTTCGTATGTATTTTCTCCTATTTGGGCTTTTTTCATTATCGTGCTGTTTGAGCCAAAAATAACTGCCTTGACTCAAACGACAATAACTAAGCTGAATTTTATCCTAACTGAATCGGTCGGCTCATACTCTCATCCAAAGAAATGAATGTTTCCGTACGGTCGATACCATCTACTTTTTGGATTTTGTCATGCAACACTTCTCTTAAGTGGTTAGTGTCTCTGCAGTGAATTTTTATGAAAATATTGTAATTACCAGTGGTATAGTGAATTTTCACTATTTCAGGAATTTCCCTTAGCTTGTCTACCACAGTATCATATAGAGAACTTTTCTGCAGATAAATTCCTAAAAAACAAGTCACATCGAAACCCAGCTTGGAATAGTCTAACTGTAAGGTAGTGCCCTTTACAACACCCAATTCTTCCATTTTTTTCATACGAACATGCACTGTACCGCCAGAAACATAAACTTTCTTGGCAATTTCAGTATATGGTGTCTTTGCATCCAGCATGAGGTGGGAAAGAATCTTCAAATCCACATCATCAATTTCATAATTTTTTGGCATGATTCAATACTGATTTTATTAATTATTCAACAATATTAATAATATATTAAATGATATGTAAATATTTTGCCATTTTTATACGATATTTTTAATATATCAACGTATTTCTTAATTTTACATTATCAAAACAAACGAAAAGACGTTCTTTTGTTTAATACTGTAGGGTGATGAAACAGGCAGCCATGCCCTCCTATCTCGGGGGTGGAGATTTTGGATAAATCGCTCCTTGCGACTAACTACTCCGTGGAGGTTCGAATCCTTCTCCTACAGCTATCATTTTTGGGTTAATGTTGTTTAATGAAAGAGTCTGGTTTTTCCAGACTTTTTTCATTTATAGCCTTTTCATCCTCAAAAAGGCTGATTGCCCTTGCCGTTATCGTGAACGATGAATAATTCGCAATTTCAGCAGCAAAATTCAAGTCTGTTTTACGAAATTAATAAATAGATTATTGAAAAAGTAAAAATATTCCATTTATTCAGTCTATTTGATGAAATATTTTCAACATTCAGGTCGATTTACTACCTTTGAATTATCAAAACAAACGAAAAGACGTTCTTTTGTTTAATACTGTAGGGTGATGAAACAGGCAGCCATGCCCTCCTCTCTCGGGGGTGGGGATCTGGGACAAATCTCAACTTGAGACTAACCTCTCCGTGAAGGTTCGAATCCTTCTCCTACAGCTATCATTTTTGGGTTAATGTTGTTTAATGAAAGAGTCTGGTTTACCAGACTTTTTTCATTTCTACACTTCTGAAATTAAAAGTAGCCTTCTCTTTTTGATAATTCCACCGTCATTAAGCATCTTTAGAAGATTTTTAAGTTTTAGCTCTGAAATCAGAGCTAAAAACAACATCATTAGCATTAACAAAACAAAATGGCGACACATACTTGGTTTCAACACTATCCTAAAGGAGTTCCACATACTATCAACCCAGATGAATATAAATCGCTCCCAGATCTATTTCAAACCGGATTTAGTAAATATCAGGACTTACCAGCAATGGAAAATATGGGAAAGTGCTTTTCCTATGGAGAATTAAATGAAAAAGTTGACCAGTTTGCAAGCTATCTGCAAAACCACACGAGTTTAGAAAAAGGAGATCGCATTGCTTTACAAATGCCCAACCTCTTACAATACCCCATTGCGATGTTTGCTGCTCTGAAATGCGGTCTGGTTGTGGTAAATACCAATCCGCTGTACACTCCAGATGAGATGAAACATCAATTCAATGACTCTGGTGCCAAAGCCATCGTGATACTTGAAAATTTTGCTTGCAATCTCGAAGAAATTCTCTCTGAGACTTCGATCGAAACGGTAATAACCACGGAGATTGGTGATTTATTAGGCGGACTAAAAAAGACGATCACAAATTTTGTTGTGAAAAGAATAAAGAAAATGGTACCTCCGTTTTCTTTACCCAATGCAATCAAATTCAACGATGCACTGAAACAAGGTCAAGCCAGCTCATTTCAGCACGTAGAAGTTTCCGGAGATGATCTCGCATTTCTGCAGTATACGGGAGGAACCACAGGCGTATCCAAAGGGGCTATGCTGTCTCACCGAAATTTAGTTGCCAACCTTGAACAGGTCTGTTCTTGGATGAGTATTCTACTCGAAGAAGGCAAAGAAACAGTGATCACCGCACTACCGCTATACCATGTTTTTGCATTGACATGCAACTGTCTGGTCATGTTCAAACTAGGAGCAAAGAACGTATTAATTACAAATCCTCGAGACATGCCAGGCTTTGTGAAAGAATTGAGCAAACATCAATTCTCAGTTATCACAGGGGTAAACACATTATTTAATGGATTACTCAATCAGTCGAAGTTTTCAGAATTAGATTTCTCAAAACTCAAAGTTGCATTCGGAGGAGGAATGGCTGTGCAAAAAGTAGTAGCCGAAAAATGGCTCAAAACAACCAACTCGCCATTAGCAGAGGGTTATGGGCTCACCGAAACATCTCCCGTTTTAACTACCAACCCGTTGGATGGCACAGACCGCGTGGGCACTATTGGACTTCCTATACCAAGTACAGACATCAAAATGCTAGATGATGATGGTAATGAAGTACCACAAGGAGAACCTGGAGAGTTAAGTGCGAAGGGGCCTCAAGTAATGCAAGGATATTGGCAACGGCCTGAAGACACTGATCAAGTGATGCAAGGTGAATGGTTTAAAACCGGAGACATTGCAACTATAGATGGTGATGGATTCATCCGTATTGTGGACAGAAAAAAAGAAATGATTCTTGTTTCTGGCTTTAATGTCTACCCTAATGAGATAGAAGATGCGATAGCCAGGCATGAGAAAGTTCTGGAAGTAGGTGCTATAGGAGTTCCTGACAAAAAATCTACTGAAGCTGTAAAGGTTTTTATCGTCAAAAAAGACGCTTCACTTACTGTAGAAGAAGTCCAAACGCACGCTCACGAAATTTTGACGGGGTACAAATGTCCCAAACATGTAGAGTTCACATCTGAACTTCCAAAATCCAACGTTGGCAAAATATTGAGAAGGATACTAAAAGAACAAGATGCTAAGGTCAACTCATATGAATAATATGGACTGCTTAAGAATTCATTCTTTGTTCTATTTTTACATCTTTAAACTCATCTCAAAATTTAATCTCAACTTTATGAAGCCATTAGTACTTTCTATTTTATTGACACTTCCTTCCGTTTTGTTGGCACAATCGGATACTACTTACTGGAATAAAGGTGGAAAATTCGGTGTCAATTTTTCTCAAGCGACACTCACGAACTGGGCGGCAGGTGGAGGAAACACAGTTGCTGGGTCCGTATATTTTAGCTATATAGCTGATTATAATAAAGATGATATTCTTTGGCAAAACACAGCTGATATGGGATTAGGATGGATAAAAGAATCTAGATCTGCACAGCAAAAAGCTGATGACCGACTAGTCCTTACTTCGAGTCTCGGGAAAAAATTGCATAGGAATAATGACAAATGGTTTTATAATGTCACAGTGGATTTTAGGACTCAATTTTTAGAAGGTTATGACTTGGAAAAAGACCCAGATCAAACCAAACCTATTTCCAAATTTATGGCACCAGGCTATCTCATGACTTCTTTTGGTATCGATTGGCGTCCTGTTGAAAGTTTCAATTTAACCGTCAGCCCAATAACCGGAAAATTTACGTTTGTACAAGACGATTCACTTTCCGCTGCCGGGGCATTTGGAGTAGACCCTGGAAAAAAGTTTCGCGCCGAATTTGGAGCCAGTTTAAAGGCTAGCTTTAACAAAGAAATATTCACCAATGTTCTCTTCACTTCCAATCTTATATTATTCAGTGATTATGTTGAAAACCCTGACAAAATAGATGTGAACTGGGAAAACATACTTAACCTAAAAGTCAATAGTTGGCTTTCGGCCAACATTTATAATCAAATCATTTATGATTATGATATCAAGTTTTATGAGGTCGACGCCAATGGAAATGATATTCCTTCTACAGGAACTGATAAATGGCAATTCAAAAATATAATTAGCCTTGGCCTTGCTGTACAGTTTGGGGGCACCAGAGGATAAGGCAAAATAATTAGGACAAAAAAGGGATTTGACATGTGGTCAAATCCCTTTTTTGTTAAAATGCTTGTCCTTCAGCATATGTCTTATAAGAAACATCTGCTGGTGACTGAATTACAAATAATTTGGCACTTGTTGAAAATTCAATATTCAACTCCCCTTCGTTTTTTATTACTAAAAAGTCATTGGGGGTAACATCACCGTTCGACGACTTCCCTTCACCACTTATTATATAAACAGTGTAAATGGATTTTTTATCCAATTCCATTTTCCACTTTCCAGATATATCAGATACTTCCTTGATTGTTACTCCTTCTGTATCGATTTCCATAGGCGATCCTTCGCCTACAATTATTTTCACATTACCATTTTCTGATTTCACAATGGGAAAGTCTGACCCTTTGATGTCTGAGTATGACGCTTCTTTATTTAGAGATTTCGACAAATCTGGGTCAAACCAAATTTGAAAAAACTCACCACCTGGAAGTACTTTTTCAGCATGTGATATTCCATTTCCAGCTCTAATTACTTGCGCATCACCTGCATCGAGGTCTAACCACCTGTCATACTTCGTATCGTAATGTGAAATTTTTCCATCAATTACGTATGACATGATTTCGAAACCCTGATGAGGATGAGTATCTATGAGACCTCCTGTCTCAGACCAAGCGTGCGCCCAATAAAAAAGATTGGACATAGAATTAGCCCCTCCGGGTTCGTGAGGGAAACCTATGGGCTTATTCTCTCTAATTCTACCAAAATCAAATGCTCCTTGAGCTTGATGATGTTTACTTATAATCTCTACACTCATGACATGTACAACGAAATTTTTTATATGTTGTTACATATATTGTAATTACAAATTACTTGCGGTATGGCAGGTTTGCGTAGGAGAACATTTCACAGTCCAGACTCAACTAAGATTTCATTCTTCTTAATTCACTCCATATCGTGTATTAGGTAATTTAACCTCCTTTAGGATATATTTGTTTGAGCGCGTATTAGTTGAAGTCTAAGTGTATGAAAATAGACCTGAATGAGATTTGGGAATTTATGGAGTTGGCTCCTCAGCCAAAAACTGCCAAAGAAGGTGAGCAATGGATCTATGAGCTCGTGGCTGGAGACATAACTATTCCTAAATTAAAATCAGAGGACATTCTAAATCTAAAAAAAGAAGAGAATTATGACACCGAGCTACTTCCTTCGATTTTCACATTTCGTGAAATACTATGGCAGCCGAATGTTTATACTCAACCCGCCCTGTGCATCCCTCAATTAAATATTCTTAAAGTATTCTGTGAAGAGTACGTAACCGAAATGAAAAAGGAACAGAATGGGAACATATGGCCCTATTTTGATCTACTTAATGGTTTGGCACAATTCTGCAAAGAGGCACTGGACCGTATGCAAACAGAAAACGATGCGGGAGAAATTCGGATAGCATCCATTCTTGGCGAACTTCGAAAAAAAGCGTTTCCAATTATCAAATTCTTCATTTTTCATCCTATGAACAGAAAGGATTACCAAATAGATGCATTAAATAGGCTCAACTATACAGTGAAGATCATGCTGACACAATACAACAATAAATATTACGATCTGAGAGACCCATTCTGGAATATAAGCGTAGGTAACCCGCAAAATTTCTCAAATGAGTTGGCGGCAAAAAACCAAGATGCGAAGGATTCCAGTAAATCAGATTCAGATAGTAGTGATTTACAACCGAAAAAGACTAACCCATCCTTCCCGAAAAATAAGGTTATTGCACCGATCACTGTAGACACTATAGATAGTGAGCTGGAGGAACTGTAACCCTCCTAATTAATAACTAAATAATCTATTTAGTCCTGTTCTTCTCATTAATTAGGCGTAATTTTGCGCTTTAATTTTTAGAAGGATGACAGAAATCAGAAACGTTGCTATTATAGCTCACGTTGACCACGGCAAAACTACCTTGGTCGACAAGATCATTTACGCTGCACAAGCAAATGATTCAAAAAGGGAACAAGACAATAACGAATTGATCTTGGATTCAAATGATCTTGAAAGGGAACGTGGAATCACGATTCTTTCAAAGAATGTATCTGTAAGCTATAAGGGTACTAAAATCAACATCATCGATACTCCAGGTCACGCCGATTTCGGCGGTGAAGTAGAAAGAGTACTGAGTATGGCTGATGGCGTGATTCTATTGGTAGATGCGTTTGAAGGTGCTATGCCTCAAACTAGATTCGTCCTTGGAAAAGCACTTTCACTAGGTTTGACACCTATTGTAGTTGTCAATAAGGTTGATAAAGAAAACTGTCGTCCTGACGAAGTACATGAAGAAGTATTCGATTTGATGTTCAACCTTGAGGCAACAGAAGAGCAATTAGATTTTCAAACGCTTTATGGGTCTTCTAAAAATGGCTGGATGAGCCACGACTGGAAAAATGAAACTGGTACGATAGAACCATTGCTTGATACAATCCTTGAGGCCATCCCTGCACCTGAGAAAAAAGAAGGTGTGTTAAGAATGAAAATAACCTCTTTGGACTTTTCATCATTTACAGGAAGAATAGCCATTGGAAGAATTCATCAAGGCTCTATTGCTGTAGGCGAGAGTCTAGGGCTAACCAAGAAAGATGGAACTGTAAAAAGAGTTCGAATCAAGGAATTGCACGTATTTGAAGGTCTTGGAAAAAGAAGTGTAGACAAAGTAGAATGCGGTGACATTTGTGCTGTAACTGGAATAGATGATTTTGAAATTGGTGACACAATTACTGATTTTGAAAATCCAGAACCACTCGAAAGAGTAGGTGTGGATGAGCCTACCATGAATATGCTCTTCACTATCAACAACTCTCCATTCTTCGGTAAAGAAGGGAAATTTGTGACTTCACGTCACTTGAGAGATCGGTTGATGAAAGAAACTGAAAAGAACTTAGCACTCCGTGTTGAAGAAACTGATACGGAAGACAAATTCTTAGTTTATGGCCGAGGTGTTCTTCACTTGTCTGTTTTGATCGAAACCATGAGAAGAGAAGGTTATGAACTACAAGTAGGTCAGCCTCAAGTAATTTATAAGGAAGTGGATGGAGTAAGATGTGAACCAGTAGAACACTTGGTTATTGATGTACCAGAAGAAACTTCAGGAAAAGCCATCGAATTAGTAACCAAGAGAAAAGGCGAACTAACCATCATGGAACCTAAAGGCGACGTACAACATTTGGAATTCAACATCCCAGCCAGAGGTTTAATTGGTTTAAGGAATCAAGTGCTGACGGCTACGGCAGGAGAAGCTGTGATGACTCACCGATTCAATGGATATGAACCATATAAAGGCGACATACCAGGTAGACTAAATGGATCTTTGGTTTCTATGGAAACAGGACCTGGTACTGCCTACTCAATCGACAAACTACAGGACAGAGGGATATTTTTCGTAGATCCAGGAGAAGAGTTGTATGTAGGTCAGGTCATTGGTGAACACTCTAGAGCCAATGATTTAGCTATTAACATCCAGAAAGGAAAGAAACTTACTAACATGAGAACTTCTGGAACGGACAACAATGCCAAAATTATTCCAGCGAAAAAATTCTCTCTAGAAGAGGCACTAGAATATATTGGCAAAGATGAATACGCTGAAATCACTCCAGTATCACTAAGAATGAGAAAAATTGATTTCAAGGCTTAAGCTTCGATAATAAGAAAATGAAAAGGCAACTCTAATGAGTTGCCTTTTTTGTTTGCAAATCCTTATTGCTGTTTAGTGGTTAATTGTCACTCGAATCATTACTTTAGTTAGATAAATCATTTGATTTAAAAAATAATTTAAACTTATCCCGTTGCATATAACAAAAAAAATTGCGCTCGCTAATCTGATACTCTTCACAATCTTGCTACAGCAATGCGCTCCTACATTCACCTCTTGGCAAAGTCCATCGTTTAAAGAGCATGAATTCAAAAAAATAGTGATTATTGGAATGTTCCAACGCCTCAATACCAGATCTGCTTTTGAAGAAGAGATTGTCAAGGAATTGGAGCGACAAGGCCATGTTGCGGTTCATGGTATGTCCGTCATGCCACCTAGCTATCAGCCCGCATCTGAAAAAGATTTGGAAAGAATTCTGCTGAAAGAAAATTTTGACTTGGTGTTGATGGCAAGTGTAGTTGATCGCGAGCGAGAAACTACCTATCATCAGGGTACTTCCTACTATGGGGGATATGGTATGTACAACTATTACAATTATAACTATGGCTATGGCATGTATTATGGAGGATATGGCACAGGATGGTCAGATCCTGGTTATTATTCTACCAGCATTGTAGATTTAGTGGAAACAAAGGCCTTTGATATTTCAGGAAAATCCAAACCGGAGGAAGCTACCATATGGATAGGCCAATCCAAAATCACAGAATCATCCAATATGAGCAAATCTGCTCGGATATATGCCAAACAACTGGTAAACGATCTCAAAAAAAGAAATATAATTAACTAGAAAAACCTATGAAGAATATAAAAATCCTATTTGTCGCAATTATTGTACTCCTAACGAGTGACCTTCTTGCGCAAAACAGACTAGCCAACATTATTGAAAAAGGCACCTTAAGAGTTGGATTGACAGGCACTCAACCTCCCTTCTCGATGAAGAACAAAAGTGGCCAGCTCATTGGTTTTGACGTTGACTTGGCTAATCTAATAGCCACTTCAATGGAGTTAGAGTTAGAATTTGTTGAAATGACTTTTGCAGAGCTTCTTCCCAATCTGAAAGAAGGGAAAATAGATTTAGTCATATCTGGTATGACAATAACCCCTAGAAGAAATGCAGAAGTGGCTTTTGTTGGACCCTATTTGATATCAGGTAAGTCCATATTAACCAACGAAAAAACCTTAGCCAATGCCACTAACCCACAAGATATAAGTGCAGATCTTCGCGTAGTAACGTTAGATGGTTCTACCAGTGAAAAATTTGTTGAAACTTATATGCAACATGTAAAGGTTGAACTAGTTCAAAATTACGAAAGTGGTATACAAAAAATCATCAAGGATGAATCCGATGTAATGGTAGCAGACTATCCCACTTGTGCATACGCGATGCTAAGATACCCGGACAAAGGTATGGTCATGCTCGATAGGCCACTAACCATTGAACCTATTGGTATCGCATTGCCTCATGACGACTCATTATTCGTGAACATGATGGACAACTACATTGAATCACTCGATGCCACAGGCGTTCTGGCTATAATGGAAGAGAAATGGTTTGAAAACCCTTACTGGTTGCTAGAATTGAAATAGATCAAAACGATACAAAATCAAAAGCAACTCGGCAATGAGTTGCTTTTTTTATGCCTGTCTGAGCACATGCATTCTCAAATCAAATGCATCCAAGGACTCCAAAATCTCTTTGATAAAATTGGGGTTGTTCAGGTAAAAATTGAGAAAGTTGTCATGACGCTCCTGCAAACCACCACCGGGAAACAACTTACTTTTCAAAACTCCAATCTGATTCAATGCAGTTTCATGCTTTTGTTCTTCAGACTTCTTTAATCTCTTGGCAATATTATCTAGCCCTTTTGCTGCTTTGGCATGTTCGGCCGCAATAAAACCTTTCAAAGAAGCGTCGATTTTTTCAGCCTTTATTATGAGCTTATCATACACTACTTTCAAATCATCTACCTCCCCATTGAGATTCATCTCATTTTGGCCATACTTGGCCAAATAGGCTGCCCTCAGGTCCTCCACGTCTCTAAAAGAATCATTGGATGTCAAGTCAAATTTCTCCAACTTCTTCATTGAAGCTGAATTGATATATAAAGCAAAATTTCTGGGTAACAGAATAGGAAAAGTAGTCTCGTATTGTTCAAAAACCTTCGGCAATTGCAGCCAATAGATCATTTCTGCGGGGCCACCCACATAGGCCAAATTAGGTAAGATAACTTCCTGATATAGGGGTCGCATGACCACATTGGGGCTAAATCGCTCCGGATGATTTTCTAACTCAGAAAGAATTTCAGTTTCGGAAAACTTCAAAGAGGTGTTATTCACCTGATAACTATCCCCTTCTTTTATGATTCGCTCTCGACTTTCTTCTTGAAGGTAGAAAAAATTGATTTCACGTGAATATATCTGAGGGGAATAGCCAGCCTCTTCTAGTTCACTATTGGTCGCTTCCACCAGTTCATTAGATCGACTGTTTAACAATTCATCTTTTATAATCGGTGCAAACATCTTCTTTAAACCCGGATGATCCGCATCCACTACAACCACTCCTTCATCAGAGAATAATTCATTAACATAATACCGAACAGCATCTGCCAAGTTTTTATGTTCTAAATAAGCTTTTTCAAATAATGGTGTTTTCTCAGGTAATGATTCCAGTAGTTCTTTTAATCCATCATTTTTGAATCGCCCCACGGCGCCGGTCTGATCAGTTTTCCATTCATACTTTTTACCAAAAAGATTAAAAAACGAAATCTCATCAAAATCATGATCCTCTGATGCCATCCAGTAAACTGGCACAAAATTGTAAGAAGGGTATTTTTCTTTTAGAGTTTTACAAGCATTGACGACTGTGGCAATCTTGTAAATGAAATAAAGTGGGCCTGTAAAAATATTGAGCTGATGCCCAGTGGTAATAGTGAAAGTGTTTGATACTTTTAAATTTTTCAGGTTGGAGCTAACGGCGGAAGATTTATTTATTTTTCCATATTGTTGGTCCAATACACTACAAAGCACTTGTCTGTTTTCATCAGCATATTTTTTTTTGCTGATTTGCTCTTCAAAACAGTCCACCTCAGGTCGCAAACCATGAAATTTTTTTAATGCTTCTTTGTTGTCTAAGTAGTCTAAAAAGAAGTTTGAGAAGGATTGGGTATCGCGTAGATCAATTTTTTCTACCTGCATGCTTTGTCAGTGTTTTTCTAAATATAAAAAAGATGCATGGGTTTACGCACAGACTTTAAATAAGATGCTGAATTGGTTTAAAACCGTTCAATTATTCAACGACTGGTTCACCATACAGGTCGAACGGCTCTGCTGATGTAATTTTTATATGAGCAAAATCACCCACTCTCAAGTAATGATCTTTAGCGCTGATCAGCACTTCGTTGTCCACTTCAGGTGAATCAAACTCCGTTCTTCCAACGAAATACTCACCATCCTTTCGATCGATCAATGTCTTGAAGGTCTTACCCACCTTACCTTCATTGATTTCCAGGGAAATGCCTTCTTGCAACTCCATCAATGCATCTACACGTTCGTTTTTCACCTCTTCGGGTACGTCATCATTCATGGTGCCGGCATGTGTGTCTTCTTCATGCGAATAAGCAAAAACTCCCAGCCGATCAAATCTACTCTCTTCCACAAAATCCATTAGCTCTTGGAAATCTTCTTCGGTTTCACCAGGGTGTCCTACGATCATGGTCGTTCGTATCGCAATTCCTGGTATTTGTTCACGAATTTTTTGGAGGAGTTTGGTTGTCTTCTCTCTATCCGTTCCTCTGCTCATCAATTTCAGCACTTTAGAAGAGCCATGTTGTAATGGAATATCCAAGTAACTACAGATATTATCCTTTTTAGCCATCACTTCTAAAATGTCTTCAGGAAAACCAGTGGGGAATGCGTAGTGCAAACGGATCCAATCTAACCCTTCAACTTCTGATAGCTTTTCCAACAACTCGGCTAGATTCCTTTTTTTATACAAATCCAAACCATAGTAAGTGGAGTCCTGAGCAATCAATAATATCTCTTTAACACCATTTTTCACCAGATTCTTAGCCTCCGTCACCAATTCTTCAATGGGTCTAGAAACATGCTTTCCTCTCATCAATGGTATGGCGCAAAAAGAACATGGTCGATCACATCCTTCAGCGATTTTCAAGTAAGCATAATGATTGTCTGTGGTGATTTGTCTTTCACCAATTAACTCATGTTTATAATCAGCCTTAAACTTCGCCAAGATAGATTTGAGGTCAGTTGTACCGAAATACTCATCTACATCTGGAATTTCCTTAGCCAAATCGTCTTTGTATCTATGAGACAGGCATCCGGTCACATATAATTTCTCTATATGGCCTTCTTCTTTAGCATCAACAAACTTGAGAATGGTGTCTATGGATTCTTGTTTGGCGTTTTCAATAAAACCACAGGTATTCACAATTACTGTTGTCGCATCGTTCTCCTTAGACTCGTGCACGGCATCTATGTTGTTTCCTTTCAATTGAGTGAGAATCACTTCAGAATCCACCAGATTTTTAGCACACCCTAGGGTCACCACATTTACCTTCTCCTTTTTTCTACCTTTAGTCTTCAATGCCTTTGGATTTTATTGATTGCTGCCTTCTGGCAGGCGAATGCAAAATTAGGTGAAGCAAGGCAGAAACCCTAACAGGTTTTCAAACCCTGCTTGGGTTGATTTAAACAAAAATACCGCCTCTTTCGAGACGGTTTGGAGTAAGAGTTTTGAGTTTTAACCTTTATAATAACCCTCTATAAACGTCGAGGATTTTCTTTCTAAATATGATGCTATACTTAGCATTCACTAATTCTATTTCAGCTCTATTTTTATTATTCAAACTTTCTAAGTAAGTGTAAAAATCAGTGTTTCCATGTTCATACCTAGTTTTTACAAATTCAAATGACTGATTCAAGGCCACCAAATTGTCTTCTGCCGCCTCATATGTTTCTTGAGCATTAATCAAATCCAAATAGACCCTCTGTACTGTATTAGTTACATCCAACTCCGCTTGATCGAGTTGAAGATCAGCATTTTCTTTGTTTAACTTAGATATCTGCGTATTTGTCTTGTTTCTATAATTATTAAAAATCGGAACAGTCATCCTCAACTCAAGTCCCTTATTTGTTAGATTTTCGTACTGTTCTCCTATAGGTATCACCTGATCGTTATTATCTTTTAGAAGTGAAGAATATTGCGTCGAATAGTCTCCGATCAAACTAACCGTTGGAATCATAGACGTTTGCGTTCTTTTAAAGTTGAAATGAGCTGCTTCAGCATTGGCCATAGCACTTTTTAACGATGGAGAATATGCACGACTCTCTTCCAATACCTCTATGTATTTTTCTTTCTCCATGACGCCTTCATCTTCCTGAAATTGATATGGAGCAACCTCGTAGTTTCTTGTGACCTCGATCTGCAATATCTGTAACAAGGTCAAGTGATCCGTCAACAATTGATTTTGTAGATTTACAAGTCGTAAATTTTCATTAGCCAATTGTGATTGGAAATTGTACACCTGCTCCAAATTTCCTACACCAACAGAATGTCTCTTCTTTTCTCTTTCTAACTGTTGTGACAACAATTCAATTCGATCTTCAGATATTTTGATATTCTCTTTATCCAAAACCACAGCTAAATAAGAACCTAATACGGACGCCTGTACAGTCTGCTCCTGTGCCTTAATCAAATTGACATTTGACTCCAAAGTTTTTGATGTGGCCTTTTTATTATAGAAATTATTCATTCCATTAAAAAGCACCAAGTTGGCCGAAACACTTAGAAAACTACTCTCATTAGAACCTGTAGCAAATTGCCCAATATTACTATTAAAGCTTGTTCCGTTGTTTAAACTGAAATTACCAAAACCATTGACATTTGGCAAAAAATTCATGATCGACTGAAAGTCATTCGCTTTGGCAATATGGGCATTGTTTCTTGATTGCTTAAGCTGAATATTATTTTTCATCGCTATCGAAATACAATCATCCAGTGTCAATATTTCTTTCTCGGTTGATTTGTCGACTGCCGTAGAGTCCTGGTTTTGTCCAATCGACTCCAAACCAGTAGACACTATTACAATCAATAGAACTATCCTTTTCACTATTCCTATCTTCATTTCATTTCAAGTTTTCAAGTCTTTGAGTATTCCTTGGGGTGAGTTGAGTTTGAGTTTTGTCCCTGGGATTTGGCTGTAGTTAGCCAGCCGGTGTCCTTTTCACAAGAACACCGACTACCTAATTGAGCAGTTGTAATTGGTAATAATATTATACTAATGCCTTGTCTTTGGCATTCACATTTTCAGATACAATTTGACCATCGAATAAGTGAATGACTCTATCAGCATATTCAGCATCTACAGGTGAGTGAGTTACCATCACGACAGTAGTACCTTGTTCATTCAAATCGCTCAACAGTGTCATTACTTCCTGACCATTAGCAGAATCCAAGTTACCCGTAGGCTCATCGGCAAGTATCAACTTTGGTTGAGCCACTACAGCTCTGGAGATGGCCACTCTTTGTTGCTGTCCACCCGATAGCTGCTGAGGGAAGTGGTTTCTTCTGTGCATGATTTTCATATGCTCCATTACTTCCTCTACTCTTTTCTTACGCTCAGAAGCAGAGTATTTCAAGTAGATCAAAGGCAATTCAATATTTTCGAATACTGTGAGTTCGTCGATAAGATTAAAGCTTTGGAATACAAATCCAATATTCGCTTTTCTAAGATCTGCTCTTTGTCTTTCGCTATAATCAGAAATTTCTTCATCTCTGAAATAAAATTCTCCTTCAGAAGGATTATCCAAGAGTCCAACAATGTTTAGCAAGGTAGATTTACCGCAACCTGATGGTCCCATGATAGCAACGAACTCTCCTTCATTTACATTGAGGTTTACTCCTGCAAGCGCAGTAGTTTCGATCTCATCAGTGTAATAGAATTTTTTTAATCCGTCCGTTTTGAGTAGCGTATTCGCGTTTTCCATTTGAATATTGTTTAGTATGTTTTAGTTCTTTTTAATTGATTATTTAAATACAAGTCGGTCTTTATCTTCGTAACCGTCGTAAGAAGAGACAACAACTTTTTCGCCAGGTTGCAATCCTTCGATTACTTCGTAGAACCTTGGGTTCTGACGGCCCAATCTGATATTTCTTCTGGTGGCATACGAACCCGATTCGTCCACTACAAAAATCCAGTTACCTCCAGTGGTCTGATAAAAGCTTCCTCTAGGAATTTGTACAGCTTCAATGTTCTCACTCAATTGAAGTTTGATTTGCAATGTTTGACCTCTTCTAATGTCCTCAGGCAATGCATTTTCAAACTTTAAATCGACAGAAAACAAACCGTTAATTACCTCAGGGTATATTTTATATATTTTGAGTTGATGTGTTTGTCCTGCGAAATCAAAAGTACCTTCGAGTCCTTCATAGATCCTGGCAATGTAATGTTCATCGATCGTTGCCCGCACTTTGAATGCGTCCAAATCGTCAATTTGACCTATGTTTTGACCAGGCATAATCGATTCACCTATTTCTACGTTTACTGATGATAAACTCCCAGAGATTGGTGCTTTGATATACAAGTTATCCAAATTGCCTTTGATCATCTCAAGGTTCCTTCTGGTACGTTCAAGCGTTTGAGTGGTTTGTCTAATCTGTGCTTCTGTAGCCTTTTGGTCAAATGCCTGAGATTCGACTTCAATTTGCCTGTTAGTTACCAGTCGATCGTAAGCTCTTTTCAAATTCAAGTATTCTTGCTCAGAAATAACCTTATCATCTCTAAGTTTTGCTCCTCTTTCGTATGCATCTTTTGCTGCATCTATGTCGAAGTCCAATGCAGTCAATCTTCTTTTCAGCTCAAATTTGTTTCGCTGTAAGTTCAACTTGGTATTAGCTAACTCATTTACTAGTCTGTAAGTCTGGGTTTCTTCTCTTACAAAGTTCTGAACCAAGTTGTTGTTTGCGAGTTTCAAAATGGTATCGCCTTTAGTTACCATTTCCCCTCCTTCTAGATATTTCCTTTCTACGTTTCCGCCTTCGATAGCATCCAATCTAATGGTCTTTATGGGCATCACATTTCCATCCACAGGAATAAATTCTCTGAATTGTCCCTTCACCACATCTGAAACATTGATTTTCTCTGCCGAAACATTGAGTTTAGACCCCTTATCTGCAAAGATGAAGTTGTATAGTACAAAAGATACAAACAGCGCTCCGAAGGATATGGATGATATCTTCCCTACTGTCCACTTTTTCTTTTTAATCTTCTTATCCATTAGTTCATTATAATTTCAAGTTCGATCAAGGTATGCCAAGAAGAGTGCCACAATATTACTCAGCTGTTTATCAGATAGTTATGATTTTCGCACTGTCGTGCAATTGACCAAACTTGTTCAGGTATGAAACAATAGGTGTTCGTTTATGACCACTTTTTTAATTGAATTGTATTGGAAAAGAATTAAATGAGAGGAAAAGCTACCTTTCAAAAAAAAGGCATAAAAAAAGGGTTCAAGACTCCTCCTGAACCCCAAGGTCAAAAACTCAAAATAAAAAGGACTAATCAAATCTTAATCCACAACAACAACACGAATATAAATACTCTATTGTTCAAATAAAAATACTCTGTTAAGTAATTCCTTATTTTACCGTTATACACGAATAAATAGTCTTCATTCTATCAAATCACTCATTTTCATGTCAGTTTATTCAGAATCCACTAACCTTAGTTAGTAAAATCCGTGTATCCCTCGGAATAGGTATTTTGACGCTTAATAATCCTAAAGGCCAACAAATTTTAATATAGATTTGTCTCCAATGAACTTTACTTATCCGATCTTTTTGTGGGGACTTTCCGCGCTTGCCATTCCGATTATTGTTCACCTATTCAATTTTAGAAAAGCCAAAAAGGTAAGTTTTTCGAATGTTCGCTTTTTAGAAAGCATTAAAAAGAAAAGTTCTTCCAATCTCAAGTTGAGACATTTGCTCATTCTATTTTGCAGGCTTCTTTTTGTTTTTTTCCTTGTTCTTGCATTTTCACAGCCTTTTATTCCGGGATCGGAAAACGGACTTGACAGTCGAAGGGCACAAATCTTCTTGGATAACTCGAACAGCTTATCTAATCTGACTGAAAATGACATCAGCGGTTTCAATGAACTAATAGGTGTTGCACAAGAAGTGGTAAACCTTTACCCTCAAGAAACCCAGTTTAACCTTTTTACTAATGATTTTTTACCAGGCAGCAGCATTAGTCAATCCAAAATAAAAACAATTGAACGCTTAACGGAAATAGAATATTCAGATTTGGCAAGGACCGGCAGTGAGGTTTTCACCAAATTACAATCTGGCCATTCAGTAGAGTCAAAAGACATATTTATTCTTACTGACTTTCAACATACCACATTAGGTGATTTTAAAACTGTTCAAGATTCAATCAATCAATATCACCTGATTACAGTAGCCAACTCCGAGCAAAGAAATATTTATGTTGATACCGTTATTCTAGTCAATCCTTTTTTAGTTCCCAATCAAAAGAACAGTCTGCAAGTGAAGCTCAAAAACCAGGGGCCACTGGTCAATGATTTGCAAGTCAAATTTTTCATCAATGATCAACAAAGTGCTACTACGAGTATCGATATTGAGGCTAATGCAAGTCATACCGTGACATTTGAACTTTCAGGCAGACTAAACAAAATCAACAGATGCCTGATCAGCTTCGAAGACTTCCCGGTTACGTTCGACAACGATTACTACTTCACTCTTAATCAAGCTGCTCACATAAATATTGTTGAGGTGTCTAATCAAATAAATAGCCCTATAAGCAAAGTTTATGAGAATAATGACCTGTTCAACTTTGTAAGCTACCAATCAGAGAACATTTCTTACCCAACCTTAGAACGTGCAGACCTTGTAATAATCAACGGCCTTCAAACTTTAAAAAACGGTTTGAACGCACAGTTGGAGAAACATCTTAGTGAAGGAAAAACTGTTGTTTTTATTCCAGATGGCAAAGCTCCATCTTATCAATTGGCAAATACAAAAATTTCCAAAGACTCTACTTCTTCCAAAGTACTCCTATCTGTACCAGATCTGAAGAACCCATTCTTTGAAAACATTTTTGAGTCTATAAGTAATGACACGCAGATGCCAGAGGTGTCTTCAAATTACAAATGGAGAACGAATGACATCCAACTACTAAATACCAAAACCGGGCAACCATTCCTTAGCCACCTTTTTCAAAAAGGGAAACTTTACCTATTTGCTGGACCGCTAACGACTTCTTTTTCAATTTTTCATCAGCATGCTTTATTCGTTCCTGTAATGCATAGGATAGCTGAACTAAGTGGTACAAATACACAAGCACTTGCTTTTAGTGTAGACCATACGAATATCACACTCACTGTTGACAGTATTCCAAATGGTCAATTGTACAAATTGAAAAATGAGGTATCTGAACTCATACCATCTCAAAGGTTGAGTGCGAATGAACTGATCTTAGATATGCCAAAATATTTATTGACGCCTGGTTTTTATGACCTTACACTAGGAGAGCACTTATTTACTACCATTGCTTTTAATCATTCGAAAAAAGAATCAAATTTAACTACTCTACCCATCGAAGAGATCGAAGCCAGATTATCTGACATCAAGCATTTAAACCTCTATCAACCTAAAGATGCGGCTTCATTTTCTAAAATCATGAAAGAAAAATATCACCAACGAGAATTATGGAAATATGCTTTAATTTTGTCCTTGATATTTCTTTTTGCTGAAAGTGTGCTACTAAGATTTTTATAATGAATATACTCCTCAGAGAAGCCAAAATCCTCGACCCTCACTCTCCTCATCATAATAAAGTAGTCAACATTCATATCAAAGATGGAAAAATTGTTACCATCGATAAAAAAGAACACCGCGCAGACACTGTAATAGAAGCGAAAGGCATGCTGCTTACTCCTGGCTGGCTTGACATGAATGTTAATTTCAACGATCCGGGGAATGAGCACAAAGAAGATTTGGCCAGTGGCGCAGCCACTGCCGCTCAAGGCGGTTTTACTGGAGTAGTCACACTCCCCAACACAGAACCAGTGGTGCAAACCAAAGGACATGTTGAGTATATCTTATCCAAGTCTAAACCTTATTTGACGGATATCTACCCAACTGCTGCGGTCACGTTAGATACAAAAGGCGAAGACCTCACGGAAATGCTCGACCTTCATGCCGCAGGCGCCATAGCATTCACAGATGGTGAAAAGCCCATTTGGCACACCGACATGATGCTGAAATCGTTGATCTACTTACAAAAAATTGATGGCCTATTAATTAGCCAACCTGAAGATCAACTGCTCACTAGGTTTGGTACTATGAATGAAGGCACCGTGAGCACAGTATTGGGACTCAAAGGCATGCCCACTTTGGCCGAACACTTAATCATCAAAAGAGATCTCGACCTGCTCGAATATGCCGGAGGAAAAATTCACTTCTCCAATATCTCTTCCAAGGAAAGCGTCAAGCTGATAGAGAAGGCTAAAAAGAAAGGCTTTCAAGTCACTTGTGATGTTAGCATTCATCACCTGATCCATACGGATGAGGATTTGATGAACTATGATTCCAATTATAAAATCAACCCTCCACTTCGAACAGAAAAAGACAGGAAGGCACTCATCAAGGGCCTTCAGGAAGGCGTGATAGATGTGATTGTAACTGCGCACACGCCACAGGATGAGGAAAACAAAAAATTAGAGTTTGATCTTGCGGGATTCGGAATATCTGGATTACAAACGATGCTTCCATCTTTATTATCCTTAGGGAAAGAATTAGATCCAGCAGTCTGGATAGAGAAAGTAACTTCGAGTCCAAGATCTATCCTCAAACTTGATACAGCGAGCATTGACGAAAAACAAGTGGCCAACCTCACGCTTTTTGATCCAAAAGCCAAGTGGGTGCTGAATGATGAAACCAACCCATCTCGATCAAGAAACACGCCTTTCTACAATCAAGAATTGACAGGAAAAGTCATCGCCGTCATCAACGGAAATCAATTTCAAACTTTCGAATAATCTACATGAAACCATTATTTAAAGTCCCGTTAAAATTTGGACTTATAGGCGCTGGTATCAATATAACCATGTTTTTTGTACTTCAATGGACCGGATCCAATCCACTGATGGAAATGCGGGTATTCGACTTTTTCATTATTCCTGTATTCATCTTTTTTGGCATCAAAGAGTTTCGTGATACTTTCAACCAGGGGTTGATGGAGTTTTGGCAAGGGATGACTGTAGGCTTCTTTATATACGGCTGTATTGCTGTTCTATATTCAGTTTTTTTGTGGGTTGCCTTACAGTTTGCGGACCCTGATATGCTGGAATCTTACATAACTGAAAGTTTGAATGTAATAAAAGAAAACAAAGACCTACTAACGGAAGAAATGGGAGCTGAAAGCTATCAATCTTCGTATGATGAAGTGAGTAAAACTACTTCATCGGACTTAGCCACTGACAGCTTCGTTAAAAAAGCAGGCATTGGTTTTTTACTAACTAGTGTTTTGTCGACTGTATTAAAAAAGCAACCAAAAAAATAATTAGACTTAGCTGATTTTTAGATCGGCTTTATTTTATTTAACCTTAAACTATTACCAAATGGAATCTAACGCAACCACAGAAGCCATCAAAGGTGGGCTCATTGTAGGACTAATAAGTATCATTTTATCCATGATCATATATGCCATAGATGCTAGCATCATGGTAGATTTGAAATTCACATTGTTTTCTTTTGCCCTTTCTATATTCTTATATTCATACATAGGTAAAAAGTACAGAGAAGATCACCTCGAAGGTTTTATCTCTTTTGGAGATGCTTTCAAGTTTCTTTTCATCGCTGGTCTTATAGGAGCTATTCTCAATGGCGCATTTTCCATTCTACTCTTCAATGTTATTGATCCTGAATTACCAGAAATACTGACCGATCAAGTATTGAAAAATACAGAATCTTTGATGGAAACTTTGGGAGTACCAGCCGAAGAAATGGATGAGGCGCTTGAAAAAACAGAGAAAGACATGGCAGATCAATTTTCTGTAGGTGGTATTCTGAGAGGCAGTTGGGCCTGGGCATTGGGAGCTGCTATAATTGGATTAATTTGCGGAGCAATCGTTAAAAAGAAAAGACCCGAATTTGAATAATGGCTGAATCGCTGGATATATCTGTAGTTATACCCCTCCTCAACGAGGAAGAATCATTACCAGAACTTCACGCCTGGATAGGCAGAGTAATGGAAGAAAAAGGATTTCAATACGAAATCCTTTTTGTAGATGACGGAAGTACGGATAAATCCTGGGATATTATCAGTGATCTAGCTGATAAAGATGCGCACGTCAAAGGCATCAAATTCAACAGAAACTATGGCAAATCTGCTGCCCTTAATACCGGGTTTAAAAATGTGAGTGGACAGGTAGTCATCACCATGGATGCTGACTTACAAGATAGTCCTGATGAAATTCCGGGACTGTATGAACAGATTACCAAAGATGGATATGACCTGGTGTCGGGTTGGAAAAAGAAACGCTATGATCCGATCATGAAGACCATCCCTTCGAAGTTCTTCAACTTCGTAGCTAGGAAGTTCTCCGGCATCAAACTACACGATTTCAATTGTGGGTTGAAAGCCTACCGACGAGACGTGGTCAAATCGATTGATGTCTATGGTGAAATGCACCGTTATATCCCATTCCTAGCCAAAGGGCAAGGCTTTGCCAAAATCGGCGAACGTGTAGTACAACATCAGGCACGTAAGTATGGAGAAACCAAGTTTGGTCTGGAGCGATTCATCTTTGGTTTTTTAGATTTACTTTCGATCTCTTTCGTATCCAAATTCAAAAAACGCCCGATGCACTTTTTTGGATCCTTTGGTACATTGTCCTTTTTCTTTGGAACCTTGATTACTTTTTGGATCATAGGCCGAAAAATCTACGAAATTCAGATGGGTTACCCTGCTCGTGACGTGGTGGATCAGCCACTATTCTTCTTGGCACTTGTTGCAGTGATCATTGGCGTCCAATTGTTCTTAGCTGGTTTCATCGGCGAAATGATGACACAATCTTCTACCAGAAAGAATGATTATTTGATTAGTGAAAAGGTTGGGTTAAAGGGGTAATCAACTCAATTGTAAGTTTTCAGACGAACAAATTCATTATCTTTATTACTAAATTTATACCCGATGGATCTACAGGCAGAAAAGTACGCTTTGATTGAAGAACTTATGAAAGTTGAAGATATCAAAATTGTAAAGGACATCAAATCTATTCTTCAGAACAGAAAAACTGTATTAGGATATGATCCTGATGGGAAAGCTGTCACTAGTTCCAAACTAAGGTCAGACGTATTAGCTGCTAAACAACGAATTAATTCTGGGCAATTCACTACACAAGAAGACTTGGAAAGCGAAGCTGAGAACTGGTAATGACTGAGCAGATAAAGGAATACATCGTCATTTGGGATGATGATGCCAAAATGCAACTTAGAAAAGCCTATGACCATATAAAATATCAGTCAGCATCTAATGCTAAAAAAGTAAGAAATGGCATTTTGAAAACAGCACGAAGTCTCAAAAATATGCCAGAGCGTTATGAGCTTTACCCACCAATGAAAAGAATTCCTGGCAATTTTCGATTTAGAGAGACCCATTCACACCTCTTGATTTATGATGTCACGGATTCTGAGGTCCACATTGTTAAGTTGATTCACAAATTGGAAAACTACAATTAGAGAAGAAAAGAAACATTCAATCCTTCCTGCACAAATGAATAACCTCATCCTTCGGCAAGGCAAATCGAGCTTGGTCTTCTTTAGAAAGTGAATTTACAAAATCATCCTCTACCACGCTAAATCCAGCCTTTCTCAACCGATCAGGATAGTCCTTTCCGTACAGCCTTACGTGGTCATCTTGTCCAAATAGTCTATCCCGTTCTTTTGGGTCAGTAACGGTATCATCCTCAAAAGTTACCTCAGGAACGGGATGAAAGATTGGAATTTGGATGATAGCCCAACCACCTGGTTTCAGCACTCTGTGGATTTCCTTCATAGATTGGATATCGTCAGCTACGTGTTCCATTACATGATTGCAAAAGGCTACATCGAATCGATTGTCTTCGAATGGCATCTCGTGAATATCCATTTTCACCTTAGCCAAAGGTGATTCCAGATCCGCCGTGATGTACTGATCTCCATGAATTTCTTCAAAACGCTTGATAAAGCAAATTTCCGGCGCTATATGCAGGACCTCTTGTCCTGGCTCAAAGAAACTCGTTTTTTGCTTGAGGTACAGCCACATCAATCTATGTCGCTCTAAAGCCAAACAATTTGGACATAGCGCATTGGCTCTAGCCACCCTGCCGTAGGGTACGAATTTTGAAAAATGACTATCACAAACAGGGCACTGTACTTTATTACCTCTATAAAATAGAGCCACAACTTTAAGCGCTACATGACTGAAAAGTTGTAAATATTTTCGCGGAATATGGCGAACAACAAAACTGATGATTTTCTTCAAAGCATTCTGGATTAAGCCGCAAATATAACGTTAGCCCTGAAGATGGGAAGGAATCATTTAATTTTCTATCAACTCCTCCAATTCGTGATTAACCATATCATAGTCAAACTTGAAGGTATATTTTGTGGACTCCATTTTATCGAGAATCTCTCTCACATGGGCAATCACCTTCTCTTCTTTTTGCTTGAGGTGTTCGTCTTTCACAAATTTCAACGAAGCAATCATTTCTGCAAAAGTCGCATTCATAAACTGCATGGCTTTGAATTTTTCTCCTTTGTCCAGGTTATTTTCCGAAATCGTCATGCAAGCATACGCTATCGAATTTAATGCGTTAAAAAATGCCCGATTCAAATCATCTTCCTGAAGGTCGTCGATTCGCATCTCCTTTTCGACTAGCTCCAAATCCTCCACTGCTCTTTCCAAATGAGCAATTGATGAACTATCAGTATACTGTTCTATTACTCGCATTTTCATCATCGCATCATCCAGTTCCTGAATGGCGCGATTATAATTACCATTAACAATAAGATGACGTGCGTCTGAGAGGTTCTTCACCGGCTCCATAGCCAGATCAATAGTTAATTCATTGTGCGCCAGATTAACCAAATGCAAAGTAGTTATTGACACGACAATAAGTAGGATACTGGAGACGGCAGTTGTTTTCTTTTCCGAAGACATATAAATTGATAGTAACAGTTTCAGCCAGTAAACTACGAAATAATACTGAAATTGCTTTCTGTTCTTTTCGATTTCAAGCCTTTCATTTTCAGTGTATTGAAATAGTCCATTAAAATGTAAAATATAGCCAACCAGGGTCAACATCGATTCCCTCAGCTACTATATTTTTTATTGTTGACTGATCTCTTATATTTGCGCTGGTTTAAATGAGAGGGCTTTATGCCCTTTTTTGATTTTTAAATTTGAGTTTAAAAAATTCTAGGAAAAGATATGAGTAATTTGATTTACGTGCCAATCGTATTGGCCTGTCTGGGACTTGTTTTCATGCTGATTAAAATGGCATGGGTAAAGAAACAAAGTGCCGGAAATGAGAAGATGCAAGAAATCTCAAAAAACATTAAAGAAGGTGCATTAGCCTTCTTGAGTGCTGAGTACAGACTGTTAGCCATCTTTGTAGTTGCAGCTTCAGCCGCACTTTTTGGTATTTCAACTATGGTAGAAACCACCAGTTGGATGATCGTCCCTGCATTCGTTGTTGGTGCCATATTCTCTGCTGCGGCAGGAAACATCGGTATGCGTATCGCTACAGAAGCCAACGCAAGAACTACAGAAGCTGCCAGAACCAGTTTACCAAACGCATTGAAAGTTTCTTTCGGTGGTGGTACCGTGATGGGGTTAGGTGTTGCAGGATTGGCCGTTTTGGGTCTTAGCTTGTTCTTCTTGATCTTCATCAACATGTTTATGGGCAATGGCTCTTTCTACAATGACATGACCATGGTATTGGAAGCCCTAGCTGGTTTCTCTTTAGGTGCTGAGTCCATTGCGCTTTTCGCCAGAGTTGGTGGTGGTATCTACACCAAAGCTGCCGATGTAGGCGCTGACTTGGTAGGTAAAGTTGAAGCTGGTATCCCAGAGGATGATCCAAGAAACCCTGCTACTATAGCTGACAACGTAGGTGATAATGTAGGTGACGTAGCCGGTATGGGTGCTGACCTTTTCGGTTCTTATGTAGCTACTGTATTGGCCTCTATGGTATTGGGTAACTATATCATCAAAGACATGGCTGACGCTGGTGTCGTACTTGACACATTCGGTGGTATGGGCCCTATCTTGTTACCTGTAATGATCGCTGGCGTTGGTATTGTAGCTTCTATCATTGGTACTTTCTTGATCAGCATCAAAGACAATTCTGCTAAAGAAGACCAGGTACAAAAAGCATTGAACACGGGTAACATTGTTTCTATTCTATTGACTGCAGTAGCTGGATGGTTCTTGATCGACTACATGCTACCTGAAACTATTGTAGGCATGAAGTTCTTCGGAGAAGGCGCTATGGATATTCCTAGTCGTCATGTATTCTATGCTACTTTGGTAGGTCTAGGCGTGGGATACTTAATCTCCATGTTTACTGAATACTACACTGCGTTGGGCAAAAAGCCAGTTTTAGATATTGTAACTAATTCATCTACTGGGGCTGCTACCAACATCATTGCTGGTTTGGCTACAGGTATGATTTCTACCTTCTCTTCTGTGATCCTTTTCGCTATTGCGATTTGGGGATCATACGAATTGGCTGGGTTTTACGGTGTGGCTATCGCTGCTTCTGCCATGATGGCAACTACTGCTATGCAATTGGCAATCGATGCTTTCGGACCTATTGCGGACAACGCAGGTGGTGTAGCTGAAATGAGTGAGCTTCCTGAAGAAGTAAGAGAGAGAACAGACATTCTAGATTCAGTAGGTAATACTACTGCTGCAGTAGGAAAAGGATTTGCGATTGCTTCTGCGGCATTGACTGCATTGGCACTTTTCGCTGCTTACGTTACTTTCACTGGAATCGATGGTATCAACATTTTCAAAGCAGACGTATTGGCTGCGTTGTTCATTGGAGGTATGATTCCAGTAGTATTCTCTGCTTTAGCTATGAAATCTGTAGGTAAAGCTGCCATGGAAATGGTTATGGAAGTAAGACGTCAATTCAAAGAAATTCCTGGCATCTTGGAAGGAACAGGTAAGCCTGATTACGCTAGATGTGTAGAAATCTCTACGCAAGCCGCATTGAAAGAAATGATGCTTCCTGGTGCCTTGACTATCATCACGCCAATCATCATTGGATTTGCTATGGGACCTGAAGCACTAGGTGCGTACATGGCAGGTGTAGCTGTATCTGGAGTAATGTGGGCGATCTTCCAAAACAACGCCGGTGGTGCATGGGACAACGCTAAGAAGTCGTTCGAAGCAGGTGTTGAGATCAACGGTGAGATGACTTACAAAGGATCTGAAGCACACAAAGCGGCAGTAACTGGTGATACTGTTGGTGATCCATTCAAAGATACTTCCGGGCCATCTATGAACATTTTGATCAAATTGACTTGTTTAGTAGGTTTGGTGATCGCTCCAATCTTGGGTGAAGTATACGGCACAGGCGGACACGGCTCAGAAGTGAAAATGGAAATGATGGGCTGTAAACATGAAGGTGGATGTACCGCTGCTTGTCACACCAAAATGGACAAAAAAGAATGTAAAGCAGGTTGTACCAAAGCATGTTGCACTAGCAAAGGTGAGGCAAAGGCTTGCAAACCTGGTTGCACAAAAGCATGTTGTGCTGCTAAAGGAGAACAAAAAGAAATGAGTACTACTCAAGTTGAAGAAACTACTGAAGTAGAAACGGAAGCTAATGCAACGGAGCAATAAACTTCATAAATTGAAATTATAGAAAAGCGAGGGATGTGAATCTCTCGCTTTTTTTGTGTCTAAGATTGTATTCATTATACTTGAAGCACCATCCAAACTATACCTATGAAGACTTGCATTCAATGCGGCGCAATAACCGAAGGGAAATTTTGTTCAGAATGTGGGCAAAAACAAGGGGTTGCCAGGCTCACCATCAAAACTTTTTTCAGCGACTTCTTCAGTCGCATTTATGGGCTTGACGGGGCTTTTCCCAGAACAGTTATTGGCTTATTCAAAAATCCTGGAACAGTTGCACGCGAATACATCCAAGGGATTAGAGGCAAATACGTAGGGCCAGTTGGCTATTATTTTTTGATGTTTGCCATTTTATTATTGCTGATTAAAATATCAGGATTTTCTGTCTCAGATTACTTTCCAAAAACAGAAGACCTATCAAATTCTATCATCGACAAAACCAAATCTCCACAATCACAAGAGGCCAAAGTCATGGCCAAAATGGTTCAAGAGAAAATTCATGACAACTTGCAGTACATTGCCGTATTGATGGTTCCTTTTGTTGGTTTTTGGTCAAGGTTATGGTTCAGAAAATCAGGGTTTAACGTACTTGAAAGTATTGTTCTCGCTTTCTTTTCCCATGGTCAGGCTCAAATATTTAACATTGTAGGTTTTTTGGTATTTGCTGTAAGCGGTTATAAAAATTCTATAATCATCAGTCTTGTAGCTACGGTATATCAAATGATTGCTATTAGCTTATTTTTTACTCATAGAATAAGCATTAGATCTATCTTCAAAAGTTTTTTCGCCTATTTGCTGGCTTATGCCTCGTTTTTACTATTTACTACTTTATCTATTACCCTCTTGTTGATACTCAAGAGAAGTTTGAACTAATATTTTAAATAGTAGTTTGTCAAAAGCTTCTCAAAAGACCTCGAGTGATTTTGACCTTCTCGTATGTTTAGCTCTTCTGATTCACACCGCTGTTCAGTCTTGGTGATTTTGGATATCACCCGAAAAACAGGTCCTTTTGGTTGATTTCTGATGACCAATGCTTCAGAATAGAACAGGTCCAATTTTTCTACTTCCTCTTTGAACTGCTTACTCTCTAATTCCGGATAAAGGATGTAAGCCATTCCCTGTTCAGAAAGTATTGATTTTAATATTCCTGCGAGTCTTTCTTTGTTGAAATCCGAAGTGTCGTGCTTGGCCAAATTATTCTGACTTGTATCCGACTTTAAACTATTTTTGAAAAAAGGTGGGTTTGCAATAATCAAATCATATCTATACTTAGTTGATTGTGCCCAATCAAAAACATTCTGTTGAACAACATGAATCCTGTCCTTCCAATTAGAATTCAAAACATTTTGTTTGGATTGCTCTGCAGCAGCTTCATCCAATTCTATGGCATCGATTGGAGCTTCTATACGTTGTGCCAGCATCAAAGATAAAAGGCCAGTCCCAGTTCCTATGTCAAGAATTCTACTTGGACTAGAATCAGGAACCCAAGCACCAAAAATGCAAGCATCAGTACTTACTTTCATGGCACATCGATCCTGATGTACAGTGAATTGTTTGAATTGAAAATAGGAGTTAGCCACTATTTAAAACTTTTGAATAAAGAAGCAAATGTAACCGCCATGCTCCACACATGACGGTTAATGAACTTGAAACTACAGATCAAATTTCACTGCTAAAGTGAAATATCTGGGCTGAACGAAATATGCATAGGTACCCACTAAATTGTCTGCGAAACTATCTCGCCGAATCGCTTCTGTGTCTAGTAGATTGGTCCCTTCAATGGTTAACTGCCATGGGCTTTTTTCTTTTTGAAGAATCAAAGAGGCATTGAGGAATTTATAAGTGGATTGGCTGGTTCCATCAGATGCACGATAGTTGTTGTATTCATAATCAGACAACAAACTCAACCAAGGTCTAATCGCTATTTCTATCTCGAAAAATGGTTTGTCATTAATGAAATCATTCTCGGTAGCCGAACTAGTGTATTGATTAAAAGTCCTTTCATATCCCAATTCAATAGTAAAAATATCGGCTAGCCTCGTCTCTGCTGATCCAGTGTATTGCTGTGTAAATGATTTATTCAGATTTGGGGATTGATTGATCTCATTAGAGGTAGTCAAATAGTAAAGATTGGCGCCAGCATTAATTTTCCATTTCTTAAAAGTTTTTTCAAAGTCTCCGTAAAAACTTATGAGCTCATTGGCATCATGCACATTGATTGGAGAACTTAATCGCTCCAACCCTTGATAAATCACTGATTCACCAAAATTCTGACTGATTTTTTGATAGTTTAATCCTCCGAAAATACTGAAGTGACTAAACAAACTGTAATTCGTATAATTCAAATTATAGTTGTGAATTGTACTATTTTCCAGCAATTGATTTCCCAAATACAAGTTATTGTAATTCTGAACAAACAATCCTTGTGCGACTTTTTGAACATCCATGAATCGTGCTTCCAAATTGTATCTAAATCGTAAAGTTTGAGAACTGGTAATGTCATAACTCACTGTAAATTCTGGAAGCCAAATCACTTTATCAATGACTAGATTTTGATCTCTCTGACCATCTTTGGTTTTATATCTATGCGCATAAACACCAGGGTTAATAATCACCTTGTCAATTTTAGATCTCCAATTTACGCCTGCATATACATCAAGGAATTTATAGTCGAAATCATTGTTAAAAGTAGGGTCATTCAATGCTGTATTGTCTTTTTGTGTGATCGAAGAGACCATTTGTTGTTTTATATGACTATTGCCAAATCTAAAATCCAGATGGTTGGTCCTGTTTAATATATAGTACCAGTTGGCCACAAACTCATACTTTTGAGTATTGATATTTTTGTATTGGAAAAAGTTATACCGGTCCGCGCTATCCAATGGCAGTACGCCTGAAAATAATGGAAGATCAGAATCAAATGATAGGAACGGATTTTGTTTAGCATATTCAAAGCTGGCTTCTACCGAGAATATGTTTTTGTCATTCAGTGCATGATAAAAGTCAAATCTCTGAATAATGTCATATGGTTTTTGGTCAGCTGCCGTTCCTACTTTATTTAATACACTTAGGTTATCCGAGACTCGCTGTTCGTCATCATTCAATACACTTCCTTTAGCGAAAATTTCATACTCTATTTGAGTATCAACATTAGGTGTATACTGAGCTTTGAATTTAGCTAATCCAGAAAGGTTCTCTTGAATTTCATCTGTGGCCAGAGACTCCTTATTGTTGTCAGTATCTGAATTAACATAAGTCCTTTCGGAAAGCGAAAGTAAATTCGTATGGGCTGCAGAGCCAATGGCAAAACCTGAAAGGTTCCACTTATTATTGGAAGCAATATTGAAATTGATAGCACCTAGTTTTGTGTCAATGGACACTGCCCGATTACTTTGCATATTCATAAAGCCCATGTTTTCTTCCGTAGTTGAAAAATTAGAGCCAGATTGAGACATCATGTTCCTCATACCTCCCATGAATCTAAAATAGTCCCTTGGTGTAAAAGCTTGCCTCCCGATATTGTTAGCGTCAACGATAAAATTGATAGTGGCTTTCGGCGTATACCTAAAGAGATTAGCATGCGCTAAATATCTACTATCCAGTCCAGTTCCTGCTTCCACATCTCCAAAAGTCATATTCTTTTTATCCTCGGTCAATTGAATATTAATAGCCAATCGATCTTCATTA
The DNA here is from genome assembly GCF_965223055.1 of Reichenbachiella sp. GTDB lineage: Bacteria > Bacteroidota > Bacteroidia > Cytophagales > Cyclobacteriaceae > Reichenbachiella. The sequence goes on from NZ_CBDCVM010000011.1 coordinate 482,211, forward strand.
TTTCCCAAAGTACCCATAGGGGAAATATCGGAGAAATTTCGAAGCACCTGAACACGGTCAACTGCGTTGGCTGGGATGTTCTGCACCGCTAACTTAGTGTCGCCTTCAAAAAATTCTTTGCCTTCCACCAATACCTTTTCTACTGATTTGCCTTGAATTTTGATTTGTCCGTTTTCATCAACATCAAAACCAGGGATGCCTTCCAATACGTCTTCAAGTTTGCGTTCATTACCTTTTTTAAAAGCATCTGCTTTGTAAGAAATTGTATCTCCTGATATCATGACTGGAAATTCTTCTTCTATTGTGATAGTATCCAATCGTTTGGTACTAGACTTTAAGGTTATCACATATGGGTTCGAATCATTTGATTTTGCTATTATGGTATCTTGACTGGTTTGATAACCAATGAAGGTTGATCGTAATACATAGGTTACCCCTTCTATTAACTTCAAATAAAACCTGCCATCCGCATCTGTAACCCCGTAAGAAGTGAGTTTATCAGTTTCAGCATGATAAGCCACTACATTGGAAAGCTCCATGAGGTTGCCTGTGGAATCCTGGACTACACCTGTAAATGTGATTGAGTTTTGTGCTAAGGTGGAAAAGCTCCACCCCAGCAGCATGACCATTAGTAATCTATTCATATCTACGAGATTACCCTCCTACTCTGATCACTCTTCTTTCTTCTCCATTGCCATTGTATTGCTGCATCATTTCTTGCAGTTTTTCTTCTTGCAATACATTAAACTCATCTCTTGTAATCGACTTTCCACCTTTGGGCTTTTCTACCACCACTGCTTCTTGAGGGTTGAGGGTAACCTTACTGCATATAATAGTGGCATTACCATTATTGACCTCTAGAATGAGCCCTGGCAATCCCCAAAAATCGTCTGGTCCTTGATTGATTGGTATGTCCATTGTAAACCAAGCGATTACATCTATTTGAGAAACAACTTCTTCAGATTCTCCAGTTTCAGAATCTACTTGCATCATTCTTGACTCAGTAGAGTACTTAGCTTGTTGGCATTCATATTTTCCGATCTGTTTTTTCTCTCCAGTAATCTCCCAACCTAATGGCTCCAACTCATCATCGATTAAAAATGATTTGCCGAACAAATCAGCCGTCTGTAAATATTTCTTATTCTTGGTGTCTTTATATGTAAGTGATGAACCGCCTGCTACCTTTACCATTACCCCGGACTCCTGAGCAACTGCTTTTTTATCCAATGATTCGATTTGTTTGTAGCTAGATTCAGCTCCATTGAATTTGAGTTCGTACTCTCTTTGCAAGGCACGTCTCAACTGCATCTGCATGGAAGCCTGTTGCCCATGACTTAGCGTACTGTCTCCTTCGAAGTTTACTGTAGCCGCTGTTTTGTAAGTAGCTATTCCTGATTGTGCCAATCCTTGAAATGTCAAGGTGCACAACATAATTGAAAGTTTAATAATTGTGTTCATTTGTTTTTGATTTGATTATGCTTCAAAACAAATAGGACCGAACGTAGAAATATGTTATCGAGTGTTAACGAGTGTTAACCGACCAAAAAAGCACTTCAATACTCCTATCTTTGAATGATGAATAACAGAAAATTTCAAATCTTGTCATGGATTATTGTGATCACCATCGCAATGACAGTAGTGGTTCAAGGCTATTGGAATTGGCGTAATTACGAAGAAAACAAGCGGTTTCTCATTTCTGAAATCCAGGTGGCTTTAGACAATTCTGTAGAGCAATACTATGCTCAGTTGGCTAAAATACATTTCGTTCAAATGAATGATGATCAATTAATAGAGCCTCAGATCAATCGAATTTTGACAGAAACAAATGTAACTGACAGTATTATTTCCCAGTCCCATCAAATTAACGGAACCGAAAAGGAGTTTCAAAAATTTGAATGGAATACGGATTCTGTTGTTACTGAAACTCACTCGAGCATGGTGATCGTGGGAAAACTGAGTAGTGCCGACACGGTCGAGGGTACTCAAAAAAGATTTGTGAAACTTGCTTCCAGACTAGCCATGTCTCTCGAGGCCGACAGTTTAGATTATAATACCTTAGATAGTCTATTGACCATTGAATTAGTCAGAAAAGGGATCAATGATGAATTTGAAATTATTAGAGGCTTACCACCTGTACATAGCAGCAAAAAATTGGCTGTCCAGGCCAATTCCACCTATCTGGCTGCTGGCAATGAGCTATTCCTGAGTATAACTCCAAGTTTTGGTGTTATACTCAAAAAAGGGATCATTGGTGTCCTAATTTCAGTGATCACTGCATTAGTAATCATTGGTGTATTGATCTATTTATATCGTTTTATCCAACATCAGAAAAGTTTGGATCTCATGAAAAACGACCTGATCAGCAATATTACCCACGAGTTTAAAACACCCATCGCTACGGTGAGTACTGCATTAGAGGCTATAGAAAAATTCAATACTGAAAAAGACCTGGCAAAAACAGCGAAATATCTTAATATATCGAATGAACAATTAACCAAGCTCAATGGCATGGTAGAAAAGTTACTAGATACCGCCACGCTGGAAGAAAGTGAGTTACAATTGAACCCACTACGCACAGAATTAACCAATCTAATACAAACGATAACAGATCATTATAAGAGCACTTGTAGGAAATCTATTTCGTTCAAAGGTGACAATGATATATGGGCTCAAGTAGATGTGTTTCATTTTGAAAATGTTATTTCCAATTTGATTGACAACGCATTAAAATATGGAGGAGATCAAATAAATATTGCCTTGAAAAAGGACGAGGGTCAAATTGAGATCTCAGTATCAGACAATGGAACAGGAATAAACAAAAAAGAGCAAATTAAAATTTTCGATAAATTCTATCGCATCTCATCTGGAAATGTACACGACGTCAAAGGCTATGGTATAGGACTGTATTACGCTCGAACCATCGTAGAAAAACATGGCGGTAAGCTCACTGTTTTATCAACCAATGATAAAACTATATTTAAAATCAATATTCCGGCATGAGCAAATCAATGAAAATATTGCTCGCTGAAGACGAATCTTCTTTGGGGTTGATCGTAAAAGAAAGTCTTGAATCTCGAGGTTTCATAGTAGAGTGGTGCCAAAATGGTGAGGACGCACTTACGAAGTATAAAGTATTTAAACCTGATATTATGGTATTGGATGTAATGATGCCAAAAAAAGATGGATTCTCCATAACCAAAGAAATCAGGAAACTGGACCGAAGGACACCTATTATATTTCTAACGGCCAAGTCGCAAACCAAAGATGTAGTTGAAGGTTTTGAGTTAGGAGGCAATGATTATCTCAAAAAGCCCTTCAGCATAGAAGAGCTGATCGTGAGAGTACAAGAGTTGATGCTTAGAAGAGAAAGAAAGTCGGCAGAAGAGCAAATCGAAATTGGTGCTTATCTATTCAACTACCCCAAACAAAAACTACAATTCAAAACTGAAGAACAAATGCTGACTCACAGAGAGGCAGAGGTACTAATGAGTCTGGCGATCTCACCAAATGAAGTAGTAGATCGATCTACCATGCTCAGTGAAATTTGGGGCAATGACGATTTTTTCAATGCGCGCAGCATGGATGTATTCATTACCAAACTGAGAAAAAAATTAGCCAAGGATTCTAGTATTGAAATCCTCAATGTACGGGGTTATGGATATAAGTTAGTTTGCTAGTGCAAAATTTTTGATAAGGCATGTGGGGGCAAATTAGAAGTAAGGTGTCCTGTTTTTGAAACCGAATATTTTAAAACTCATGCTTAAATTAACTTTCATTGGAGCGACTATATGGTTTGCCTCCTTACAAATCGCATTCAGTCAAGAACGAGTCACGACCGAGCTTAAACCTACACAAGTAAGGGCACTCTTCCTTTGTCCAGGGATTTCCATAGAACAAAGGCTAAGTGACAAACACTCTTTTAATCTGATAGCAGGTATTCAACCTGGTATTTCTACATATACTCTAGAACCAGATGGAACGAAATACGATTTTTATATAGCTCCATTTGTAAGCGGTGAGATTAGAAATTATTATGATCGCAAAAAAGTCAATAAAGATCTTGCACCAAATTCTGGCAATTATGTCGCTTTAGCAGCAGGCTATTATATGGATAGAATCATCAACGATTCTGGAAGAGATTATTACGAGGAGAGTTATGAAAACTCATATTTCATCGGACCTGTCTGGGGATTTCAAAGAAATTATATGAATGGATTTCACTTGAATATAAGCGTAGGTTTGGGATATCAACAAGGTGATCAGATTGAAGGCTCAATAGGTATGATTACTAGCGGGGGGGTTGGGTTTTATTTCTAGTATATGTCTCGTCCTGAAATAGCGTTACACAAAAAACGACGTCATGAACGAACTCACAGAGAACAAGTATGTTAAAAGAACACAGAAGGACTACAGCTACGCTTTTAAATTGTCAGTTGTGTCAGAAGTTGAAAGCGGAGAGTTAGGTATAAAAGCCGCCGCTCGCAAGTATGGTATTCAGTCACACTCTACAGTTACCAATTGGCTTCGGAAATACGGTAACTTTGATTGGGTCAATAAATCAACACTTCGGATGCCAAAATCTAAAGACCAAAAACTATACGAACTCGAACAGAAAGTACGGCTGTTGGAAAAACAGAAAAAAGAGCTTGAACAGCAGGTTGAAAACGCAGATAAGAAAGCTATTTTCTTTGATATGATGATCGACATAGCCGAAGAAGAATTCAAACTCCCTATCAGAAAAAAAGTCTTTACCCCAACAGTTGATCGATTCAAGGTTGAACAAAAAGAAGGGGTAACCCAGATCTGTAGACTGTTGGGGATGAATAGGCAAATCTATTACCGCTCTATCAGAAGGAGTAAACAAAAGCAAGAAATAGCCACCAAGGTAGTAATCATGGTTGAAAAGGTGCGTATGAAAATGCCTCGTATCGGTACCAGAAAGTTGTATCATTTACTTTATGACCAACTTCAGCCGCTGGGAGTTGGAAGAGACAGGCTATTTGCTATTATGAAAGCAAATCACCTCCAAATAGCACCTAAGAGACAATATCATATTACTACTGACTCACATCATCGATTTAGAAAACATAAAAACCTTATTGATGGGCTTTCCATACAAAGGCCTGAGCAAGTATGGGTATCGGATATCACCTACATTGGAACACGGAAAAACCCGATGTATTTATCGCTGGTCACGGATGCTTATTCAAAGCGGATCATGGGCTATGATGTATCGAAAAGCCTAGATGCTTCAGGTGCAATATCAGCCCTTAATATGGCTATTGCCAATCGTATATATCCTGAGCGAATGTTGATCCATCACTCAGACAGAGGGTTGCAGTATTGTTGCGATGCTTATCAGCAGTTGCTTGATGAGGCAGCAATTACTTGTAGTATGACAGAAACCTATGATCCGTATCAAAATGCTATAGCCGAAAGGGTGAATGGGATATTGAAACATGAATTTATCTTAGGGATCACCACATCAGATGTAACACTAATGGACAAACTCATTGAGCAGAGTATTTATATTTACAATCATGATCGGCCTCATTGGAGCTGTTGGATGAATACACCAGCCCTTATGCACCAGCAAGATAAGGTCAAGATCAGAAACTATAGAAACAAAAATAGCATCGAGTTGAAACCCGATGCTATCTAATATTTTATCCTAAAATCTGTAACGCTTATTTAGGACTAGTCAATATAAATTGAATAGAAGTAAGGATCATGTCACTGGCCTCCACACACATTAATTTCAATTGATTGCCTTTTTCAACGATCAAACTTTCGCCTGACTCAAAATTTTTATTTTCAATTTTAGCCTTACCTGAATATAGATATATCATGGTGAAGTCATCTTGTAAATTGAAAGTCAACATTTCTTCAGCATTTCCTTTGATGTGTTTTACTTTTCCTGAAGCACCCGGTCGACACATCAAATTAAAGTTGATGGCTTGACCTTCACTGGATGTATGCCAACCTCCTTCGAAAGAGTCCTGATCGAAGGGTGATAGCTGCTTGGTATGACATCCTTGATGTGTCAGAGTATGCTTTCCCTTTAATAACATTAAAGTCCTTTGAACGCCAGGCAATGGAGTGAAATCGCTGGTTTCAGCCTCTACCGTAGCCAAACTGATCCGAAATAAGAAATCTCTTTTTTGAAAGACAGAAGTTGACGGATAGATAAACAATTCCTGACTGGTACCTTTCGCCCACCTAATTATTTTTGATGGGTCTGGTTTTAAGATTTGAATCTTCATGACTTATGGAAGTGATCCAAGGACAAAAATCGCTCTTTGCTCATTTCATACCTTCTCACCTCTTGCGGAAAGCAAATGATACTCGGAGTGGTTTCGTAAATCTCTACAAACTCAAAACCGACTTGCTCCAACAATCGCACAGGAGCAGGGTTGCCGGCATAGGGTTCACAACGTAAAGTTTCTAACTGAAAATTCTCAAAGTACTTTGGGATGGATTGTTTGACCAACTCCAGTCCATTGCCAAACCTTCGATTTTCCTGATCCCAAATGTGCAGATGCATGAATGCTTCTTTTCCAAAGGAAATGTTGTTGATATTGGAATGACCGATCGCCTTTCCGTCCACCTCCCAAATCACATAGTACAGCTGTTTTTTTTCGAAGGGTTTATCTAGCTCCTGTTGTATCGCTGTTATCCATTCTTCACGTGGAGGCAACTTGCTCTGGTCTGCTCCCATGCCATTGAGATAGGCTGCATCCGCATTCGAAAAGTAGTCTACTACTTGTTCGGCATCTGCAGGGGTCATTTCGTGGGTGGCGGTTTTCATTCTCAAATGTTTTGCAATTCGATACTTTTCAACAGTTTTGATTCAATTTGAAGTATTTGTGGCGGAAATTTTTTAGACAAAAAAATTAGAAGCTTTGGTAAACTATTTTTCTTTTCAAGCACCTTCAAGCTTCGGACTTCAATATGTCCGTTGATAGTTTGCACTTTCATTACAATTCTATTAGATACTAATAGCGAAAAAGCCATCACAGCAATAATCATCACTAAGCCGACGCAAGCTAGCATACCTCCGTACCCACGAATGGTTCGTGAATTTAATTTATCAATCTCTGCATAAGAAATTTCATCAAATGCCCAGTAAATTCCATAAAAAGCAACAAACCCCAATACTAGCCACAGCATTGACGTCCGAATTGGATTAACCGTTAATATTCCTTTGCAGATTTGAATTTTTGAAATCTCTTGAAAGGCAATTTTTTTAAAACCAGAATTACCACCCTGCAAATGCAGCTCATTTTGTGTAAATCCAAAATTATCCCCTTCAAATAGATAATTCATAAGATTTAAAACTCATTAATCCCATTTTCAAAGGCCTGATCAGCAGGTAAGTTGGAGCCCATGGCCGCTTCTACGGCCAGTTCGTCGCAACGTTCGTTTTCGGGGATGCCGGCATGGCCTTTCACCCATTTGAAAGTGACTTTATTGCGCTTGTAAGGTGGAATAAAGCGCTCCCAGAGGTCTTTATTTTTCTTTTGTTTGAATCCCTTTTTCACCCAGCCCCAGAGCCAGCCTTTTTCTACGGCGTCAACCACATATTTTGAATCAGAGTATACCAACACTTCTGCATTTATGACTTTCAGTGCTTCCAGACCTTTGATCACAGCTAACAGCTCCATGCGGTTGTTGGTGGTTTTTCGAAAGCCTTCAGACAACTCTTTCCTGTGGCCTTTGGCCAATAGTACCGTACCGTATCCTCCAGGACCAGGGTTGCCTCTGGATGAGCCGTCTGTATAGATGATGATGCTAGGTTGAGTCATGTGTGAGAATATAGTAAATAATGAATAGTGAATAATTAAAAGTTAATCATTATTCACTGTTCTCTGTTCATTTATTAAATGGCTATGCCATTTTTAAAAAGTTTGATGGAAATCGCTAATAATATAATCCCAAATACCTTTCTGATTACGTTGAATCCTGCATGTCCTATTTTCTTTTCCAGCCAGCTGGAAGATTTGAGGACAACATAGATCAACAACAAATTGATCAAAATACCAATCAGAATATTGGTGAGATCAAACTCCGCTCTGAGCGAAATCAAGGAAGTCATCGTACCTGGGCCGGCAATCAGCGGAAAGGCAATTGGCACAATGGATGACGAACTGGCCTCTTCTTCGTCAGACTTGAACAGTTCGATGCCCAGGACCATTTCCATACCTATCAAAAACATGATCAATGCCCCTGCGATGGCAAACGAACCTACATCAATGCCTAGTAAACCTAATATTCTGTCTCCTAGAAAAAGAAAAATAACCATGATCACGCCGGCCACAAAAGTTGCTCTAAAGCTGTGGATTACTCCGGCTTTTTTACGCAGGTTGATAATAATGGGGATACTTCCCAGAATATCAATCACCGAGAATAGAATCAATGACACAGACAATATTTGGGTAAAATCGAGTTGCATGAATTAGTTGTTTAAAATGTATTGAATGCCTTCTTTATAACCATCGAGACCTAGGCCGATAAAGTGTGCAACACATACCGGCGTCAAATAACTGTGATGTCGAAATTTCTCTCTTTCCATCACGTTCGAAATATGGACTTCTACTACGGGTGTTGTGACGCCTTTCACCGCATCAGCTAAGGCGACAGAGGTATGAGTATATCCACCTGCATTTAGGATGATGCCATCATAATCAAAACCAACTTCATGGATTTTATCGATCATTACCCCTTCGTGGTTGGTCTGTAAGTATTCCAACTCTACATCAGTGAATTTCACCTTGAGGTGTTCGAAGTAATCTTCAAATGTTTCGTGTCCATAAATTTCTGGTTCACGTCTGCCTAGCAGATTCAGATTGGGGCCGTTGAGAATGAGTATTTTCATTTTATATAAGTCCGAAGTTGGAAGTCCGAAGTTAGAAGTTTTTTTCTGCTTCTGACTTCTAACTTCCGACTTCCATTGTACTAAAACTAAGATTTTTTATCAAGAACCCGTTACATTCGCCCATGTCCTGGAAATTCTACATCGGCCAATTCAAATCTTACTTGCAGCTAGAACGCTCCCTGGCTCCCAACTCCGTGGAAGCTTATGTACAGGACATCGTGAAGTTAGAGCAGTTTCTGGCTTTGAAAGAAAAGGACAACGGCCCTTTGAAAGTCACAGACACGGACATCAGAGATTTATTAGAATATATTCACGAACTGGGTATGTCTGCTTATTCTCAGGCGAGAATAGTTTCCGGTATCAAATCATTTTTCAAATACCTGGTCTTCGAAGGCGATCTGGACAAAGACCCGTCTGAACTCATCGAAGCCCCCAAACTAGGACGTAAACTTCCTGATACACTGAATGTGCAGGAAATAGATGCTTTATTCGAGGCGATAGATCTGAGTACGCCTGAAGGGCCAAGAAACAAGGCGATGCTGGAAACACTTTATAGCTCAGGGCTTCGGGTGTCAGAGTTGGTCAACTTACAACTCAATTGTGTTCTAGAGGATATTGGATTTCTACGCGTGATAGGCAAGGGAAACAAAGAGCGTTTGGTACCCATTGGCCGAGAGGCGCTTAAGCATATCAAAATTTATGTGGAACAAATCCGATGTCATCTGGATATCAAAAAAGGACATGAGCATTTTGTGTTTCTCAATCGCAGAGGAGCCCAGCTCACTAGAGTGATGATTTTCACTATAATCAAAAACTTGGCTCTCAAAATAGGATTAAATAAGAAAATTAGTCCGCACACTTTCCGCCACTCTTTTGCCACCCATCTCATCGAAGGTGGTGCTGATTTGAGGGCCGTTCAAGAAATGCTTGGGCATGAGTCTATCACTACAACCGAAATATACACACATTTAGATCGCGATTATTTGCAACAAATCGTAAGAGACTATCATCCTAGGAGCTAAACTAAATCTTAGTTTGACTTGAAGTAATAGCTGATAAAAAATTAGTTTTGCTTTCCAATTATTTCAAACATGTATAAGATTCTCATCCGCCCGTTACTATTCCTGTTCCAACCAGAAAATGCACATCATTTGACTTTCTTCTTGATGAAGTTGATCAATGCATTACCGCTCGGTAGAACGCTGTTTTCTTTAGCTCACGGCCAAAAAAACAAAGGACAAAGCACCTCACTGTTTGGTCTTAATTTTCCCAACAAAGTAGGATTGGCAGCTGGACTAGACAAAAATGCAGAATCCATAGATATGTTTGCCGCGATGGGGTTTGGGTTCGTAGAAATAGGTACGGTAACTCCCAAACCACAACCCGGCAATCCTAAGCCCAGATTGTTTAGACTCAAGAAAGATCAAGCCTTGATCAACCGAATGGGATTTAACAATGATGGAGTTGCGGTAGTCAAAGAAAGACTGAAGAAAAGAAAATCAAACATCCTGGTAGGAGGCAACATTGGGAAGAACAAAGTCACCCCCAATGAAGAAGCTGTCAACGACTACATCATTTGTTTCAATGAGTTGTTTGATGTAGTGGATTACTTCGTTGTAAATGTGAGCTCTCCTAACACACCTGGCCTTCGCGAACTTCAAGAAAAAGAACCGTTATCCAACATCCTGAATACATTGATGGGTGAAAACAAAAAAAGGCCGGCCACCAAGCCTATTCTACTAAAAATAGCACCGGATTTAACTGAAGAGCAATTAGTGGATATCATTGAAATCGTAAACGAAACCAAAATCGATGGTGTGATCGCTACCAACACTACCATAGACCGATCTGGCCTAAATACAAATGATTCAATCGTCGAAGCTATTGGAGCTGGCGGGTTGAGTGGTAAACCAGTCCAGTCCAGATCGACAGAAGTAATCCGTTTTCTACATGAAAAATCTAACGGCTCTTTCCCAATAATCGGTGTGGGAGGAATAAACTCTGGTGCATCAGCGTTAGAAAAAGTGGAATCGGGTGCCAGTCTGGTTCAAGTCTATAGCGGATTCATATATGAAGGTCCAAAATTGATTTCTGACATCACCAAAGCCCTTGCTTAAGCGCTAACTAAATGATCGATACATGGGTTAATATTTGTGCCCAATTTGATTAATTTACATTCCAAATACTCATCAATGGCCAAAAACACTTTTAGGAACAAAACGAAGGAAAAAAGACAGTTTAAGTTACCCTCCATATCTATCGGATTTTTAAAGGACCGTCGCTTTCAATTGTCATTAGGGTTTCTCACCTTGGTTTTCAGTTTGTTCTTGCTCACTGCATTCATTTCTTATTTGTTTACTGGGAAAGCAGATCAGAGTTTGATGGGAAATATTGCAGATACAGGCCTCAAAGCATCGGGACTTGAAGCAGAAAATTGGTTGGGTTTATTTGGGGCATATACTGCGCACTATTTCATTTATCAGTTTTTCGGAATTGCTTCATTCTTAATTCCACCTTTTTTGTTCTTGGTCGGATATAAAATTGTATTCGATAGAGAGATTTTACCCATTTCAAAATCCTTTTGGTTTACCATTTTCTTCTTAATGTGGATCAGTATTTTCATTGGGTACTTTATGATCAATTCTGAGCAAATCAACATCTGGGGATTTCTTGGTGGTGGCACCGGATTTGAATTGGCTATCCTAATGGACAGTCTCATGGGTTGGGGTACGCTACTATTTTTATTATTTGCCTTAGCTGTATTTACGGTTTATTTCTTCAATATCACGCAAATGGTAGGTTTAACTACAGCTCCACCTTTAGAAAGCCGATTAGAAGAGGAAGAAAAAGAAGACTTTGTACAAGAAGACGAATCTGAAACTATTGCAGCTGTAGTGTCGGCAATAAAGGAAGAAGTTGAAAAAGAAGAGGCCGAAGCCGAATCAGGACAAGAAGAAGGCGAATCTGAGGAATGGAAGGTAGAAGTAAAAAAACCAGCTGCCAAAAAGAAAGAAAAGCCTGCTTTGGATTTGGTAGTTGAAGAACCTGAACCGATTCAGGCCCCTGTAGTAGAGAATAAACCTACGGCACCGATAGAAAAAGGGAAAGAAGATGATTTAGCACTAGAAGTAGAGAAGCCGGAGGCCAAGGAGAAAATTACGGATAAATTAGAGAATTATGATCCAACCTTAGATCTAGCGAAATACGTCTATCCTACTCCAGATTTATTGATTGACTATCCAGATAAAAATGTTCAGGTATCCAAAGAAGAATTAGAGCAAAACAAGGACAATATTGTAGCTACGCTTATCAATTTTAAAATCGGGATTTCAAGTATCAAAGCAACTATAGGGCCTACTGTAACCCTTTATGAAATTGTGCCTGAGGCCGGGGTCAAAATCTCTAAGATTAAAAACCTGGAAGATGATATCGCCCTAAGTCTGGCAGCATTAGGCATTCGTATCATTGCCCCTATTCCCGGCAAAGGAACGATCGGTATTGAAGTACCAAACAAAAACCGTGAAATGGTGGATGTCAAATCTATTTTGACAACAGACAAATTCATGAAAAGCAGTGCCGAGCTACCCGTGGTACTTGGAAAAACTATTTCCAACGAAGTTTATGTGACCGACTTGGCCAAGATGCCTCACTTGCTTATGGCCGGTGCTACAGGACAAGGTAAATCGGTTGGGTTGAATATTCTTTTGACTTCATTGATCTACAAAAAGCACCCTTCACAGTTGAAGTTTGTATTGGTAGATCCGAAGAAGGTGGAATTGACTCTTTTTAATAAAATTGAAAAGCACTTTCTAGCTATGCTTCCAGGCACTGAGGAAGCCATTATCACAGATACAAAAAAGGTGATTTATACGCTGAATTCACTGTGTATTGAAATGGATAATCGCTACGATCTACTCAAAGACGCAGCTTGTAGAAACCTAAAAGAATACAACAAGAAATTCGTTGAGCGTAAACTCAATCCAAACAAGGGCCACAAATTCTTACCATACATTGTATTAGTCATCGATGAGTTGGCCGATTTGATGATGACGGCAGGTAAAGAGGTAGAAACTCCCATTGCAAGACTGGCTCAATTAGCGAGAGCGATTGGCATTCACTTGGTTGTGGCTACTCAACGTCCTTCAGTCAATGTAATTACTGGTGTGATCAAGGCCAACTTTCCCGCACGATTGTCTTTTAGAGTTACTTCAAAGATTGATTCCAGAACTATTTTGGACGCTGGTGGCGCGGAGCAGCTCGTGGGTATGGGAGATATGTTGTTATCACTAGGCTCCGACATTATACGTTTGCAATGCGGATTTGTAGATACACCAGAAGTAGATCGTATCTGTGAATTTGTAGGCGATCAACAAGGCTATGACTCCGCCTATATGCTTCCTGAATTTGTAGGTGATGAAGGAGAAAGCGCAATAGGTGAAGTAGATCTTAAAGATCGTGATGTCTTATTTGAAGATGCAGCCAGACTGATCGTGATGCATCAGCAAGGCAGTACATCACTGGTGCAAAGAAAACTAAAACTAGGGTATAACCGAGCCGGTCGATTAATCGATCAACTTGAAGCTGCGGGCATTGTCGGTGCATTTGAAGGCAGCAAGGCTCGTGAGGTACTCATCCCGGATGAACATTCGCTTGAACAGCTACTCAATGAACTCAACGGGCTCTAATCAAATTAATTAACTTTTTATATTTGGCATGAAATGTGCAATTTGTGCATCATTTCAACCGAAATTAAAACAATACGCATTATGAAGTCAATCCAATTCCTAATTATACTCAGCATAGCTGCCCTTACGCAAGTAGTAGCTCAAAAAGATCCAGCAGCCAAGCAGGTATTAGATGCAATGAGTGAAAAATATCAAAAAATTCCAGCTTTCAGAGCAGAGTTTTCTTATACCATGGAAGACGAAGGAGATGATATTGATGAAGGATTCAAAGGTAAGATCTTAGTAAGAGGAGAAAAGTACAAATTGATTATGGATGAGCAAGAAGTTACTTTCGATGGAACTGATATTTATACATATCTCAAAGAAGAAAATGAAATGACCATTTCAAGTTTTGATCCTGAGGAAGAAGAAATATCCTTGTCAAATATTTTTGATATCTACAAAACCGGATACAAATACGTTTATACAGAATCTAAGAATAATGGTGCTACCGATGTCGTTGACCTAGTACCCGAAGATCGTGAAAAAGAATACTTCAAAATCAGAATGGAAATCGGAGCTAGTGACAAATCACTTCAGAGTTTTAAAGTGTTTGATAAGTCGGGTAGTCGATATCTATATAAAGTTTTAAGCTTTAAAGAAGATGCTTCCATAACGGATAAAACCTTTGTTTTCGACAAAGCAAAGTACAAAGAAGCAGAAGTAATTGACTTTAGATAATTCCGTAGTAAATAATATTTCAGGCTCTGATTAGGGACACCATCCCAGTCAGAGCCTTTTTTTATGACTATAATTGCACGCTATGTGTCTCATTCTCTTTGCTTGGAAAAAACACCCCAGTTATGACCTAATCGTTACTGCGAATAGAGATGAGTTTTACAATCGACCGACTCAAGCGGCTAGCCTTTGGCCTGAGCAACCAACACTACTTGCCGGAAAAGACCTTACCGCAGGTGGTACCTGGATGGGTGTAACGAAAACTGGAAAGTTTGCAGCACTAACCAATTATCGTGACATCGCCAACATCAACGATCATGCGCCATCTCGTGGAGATCTAACAAAAGATTATCTCATTCAGAACCATAAACCCAAAACCTATCTAGAAAAATTAAAATCTGAACAAATTCCCTACAACGGGTTTAACCTCTTGATTGGAGACCAAAATTCGCTTTGGTATTATAACAACATCAATTACGAAATAAAGCCTCTTGAACCTGGTATTTATGGACTAAGCAATGCGCTACTAGATGATCCCTGGCCTAAAGTAGAAGCAGGAAAGCAGAAGCTTGGTGAATTGATACAAAATGACGCACTGACAGCTGATAGCCTTTTGAAGATCATACAGGACAAAACCATCGCTCTGGACATAAAACTTCCCAACACAGGAGTGCCTTTAGAATGGGAGCGTGCCCTATCGGCCATGTTTATAACTATGGAAAACTATGGCACTCGGTGCTCAACAACTCTTCTAAAAAAAGGTACAAGCACCAACTTTGCTGAAAAAACTTACCCTCATCTTGGACAAAAAGAAGATCAGGTAGAATTTATCTTTTAAATCCCCTCTATTCTATGTTCAATATACCTAGCAATACGGATTGAACTCAGCTTCATATCATTCTAATTTTATTTCCTAAACAAACTGAAAACTGGAATTATTATGAAGCACTACAGTCTAAAATATGGAATTTTAGTTGCCTGCATTCTCTGCATTATGGGAAATGCACAAGCGCAAGACGCGCTTTGGCAACTCGATTTTGAGAAAGAAATCGTCTGGAACAAAGTTACGGATTCAGGCATCTTATTAGTCGGAACCAGTGACATGGGACTGCACGGTATCGACTCAAGAGACGGCAACAAACTTTGGAGTAACAACATTATGAAAGGGGCCAAAGCAGTGAAAGGCGCTGATGGCAAAAAACAAGACCCTTCTGCCCTATTTGAACAATTTATTTATGTGATTGAAGATGAAGAGTACCCAGAGATGGGTGATTTCATTGAAATCAAATATACCGATAACGCTGCGTTTAAAAATTATGCGATTGTCAATATACAAACCGGTGAAGAGGTAATGAGCCCAAGAAAAGCTGAAATGCCAATTACTAAATGGTTTGGAAAAGAAATGCCGACATTCAACTACAATGGAACCGGATACATCCCGGAATTAAGAATGGTCGTTATCTCCGCTACTTGGCAGGATTATATGCAAAAAGGTGCGCCCTGGATGCAAATGACTAAAATGGTAGAATTACCAAGTGCCAAAGTAATTTGGGAAAGCGATGCAGTTTCCAGCGAAAATTTTCCATTCGTTGTGGGCTCTGACATCATCATGCCGGGAAAAACCAAAATCGCCCGCATGGATGCAAAAACAGGTAAAATCAAATGGGATTATAATACTTCTCTTAAAAATCAAACCTTTGAAAAATTTGACTTAAGCCTTGATCTCTCTACCGGATACTTTTTTGAAAAAAAGAAAAACAGTGGCACCCTCTCTGCAGTTGACATGGAGTCTGGAAACAAATTCTGGGAACAAGAATTGAAGTTGAAAAATGTACCCTCACTAACTGCAATGAGTTATGGTGTAGTAACCAAGGACGATACGAATCTCCGACTATATGATCTGAAATCCGGAACAGAGAAGTGGAAAGTGAAAAAAGTAGATGGTACGGTAATCGACCTCGGCGACCATGGTATAGCCATCACGCAAAAAGCAAAAAGGTTATTACTACTTGACCCAAACACAGGAGAAGCCAAGTGGGATGAAAAAATCTCTGGAATTAACATCGATCGTATCGTTGGAAATGGCATCATGTATACAGACGCTAAAGGAAGATTAGGTGTGATTCAATATGACGGGGAAAAAATCTGGAGTAAAAAAGGAATGCTTGATGTACCAAGCTTGAGATATCAAGTAGAGCTTGGCAGAGAATTAATGTACATCGATGGTGATTTATATGAAGTCGATCTCTTTTCTGGAGACTACAGTGTCTTGGTTGGAAAATTGGATAAGCAATTCGAAGGAGATGAAGTGCCTTCAAGCATAGAGTTAGTTGATGGTGGCTATTTGGTCAGCTCTAGTCAAAACCTTTTCATGTTTGAAACAGATGGTTCAATTCGCTGGAAAAAATACTGGGAAGCACCTGGCATGAGCATGGCAGCCAAAATAGCCCTGAGAGTTGGGCAAGCAGCCATGATCGCTATGGCAGCGAGTTCAGCAGCTGCTTCGTCACAGCATCGCACAGCTTATGGTGGAGAAACTTACTATTCTAAAATGTATGCTCAACAGGCAGAAGATTTAGCCAAAGGAGCTAGCATGCTGGGAGATGAAGCCAAGAAATTATTTACCGCATCCAAATCCAAAGGAGATATAAAAATGATCCTATCTCGGGTAGGCGCAGGTGGCCAAGCAAAAAGTTCTGGCCTGGTAAAAGTGGATAAGGCCACCGGAGAAGAATTAGGTACGCTTCAATTGGGTGATAAAGAACCAATTTATGACTTTGACCCGATTTCTGGTCAGGTATTCTTCAAGGCTGACAAAAAACAAATCATCAGCTACGCTTTATAAAATCAATCCATAGTTGTGACTGTCTCGATTCAATCGGGGCAGTCATTCTCATTTTAAAACAGACTCACTATGTTACGCTCTTATCTCCTATTGAGCTCCTTCTTGCTGTGCCTTTTAGCGAATGCTCAACAACGCCAGTTGATCGTAAGGCAAGGTCATACAGCGGCTATAAACAGCTTAAAATATGCTCCTGACGGAAGCGCAGTTTATTCAGCCAGTGATGACAAATCCATTAAAATGTGGGATGTCAAGACTGGAGTGGATGTCAACACATTCAATGCGCATACCGCACCCGTCAGATGTATGGAGCTTTCTGAAAATGGAGAATTGCTAGTCTCAGGAGACCTTGAAGGTAAAGTCTTAGTCTGGAATGCCAAAACAGGTGAAGTAAAGCTTACCATCAACGCCCATGAAGGCAGCGTTAATACCGTGAAGTTCACTAAAGATCAGCAATACATGGTTTCTGGTGGAGATGACAAAATGCTCAAAGTATGGAATCTACAAGGCGATACTTTAAAAACAATCAAAGGGTTCAAAGCCTCCATTCAGAGCATTGGTATCTCACCTGATGGTACCAGGATCATTTCCGGAGGTTACAAAAATAATGGCGTTGAACTCCTCTTAGTAGATTTAGAAAAGGGCAAAATTATCGATGATGCTTTGAACCATGTAGCCGGTGCTGGAGCAGCGCAGGTTTATGCCAAAGCTATCATGACACCTGTTGCCCTAGCTATGAATATTGGAAAAGGAAATGTAGGTGTGGGTAAGGGCATGACCACTTTCTACATCATGAATTATAGCAACATAGAATTCACCAACGATGGCAGCAAAATATTGATCTCACAGAATACTTTCTTACCACTCACAGCTGCCAAAGGTGAAGAAGAAAGTGAAGGCACATCCAGTATATCAATCATAGAGCTTACGGAAAACCAAAACCAATTCAAAGAAGTTCGTCGACCCATCAGATGGCAATCCAGTCACCCTAGAGCAGTGGCTGTATTCAATCAAGACCAAACAAAAGTCATTGTCAACGAAAAATATAGCATGAAGGTATATGATATTGAGAATGCAGATTTTCCTGAACCAGGAAAGAAAGAAGCCACTCAATATGTCCCACCTGTAGTAAAAGAAATTAAAGGGACAGGACTTGGTCTAAACGCCTTGGGATTATCTCCCGATTATAGAACTGTAGTTTCCGCTGATAATGACAGAAGAATCAAATTATGGGATTACCATTCCGGACGTAAAATCAGAGACCTGGAGGGTTTTGTACAACCCGCATTGGCTGTAGATGTGATGCCTGATGGCAAACACATCATGGTAGGGTCTTTAGACAGAAATTTGACCCTGTGGGATATCAGCACTGGCCAACTGGTACGAACATTTGACAGATCTTCTGATGTCTGCAGTATAGATATATCGGAAGATGGAAAAACGTTCCTTACTGCTGCAGTAAATACTGAATTCTTCAAAATGTGGAGTTTCAGAACAGGTCGACAGCTCAGGTCCTTTTTAGAAACAAAAAAACAAACGGTATGGGTAAAATATAATCCTGATGATGATGATCAAATTTATGCAGCTACTGCAGATGGACAAGCTAAAATTTGGTCCATTAGCGAATCGAAAGCCAAAAAGAAAATAAAAGGAGATTATCGATTATTCGAAGACAAGTACAAATCGAATGGTTTTAAAGTCAGCTGGGAAGACTATACACTCACTGTCAAGAAATCAAATGCCGAATACATCACTGACACTCAAAGCGGAAGGTTAACAGATGCAGTTTTCAGTAAAGACAATAAGTATTTAATTACCACTAATGAAAACGGAGAGATCGCTCTATATGATTTAGCTACTAAAAAAAGAGCCATAAGTATGGCCTTAATAGGCAACAATGACTTCATCACCTATACGCCTGATTTGTACTATACTTCTTCCAAAGGTGCTGCGAAAGCCATCGCCTTTAAAGCAGAAAATAAAGTGCTCCCTTTTGAGCAACTGGAATTGAAATACAACAGACCAGACATTGTGGCCAGCAGAATTGGTTATGCGCCCAAAAAATTAATAGCTTCCTACAAGGCTGCCTACGACCGAAGATTAAAAAGACTTGGATATACAGAAGCTGATTTGGGCAATACATTTGATTTACCAGAAGTGGGGATTGATTTCGCATCCATTCCACTAGAAACAGATCAGAAAACACTAAAAATAAATGTGTCTGCAACAGATAAAAACTACCCGATCAAACAGCTACAGGTTTTTGCCAATGATGTACCGATTTTCGGGTCGAAAGGCATTGCCGTACAAGGAAAAATGAATGTTGAGAAAGAACTTTCCTTTCCTCTGAGCAATGGAATCAATGAAATAAAAGTAACCGCGACCAATACTAAGGGTCAAGAATCCATTCCAGAAAAATTCGAAATCCAATATACCGCCGAGTGGGACAAACCAGACCTGTACGTGATCGGTATTGGAGTTTCCAACTATCAGCAATCTGATTACAATCTGGCTTTTGCTGCTAAAGATGCACAAGACATGATTCAAACTTTATCAGGATCTAGTGCGTACGAAAAGGTACATTCTAAACTACTGACAAATGCGGATGCCACCGATGCCAATATCCTGACCATCCGATCCTTTATTTCACAAGCTAAAGTAGATGATGTAGTAGCCATTTTCATAGCTGGTCATGGGGTACTAGACAAAAACTATAACTACTACTTTGCAACCAACAACATGGATTTCTCTAATCCAGCCAATGGCGGTCTGTCCTACGCACAAATTGAGTCACTGATCGATGGGATTGATTGCAGAAACAAAATTCTCCTGATGGATACTTGCCACTCAGGTGAATTGGATGATGAGGATGTACAAACAGTAACGGCTTCCGCTAAAAAGAGTGGTGCCGTTTCTTTTCGCTCGACTGGTAACATAGTGAAACTCAAAGAAAACAGTTTTGGATTGCAAAATACGTTGGAACTGTCCAAGTCGCTTTTTAGTGACATGAAAAAGGGTACAGGTGCTACGGTTATTTCAGCCGCTGGTGGTACCGAATTTGCCGCTGAAGGTATGAATTCAGAAAACGGATTATTCACTGCCAGTTTCATTGAAGGAATTACTACTCGTCGAGCTGATCGCGATCGTAACCGCAGCTATTCGATATCTGAAATGAGGGCTTGGGTCGGTGAGCAGGTCACTAGAAAAAGTAAAGGCAACCAAATCCCCACTTCACGTGAGGAGAACGTGAAAAATGATTTTAGAATTTATTAGACTGAACATCATGAGAATATTAATCATTATACTGGCACTGGGATTGCAAACCGTACAAGCTCAGAATTATACAGTGATACATGTAATCGGAAAAATCTACGACAGCAATAGCAAAACGTATTTGAAATCCGGATCTAAATTGAATGAAGGATCAAAACTGAAATTTGAAACGCCAAATGCTCGTGCTGCAGCTCTTAGCTCATCTAGAGGACGGTACGTCATTCAAAAACAAAGTAACCAAGAAAGCAGCAATGACCTGGCTTACACTCTCTCGGCTGTTCTTTCACCGGCTAGAGGCAAAATGAGTACGCGCGCTGGAGGCATCAACAACCAAATGGATTTTGTAAAAAAGTTTGGAGAGAATTCGATTGCAATTGTTGGAGGCAAGTATGAAACTGCCGTTTCACCAACCTCCTACCCATCGGATGATTCCAGGTTTTTTTATGCCAGCTACACTTTCAATGAAGAGACCATCAACAAAAAATTAGATGTTACAGATGGAAACTTAGTGTTTAACACGAGCACGTTCTATGCGGTAGATGGCTTAGCCATAGATCCAAAACAAACGTCGAACACAAAACTCTTTTACTACGATAGTAACAAGGAAGAATCCACTGAAATTACTGCGCTAAACTTCACAGTAGTAAGCGACACTGAATTTGAATCCATAAGCAACTCATTGGCAGGGTTAAGTCAAGAAGAGCAAAAACAAAGCATGCAAGAAATTATCAGCTCACTCTACGGATCATGTGATCCATCGAGCATTGAGGCTGCGCTTCAAGCCTTGAATTAATGAAGAAAAATCGAATCTTTCTCTGGTTGGGGATCGTGGTCAATGCTTTGGCCATGATCCTTTTAACGTTCTATTTCATGAGCTTACCTTGGCTGGCTGGAGATGAAAAATTATTGATTTGGAGTACTTCCGCAATCAAATTTGCCAATCGAGAAATACCAAATTCTGAAGAGTTTGCACTGATCAATACCTCATATGACCTGCAACTTATTGACCGATTGGATGATTTTGGTTTTCCCGTAGGACAAAGAGTGATTACCGACCGCGAAAAACTGACCATTGTTTTAGACGCCATAGCGAAAGCAGAAAACCCTCCCAAGTATATTATTTGTGATATCCATTTTCTGGACTCCACTGCATACGATGTGGGATTGGATACTACGTTACAAAAATTTGACAACCTGATCATCTCCTATCACCTCAACGATTTTGGAGAAATTGAAACACCTATTTTTCGAGAAGTTAATCGGGGACTTTCTGACTATGTGATAGGCAGTGTATTTGATGGTGTATATAAGTATCAATTATTACATCATGACAGCCTAAAACTCACTCCATTGAAAGTATTCGAAGGTTTGAGTGGAGTTCAATCTCAGTCCTTTGGTCCTTTTGTGCAAATTGGAGATCGATGGACACCCAATAATTTCATTATGAATTATCGATTGCTTCAAAAGGATATTGAAAATATTGAAGCTGGCTTCAACCCGGTAAACATGGGCGAATTACTCTATCTAGCAGAACAGGATATTCAGAACTTTGTTGCTGGAAAAATAGTGGTGATAGGTGACTTCTTTGAAAATGACATGCACGAAACGCTATTCGAAATCACTGCAGGCCCACTGATACTGCTCAATGCCATACTCAATATCCAATCGGGAGACACCTACGTTAATTCTTGGTTTTTCCTACTCCTTTTCCTAAGCTATTGTTACTTCAGCTATATGGTATTTGTAGAAGGTGATTATATGGAAAGTCGGATCACCAAATACTTTGGTGCAGTCAAGTTGGCCAATTATTTAGCTGGATTTATGAGCTATCTGATTTTACTTACAATTCTTTCCTGCATCACATTTTTCATATTCAACATTCATCTGAATGTCTTTTTTCTGGCTATTACCTTTTACCTGATGGACAAATTAGTCGGATTTACATATGCCAAAATGAAGCCTTAGTTACTTTGATTCATAATTGATTCCGCTTGATCAAAAAGTTGAACGGCTTGCATATAAATCTCATTAGTCTGATTGTATATAGGGTAGAAACCATCGTTATTCCAAACCCCTCTAGCAATCTGGGCTTTCAAATACAGTTTGATTAGACTTTTAGAATGTATGAATTGTTTCTCATTATAAACCAGTCCGCTTTCTTCGGCTACTGCTACTAAGTCTTTCAACATTTTCTCGCTTACTTCAAAGTCTGCAAAAAATTTATCAAACCCACCACTTTCGAGTTCCGCTCTATTAGAATCTGAGTAAGTCAAAGAATACTCTCTAATCGCATTAGTTGTAAATAATTTATTCAGATAAGAAGAATTTCCAGCGGTATCCATTGGAATAAAGTAGTCTGGCATGATGCCCCCTCCACCATACACGGTTCGTCCTTTCACTGTTTGATACTTCAATGTATCATTCTGGTGAATACTGTCTGCATTGTACAATTCTCCAGAACTGTATCTATTGTAGATGTCACTATAATAATCGTCCTTACCTCCTTCATAAGAACGCTGAATAGACCTGCCACTTGGTGTATAATATCTTGAAATCGTCAAACGCAATTCGGATCCATCCGACAAGTCTATCGGCATCTGAACTAATCCTTTTCCAAAAGATCTCCTCCCAACAACTAGTCCTCTATCATTGTCTTGAATAGCACCAGAGACAATCTCTGAAGCAGATGCACTGCCTTCATCAATCAAAACAATAAGTGGACGATCTTCAAAAAGCCCTGTACTGCCGGCTCGGTGTTCTTGGTTATATCTGAATTCCTTTCCTTTTGTAAAAACAATCATCGGATCGCCAGGCAAAAATTCATCTGCCATTTGAATGGCCATACTCATATATCCTCCAGGATTTCCGGTCAGGTCCAAAATCAATTTTTGCAGACCTTGCTCATCCAATTTGTCCAATGCAGATTTGAATTCATCATAGGTAGTCGCAGTAAACCTATTGACTTTGATATATCCAATTTCTTTATCTATCATGTAAGATGCATCCACAGAAAATTGAGGGATTTTATCTCTGATGATATCAAAATCTAAAAGGTCTTCATTATTTTTTCTTAAGATAGACACCGTTACCTGTGTGCCTTTTGGCCCTCTCAACCGGTCTAATACGCCTCTAGTCTTGATGCCAATACCTGCCACATTTTCTTCGTCTACTTTTATGATCTTATCGCCAGTCAACAATCCTACACGTTCTGACGGGCCTCCACTCAAAGGGGCAACGACATAAATGGTGTCTCTGAAAATGTTGTATTCGATCCCTATACCATCAAAATTACCTTCTAATTGAGAGCGACTATATTCTTGTTCTTCTTTCGGAATATAGGCTGTGTGGGGATCCAATTCCTCCAACATGTCTGTGATGGCTTTTTCTACTAAATCCTCGGTAGCCACTTCATCCACATAGTTGTTATCTACATAGTTGAGAATTTCGCGAAATTTATGAAGTGATTTTGCCAAATCAGACCCACCATTCGTAGAGCTTGTCATATTCGCTCCTATAAATATCCCAGCAGCAATGGCAATCGATAAAAAAAGAGGAAGCCTGATTTGGGCTTTAGTATTTTGAATTTTCATAGACCTAGAAATATAGTAGTATTCCTTTTACGAGGAAAGTATCTATAAGATACCAAAAAAGGGGTCTTAATTCAATTGACAGTAGGAAACAAAAAAGACTGGCCTACCAAGTATCCCAGTCTTTTTCATGATTACTTACTTTTTCATTTGGTAGTACAAATGGGCAAATCGCCGCACCAACAAACAAAACTGCAATTATAATTATCATTGTCATATCGAACCAGATTTTAAATTGAAGGCCAAAGATAATCCGTTCTAATCATACCACAAATCAGATTAATATTATTGTGGAAATTAAATGTGCCCTTGTGACAACATCGCATCAGCCACCTTTACATAACCAGCAATGTTTGCTCCTTTTACATAATCCACATACTCATCGTCAATACGGCCGTATTTTTCACAATTCTCATGTATGGATTTCATAATATCCTTGAGTCTTTGATCCACTTCTTCGCTGGTCCAACTCAGTCTCATGCTATTCTGTGACATTTCCAAACCAGATGTTGCCACACCACCTGCGTTTGAGGCTTTGCCAGGACTAAAAAGAATTCTATGCTCTCTAATCAAAGCCAATGCGCCTTCCGTAGTTGGCATATTTGCTCCCTCAAATACCCCGATACACTTATTGTCAATCAAGGTTTGCATATCTTCTTCAGGCAATTCATTTTGTGTAGCGCATGGAAAGGCCAAATCGACTTTCGCATGCCAAGGAGTCACATCTTTATTGAACTGCGCACTTTTATATTTTTTGGCGTACTCGCTGATTCGTCCTCTTTTTTCATTTTTCAATTCTTTAATGAATGCCAATTTTTCTTCATCAATTCCTTCAGAGTCATAAATATAACCTTGAGAATCTGACACAGTCACTGGTCTCGCCCCAAGATGCAATAACTTCTCAATAGTATATTGAGCCACATTGCCACTCCCTGATACTGCACATAACTTCCCTTCGATCGAATGTCCATGCGCCTTTAACACCTCGTCGGCAAAATAAACAGTGCCATAACCTGTGGCCTCTGTTCTTATCAAGCTACCACCGTATTGAAGCCCTTTGCCAGTCAAAACACCAGCAAATTCGTTTCGCAATCTCTTATATTGTCCAAACATATACCCAACTTCTCTGCCGCCTACGCCTATATCGCCAGCTGGCACATCAGTAAATCCACCGATATGCTTAGAAAGCTCTGTCATGAAACTTTGACAAAATCGCATAACCTCTGCATCTGACTTTCCCTTAGGGTCAAAATCACTACCTCCTTTTCCTCCTCCTAGTGGCAACGTGGTCAAGCTATTCTTAAATACCTGCTCAAATGCCAAAAATTTGAGAATACTTAGATTCACTGTAGGATGAAACCTCAATCCCCCTTTATACGGGCCTATGGCTGAATTCATCTGCACTCGAAATCCTCGATTTATTTGATAATTACCATTGTCATCAACCCATGGGACACGGAATATTACAGCGCGCTCTGGCTCACACATTCTTTCCAGTACATTGGCTTCCTTATATTTAGGATGGGCTTCATTGAAGGGAATAATCACTTCAGCTACTTCACGAACTGCTTGAATAAATTCAATTTCACCGGGGTTTCTAGCCTCAATACTTTTCATAAAAGTATCAACAGCCTGTGACATGTTCTTTGACATGGAATTACATTTTTGGGTTATAAATCTGAGTCAATATTAGGTAATTCTCGCGCATAATCCTGTCTTCAACTTTGATATTTTCTACGTCATTTAATTAATATGAATGTGCCTCATAGCTATTAGCCATCTAATTCATGATTATTTAATACAATGATAATTGAAGTAGCTAGACGTTGTCTAACTGAATTCGTTGTTTTGATTAAGCACCAAAACACAGAAAAATATGAACACAACTCCCACTACACCAGATTTAATTGATGCTTTAAGAACGCTGAAAAAAGAAGATCAAATGGATCTAATCAACTACATCAATAGTAGATACTTGAATCCTTCAAAGGTTTCGGAAGGCTATCGAAAGAATGCCATAAATCAAATAAAAAAAGCATTGGATTATTAGTGTTTTTGATAAAAGACAGGAGCAAATTAGCCGAAGTACGTATCTCACCTAAATTTCTTTTTAGGTAAATGGCGTATTTATTTCATGAAATATTGGTCCTAATTTTGAAGTAGCTATTAAGAATTCAATCAGTTCACTAAATACAACAGAAAATGGATCAACTAGCAACAGTCTTGGAAATCATGCAAAATGTGAGATCACTAGACACAGACCAAAAAAATAATGTGATGCAATATGTCAAAGACATGTCATCAATGAATAATCAAACTGAGGAAAATTATAGAAAGAAAGCAATCAGCGAAATCCGCTCTGCTTTGAAACAACAGGCTTCTTTCTAATCTTCTGAAAGTACGATAATTTCATCCTGAGCGGTCAACTCTATCATGTCTGACTTCTTAGGGTTTACTACTACACCATAGGCTTCATTAGGATCTTTGCTCTTGGCAAGTACTCTATACCCTAGTGCCACTTCATTTTTACGTGCTGCTGATTCTAGTATAGTGTAGAAATTCACTGGCTCACCCGTCGCCACATATTCTGTAGCCGGCTTGATATAAATCTCCGATCCATCCGCATCGAAGAGATCTTCAAATACACGCATCAAAAATTTGTTTTCTGATACCTGTGTCATCAGCAAACTCAGTAGCTTATCACTTACAATAAAGTCATCTGCACTTGTAATATCCGCTAACAATCGGTTTTTCATATCGATCATTTCACTCACAAGATTCAAATGCTTCTCTGTTCTTTCAGCTATACTTCTAATATGCAATAATGTAATAAGGGTTTGAGCATCTGCTTCTTGAACAGGGAAATGCTGTTCGTAACAAAGCAATATAATGTAATCGTAGCTAGGTATTTCTAACTTCTCTAATGTCTCTCGATCAGTTGTTTCTGCGCGTTTGAATTCAACCGTAAGGTTCTTCAATGTCGGCTTCAATCGTTGGATTACTGTAACTGGATCTTCGAACTTAGACACAACCTTTACTGTAGAACCAAAAGGTGCATATTGATCTAGTTCACGTATAATATTCTTCGCTCTGTCATTCCAACCTATGATTAGAATTTGCTCTTCAGTAGTTTCTTCTTCTGGTCGCTCTAATAATCTGTCGCTTTCAATTTCATAATCGGTCAAACCAGAAGGCACCAAAGTATCATCATCTTCAGTAATTCCTATCACTTGATCTCCTTCATTGAAGACGGTGTCCATAGGAGGATTGATTGCTACAGTACCATCAGCAAACTGTAACCCCATAATCGCTGAATCTTCGTAAGCAAAGATGATTTCACGGAAAGTCTTGCCAACCAGAGTAGGTTCTGGCATAAAGTATATCTCATCGCCATCGTAATCCATTAACTCTATGTACACGACACTCAAACCAGACTGTCTACTGGTCTGTACCATAATTCTAGAAATGAAATCATCAGATAAAATAAGTTCTACCTCATCCTGACCTACCATTTTAGCTACTTCATAGTTTTTACTATCTTGAATTTCCGCTGTAATATGGTAAGGTTCTTCTCTCCTTTTTGGGTTGGTTACAATCGCAACGATTGTTTTGATTATTTGTGAATCAGAGTTTTCATTGTCTTTATCTAAGACGATGATCGACTTAGAATTGAATGGGTTGGCAATGTAGATATCATCAATATCAATTGGGCTACCTGTTCGGCAGATCACTCGGGTATTGGCTGTGTCGCCTACTTTTAGTCGAATTTCATCTTCCATTTCGACTTTATCCTTTTCAGCCAGAATTACAATTACCCCTTCCTTGAGGTTTTCATTGGCTTCAATTAATTCCGATATGATTGTGAAGATTTTTGAGGACCAGCCTAAGATCAGAGTATGATCTTTTTCAATTACAAATGAACGCCCTTTTCTTAGATCCTCCAGTTTGGTCAAGATACCGTTGGATACCAAACCAATCAATGTAGAGAGCACAACTACACCAACTAATGTAACTGCTAATAAGTAGACCCTAAGCGCCCAGCCTCCGGTAGTGTTTCCTAAAGTTCCTGGATCCAACATGTGAATCATATTTTGCCAAAGTGATTCTGGGTAACCGATGCTTTCACCCACTTCTACTTCAAAGCCAGTCATTACCAAAATAACTGCAAGTATGACAACTAGAATAAGGGTCAAAATTCCCAATCCTCCAATTAGAGTCATGGTACCTTTCGACACATAATTATCAAATTGATATTTGAGTTTAGCAATTAGAGAGGAGCTATTATTCATTGATTCAGGTCGTAGCTAAAGTATATCTTATTCATTTGGAATAGCGGCCGAAAAATTGATCTATGTAAGATAAAATTTTTCAGCTTATTTGGGCAAAAATAATCCAATAATGGAAAAACAACTGTTTTCTATTGATTATATATTAGATGTTTAGATGCTAAATGATCGCCTCAGCTCGAATTGGCGAAATTATTGATTGATTCAAATGTTTTTATCTTCGTACAAGAATTTTGAAAATGTCAAAAACCCTATTCTTTTCCACAAAAGCGAGTCTATGGATGATCCGTGGTCTAAGCACTTTAATCTTTTGGACAATTTGCCTTAACTCATTGGCTCAAGACTATTCACTTGAGATCAATACTACCTCAATTATGGTCGACGGACAAAAATTCAGTGGTTATTCCACCGCATTTACTCAACCTTACAAGGACATAAAAAAAGAGTGGTGGAGATATGTAAATGCAAGAACCATCATTTTCAACAAAAAAACTCATCTAGTGCTGACCGTTCCTTCCAAAGGAAAAGAGACCAATGAGCCCCTTAAATTCATGTCTCAGCTCGCAGAGCCCAAACACAACAATCCATCGACCTTGAAGGTTGCGCTGATCAAAGAGGGTGTTCCAGAAGATCAACTATCCAAATTAGACCATCAAGTGAAATATCTATTAAAAGATTTTAAAGTTGATTATTTCACCACACTGGTTCAGGAAAAAATTGATACTCAGGAGTCCATAGTCAAGAAAATTAGTCAGGAAATGGACGAATACCTTTTGGACAACAGTAAACTTCAGCTGCGCATTGAAAAGAAACCAGAAGAGAAAAACGAAATAGCTCAAAAACTAAATGCCAACACAGAAGAAATCGAGAAACTGCAGGCTAAACTTTCGGTCAATCAGAAAAAGCTCGCTCAGTATAAAAAAGAATTGACCCTCATAAAGTAAAAAAGGCAGCCACCTGGCTGCCTTTTCTCTTGATTAATATATCCTTAAAATGTATGAGTATATTTCATTTCAAACAAACGACCCGGCTTAAATAAAGAGAATAGCTCCTCTTGATTACCAAATTTATAAACCTGTTGTTGGCTTTGGTTTAATAAGTTCTTAGCACTGAAGCTCACTTGAGATTTAGCTGCTTTCCCAAAAGTTTTTGATACTTTCAAGTTTAAGCTATGGAATGGCTTGGTGTAAACATCTGGGACATTGGATGTACCAATGAATGTAATTGTTTCTCCTTGTACATTGTATGAAAGGTTACCAGTCAACCCTAAAAGATGGTTGTCATAATTCAAGTATCCGTTGACTACAAATGGTGACTGACCACTCATATCACGATACTGCGCCACACCTTCTTCAGTTCCTTTGTAAGCCACTTCACTATCATATTCTGACTGACCCTCTTCGTTTACTACTACAGTCTTTCTATTTACCTTAGAAACTACCAATGATATATTACCCCCAACGGATACATTCTCAAGTGCAGAACTAATCATTCCTAAATTCTTTCTTACTTCGAATTCAGTACCATAAACAGAAGCTTCTCCTACATTTCTTGGTTTCAACTGTCCTGGACTGTTTGGAAAGAAAATCAAAGCGATGTGATTAGTGAAATCTTTGTAGAAGAATGAAACTGAGAACATTTCACTCGCTGTAAAAAAGTACTCCCATCTCAAATCATAATTCAAGATTTCTGCCTGTTTAATGTCTAAATTTCCTGAGAACCTTGTTCTAGTAATTGGATCCTCAATAAATGCTGATGACTTCTCTTTGAAGGATGGTCTTGCTAAAGTTTTGTTGAAAGATGCTCTTAGATTCATATCGTCTCTCAAAGCGTAGACTAAGCTTACAGAAGGCAGTAGATTCGTTTCGGCTAATGTTTTTACATTGTCCAATTCTTCACTCGTGTTGTCTTCATTCAAACGAACACCAGTATAGTGCATTTGTACATTTTCTACACGTACACCATAGATTGATTTCAACTTTGGCGTTACTTGCATTTCGTTCATCAAATAACCTGCGAAAATGTTTTGCCTTCCTTCATAGTTATTGTAATCGTTGCTATTATCCTGGATGTATAATCCTTTAGGGTTTGATGAAGAATAAAGATTTTCTTCGGACAAGATCCAGTTTGGATCGTTGTATTTTACATCAAATGTTTCCAGTGGCTCATAGGCATATTGATGTACATCAAACTCTCTATTTCTGAATGTCATCAAACCTCCAGACTTCAATTTATTATTGTCATTTAGATTGTATGTAAAGTCTACTTTGAAGCTTTCACTCACTTCGTCCAATTCTCTCCAGAATCTGTTGATTGCTCCACCGTTTTTGAATCCAAACCTTCCATCATCTTCATTGATTCTTGTGTCTCTATAATCAGGGTCACTAATTTTTGAAAACAACAAAGAGTTTGACCATTCGATTTTCAACTTATCGAAGTTGTGCTTACCATAAATGATGCTGTTGGTCAAAGATCGCTGAGTATAAGCCAATATATCGTTATGGATGTTTGTAGGGTTATTCAATGAAGTGAAGTTCAATTCTCTTTTCATTGCTGTAGAAACACCGTTTTGTGTATGAAGCAAACTTGTACCAATCGTATGATTATCTGTTTTAGCTGCCAAAGTGGCCAATCCACTCCACAACACATTGCTAGTACTCAAATCACCAATACCTGTATAATCTCTTACCAAAGAAACCTCGCTAGTTGTTCTGTCCTTTTCATATCTTTTTCTTACGAAATCATCGTAAAAAACATTTGTGCTTTTATAATTGAAAATGGCATTGTATCCCCAGGTAACTTTTTCTCCTTCAATCTGATTTCTATGCAATACCGAAAGACCAGTGTTCATGAAGTTGCGCTCTTTATGGACACCCAGTGTAGGGTTGAATTTTCTCGTAACGCCAGCAACAAATTCATCAGGCTGAGTTGGAATGATAGTTCCGGCTGGTATAGGCAATTTTCGCTGGCCATCGTCCCATCCCAAAAAGTCAGTCCCAGATCCTTTATAACTCACATTGCTGGAATTAAAGTGCATGTCAGGATTATAACCCAGAGAAAGAGAAACTGATGTCGTTTTTTCGTCAGGGAAAGCCTTTGTCTGTATATCCACTAAACCTCCAGCGAAATCACCGTTTAGATTTGGACTGAAAGTCTTATAAACCATCACATTCTCCAATATCGCAGTTGGGAAAATGTCTATTTGCACGTCATTTCTGTCTGGATCCAAACCAGGAACTATCATTCCGTTCATTGAAGTCTTAGTGTATCTATCTCCAAGTCCTCTTACATATACATATTTGCCCCCTTGAACAGTAACACCCGTTACTCTTTTCATGGCAGATGACAAATTACTATCCCCTACTTTCTTAAATGCTGCTGATGATATCCCATCAATAGTATTTGCTGATTTTTTCTGAATGGACATCAAAGCCACTTCATTGTCCCTTATTTGCTCAGCAGTAACCACTACAGCTTCCAATTGTTGAACATCTTCAGAAAGTGTTACATTAATGTTGGTCACTTCACCTTCGGTGATTACTACACCTTCGATGATTTGTGGTTGATACGAGACAAACTGAATGACAATGTTGTGTGTGCCTGCATCAAGCGCTAGCGAGAAGTTACCGTCGAAATCGGCTACTGAACCTTGGATGGTTCCTTGTTTAGTCACGGTGGCTCCAAACAGACCTTCGCCATTAGCTCCGTCAATTACTTTACCTCTTAAAAATCCTTGCTGCGCTATTGAAACAGTGGCAGCACTAATGATCAATCCTATTGTTAATAATACCTTATTCATTTTCTGATATTCTAATTTTAATGCAAAACTAGAGTCTCCATATTCCTTGTGTATTTTCAATGTTTTATGAAATGTTTAATATTCCGACACGATTTATCAATTGAATAACATAATGGTAACATTCACCAACTCACTGTAATTCATTTGACATAATAGGTTCTCCAAAACAGAAAAGGCCCGGACTCCCGATAGCTATCGGGAAGCCAGAGCCTTTATATTCAGAAAATGAATCTTAAATTTCTTTCTGCTTACTCCTGGTTTCTTACTCGTCGAAGCTCTTGGTATACACTTCGAATGAATCTGCAGAAACCTTAGAGAAAACTAGACTTCCGGTAGCCACATTAGAAGCAGCATCTTCAGACTCTTCCAAAGACTCAGAATCGAATGAAGCTGACAACTTCACTTTACCACTCTTGAATACAACATTAGTAACAGTACCTTTTGCCTTTGATTTGAAGTCTGCATTGGTGTCAGTTTCATCGATTGAGTAGATGGTACCGTTTGTCAAAGTGAATGACTTGTCCAGAGATCCTTCTCTACCATCGATTTCCAATCCTTCGTCAGAATTCTTGTCTACATGTACTACGAAGTTCTTCACTTCACCAGCGTAAGACTGATCAATATCAATCGCATCATCTCCTACTGCATAAACCAAAAGGTTAGTCACATTTACAGTACCTCCGAAGAACTCTACTCCATCATCAGAGTTGGCATACACTTCGACGTATTCTATGGTGGTTCCTGTACCTACTCCTCCTAAAGTCAAACCGTTGATCTCGCTACCTTCAGCGATCTCAGCTCCGCCATGTCTAATTGAAACATACTTGATAGTACCTGAGTTATCAGCAGCATCATCTCCACCATACTGACCATTGCTATCTTCAGCATCAACTCCTTCGATTTGAGGATTTTCTGTCTTTGCACTTACAGGTGCTTTACCTAAAACTACCAATCCACCCCATTTTCCTTTGGAGTCTTTATCCAATTTAGTTCCTGCCAATTCTCCAGGCTGGATGTCATCATCTGATGAAGTCATGATAATTGGCTCCGTAGCTGTTCCTTCGGCCATCAACTTTCCGCCTTTAGCAATCATCAAAACAGCAGCGTTTGCCCCAGAAAGTGATGCATCTCCTTTTATCACTGTTCCTGCCTGAATAGTCAATGTCACACCGTCAACGACGGTAACTCTTGTTTTCAACAAGTACACATTGTCTTTAGTCCACTCCGTATTCTCATCGATATTGGCAGTAACTTCTACCACCGGAGCTTCATCTGCTCTCACTCTTGAACCCGCTGGCGCGTTAGTCAATGTCCAATCATCAAATACTGTTTCGTCTGAAGCACCTGTAGCTGTATCGTCAGAGGAAGCAACAGCATCTACGGCTACTTGAGTAGCTTCAATAGCAGCTTCTTGTAGTTCCTCCTGAGTTGGATCTGGAATCAGATCATCGATCGGATCATCATCATCACATGAAACCATCAATCCCATTGTTGTAAACACGAATAATAGTGCTAATAACTTTTTCATTTTTTCTCTTTTAAATATTCTGATATTATGTTTTTCAAAATTTGTACTGCAAAACTGTACAAGTGATATTATCAGGTGTGGAAGTAGTGGTTACCTTTCTGTTAAAAGAACCTTATAATGTGTTATTGCTATTTTATCAATGTTAAGGAAATGTGAAGCGGGTTAACAAAAAAGGCAGTTCCATCTCTGGAATTGCCTTTTTCATTTTTTTTCATCGTCAGGTCACTTCACCATATTGATATTGACCTTGTTCAAAATAGTATGGATAATGTCGTGGGTGGTGACACCATCTACCTCTGCTTTCTAGTTCAATATGTTTGAGAAATCAGGAATGTCTAATACAGACAACATTTTATCTATTCGATGAGTAAGTCCTTTCAGTGAATTTCATACTACTGATAGATTTTGAATGACAGCAGCCCATCAGTCAGTTCCATTTGATTGCCATTTCCATCGTATAGAACACAATGAAAAGATGCTTTAATCTGAGCCTCCCATATGCTGATCTCATCTCTTTGAGTAATTTCCAGCTCACTACCAGATTGGTCACCTATACCAATATCTGATGACCACAAAACACCGGATTTATCTGTGTAATTAAACACAATTCCCTCAACATGATCTTCCTCCAATTCGGCTCTTTTCCCAAAACCTAGACTTTCTCCCTCCTTAAAAATTTCGGTTAAGACTTCACTAGAAGAACTGCCATCTTCAATCTTGATGATGAGTTGCATCTTAGCTTCATATTGATCCGACAATAAGTCTTCACCCCATTCAAAATCTACAACATCCAACCAATACTGATTCGTCGGTCCATAATTTGAAGAAGTTGTTGCGTACTTGTATTTGCTACCAATTTTATCATTGACACCATCTACTTTTGCAAAAAAGTAATAACCCGTCAAATTTTCAATAGAATTTTCTACGTCCTTCAAAGGAATGTTGGTAAATGAACCTTCGGATATTTTAATTTCCTCTCCTGTTTTGTAGCTGATAACCGTTGCTGAAAAAGAACCGCTAACCAAATTATTCACCACGTCAAATTTGGAAATAGTAAGCGTGCCCAAGCCTGACTCTGTATTAGAACTATAGCTTACGTAATTTTCCGATTCTGGCGTGAATCTGACCGCACTATATGTTTCTGAAGACAGGTCAAAAACACCATCGCGAGCTTCAGCCAGAGAAAACATTAATTCCCCTTGTTCGGTCGTGGCTTTAATATAAAAATATGTATCTCCAAAGCTTGCCTCTACATTTGAACTTTTGAATTGCTTACCATCAATTAGAGTCAACAACTCTCCTTCTGTCGCATTGGGAAGTTCGGAACTGGATTCATCACAAGATTCGAACAATATTGAAAACACAATAAGCATTAAAAATTTATTCCATTTGATTGTGCAAACGTTTTTGAAGAGGTTGTTCCAGTTCATGTAGGTTGTGTTTAGTTTATAGATACTTTATTTAAAAGTTAAATAGTCTTGTGGGCAACTGTATATGATCAGCCTAAAGTATAATTGATTTTCATTGTCGAAATTAAATATAGGCGGTGACTCGATTACTTCACCATATTGATATTGACCTTGCTCAAAATGGTATTGATAATATCGTGAGTAGTGACACCGTCAGCCTCCGCTTCATAGTTCAAAATGATACGATGGTTGAGTACATCCGGAGCCACTTCCTTGATGTCTTCCGGCAAGACGAAATCCCGTCCTTCCAAGAACGCAATGGCCTTTGCTGCCAAATTCAAATTGATAGAAGCACGTGGAGATGCCCCGAATTGTATGTAATGTGCCTCATCTTTCATTCCAAACGACTCTGGATCTCTTGTAGCAAAGATGAGCTCAATAATGTAACGCTCTAATGATTCCGACAGGTTTACACTGTTGATCTCATTTCGTATGGCGAAAATATCTTCTTTGGTCAGTATCGTATCCACCTTGCTATCGAATGTCATATTAGACATTCTTCGCATAATTTCTAGTTCTTCATCCTTTGATGGATACCCCACATGCACCTTCATCATAAATCTATCTACCTGTGCTTCAGGCAATGGGTAAGTTCCTTCCTGATCCACCGGGTTCTGTGTGGCTAGCACTAAAAATGGCCGATCCAATTCATAAGTCGTCTCGCCAATAGTTACCTGCTTCTCCTGCATAGACTCAAGCAAGGCAGACTGTACTTTGGCTGGAGAACGGTTCACTTCATCCGCCAAAATTAAGTTGGCGAAAATGGGTCCCTTTTTCACCTCGAAATTTGAAGCCTTTTGGTTATAAATCATGGTACCTAGCAAATCCGCAGGTAGCAAATCAGGAGTAAATTGAATTCTTTTGAAGTCTAGGTGTAGCACATTAGCGAGTGTATTGACTGTCAATGTTTTCGCCAGACCTGGCACACCTTCCAAAAGGATATGTCCTTGAGTGAACAATCCGACCATCAACCGATTGATCATATATTTCTGACCAACTACTACTTTATTTACTTCAGTATAAATCTGATTGATTTTTTCCTGATGTGCCTTTTTACTATCTACGCTTGCCGTTGCTTCCATTTTTGTAGTTTATTCTTTACTAACCAAACAAAACTAATCCACTTTGGGTAAGTTTTAAAACCCAAAACGTATATCACACTAATGTTGCTGTTAAAAATTGTTAAGTACTACTGATGGGTAGGTTTCAGTAGATCGTTTACTGTTTTCACAGGGTTAAAAGTGGAAATAGGCACCTCTACAAATAAGGTAATCCAGTCCGCCATGGCACCATTCCACAATCCCGGTAG
Source organism: Reichenbachiella sp. (assembly GCF_965223055.1). Taxonomy (GTDB): domain Bacteria; phylum Bacteroidota; class Bacteroidia; order Cytophagales; family Cyclobacteriaceae; genus Reichenbachiella. The sequence continues at coordinate 518,581 of NZ_CBDCVM010000011.1, forward strand.
TTCCATAGCTTTGAGATCTTTCCCATTTTTTGATTTCTGTGTGATAAATCCTGTTTTGTTATCTCTATACTTCAACAAATCAAATTTTTCACCCTTGCAATCTTTCACTCCACAAACCAAATCAACCGGATTGAAGTGTGAAGACTGCTTTAAAATATCAACTTGTGTTGCATCAGACATATCAATCTGAGCTGTTTCTGCAATCTGCAATGATGAACCACTTTCTCCTTTCACCCAAAAAGGTCCTCCACCTGGTTCTCCTGTATTTTCTACCATTCCACAAACGCGAATCGGTCTATCTAAATACTTTACTAGTTCGCCTGAATCATCAAAATTCAAATCAACTCCATACTTAGATTTAAGCGTATCAACTGCTTCAGCAAAACAATCCTCCCCTTTTTTCAAGCGATTTTGCCAGTTAAACGAATCGGCTTGAAATGATAGTAGCAAACTGGCCAGAGCTTTTTTGTAAGTAATTGTATCTGACTTCAAATGATCAGGCACCACATTGTCTATATTTTTTACAAATATTACATCGGCATCCAGGTCATTCAAATTTTCCAACAAAGCACCATGCCCTGCTGGCCTAAAAAGCAATTGCCCATTGTCAAAAAATGGCTTATTGCTTAAATCTACGGCAATGGTGTCTGTAGACTTTTTCTGTTGCGAAAAAGAAACATCAAATTTCACCCCAAGTGTTTGTTCATACACCGGAATCACGTTTTGTAATTTTGATTCAAACTTCTGTTGATGCTCAGGTGAAACAGTAAAATGCAGGCTTACTAATCCGTTTTTACAGGCATACTTCGCTCCTTCAATCAAGTGCTCTTCTATTGGCGTTTTTGACCTACCCTCTTCTTGATGAAAATCAAGAAGTCCTTTAGGTAAACTTCCATAACCCAAGCCGGATTCATCCAGCAATGCATTCACGATGGCTTTATGGTTTTTTGAATCCAAAAGATCATCTATTTCATGACCCAGAGTTTTTAAGACATCCTTCAATTGTTCATAAAATGCAAAATCTTCAAGTCTTGAAATGAAATTTTCAGAACCTGAATTCAATTCATTTGTTGCCACATATTCGAAAAGCTCTTTGAACATTCGGGTTGCAGCGCCAGAAGCAGGAACGAATTTCACAAGCTTTTTACCTGCAGAAGAACGATTATAATTGGCAACCAATTGATCAATCTGTTCGGTTGTCAATTGGGTAATACCATCTCCAACTGTTGCGGGACGGTCCAGGTCTAAAAAAGGGAATCCCGTTCCAAAATCTTTTATTTGATTTTCAATCGCGCTCACTTGTGCTCCGTGAGCTATTATTTGCGCCTCTTCTGTTGCGCTAAAAGCATGCATATTTAGAATCTCTTTAATTGAAAAATGAATCAACAAACTCATGTTTGTTGAACACTTGAAGGTCTTCAACACCCTCTCCAACACCTATGTATTTTACCGGAATTTTGAATTGATCCGAAATACCAATTACTACTCCTCCTTTTGCGGTGCCATCCAACTTGGTAATGGCCAAAGAAGAAACATCTGTGGCTTTGGTGAATTCTTGAGCTTGTATAAAAGCATTCTGTCCAGTACTACCGTCCAAGACTAGCATGATCTCATTAGGAGCATCGTCTACAAACTTTTGAATCACTCTTTTGATCTTTGTCAACTCATTCATCAAATTGACTTTGGTATGCAATCGACCTGCCGTATCTATGATAACAATATCGGCATTTTGTTCTACAGCGTGCTTCACGGCATCATAGGCCACTGCTGAAGGATCAGTATTCATACCATGGGCAATTACTGGTACATTTACGCGCTCTCCCCAAAGCTTCAGTTGATCAACAGCAGCCGCACGAAAAGTATCAGCTGCTCCAAGAACTACTGATTTTCCTCTTCGTTGGAATTGAGAAGCCAATTTGCCAATGGTAGTAGTCTTTCCTACGCCATTTACACCTACGACCAAAAGAACATAAGGCTTTTTATCCTCAGGCAATTCAAAATCTGCTTGATTCCCAGAATTGTTCTCTTCTAGTAACCCGGCGATTTCTTCTCGAAGAATCACATTAAGTTCTGCTGTATTAAGGTATTTATCTTTAGCTACTCGCTCTTCTATCCTTTCAATGATTCTGACGGTGGTATCTACGCCAACATCCGAAGTTATCAATACTTCTTCCAATTCATCTAGCAAATCATCGTCTACCGTAGATTTTCCGGCGACGGCTTTACCTAATTTCGAAAAGAAATTTTCTTTTGTTTTTTCAAGACCCTTGTCTAGTGTCTCTTTCTTTTCTTTGGAAAAAATATTGAATAATCCCATAATCAATTCGGTGGATAGGTAAAAAACAGAAAAAGTCTCCTATCCCGATAGTTATCGGGATCAGGAGACTTTCAAAGATATCTTAAAGGGCTGAATTATTTTGCAGCCAATACTTCTTTCACTTTGTCTTCAGTGACAATTTCTTCTCTGAATGAATATGCTCCTGATTTGGTTTTCACCGCCTTAATCACCTTAGCATATTTTACACCATCCTTGTTCTTCAGGGTTGCAACTACCTTCTTAGCCATGGTTATTTAATTTCTTTGTGAACAGTATATTTCTTAAGAATAGGATTGTACTTTTTCAATTCCATTCTGTCAGGAGTATTTTTCCTGTTTTTTGTCGTAATGTATCTAGAAGTACCTGGCTGACCTGTAGTCTTATGCTCGGTGCATTCTAATATTACCTGAACTCTATTACCTTTCTTAGCCATCGTTCTAAATAATTATAATGAAAGGGTTCCTTTTTCTTTAGCCTTCTTCAAAGTAGCAGCCAATCCATTCTTATTGATGGTTTTCAATGCAGTTGAAGATACTTTCAAAGTAATCCACCTGTCTTCTTCAGGAAGATAAAATCTCTTCTTGAATAGATTCGGATAGAACCTTCTCTTTGTTTTGTTATTCGCGTGGGAAACGTTGTTTCCTGATTGTGGTCTCTTACCAGTTATTTGACAAACTTTCGACATTTTTCTAGTCTTTTAGCGATCCTTAAAAAATCGGAGTGCAAATATAGAGAAAACTTTAGCAATTGAAAAAGCCCTCTGAGAAATAAATTGAAGATTTAGAGATTTGCTATTTGAAATTAAAAGAATTTGGGTCTAATCAGTGTTTGAGCACCATACAACCACATTTTCAAATCTCAATTTGAGAATCTTTAGATCTTCCTAGCCTGATATCCCTCTTTGAGGAGAATTTCGACAACCTTATCTCGCAAATCACCTTGAATAATAATTTCTCGATCCTTCACATTGCCACCAACACCACACTTGGTCTTAATCATTTTACCCAGTTCTTTCAAATCGCCTGTCATGCCAGTAAATCCTGTCACCAAAGTGACCTGCTTTCCTTTGCGATTTTTCTTATCCAGCTCTACGCGTAATTTTTGATCTTTTGGCGCCAATGTTTCTTCTTCTAATTCAGACTCCTCTGTATAATCAAAACTATCATCTGTGGAATACACCACTCCGATTCTGTTTTTAAAATTTCCTTTTTTCGACATCTTATTAATTAATGATGTTTCACAAAATTACAAAACCAATCCCACTCCAAACAAAAGCACGAACAATAAGGTGCTTAATGCTAATTGCTTCAGATAGGGATCTAGTGCAGATGCACTGGTTTTAGTTTTTACTGCCCAAGCGTTTTTAATGATAAGTGGAAATGCTAATACAAAAAGATACGAGGTCCATTCCGACGAATTCAAAACTATAAACATCAAACCGGATAGCATAGCCAGTCCCAACAGCATAAAATGATATATCACAGCTTTGTCGCGTCCAATTCGCACGGGTATTGAAATTTTACCTGCCTTTTGATCAGACTCAATGTCTCGAATGTTATTCACATTGAGTACTCCTGTGGCCAGCAATCCACAACTCAATGCTGGTAGTAGTACATTCCAATTGAAGGTTTTGGTTTGTAAGTAGTAAGAACCACAAACACCCACCAATCCAAAAAAGATCAAAACTGAAATATCCCCGAGTCCACGATAGCCATAAGGGTTGCTTCCAGCCGTATAGGTGACAGCTGCATAGATAGCTGCAATGCCAATAGCCAAAAAGACAAAAATCAATAGCCATTGATCTGCAAATGCAGTAGCCAATAGCCACAATCCAGAAACTAATGACAGGCTAGCGAACATGGCCATCGCCACTTTCATTTGTCCTTTCGAAATAGCTCCAGTTTGCACTGCTCTGGATGGACCTTCCCGATCTTTGCTGTCTGCACCATGAATAGAATCACCGTAGTCATTGGCCAGATTAGAGAGTATTTGTAGAAATATGGTTGTAGAAACAGCCAATCCCAAAATCGTCCAATCAAACTCATCTTGCCACTTAGCCAGGAAGTTGCCCATAAAAATGCTGGATAGGGCCAGAGGCAATGTTCTCAATCGGAAAGCGGATATCCAATGTTTCACGTCGCTCATGTCTTACATTCTATCTGGCACATGGATGCCTAGTAAGGACATTCCAAATTTGATGTTCTTCGCTACTTGAGCAGACAGCGCCACTCGTGAAGCGGTGACTGATTCATCCTGCTCTCCGAAGATGGCTAGTTCAGCATAAAACTTATTGTACTCCTTAGCGAGATCATAGACGTACTGAGCAATCACAGATGGTAAATAATCCTCGGCTGCTAGTTTGATTTTGTTTGGCAACTCAGAAATCAAATACACCAAGTCGCATTCTGTTTGACTCAATTGTACGTCTGCTGAAATTTTCAACTCTTTGGTTTCAATCCCTAATTCATCTGCTCTTCTCAATATGGCCGATATTCTGGCATGCGTATATTGAATGAACGGGCCAGTATTCCCATGAAACTCAATAGACTCTTGTGGATCAAAAAGCATGCGCTTCTTAGGATCTACTTTCAACAAGAAATACTTTAATGCACCTAAGCCAATCGTATCATACAATTCATTGGCCTGCTCTTCGGTAAATCCGTCGATCTTACCTAACTCTTTCGTATGATGCTCTGCGGTACTGATCATTTCATTCATCAAGTCGTCTGCATCCACAACTGTGCCTTCACGAGACTTCATTTTGCCAGAAGGCAAATCAACCATCCCATATGACAGGTGATAACATTCTTCCGCCCATTGGTATCCCAATTTCTTTAGAATCAAGAAAAGCACCTTGAAGTGATAATCTTGTTCGTTACCAACCGTATAGACCTGCTTGATAAGGCCAGGGTATTCCTTGAATCTCTGGATCGCTGTACCAATATCTTGCGTCATGTAAACGGCAGTTCCATCAGATCGCTGTACGATTTTCTGATCTAAACCCTCATCGGTCAAATCTACCCAAACTGAGCCGTCATCCTTGGCGAAGAAATGTCCAGCTTTTAGGCCTTCCGCCACTTGCTCTTTCCCTAATAAATAAGTGTTTGATTCATAATAAAGCTTATCAAAATCAACACCCATCTGCTGATAAGTAGCGTCGAACCCTTGATATACCCAGCCGTTCATTTTTTCCCAAAGGGCATAGGTTTCAGGCTCTTTGGCCTCCCACTTTCTGAGCAAGTCTTGGGCTTCTAGTAAAATAGGAGCTTCTTTCTCTGCAACTTCTTTGGATTTACCAGACTCAACAAGCTGAGCGATTTCAGCTTTGTATGCCTTATCGAATTCGACATAATATTTTCCAACCAACTTATCACCTTTCAATCCAGAAGACTCAGGCGTCTCTCCGTAGCCAAATCTTTGCCAAGCCAGCATAGATTTACAAATGTGGATCCCTCGGTCATTGATGATCTGCACTTTGACCACATCATAACCGTAAGCGTCGTAAATCTTGGAAACAGAGTATCCCAGGAAAATATTTCTTAAGTGACCCAGGTGTAGTGGTTTGTTCGTATTCGGAGAAGAATATTCTACCATTACCGTTTCTCCTTTGCGATTATGCGCGCTAAAGTTTGATTGAGAAGTGATGTCATTAAACAAATTGGTCCAAATCGACTTTGACAATTCAATATTCAAAAAGCCTTTGACCACATTGTATCCATCTACGACTGCGCAATTTTCTTTCAAATAAGTACCCAAATCCTCTCCGGTTTCCATCGGATTCTTTTTTGAAATTTTTCCGTACGGGAAAGTCACAAAAGTATAAGTACCCTCAAACTCTTTTCTGGTAGGCTGCAGACCTAAGTCTGATGCCGATATTTCGTGATCGTAAAGAGATTTGAGCCCTTCTGCTATTCCTTGCTGTAGTTGTGATACAATATCCATTCTTTTTTACTTCTTGGGCAGAAAAACTTCTGCCATCATACATCGGGCGCTTCCGCCTCCCAGTGCCTCTATGGTGTCGAGCGAACTGGAAATGATGTCTTTGTTATAGTTTAAAATCTTAGTTTTCTGATCTTCCTCCAATGAGTCATAAGCAGCTGCAGACATGACCATAAATCGATCTCCTGATTTATTTTCCACCTGCAACATGTTCCCGGCGAAGTGAGTTTTCTGGTTTTCAGAAATCTCAATCACTTCTTTACCCGAATTTTCCAGCGAATCTACAACCATTTTTCTTTCGGCCGTATCATCTATGGTATCCAAACAAATGACAGCGAAATCATGACCCAAGGCCATCATCACATTTGTATGATAGATAGGTAGCCTTTTGCCATCGACATTCTGATTAGCCACAAATGAAACCACCTTATATCCAAAAGCACTTTCAAAATCTTTGATCACGTCTGGGTGGGTTCTTTCAGAAATAGCCGCGTAAGCGATTCGATTGCCTCGATCCAAAATCAGACTTCCTGTGCCTTCGAGAAACTTATCGACTTCTTCGGTTCCAGAAATATCTATGATATTGGTAATCTGGTAGCCAAATGCCCCCAAGTCATCAATAATATCCTGACGTCTTTCCAGCCTTCTGTTTTCCGCATACATGGGATACAAACCTATGACTCCGTCATCATGAAATGATATCCAGTTATTTGGAAAAATCGAGTCTGGCGTACTTGGTTCTGGGGTGTCTTTTACCACCAATACTTCGATGTCCTGATCTCGAAGCTTTTGTACAAACCCATCAAATTCAGCCAAAGCTCTTTGCTGCACATTTTCAGGCGTGATGCCTTCCAATGCCTTTTGATAATAGTTGTTGACAGCGGTCTGCTCATTGAGTCTGAACTGTACCGGACGGATCATCATGATCGTAGATGTTGTATTCACTCCCATCTCAGTATGCTCTTTCGAGTGGTAAAGTGGAACATCTTAACAAGCCTTCCATTTTAGCGGTTTCGCTATAGGGCACTCGCTCAACCTTGAATCCTCTACGTTCCAATTCATCGTTGAGTCTGGTAAAGCCTTGCTCACTGACAATAACCTCAGGAGAAATGGAGAACACATTAGAATTCATTTCATACATCTCATCTTTTGTGATTTCGATGCAATTCTCTTTTCCAAAATGACTCACCAATAAATCGTAGTCTTTTTCATTTTTAAATCCGCCCTTGTAAATGATACATTGATCATTTCCTACAGGTTGGAAACAACAGTCCAAATGCAAAGCATTTTCTTTAGGATCCGTATCAGATTTTTTCAACTCAAAGGCGTAGAATTCACAATTTGGAAATTGGTCTCTTAGAAACTCCACTCCCGCTCGATTTGTTCTACTTACTTGATATTTGTCGTAATCCTCGTCTTCTGAATAGCCAATGTAGAGCTTTTCTTTCCAAGGCATCACATCGCCACCTTCAGCGTAAGCGCCCTTTGGCATTCTAAGGACTTGATCAGGATTGATTTGATCGAGCAAAAAATTGATCCCATCTTTTTCTTCCGCTCTGTCGTCTATAATGTTGGGGACAATGAATTTGTCTCCGATGACAAAGCCAATATCGCGAGCAAACACCTGATTGGTATCAGGAAGTACATTCGGTCTGTAGACCTGAACGCCATGCTTTTTCAATACGTTTGCTACCGCTTCCATTTCTTTTATAATGTCTTCCTCTTTTGGGAAGGTTCCATCGAGAATATGCTCCCTTGATTTTGGGTCATACGCTTCTTCGATGGCAGGTACTCCTCCAAAACTTTCGCCAGTGCCTAGTACAACTGACTTGAGCTGAGCAGTTTCATCTTTAATTAAAATATTAATCATCAAATTCGGGTTTTAGGACGGCAAATTTAACAGGAATTTTAGCAAATACGATGGTGCGGATTAAACATAAATTTGCAGATATTTGTCCGCTTATATAAGCTCTAATTTGATAACAAGTCGTAGATGAAAAAGTACCGCGATTTAATCGACCAAACCTTTTACTTTCCTAATGAAGAATTTGATGTAAAGAACGATCATTTGTCTTTCAATGGAGTAGATCTCATGAAACTTATCGAGGAGCACGGGACACCTCTGAAATTAACTTATTTACCTAAGATTTCGCAAAACATCCAATATGCGAAAAAAATATTCGCAGAAGCTATTCAAAAAAAGAAGTACAATGGCAGTTACACCTATTGCTATTGCACAAAGTCTAATCACTTTTCTTTTGTGATGGAAGAAGCATTGAAAAATGATATACATATCGAGACTTCCTCTGCTTATGATATATCTATTGTTGAAACATTGTTTGAACGCGGGATCATCACCAAAGACACTTATATCATATGTAATGGTTATAAAAGGCCCTTGTATTTACAGAAAATTGCTGAGTTGCTCAACGCAGGCTTTAAAAACTGCTTGCCGATTCTAGATAATTTAATGGAACTGGATTATTACGAAGAGCATGTGAAAAACCCATTCCAAATGGGCATGCGTCTGGCAGCAGATGAAGAACCAAATTTCGAGTTTTATACTTCTCGACTAGGTATTCGATATGGAGATGTGATCGATTATTACAATAATCGAATTAAAGACAAATCTAAGGGGCAGCTAAAAATGCTCCATTACTTTATCAATACTGGAATTAAAGACACCGCATATTATTGGAGTGAGTTGAGTCGATTTGTTTACAAATACGCAGAACTCAAAAAAGTTTGCCCTGAACTTGAAGCAGTTGATATTGGCGGTGGATTTCCAGTGAAAAATTCTCTACACTTTGAATATGACTACCAATACATGGCAGAACAAATCATTGAAAACATTCAATGGATTTGCAAGAAAAACCATGTAGAAGAGCCTAACATATTTACAGAGTTCGGAAGCTATACGGTCGCCGAAAGTGGTGCAACCATTTATTCCGTATTAGACCAAAAACTACAAAACGACAAGGAGCTTTGGTACATGATGGACGGGTCGTTCATTACTCACATCCCTGATGTTTGGGGTCTTAATGCTAAATTCATCATGCTTCCAATCAATCTTTGGAACAACCAATTTCACAGGGTTAACATTGGCGGACTCACATGCGACAGTATGGACTATTACGATTCCGAAGCCCACATCGGCGAATTGTTTTTACCTGTGGTGGAAAAAGGCCAATCTATGTACTTTGGCTTTTTCCATACCGGAGCTTATCAGGAATCTCTAGGTGGCTATGGTGGTATTCAACACTGCTTAATACCAGCCCCGAAACATATTCTGATAGAAAAAGATGAAGAAGGAAAAGTGAGTAGTCGTGTATTTGCAGAAGAACAAACCAGTGAACAAATGATGAAAATATTGGGTTATAAGTAAATAATCATCCTTCAGCTTTTCATATTTCCACAAAGGCTGCAAAAATTTATTTTTTTCTCATAGTTTCGTAAAAAATTTACAATAGCCCTTGAATAAAAGTCTAGTTATAATACCAACCTACGATGAAAAAGAGAACATCGAGGACATCATCAAAGCGGTTTTTGATTTAAAAGCTGATTTTGACGTGTTGGTGGTAGATGATAATTCGCCTGACGGCACAGCGTCTATTGTAAAATCTTTACAAAAAGAGTTTAATGCCCTCCACCTTTTGGAGAGAGAGGGCAAAGCAGGCCTAGGCACAGCTTACATTGCCGGTTTTCATTTTGCACTGGATCACGGATATGAATATATATTCGAGATGGATGCTGACTTTTCTCACAATCCGCAAGACTTAATCAGATTGAGAGCAGCTTGTGAAAGCGGGTCCGATTTATCTATCGGTTCTAGATATATCTCTGGAGTCAACGTTGTCAATTGGCCGATGGATCGTGTACTCATGTCATATTGCGCGAGCAAGTATGTTCAATTCATTACTGGCATTCCAATTAAAGACACCACTGCTGGCTTTAAATGTTATACGCGAAAAGTTTTAGAGACTATAGGGCCAGACAATGTTCATTTTGTGGGATATGCTTTCCAGATTGAAATGAAATTCTTGGCCTGGAAGTATGGTTTTAAAATTACCGAGGTACCAATTATCTTTACTGACCGTACTAAGGGTCAATCAAAAATGTCTCGGGGTATATTTAAAGAGGCTGTATTTGGAGTAATTCAAATGAAGATAAAGAGTCTTTTTAAGAAGTATACTACTTCCTAAACACCTATCAATAATTTCTATTAAAGTATTGGTAGAAATGATTCTATCAGTAGAATCTACGCACAGCTTTTTGCGTTATTTGAGGTAAAGAACTTTAAATATTAATGTCATGAAGGAGAATAAAGTAATCATAAACAAGCTCAACGAACTTTTAGCAGACTTTCAAATTTATTATCAAAACCTAAGAGGGTTTCATTGGAACATTCAGGGTAAAGCATTTTTTGAACTTCATGTAAAATTCGAAGAATTATACACTGATGCAGCCATGAAGGTGGATGAAATAGCAGAGAGAATTCTTACCGTGGGTGGTGTTCCCTTACATGGATTTGAGGATTATTTGGCCACAGCTCAAATCAAACCTGTAAAAAATGTGCACGATGGAGAGACAGCGGTTCAAACCATTGTATCCAACTTGGAACATATTGTTTCTGTCGAGCGATCTCTTAAAGAACTGGCAGGTGAATCTGGCGACAGCGGCACTGAAGATCAAATGTCGGCACTCATAGAGGAGCAGGAAAAAACATTGTGGATGTATAAAGCATGGTTGAAATAACAAGAAAACGGTATTAAAAGAAAAGAGCAAACCAGTAAAGTTGGCTCTTTTCTTTTACATGAAAATATTCGTCAAATATTGATTCCGAAGATCTCGATAGATATAAAAGTCTGAATCAATGGTCGCAATTTCTTTCTGTCCTCTTTCTTCTGAAACTACTATTAAAGAAGCATCGGCCAAATCCATGGGTACGTCATCAAACTTTTCTGTCAATTCGGTCAGTCGGCCAATGTGCCTGTCCTTTAGTTCGAATAGCTTCAACCCTCCTCTTTCTATCCACTTCAAAAAGGCAACTTGGGCTTTAGTGCTAAAATCCAGCATATGGCTGACTTCTGTTACTACTGGCCACGTAGTCCATAATTGACCTTCAAATCCTTTTATAAACTCTAATGCTTGAGTATGATATCTGTCAGATCTGTCAAATAGGGCAATCAATGGTCCGGCATCAATGAGAGTGCTTTTCATGCAGCTTTTCTCTTAATTTAGATTTATATGTGGAAGAACGATCTGTTTCTCCACTTTCTCCGGTGCCAAAAAGATCCTCACCAAGGTCAAAAGGCTGTTTGGCCATTTGCTCTTTGCTAAAGTATTGGGCAAGCGCCTCTTTTACCACATCAGTCTTAGACATGTTGTTGAGCTCACTATAGTCCTTGAGTGTCTTTTCTGTGTCCTTATCAAGTCTGACGTTTAACATTGTTCTTTATTATTTGTAATACAAATGTAATACAATTATCGCAAATTACAAGTCATTCATCTCTAAGTACCTTAGATGGATTTGTATTGGCAGCTTGCCAAGTCTGTGAACCTACGACCAGCAAGCCTAGAATGGCGACAATAATTACTCCAAAAAGAACCACTCCGACTCCAATATCAACTCTAAATGCAATAAAATCCATCCATAGGTCATTGATGAACCAAGTCAAAGGAGCACTTATAAAAATAGCCAGCACCAACAATTTGATAAATCCCTTCGATAAAATAATGATCAATGTTTGATTGCTTGCTCCTAGCACTTTTCTAATAGATACTTCTTTCAATCTGTTTTGTGTGCTGAATACTACCATTCCCAAAAGACCCAAGCATGCTATGATGATAGCCAAAAACGAAATAAACGAAATGATTTTTGTTAAATCTCCGAACATCAGATTGGCAAAAAAAGCAATCTCATCACTCAACAATTTAGATTCCATTTTCAATTCAGGGTTGACCTGGTTCCAAGCTGCGTTTATGCTGGCCATCGATTGTTCGAAGTTCGATGAGTTAACTCTTACCTGCAATATGCCGAATTCTTCGGGCTCATAGATTAAACCAAGGGGTTTGATTGAGGACACTAAGGTTTCATGATTGTAATTCTTCAGTACTCCAATAATTTCATAGTTGATTGAATCATCTAAAACCACGATTTGACCAACAGCATCCAATGGGTGAGGATAGCCAAAGCTTTCCGAAGCTTCTTCGTTAATCACCAACTTTCGCTCTCTGATTTGTTCTGTAAAAGACTTTCCAGCCACGAGAGTGAGCCCCATATTGTCCACGTAGTCTTCATCCACTTCGAAGTAATTCAATTCTCTTTCCACTTCTTCGATTTTTATGGTGGTAGAATTACTCGTACCTGCGGCTGGTGAAAACCCTGCTGCTGACACACTTTGAATATCAGGATATTTGAGTAGCTCTGTTTTCAGTTTTTTAGGATCTGTATTGGTGAGTTGCACCACGACTATATTATCCGCATCAAACCCATAGTCTGTTTCAATCATATAATTCATTTGATCATAGATCAACTTCACCGTAATCACCAAAAACAAAGACAAACCGAATTGACCAACAATCAACGCATTTCTCAATCCCAGTTTTGAGAATACCTTAACCCCCGATAAGTTTTTTAATGCTTGAAGTGCCTTCACTGAAGAATGAAATATAGCAGGCACAAAACCAGCAAATAATCCTACGACAACTGAAAAAACTAAGCAAATCAGGTAAACATCAACTGATTGTTTCAAATCCCAATCCAACAACTGACTGAAATTCAATTCAAGGAAAATGGGTTCCATCATTTGAACTATACCTAAAGACAGCACATATGCCAACACCGATATAATAACAGATTCAGTCAAAAATTGCATTAGAATTTGAAGCCGTACCGCCCCAAAAACTTTGCGAATTCCTACTTCTTTCGCTCTATTCAAAGATCGGGCAATAGACAAATTGGTATAATTGAAACAAGAGGATATGATGATCACCAATGCCATTCCGGATAAGAAATAAACGAATATCATAGGAATGCCGGGGCCAATTTGATTGCCCATCATTGGACCTGGGCTAATGGATCTTATATTCTGAAGATAAAACTGAGTATCTATATCTTCCAATTCTCCATATTGTTCTTCACTAATCGTTGCTAGGTTTTTTTCTATCTCTGCAGGCTTCGCTTCATCTTCAAGTCTTACGTATGTCCATGTCCATGACCTATTGGTCCAAGAAGTGAGTTTTTCGGGCAATACTTCTTTCTTTATGAGCGATTCCAATGTAGACATAGATGCCAATCCATCAAATTTGATATGTGACTTTCCATTCAGCTTTTTGAGCACTCCTGTGACCTTATAGCTACCTAATTCACCCACAACAATAGTCTCACCTACTGGGTTTTCTTTTTTGAACAATTTCTCTGCAGTTTCTTTGGAGAGCACTACTGAATATGGCTCTAACAGGGCAGTATTTGGGTTTCCATATTCGAATTCATATTGGAAAATTTCAAAGAAAGAAGGGTCGGCAAAAAACCCAGATAAAGGTATGTTTACATCTTGCATCAACTTGACCCACCCATTACCAAAACCTCTGGTGAGTCTAGTAAAATCTGCAACGCCTGTAAATCTTTTCGTGAGCTCTTCTCCTATACCCATAGGGCCCGTAGCCATTCCTTCAATGATAGAAGGTTCGTCTCCTCGTGTGTGATTAATTCTATATACCTGCTCCGCATGGGTATTAAACCGATCATAACTAAACTGATCAGCCAGCAACATGATAATGATAAGGCAAATGGACAAACTGAAGGAAAGTCCGAAAACATTAATAAATGAAAACAGCTTGTGCTTTCTAATATTTCTGATTGAAATTTTCAGGTAGTTGTAGAACATAATGATTTATTTGAGTTTGGTCATTGGACTACAACATTTGGCTGTTGGTTACATGCTAATCAGCATTTAATTTCTTCAGCTCCTTTATTAACTGCTTTGCAGTCTTATATCCAACTATCGTTTTGCTGGTTTCTTGATCACTTGAAAGGTAAATCATAGTCGGTAGTCCTTCAATACCAAAATGTTTGGCCAGCTCCTTGCCAGAATATGAATCCCCCTTATATTCTATGGGCGTCGTACTATCGAAATCAATTTTAACAGCATAAAATTGATTATTGAGTATATCGATTACACCATCTTCAGAAAATGTAGTCTTATCCATTTTCTTACACCACCCACACCATTTGGCTGTGAACTCAATGAAAATCGGTTTAGGATCTTCTTTAAACTTAAGCTGTGCCGATTCAAAATCATTCCAATTGACTGTGCTCTCATCACCTATTTCAGCTTGGATGTGAATAGGCAAAAAACAGACAAATAACCACAGTAGATTCCTAACTTTCATAATTCAATTATTTTTAGCTATGTAAATAAACTCTAAATTCATTAATAAGGTTCATCTCGCGCAAACTACAAATAATTCACGTTTGTAATTTTTATTTACTTTGATGCGTGTTAATTTAACCTTCCAATAAGAGAGAAAGATGTACATCAACCTATCAGGATTAAATATTTTAGTAACCGGCGCTAGTAAAGGCATCGGAAAGTCAATTGCCTCTAAGCTGGCTGAGGCTGGAGCCACTGTTGCTGTACATTACAACAAAAACATGCGAGAAGCAGAAAACTTGGCTCATGTATTGGGTAATGAATCTCGCGCTTTTCAAGCTGATCTCTCCAAAAAAGATGAAGCAGCCAATTTATTTGACCGAGTGATACTAGAAATGGGAAGTATCGAAATATTGGTCAATAATGCAGGTGTGGCGAAGGCGGCTGATGTGAATGGAAAAGAATCTGACTGGATCAAATCCTGGAATGAAACTGTACAGGTCAATCTCACATCTGCAGGCATCCTTTGCAAAAAGACAGTAGAGCATTTTCTGAAAAGAAACAGCGCCGGGAGAATCATCAACATCACCTCAAGAGCTGCTTATAGAGGAGACTCGGCAGAGTACATGGCCTATGCCGCTTCAAAAGCCGGATTGGTATCGCTGACTCAAACGATTGCCCGAGCTTATGGCAAAGATGGTATCAAGGCTTTCAATATTGCACCGGGATTCGTCAGAACAGATATGGCCAAAGAAGCCATGGAGAAATATGGAGCAGAACATGTAACTGGAGATATTTCATTGGAACGCTTGACAGAACCAAAAGACATCGCACCTATGGTGACATTTTTAGCCAGCGGCATGGCAGATCACGCCACAGGTAGTACCATAGATATGAATGCAGCTAGCTACGTTCATTAATGGCGCCCCATCGCAACAATGAAAATTATAATTATTACGAACATAAAAACATAATAGAGTAAGTCTGTTCTAAAGTAGTTCTGGTATTTCAAATAAAATTCTCTCAGCTTTTTCATCGCATACTATTTTGCCTCTCAGCACCCAAAAAATCCAACGTTTTGGCTAAAATAATATCTATTTATCCAATACCCATTATATAGGTCTTTCTTACCTTTGCGCAAATTCATTGAATACTAAAGAATAAACAATATGCCCAAAGGAATATACGCCGTACCCGTTCCTGAAAACGAACCGGTGCTATCATACGCCCCAGGAAGTCCAGAAAAAGCTGCTTTAAAAGCTGAAATCAAAGCAATGCGCAGCAAAGAAATTGATGTACCTATGTACATTGGTAGTGAGCTAGTCACTACTGACAAAAAAATGAGAATGGCTCCTCCACATGACCACAAACACACATTGGGTCATTTCAACTATGGGGATGCCTCACATGTCGAGCAAGCCATCAATGCTGCCATGGGTGCCAAGCAGGCATGGGCAGAAATGTCTTGGGAACACAGAGCAAGCATTTTCTTAAAGGCTGCAGATTTGGTGGCTGGACCGTATAGAGCGAAGATCAATGCTTCGACTATGCTGGCGCAATCTAAAAGTCCATTTCAAGCGGAAATTGATGCTGCCTGTGAATACATTGACTTCTTGAAATTCAACGTTGACTTCATGACTCAGATTTATGCTGAGCAACCAGAGTCTGCTCCAGGAATGTGGAATCGACTGGAACACCGCCCTTTAGAAGGATTCGTTTTTGCACTTACTCCATTCAACTTCACGTCTATTGCTGGTAATTTGTGTGCGGCTCCTGCTATGATGGGAAATACCATCGTATGGAAGCCAGCTGAAAGCCAGGTTTATTCAGCACAGATTCTGATGGAAGTATTTAGAGAGGCAGGAGTACCTGATGGCGTGATCAATTTGATTTATGTAGATGGACCTACAGCAGGAGAAGTTGTTTTCAACCACCCTGATTTTGGAGGACTCCACTTTACAGGAAGCACAGGCGTTTTCCAACACTTGTGGAAGACAATTGGTGAAAATATCAACAAGTACAAATCATACCCGAGAATAGTTGGAGAAACTGGTGGAAAGGACTTCATTATCGCTCATAAGTCAGCAGATGCCAAAGCACTGGCTACCGGAATCATCAGAGGTGCTTTCGAATTTCAAGGGCAGAAATGTAGTGCTGCTTCGAGAGCCTACATTCCAGACAATCTTTGGGATGAAGTAAAAGGATATCTTTTGGAAGATCAAAAGTCTATCAAAATGGGTTCTCCAGAGGACTTTACCAATTTCTTCAATGCAGTAATTGATGAAAAGTCTTTTGATAAAATTTCAAAATACATAGATGCTGCCAAAGAAAGCAACATGGCAGAGATCATCGCTGGAGGTGAGTATGACAAATCTGAAGGCTACTTCGTGCAGCCGACGATCATTGTCACTAAAGATCCAATGTTCACCACCATGTGTGAAGAGATCTTCGGGCCAGTCATCACGATCTATGTATACCAAGCGGAGCGATTCGAAGAAGCACTTGAGCTAGTAGATAGCACTTCTCCTTATGCTTTGACCGGAGCAGTTTTCTCGCAAGATAGATATGCAATTGAACTCGCTACTAAGAAACTAGTGAATGCAGCGGGCAACTTCTATATCAACGATAAGCCAACAGGTGCTGTAGTAGGCCAACAACCTTTTGGCGGATCCAGAGCTTCTGGCACGAATGATAAAGCAGGTTCAATGCTGAATTTATTGAGATGGGTATCTCCAAGAACGATTAAGGAAACGTTCAACCCTCCAAAGGACTATAGATATCCTTTTATGGAAGAAAAGTAAGATCTGAAAAGAATAATATGAGTTAAAAACCGCACAATAGTGCGGTTTTTTTATACCCTATTTTCTAGGAACTCTACCAACTTAGCCACTGCCCGACCACGATGAGAAATGGCGTTTTTCGATTCTGCCGACATTTCTGCAAAGGTTTGATCATAACCCTCCGGAATGAATATGGGATCGTAACCGAACCCTTTTTCTCCTTTCAACACAGAAACAATTATTCCATTCACGATGCCCTCAAACTGATGCGTATTCCCTTCAAGATTTAAAGTGATTACAGTCCGAAATCTGGCTGTTTTATTGGAATGAGTTTCGAGATTCTTGAGCAACAGATTGATATTGGCCAAATTATCTCTATCTCTTCCTGCATAACGAGCGGAATAAACACCTGGGTCTCCATTTAAAGCTTCAACTTCTAAACCCGTATCGTCGGCAAAACATGGGATACCATATTTAGATGTTACGAAGTCTGCTTTAATCTTGGAGTTTTCGGAAAGTGTAGAACCCGTTTCTGGAATTTCTTCTCTACACCCTATATCTGTCAGGCCCACCACCTCATATTTGCTTAAGATTTGATTTATCTCTCTAAGCTTATTTTCATTATGTGTAGCGAAACAAATTCTCAATTTGAATGGCTTATGGTCTAATATTCACCAATTCAAACTCGAAAATCAAAGGGGTATTAGGAGGAATGTTTTGATTGCCTTCAGCATCAAAAGCACTACCAACAGTTCCATAGGCAACTGCCGAAGGGATCATTATTAATCCTTTGGAATTCATTTCCATTTCAAGCATCAGATTTCTCAAACCACTTCTAAATCCCAGAATAAAGCTAAAGCTTATTCCAGTGCCGTCTGCCTGATGGTTAAACGCCATCGGAACGTATATTCTATTCAATGTAAATACAGGATCACTTATGGCTCCAGTAGAAGTATTCAATGAGTCCAATAGTTCTTCATATGTCTTATCTGATTTCGCCAATAAATCATCAAATGAAATGCCAATATCTACATAGTTTAAACTGTCTGATTCTTTGGCTACTTGAGGATTGGTGGTATCAAACACCTCATTATTTGTAAACTTGCCCACATAGTGTACTGAAACTATGTCGTTGAACTCAGGAACTCTGACACTTGTAGAAGGGTTCCAAACTACTCGTCGTACCCCATCGTCCTGAACAACTACATCATCTGCATTAATCCCGTTCTCAGGATCAGCAATGTACGCATCAAATAGAACACCTTCAGACTCCGCCTGTGCTAATGAATCCAACCGCAACTGTTCTAATGCCTGCTCATCTTCAGCAGCATGATCTACGCAGCCGCCAAAATATATCAAACCACCCATCAGTACGGATAGCAAAATATGCTTCCTAAACCTCATTCCCATTGTACTAGTCAATTGCCAATAAATTAATATCAAATTTTAAATCCTCTTTAGGGCCAATTGGTCCCGACCCTGAGGTACCATAAGCAAGTTCCCAAGGAATATACAAAGTCCCAGAGCCTCCTTTTCTAAAATATTGAAGGCCTTCATTCCATCCAGCAATTATTCTTTCATCACCAACCGTGAAAACAAATGCTTCATTTCTATCATACGAAGAATCAAATTTACTATCGTCAAGATGGAATCCAGAATAATGTACAGTTACAGCATCCCCCACTCTTGGACGATCTCCGGTCCCTTCTTTAGCTATTACATAGACTAAACCTGTAGATGTAGTCTCATAATCTGTGATATTATTTCTTTCCAGATACTGTTCTATAGAAGGATACGATGATAGGTCTGAATTTTCATCACAAGATAAAAAACTCAAACCCATCAAGCTTAATAAGATAAATGCCCTCAATTTCATTGAAATATTATTGTATGTCTACCAATTCAACATCAAACTTTAGAATAGAGTTCGCAGGGATACTGCCTGTAGCTCTTTCTCCATAAGCTAATGTACTTGGGATATAAAAGGTTGCTTTAGCTCCTTTGTTCAAAAGTGCTATACCTTCATCCCATCCCATGATCACTCTGCCTTGACCTAAAACAAATCCGAATGGCTGTCCCCTATCGTATGAAGAATCAAATTTCGTTCCATCCAAAAGCGTTCCATTGTAGTGAACGGATACTTGATTTCCTGCTGAAGCACTTTCCCCTTCTCCTTCTTGAGTAATTACATATCTCAATCCAGACTCAGTGGTTTCTGCAGTTATATTATTTTCAGCTAAGAAAGCGTCGATAGTCTCACCATCCTTTTTAATAGTTTCTGCTGCATCCTCTAATTTCTTAGCCTGTGCAGCAGCCATTTCTTCTTTTCTTTTCTCTTGTGCCTTTTCGTACTCTTCTTTTTGGAATGCCTGAAACTCTTCAATAGTCATCATAGATACAACTCTGGCATAGAATGTCATATTTCCAGCAGTATCCAAACTATCAGGAATAGCTGTTTTAAATGTATTTTCAAACAAATCTTTTGTTGCGACTTCAAAAGAAGCACTATCTCCTACATTCATAATCTCCAATGCTTCGTACATGGTACCACTTGTAGACCAAACTTCCTTGATGTATTGAAGTGGAACAGGAGCGCCAGCTTTCTCAGAGCTCCATTGCTCGTTCCCATTTTCATTCATGTATTTCATATTAAGTCTTAGAATGGTACTGTCTACCAAAGCAGTTCCTTCTCCCTTTTCTATGATTTTTACTTTAATACCTGAATTTGTTGTTCTTTCTTCGCTACAAGCAACTGATAGGATAGAAATAGCCAAAATAGCTATAAGTGTATTATACTTCATAATTTAATTCCTTCGTCTGTTTTAATACTAGTTCTCTAAAAAGTTTGATGGTGTCTTCTAAGCTTTCAGTGGTTGCACCACCAGCCGCGTTTTTGTGTCCACCGCCATTAAAATATTTTCTTGATAATTCATTCACCGGAATATCTCCAAATGATCTGAACGAAATTTTCACTTTACCTGAGTCTTCAATGAAAATTGCTGACACAGTTATTCCTTCAATACCTAAACCATAATTAACAAGACCCTCAGAGTCTCCGGTTTGGTATTTAAATCTTTCTTTATCTTCTAAGGTCAAGTAGAAATAGGCTACATTGGTTCCTTCTATGATTTCTAATCTTTCCTTAAGTGCGAAACCTAGCAGCCTCATTCTATCTAAAGAATTGCTGTCATAGATGTTGTGACTCACTTTGGCTACATCCGCTCCCAACTCCATCAAATTCGCCACGATATTATGCACATGAGGAGTTGTCGAAGGATGTTTGAAATTTCCTGTATCTGTCATTAAACCAGCATACAGTGCTTCCGCCATTCCTTTAGTTAACTTATCTGTATCCCCTAGCATTTCAACCAGATCATATACTAGCTCTGCAGTTGCAGCAGCCTCTGTACTCCACAGTACATACTTGGCAAATGTCTCTGGATTCAGGTGATGATCGATCAACACTTTCTCGGCATCTGAATCCGCCACCATTTGACCCAATTTCCCAATCCTTTTCAGGCTTGAAAAATCTAAACAAAAGATCAAATCAGAATTTTCAACTAAATACTGTGCCTTTTCTTCATCTTCTTCAAAAATCAAAACATCGTCATTTCCTTCCATCCAATTAAGAAATTTTGGATAATCTGTCGGCGTGATGACACACACCTGATGACCTTGCTTCAATAAATATCCTGCAAGCCCCAAAGAAGAACCTAATGCATCAGCATCAGGTTTGATGTGGGTAGTTATTACAATTCGCTTTGGTAGCTCTAGTAATGCTTTAAATGCTGCTAAGTTTTGCATTGATGCTGTAAAAAGAAGATGCAAAAGTGGTGAAATTTATCCGAAATGCAAAAGACGGGCAAAACTACAAATTACGATATATCAGGAATTCTTTTGATCATTAAAAATTAGCCCTAATTTTGCGGGATTTTTAGAACAAATAAGACTTAAGTTTATAATGGCTAATAACAAAACATTCACCATGATCAAGCCGGATGCATTTAGCGCAGGCAATGCAGGAGCGATCACCAAAATGATAGAAGAGGCTGGTTTTTCGATCAAAGCAATGAAGTTGACAAAACTAACTGCTGAAACCGCTGGAAAATTTTACGCGGTACATAGTGAGCGACCTTTCTATAATGATCTTTGCGCTTACATGTCCTCTGGTGCTATCATTGCTATGATTCTTGAAAAAGATAACGCGGTAGAAGACTTCAGAAAATTGATAGGGGCTACTAACCCAGCTGAAGCTGCTGAAGGTACAATCAGAAAGATATTTGCTAAATCAATTGAAGCAAATGCTGTACACGGATCTGACTCAGACGAAAACGCAGCTATTGAAGGATCTTTCTTTTTCTCAGAATTGGAAAAAATCTAATCAAGATTTAATTCGAAGCTAACGAATCCCGTTTAGATACCTTCTAGACGGGATTTTTTATTTCTTGAAAAACTTACTTCGTATCCAGCGAGGCAGAAATATCGCCCCAAGTAATAGGTAAGGATAATAAGACATTAGTCTCCAGAATATGCTTGACACAAAAGTATAGCTGCCCAAGTACTCATTAAAGAATTGATTGAAAAAGAATTCGGCAGTCCCAGAACTACCAGGAGTAGGTGAAATAAGCATCACAATCCACATAATAATCTGTCGACTAAAAATAACCATGTGCTCAGGAATTGTAATTTCAGTATAGGCAGATACTAAGCTATTCAGCATTAAATACCTCGCACACCAAATGAAAAGGGTAGCCAGTGATATTTTGATCCAGTATTGAGCCATTTTCCCTTTGATCTCACTGGAAGCAATGATAATTTCATCTCCATACTGATTTGCTTTCACTTTCCACTTTTTTAACCATTTCATGGATGTCATCTTTAGCAAAAACCATTTGAATGCTCTCGGTTTGGCAAACAAACCATAAGACATTACCAAGGTATAAACGGCTATTAGCCCATAGCTCAAGAAAAAGAAAAACTGAAGACTACCACCAATTTGCAAATCAAATGTTTCAACAGAAGGAAAAATGACCCCTTGTGTCAGAAGCATGACTACAGGAGCTGCGACTACAAAAAACAAGTTGTCCAAAATGGCCGTCAGCATTACATAGGCCAACGATTTTCCAAAGTTGATACCTTCATAGGTAAGTATAAAAACAGCCACAGCAGTTCCTCCTACTACTGAAGGAGTTACAGCAGATGCAAATTCCCATAAGATGATTACCACTATGCTACTTTTCCAGGTAAGCTCTTGATTGGTCAGTGTTCTAATTCGGTATGCATATCCGGCATCTCTAGCAAGCAAAACCAAAAAAGCCACAAAGACGGATGACCACTTCGCATCAAATATCAAATTGAGATTATCCGAAGTGATATTGTCGTCAAAATAAAATAACAGAAAAACTATACCCAGGCCTAACAGGATTGGCACCCAGATATTATTAGGATTTAAAACTTTGAAAGCATTCTTTTTACTGATCTCCATCAATCGGCCGCTACGGTCTCCGTTTTTTCTATCCAAAAATTATTGAACCCTTCGCCGATGGTGATTTGAATCTGCTGCATTTGAAGCAATTCAAGGATGGCAAGGAAGTTGAAAATGACTGCAATTTTTTCTGGCTTTTCGGCCATCACTTCTGTAAAAGCCATACGGGGTGTTTTATCAAGAGAGAATAGTATGTGCTCCTTTTGGCCAGAAATGGTATAAGGGTATTGCACCACCTTATGTTCTACCTTGTTCTGTTCCGATTCGTAACGATAGAGTACTTTTTTATAGACTTTCAGAATCTTGAAGAGATCCAGGTTTTGCAATTCTGCTTCTACATTGGAAACTTCTGAAAGTGCACGTATTTCCTTGGCTAGGTTTCCCCTCTTTTCTCTATCCAAACGATCAGATTCGAGTTGTACAAGCTCAGCAATTACAGACTTGTATCGCTTATATTCCAATAAGTGTCGAACTAATTCTTCTCTTGGATCAATTTCATTACCCTCTTCATCCAAAACAGGTCTTGGTAAAAGCATTTTAGACTTGATCCGCATAAGTGTAGAGGCCACCAAAATAAACTCACTAGCCACTTCTACATTCATCTTTTCCAGATGCTTGATATAATCTAAAAAGTCGTTAGTAATCTTGGAGATTGGAATATCATATATATCAAGCTCATCTCTTTGAATGAAAAAGAGTAGCAGGTCGAAAGGACCTTCAAATAACGGTAGCTTGACTTCGAATTTCAACAGCAATACATTTTGTCAGTTTCAAAGGTATCACGATTACTTGATTTGAAAAAGTAAGTCTTTATTTTGATTTTGGCTTTTTGTAAATAGGCACTGCACTACACGCCTCCCCATACATCAAACTGGATACAACTGGGCGCAACAAACGAGTTATTTCCACATAGGCATATTCAGGCACTGGAAACTTCCCACAGCCTTTTATTATAACTTTTTGATCTTTAAAATCTTCTATTTTGATTTTGGCAAGTGCCTGCTGAAAAAGGTGATTTTCTAAATGAGACAAATCGCCAAATACAAGATTCTTGGCATGAGGTTCTAATGCTGATGACAAAAGCATATAGGCCCAAGTAGGCACAATGGCATCCACACTACAGTGCACAGCAACATTTTTGTTTTTGTAATCTTCCCAATTATGATTTTGGACAAATGCCCTAAAGTCCTTCTCACGCAGCACCAATTCATTATACAACTGATCCTTGATATCAATCTGCACTCGAGCAGATTGATCAAAATATTCCTCAAGATCAAAATTGATCAATGCACTCTGCGCAACCCTATTTACAATTTCCCCTTCCATTATTTGAATGATGATGCGGTTCTAAACTCTTTTAAATAAAACGGCTCGAAACTGATTACGTTTTCGAAAGACTCTGTTTTATATTTTTTATATGCCAACAAGGCTACTTCTTCGGCTGATGGCACAATATCATCAATGAAATAAGCATTCTTATCTGAAATTACCTCTTTTGATTTGTTGGAACCATCACCAAAAAAAAGCACCTTCTGGCTCTTCAGAATGTCCTCATAGGCATAGTCCTCCAATATTACAGGAGCAGTCGGCTTTATAGTTTTAAAGTCTTTATCAAAAAGCGCAGAGTAAACCTCCATCCTGCGCGCATCCAGCATTGGGCAATACACAACATCTTCCGTTGACCTTCGATACATTTGATAGGCCATTGCCTCTAAGGTATTCACTGCGATCAACGGAATGTCCAAGGCGAGACACAGACCTTTAGCGGCAGATACACCAATCCGTAATCCAGTATAAGACCCAGGCCCTTCAGCTACTGATACTGCAGACAATTCTTCCATCATACAGCCTGAATTGTGCATCATCTGCTTGATCATCACATGCAATAAAGTGGAATGCGATTTTTCTATAGAGTAGAGTTGTGACCCAACAAGTTGTCCATTTTTCAGCAATGCCACAGAGCCACTGCTGGTAGATGTATCTATACCAAGTATTAAAGACACGGAATTAAAGTTTATTTATTTAAAATTTTTGAATAGGACTCGGTATCAGCCAAAATTTTGGCAGCTTCCGAAACTGCTGGATCGTGGTCCAGACTTGCTTCTAACATTCCTTTGTGAAAGTAATATCTACTTACTATTTCTTCTTCCAACATGAATTTGATGTCATCCTTAAAAGTGGTCAAATAGTTGTCTTTTAGGGTAGAAACTTTTGTTTTCAATTTCTCAATGGCCGGCTCCATGCCATCATAATACTTTTCTTTCCTGGCCATTTCTTCTAGTGCTTTGATAGCATCGTCCATTTGAGAAGACAGGTTGAACTCTTTACCATTGACCCAAACCATAAATGCTTCATATTCCTCATCACTCAGATTAAACTCTCGAGGAGCGGCAATTTTATCATGGCTGTACGCATACTCAGTGGCATAATCAAAGATTAAATTTTGGCTCACCATATTGTACAGTAGATTTGAAAATTTTTGAGGAGACACTTCCAAATCCGGCTCTATCCCTCCACCATCATAAACGGTTCTTCCTTTGCTAGTTTTAAAGGCCACTTTGAGCGAATCCGGAATTTTACCAACACTTCCATCTTTATTTCTATGTGAATAGTCGATCGCCTGAATACATCTACCACTTGGAATGTAATATTTGGCAGTTGTAATTTTTAGTTGTGCATTATAAGGCAATGGACGGGTAGCCTGCACCAAACCCTTGCCAAATGTTCTGGTACCCACTAGCACACCACGGTCGTAATCTTGTACGACACCAGAAACAATCTCTGCAGCCGAAGCAGTCGCTCGACTGGTCAATACTGCTAGAGGGATATCATTATCAGCGGTTGCAAATGGTGTTGTATATGTTTTATTCCAAGACGCCATTTTTCCTTTGGTACTTACTACCTCTTTTCCTTGTTCTACAAACACATTGACCACTTTTACCGCCTCATCGAGCAATCCGCCAGGATTGTCCCTTAAATCCAAAATAATCTTTGTAGCGCCTGCTTTCTTCAAGCTATCCAGAGCATTTTTAACTTCACTTCCTGCATCTGTGGTAAAATCAGTTAGTTTAATGAAACCAGTTGTTTCATTATACATACCATAAAACATGATGTTGTCTATAGTAATTTTCGAACGAGTTAATGTCACATCAAATGGTTTGTCTTTGCCAAAGCGCTTTACTGTCAATACAATCTCTGACCCAGGTTGTCCTTTAAGTAACTCGCTAATTTCTATAGATGACTTATTTTCTAAATTCTGATGATCAATTTCTAAAATCTCATCTCCTATTTTCAAGCCCGCGGTATGAGCAGGGTAGCCTACATAAGGCATAATCACAGTATTTGCCTTTTTACGTTGACCTACGATCGCTCCTATACCACCATACTCACCAGTGGTAGCCGTCCTGTAATCTTCAATATCACTTTCCGAAATGTAGGCTGCATAAGGGTCCAACGACTTTAGCATCGCATCGATTCCATCACCTATCAACTCCTCACTAGAAATTTCATCTACATAATGCGTGTTCAATTCCCTGAACAGTGTAGTGAAAATGTTAAGATTGCGAGAGATTTCGAAGCTATTGTCTCCCCCAAGCCAAGTAAATGACAACAGCCCAACGAGCAATACAGCACCTACTATACCTACTACTATTCTCTTCATATCTAATGAATTTACTTATTCAGCTTGGACTTTAAACGCCCAATGGAATCGACAAGTTTAGATTCTATAAAACTATACGGATGAATTTCTTTACCTGTGTAAATATAGGCAATCAACAAATATTTACCCTCTGGCAATAGCTCTTCCAGTCGATGTTTATTTAGTCGATAAGCTTCACGCATCAATCGCTTGATTCGATTGCGGTCAACAGCTCTTTTGAAATTTCTTTTAGATACACTTACCATGAATTGATGGCATGTAGCATTTTCGTCTGCGTGGAGAAACCTGACAGAGAAGGGATAAAAATAAAAAGATGCTCCTTTGGTAAAAAGAGCATCAATTAATTTTTTACTACTCAATCTTTCCTGCTTCGGAAAGGAGTATTTTCTATATGTATGATTTGTTCCTTCCATTAAGAAGGAATAAAGCTAACCAAGATTCTTATTTCTTGTGCTTTCTTTCGTCAGAGACTGTCAGCTTTTTTCTGCCTTTGGCTCTTCTTCTTTTTAAAACAGCTCTTCCTGCCACATCTTCCATTCTGGCTTTAAATCCGTGCTTGTTTCTTCTTTTTCGCTGAGAAGGTTGAAATGTTCTTTTCATCTTATATCGTATTTTTTATCTCTAGATTTCCAAATGCCCTCAAACTACTCATCTGGCGCAGCCTGAAAAAATGGAGTGCAAAAATAGAGAGCTTTTTGACAATAACAAAGTCTAAATCAGATAGTTTAGGGAAGAAGGTACAATTAAATGATGTGTTCTTGATATATCTGTTCTAAAACCTGAATATTTGTGCAAACAAAGACAAAATTATGATTGACTGCCATATTTCTTTTCCAAATCCCTTGACACACCTTTTACACATCCAAATCAAATTTGGGGTAAGCAGTCAATCCACTGTAGATTTTATCCTTCCAGCATGGCGTCCTGGCCGATATGAACTAGCTCCTTTTGTAGAAAATATTCAAAAATTTCATCCCCAGGATGAGTCCGGAAAATTGCTAAACTGGGAAAAGACCAGGCCTAACATTTGGTCGGTCGATTGCGATGATGCAGATGAAATAACGATCAACTATCAATACTACGCGAACAAGATGGATGCAGGTAATTCCGTTTTAGATGATCGCCAGATTTACATCAATTTTATCAACTGCATTTTTTACACCAAAGCGCACAACAATGAGCCTATAAACTTGTCTCTGGAAATTCCTCAGGACTACTCAGTTAGTTGTAGTCTTGAATCTACTTCTTTAGGACAACTAAAAGCGAATGACTATTTACAACTCGTAGACTCACCATTATTAGCTAGCCCTGATCTTAAAATTCTGAGATATGCGGTAGAAGACCATAACTTCTCTATAGCTATTCTTGGAGACTGCCCTTTTTCTGATGAAAAGATTATTGAAGACTTCAAGAGTTTCACAGAATCTCAAATAAACACCATGGGAGGATTTCCAACGAAACAATATGATTTCATAGTGCAATCCCTGGATTACGCTCATTATCACGGCGTAGAACACCAAAACTCGACCATACTAGTTTTGGGTCCGAATGACGAAGCCAACAAAGACGCTTATTATGAGAAATTGATGGGGGTGGCATCTCATGAACTATTTCATACATGGAATGTGACCCGAATTCGCCCGAAGGAAATGTCTCCCTATCAGTTTGACAAAGAAACGATGACTAAGACCGGATTCGTAACAGAAGGCTTTACCACCTACTATGGCGATTTGTTTTTGAAACAATCTGGTGTTTTCAACCAGCAAGAATATTTCAAGGAACTTAATACTCTTTTCGACAGACATTTCGAGAACTATGGCCGACATGAAAGCACCTTGATTCAATCCAGTCAAAACTTATGGGTAGATGGATACAAAAACTTATTCCCATCTAAGAAAGTGAGCATTTATGTAAAGGGCGCCCTTTGCTCTTTAATTCTAGATTTGACTATTCGAAATAAAACGAACAATGACGCTACCCTCATAGACGTAGTGAAAAGGCTGTACGAAAAACATACCTACCCTCAAGGAGGATACACCCAAGAACAGGTTTACGAAATTCTGGAGAGCGTGGGAGGAAAAACGATAGAACCACTTCTTCATACACTTTATGAAACTTCTGAAAGCCTTGACACCTATTTGGCGGAAACGCTTTCTTATGTAGGATGTGAACTAAAGTCAAAACTTCATGCCAATGAAATTACAAGCAAAATAGGTATCAAATGGCAAGACAATATAATCACTGAAATAGCTCCAGGAAGTCCTACGGAAAAATACCTTTCCGTAGGAGATAAGATTCTTGAATTCAATGGAAGTAACTTCCAAAAAGATGAAATTTCGGTTGTAGAACAGAATCAACTAAAAATTAAAAGAGGACCAAAAACATATGACATTCTTGTGCCTATTGCGCCCAGTACGTATTACAATTCTTACAAAATTGAAGTTCAAGAGAGTGCATCACCAGAGCAATTGAAAAATTTATCTCTTTGGCTAGGAAATAATCAGAAATAAATTTCCGCTCAGTGGCTAAAAACTTACATTTGCCCATGCTTTCCTTTGTGGTGAAAATTAATGGTTCTTTTCTAAGATGAATTTTAAAGCGTTGCTGGTAAGATTTCTAGTATGGCGATTAAAGCATATTAGCAACAACAACTTCACTTTGATTCTTAGTGGTATAGTAGGATTGATTGCCGGCCTAGCTGCGGTTACGCTTAAAGAATCTGTTCATTTCATTCAGGCCATACTCAAAAATTACATTTATACTTCAGGTTTTGACTTTCTATATCTCTTTTACCCTTTAGCAGGTATTGTACTCACCATGATCGTCTCGAGATATATTCTGAAAGAAAAGCTTGGTCATGGGATTACACAAATTCTCTTTGTAATCTCCAAACGATCTAGTATTGTCAAGCGCTCCATGATGTATTCTCGAATGGTGACCAGTGCTATTACTGTAGGCTTTGGAGGGTCTGTAGGACTGGAGGCACCCATTGTAGTAACAGGATCGGCCATTGGTTCCAATCTGGCTACCCTCACTCACCTAAACTACAAAAAAAGAACTCTACTCATAGCCTGTGGAGCTTCGGGAGCTATTTCAGCGATCTTTAATTCTCCCATAGCAGGCGTGATTTTTGCCATTGAAGTTATTCTCACAGACGTTACAATTAATAAGTTTATTCCTATTCTGCTATCATCAGTAACAGGATCTTTAGTTTCTCTATCTCTATTAGGTGACGACTTATTGTTTTCATTTAAACTAAAAGACCCTTTTCTAGCAGAACATGTTCACTATTACATTTTTCTAGGAATAGCGTGTGGTATTGTTTCTGTGCACTTTACTCGATTGACTTATGTCATCGAACGATGGATAAAAAAAGTAACTAATGATTGGAGTCGCGCCATGGTTGGGGGTATCGGGCTAGCACTGATTGTACTGACCTTTCCTCCCATCTATGGGGAGGGTTATGACACCATCAAACAGCTACTCAACGGAAACGACGATATTATTTTCAACAACAGTTTGATCTATGGCGAAACAGATAAAACACTACTGATCATTATTCTATTGTTCGCCATACTCGTGGTCAAACC
This sequence comes from Reichenbachiella sp., assembly GCF_965223055.1. Taxonomy (GTDB): domain Bacteria; phylum Bacteroidota; class Bacteroidia; order Cytophagales; family Cyclobacteriaceae; genus Reichenbachiella. Next base: position 548,728 of record NZ_CBDCVM010000011.1, read on the forward strand.
GGTGGCCTCTGCTCTAACCATTGGTTCTGGAGGAAGCGGTGGGATTTTCGCTCCGTCCCTATTCATGGGTGGCATTGCTGGTTATCTGTTTGCTAAAACGGTTAATTTCGTTTTACCTGTTACTATCAGTAGTAGTAACTTCACGCTGGTGGCGATGTGTGGCGTGATGAGCGGTGTGCTCCATGCGCCTCTCACGGCTATATTTTTGATTGCAGAAATAACTGGTGGATACGAACTCTTTGTTCCCCTCATGCTTGTTAGTGCCATTTCATTCATAACGATCAGTTATTTCGAAAAACACTCTCTTTATACCAAAAGCCTAATTGAGAAAGGAGACCTAATAAAGCACGATAAAGATCGACAAGTTTTAAGCTTGATGAAAGTGGACAAGATCATTGAATCGGATTTATTGACGATCATGTACGATGCTAAGCTAGAGGACATGATTAAACTGATCAAAAAGTCCAAACGAAACATTTTTCCTGTTGTGAACTATGTCGGCGGCTTAGAAGGCATCATTACACTAGATGATATTCGAGAAAAGATGTTCGACGAAGAAGCCAGGAAGAATATAGTGGTCAAAGAAATCATGCAACTGCCTCCAGCCGAAGTACATCCAGATGATTCGATGCAGACGGTCATGAATAAATTTGAGATTACTCAGGCATGGAATCTACCTGTAATCGATGAGGGACAGTATATTGGCTTTTTATCAAAATCTAGAATATTTAACGCCTATAGAAACAAGCTGATAAATCAAGACAAAGAATGAAAAGTTAAAAATTTCATTCTTTGCATTATTCATTGATTTTAGGCCTAAATAATTTAAACCTCACCTTCCTTTTCCACAATCCGCAGGACTGGTAATTATTATAAAACACTAATTGACAGAGAGTTAACTTCGCTTAATTCAATGATGTGGATAACTTGCAATTTTGTGGATAACTTTTATCGATTCCTCAGATAGTACTATTTGTTGAATAATTATATGTTTGTACAGACTATTTTGCAACTATCTATTTTTGAGTACGTTACGATATTTTTAAAGCAATTCAGTCAACATTATTGTCAATGAAAAGAGCAAAAACAATATTTTTAATTTCATTATTAGTGTGTGGTTTTACAGCAAGTCAGTCTCTCGCTCAAAGCATAGAGGTAATCAAATACCCAGAATTGGCCAAGCTCATTAATACACCGACTGAAAAACATAAAGTCATTAATTTCTGGGCCACCTGGTGCAGGCCTTGCATCAAAGAACTACCTCAATTCTTGGAATTATACGAAAAGTACAATGAGGAAAACTTAGAATTGAGTTTAGTAAGCTTCGACTTTGTTGAAGAATTAGAAAACAAACTCAAACCATTTGTTGAAAAGAAAAATATCAAAGCGAAAGTGTATCTGCTAGATGAAACAGATTATAATGCTTTTATAGACAAAGTAGACCCATCGTGGAGTGGGGCCATTCCTGCTACCTTGTTTGTGGCAAAAGGGAATTCAAAAAGGAGATTTATTGAAAAAGAATTCTCAGAAAATGAACTCGAAAAAGTTTATCTGAATTTTATTAAATAACATGATTATGAAAAAAAATGTACTTTTATTTTTTGGTCTTGTTGCAGTGGCAGCCATGCTTCTCGCCAGCGGCAACAAAGAGGAAATCGTAAAGCCAAAAGTTGGCTTCAACGTAGGCGATAAAGCTACTGACTTCAAATTGAAGAACGTAGATGGTCGTACTATTTCAATGGCTGACTACAAAGATGCCAAAGGGTACATTGTAGTTTTTACTTGTAATACCTGTCCTTTTTCAAAAATGTATGAAAAAAGAATTGATCAGCTCAATCAAAAATATGAATCAAAAGGATACCCTGTAATTGCTATCAATTCAAATGATGTCACTAAACAACCCGGCGACTCATTTGAAGAAATGGTTAAGCGTTCTAGTGACAAAGGCTATTCTTTCCCCTATTTGTATGATGAAAGTCAAGCTGTAGCTACGGCCTATGGAGCCACTCGCACGCCACATGTCTATATACTCAACAAAAAGTTGGAAGTTGCCTACATAGGCGCCATTGATGACAATCACAAAGATGCAGCTGCCGTCACAAAAAGATATGTAGAAGATGCGGTCGATAGCTTGCTTGATAGCAAGGCTGTAAAAACAACCTCCACTAAAGCGATAGGCTGCACGATAAAATGGAAGGACGCCTAAGCCTCCTTCTTCTTATAATATAATGTTGAGCAATTGGTTTTGTTCAACATTTTTTTTGCCTCAATGATTAAATCCTCTTCAGTCACTGAATTTATCGCGTCCGTTTCTTTGTTGACCAACTCGGTATTGCCAAGCAAAGTATAATAGGCCAAACTCATCGCTCGGTTGAGCAACTCCACTTCAGAAAATACATGAGAAGATTCGGCTTGCATTTTCACTTTATTCAATTCTTCTGGCCTTAACCCATCCTTTAAAAGGCCGGCTATTTCAGCATCCACCATTTCATCTACTTCTTCAAAGCTTATTTCATCTTTTAGTTTCCCAGAGATCACGAGCAATCCAGGCTCTATCGAACCTGTAATACTTGCACTCACAGAAGTTAAAAGTTTCGTCTCCTTCACCAACTTTGTATACAATCGAGAAGACTTGCCCCTTCCTAATACATCACTAAGCAGGTCTATCGTATAGTATTTATTGTGCAGTCGATCCGGCATATGATAGGCTCGATAAAATGCATTCATTGGAACCTCACCTTCTACGGTAAGTTTACGCTCCTCCACTTGTTCCCGCTCTTGAGGTAAGTCTCTGTTGTAGGTTTCTCCAGCCGGAATCGGTGCAAACCATTTTTCAGCTAATGCTTTAACCTGTTCTAGGTTAACATCTCCAGCCACCACCAAAATGGCATTGTTAGGTATATAAAATTTTTTAAAAAACGCCTTTACATCCTCCATCGTAGCATCCTCGATGTGCGAAATTTCCTTCCCGATAGTATTCCATCGGTATGGGTGAGTTTTGTAGGCCATTGGTTTCATATTCAACCAGGCATCTCCATAGGGTTGATCAAGATATCTCTGTTTGAACTCTTCGATAACTACTTTTCGTTGCACCTCCAAAGATTGTGGGTCAAAAGCCAAACTCAGCATTCGGTCAGATTCAAGCCAAAATGCGGTTTCTATATTGTTTGATGGAATCGAAATGTAGTAGTTGGTATAATCCGGAGTAGTAAAAGCATTATTTTCTCCACCCACCTTCTGCAGGGGCTCGTCATAAGAAGGTATATTAACTGAGCCACCAAACATCAAATGCTCAAATAAATGAGCAAAACCAGTCTTGTTCTCCTCTTCATCTCTGGAACCAACATTATACAGCACATTGAGGACTGCCACTTTGGTGGAGTGGTCTTCATGAACAACAACCTGTAGCCCATTGTCCAAAACAAATTTTTCGTATTTCATAGTTTTCCTTCTGGCTGTAAAAATAGAACGCAATCAGATGAATCTATACTATATTGATACATTCAATAAAATTTCTCTTTGAACCCTTGCCAACTCAGGCAAACTGTTAGATTTGTGACTGGCTCGTCCACAAACAATTGTTAAGCAACCCAATACTTACCCAATGAAATTCGAACGAAAGAAACTCACCAACCAACAACTTCTTTCATTTTATAAAAACTTATTACTCCCAAGACTGATAGAAGAGAAAATGTTGATTCTTCTTCGTCAGGGAAAAATCAGTAAATGGTTTTCAGGCATGGGTCAGGAAGCCATCTCAGTTGGCTCGGCTCTAGCTATGGACGACGACGAATATATCCTACCTATGCATCGAAACTTAGGGATATTCACCACTAGAAATATCCAACTAAATCGACTATTCGCACAGTTTCAGGGTAAAGCTAGTGGCTTTACTCAAGGAAGGGATCGTTCTTTTCATTTTGGCTCAAAAGAGCACCATTTGGTGGGGATGATATCTCATCTCGGTCCCCAACTAGGCATCGCAGATGGTATTGCCTTGGCTCACAAGCTAAGAAAAAATAAAAAGTCCACGCTTGTATTCAGCGGAGACGGAGGAGCCAGTGAAGGTGATTTTCATGAAGCACTAAATGTAGCTTCGGTTTGGCAACTGCCCGTGATTTTTGTGGTAGAAAACAATAGTTGGGGTTTGAGCACGCCAAGTAATCAACAATTCAACTTTGATTCATTCACTCAAAAAGGCCCTGGATATGGTATCAAAACCAAACAAGTAGATGGCAACAACCTCTTGGAAGTCTACCATGCTATATCGGAAGCTTCCAAATCCATGAAGAAGAATAACGAGCCTTTCTTGATCGAATGTATGACTTTTAGAATGAGGGGACACGAAGAAGCCAGTGGAACCAAATATTATCCAGAAGGACTTCAGGATAAATGGTCGAAAAAGGATCCTGTAAACAACTATGAGAAGTTTCTTCTCAAAGAAAAAATCCTCACCAAGAAACTCAAGGCAGAAATTGAGACCGAAATAAAAAAGACAATTGACGAAGGTTATAAAAAAGCCAATGAAGAAGGAGTAGTTGCTGTCTCCTCTGAGAAAGAATTGAATGATCTTTTTTCCCCTTTCGAACAAAAGGTAATCACTCCGAAATCTAAAAAACTAGCAGACAAAAGATTTATCGATGCCATATCAGACGGACTGCGTCAAAGCATGGAGAAGTATCCAGAAATGGTGCTTATGGGTCAGGACATTGGCAAATACGGAGGAGTGTTCAAAATCACTGAAGGTTTTGTAGATCAGTTTGGCGAAGAAAGAGTCCGAAATACTCCGCTGTGTGAATCTGCCATTGTAGGTAGTGCATTGGGCCTATCTATTCAGGGAATGAAATCTATGGTTGAGATGCAGTTTGCCGATTTCGTCACCTGTGGATTCAACCAAATCATAAACAACCTGGCAAAAATTCATTGGAGATGGGGGCAGAATGCAGATGTGGTAGTTCGTATGCCTACTGGAGCCGGAGTAGCCGCCGGGCCTTTTCATTCTCAATCGAATGAAGCCTGGTTTTTTCATACCCCAGGATTGAAAATAGTCTACCCATCCAACCCATACGACGCGAAAGGATTATTGAATGCTGCTATTGAAGATCCAAATCCTTATTTGTTTTTCGAACACAAGGCTTTATACAGAGCGCTTTCGGAAGAAATCCCAGAGGATTATTACACAGTCGAAGTAGGCAAAGCCAAACTAGTGCGTGAAGGTGCTGATCTATCAGTAATTACCTACGGCATGGGAGTACATTGGGCCAATGAAATCATCCAAGAACTTAACATAGATGCTGACATCTTAGACTTGAGAACATTGCTTCCTTGGGACAAAGAGGCAGTGGCTGCCACAGTCAAAAAAACTAACAAAGTCATCTTGCTGCACGAAGATTGTTTAACTGGTGGAATAGGCGCTGAACTCGCAGCATGGATTAGTGAACATCATTTCCAAGACCTTGATGCTCCAGTAATGAGAGAAGGAAGTTTAGACACTCCTATACCTTTTGCTGCTAATTTGGAACAGAATTTTTTACCTAAGGAACGTTTTAAAAGTAAATTAAAAGCCCTTTTGGAATACTAAGACCCTAACTTTGCAGCCTCTTATATTGAGTTCAACCTGGATTATGCAATAGGTATCGTAGTGAAGGCAAAAAACGCAAAGAAAGAGGAACTTATGTTGAGAAGGCATAGCATCACTATGGTGATTCAACAAGTTTACTTTAAGTGCCTATTTCAAAGTGGTATATGTCTGGAATAGATTTTCTATTGCATATTTCAGGTTCAATATATTTGTTAACTTCCCGTTTATATTGCGTAGAGAGGATATATGTTAAACAAGCGCTGGTATGTTTTTTTGCTATTCGTTGGCCTAATTACGGTCTCGGCACATACTTCTTATGCGCAACTCTTGACAGATCGAAACAAGCTTAAGACCGCAAGAAGAGAGACAGGATTCCTTCAGCACAAAAAGAAAGCAAAAATCAAAGGACCAAGCGGTAAGCACAAAACTGTTGCCGCCGGAAAAACCAAGTACTCCAAAGCTTCGAGTAATGAAGGTTCAAGTCGTGGTGTAAATCCTAAATATTCCGTATTTACAGCAGGTCAATCCAAAGGTAGAAAAGTCAGTCCTCGATATTCGGTAGCCAATGCTGGGCAAGTAAAAAGCCGAAAAATAAAGCCACGATATTCGGTAGCCAATGCCGGCCAGGTGAAAGGCAAAAAAATTAATGTCAGATATACACAAAGTCACGCTGGTGCTGGCATGGATCGGAAGGTAAATCCAAGATACTCAACACTTAATGCTGGTCAAGTGAAGGGTAAAAAGATTAGCCCCAGGTTTAGTGTAGCAAATGCAGGCAACGTAAAATCAAAAAAAATCACACCAAGATTCACTCAAACCAATGCTGGACAAGTCAAAGGCAAAAATGTGAATCCAAGATATTCGGAATGGAAGCAAGCAGGAAAAGTGGTGGTGGTAAAACCACGATTCACTGTTCCACCAACTTACAACCGAACTAAACCAGCGGGTAATCGAAATAAAGGCTTTTTACCAAGCATGAACCTAAACAGAAAACCAGCTAAACATAAAGCTGGTCCGAATTCTCAATATGCCGGGGTGATGAAAAAAAAGCATCAAAAACCGCTAGCCGTGGCTGATCACAATCAGAATATCAAGAGCTACACAAAGTTTTCCAGTCGGACTGTGCGTAACTCGCCAAATGCCAAAATGGCAAACTATGAGCTCAAGACTAAAAAAAGACGCAAGAAGAGTGGTATGCACCCAAGTGCCAACTATCTCTCAGCCAAATACAACAAGAGTAGAAGTGTAAGGGATTCGAAAAGAAAATTTAATGTCGTTTGGGTACGGATGAATGGGAACAAAATTCAACCTGACGCTGTTAAGAAGAAAACTAAAAAAGCAAAGTTCGATAAAGACGAAATCGACATTTGGAATAATTAATTATGAATTGGAATCAACTAACATCTAAAGGTCAAATAGATCAGATCAAAGCAAATTCTACTAACCAACCTGCTCTTATTTTCAAACACAGCACCAGATGTAGTATCAGTTCTATGGCAGAGAACAGACTGGAAAGAGCTTGGAATGCAGAAGAAATTCCATCTATGGACACCTATCATCTAGATTTAATCCAATATCGTGATATTTCCGATTATATAGCTGCTACATTTAAAATCCCTCATGAATCGCCCCAAGTCTTAATTATATCTGATGGTGAGTGTATCTATCACAATTCACATATGGGCATTGCTTATCACGAAATCAAAAGGATATTTGACGGATTAGTAACTGTGTAATTAGCTTTCTTCTCTTTCCAATGAGCCTATCATATGAGCTAGTTTTCTGGCTTTTTTACCATACATCAAGTGGATCATATAAAAAGTAATTGGAATAGCTAAGAAAATGCCACAAGCCATTCCAATCACAAAAGAGTCCGGGTTCGCAGAGTATTTTGCATAAAAGTCATCACCATCCAGATAGAGTACGATAGCGAGCATGACAGGTACTAAAACAAGAGAGGCAATCTTATAATGAAGTATGAAGCGCTTAACCATTTTTTGAATGGTATAAAGATATGCAAGCACAGAACTGTCAATTTCCTCTTTCTTTAAGCTACTTATCAAATTTCGATAATAGAGGTAAAAAAGCAAATCTATGATCAACAACCCTACTCCAACGACCCTCTGATTATAAAAGATCATACCAATACCTATACAAGTAAGTACTACAAGGTTGACCCATAGTTCGATAGTTAGGGTTTTTATAAACCTATGCACCAAACTATCCGATCCGCTACGAATCATCGCTTCGATTTCAGGCTCACTGAATGCTTGTGCATTCGCTTCATCACCTTGCTTCCAAATGTCCTTAATGTCCAAATCTTTCATCGATGATTTTTTTTAGCTGTGCCTTCACTCTATTCACTTTAGCTCCTACATTGGTTACAGTAATACCCAAAATTTCAGCCATCTCCTTGTAGCTTTTTTCTTCTAAATACAGAAGAATTATTGCTCGATCAGATTCTCTTAAAAGCTTTATAGCTTTATAAAGCTCCTGCACTCTCTCTTCCTGTAGTGCACTGTCTTCGTCTACTATATCAGGAATTTCTCTATTCTCGGTTGGTATGGTGCGTTTTTTACTTCTTAGTTGCGACAAGCAGACATTCAAACATACTCGGTATGTCCAGGTGCTCAATTTCGAAGCACCTCTGAATGAATCAAAAGATCGCCACAATTGAACAATGCACTCTTGATAATAGTCATTAAAATCGTCGGTACTATCTGTATAAATCCGACAGACCTTCGCAATGATGCGATGGTTGTTATTCAAGAATCCCTGAAAGTCCGACTTCATACACGATTGATTTCAAGAGAGTAGGTTGATGATATTTGTGTTTTATTACAAATTCGTTCGTTATTTTATTGGCATGCGCTCGAACGGCTTATTTCTATCAAACAGATAGCGATAAGTATGATGTGTCTTCCCTATCTCTCCTCCTACTTGCTTCACCACCAAAATCATTTTTCGATTGAAATCACCTATCCAATTCATTTCCAAAACTGGATAACGCTTATAGTCTTTTTGAACCATTTGCGCGGTAGCCATCACCAGAGCTCCATCTAACCCCTTACCTTGATGCGCCGGCGCAACACCAAATACCAAACCAAGCATTTTCTTATTGGTCTTTCTCCATTTATGCCATAGGAATTTGAGTTTGCCTATCAAATCCAATTTACCATTCACATATTTAAAGATCTGATTTACTTCTGGTAGATTCAAATAAAATGCTACAGGCTCTCCTTTGTAGTAGGCAAACCAGATTATTTTCTCATCGATAATGGGTTTCATTTGCTTCATTATAGCCTGAGACTGTTCCTTTGACATCTCCGCCACTCCGTCGTGATTGGCCCAAGCTACGTTGTACACTTGCCTAAAGTCTTCCGTATATTTTTCCAGATTACTCAGTTTCATATGTTCAAAGGAGTAATCAGGGTCTTTGTTTAATACTTCTGACTTTTCCATAATTCGAGGATGGAATGGGTCAAAAGTATTTCTTATAAAAGTGAATTGTTTGAAGTACACCTGAAAGCCATAATTTTCGAACAGCTCCTGATAGTATGGAAAATGATAGTTGCACTGATAATTAGGCTCAATATCGAAGCCATCAACCAAGAGACCCCACCACTTGTCGCGATCACCAAAATTAATCGGGCCATCCATGGCTTCCATGCCTTGTTCCTCTAGCCAATTTTTCGCCACATCAAAAAGGAGGTTAGCTGCTTCCTGATCATTAACACACTCAAAAAAACCCGTTCCTCCGGTGGGTTGATCATTATCCTTATCCTTGGTCTTATCATTGACAAAGGCGGCAATTCGACCCAGGGTTCGACCATCTTTTTTAAGCAACCAGCGCTTACATTTCCCCCACTTAAAGGTCTTATTCTTATCTTCGTCAAAGACAGCATGAACATCTTTATTCAGAGGACGAATCCAATTTTTTTCATCTTTGTACAAGCTCACAGCCATCTCCACAAATTCTTGCTGTTCTTGTTTGCTATTTACCGCTATCAGTTTCATGGCCTAAACTTACTCACACCTTGGGGTATTGACAATATTTGGTTGCCGAAGAAAAAAAATATCGAGTCTTCATAAAAAAAAATCATATTTTAATAGCGAGCCTTTGGAAAAGATAAAAAGCAGTTTACTTTTGCAGACCATTACAAAATGGTCCGTTCGTCTAGGGGTTAGGATCCTAGCCGGCCGCACCAGGTTTTCATCCTGAAGGGGAGCATTTGAGGACGATCAGATACCCCAGTAGAGTTGATAAATTGTAAGTTTTGGTCCGTTCGTCTAGGGGTTAGGACGCCAGGTTTTCATCCTGGTAACAGGGGTTCGATTCCCCTACGGACTACAAGAGATTGGGACGCTAGTCGTTCCTTTTTTATGACAAAGTAATGGTCCGTTCGTCTAGGGGTTAGGACGCCAGGTTTTCATCCTGGTAACAGGGGTTCGATTCCCCTACGGACTACAAAAAGGAAGCTCAAAAGGCTTCCTTTTTTTGTGCTTATTCTGTTCTTATTTTTTCAAATCAAAAATATAAAGTTCGACTTGGGATAGCTAATAATAATCCTACTTACATCATATGCGCAAGCACAGCAAAAATGCTTGAAAGGATGCTCTAGTATTTATTAAGCAAATCAACAGGGTCGCGTGACTTTAATTCAATAAATGTCAATTTAAACTCAGATGATAAACTGATCAAAAATTCAATAACCGTAATGCTCTAACACAATAAGGCATCAATAATCACAATACATCATATTTTCTTTAGTAATAATATCCAGAGGCAAATACTGATTTTTTATCACCTCAGACTTGAGTATCAAATGTTTGTACAAGGCCTGCATAGCCAAATATCCTTGATTGATAGGCTGCTGATCTATGAGATAATCGATCCAACCATTTTTTAGACCCTTCACATTAGACGCTACCAAATCATAACCAACAACTCTCATGTTCATTTGCTTTCTAATGGTATGTATTTCGTCCAGTACCAAATGAGACTTAGAATGTGGCAAAAACAGATGCACAGGCTTATCTTCCTTCAATAACCTGGCTTTTAGTCCAGACAAAGACAAGCCTTCCTTCTCCAAATTCACTTTGGTGATTTTGATGCCTTTTTGTCTTGCGAAAAATGTCTCAAGTCCTTCTATTCTTCGGTTTATGGCTTTGTTCTGGGTATCAGAAAAAGACAGCGTAACTATCCAGAGACAAAAATTGGAGTCGTAAGCATTGCTCAAGATGCTACCAGCCATGATCCCACTCTGAAGTGTGTCCTGCCCTACAAAAGACAAATGATTCATCCCATCCATGGTTGCATCCACAAAAATATAAGGGACAATGGTCTCCTTCAGCAGGCTAACAACCTCGTCATCTCTGGTTAGCATATTCGGTGAAAGAATAAGTCCATCAGGATTAGAATCCAGAGCTGCTCGAATCGCCGTCGTCCTCGACTCTTCACTTTTAGATGACACGACAAATTCTTGCTGCGTAAAGCCCATGGCGCTGAATTCGGCTATGGCTCGATCTATTCCCGCACGATGCTTGTCCCAATAGGGGTTGTCATCTGGCAGCACCACGGCTATGGTATAGGATCGATTCAATTTCAAGTTGCGTGCATAGACATTGGAGGTGTAATTGCCCTTTTTGGCAATGTCCAGAATTTTGTCTTTAGTAGCTTGTGCCACACGTCCTCGATTATGAAGCACACGATCTACCGTTCCAATGGACACCTCTGCTTTTTGTGCTATCTCCTTGATAGTGATTCTTTTAGACATAGTCTTAAAAAATAAATGCAATAATTTTTTTTACATTGACGTGCAATATACTACTTTTGGTCAATAAATGTTAACGTACACACCACTCCCTTAAGCATGCATAAGGGTTTTTTTAGTAAGTAATGCGTTAACGTACACACAAACTTTTGAGTCATGAACAAATTAGAAAATAAAGTAGCGGTTATCACCGGAGGAGGAGGCGTTTTGTGCAGCACTATGGCACACCATTTGGCTGATTTAGGATGCAAAGTGGCCATTCTAGATTTGAACAAATCCAATGCAGAAAACGTGGCCCAAGCAATAAAAGCTAAAGGAGGAGAAGCTATTGGCGTAGAAGCCAATGTACTAAAAAGTGATAGCCTGACGCAGGCTAAAGCAGCGATCAATGAGATGTATGGTACTTGCGATATATTGGTGAATGGCGCCGGCGGAAATCACCCCAAAGGCACTACCACCAAAACACATTTCGAGATGGAAGACCTGGCTAAACAAGAGGACCTTACCACGTTTTTCGATCTGGATCCAGAAGGTATCAAATTCGTCTTTGATTTGAATTTCATCGGTACATTGTTGCCCTGCCAAATTTTTACGAAAGACATGCTTGGCAAAGAAGGCTGTACTATCATCAATATTTCATCGATGAATGCTTTCACTCCATTAACTAAAATACCAGCATATAGCGGCGCCAAGGCAGCCATATCGAATTTCACACAGTGGATGGCCGTACATTTCTCTAAAGTTGGCATTCGGGTGAATGCCCTCGCACCAGGGTTCTTCCTGACCGAACAAAACAGAAGATTGCTTACCGAAGAAAACGGCGAACTTACTGCCAGGGGTAACACCATCATCGAACACACGCCCATGGGCAAGTTTGGCGAGCCGGAAGATCTGCTGGGCACGCTCGAATGGCTGGCTGGACCCGGCGCTTCATTTGTCACGGGAGTCACGATTCCGATCGACGGTGGATTTAGTGCATTTAGTGGAGTATAAAAAATTAGAAGGATGAACAAACTAGAACAAACGTGGAGATGGTATGGCCCTAACGACGGCGTAACTCTCTCTCATATCAAACAAGCAGGTGCCACCGGCATTGTATCTGCCCTCCATCACATTGCGAACGGAGAGGTATGGACCGTTGAAGAAATCAACAAGCGCAAGGCTGAAATCGAAGCTGCCGGCCTCACATGGTCGGTAGTAGAAAGTGTGCCAGTGCACGAGGACATCAAAAAAAGAACCGGTGACTACGAGATATATATCGAAAACTACAAGCAGTCCATTCTCAATCTGGGTGCTTGTGGCATCGATACCATCTGCTATAATTTTATGCCTGTGCTGGATTGGACTCGAACCGATTTGGACTTTGATTTTGGCGATGGGTCGACCGCTCTACGATTTGACGCGACGGCTTTTGCAGCATTCGAAATCCATTTGCTCAAGCGACCCAATGCGGCTGTAGCTTACAGCACCAAGCAGCAGGAGCAAGCAGCATCCTATTTCAAATCCCTGACGGATGAAGATAAGGAAAAACTGGTCAACAATATCATTGCCGGACTGCCAGGCGCTGAAGAAGGATACACACTTCAGCAATTTCAAGAGGTGCTGGACACGTATAAAAACATCGACGCACAGCAACTCAAGCTCAATTTGTTTGCGTTCCTAAAGGCCATCATACCTGCCGCCGAGCAGGCCGGTGTGCTCATGTGCATTCATCCGGATGATCCGCCATTTCCTATATTGGGACTCCCAAGAGTGGTGAGCACCGAACAGGACATCAACGAACTCTACGATGCGGTAAACAGCCCTAACAATGGCTTGACATTCTGTACTGGTTCGTTTGGCGTAAGGCCGGACAACGATCTGGTGGGCATGGTGCAGCGACTGGGCAGCCGTATTCATTTCATCCACCTGCGCGCCACCAAACGCGACGAAGATGGCAACTTCCACGAAGCAGACCATTTGGATGGTGACGTAGATATGTTCGGTGTCATGAAAGCCCTGATCGAAGAGCAAGAATCACGAATTAAAAACAATCGCAACGACGTGCGCATGCCATTCAGGCCAGACCACGGACACAAGATGCTGGATGATTTGGTCAAGAAAACCAACCCGGGCTATTCGGCCATCGGTCGACTCCGCGGATTGGCAGAGCTAAGAGGATTAGAGTTAGGAATTAGAAAATCAAAGTGATGAAGAAATTTTTAGGAGACGATTTTTTATTGAACAATAGCGTGGCTGAGGAGCTTTATCATCAGCATGCGGCTTCCTTGCCAATAATCGACTATCACAATCATTTGGATCAGGCCGCCATGGCCGCCAATCATCAATTTCGAAACATCACTGAAGCTTGGCTATACGGTGACCATTACAAGTGGAGAGCCATGCGCGCCAATGGCATTGATGAAAGATACATCACCGGCGACGCCACGGACAAAGAAAAATTTAACAAATGGGCCGAAACAGTGCCCTATACGCTCAGGAACCCGCTATATCACTGGACACACCTGGAGCTACGACGATACTTTGGGATCAATGAATTGCTCTCCCCTGATACTGCCGACGAAATCTATTCGGAGACAGAGGCACTGATGAAAAAAGACTCCCACTCGTGCATTGGTCTCTTGCTCCAAATGAATGTGGAATCGCTTTGCACCACAGATGATCCGGTGGATGATTTGAGTCACCATAGAGCCATAAAGGAGCGCATCAAAGCACCCAAGGTGTACCCTACTTTCAGGCCGGATAAAGCGCTACAGCTCGATGGCGCCGAATCGTGGCTGGGCTACTTACAGCAGCTCAGTGATGCATCTGGCATTTCGATCCAATCATACGACACCTATCTGGAAGCGCTACAGCAGCGTGTTGATTTTTTCCATGAAAATGGCTGTCGGGTATCTGACTTAGGTTTCCACCAAATTCCTGATTTCAATCCTCAGGCAGGAGGACTAGATCAATTGTTTGCCTCCGCCCTGTCGGGAAAAACATTGAATGCCACTGACCTCGATCACCTTCGAGGCCATGCCCTCGCCGCCCTGTGCAAAATGTATCATGCCAAAGGCTGGGTGCAGCAGTTTCACCTCGGCGCTTTGCGCAACAACAACGAACGGGCACTGAGAGAACTCGGACCAGACACAGGCTATGATTCGATGGGTGATTATAGCCAAGCCGTGAGCTTATCCAAATTCTTCAACCATCTGGACAATACCGATCAGCTCGCCAAGTCGATCATCTACAATCTCAACCCACGAGACAACGACTTGTTTGCCACTATGGTGGGCAACTTCAACGACGGTAAGATTGTGGGTAAAATGCAGTTTGGCACTGGCTGGTGGTTTTTAGATCAGAAAAATGGAATGGAAAATCAGATGAACTCCCTGTCCAACATGGGTCTCTTGAGTAGATTTATCGGAATGCTGACCGATTCGAGAAGTTTTCTATCTTTCCCTCGTCATGAATATTTCAGACGAATCTTATGTAATTTAATCGGCACGGATGTGATAAATGGCGAAATACCTCACGACATGGATCTGTTAGGCAAAATGGTGGAAGACATCTGCTATCTCAATGCCAAGAGCTATTTTGACTTTAAAGAATCATAAGTAGCGATGGACACAAATAATCACGAATTTTAAACCAATCGCTTTAAAACTTGACTTTAGTATACAATCGATTGTATTTTACATTCTGAAACAAAACTATGAGATGGATATCACAAAGAAAGTGACGCGATTTTTTCTCCTCTTTTCGCTATTGGCCTTGACTTGTTGTCAATCCTCGAAGGACCAACGATCACTCAAATTGGCACATGGCCTTAACGATTCTCATCCTGTCCATTTGGGATTGGTAGAGATGGCTCGACTGCTGGAAGACATATCTGGTGGAAAAATGACTATGGATATCTACGCCAATGGCCAACTGGGTCAAGAGCGCGACCTGATGGAGTTGCTTCAAATCGGTAGTTTGGACATGACTAAGGTTTCGGCTGGCACTCTAGAAAATTTTGTTCCGGAGTTCAAGGTATTGACCTTGCCCTATTTGTTTGCAGATTCTACTCACACGTGGAATGTACTCCAAGGGGCAATAGGCAAAAATTTGCTCGCCAAAGGCAGTCAATATCGTTTGCGAGGTTTGTGTTTTTATGACGCTGGTAGTAGAAGCTTCTATTCCAAAGCAGCACCTATCCAGTCCCCTGAGGATCTGGCAGGACTAAAAGTAAGAGTAATGAACAGCCAGTCGGCTTTCAATATGGTGAGTGCGCTGGGCGGTTCGCCTACGCCAGTGTCCTTCGGGGAATTGTACACTGCACTGCAGCAAGGCGTAGTGGATGCAGCAGAAAACAACGCACCAAGCTTTTATACATCACGTCACTACGAAATATGCAAGCACTACTCTATAGATGAGCACACCACATTGCCGGATGTACTCATCGTGAGCACCTACTTGTGGGATAGACTCTCAGATCAGGAAAAAGGCTGGCTGCAGCAGGCTGCTGATCAGTCCGTAGAATACCAAAAGCAAGTGTGGTTCAACTCCGTGCAGGATTGCCTGACAAAAGTGCAAGAAGCAGGTGTAAATGTGTACTATCCAGAGAAATCACCTTTCCAGCAAAAGGTAGCCGATCTGTACGCAGAATTTGAATCCAACCCTTCGCTTCATCAATTGATCCAATCCATTCAAAATGCAGCAAATGAGAACTAAAATCGATCAAATATTAGAATATATCTTGAGTCTGCTGCTTGCACTCATGGTACTCAATGTACTCTGGCAGGTAGCCTCTCGCTATCTGCTCAATGACCCTAGCGCATTCACCGACGAGCTGTCCAGATATCTCTTGATATGGGTAGGACTTTTAGGCGCTGCCTATGCCTCAGGCAAAGGCATGCATGTGGCCATCGAATTACTCGAAAGGGCACTGAGCGAAAAGCAAAAAAGAATCCAGAAACTCTGCATACAATTGGTCATTGTGGTCTTTGCCTTTCTGGTGTTGATCATTGGCGGCAGTCGGCTGGTTCATATTTCATTTGAACTGGGACAAACTTCTTCGGCTATGCAAATTCCACTGGGCTATGTCTATCTGGCACTGCCATTGAGTGGATTTCTCATTGCCTATTATAGCCTATCCGATTTTGTGAACCTGCTAAAAAACAACTGATGGAAAATATAGAAGTAATTGTACTCGTACTAGGATTCCTCATACTATTAGCCGTCGGTGTACCGGTAGCTTACAGTGTCGGACTCGCCTCACTATTGACCATCCTGATCAACATCGACACGCTACCGGCATTCACCACGATCGCCCAGCGCATGGCCACCGGGCTAGACAGCTTCTCCTTGCTGGCCATTCCGTTTTTTATTCTGGCAGGACAGATCATGAATCAGGGTGGCATAGCCCAGCGATTAATCGCATTCGCAAAAGCGTTAGTAGGCTCTTTCCCAGGTGGACTAGCATATGTCAATATTATTGGTGCCATGCTATTTGGTGCGATTTCAGGCTCAGCTATGGCGGCTGTCTCTGCCATAGGTGGAACCTTGGGACCACGAATGGAAAAGGAAGGCTATGAAAAATCGTACAGCGCAGCTGTCAACATCGCCTCCTCTACTACTGGATTAGTGATTCCCCCTTCCAATATATTGATTGTGTATTCTCTGGCTAGTGGTGGTGTGTCCATTGCAGCGTTGTTTTTGGCAGGGTATATACCCGGTCTACTCATGGGCTTGGCACTAATGCTTGTGGCCTATATTTATGCCAAGATCAAAAATTACCCTCGAGGGGAAAAGTCTAGTTTTGGTCAATTGCTCACTACCTTTATCCAGGCTTTCCCTAGCTTGATGATGCTGGTGGTAGTAATCGGTGGAATTGTGGTTGGAATTTTCACAGCAACAGAAGCTTCGGGCATTGCCGTGCTTTATACCTTTGTATTATCGCTCGTTTACCGTGAACTTACTATTGAAAAAATTCGACAAATCGCCATCGGATCTGTGGGAACCACGGCCGTAGTGGCATTATTGATCGCCTGCTCCATGAGCATGTCGTGGGTGATGGCTTATGCGGACATCCCACAAGCTGTAACTGCCGGATTGCTAAGCATTTCGGACAATCCTTGGGTGATTCTACTTCTAATCAACTTGCTCCTGTTGGCAGTTGGTATTTTCATGGACATGACGCCGGCCGTTTTGATATTCACCCCGATTTTCTTACCCGTAGTGACCGCCATCGGCATAGATCCGGTTCATTTTGGGATCATTATGGTGATGAATCTTTGTATAGGACTATGCACACCGCCGGTAGGGTCGGTTCTCTTTGTGGGCATTGGTGTGGCTGGCATTTCCTTAGACAAAGTCATCAAGCCCTTGATTCCGCTTTTTATTGCTATGATTATCGTACTGTTGCTTGTCACTTATATTCCAGAGCTCAGCTTGTTTTTACCTGGATTGTTTGAATGATCAAGGGATTTTATCTCTTCAAAAGTTTGATGCATTGCGGACCTCTCACTGTGGGGAGGTCATAGGCTTTTTGAAAGGTGCCGGTATAGATGTCACGGGTCATCACACTGAGGCTATCCGACCGCTTGTTGGCCACCAGGATATAATGACCGGAAGGGTCCATTTCGAATGCACGAGGCCAATCTCCTCCACAATCAAGATTTTCAAACCTTGAGATTTTTCCTTCCTTGAGATCAATCAATCCTACAGCTAGGGTATTGGCTCCCCGATGAGAAGCATATAAATATTGCCCATCGGATGAAATATGAATATCCGCAGATTTATTGAATCCTTGAAAGTCTGTAGGTAAGGTAGGGCAAGAGTCAATTTGATCTAATATGCCGTTTTGTTTATCATAGGTAAAGGCAAATACCTGCCCAGTCAATTCAGCCAATACATAAACCCACGGTTTAAACGGATGAAAGGCCAAGTGCCTGGGGCCACTTCCTGCAAATAGTTTTGTATTTGATACTGGCTGTGCTTCAATACCCCCATCTTCAAACAAGCGATAGCTTTTGATTTCATCGGTCCCTAGATCGTTTACATAAATCAGTCTACTATTTGGTGCTGCCACCACCTGATGTACATGGGGGCTTTTTTGTCTTTTCTTGTTTATACTAGATCCATTATGCCTGATGTGTGTCACACTATTCCCAACAGCTCCGTTAGGTCTTATCCGATAACTTGCCAGGGAACCTGATCCATAGTAAGCCACGAGCAATATATTTCCATCATAAGATAGACTCACATGACAAGCACCGGTCCCCGCATGCTCCACCTTCCCTAACCATTTCAATTTCCCATTGTCCTGATGTATCAAGAAAGAATATATGCCTTCGCCATTAACGGCATAGAGTAGACCTTTCCTCTCATTAATTGCCAAATAGGAGGCCTGCTTAATGGTTGAATCCCTATACTGCTCTACCAACTCGCCGGCAGATGAATTCCAAGTATATATTCCAATGCCGGTCTCAGTCTGATCAACATTTCCAGCTATAAAAACCCAATACGATTCTTGTGCAAGCAGGCCAGGTGAGAGGATGCCATACATGAGGCAGAATACCAATAACAATGAGAAATTTTTTGAGAGGCGCATCATTGAAACAAACTAGGTTTTTGAATATTTCATCTAATGCAAGTAATAAATAAAAGAGCAATAGAATGGCTGCCATAGCACTTTTTGTACGATTCGACACCCTATTTTGAATTCTCAGAAAGATGAATACCGCTAACCTTGGGTAACAATTAAAATATTAAAATCATGAATAAAAACTACAAGATTCTAGAAACCTTCAAGCGATCTACGATCGCAGCTTTGGTTCTATTGGCCACATTTACCATATCGTGTGACGAAGAAGACGACGAGGCGGGCGTTCCAATTCCCAGCATCACTTCCATCAGTCCAGACAGTGTGGAACCAGGAGATAATATCACCATCGTAGGTACTGATTTAGGTGACGCCATCAGTGTTACATTTAATGAAGTGGCAGCGGAAACCATAGTTTCCAATTCGGCTACTGAGATTGTGGCTACCGTTCCTGAAAATGCTTCAACTGGCAAAGTAGCTGTAGCTACTACAGGGGGCATAGCGATTAGCGAAGCAGATCTAACAGTAGTAGTTGTTGGTGCTGTGGTGGTCGAAAAAATTGAACCAATTTCTGCACAAGTTGGTGAAAACATCACTATCACGGGCGTAGACATGGAAACTGTGTCTTCAGTGAAAATCGGAGATGTAGAGGCCACAATAGTGAGTACTACAGCTACCACTGCTGAGGTAACTGTGGGTACAGGAACCACTTGGGGCGCTAAAGCTTTGACTATTGTAAATGAGGGAGGCTCGACCACTACTTCGGTTGAAACAACTAAATTCTACGTGATCCAAATGTTGGACGAAATCTATCAAGAAACATTTGACAGCGAAAATCCGGATGTCATAGGAATGACTGGAGGAGCTGACGGCGAAGAATCTACCGTACATGGATTGAGCACTGAAGTATCAGAGGATGCTACAGACTTACCTCCTGCTATCGACGGTGCATTTTTCCATATGGAAGGCTTTAGCAGCACGGAATATTCGACCAGCTACATGGCTCAACTGGGATTAAGGACTCAGGACGTAGGCACGTTTGCCAATTTTTTTGGTGACGACATTGCCGCAGAAGATGTATATTTCAATATTCAAATTAATTTCGGTGAATTGCCAGATGGATATGATACTTCAGAAAGTGCAGAAGATTTTGTCGTAGGCTTAAGAATTCGGTTTGATACTGATGATTATGAATGGACTCCTACGATGAAAGAAATACATGATTTAGGATATGAAGCAGATGAAAACGGATGGTATAGCCTATCTGTTCCTGCTACGCTATTTGATGATGATGCTGCGCTAGGCACATTCGCATTCAAGGACATGAAAAGATACGCAGTAGCACAAAGAAGAAATTATGGGGTAGGTACGGCATTGCCATTGAGCACTAGTGGAGGCGCAGTTCATGCCACGTTGAGTTTTGATAACATCAGCATTTCCCTGGGAGGTCCATTGAGTTACTAAAAAACTAACTGTTCACACTTAGTCTTATAGACTTTGAAGTTAGGCCGGAGAGTAAAATCTCCGGTTTTTTTGTGACTATATCTAACTAAATTGACAAAGGTCAAGCTCAATCTTGGGCAGATACCCCAAGCCATTAGGTTCTCTGTTCGAAACAGTTACCCCCACCTACAGCTCAACTTTAATGCTGTACGATCCCGCAAAAATCATATCATCCTAAGCCAATAGGATACACAGGGATTATTTGTATGGATGCTATATACAATAGAATAACTTACCGAAAATGGATATTGGATGTAAAAAGATTAGTTTTTTACTACTTCTATAACCGTACGAAAGGTAGTGTTATGAATCACTTGTAATAAATAGATTCCTCTGGTCAGTCGACTCGTTTCAATGACCATGGTAGTCTTTTGACTATTCGCCCGCATAGACATCAATGGATGACCAGTTAGATCTGTAAGTAAAATAGTATCGATCCCAGAAGAAGAATGAACAGTCAATTGGTCTGAGAATGGATTTGGATACACCATATTTTGGTGATGATTGACAGAAAGCACCTCCTCTTTGGGTTTTACAACAAACTCAGTAACAATAGTAGATTCGCTTCCCTGATCATCAACTGCTACTGCTTCTAAAAAATAAGTACCAGCTTCCATTTCAAAAAATTCAGGGTCTAAGTCAGACCGATCACCCCAGAGGTAAGGAATTGATTTTTCTTTGCGTTGCAATTCATCATTCAAATAAAGAAGTATCTCTGCTATGCTCCCATCTGAGTCACTGGCATCGATGGTCACCGTCACATTACTTCCATGCTCGAATTCCTGTTCATCAGTTGGAGATACGAAATCCATTGCCGGAAATTCATTGACTATAATTTCCAATTCTCGTGTTGTCAACAGGCCATCATTATCTATCGCTTCAAGCGTGAGTACATAATTGCCGGATGTCAGGGATTGCAGCTCAGATTCTGTATCCCAAACATAAGGTGAGGTCGTCAATTCACTCAATTTTAGATCTCCTAGATATAAAGTAACCGCTGTGATACTACCATCACTATCTGTTGCTTCAGCTTCTACTATCAGTGGCGCACCGCTTTCTTGAATGACTCCTTTGTCCGGAGAGACAAACTCCAAACTCGGAGCTTGCCCTACAAAAACCTGAATCGAATCCACCGTTACGTTTGCGTCGTCATCCTCCACTTCAATTTTCAACCAATAAATTCCTCCTTCTATATCAAATAACTCAGGATCGTCTTCTACAGCATTGCCCCACTGATAAGGACTAGAAGTCAATTCGCGTTGTTTATTCTCATTAAAATACAAAGTCACTTTTTCTACTGATCCATCAGGGTCATCAGCTTCTATACTGACTGCTATATCATCGCCTATGTCAAATTGATCTCCATGATTTGGCGAAAGCCATGTGAGCGTAGGCTGAGTAGTAGCCGCCTCCATTCTTAAATCAAGTTGTGCTTCGAACAAGGAAGCAGGCGACACGCGCTGCCCCTCCATTTGATCAATACCAACGTCAAATTTATTCACAGTTTCATTTGGTTGGAACCCAATGAAATTTGGCAAGGCATAGGCGTTTCCATTTCTACTGGAAGCGTTCCAAAAATCGTACGTTTGTGTATCCGAAGCCTTATGAATAAAATTCCAAAAGGTGAGGTCTCTGCCGTGATGTGGGTAGCTTTCATACGGGCCACCATTTTTATTCATCACTCCACCATCTATATCATCAAGGAGTGTGGCATAGGGTTGTCCACTATGGCTATCGACCGATTGGTCTTCTTGCATCTGACATCTAAGATAGACTGTATTGACCCCCGAATATCCAGTGCCCGGTCCATGATGCTGTCCAGCCTGATCGTCGCAGTCTTTCACTAGTAGCCCATAGCCTCTTCTCGTCAAAAACGAAGCATGACCTTTTTTTCCTGATATCAACACATTTTCAACTGTAACACCGATCGATTCTCGAACGTCAACCACTTGATTCCAGCTTTTAAACTCACAATTTCTTAGCCAGGCATTCTGCACATTTTCAAACTGAATGGCATTCCAGGCGTAGTCATGTATATCATCCTTGTGATGAACAAAGTCTTCTGGGTAATTTTCCCAATTACTCGAGAACAGTATGCCTTCAATTCCAACTTCCTCAATCACAGCATAGTGCGACACGGTATATGGCAGATCCAACTCAGGCAAATTGGTTTGGATGGGGTTTTTGAAGGTAACCCTTGTGCCATTGATAGCAACAATTTCGTGCAGTTCATGCAAGCTCATACCACCTCCTGAACCAAAGAGACGGGTCCAGTCATTTTCGTTGAGTTCAAGTCCTTCAAAATGAGATTCTGCAAATGCTGTACTCTTATGAGTTAAAAGAATAACTTCTCCAACAGCAAACCCGGAAGCATCTTCAAATACCACTGAAAAGGCTCCTTTTTCGACTGGTTCTGCTAAAAACGTATTACCCGCTGAAGCACTCACGTCCGGTTCCAGTACAAACTGCCAGTGCCCATTCTTCACCCTTTTCTCATCCATAAATATTTCTGTACCACCTGCTCCTGCACCGGCGCCTTTGAGCACAATCTGACTGCGCGACACTCTAATGTTTTTATTTACATCGTTGTCTGCACTTACCAAGTATTTACCTGGTGGGAAGTATACCACAGCAGGACCACTAAATTCCTCTGCTGCATGAATGGCTGCCTGAATGGCATCATCATCGTAGCCTTCATCATCTGCCACCGCCCCATAATCCAGAATACTGAATTGCTGCCATCCGTCTACAGCGGGGATGCTTTCTTCCGAATACCTGTATCCAGCAAAAGAATAATCAAGCAACTCCGGGGTTATTCCATTGGCTTTATCAGACTGATAATCTACCCAAATCTGGGGTGTTTGAGTTCTGGCAACCCACCCGATAGAGCAAATAATAGAAAATAATACTAAACGTTTCATAGCTCTTTTTCCTTGTTCGACTTCACGATTTCAAGGAAGGACCCTTTAAAATATTGATTGAGTACGGTCATTTTTAGAAGTCCTTTCGTGCCATCAGGAATCACCTCTATGGATGCTTGCCCATTGGCCATCTTGATGACCTCACTTCCTGTAGGTGTACCTTGGTTTTTGACCAAATCCCCACCCTCCAGACACTGAAAATACACCTGCTCTTCATAATTCAAACACCTTAGACCGTTCTTGTCCAGGGCAGTTACAGTAACTAAATAATTTCCATTTTCTAATACCGAGGAGGACAGCGATAATTGGTTAGGAGAACCCGCCTGCTCATATCGATAATTGATGACTAACTGATCCTCTGCAATTTTTTCACCGTCTTCCCTACCTACAGCCATCAGCTTGTTTTCCCCTGAAGTAAAAAGCACATCCCAGTTGAGTCCAGCGGCCGGAAACTGCTTTGTATTTCTCGTTTTTGTACCCAGACTTATCCCATTGTGAAAAAGCTCGACAGTTTGACTGTTGCTGTAAACACAAACATTTCTTGGGGTACCCTTAGGACCGGATCGGTCGGTCCAGGTATGTGATTCGATGTAAGCAAACGGATCTTTTGACCAGTAACTTTTGAATACATAATAAGCGTCCTTTGGATTTCCTGCACGATCTGCCAAACCCTTTTGATTGATATACGGGATATCATTTTCTGGCCTCAGTGGTGTGCCAAAATCTTTGAAAGCCCATTGTGCATTACCTGTGAATTGCTCATGGTTTTCAGTAATTGACAAATACCAGTCAAATAAATCCACGATATAGTTTTCATCCCAATCTCCACTTTTAGCAACACTTTTTACTTCCACCTGATTCACTTCTTCTTCAAATTTGGATGGATCCACGAACCCTTTCCCAGTAATTGGATCTTCCTTGTGACGGCCAAAATGACTAGAGCCACCGTACTCCATGTGCAAAAATCTGGGATATTTAGCAATCGACTGGTTGATCACTGACTCATAATTTTCATAAGTACCAGAATACCATCCCGACCAAATCGAAGGACTAAATACATCTACAATATCTGCACCTTCATAATATTTTCTAATAGCTGTATTTCGACTCGGATCAAGCCGATGCGCAAGATCATTTAATTCTTTGAGGTAGTTATTGATTTCGGATGTATCATCACCTCCTTCGAAATCGGGCAGCCAATAAATTTCATTGCCCAAGGACCACAAGATCACACTGGGATGATTGTAGTTTTGGTTGATAATTTCGGTGAGCATTTGGGTAGTATTTTTCTTCCATTGCTCATTACCTACCCCGCCTCTACACCAAGGTAATTCATCCCACACCAATATCCCCATTTCGTCACACGCTCTGTATACTTCGGGGTCTTGAGGATAATGAGCCAATCTTACAAAATTGGCTCCCATATTTTTGATCATGGCTATGTCTGCCCGGTGCATTTCATTGGTCATGGCCGGTCCCACTCCAGCATGCTCCTCGTGTCTGTGGGTGCCTCGGATAATTAAACGTTCTCCATTCAAATAGAACGGTCCATTCTCCTCAAATTCAAACCAACGAAAACCAAATCGATCACTGAGTTGATCCAACGCTTTATTTCCTTTGGTCAATTCCACCTTGGCCGTATACAAATGTGGACGATCAACATGCCAAAGCATAGGATTGGCCGTAGTGAATTGCACCGAATTGTCTGAATTTGCATCCACAGTCCGACGGGCTACTTCATGGCCTTCAGGATCGACAAGTGATACCTCCACCCGATGTTTTGTGGAGAGTTGACCATCGATATTGAAATGTACATCTGCCGTTGCTGACGAGTTGCTTACCTTATCGATAGAAATCTTAAGGTCAGAAATATAAGTCTGGTCAACAGTTTTCAACCAGACATCTCTGGTAATGCCTCCATAAATAAAAAAGTCTGATTTCTGGGAAGGAATCACTTCACGGTCATAGCCATTGTCAACTTTTACTAAAATAGTATTAGCGCCCTTTAGCAATAAAGAAGTGATTTCAATTTCGAATCCTAAGTATCCCCCCACATGGGCTCCAGCTTGCTGACCATTTACAAACACGGTAGATTTGATATTCACTCCCTCGAAATACAAGAAGTACCGCTTATCATCCGTGAGTTCAGCAAATTCCAACTCCTTCTTGTACCAGCTAATACTTCTCCGGTAGCCCGGAATTACATCTACTGCATCTTCCTCATTCCAGCTGTGCGGTAGGTCTATCTCTTCCCATTTTTCCCCGCTTTTCACGTCAGCCACATCAACTATAGGTGACTCTAAATACAACCAATCCTGGTTTAAATTTTCAATTTTTCTATCCTGTGCACTTGCTACATTGAGCATCCCATAGACACAAGCAACCATCCATAAAATCTTCCTGACCATTTTCAATTCCCCTTTTCTAATTAGCTGATAATTGACTTTCTCTAACTATAGCTTCCATAAAATAATAATCTGCATAACTCAATGGCGCATCTATTTCGTCTTTCTTGGGCCAATTTCCTGTACTATGCCCTAGAATAAATGGGACTTTGTTGGCACTTTTCAATAAATATTTTTCTGTAGAAAGTGTATCAATCACCTTTTGGGCGTAAGTCTTATATTCCTGATCACCAGTATATTGAAAAAGTTCGATGGCGGCCGAAGCACAAATAGCTGCTGCAGACACATCGCGTGGAGCATCAGGTATAGCCGGGTCTTTCATATCCCAATAAGGGATATTATCTTCTGGCATATTGTCCTGACTATTGATAAATGTCCAAATACTTTTGGCATGATCCAAAAACACCTCGTTCTTCGTGTATCGATAAACCATCGTAAATCCATACAACCCCCAGGCCTGTCCTCTCGACCAAACTGAATTGACATCGAAGCCCTGATGAGTCAGTTGGTTTTGTACATTACCAGTTTCCGGATTGTAGTCGATCACATGATAACTGCTATAATCGGGCCTATAATGATTCTTCATGGTATTGTAGGCATGGGACTCAGCCATTTTATAAAAACTACTATCTCCGGTCAAAAGAGAGACCTCAAACAATAATTCGAGATTCATCATATTGTCTATGATCACCGGATAATCCCAAACATCTGTTCCAAAATCCCAGGATTTAATACAACCTACAGTACTATCATAGCGAGTACCCAAGGTTTTGGCTGCTTGAATTAAAACCTCTTTGTATTTGACCTTTTTGGTAAGTTCATACGCATTTCCTATGCTGCAATACACCTTGAATCCCATGTCGTGCGTACCACCATTCCATTGCTCTTTGGCCATATATGGATTCCAAAGCTCAGCACGGTCCAAATATTTTTGATCTCCAGTAAGCCTGTACACATACATAAGGCTGCCTGGATAAAATCCACTCGTCCAGTCTTTTGAAGGTACACCACGGACTGCACCATCGGACTCTGTACTCCTTGGAAACTGTGTTGAATCAACAGCATAATTGAATAGGTAAGGAATCCGGGCGCTTACGCCCGGATCCAAACCTTTTATGCTATTATCTACTTTTTCAGTTGACTCTAATTCTCCTTCATGACTGTTCACCTCAGTACAGCCAGTCAGCCAAAAGAAGCATGCTATCAATAAATAACCTCTTTTCACAACTAGTAGCCTGTATTTTGGTTCAAATTATCATTTAGGTCTACGTCCTGTTGATATTTAGGAAAGTAGTAGTCTTTAGATGCGCTGAAGTTCTGAGGATCTAATCCGGTTGCTCCAAAGGCGGCATCTCCTAAGTTGCGTCTTTTGATATCAAACCATCGTCCGAATTCAAATGCCAATTCCAACCTTCTTTCTTCTAAAACTTCCGTTCTAAAGGCTGCCTGATTCAACCCTCCAGCAACATTTGCTGGAATTGCTCTATCGTTAGAGGCATCCGCATCAAGCTCTCTTCTGGCACGAGATCTTATGTCATTGATATAGCCTTCTGCTTCTGCCGTTGGTCCTCCATTTATTTCATTGAGCGCTTCAGCTGCTATGAGTAGAACCTCTGCATATCGAAGAATGATATAGTCAATATCAGAATCCCTTAAACTTGACCCTGTTTCTAATCCAGATTGTCCAATGGCTCTATAATACTTGGCAATATGTGGTCTAGCAACATTTCGAGGAATAGCATCCCAACCTGTATAAGGAACCTCTAATCCACCATTGATGAGAACGGTATCAAAGCTTACAGAGCGTCTATAGTCATTTTCATTCCAGCCATTGAAAACAGCCAAAGATGGTACTGCTACGCTCCATCCGGCACCGGCAGAAAATCTCTCATCTCCTCTTGGTCCAGTAACAGGAGCAATAAAGTCGGTGGAAGCATTACCCCCTCCTAGTTCAGAAGGGTTACCACTTGCATCAGCACCAATAAAATCAATTTCGAATAAAATTTCGTTCGAAGCTTCACTCATGGCAGGATCAAATAGATCATTAAATTCTCCTTCAAGAGCATAGCCGAATGCACCGCTATTATCGATTACATATTTGGCTTCGTCGTAAGCCGACTGAAAGCTACCTCGTGTTAAGTGAACTGAAGCCAAAAATCCGGCAGCAGTACCTTTACCTGGTCTTGATCGAAAAGCTGGCATATCTGGTAACCATAGCTTCGCAAATTCTAAATCCTCTAGAATACCAGCATAAATTTCATCCTCTGAAGACGCTGGTATTGAATAAGCATCTTCAGGGTTAGCAAATGAAGCTGTTACAAATGGCACCTCTCCAAAAAGTCGAACAAAATTGTAATATATAAACGCTCTCAAAAAGCGAGCTTCGGCTACAACAGCATTCAATTCTGATTCGTCTGCTTCTACTCCTTCAGAACCTTCAATGGCCATATTTAATGCAGCAATTGCTTCATAACCTTTGGGCCAGAAGGCACTCACCATACCATTATTAGCACTCATGTTCATTTCATCTACTTCAATTCTTCTTCCCGCAGTAGTTTCATCTCCTATGGTCACCATATCTCCTCTTAAGAGAAGTGACAAGGAGAGTTTTCTTCCCCAGTAATTTTCGTGTCCTATCAATGAATATCCTCCATTGACACTCAGTGCAACATCTTCAGGTGTGTTGAAAAGACCTTCTGGCGAAAGCAAACCCACAGGGTTTTCTTCAAGATTTTGACAAGAAAAATTGAAGATCATGCTCACCGCAATTATTGATGATATTATATATGATTTTTTCATTTTGTTTTCTTTTAAGCTCAAATTATAGTCCCAAATTGATTCCAAACGTGAACGTTTTTACGTTTGGGTAACTCGCATAATCAACTCCAATATTTCTATTGCCATTTGATCCGCTACCAGAGTTGCCATATCCTACTTCTGGATCCAATCCTGGATAGTCTGTAATTGTGAACAAGTTTTGAGCACTTGCATAAACTCTCAATGATCTCAAGTTCAATTTGTCTAACAATGGTTTAGGGAAATTATATCCAAGCGCTATATTTTTCAATCGAATGAAGCTGGCATCATATACAAATCGAGACGACATTCTATACAGTCTCGTTGAAGATGCCGCTGGCATGTCTGTATTTGGATTACTTGGTGTCCATCTGTTCAAAGCCGCTGTAGTTGCGTTACTTTTTCCTGAAAGAGTCTCCAATTCCATCTGCGTAAAACTTACCATTTCGTTTCCATGAACACCCTGAAAGAAGATGTTTAAGTCAAAGTTTTTATAACTAAATGTGTTATTAAATGACCATATAAAATCAGGATTTGGGTCTCCAATTATTCTTCTGTCATCTGCCGTTAATTCTCCATCTGCTACACCATCAGGTCCTGAAATGTCTGCGAATTTTTCTCCGCCTGCCTCTTGCTCAAAACCACTACCGGGTAAAAACGTGTCTCCGTTTTGATAGATTCCATCATATACATAGCCATAGAAGACACCTACAGGTTGTCCTTCCTCTAAAAGCTGAGTATCATCCGGTAATAGCATGTGACCAGGAGAATTTCCATATAATTCGGTAGAATCAGGAAGCTCTAATACTTTGTTCTTGTTTGATGAAATGATAAAATCGGACTCCCACTTGAGTGCTCCATCTAAATTTTTAGATGTCAACATCAATTCAAATCCTTTATTTTCTACTCTGCCAATATTTTGTAATTGAGTAGCTACGCCTCCATATTTTGGGAGCTCTCTTTCAAATAGCAAATCAGCGGTTTCCTTTTTGTAATAGTCGGCTGAAACATGAATTCGACCTGCCAATAGGCCTACATCTAAACCGATGTCAAATTGTGTAGTAGTTTCCCACGTCAAATTCGGATTTGCCAATCTACCCACACGAAGGGCATTTCTTCCTGGATTTATCGAGTACGTTGGACTCAAAACGGCTAGCGACTGATAAGGGTCGATGGCTTGATTTCCAGTAAGTCCGTAACTCGCACGTAACTTCATCTGAGATAGGAAATCTACTCCATCCATAAACGATTCACCCTTGATGTCCCAAGCTACAGCACCAGATGGGAAGAAAGCCCACTTGTTGTTGTTAGCAAAATTGGAAGCTCCGTCGTATCTAGCAGTAAACGTAAAAATATACTTGTCTAAAAAAGAATAATTTGCTCTTGAGTAAAATGACTTCAATATATTTTCTCTCAACTCAGAAGTAGGGGTATTTGGAGAACCTCCTTGAGCCATAGCCCAAAACCTTCCAGAATTTGAAATGAAGTTTTGAGAAGACAAAGATGTACTTTCTCTCTCTTCTTTCTGAAATGAAAATCCATTCACCCATGTGATTCTGTGAGAATCGAATTCTTTATTGATAGTAAAATAATTCTCTGTAAGAAGTGACGAATTCTTACGTGTATCTATTGACCCTAACCCGTTAGCATTGGCTCCTTTGAGCAATGTTGTAGGCCAAAATTCACCTTCTCTCCATGAAGTTACGCCTAAGCCTAATGTTGTCTTAAAACTTAACCAATCTGTAAATTTAAAATCCGCATAAGTATTGGCTTGCATGCGATCAGTTACTCTTTCCCTATCAAACTCTTTTCCCATGGCATATGGGTTGTCAATTTCATCTCCTACTTGAGAAATTGTGTAGGCGCCATCTGCGTCATAAATACCTAGGTCTGGATTGAATCTCAATGCAGAACCTATTATACCGGCATTACCTGTTCCTCCTGTGCCTTCTTGAGTTCTAACTCCAGTGTCTTTGCTTCTTCGACCATATACACTCAATCCTACATTCAACCAATTGGTAGCATCAATCTGTACATTGCTATTCAATGAATATCTCTTATACTCAGAACCCAAAAGAATACCTTCTTGGTCGAAGTAAGTACCAGATATGTAATATTTTACATTGTCGCTTCCTCCGCTAACTGATAATTGATTGTTTGAAATAAAACCGGATTTGTAAATCTCTTTTTGCCAGTCTGTATCACTCCCTAAATATGTATAGTCGCCAAACTCTTGCATATAGTTCGCAAACTCCTGTCCACTTAGCATATCAATTTTATTGGACGCCTCTTGAACAGAATACGAACTGTTGAAATCAATTTTCACCTGACCACTTTTCCCTTTTTTGGTAGTGACCATTATAACACCGTTGGCTCCTCGTGATCCATAAATTGCAGTAGCTGAAGCATCCTTTAAAATTTCGATCGACGCAATATCTTCAGCAGGTGGCATTTCACCTCCTACAAAACCATCTACAACTTTTAATGGATCACTGCTCGCATTCACTGAGGTGCCACCACGAATTTTGATATTAAAATCAGCTCCCGGCTGTCCACCATTATTGGAACTTATCTGAACACCCGCTGCTCGGCCTTGCAATCCTTGTTCAGCGGATAAGACAGGGAATGCACTCAATTCGCTTGCTTTTACAGAAGATACGGATCCTGATAAATCACTCTTTCTTACTGTACCGTATCCTACAACTACAACTTCATCAAGTGAGACTGCGTCCACTTTCATCACTACGTCTATCGTGGTTTGATTGCCCACTTCTATTCGTTGAGATATGAATCCCAAAAATGAAACAGCCAGCACCTCGTCGCTTGCTGCATCGATCGAATACTTTCCATCTATGTCTGTCACCACTCCTCTGGAGGTACCTTCTACTAAAATAGAAGCCCCAGGAATACCCTCTCCATCTTCATCTGATGTTACAACACCGGAGACTGTAGACTGTGCCTTGGCCGAAAGGCCACCCAAACACAGCAGTATAGCCGCCGCATATTTTAGCTTTTGATGTAATAATTTTTTCATATTGTTTGTTTTTGTTTTAACTGAAATAGATAATCGTGAGAGTCATGCCAATAATCAGCAATCCAAGCACCCACTCTTTCCAATGTTTTTTCATATGCATAGAAATTACAGGACAATCTTATCTAGATCAGTACACCCAAAAATCCAAAATAGGGTATATAATAGTACAAAAAACGCCGTCTACGCTTGATATATGCAGTTTTCGCGGTTAGGCAAGCCAATAAATGAGTTTAGGAGAGGGATAAATTTACGAAAGCTTTACGGAAAGTTTGATTAGCCCATTAGACATATGTTGGATCGTAAGCTCAGAAATAGGCAGAGGCATAGAGGAATAGATCTGAATTCAGATCCTTTACAATTAAATGTAAAAGCGACTAGCAACTAGCGCCACACTACTTCTGACTAGCAAATCGGGAGGCGAACGCCGATGGCGAAAGTGAGTGATACTTATTGAAACACTTGGAGAAATATTTAGGGTTTTTGAAGCCTACTTTATATCCAATCTGAGAAATACTTATTTTCCCCTGTTCAAGCAGTTTAGCGGCCCGTTTCATCCTCATAGAAAGAATAAATTCATTGGGTGTCATGTCTGTCCAAGCCTTAACCTTAGTAAAGAGCATTGTCCGACTAACACCGAGTTCTTGTGCGAATAAATTCACATCCAAAAATTGATTATCAATATGTTCATCGACTATCTGAATGGCCTTTTGTAGTAGCTCCTCATCCATGGAAGAAATAGTGATTTCACTAGGAGATATAGGGTCTTCATCTTTGAACTTGGTTTTTAGATTAGCAGCGAATTTGAGCAGGTTTCGCACTTTTAGTTCCAGCTCTTTTACGTTGAATGGTTTGTTGAGATAATCATCTGCGCCTGACTCCAGACCTTCGTATTTAAAAATCAATGAAGTACGAGCGGTGAGTAAAATGAATGGAATATGACTGGTTTTGAGATGATTCTTAGCCTCCGAGCAAAACTCAATACCGTCCATCTTTGGCATCATCACATCACTGATGATTAGATCAGGCACTTCTTTGAGCGCCATATCAAGTCCCATTTGGCCATCCACGGCTTCCATTACATTGTAGTGATCCGCTAATAAACCGGCGATAAAATTTCTCACTTGATCATTGTCCTCAACCACTAAGATGGTTTGAGTATCGGCGTTTTTAGAAATTCTATCTGCAGAAAATGATTTGGTGCCTTTAGGAGTCAAAGAATCAGACACCATATAGTTTTCTAGTTGTTCACTGTCTTTGAAATCGCTGATCACTTGACCCTCAGATAAATGATCAACTCCTTTTTTCAGAGACACAGCAAAAGTGCTGCCTTCTCCTTCTGTACTCGTCACATCTATTTTGCCGTGATGCAAGTCTACAATGCTCTTGGCCAAAGCCAAACCAATCCCGGTGCCACTACTGACAGACTTACTAAACCCATCCGATTTTACTTGATAAAACCGATCAAATATTTTAGTCAGATGATTGCGAGCCATGCCATAACCATTATCCTTGATTGCCAGGGTAACATAATCCTGGGACTCATAGATTTTAATATTAATCTGACCCTTTTCAGGAGTATATTTAAATGCATTAGAAATGAGATTGTAAAGCACGCGCTCCAATTTGTCTCTATCAAAGTAGACGAGCATTTCATCAGCTTCTGCTTCGAAGGTGTATTTGAATTCTCCATTCTTGGCAAAAACTTTAAACGAAAGAAAAATCTCATTCGCAAATTTGACCAAATTGCCTTCAGCTGCTCGTAGCTGATCTTGCTGGTTTTCAATTTTTCTGAAATCCATGAGTTGATTGATCAATTTGAGTAGCTGGTTGGCACTCTGCTGCATGGTTTTCAATTTTTTATACAATACAGAGCTTCCTTTAAAATCTTCAATAATTTGATCCAACGGCCCCAATATTAACGTAAGTGGCGTTCTAAATTCGTGAGAAATATTGGTAAAGAATTGCAGTTTTAATTTGTTGAGTTCTTCTTGTTGAAGGTTCGTTTTATGCTCCAGATCAAGCTTGTATTCCAGCTGGGCCTTGCTTTTAATCATTCGATAGAGTGTCAACAACGCCACGGCAATAATGACAGCATAAGCCATAAATGCCCACAAAGAGCGCCAGGGCGCAGGATGTACCCGGATGTGTAGCTGGGTCAATTCCTTACTTTCATACCCGTCGTTATTTACACCTTTGATCTCGAATACATAATTACCTGACTTTTGGAGAGTATAAGATGCCTGAGCAATTGACGATTTATTCCAATTATTTTCTAACCCTTTGAGTCGATAGACATATTCATTCTTTTTAGGGTTCACAAAACTTGGCAATGCAAATCCAAGGGTAAAATTACCCTGATCATGTTCCAATTCGATTCGTTCGGTGGTGGTTATGGTTTGGTCAAGGATTTGGCTGTCGTCTCCAGGAGCAATCAGTTGGTTATTCACCTTAAGTGAAGTTATTCTGACCGGAGGGGTATGGGTGTTTTCAATCAATTGATTTGGGAAAAAACTACTGACTCCGTCGGGACCACCAAAATACATGGTACCATCTTCAGCAAACAACGATGAGTTGCTATTGTATTCATTGGACACCAGACCATCAGATTCTTCATATAGTTTGATCGATCTGACCGAAGGCTCATAATGTATGATTCCGCTATTAGAGCTTATCCATAGCGCTCCGTTTGTATCTTCTTCGATGGCATGAATCGTATTGCTCGTATTTTGATATCCCGAAAACACGTCGACCCATCGGAAATCGCCATTTTCAAATACATACAAGCCCGTCTCTTTAGAGCCCACCCAAATTCTCTTATCACTACTTTCAAAAATAACTCGTATGTCTTCGCCAGACTCTCTGCCTTCGTCATAAAAATACCTTTTGAAAGTATAATTCCGTTTTGCAATATTCGCTGAAGACCAATAGCACAATCCCTTTTGTGTACCTATCCAAAGATTGCCTTCTCTATCCCGGTGCATAACTCTGATTTGATCATCGGATAACGAGTGACTGTCAGCTCGGTCAGATCTAACATGCTGAATTTTTCTTGAGCTGGGCGTATAAATGTTTAGTCCGCCACCAAATGTAGCAATAACCCAAAAGTCCTTTTCATATTCAATTATATCATAAACACTATTGCTACTCAACCCGTTGCCCTGATTTACGACGAGTTTCACTTGCTCAGCATTCGTGTCAAATAGGTTCAGACCACCATCAAATGTGCAAATCCAAAGACTCCTTGCAGACATGGCAGGTCGTAAGGCTTTGATATTGTTGCTTGTGATGCCATGGCTTGCCATGGCAATTGACTTGAGGTTTTTGCTCTTGTGGTTTTGGACACTGATTCCACCTCCTTCGGTGGCAAAATAGATGTTTTCCCCTGTCTGCACGATAGAGCTTACTACATTGTACGACAGACCATGACCACCTACTTGTTGTTTGATGTTCCCAAAATTGAAATTGGCACGATCCCACATATTGACCCCACCATAATAGGTTCCGACCCAAACCGACCCATTCTTACTACAAAATATACTCTTGACTTTGTTTTCAGACAGTGAATTTTTGGCCGTAGGGATGTTAATACTCATGGTAATTGATCCATCAGAATCTATCCTATTGAGGCCGTTGTATGTGCCTACCCATAGCCTATTTTCGTGATCTACTTCGAGTGCTCTTACATTATTGTGGGTAATCTTATTTGAACCATCAGAAGCCGATAGACGCTCCAATTCATTTCCTTCACTATCCAAAACTATCAATCCATGAAATTTGGTTCCTATCCAGGTCCGTCCATCGTCTGTAAAAGCTATGGTCTGTACAAACAATGGATTGCTGTCTCTTTTCAAATCAATTCTTTCAAATGTAACCTGGCCATTTGCCTCACGAAGGATCAG
The DNA here is from genome assembly GCF_965223055.1 of Reichenbachiella sp. Taxonomy (GTDB): domain Bacteria; phylum Bacteroidota; class Bacteroidia; order Cytophagales; family Cyclobacteriaceae; genus Reichenbachiella. The sequence continues at coordinate 584,211 of NZ_CBDCVM010000011.1, forward strand.
ATGCAACCCCTCTTCTGTCCCTACCCATGTCCGGCCCTTAGGGTCAGTTTTGACACTCCTAATAGCCCCATTGAATAATTTTGTGGAATCAGACTGGTTGGCAAAGTACTTTTGCATTTGTCCGGTTTCAGGATTCAACTGGTTTAGTCCATTAGATGTACCTATCCATAATTCTGTTGGAGAATAGGCGTCTACACTCCAAATCGTATTATTAGATAAACTATTGGGATTATCGGCATCCTCAAGGTATTGCTCGAACTTTTCTGATTTTACATCAAAAAAGTTCAATCCACTATAGGTGCCAATCCAAAGATTGCCCTTGGCATCTACTTCAATGTCCAGAATATCGTTATTACTTATACTGCTGGAATCTTCGGCTTCGTTTCTGTAGATAATAAATTGCTGGCCGTCGTATCTATTGAGTCCATCTCTGGTACCTATCCAAATCATCCCTTGATGATCCTGAGCCATTGTAATAACTGTACTCTGTGATAGGCCGTTTGCCGTGGTAATTTTGGTGAACTCCAGTACAGGTTTTTGAGCCGTGCTAGCTAGACTTGCGAAAACAAGTAGGTTGAATACAAAAATGTATCTGGAAATATCATATGCTATTTTCCTCAGTTGTTTCAACCTTTCATGTTTTTTTATAGGATCTGGCCTATAGAGTAAGATCCAATTCAGGGATTAAATTACATCATTCAATCGCTATTTCCAGAGGATTGTCCAATTGCTGTGCAAATCGACTCAAATAGGTCTCCCATTCGCCTTGATCTTCAAATTGATTGCTTTCTTTCCAGGAAAAGCCTGTGTAGTACACAGATTTCCCATCTTTTACATCCAAATTTAAATAAATGTGGCTGAGGTCTTTCAACTCTGTATTTACCACTTCACTGCCCAGAAAAAATCCTGGAGCAGCTACTATTGCTGTTGCTAAAAAGCTATCGCCATGCGGTTGATAATAACTCACCCACCCCCCTAATGAGTCTATCGTGATCTCTCCATCATTTTCGTGTAAGGTCAGACCAGCCCAAATATCATCTACACCATCTACCTGAACTACTACCTGAGTCAGGTTGCTCCCTTTATCCAGCGTCATTTTTTTTTGAAGTTTTTACCTGATTGGAATCACCCCAAAACCATGTGGCATATTCCAATGAAAATGCAGTTCTCAAAGAACCATTGGTCAAAGTATTGTAAGCGGTAAAGTTCTTGGAGGTATAAAATTGATCCTCAAATTTGACAGCAATGCCTCCACAGCCTCGGCTAATACCCACATGAAAGTTGTCCAATCCTTCACCTGAATCCACGTGATATGCGTTAGGGTCGGACTTATATTTTTTATACCACTTGTTGATAATGGGGTAATCTACTTTTTTCAGCCAACAATCAATACCACTGGTGAGGGTACCTCCAGGCTCACCGCTTTCCTTCATTTGCTGAGCCGTAGGGCCAAAAGTTCTAAAAGCTACTCTATCATTTTCCCAGGCATAATCATCCGTACGCTCAGGAACAAACCTAGAGAAGCAAGCCTTCTCACTGCTTGGGTTTTGTTCTTCAGGTGCTAATTTTTTTAAGGTATAGCTCACTTGCCCGTCAGCTGGTACACCAGGTTGAAACAAGATAGCATCCGTAGTACCGTTCTGATCCTGATCCAAATATTGGATCAATTGCAGTTGGCCAGAATCATCAGCAAGACCATAGGCCTCCACTTCTTCTCCATCTTCCAGCAACAATTGATCAGCATCAATTTGCACCACCTCATTAGTCCTTTCTATGGGTAGCTGATTGGAGATTACAATGGTTTTTTCGGTTTGCTCAGCCATACATGAGCCGAGGCAAATAGTGATGAAAAGGAATGGAATACGTATCATGCTTGTTTTTGATTATTGAATAAAGAATTAAATCAGGGTTTGAATCCGTGTCCGAACCCTGATTGTTCAGAATTAATCCTCGTTGGCAGGCTTGCCTATGGTAGCGAGAATACCGCCATCTACATAGATCACTTGACCATTGACAAAATCACTAGCCTTAGATCCTAGAAATATAGCTGCACCTTCCAGGTCAGAAGGGTCTCCCCATTTTCCAGCCGGCGTTCTGCCTACAATAAAGTCATTGAACGGGTGACCATCTACTCTAATAGGAGCAGTCTGGCTGGTAGCAAAATAACCAGGACCGATGCCATTCGTTTGAATGTTATGCTTGGCCCATTCGGTAGCCATATTTTGAGTAAGCATTTTCAGCCCGCCTTTGGCTGCTGCATAAGCGCCTACAGTGTTTCTTCCCAATTCACTCATCATAGAGCAGATGTTGATGATCTTGCCGGATTTTCTGGCGATCATACCTTTGACCACTGATTTTGAAACGATGAAAGGACTGACCAAGTCCACTTTGATGACTTGCTCAAATTCAGACACCTCCATCTCTTCCAACGGTACGCGTTTGATGATTCCGGCATTGTTGACCAAAATATCTATGTTACCTACCTCTGCTTCAATTTTAGCAATATTGGCTTGCACATCGGCTTCATTGGTCACGTCAAACTTATAGCCTTTTGCGTCGACACCTGCGGCTATATACTCTTTCAACGCATTGTCAATTTTTTCCTGAGAAGAATTGCCATTGATGACTACAGTAGCTCCGGCTTTGCCCAAGCCCATGGCCATGGCCATACCTAGTCCGTGTGTGGCACCGGTTACGAGTGCCACTTTTCCTTTTAAATTGAATAATTCTAAAGACATACGCTACTTATCTAAGTTCTTGAATAGGACAAACGTCCATATCGCCATAATCCAGATTTTCTCCGGCCATGCCCCAAATGAATGTATAGTTTGAGGTACCAGCACCAGAATGGATAGACCAGGGTGGTGAAATTACCGCCTGTTCATTTTGCATCCAGATATGTCGGGTCTCTTCTGTCTGTCCCATAAAATGACACACGGACTGCCCTTCCGGTACTTCAATGTAAAAATACACTTCCATTCTACGGTCGTGAACATGCGATGGCAAAGTATTCCAAACACTGCCTGTCTTCAACTCAGTCATACCCATTTGCAACTGACAAGTCTCTACCACACTAGACACGATCATCTGATTAACCACGCGGTGATTGGCTGTTTCCAGTGAGCCTAGCTCGATTTTGTTAGCCTCTTCTTTTGTGATTTTTTTGGAAGTAAAATGCCTGATGTGCCGGAGCAGAGTTCAAATAAAATTTAGCCGGATTCGACGAATCCTTACTTGAAAATACTACTGACTTACTGTCTTTAGCCACGTATAGGGCATCCTTGTATGAAAGTTCATAAATGGTTCCGTCTACAGTGACCGTTCCTTCACCCCCTACGTTGATTACACCAAGCTCTCTTCTGTCTAAAAAGTTTTCCGCTTTCAATGGATCGATGGCCTCCAGTGTCAAATCACCTTTGACTGGCACTGCAGATCCTGTAATGTATCTGTCGTAATGAGAATAAACCAAGACTACTTCGTCTGCAGTCATTAAATCCTCTATTAGAAACTCGCTCCTTAGGGCTGTGGTATCTTGTTTTTTTACTGCTTCTGGTGACGATGCATATCTCACCTCATATTTTACACTCATAGTTGTCATTCTTTGATTCGAGACAAATTTAATCAAAAAATACAATCGATTGTATTTTGATTGTGAGAAAGTGAATAAATTGCAGTAATGAAGAAGAAAATAACCATTCACGACCTGGCAAGAATCCTCAAAAAAGACAGCTCTACCATATCCAGAGCATTTGCCAATAGTCCGAGGGTAACCAAAAAAACCCGCGACCTCATCCAAGCCAAAGCAAAAGAACTGGGCTATTTTAGGAATACGCTTGCGTCGAACCTAAGAAGTCAAAAGACCCGAACCATAGGCGTGGTGGTACCTCATATTTCACGTTTCTTTCTCTCCACCGTCATAGCCGGCATAGAAGAAGTAGCTTTCGAAAATGACTACCGGGTAATTATCGCTCAATCGATGGATCAGATGGAAAAAGAACATAGACTGATCGATACGCTATTGTCTAGCCAAGTGGATGGCATAATCATATCTATCGCCATGGAAACGAATGAATTTGAACATCTGGAGAGAATAGCAGACCAGAAAACCCCGGTTGTATTCTTCGATCGAAAGTGTGAAGCCATACCTGCCAACAATGTGCTTATTGACGATAAAGCCAGAGCATTTGACGCTACCGAACATTTGATCTTGAATGGACGAAAACGTATTGCTCACTTTTCTGGTTTAGAAAATGTGAGTATCTACCAGGATCGGCTAGAGGGCTATCGAGAGGCACTTAGAAAGCACGGCTTGACTGAGGATCCAGCGTTAATTTTCAAAAGCCCGTTGAAATCAGAAGACGGGAGAGATTTGGCTAGCCAACTGCTTCAACTCAAGCAACGACCAGATGCCATTTTTTCGGCCAACGATATAGCGGCTATATCCTGCATGCAAGTGCTTCAGGAATCTGGGGTCGACGTACCCAAGGACATCGCCATCGTAGGATTTAGTAACGAACCCCTTGGAGCCTATACGACTCCTCCCCTGACCTCAGTAAATCAAAATCCATTAAAAATGGGCAGACTGGCTATACAAACCTTACTCCATCAATTAGAAAATCCAGAGGCCAAGACTGAGACTAAATTTATAGACTCGTCGCTGGTCATACGAAAATCTTCGTAGTCCATCGATAATTATTTAAAGTGAGTTAGTCTTCTTCGACTAAAAAGTTCCTAAAATCTTCTACCCTTTCACAGCAAATTTGCTCCATGACTTGCTGCAGCTGGGTCTTGAGCAGTCCGATGGCATGATCTCCTCCCTGAGCACCAAGCGCTGCCACGCTATACATGAAAGTACGACCAAGGAAGCTGAACTCCGCACCGCTGGCCATCGTTCGGGCAATATCAGGTCCTGACCTAAGCCCACTATCCATCATTACCTTGATCTGGTCTTTGTATGCTTTAGCAATCGACTTCAACGGATGGATGGTGGACTGACCAGCATCGAGTTGCCTTCCGCCATGGTTGGAAACAATGATACCATCCAACCCCAGCTTTACGGCCTTTTCTGCATCTTCCATGCTAGCAACTCCCTTGAGCACGATTTTGCCTTTCCACATGTCCCGTATTGGGGCAATTTTTTCTTCGTTCAGCCGACCGGAAAACGTTTGATTCATATACTGTCCCAGCTGCTTCATATCCAGGCCTTTTGGCATATAGGGCTTCAAACTCTTAAATTCAGGTTTGCCATTGATCAATGTTCTGAGGGCCCAATCCGGCCGAGCCATGATCTGACGCATATTTCTAAACGTCATCCTCGGCGGCATGGCCAAGCCATTTCTAATGTCTCGCGGACGAAATCCAAACGTGGGAACATCTGCCAGCAGCACCAATACGGGGCAGTCTGCAGCTGCGGCTCTTGCTATTAGATCGTCGCGCAATCGATCTTCTGCTGGATGATAAAGCTGAAACCAAGCCTTTCCTTCGGTCAGTTCGCTGGCACGTTCGATGTCCATGGTAGTGACCGTGCTTAGTATGAATGGTACGTTGTGCTCGTGAGCAGCTTTGGCTAAAATCTCGGGTGCCTTGGGCCACATCAGTCCCTGGAGCCCCACCGGCGCAATACCAAACGGAGCGTCATATACATGGCCAAACAATTCTGTTTTCATCTCCGAGCTCAGGTGCTTGGACAAATACTGTGGGATTAACTCGACTTCGCGAATTTCTCTTGTGTTTTTATCCAAATTTACGTCTTCATTGCACCCTCCATCCAGATACTCAAATGCGAATTTTGGTATCTTATTCTTAGCTCTTTCTCTGAGATCCTCTATCGAGGGATAATTAGAATTGTATGTCCAGCTCATGAGATTTAGTTACTCGTTCATCAATGTTTCTATTTCTTCCAAAGCTAGTGGAATGTCTTTCATTAAGTTGAGATTCTTGTCGGCCTGAATCACAATATTATCTTCTAATCGAATACCCATATGCTCTTCCGGAATATAGATACCTGGTTCCACAGTAACCACAGTGTTGGACCTCACTGGCTTATGAAAGCTTCCCACATCGTGCACGTCTAACCCCAAAAAGTGAGACGTGTTGTGTGTAAAGTACTTTCGGTAGGCAGGGCTATCCGGATTCTGGTTTTTGATATCTGTTTGATCTATCAATCCCAATTTCAGCAGCTCTTTTTCCATCACCAGTCCTACTTCTTTGTTGTATTCTGTTAGGATCACTCCCGGTCTTAGCATATCGGTTGCCTCGTTCTTTACGCGAAGTACAGCCTGATACACATCCTTTTGCCTTTCGGTGAATCGCCCGCTGACGGGGATACTTCTGGTCATGTCTGCGTTGTAATTGCCATACTCTGCAGCTACATCCATGAGCAAAATATCACCTTTCTGACACTTTTTCTTGTTTTCAATATAATGCAAAATGCAAGAGTCTCCTCCACTCGCAATGATAGGCGTGTAGGCAAATCCACGCGATTTTTGCTTGACAAACTCATGGATAAACTCTGCCTCAATTTCATACTCAGTGACGCCTGGTTTTACAAATTTCAATACTCGCCTAAAACCATCGTTGGTGATATCACAAGCCTTTTGTAACATTTCTATCTCGTGAGCCGATTTGACTGACCGTATATCATGCATAATGGGAGCCGAACGCTTGTAAGTGTGGTTCGGATACTTCTGATGGCACCAGGAATTGAATCGGTCATCTCTGGTTTCTACATCCAGCATCGCACGGGTATGCTCGTTGGCATTGATGTAAATATTTTGAGAAGCAACGACTAGTTCATTGAATACTTTTTCAAATTCAGAAAGCCATCGCACATTTTCAATGCCTGATAGGGATCTGGCTTCTTCCTTGGTGAATTTATGCCCTTCCCAAACTTTGATCAAGTCATTGGTTTCTCTAATAAAGAGTACTTCTCTTTGAGCCGGGTCAGGAAAATTTGGTCTTAATACTAAAATAGTTTCTTCCTGATCTATGCCGGTCAAATGCAGCAAGTCGTTGTTTTGCCGGAAGGCCATTACACCATCTGCATTGGTGGGCATGATATCATTTGAATTGAAAATAGCCACCGAATCAGATGCCAGGTGTTTGACAAACTCAGCTCTGTTGTTGATGTATGTTGCTTTATCCAGGGGAGTGTATTTCATCATTTTAGATTTTTGTTTAAAAACGAATATCCCCAAGGCAAAAGGTTAGACTATAGACCTTCATTACCTCGGGAATAGTTCAATGCATGATTCGCACAAGCCGAAACGGGCAGTAACCACTTGAACCAATCAAGTTCTTTTTACTGATAACGTTTTACTTTTTGCTTCGAAGTGCCGAGGCCGTTTATACCTAGCTCAACGACATCACCGTCTTTCAGATATGTAGGTGGATTTAATCCCATCCCTACACCAAACGGCGTTCCGGTAGAAATAATATCTCCGGGCAGCAAGGTCATATATTGGCTGATGTAACTGACCAGATGCGGGACATCAAAAATCAAATCTGAAGTGTCGCTATCCTGCATCATTTCGTCATTCACTTTAAGCCACAGTTTCAATTTGCCCGGTTCAGCTATTTCGTTTTTTGTTGCTATGAATGGCCCAATCGGCGCAAATGTATCAGCACTCTTGCCTTTTACCCATTGCCCACTTCTTTCGAGTTGGAAAGCTCTTTCACTCACATCATTGTGCAAGACATAACCAGCCACATGATCCATCGCATGTTTTTCATCGACATAGCTCGCTTTTTTGCCTATTACAATGGCTAGCTCTACTTCCCAGTCCGTTTTTTCACTTCCCTTAGGAATGATAATGTCATCGTTCGGTCCTACTATAGCAGAGGTAGCCTTGAAAAATAATACGGGTTCGGCAGGTATATCCATTCCACTTTCGGCCGCATGCTTGGCATAGTTTAATCCTACGCACACAATCTTGGAAGGTCGTGCCAAGGGTGCTCCTAGTCGCACAGAGGCATCCACTTTGGGTAAGGTATCTGCCTGAGTCGAAACTTGTGAGGCCAATTCGGCCAATGCGCTACCGGCGAAAAATGCCTCATCATAGTCGCTCACCAAACTGCTAACATCTACTCTGGTGTCGTCATCCAACTGAACCCCCGGCTTCTCTTGCCCTTCGGCCCCAAATCTTATCAACTTCATACTACTTCTTTTACTCTATTTAATAACTCTACTGCTTTCTCTGCGGCTAATGTTTGTAATTCTGTGATGCTACTACCGCTGTGCCAAGCCGTGTGGCTGGTCACTATCACATTTTTGGCTTTTAGAAGTGGATGGTCATTCGACAGCGGCTCTTCTTCTACCACATCCAAAGCGGCGCCAGCTATTTCTCCACTATTCAATGCTTTTGTGATATCGGTGGTGTTGATCAATCCACCCCTGCTGGTGTTGACCAGAATGCTCGTCGACTTCATTTTTTTTAGTACCTCAGCATTCACCAGATGATGAGTAGCTTCAATCAGCGGACAATGCAAACTCACTACATCGGCTTGTTGCCAGATTTCGTCGAGAGTTGCTTTTTCTACATTTAGCTCTTCAAACTGCTCGTCAGTCAATCCAGGATCAAAAGCAATTACTTTCATACCAAAGGCCTGCGCTCTACTAGCTACTCGCTGGGAAATTCGACCCAGACCTATCAAAGCCAAAGTAGATTGTCGCAAGGGTGGCAACGTCATCGGTGAGGTGATCACCCAGGTGCCCTGATTGATTCTGTCCCAGGTGGATAAAATCTGTCGTTGTGAAGCCAACATCAGAGCTATGGTATGGTCTGCTACTTCATTGAGACAGTAGTCTGGCACGTTAGCCACCGGGATACCTTTGATTTTGGCTGCCTCCAAATCAATATTGTCCAAGCCGATTCCGTACCTTACGATGCCTTTGCACTGCGTCATGGCTTCGATTGCGGCAGCTTTCACAGGTGCCCACTGTGCGATCACAAGATCGGCATCCTTTACTAATTCGGTTACTTCTTCTTCAGACGTACATTGCGCATCTACTACTGTGTGACCTGCGTCTTCCAATATTTTTCGTTCAATATCTATATTGGGAAAATTCCAATCTGTAATTGCTACTTTCATTGTCATTCGGTTTTGATTTTTCCTAGACCTGAATCAGGCCGGTCTATTTATTTAATTTCAGCCCTTTAAATAATCATGTATAATTTCTCCTTCTATCAAGGTGAATTCTCCCTTCCAAAAGCAGGCGTGTCCTTCTTCCAACACTGGCAGCCTGTAGATCGGCGCTTGCATATTTGGCCTAAGCGCAACAGAACAAGGGTCTATCCAGCTTTCAGATATATTCACATCCTTGAGCTTTCGCGAAGTAATTTGACGTATGGCAGTTTCGCCATTGATATGATTGATGACCTTATAGTTGAGGTTGACAGAAAAGTCGAAGGTCATGTCTTTAAATTCCTCAATAGAGCCTCGGTTTTGTTTGTAGGCCATGGTGCCATTGATTACTTCGATCCCATTTCGCTCCAGCGAACCGATGATCAAATCTCCATTAAAATCCACCTTGGGGTTGCCCCATTTTTTTGGCTGTCCGTGAACTTCTCTTCCCTGTGAAATGCCACCGTCGCTATTCAAAAACAAAAAGGGTGAATAGCCACCAATCGCCTTGCCTGGCAATTCGGCATCAAGCATGACATTACACTCCTGGTACTTGCCGAGATAATCGGTGTCGTTCATGTTATAGATATGAACAAGCACCCATTCGCTTCTGAGCTTGAGGGGAGCTGGTAGAAATTTTTCGGCTGCCTCTCTATCTGTTTTGTACGATAGTGTCAAAACCTCCACATCTCTAAAGGAGAATGGAAACGGAGCGGCCAAAGGGGCTCCGATCGGTGTTGACCAATGATTAATTGATTCCAATGATTCTATTTTTTATCTGACAATCTAGGCGCATGGTCTGGCGCTTCTTTTCCTACACGCTCGTAGTATTCTGCAGGCACCTTCTTAGGATCTTTGTAGACGAGCCACTTACATGGCGCTTCAGAATCAGGATTATACTCCGTCACTCTCATCGGATGTCCATAGTTTTCTATAGATAAGATTTCGTTGACCATAGTGCAGTGTGTACAGTAGTAGCTGATGTCTTTTTTACCCCAGCTCCAAGGCTGTTCTTTCTTGGTGCAGCCAAAAACCTCAGGGGTTTTTACTTCGCCTCGATCTACTCTTTGTCGAGCCACTCCGCCACTTCCGCAAGAGTCGAGCACCAAAGTATATTTTTCTTCATCTTCGATCACCTCTATATCTCCCTGTCTATCCGGTCCCATCAGGTGCCCTCTCAATCCTTCGATCGTGAGCTGGAGCTGAGTCTCTACGTCCTGCGACATGACCTTGTCATAGCGATCTTTGTAGTAGCTACCCAAAATGGATCGGTAGGCCTTTTCCAGTTCGTCTTCACCAAAATTATCAGCGATATAAGTGAAAAATGACCAAGCCCAGTTGGTAAACATATCATGCACCACTTCCCATTCGAGACGCGCATACTCAGTGATTCTTTTCGCTTCTTCTAGGTCTCCTTTTTGCATGGCTTCATAGGCTAGCGCCAGCGAAGATTTCCCGACTTCTAACGGTGGATCCTGTCTTAGATCCCTGTTGATAATATCTGATTTTGATAATTTCATTTCGTTTTTTTTTGAATTGATTAGCTGTTGAGCATGAATCCACCACAAACATTGATATCTTGTCCGGTGATAAAACTTCCTTTTTCTGATGCCAGAAATACGATCAGGTTGGCTACATCATCTGCTTCTCCCAGTCTACCCAGCGGCGTCTGCGCTGTCCACGCCTCCGCTAGTTCAGCAGAATTTTTTCCTGTGATAGGCGCCAATTCTGGATATAAATCATCCCACATAGGAGTCATGATCGGGCCTGGGCTTACGGTATTGACCCGAATGCCTTTGGCACCGTAGGCCAGCGCCATGGACTCAGAGAAATTGCTCACACCAGCTTTGGCTGCAGCATAATGTGCAGACACAGCACGTCCTTTTCGTCCCGCGTTTGACCCCAGATTGATAATAGTGCCGCCGTGATCCATAACCTCTGCTGCTCCTACGGCCACTTGGAACAAGGCCCTAACGTCAATTTCGAATACTTCATCCCACTCTTCGATGGTGATTTCGTTGAGTTTATTGAAATGACAAACACCTGCAGAATTGATTACGATATCAATTCGTCCAGTCATTGCCTTGGCTCTCTCAGCTACAGTTTTAGCACCTTGTGCATCTTGTAGATCTTGTACAAGAGCATGGTGCTCTCCGGGCAATTCCGCCAAGACTGTGTTTAGTTTTTCTTCATTTCTTTCCACACCTACAATGGTGCATCCCTGCTCAGCCAATTGCTTGGCTGTGGCTTTTCCAAACCCACTAGCTACGCCAGTGATGAGTGCCACTTTATTTTCAAATTCCAATTTCATCTCTTCTATTATCTATTATCCCACAGTTAGACTTGGATGCTTTCTCTTGATGTCGCCGTCATAAAGCGGCAAAATCAAATCCACTTCTCTTTCCATTTTGGCAAAAAGCCTATAATGTTCTTCGATCGATTCGCTCAGCCCCAGCGGGATTTTATCTTCAAAATTCCTATACTTAAATACTGCATCGGTTAAGCCCACCACACCTTCTTTGGTCTTCACTTTGAATAACATCGAAGAGCGATGATGTCCACCGCAAAACCAAGAGGTTATACCTGGTAAAAACTCAGTTTCTTCATCAGGCAACAAGTTGATTCTGGCGGCTGCCTCTTGTTTTACCAAATAGCTGATCACATGATCCGGAAACAGTATATTTCTTGGCAACTGTGGAATCTCCGGGTCAGGCGCATGGAAGTCCATCCAGCCTTTGTGTGAGACCCAAATGTTGGCTTTAGGAAACTGATCCAATCCGCCCGTGGCATAAGATGTAATTGGCGTGATAATGACATCCGTAATTTCTTGTGGGGTGACATCGTTTTGAGACAGTGCATTGACGATCCAGTTGTCCTCGGTGATTACAGGCTCATGACCATGCTCATTCATCGCTTCATAAGCCCAATTAGTCCAAAGCGCATCGAGGGCAGAATAGTCTTGCGGAAAGCCAGTATTAAGTAATACTTTACGATCATCGCTTTCGATCAAAAAGGCCCAAAAAGTGAGCATTTCCCACCCGTAGAGTTTGGTCATCCAATATACTTCAGCAGCAGGCACATTAGCCTCGCCCATTTTGAGTGCTGTTATTTTATAATTGTTCATCATAGTTGTGCATTCCATCCGCCATCAACAAAAATGGTAGAGCCTGTGGTGTATTCAGCTTCTTTGCTGGCAAGAAACAGAACGGCGGATTCTACGTCTTTTGGTTTTCCTAGCCTGGCCACTGACAGTTTTGCATCAATCCAAGGCTCAACTGATTTCAAGTCTCTCGATTCCTTATCATTGATATCTGTATGTATCCAACCTGGTGCTATACTGTTGACGGTAATATTATGCTCTCCCAGTTCGATGGCCATACCCATCGACAATAAGCTGAGTCCGGCCTTCGATACACAATAGTGTGTTTGCTTCGCGTTAGACCTGTATGCCCCGACACTGGTAGTGAAAATGATCCTGCCTCCATCTCCTTGTTTGATCATTTGCTTGGCAGCTAACTGTGTGACCCTGAAAGGGCCACTGAGATTGACATCCATGTGTCTATTCCAATTGTCAAGAGAGATATCCATAAATTCTGTGAACTTACAAATCCCACCATTGCTGATCATTATATCTATACCTCCCAAAATATCGATGGCTTGAGCCACCATATCTTCTGTTTGCTTTTCATCCGCTATATCGGATTCTATATGGTGTATTTTAGTATTAAAAGTATCTTCTACCCTTTGGCACTCAGCAACGGCCTTTTCCGAATCCTTATAATGGCTGAATACAATATCGCACCCCTGCTTCGCAAGCGCATCAACATAACTCAACCCAATTCCTCGAGACCCTCCTGTTATTAATACTCTTTTACCCTTTATTTCGAACATATAATTCTTCCTCCAGTAATTCTTTCAACTTATTGCATTGAATAGGCCGAATCCTATCAATCATATGGTGAAGATCAACATTCAGAAAATTTGAGCTGTCCTGTGCTATACTGTGCCGATAGACTTTTTTTGAATTATATAATACTTTCAAGGCTTGCTCCTTTTTGAGCTAATTATGATTTGAATCCATTCAGGTCGGAGTTTCCAACTACAAAGCCCTCGGTTTCCAACAAATAATCCGTGTTTTTAAGCGAATAATTTTATTCGATTTTTAAAATTATTCATTTCTTAAATAGACATTTTGTATAAAACATTAATCATTATGACTATTTCAGATGGCCATTCTATTGCTCAAGTTTGTAATGTGCGAAATGGCAGCAAATAGCATGTGTAATTGCAATAAGTCGTTAGACTAGTCGATTCGGCCAACATGCCACGCTGTTTTGCACGAGGAATTTTTCAACAAAACACTTTACGGTCATGAAACACGATTTTATTCAATTAGACATTTGTGATGATTCCAACACGCCTAAATACAAACAAATTATTGATAGCATCATCTGGAGCATCAGAGATGGAAAACTAAAATCTGGAGATAAACTGCCGTCTATCAATCAGCTAAGTTTTGACTACTATCTATCAAGAGACACAGTAGAAAAAGCATATCGCTATTTATGCAACCAGAAAATCATTCAGTCTATCAAAAGAAGAGGCTATTACATTTTAGATGATAGTACTTCTGAGGAATTGAAAATCTTACTTTTGGTTAATGACTTTAATAGTGAAAAAAAGACCATCTATAATGAGATGATCCAAAAACTAAGCAGTCAGGCTACCATTGACTACTGTGACTATTCGCTGTTTAAAAAAATCATAAAGCATAATTTGGACGGCTATCAATACTACGTGATCATGCCAGGATTTGAAAGCCAGCAACAAGAAGAGTTGAATGACATATTGCGCGAGATCAATTCCGAAAAATTAATATTACTGGATACTAAAGCAGATCAATTGGCCAACTGCAAGGGCGGAATGTACCAGGATTTTAAAGAGGATATTTATAATGCGCTGGTAGAGGCCAGTTCCCTACTTAGAAAATACGAAAAATTGATTTTGATTTTTCCAGAAGACAAAGCGAATACTTATCCCGCAGATATCTTGGCAGGATTCAAGCGTTTCTGTGGTTTCAATCAGTTTAAATATGAAATCTACAACAACGCATCCTGCATCGACCCCAAACAATATAAAAAATCCGCCTTTGTCGTACTCGAAGAAGAAGATCTGGTAACGATCATCAAGAATATTCAGATCTCCAAGATGAAGTTGGCCAAAGATACCGGCATCCTATCTTACAATGACACAGCACTCAAAGAAGTTCTGGCAGAAGGGATTTCGGTGATCACAGCTGATTTTGCCAAAATGGGTCAAGTAGCTGCAGATATGATATTAGGACAGGTTTCAGGTTTGGTAAAAAACGATTTTCATTTTATGTCGAGAGCATCGCTTTAGTTTGTCCAAACAATCATTTTGTACAAACAAATAACTAAAATTAGTTATACTTGGAAATGGAAAACTATTGGAGATACTTTTCTGGTGACAATGAAAACTGGGGCATAAAACTTATCACATGCGGATATGAGCAAATTAACCGCAATGCTGAATACCCAGTAAAAGGTCACCCCGAGTCGCATTTATTCTCTTGGGAAGAAGGACGTACATTACCCGATTATTATATCATTTATATCCCCACAGGTGGGGGTGTTTTCGAGTCCAATACAGGACAAGTTGAAATAAAACCTGGAGATGCCATTATCATCAACAAAGAAGAATGGCATAGATACAAGCCTCATAAAGATCTTGGTTGGGAAGAATACTGGTTGGGTTTTAAAGGGGAATATATCGAAAGCTATGTGGTTAAAGATTTATTCCCTAGCAATACCACCCACATCAAACCAATGGGCTATCAAAGTGACATCATCACACTCTTTAATCATATTCTTAGATTAGTTGGCACTCCAGCCAAGCTGATGGAAAAAGTATTGTTTGGATCACTCATCCAGCTGATCAGTCACTTCACCATTGACAACAGTGTGAAGATCAAAACCAACCGACATGAATACATCGTTCAATCCAGTATCGATTTTATCAGACAAAATCTGACTAATAAAATTGACTACAAAAAAATGAGCGAGCGATTCAACTTGAGCTATAGTCAGTTTAGACTCACATTCAAAAAAGCAACCGGATATTCTTTGAATCAATTTCTAATAGCCGAAAGAATTGGCCTGGCCAGGAGACTATTACATAATACCGATATGGAAATCGGAGAGGTTGCCCATCGTGTAGGTATCAATTCCGTCTTCTATTTTTCAAAATTATATAAACAGAAAACTGGCAAGTCCCCTTCTCACGATAGAAGAAGTCAAATGACTATTTAAACCAAACAGGTCAGTACAGGATAATATTATATGATATACATAGCAAGTTAGCCATCTGAACCTAAGGACAAACGAACCAAAACCTAACACCCATGAGCGGTGAAAATTATGATAAAGGATCAAAGCAGGAAATTTTACTAAGATTCCTCTCGCATGAAGTGCGAAAACCGATTGCCAATATTATAGGAATCACTCGTTTTCTGACTAATAAAAATTTTGAAAGCGTGAACAATCAAGAATGGCAAAGCAAACTGGATTTTTCATTGACAGAATTAGACCGTGCTTTGAGCGAATTAGAAAATATCTATGACAACAAAAAAGAAAAATACGATTAAGTACACGTTACAATTGGCTTGCACATTTGGAGCAATTCTAATCGCACTTACAATCTCGCCACTACATGCTCAAGAATCAGAAGTAAAGGTCAACCACCAAGGGAAAGACTTCAATATGCTCAAGCATGCCTGGAATGCACAATGGATCACTCATCCCAGCGCCTCTACCATGGACTATGGGGTCTTCAATTTCCGAAAAACATTCGAACTCAGCACAGCACCGGAGTCATTTATAGTCCACCTCTCCGCAGACAACAGATACAAACTCTATGTGAACGGCACTTTCGTAGGCCGCGGGCCAGCCATCGGGGACATTGCCCACTGGCGATACGAGACCTATGACCTAGCCGAATACCTTCAGGCTGGAAGCAATACCGTAGCCGTAGAGGTAATCAACTTTGGTGAATTCAGACACGCCAAGCAGCAGACTTTCCAAACCGCATTCATCTTACAGGGAGACAAAAACAATCCTGTATTCATAGATACCACGAAAGACAGCGAATGGAAAGTTTTGAAAAATGAAGCCTACCAAACCATTCCATTTGTGAGCGACTCCGTAGGCGGATACTATGCGGCAGGCCCCGGCGACCGTGTAGACGGAGCCCGGTACCCTTGGGGTTGGAACTCGGCAAGCTACGACGACAGCCACTGGCAAAAGCCCAGACTGGCCATGGTCGAATTTGCCGTAGGAAGAGGGTTCCTTTTTGGAAGCACGTGGTATCTCGTACCTCGTAAAATTCCATTCCTGACAGAAACAGAAACTCGATTCAAAAAAGTGGCTCAGGCCAATGGCATCACCGTTCCAACCAAATTTTTGACTGGCCAGGAAGCCCTCACGATCCCCGCCAACACCATGGCCACGATCCTGCTGGACCATGAAATTCATACCATAGGCTATCCAAACCTGACCGTGAGCCAAGGAAAAAATGCCACCATCAAAGTCACCTACGCCGAAGCTTTGTTCTACAAGTCTTCGCATGAATTTAGTGCCCATGGGGGATGGAAAAAAGGGCCAAGAAATGATCTAGAAAACCAAGAGATCAGAGGATACTACGACATCTTTCAGGCCGATGGTGGTGAAAAACGCACCTACCAACCACAAGCCATGCGAACCTTCAGATATGTGGCCCTAGATATTACCACTGGAGACGAGCCGCTTGTGATCGAAGACTATCACAACCTCTATGTCACCTATCCATTTGAAGAAAAAGCGACATTCAATTCTGACGATCCTGAGCTCAATGCCATTTGGGATGCGGCCTGGCTTACGCTAAAAAACTCTTCTACAGACCAGTTTGAAGACCCCTACTACGAGCAGCTGCAATACATCGGAGATACCCGTATCGAATCATTGGTGTCGATCTTCGTATCGGGAGACGATCGATTGATGCGCAAGGCCATCGAGCAATTCGACGACTCCCGCATGCCCAACGGCCTCACGCAGAGTCGCTATCCTTCCTATATCAATCAGGTGATCCCCACCTATTCGCTCCTGTGGATTCAAATGATCCACGACTACATGATCTATCGAAACGATCCCGCCTTTATTCAAAACTTCCTGCCCGGCATTAAAAGCGTATTGGGCTGGTTCGAGAATAAGGTAGACAGCACCGGCATGCTGGCCAATCTGGAATGGTGGAATTTTACGGACTGGAGTGCTGGTTTTCAAAACGGAATCCCTCCCGGGGCAGACGACGGTCACTCGGCCAATGTAAGCTTGCAATACGCACTCGCCCTGCAAAAATCAGCGGATATTTTTGAGCTACTTGGACAAGATTTGCAAGCCCAGGCATATCGCTCACAAGCCAAAGCTATCATCGAAGCTACTTTAGAAAATTGCTATGATCAGGAGAAGGAGCTGATCGCTGAGCGTCCTGAAAAAGACATTTTTTCTCAGCATACCAATGTTTTTGCGATTCTTACGGATGCTGTACCTGAGCAACAACAAGCTGCGCTACTCGACCGACTGCTCACAGACGAAGACTTGGTACAAAGTACAATCTACTTCAGATTTTACTTGACGCGCGCCATGCAAAAGGCCGCCGGTGCCGATCGCTACCCTGCGAGTCTCAGGCCTTGGAAGGACATGCTAGACCTGGGCATGACCACCTTTGGAGAAACAGATGTAAACCCCAGATCAGAATGTCACGGCTGGAGTGCCAGCCCATGTTTCGACTTTATTCATACGGTCGCAGGTATACAATCTGCCGCACCGGGATTTCAGAAGGTATTGATCGAACCTGCTTTCGGACATTTAAACAAAATTGAAGTTACGTTTCCTCACCCCAACGGCGACCTGTCTGTCAACTTTTCAAAAAGCAGGAAAGGAACTATCAAAGGCACCATCACGCTCCCAGCTGGTGTGAGTGGAGATTTCAAATACAAGGACCAAACCTTGACCTTAAAATCAGGAGTAAATAATCTATAGAATTTGTGAAAGAGAACATGAAGAAGACCATATTATCACTTGCGATTATCATTTATAGCCAGATGCTATTTGCCCAAGTCACAGACGTGATTTCGCTCAACGGCAAAGTACCATTTGAACAAACTAAATCCGCTTTTCCACCGAGTAAATTCACACGAACCATACCGGTACCCGGACTGATTGACTTGGCCGAACCAAAGATCGATCAGTATGAGGCTTACTTCTCGGGCACACACGAACCACGATACAACTGGTACAAATTCACCTTCAAAGTACCGAAGTCCAAGGAAAACAAAACGGCTATTCTCACCGCCCTCAAAAGCAGATTCAACACGCAGGTGATCCTCAATGGCATCGACCTCGGCAGCTATATGCAAAACAATACGCCCATAGATGTCGACCTTACGGATCACTTGGTCTATGGCAAAACCAATACGCTGCTACTCAGACTTGGCGAGCGAGCCTGGATGCCGAAGGAAGCCGCTACCGGATTCGACAGAGAAAAATATACCGATATCCCCGGCATTTGGGACGACATCAAGATCACCTTTGGAGGCCCGATCAGAGTGCACCGAGCCTTAGCGCTGCCAGACTTAGCAGGCGAGCAGGCTACGGTCAAAGTACTATTGGAAAACTATGCCAAAGTCCTCGAGCGAAACACCGAATACAGCGCCATAGAGTACACACTCAAAGCCCACATTCGTGAGAAAAAAAGTGGTCAGGTCGTTACGGAGACGAAAACCATCAACGACAAAATCCAATGTCAGATAGAACAGCAAGAAAAAGTATTGGTCTTTGATTTTAATCATGACATCAAGCCGTGGTCGCCCGCTGACCCTTTTCTCTACGAGGCAGTCATAGAAGTTTCTGCCGACAGAAAGTTTTACGACGATTTCGGCAATCCTGAAAACCTCAAACCTGCCGACGACCAGTCATGGATTGGCCCATCTGACCAGCAAGCCATTACCTTCGGTATGAGGGATTTCAAATCGGTAGAAAAATCTTTCCAGCTCAACGGCGAGGAAATTGCACTGTTTGGGTCTACGCTTACGCTCAATAGATTTTTCGAAGACCGAGACAGAGGAAACCTACCTTGGGACAGGGAATGGGTAGAAAAAATGATGATCGAGATACCTGAAGCCATGGGATGGAATTTTTTCCGAGTCAGCATCGGACTACTGCCTCAGTTTTGGTACGACCTGGCCGACGAGCACGGTATCCTCATCCAAAACGAATACAATATGTGGAACCTGCGAGGAAGACCAGAGCAATACGCCATAGAATACACCGACTGGATCTGGGCCGATGGCAACCACCCAAGCGTGGTGATCTGGGATGCGCTCAATGAGCAAAAGCAAGAATATATTGGCAGAGAACTGATTCCGCAGCTCAGAATGATCGACCCTACCCGACTTTGGGACCTAGGTTTTATGAAGGCTGTGCCAGGCAGCAGATTGGATGTATTCGAGTACCATTGGTATCCGCTCGCACACGGTTGGTGGGTTGGTAACGACTTCATCAAACGTACCCGAGAGGCCTTCCGATTTGGCAAGCTCAACGACAAAGTAGCTGGCCTGGAGCAAATGAAACTCGCCAATGCACCGGTCATCGTGAATGAATTCGCCTGGCTTTGGCAAAATCGCGACGGCCAGACCTCCGGCGTTAGAACCTATGGCAATTTTACCGAAAATGATCGGACGCCCTACAAAGTGGACTACGAATACTACGAGCCAGACGGCAGCCAGCTATACGAAAGCAACCGTGATGTGTACGAATACTATGTAGGCAAAGAAGCGACAGCCGAAGAGCGCTGGAGTTTTCAGGCCTACTTGCAGGCGATCGAAACAGAAATGATCCGATCCACCAGAGAAGCCGATGGTGTAGCCTCATTTGCTTACTTGACAAATAACAATGGCCATACCGGCGATTGGTTTATTCACGACATCAAAGACCTTATCCCATCACAGGCCTTGCTATCTCAATACCATGTGACTCGGCCATTCGCGGCCTTCCTCGACATCGAAGATGCTCGGTATGTAAAGTCTCCAACAGCACAAACTGCCGGCGACGCTTTCAATTTCAACATCATGGTGGTGAATGACACGACCATGGCTAAATCGGGAACCATAAGCTACCAACTGCTAGACAGTCAGGGCGATGTAGTCAGTGAGGGAACTCAAGACGTGTCCGTTCAGCCTTTCTGGCAAACGCTAGTTCCTGTGACGATGACCTTGCCAGAAAAAGCAGGAGGGTATTTGGTGAAAACCGAACTAGACGACCCTACCAGCCAACGCATGAAACAGGTAAGTATCCGATACATTCAGGTGGGAGATTTAGATCAGCCCGATTACTTCGATTATGAATATCAAAAACCTGAAGGATGGCCGGAGTAATAGATAAAAGCAATTTTAAAATTCCAGTTGCCTGGAAAATGCTAGGCCTTGCCGGCCTGGTGCAGTGCTTGCCTGTCTGCAGTCAGGGGCAGCACAGCACCCAAAGAAACCCTCAGCTGGAAGAAACGCTGACCCCATTTAGACTGCCCTTGCCACAGCAGGAAAAAGTGGAGTACCTCTACGGTAAGAAGAAAGCAATAACAGGAATAAAGGCGGAGCTGGAGAATGGCATGCGCATACTCTGGCTCGACGACGACGGAGATATGCAAGAAGGTGACCTGGAGGGCGACCTGGACAACGACTGCCTCCTGGTCGACCTGAACAAAGATGGCAAGTACGGAGACGAAGGCGATCTGATCGTCGACTACATCGATGAAGATCAGGATGGCAAAGCAGACTATCAAGTCATTATAGAAAATGCAGCACGCGACTATACCGGCAAATGGAAGTCACACTACATGTGGTTTGTCGACAACGACAACGACGGCGTATTCGGCTATGTCAATTGGGACACCTTTCGATACGAAGGATGGGATCATAGCGGCAAAGCCAATTTTTTCGCTGACTATCATGGGCAAAGCACCATGCTGAAGGTACACATCTCCCCATGGAATATCGACGACTTGAGTTTCAACTGGGAAAACCCATTTCTATTTTATGACCATGATGACGATGGCCTGACTGAAATGGCCATCCGTGTAGTGGACGAACCTATAGCCATCGAAAAACCTGAAGATCTGATTACCTGGTCCTTCAGCCAAAAAGCATCGCTCGTACAGATGACCTTCGACCTGGACAATGACAATGCCGCAGGCAACGAATTGGATTTCGATATGAGTTTAAAATTTAGTGGGTCAGGCTTCGACTATTCCGATCAAGTCCAACCCATCCAATCGCACCCAATTGCAAAAAAATCCGACAAATACTTCGCCGATCCACGATGGAGGCATCTGGATCGGTTAGTATATGTCAATCACGATTCGGCCTACGATCTCACCTTTTCTCGAGGCGAGTGGAATTCCTGCTGGCTGGTGTTCGACGAAGACGACGACTGCCATCGCTGGGAGCGGGTAGAGTTTTACGACCCCAAAGACCCCTTCAAAATCGGTGCGGGCAACGGGGGACTCGATCACAACCCACAAGCCGACCCCACAGGAGATCGTGGAGAGTGGGATCTGGATTTTTCTGGTCAGGGCAACCTGTACATTTCGCCGCTGGATGGCAAAATTCATCTGCTAGGTGCGGAAACCGGCTACTGGCGCATCGATCAGAATACGCTGAGCTACCAAGGCTGGCAAGGCTGGAGAGGACCAAACATCCAACCAGAAGATACGGATCAGTTTGAACCGACCCGATTCGCCACGGTCAGCTATCAAGATACCGACGACAACGGATTCTTCGATGAAATGCATTTTGACATGGACGGTGATCAGGTATATGAGCAAACCCTTGCACTAAAAGCACTGGGCATCTCCGATACCGCCAAAGTCATTCAAACAGCTACCATGGCATACGATAACTATGTAGCACTATTCGAAGCTGTAGCCAAAGGACAAATGCAAAATGCCGAAGAAATGATAGCACTTGCACAACAAGAGAAGCTATCTACCGACTGGTACAACATCTACAAAAATCCGAGAAGCACACGAGAGCAATACCACAATGGATTTTGGCTTTCTTATTATATATTTCAGGATTTGATTAGAAAAAATTCCAAAGACAATGATAAAATGGCTTTGATCAAAAAAGTCTATTTGTATTAAACAACACAAATTCAGCAGCATATGGGAGCATTTTTAGGGGTACTATTTCATGCCATCGGCGGATTCGGCGCTGGCAGTTTTTACATTCCTTTCAAACAAGTAAAAAAATGGAGCTGGGAGAGTTCCTGGCTTATTTTGGGGCTATCGGCCTGGCTGGTGGTGCCATTCATTGCCGCATGGCTCACCATCCCAAACCTCTGGCAAGTCTTGATGCAGCCCGACAGTGCCGTGAAGGGTTGGACCTATTGCTTCGGACTCCTATGGGGCATCGGAGGACTTACTTTTGGTCTATCCATGCGATATCTGGGCGTGTCGCTAGGCATGACTATCGCACTTGGGCTGTGTACTGCGTTTGGCACGTTGATCCCTCCTATTTTCAAAGGTACTTTTACCAACTTATTACAATCCGGATCAGGGATGATTACCCTTTGGGGCATAGTGATCTGCCTGGTAGGTATCGCCGTAGTAGGACTGGCAGGTGCACGAAAAGAAAAGGAAACTGAGACTGCTTCAGACGACGAGTTCAGTTTGTATAAAGGTTTGATAGTAGCTATTCTATCCGGCATTCTCAGTGCTTGCTTCGCCTTTGGCTTGGAGGCCGGGACACCTATCGCAGACCTCGCTTTTGCTCAGGGCGCCAGCGATCTGTTCAAAAACAACGCGGTGCTGGTATGGATTCTTTGGGGTGGCATGACCACCAATGGCATCTATTGCCTCTACCTCAACCGTAAAAACAAAACCTCCTCGGATTATCAAAACTCAGCGACTCCTCTATCGAAAAACTACCTTTGGGCAGCGCTAGGCGGTCTCACGTGGTATTTGCAGTTTTTTTTCTATGGCATGGGCACGACCTTCTTAGGAGAAAATCTTGAATTTGCCAGCTGGTCTATCCACATGGCCTTCATCATTTTCTTTAGCAACCTGTGGGGCATCATCTACAAAGAATGGGTGGGCGCCTCGAAACAGACCATGTGGATATTGGCTCTGGGGTTAACCATCGTGATGGTGTCCATCCTGATGATTGGCTTGGCCAATACTATCTCTCACTAATCCTTTGAACCCGCGACAAAATGAACCTCATTCAAAATTACAGTACTCCCCTTGCCCTGCTGCTGGCAAGTTGTTTATGGTCTTGTGTTGGGTATAGCCAGGACAACTCTGTCTTGGATGTAGATTTTGAAAACCAAGCCATAGGCAATTACGATACTACTGCACTCCAACAAGATTTTGACACCATCAAATGGTCTATCATCAAAAACAGAGGATCGGTATTACAGGATGGAACTAAGGGAAAGGTATTACAAATCAGCTATCCTCAGGGAGCTGTGGGGCCAGAGCAAGGTGGTGTCCAGTTTGTGAGACCCATACCCCCGGCTGCTACCTACTACCTCAGCTACGACATCTATTTTGAAGAAGGGTTTGATTTTGCCCTTGGCGGAAAACTACCCGGCCTTACCAGTGGCGGGGCTGCCTTTACTGGCGGCAAGCATCCTGATCAGGGACAGGGGTGGAGTGCTCGCTACATGTGGACCGGAGAGCAAAAGCCTATCGTGTATCTGTACTACAAAGACATGCAGGAAAAATATGGCGAGGCAATACACCTGAAAGCTAAATTCGAAACGGGAAAATGGCACACCTTGATACAACGCATTCAAATCAATACACCAGGTAAGAAGGATGCCGAGATAGAAGTCTGGATGGACAACCAAAAAGTAGGACAAAAGAAAAACTTCAGCATAAGGGAGGGCGACTTAGGTCTGATTGACTCATTTTATTTCTCGACCTTCCACGGTGGAGCTACACCAGAGTGGGCTCCTAAAAACGATAGTTTCATCCAAATAGACAACATTCGGATCTACAAGCAGCCTGCTAAATAAGAGGGTTCCCCTGACGCGTGCTTATCTGGACTCAAAAAGTGAAACCAGGACGACACATAAATAAGATTACAGTCGCAATTCAATTGCGACCGAGCAGAAAAACTATTTCGCTCGATTGCCCTCCGCTCGATCCCCCCCTTACTTGGTGTAGTTTGGCTAGATTCTCTCCAAATCCAACTCGACTGTATATAGGCCTTCAGGCAAACCTAATTGATAATCTATCGTAATATTATCGTCATTTACAATCTCTCCGGAAAACAAACCCAAAGGACCTATGGTTTTTTCCTTCCAAGAAACTTTGTATTTAAAACTGAAGTTACCCAAATCATGATTAGGCCTTTCCGAATTTCTATTTGTAGTAATGGAGATTTTATCATTTTCCATTTTGACAAAGGTGAGGATGAAACTATCCGTACCACTATCTGAAGCTCCAGATAAAGGGTTTGAAAAGGACATTTCTTCTGACGCCTGCCAATCTCCAGCTATCATGTCTGCGGAATACAAGCAACTGCCATTATCTGAAATCGCACTCGCATCGAAATTCACGCTTTCCGGATCGCTACAACCTCCAGATTCGTCACCATCATCTGAGCAATTGAACAATAAGATAGCAACTAACATAAAAATAGCTATTTGGCTTAACTGGTTTTTCATTTTCATTTGTAATTTATTTGTAAAAAAAACATTTGTATCTTTCCTGCCATTTCGCTCGATCGCAATTGTATTGCGATTGTATCTTCCAGGCATTTGCAATGCCCATATAGCTATAACAAATTAACATTCATCACCGCTTCTTTGCCGGCATAGTTTCTGGCACTACTGTACAGATACTCTTCCGGCTCACTTACAAAACCAGCCTCCACCGGATTGTTGTGAATATAATCCAGTTTTTCATCCAAAAAACCATTTGTCTCTATCTGCTTTGCGTGATACCCCTCTTTCCAAAGTATGTAATCTGAACCTCGCTGCGTTCGATTCGCTTCATAGCTAAACTTGTTTAACATCCACTCCCTACGACTCTCAGGGATTTCTTTGATTAGTCTGATGAGCGACTTCGAAGTAAACTTTTTAAAGTCCCTGATAGTAGAAACCAAATCATGACCCTGTGCTGTACTTACAATCATATGAAGGTGACTAGTCATGATCACATAGGCATGAACGTTTAACCCTTTCTCTTTCACACAATAATTGAGCGAATCTATCAGACAGTCTCTATAATCCCTTCTTACGAACAAATCAACCCAGCCTACTATTGTAAAGGTCACAAAATACAGTCCCTCATTATCTCTTATTTTATATCGGTTGGCCATAGAAGATAAAGATAGAGCACTCGCATTTTAAATGCTAAATAAGATTACAGTCGCAATACAATTGCGACCGAGCAGAATCCCGATAGATATCGGGAGCGACCGAGCAGAGGAAGCGAAACTTGAACAGCATTTATTTTCACCAACCCAATCGCTCCTGTTCGGCTTTGATGTGGCTAGTGACATTGATAAATGTGTCGATCCAGAGCTCTTCTTGATTTTCCTTTAGATACTCCAAAAGCTCCAGGTGCGCTTCGGAGGAAGTATTGAGATATCCGCCTCCTACACTGTGAAACAAGAAAGTAATGACCGTACCATTGGCCTGTGCTTTCTTCACTTCAGCGATCATTTGCTTGCCTGACAAATCTGAACAGCTGGTGCTGGGCATCAGGTAGGGATCTACCTCCTTGAGTGACGTGGGGACTGGGCTCAGTCCTCTGGCCGCCACAAAAATATGCTGAATACTATCCGCAAAATCTACGCCTTGAATGGTGTGGTCTACGCAGGTATAAGCAAACGTTCTTTCCGTTTTGTCATCCAACGCATGCAGCAATGAGTTGGCCGTATTCAGCTCGTTCATCAACTGTGGGAAGCTGTAGCCATCCAGATCGTATTCGGCTCTGATCCATTCAAAATTTCTTTCGCCAGGAATCACCTTTCTACACGGGTGAAAAAGCGTGTGATTGGCCAACTCATGACCATTGGCCGCTGCAGCGCGCCACTCTTCGGTTCGGTGGGCTACAGTCTGTGCACTACCCGTCAGAAAAAACGTGCCTTCAAAACCATACTCGTTGAGCTGGGGCACCACGATGTCCAGATGACAGTCGATGGCATCGTCATAAGTCAGCACCACGGCGGCTTTCTTTCCTCCCGGCCATTGGGGTGATTTTTGAGCCATCACATTCGTGCATGAAATTATTACGCCGAGCGTGATTAATACTTTGCTATGCTTTACCATCATCACCATTTAATATTTTCGTTGATAAAAGAAATTAAACTTTGCGCCAAGGCTCGCTGCTCCGCTCTATTGGGGTGTCCTAGTGTTTGTTTGTAAGGCACCACGTGGGTGTAGATTCGGTCATCCGCCAAACCCTGTACGGCTCGTTCGACATACGCTGGCCAGGGCGAACCTTCCTGGGTCATGTCCATATTACCCAAGAGACAAATTATGGGTACTCCCTGATATTTGTCTCTTAGGTTTTGAATGAATTTCCGATAGGCCAAAATAATTTCTTCTTCGGTTGGTTTGGTTTCCCCAAATCTTGCTTTGAATTGTGCGTGCTCTGGTCGTTCGACCAACCAGAAATCGTTCTGCATCAAGTTGACCACCACGAGCTCAGGGATATATTGGGTGAAGTCCCAGTGACTAGATGAATCCCGGGGATTCAATCGGTCGTACAGCTCTGGCATAGTCATTGGAAACCAGCTGATGTTGATGCCGATTCCACTTTTGCAAATCGAATGATAGTCCGCCTCAAAATGGCGAGCCACCAGTGACGCATAGCTCACATAATGATTGGTATAAATACTATCTGGTCGATCCTGACCGCTGGTATCATCCACTGCATAGCCAGCCGTGATGGAGTTGCCATAAAACTCTATTCTTCTTTTTTTCGACTGTGGTTCACTCAGCTTAGGGTTGGTGCCATACACTTCAAATCCCTGAAAGGAAGTCTTGCCTTTGTCCCATTCGGTACGCTTGAAAAGCGCTACGGTATGTGGGCCTTCTTGCAGGCCTGCGGCTAACAGATATCGCCTTGTAAGCGTGTCCAATCGTAACATGCGTACACTGTCCCGATCTATGATCACATTGAAGTAATTGGCCCCTTTCTCGTCTTGCAGATAGGCAAACAATGAATCCCCCTCAAAATCTACTCGGGCCGAAGAACCTGGCCAGTACAGATTGGCGTGACCTAATTCAGGCTGGTCTATCCTACCTGAATAGGCAATAGCTTCATGGGCAGGGGATACAAATACCGTCTGTGGTGCATCACAGCCGACTAGCAAAAGCACACCCCAAAATCCTATCAAAATATTTCTCATATCGTGGCTTTGAAGGTTATTCTCCGGGTTCTCTGATTCTTTCGATCATCTGCTTGACCTCTTCAGGCGGTGCAGCATAAAATCTGGATATCACTATCGAAACCACAAAATTGACGATCATGGCTACCGTACCGAAGCCTTCTGGAGAAATACCAAACCACCAATCAGTCTGGTCTCCACCACCAAAAGCTTGCAATTTATATTTGACCATATAGAATAGCATGAGCAACGTACCTATGATCATGCCAGCCACTGCGCCTTCCTTGTTCATTCGCTTGTCGAATATCCCTAAAACTATAGCCGGAAAAAATGAAGCCGCTGCCAAACCAAAGGCCAGCGCTACCGTGGCCGCCACAAACCCTGGTGGGTTAATACCAAAATAACCAGCAACGATCACCGCTGCTCCTGCTGCAATACGAGCCCATCTCAGTTCTCCCTTATCGGAAATATTAGGTTTGATCTGCTTTTTGATGAGGTCGTGAGACACACTGGTGGATATCACCAAAAGCAACCCAGCCGCCGTAGAGAGTGCAGCGGCTAGCCCACCGGCTGCCACCAAAGCAATCACCCAATTGGGCAACTGTGCGATCTCAGGGTTGGCTAGGACAATGATGTCACGATCAATTTTCAATTCGTTTTTTTCAGGATCCGCAACGTACTGGATAGTGCCATTTTCATTCTTATCTTCAAAGGAAATAAGACCTGTGGATTCCCAGTTCTTAAACCATTCTGGGACTGAGGCATATTCGGCATCTGAAACGGTTTCAATCAAATTTGTTCTTGCAAAAGCCGCTATAGCTGGTGCTGTGGTATAGAGAATAGCTATCAATATCAAAGCATAGCCTGCTGAAATACGAGCATCTTTCATACTCGGCACGGTAAAAAATCGCACGATCACGTGTGGTAATCCTGCCGTTCCTACCATGAGTGCAAAAGTGATCGCAAACAAATCCAGTGTGGATTTAGCACCAGTCGTGTATTCTGCAAAGCCGAGTTCTCTATGAAGGCCATCCAGCTTGTCGAGCAAATACGTACCTGACCCATCCAACAACTGACTACCAAAACCAATTTGTGGAATCCACTTTCCGGTAAGCTGAATAGATATGAATATGGCAGGCACCATATAGGCAAATATCAAAATGCAATATTGCGCCACCTGCGTGTAAGTGATA
Organism: Reichenbachiella sp.; assembly: GCF_965223055.1. Lineage (GTDB taxonomy): Bacteria > Bacteroidota > Bacteroidia > Cytophagales > Cyclobacteriaceae > Reichenbachiella. The sequence continues at coordinate 612,981 of NZ_CBDCVM010000011.1, forward strand.
CCCTTCATCCCGCCCAAAACAGCATAAAAAAACACAATCACCATTCCGATGATCACTCCAGTATTGATGGGCACCTCGAGGAATCGAGCAAATACCACTCCAACGCCTCGCATCTGACCCGCCACGTAGGTAAATGAGACGATCAGAGCACAGACTACGCCTACCGTTCTGGCAATGTCTGAATAATATCTGTCGCCGATAAAGTCAGGAACGGTAAACTTCCCGAATTTTCTAAGGTAAGGGGCCAGCATCAGAGCCAGTAGCACATAACCACCCGTCCACCCCATCAGGTAAACTGCACCATCGAATCCCATGAAGGAAACCAAACCTGCCATAGAAATGAAAGAAGCGGCGCTCATCCAGTCTGCTGCAGTAGCCATACCATTGGCCAATGGGGGCACATGCCCACCAGCTACATAAAACTCATCGGTACTTCCCGCCTTGCTCCAAATGGCTATGCCTATATACAAGGCAAATGACACCCCTACGATGAGGTAAGTCCAAATTTGAATGTCCATAAAATTAGTCTTGTTTGGTTTGGTGATTGGCGTACTTCTGATCAAGCCTGTTCATTCAGCCATACGTACACAAAGATGATGATCACAAAGGAGTAGATGGAGCCCTGCTGGGCAAACCAAAAGCCGAGGCCAAAACCTCCAAGTTTTATCTGATTCAGTTGATCTACCCAAAGAATGCCAAATCCAAAAGAGGTGATAAACCAGATACTCAGGAGAATGATCAGATAGCGAATATTTTGACGCCAATAGGCTTTGCCCTTTTGTTTATCCATCGTTATTATGTTATAGAGAAATCCTTTAACTCAATTTACTACGAACATGCGATTTATCTTCTGCTCGTCAATTTCAATTGTAAGAATATACGTTTGACTCCTTAGTGATTTAGAAGGCTCGACCCGGATGATGTCCGCTCCTTGGGAAGACATTCGCAATTTCGAATCTACTTCTCGACCAGAAATATCCCTAAGTCGTAAGGAGGTCACCTTATACCCTTTGGTCCTGACAAAGAAATCGCCTGATTTCGAAGGATTAGGATAAACTGTAACTGCTTTTTGCAGCTCTTGCTGAACAGACAACACATCTGATTCGGTCACTGTAAGTTTTATCTCTTCCTTATCGCTGAGCGTACCGTCCGACACCTTTAAGGTGAAAATATAAGTTCCTTTGTCTCCATCCTGAGGTTTTAATACCAATTTTCCAGACCCCTTGGTAGTTTCACTAAAAGTAACAAAACTCGGCGCAGCTACTAAATCAAAGCTTAAATCGTCATCTTCGGCATCTGAAGCAGACACAAACACTTCCTTGGTAGCATTTACCGCTACGGTCTGGTTGCCTATATCAGCAAGTACAGGCGCGGTGTTTTCAGTGTTTACTGCCAGGTCGAATAGTTCCGAAACGGACAAGGCGCCATTGTCAGCCATGATTCTAATATTTGGATAATCTCCTTCTGAACCTATGCCAGGAGCCAACTCCAACGCTGCGGTTCCGTCTCCATTATCCGTCAAGGTGGCAAATGCCGGAAGATTGCTGCCCGTGATTGTCAATGAGTTGTCGTTAGGATCGGTAACCGAAATATTGATCGTTTTTGTCTCTCCTTCAGCCATGGTCAGATCATCAATAGGTGCAATGACAGGTAAGCTGGAAGAATAATACTCATAAGCCCCTGCGTCTACCGTACCGTTCGATAATCGATTATTTCCTGCCAGATCCAGAGATGTCAAATCCTTATTGATTCCCACATTTATGGCAGGACTTTCTGCTTTAGTCAGATAATTATAATCCTCATAGTCTTGGAAATAATCATCGTAATCAGACGAGCTGTTTGTTCCGATTTCAAGATTTCCTTCTACCGTAGATGAGTTATCAAATTTGTCAAATGAAATATCAGCCGCCAGATTGTTTCGAATAATATTATCAAAATTAGTCTGGCCAGTTTTGCTGTTGTCATCAATCAATATCCAGGGGATTTTACTGTCAGAATAATAGGGATGCTTGATCACCGTATTGTTTTGCACCCGACTATTTCTAGCCCCATACAAAGAAATACCATGATAGTGATTCGTCACCAACAGATTATTTTCGACTACCCATCCATCAGGGTAACCATCGGTGATAATAATTCCCTGCATAGATTCTCCTATGAGATCATTGTCTATCACGAATTGAGTAATCGGATCTTCGAAAAGAAGAATCTTATTGAATCTGATGGTCAGTCCTTCGGATTTCGGATCGCCAGTAAGAATGTAGGTTTGGAAAGCATCGTCGTGGTTGGTCTCATAATCTTCTACATAACAATCCCTAATCGTATTGTATTCGAAGGTTTGGAATTGGCCCAATCCTCTAACCGCATCACCAGCGAAGTTGTCTATCAGGTTTGAGGTGGCACTGGAATGATCTCCTCTCAGAGACAAAGCATGGTAGGTGTTTTTAATTGTTGTGTGCTCCACCACTACATTTTCTCCTCTCATATCCATTCCACCTTTGGCGTTGGCATACCAGTCGGCCTTGGTCCAGGTCGAGGATTCTTCGGCTGATTGTATCAAGCAGTTCTTAAAGGTAAGGTCCGTGCTGTTTACGTCGCCAGTGACCAGAAAGCCTTCCTTGCTCAACGCTGACCCTGCTCCATCTATGGTCAGGTCGGCGAATGTCCAGTTTTTTGAATTGGCAATCGTTAATCCATCCAATACAGGGTCGTGTCCGCTAAGTGCCTTTACGGTAACACCATTGGTGAAATTTTTACTCGAAATATATGGCAAGCCATGATCTCCTGATAGTAAGTAAATTAAATCTCCATCTTCGATTACTTTTCCGGTAGCCAATGTGGTAGCCAACGAACCCCATGGGTTGGCTTCGGATCCATCGTTAGCATTGCTCCCATTGATCGGGTCGCAGTAGCGGATCGTTCCTTCAAAGTTGGCGATCTCAATACTGATCTCTTCTGAATCCTCCAGTTCTCCATCAGATACTGTGATGGTGATGTTTTCGGTCAGCCCTATATCATCGCTCGAGCCTGGCGTAATTGTCAATGTCGCTGTTCCATTGTTGTTATCTACTAAAGAGGCAAAACCTGGCAATTCTTCCGAAGCGCTAAAAGTCAGAAAGTCATCGTCTTCGTCGCTCGCTGTAATGGTGATGCTGGATTCCTCTACATATGAAAGCGACTGGTCGCCTATCGTAGCAAGTACCGGGGCATGATTTTCATTTACCGTAGTACTTCCGGTGACTACCACCTGCCCTTGATCCGGCACAGCTTTCACCAACACATAGTTGTCCCCTTCGTGGGTCACCCATGTGGTTTGCCTAGCCACACCATCCTGTAGGGCACTGGCCGACACCCAATCATTGTTTACTCGAATTTTGACAGTTAATGGATAGTCGAATACTTCATCCTTCATATCATCGGTCAGCGTAAATTTTACCGAAAGGTCCAATACCTCATCTACGGTCAAACTATGCGAGTCTCTTTCTTGTCCGTACTTAGCCGCTTCACTAAATCCAGCGATCCAAAGCTCGTCTGCATGATCGTTGATATAACTCATATGGGATTCGGTATTGGTCTGGAGTGTGCCATTGCTGGTCACGCCGTGATAATGAGCGGAATACCATCCGCGATAATAGGACGTGCCGAATAATTTAACTGTTCCTGTCTCATCCAGTAAATTATCAATGTCCGCATTGCTGTTGGTCGCACTCCGGCTATTTAGTGCCAAATAATCAATGGTATTGGCTTGATTCATGACACCGAAGGCACCTCTCATGGCTACATAGATGTCCCTTGCAATATGCTTATCGTATTCGATACCGCATGGGTAGGCATAGGTCAAGGCTTCCCCCGTCGTATTTTCACTAATATCATCTTTGATACTTTCCAAAGCCGTTCTGTACACTTTGTCATTGCTAGTATCTGTTTCGTCTATATCACTATTGATATCACAATCATCGTGGCCATTCACTTCATTTCCTTCATCTATGAGTGTTTGATACTTATCCCAATCGGAGACCTGATTGTCGATAATAAACCAGGTGAATTTTAAATTTTGATGGGTGTCTTGAAGGCCGAGCCAAAAACTATGATCGGCTTCTATATTGTCGTCGATGGTAATGGTGGTCACAGCCAATTTATCATCATTCCAAAAGCTCACGTCTGCTTCTCCATGGGTAGCAGGCCAAACCAAATCAGTAATGGCAAAGCGGTTGCCGCTTGGTTCATCTAAATTCATCAATTGATTTGGATCCCTATCTACTATGGATAAGGTAATCGTTTCGCTGTCTTGATCCTCTCCATCGCTAACGGTAATCACCACATCAGAATAATCTGCCAATGTGGATTCCGATATAATTTCAATGTAGGCCGTTCCATCTCCATTGTCTACAAAGAGCCCTGAAGGAGGTAGGTTGTCAGACACGCTAAAAGTCAACGCGTCATCATCTGCATCCGTAGCGGAAAGATCCAGTCTGCCGTAGCTGTACTGCTGAATATCCAAATCTCCAACAGCAGCCAAAACAGGCGCTACATTGGGTGCTTGTGCGGTGATGTTGATATCAAAAGTCTCATCGTCTGTATATTCTCCGTCAGACACCGTCACTACGATATCTGGATAGGTGGCAATAGCGCCAGCATTGGTAATAGTGATCGATGCTGTGGCATCTCCATGATCTGCAAAGACAGCAGATGGAGGCAAGTTATTGCTTACGCTAAAAGTGAGCGCATCGCCGTTAGAATCTGTTGCAGAAAGGTTGATGGTTAAATCTTCTGTGGTTTCCACGCTTTGGTCACCGATAGCAGCCAGTACCGGTGCTACATTCACCACGGGCTCGTGAGTGATGGACAAGGTAGCTGGATTATCGTCCTCTCCACCATGAACGAGAAAAAAGTGAGCGCCTGTCATATCCGGTTTGTCAATACTTAGTCGCAAGAAAACAAAATCTCCAGCTTCTGCACCCGCTGTATATTGGGCTTTGAGGTAATTGACAAGGTTTGCATTTCCGGTGACGGAGGTCTCTTCAAACCTCTCGGTGTCTAAATTTCCTTGTGGTACATTTTTTTGAAAATAATCATCCTCAATACCTGTATCAGCCCCATTGCCATTGCCAAACGCTCCGCCATAATGATCATCAGCTGAAATCGCAACAGTACTTGCGTAGTCCAAACCATACAAATCAACGAAACAATCTGCATCTATCCATTCCCTTCCATAGGACACATAGACTTTCAAGCTAGCCTCTGTTATTTCCTGACCTGCAGGTATCGCTGGTAGTTCGAAAGGAATGATCACACTTGTCAAATTGGCATTTCCTCCTGCATCACTCTTACCAAGCTTCATTCCCGATTTGGAAGCAAATGCAATTGACTCTGTAAATGGGTTGTTTTCTGTAACTATTGCAGGATCTGAAACAAATCCATCACCTGCCGGGGCCGTCACCACTATGGTGGTTTGCGCCATTACCAATTGTGACATGAGTACACCTATCAACCCTACAAAACCCTTCCTCATCATTCCTCTCTTTTTCATGCTGAATGCTAAAAATAATACCTATGATACTTAATTCAAACTTGACTTATTATCAGTGGCCGTATATAGCTGCCAATGGACATTAAGACAATGAACACCCAATTTAAAGGACCACTAGGATTGGTCTGTCCTGTGCTATATGGTAGCTGTCATTTTGGTAGACCAACAATCACAGCTATGCCTCCGTAGTATAAAAAACAAAAGACCCAGATCGTACATTTCTGTACATACCTGGGTCTTTCGGTATTTCAATCAATTAATAGATTATAGACTCTTCGCTATTATTGAATAACCAATCGCTTAGTTACTGTTAATGAAGCGTTAGATAATATCATCACATATTGTCCTTTTGGAACAGAGCTGTCGATGGTCAACTGATAAGGCTGTTTTGATGCTGTGTCGCTCAACTGTACCTGCTGCATCAACTTTCCAGTAATTCCGAATAAGCTCAATTTTCCTCCATTTAGCTCAGCAGGAATTTGAACATTCACCATTCTGTTCACCGTTGGGTTAGGGTATATCGCCATTTCTTTTTGTAAGTGAGATACGGAAGTTACAGTTGCTGCTTCTTCTACAGTCACCACGATGGTTTCTATGGCTTGACCCAAACCGTCACTTACTTTTACGATGATATCCTTGTGCTCTCCTAAATCAGCTGCCACTGGAGTCATTGTCAACTTGCCAGTACCATCTCCGTTATCAGTCAATTTGACGAACGATGGAGCATTATCCGAAATAGTAAATACTAACTGGTCTGATGCATCATCGTCTGAAGCTTTCAGGGCCACTTCAGTAGTCTCGTCTATCACTACTGTCTGATCGCCAATAGCTGTCAGAGAAGGCAGAGAGTTTTGAACTACAGTGATTTTGATAGTTTCAGATACTGACTCATATGAATCCGTAACACTTACCACAATATTTTCATAGTCATCTGGAGAAACATCAGCTCCATCTACTTCGATTGAACCTGTACCATCACCATTGTCTACCAGCGTCACAAATGCATGCTCACTAGCAAGGCTGAATTCCAGGTCATCACTATCAGCATCTGTAGCAGATATAGCAATTGAATGTGTTCTTTCACTAGTCATCGTCTGATTTCCAATGGCAGCTAATACAGGTGCAGCATTGGCACTAACAGTAAGTGTAAACAACTGCTCTACGTCATCAAAACCATCAGATACAGTTACTGAAATGTCTACGTAAGTATCTTCATCACCCACCATTGGGTCGATAGCTAAAGATCCAGTACCGTCTCCATTGTCAGTCAAGACTACGAATTCCGGGGCATCCGAAAGTGAAAGTGTCAATTCGTCATCAACATCAGCATCCGTTGCGCTAAGTGCTACCGTCTGAGAAAGCCCTTCGCGAACTGACTGATCAGCAATTGCTGCCAATACTGGCAAGTTGCTTGCATTAACTGTTAGTGTAAATGACTGAGATGCTTTTACCAAACCGTCTGTAGTTTCCACTTCTACGGTGATTTCGCCTACATCCGTAGCTGTAGGATTTACGTTTATCACAGCTGTACCATCGCCATTGTCAGTGATACTGATAAAAGAAGGCGAACCTGCAGCCAAAGAAAATGCCAATGGGTCACCGTCGGCATCGCTTGCTGCCACATCTACTTCCAGGCTTCTTCTTTCTAAAAGCGCTTGGTCGGCGATAGCATCGATCGCTGGTGCGTTGTTTGGCATGAGAGTAACTGTTAGGTAAGCACCACCAGTATTACCATTGGATTCATGGCTATCAATGTCTACTCTTGCATATGTCACTAGAGGAGATGCCGCGTCCGCATTCAATCTGAAAAATACAAAATCGCCAGCTTCAGCTCCAGCTGCCAATTGCTCGTTCAGGTAAGCTACAATTGCCTGGTTGGCATTTTCACTTGTTTCATGATCGCCAGCTAATGTAGTAGGAGTGATAATGCTTTCCTGAATTGGATAAGCCGATGGATCACCACCATATTCTCCTGAGTAATGATCTGTTCCTAAAACTGTAGGAGCATCTCTATAAGGCAAAGCTGTTAAATCGTTACTTTGTGGCATCCAACTAGGGATTTGATTAGTAGTAAATTCAAGCTTTGCAGTGGCAAACACCATACCTGCTGGAATAGCAGGAATCTCGAAAGGCATAACTGCAGCCTCATCTACATCATCGGCATCCACCTTGCTACCTCCCGTTAATATCTCAGGAGCACCAGCCCATACAAAAGCTTCTGCAGGGTCATATGCTTCACCAAAAACTGTATAGTTATCCGCTGCATCCACATAGATAGCCTCTGGTGCTTCCGTCACTGTCAAATTGATTGTCTCTTCGTAGGTGTATTCACCAGCAGTCACGGTTACGACTATATCTCTATGATTTCCAAGATCATCTACGTCTGGCGTAAGAGTCAATACGGCTGTACCGTCGTTATTATCAGTCAAGGCTACAAATGCAGGCTCTCCTTCTACTGAGAAAACCATTGGGTCTGCCTCTGCAAAAGTGGCATTCAGATCAATGGTAGTCTCCACATCTCTAGTGATCACATGATCTCCTATAGGATCTAGCAATAGAGGCTGGTAGAAAGTTACATCCAGGGTTGGAGGGTTGTCAGACTCATGACTATCGATATCTATTCTTGCATAAGTTGTTGCATCTGCTACGTTTACATTAATTCTCAAGAAAACGTAATCACCTGGCTCTGCACCAGCTAGCAACTGAGCATTCAGATAGTCAGTCAGGGACTCGCCACCCTCAATTGTAGTTGCAACTACACCTGGCTCCACCGTCTGACTCGTGGGACCAGAAGTTGCCGCCCACTTTTGTTGTATCGCAGTAGCGTTTTCATCACCATCATAAACCCCTTGATAATAATCTGTACCTAGAACTGTTGGTTCATCTCTATAATCCAAACCATATAAATCGTAGTCTACATAAGCCCACGTCACGACATAATTAACATTAGCAGAAAAAGTAGCCGACTTAAAAGAATTACTACCTTGTGGAATTTCTGGAATTTGAAATGGCATAACCGCTGCCATGTCATATTCGTCGGCTGCATCTTGCCAGTTTACTCCTCCACCAACAAGCATCTCTGTTCCGCCCCAGTTGAGTACTGCTGGATTTCTTGTATCTACATGATAATAGAGGTCAATATCCTCAGGCTCAGATTCTATTGTAAAAATCTCTGAATATTCGTTCACATTGATCACCACATCTTGGGTGTTGGTGCCTGTTGTACTCGTCGCTGTTACTGTAATTGTATATTGACCCAAGTCTCCCACCTCAGGAGATACACTAATCGTAGCAGTATTATCCCCATTGTCCATAAATGACCCGAAACCCGGCAGTCCACTTTGTGTCATAGTGATAGCGGCATCAAGTGGATCAACTGCTTCCACTGTGACTTCAAGGTCCGACCCCTCATTAACATTCTGTTCATCTAGTTGGACAAACACTGGATCTGTATTTTCAGAAATGTGAGTTAAAACAATATTTTCTGTATCATGATTTCCAGGGTCTGCCACGTTAAAGTCACCGTTTACTACAGCCATACCCGTTAGATTAATCACCTTATTTCTAAAGGTATATCCATCTGCAATGGTGATTTCACTTCCTCCATCTGGTGTAACATATACATCATAAGACATTGTTGAAGCATCGACTTCAACTCGCACAGCGTAGGTAGTCCCTGCCGAATAAGTTAGATCATTTTCACTAGCATATCCAGAGCCATCATAAGCATCTATCATACCAGAGCTATTGAATCTAACAATTACTGACAAGTCTGAATAGGTAGAAACCGCAGCTACATTAGTCAGACCTGTCACAGCATCAATGTTGACCTTTTCAGCAGTCATGTCAAACTCAAACGTAAATTCACCAGTCTGCACACCTTCTACAAAATCAAAAGTTTGCCAAGTGTTTAATTGACTGGTTACGTCTGCTATTTGGGCAGAGGCATGGAAGGAGAAGCCGATTATGGCCATCCAAATCAAGGGCACTACCCTCTTTAATTGTATAATTTTTTTCATTCGACTAATAGTTAATTTAAAAGTTTCGTTTTGTAGAGAAGAAGTGGATTCGGCTATACCGAACCCACTGTCTCTTTAGTCCTATTATCTTTTCAAACAATAAGATTTGCTTGTTGTTGTTGTGAATAATTTTATTCAAATACTAATCTATAGATACTCCAAAGTGTCTCTGTCCTGCCTTACCCTGCAACCCTTCATTTTTTTCGGAGGGTGCTGGCTATTAGCGTGTTATATTCATAGACTCATATGTTGAGTATTATCTTTATTTAGGATGGTATAATTGAAAACCAAGTAGCAGGCTGCCATTTTCCCCCAGCAGACTGCACTTGATCATCACATTCAATAATTTCCCCCGAAACGATTGAACAATTTGTTGTTGTAGAATTATACTTTAAGTGATGACAATTTAGGTGCATTTCTAGCTCTTCTTATCCTGCCTTATCCTGCCATGCATTCAAAAAGTGAAACCCTTGCTTGATTCTTCAAGGGTTTCACCTGAATACCTTTTACTTTATTAAGAACCGAGACTTGTGAACCGATCGTTCGTCTGAAAGATGAAGTAGGTATATGCCTGATTTCATCTCGTCTAGATTAGAAATATGAAAGGACGTTGTGCTTTCGTTTTCCATATTTATCATTCTAACCACTTGACCGGCATTATTGAAAATTCTAATCACTCCATTCGAAGCATTAAACCCAGTCGGTAATGTTAGATGAAGATCGCCGGACTGTAATGGGTTAGGATAAAGTGAAAGTTTCACTACATCTATCTCCGTAGACAGCACTAGTTTTGATGTCCTTGCACCACTATCACTTCCTGACACTAAAGTCAATGTGGGCTTGTTGTTATTGTTTCCATCGTCAGCTGTACTCATGTTCCAATATGAGTAGTTGGACTCATCTATGTCTGATTCAATTTTGAAAAAGACATAATCTCCCGCTACTGCTCCGGCATCATATTGCGCATTGATAAAATCTGCCAACTGCTGATCATCTGTGATAGTTACAACTCCCGCAGCTGTACTGCTGGTGATGTATCCGGTCTCGATCAGCGTGCTCGACGCCGAGTAGTCCGACACCTGTACCCCACTGGTACTTCGGTAGGTCACCCCGGAGAGGTTCATGTTTCCTGCCGGACTGTTGACCTTCGCTACCAGATTCATGGTGAAAGATGCTTCGGCCACTTCGTGCCCTGCGGGCAAAGTAGGCAGCTGGAATGGCATGATCAATCCCGCGTCATAAGCCGAACTCGCTCCACCTACTCGCGCGGTGGTTTGACCCACCCACTGCGTGGTGCCGTTGGTGCGCACTTCCTGATCATCGTCGTGCGCATAGATGGTGAAAGACTGACCTTGCACCACCTCGTTTACAGTAATCGAAATCGTTTCGCTGTCTGTATCCGTACCGTCTGTCACACTGATAACAATATTGGAGTACACGCCGTCGTCTCCTGAAGCAGGACTGATGGCCAAGGTAGAAGATCCATTGCCATTGGAAGTCAGACTCACAAAAGAAGGCAGGCCTGTAGCCGTGATCGTCAGGTTATCATTGTCCGCATCTGTAGCAGTGATCGAGACATTCAATGTCCCGTCTTCGTCTACCGACTGGTCGCCGATGGCTGCCAATTCTGGTGCTGTATTTCCAGCCTGAGGAGCAGTCACTGTCAGGTCGAACGAGGCTGAGCCGTTGGCCTGACCGTCGTTGGCGGTGATGGTGATGTTGCTATATACGCCAGCATCTCCTGCTGCAGCTACTACCGCTACTGTGCCCGTGCCGTCACCATTGTCGGTGAAAGAAGCAAACGTTGGCAAGTTGGTAGCTGACAAGGTCAGATTATCTCCATCAGCATCGGATGCTGATACGGTTACGTTCACACTGTTGCCTTCTTCCACACTTTGCGTAGCTATACCGGCCACCACTGGTGCATTATTCGTCGGTGGTGTACCTGAGGTATTGATTTGCACTTCCTGGTAGTTGTTCCACGAAGAAGCAGAATTGCCATCGCCGATGATTTTCACATATCGTGCTTGCGTATCGGTAAAATCGAAGTTTTCCAAACTCAAAGTAGTGCCACTGCTGGTACCATTATAAACTTCCGTGTAATTCACCCCGTCATTAGATAGCTCAATACTAAAATCGTATGTACGCTCATCACCTAATCCAAAGGCAATATCTACTGAAGTGACCGTCACCGGGCTGCAGAAGTTTTTCTGCAACCATTCTGTACCCTCAGAAGACCACTTGGTATTCAGATCACCATCCATGGCACCGGCCGGAGGGTTGTAGCCCCATTGGTCGTCCTGATACGCGCTTGCCCAAAGGGTATCGCACGTAAACTTGAACGTACCTGTATTGTTGCTCGAAATCACATTGCCAGCATAGTCTTGTACGTTGCTCACCGTGAGCGTATTCACCTGATTTCCGCCAAGGGTAGACACTTCCATGGTTACGGTACGATTGTCGCTTTCCAGCGTAGCCGACTGTACCGTCACACCATTATTGATGCTGTAGTTGGCTGTATTCTCTGCTGTAGCAGGTGTTACGCTTTCGCTAAAGCTAAAAGTGAATACATCGTCCAGAAAGGAGTTGTTGGTAGCGACCAGCTCTGGATCTACGCTATCAGAAGATGCAGAGTACTCAAAACAGCCTGCATCCGCCGAAGGGCCAAACTGCCTTGCGTTGCCATCTAAATCGGTAGCTGACAAATCAGAATTTACGCCAGCATCGATCGCCAAACTTCCAGCTTTCAGGTGAAAATCACCATTTACATAATCCTCGAAGTAAGGCAGATAGTTGTTGTAATTTGATTGATCAATATCGATGTTGCCCTCTACGGTAGAAGTCGCATCAAATGTCCAGGTGGTGTACTTCGCTGCGATGTTGTTGCGAATCACGTTGTTGAAATTGTCCTGGCCAGTTTTGTTTTGTGCCTGACAAGAAATCCATGGCACCAAATCAGCATCCGTAAAGTGCGGATGCTGCACCACGGTATTGTTTTGAATTTTACAATTTCTGGCACCGTAGAGTGTGATACCATGCGTTTGGTCGTTCATCACCAGGTTGTTTTCTACTACCCAGCCATCTCCAAATCCGTCGGTAATGATGATGCCTTGCATGAGTGTACCAATCAACTCATTGTCGATCACGAATTGGGTAATCGGATCTTCGAAAAGCAAAAACTTATTGTACCTCAAAGTCACACTCTCGATTTTCAGATCTCCGTCGAGCTTATAGGCCTGAAATCCATCATCATGCTGAATGGCATAGTCATCGATATAACAATCTCTGACCGTATTGTATTCATAAGTAGAGAAACTTCCCAGTCCACGGATTGCATCGCCAGCAAAATTGTCGATGGTACAATTGGCCACATACGAATAGTCTCCACGCAATGAAAGGGCGTGATAGACATTAGTCATGAGCGTATTTTCGAAAGTGATGTTTCCACCTCTAAAGTCCGCTCCACTGGCCACATTGGCGTACCAATCATTTTTCGTCCAGGTAGAAATATCATCTGCCGATTTTAGCGTCGAATTCTTAATCGTGATGTGTGTCGTGTTGGCATTACCTGTGAGCATAAACTCCTCTTTGCCCAACCCGGCTGTTGAGGCATCGATGGTAATTCCATCGAACACCAAGTGCTGGCTATTGTCTATGGTCAACTTAGAAAAAACCGGTGTATGTCCTGAAAGTGCCCTGAAAATGACATCTTCCGTGCGGGCCATATTTCCTATATAAACATTGCCAAAGTTGCCATCCATGAGATAAACCAAGTCACCATTTTGTATAGAAGTAGCTTGGATCGAGGCCCATGGGCTCGACTGGCTTCCATCATTGCTGTTGTTGCCACCAACTGGATCGATATAGTAGGTGTTGCCTACGACTGTCCCTGGCGAATAAGCGTTGATCACCACGACCTGGTCGTCGGTATCCGTACCGTCGGTCACAGAGATGGTCACGTTGGTCGTGCTTGCATCTCCTGTTTGCGGGCTGATGGTCATCGTGCCTGTGCCGTCACCATTGTCCGTCAGACTAGCGAAAGCCGGTAATCCTGCTGCTGAAAAAGTCAGCGCATCTGCATTGGCATCTGTCGCCGAGATATTGACAGTGACTGAGCTTCCCTCTTCCACATTCTGGTTGGCGATGGTAGCCAGTACTGGGGCTGCGTTTGCGCCTCCTTCAGGATTTACCGTGATGGTAATATCCTCGGTATCTGCGTCGGTACCATCGCTGGCCGAAATCGTTACATTATAACTGCCTTCGTCACCTGATTGAGGATTGATCTGAAGAGTCCCCGTGCCGTCGCCGTTGTCCGTGAGCGTGGCAAAAGACGGAAGGCTAGTAGCGGATAGCACGATGGCATCTCCATCTGCATCGGTAGCACTCAGGTTTTTGGTGATGCTTGCCAGCTCATCGAGCTGCGCATTGCTCACTGCTGCCAAGACCGGACGAGCATTGCCTCCTGTACCGCTGTTGTACTCATAGGCACCTGCGTCTACCGTACCGTCTGCGACTCTGGCATTGCCATCCAAATCAGTGGAGGTCACATCTGTATTTACGCCCGCATCGATAGCGCCGCTACCCGCCTTGAGATGAAAATCAAGATTGGCATAATCAGCGAAATATGGCGCGTAGTTGTTTACATTGGTGGTGATATCTACATTGTTTTGAACAGTAGATGTAGCATCAAAAGTCCAGGTGGTAAACTGACCAGCGATGTTATTTCTGATGACATTATTGAAATTAGTCTGGCCGGTTTTTCCCTGATCATCCAGGTAGATTCTCGGCACAGTAGTGTCTGTGAAATACGGATGTTGCACCACCGTATTGTTTTGCACTTTACTATTTCGTGCGCCGTACAGCGATATGCCGTGTGCTTGTTGGCTCACGATCAGATTGTTTTCTACCACCCATGAGTCTGCATAGCCATCTGTAATGATCAGCCCCTGCATCAGGGTGCCAATCAAGTTGTTGTCAATGACAAATTGAGTAATAGGGTCTTCGAATAGAAGAATCTTATTGTAACGTAGGGTAACGCCCTCAATTTTAGGATCAGAGTCCAGATTGTACGCCTGAAACCCATCGTCATGCTGGATGGCATAGTCGTCGATATAACAATCTCTTACCGTGTTGTATTCGTAAGTAGAGAAACTACCCAAGCCTCTAATCGCATCTCCGGCAAAGTTGTCAATCAGGTTGCCAGTAGCTGTACTGTGATCTCCTCTCAGAGACAAGGCATGGTAAATGTTTTTAATCGTTGTGTTTTCAATGGTGATATACTCAGCACGCATGTCTATACCACTTTTTACGTTGTTGTACCAATCTGTTTTGGTCCAGGTGGAAGAACTCACTGCTGACTGAATGGTACAATTTCGGAATGTGATGTGGTTCGAATTGGCATCGCCAGTGACCAAAAATCCTTCTTTGATCAGGGTAGAATTAGAGCCATCTACCAATACGCCATCAAAAGTCCAGTTGGTACAGTTGTTTAGACTGATACTGGTCACCGTAGGGTTGTGACCTGGCAATGGAGTAATCGTAATGCCATTGGCAAAGTAATAATTCTGAATGTATGGCGTACCATGATCACCATCCATCAAATACAAAGTAGCACCGTCTGCGATACTTGGCGCCACGTAAGCAACAGCTGCCAACGAACCCCAAGGGCTAGCCTGACTGCCATTGTTGGCCATACTTCCATTGACAGGATCGAGGTAGTACACCGTGCCTGACGGAGCCGTACTCACCGTGATCGTGATGGTTTCTTGTGAACTGACAGACCCATCAGAAGCACTCACCACGATGCCAGTATACGATCCTGCAGTACCGGTTCCAGGGTTTATAGAGATGGTACCAGTCCCATTGCCATTGTCCGTCAAGGAAGCAAAGGCAGGCAGATTAGATGCTGAAAGTGTAATGGCATCGCCATCCGCATCGGTAGCTGATAGGTTTACTGTTAGGCTACTACCTTCATTTACATTCTGATTACCTATCGCTGCTAATACCGGAGCGGAATTGGAAGGTGCAGATGTAACCGTCAATGTGAAGTTTTGGCTGTCTGTAGTTGTACCATCATTGGCAGTAATGGTGATGTTGGCATACGTACCAGCATCACCTGCTGCTGGTTGAAAAGAAACTTGTCCAGTGCCATCTCCATTGTCTGTCAATGAAGCAAATGAAGGTAAATTGGATGCAGATAAGGTAAGTGCGTCTCCATCAGCATCGGTAGCTGAGATATTTACATTACTGCTAGCTCCCTCTTGTATCGACTGATCAGCAATAGCTGCCATTGCTGGCGCCGTATTACTAGATGATTGAACATCTATCGTGAGATATGGTCGCTGTGAACTGGTTGTTCCATTTTGTGAAGCGATGTCCCAATAGTTGTAATTAGAACCTGCATTGCCATCCATATTTAGTCGGATGAAAATATACTCTCCACCAACTGCTCCATTGGCATATTGTGCATTTAGGAAAGTGGCAAGCGCAGTATTGGCTGCTGCATCCGTGGTGGTAGATCCTGTAGAACTACTGGTTGTGAAAAAGGCCTGTTGAATAGCTGTGGCTCCAGCGTCACTTCCATAAGTACCTCCAAAATAATCAGTCCCTGAAACAGCTGATGAGGCTTGATAAGGAACAGCATATACATCTACTTCGTCCGAAAGATTTCCTGATTTTCCAACCAAATAGGTGGTAAAAGAGGCTGTGGCAATCTGTTCTCCAGCTGCTAATACAGGCAATTGAAAAGGTATGATGGCACAAGTGTATTTGTTGGTACCCAGACGATGCGTAGCATAACCGACCCACTGCATGGATCCGTTGTTATTCACCGAATTATCATCGGCGCTTGCCGCAATTTGTGAAGTCCCAGTAAGGACTAAATTTGAAAGTTTGGTACTACTTGCGATGCTATTGGCATTGGTCCCAATAATCATCGAAATACCCAAAATTAACTGTAGTAATTTCCTCATATCATGCGTTTTTGTAAAACATTAATTTTTCTCGTTAGTGGGCATTGTGAAGTGAATGGGTCGGGTTGTTTAATATTTATTCACAGATTTGACTGATGCTACTGGCCATTTGCATACGAGTCCAATTTCCACTTTAACAAATATTCTCTAATCAGATGATTTGCGGAATAGACATTTTGATGAGACTTTTAAACAAAATGATGGAAACACCTAATATCTGGCACAGGCTAACCAAGCAATTTGCCCTAAAAACAAAAAGCCATTCCGATGATTATCGGAATGGCTTAACCACTTCACTAAATAGTCTAATTATTTATCTCAATTAATTAATATCATACAGCAGTCTTGGTGCCTTCGAAGCCACATCTGAGCTCCACATGATTATTCTACCAAAAGTAGGTGCATCATCAACGCTTACGCTAATTCTGAAAAACACGAAGTCTCCTGGTTGGGCACCTGCAACTAGCTGCGCATTGAGATAGTCTAGTACGGCCTGACTTCCTTCTGTACTAGTAAATAATGTGGCATCGCTGGCTGTTTTCTCGTTAGCAAATCGCTGTTGGAGTGCGGTTGCATTTGGATCTCCATTATAGGTTCCTTGATAGTAGTCTGTACCTAGTACGAATTCACTCGTACGGTAAGGCAAGCCATATAAGTCGTATTCTTGAACAGCCCAAGGAGATATATCTTTCACAAACATATTTAATGCTGCAAAAGTAAATCGCTCTCCTGGCTGCATATCAGGAATTTCAAATGGGAATACGCCAGTAAGATCATAAATATCATTGTCAGGATCTTGCCAGTTTGAGCCTCCACCAATAATTATTTGAGTATCGTTTCTCCAAGGATTTACATTGGCTGGATCATTGGCATACTCTCCAAACCAAACTTCTGCATCTCCTATATGGCCCATCAATATTTCAGCTTTAATGACACTTACTTTCACAATTTGTGAATTACTTGCTGAAAGACTGGATGCAACTATTTCGATCTCAACATCACCAACATCGCATTCCGAACAATCCTGATAAGGATTTAAGGTCAATAACCCTTGTCCATTACCTAAATCTTCGAACGATGCATATCTTGGTAAAAATTTGGCCTCCAGAGTCACTGCTCCTCCAAATGGATCCGACGTTTCCACCAATACTTGCTGAAACGCTCCCTCGACCATCAATACATCTTCGATGTTTTTGATAGAAGGTTTAAGGTTTTGAGTATGAGAGGTCAGTTGAGTATTAAATACTCTGTGTGTACCTGGGTCATCCAACTGCCAATCACCTGCGACCAGGGCCATGGCCGTCAGGTTGGCCGCTTTGTTTCTAAATGTATAGTTCTCCGCTACTTTAAATTCATTCAGATTCTTATCGGTAACATATACACTATATAATTTTTGAAATACGTCAACTTCCATTCTCACATGATATGTCGCCCCAGCGGTATAATTCACCTCTGCTTCATGATCATAAAATCCATCGTTATATGCATCAATCACTCCCGAACGGTCAAATCTCACAATGGCCGACAGGGCAGAATAATTTGTCACTGCCGACGAATTGGTCAAACCGACTACCGCATCGATATTGTCTTTGCTAGCTATCATATCAAATTCAAATGTGAAAGTACCCGTTTGCATTTCGTCAAACGCTAAGGTCTGCCAGTCATTAAACTTACTGGTAAAAGTACCGGGCTTATTGGCGATGAAATTGATGGCCACGGTATCAGCTACAGTGCCACGATCAGCAATGAAGTAGGTCAACTGCGTACCTTCCTCTTCAGCGTAGAAAATGTATCGCAACTCTGTGCTTAAAACCTCTTCGTTTCCATCATCATCCAACAAGATGTAGCGTACATCTGTGCCTTCCTTTGGACTCACCTGAAGATCCAATATCAAAGAATCTCCAATATCAGCCTCATATCCATTCCAAGCTTTGCTTTTTAAATTTCCGCCATAACCTAATTCGTATATGACCAAATCGGAATCGTCCAAGGAAGGGTTTTCGAAATCCTCTGCGCACCCTAACAACAATAAGCCGAAGCCAACAAACGCGATAAATATATTTTTAACTTTCATAATTTTTTACGTTTTCTCTTAATCAATCGATCAACACTCCCCTGTCTCGACTCGCATCCCACCATACTGGTGCACCCCAGTCGTTCAAGCCTTCACTTAAGTGAGGAGTCACATGCTCTGCATTGAAGTTTATTTCTGTAGCAGGATAAGGCATTCTCCTTGGTATGAGCCCATTCAAAGCAGGGTCCGTCAACGGGTGATCTGCTGGCTCCAATAGCGGATATCCTGTCCTTCTCCAATTGGAGTAGGCTTCCGTAGGGTTGTAGAAATTCACCACATACTGCTGTAGGTTGATGACTTCTAGTTCATTAGGCACTCCACCGGTAGGCCATATTTCCAGGATATAGCTTTGTATATCACCAGCAATTGGTCTGGCTCCCATCACTTCTACTAATTCGGCTGCATTGGCCAACACTGCCTCACTAAAATGTTCGCGTGCAGTGAGAATACCAGTGCCTCCCCATCCTCTGGCGGCCATTTCTGCTTTATACAATGCTACTTCAGCATAAGACATATACATAGCTGGCAAATCCAGTGCCGTGAGTTCTCTATTGATCTGCAGACATTTGAATCTTTTTTCCATGTAAATATCCTGTCCATTTTTAGTGACAACCAAATCCGAATGAGCCAGATCATAATCGTCGGTATTGTTGTACCATTGAAGACCAGGAGGAAATGCTCTTAGCTTGCCTTCCGAAGCAATGTATTCATCGGTGACCTCCACACTTGTTTCCAAAGTTGATTTGGATTTATCCGGAGTTGTTTTCCCATTGGCCTCGCCATAGATGCCAAACATACTTCGTAGTCTTGGGTCCCTCACTTCGTCGGTAGTGCCTACTGTATCCTTCATATAGTCCACATAGGTTTTACAAGCCAACGTGTAGTTGGTCGTAAAGTGCTGGACTTGTGAAAAGGCATTTCCTCTGATTTCCTGAGTACTGCTAGTAGAAACACCAAAGTCCCCATGATCCACATAGGCTGCGTCAGAATAATCTTCCATGACGCCGGCATCTAGTGCCAGCTGTGCTTCTTGCTGAGCTTTAGCTGCATCTACATTGACCAACCGTAAGGCATATCTCAACCTCAAGGAGTTGGCGAATTTTGCCCATCGGTTCACATCTCCTTCAAAAATCAAATCCCCACGCAACGGCTTATTTGCATCAAGTAAGCTAACAGCAGTATCCAATTGCACAAAAAAGTCGTTGTATATGTCTTGCTGTGTATCGTATTGAGGTTTGATGATACCTTCGGAATAACCTTTGGAAGCCTCGAAGTAAGGAACGTCTCCGTACGAATCTGTGAGCTGTGCAAAAATCATTACCTTCAGTATTTTGGCCATCGCCAGATAATTGACATTCGACTCATCACCTGATGTTGCCTCAATCACAATTTCCAAATCATTCAGATTCTTGTAAGAGGCATTCCACAAATATTCGAAATAGAAAGGTGTGTGTATATAGATCTGACCTCTATCAGCTTCTCCGCCGGTCACCATTTGCATGATCCCCATGTGGTAGGCGTAAGTCGATCGCCAGGTCACTTCTCGCTCACCAGAATGTCTGATTTGCACCGTGGAAATCAGCGAAGCTGGGTCAGCCACTGTAGAGCTGGTAGGATTTTGATTCAAGTCATCAAAATCATCACAGCTTGAAAAACTAACCACCAATAGCAATAAGACTAAAAAATTATAATTCGTCTTCATATTCTTAAAATTTAATATTGAGGTTGAAACCTAAACTTCTTCTTTGAGGCAGAGAAGCATATTCATAGCCCTGACCATTACTGATAGTATAGGTCGATTCAGGATCGATATTGGGTACATTGGACCAAATAGTCCAAACATTTCTCGCAATGAGCGAAATGGTGGCTGACGTAATAAATCCGGTCGATTGGATCAATTTGGCAGGAAATGCATAAGATAGAGACACCTCTCTTAGTTTTACATAAGAAGCATCATAGATAAAAGGTGACAGGATACTGCTATTTGCAATTCTTCCATAATAGTCTACTGGATTGGCATAACGATCGTTTGGCCGATACGTAAAGGTCTGCTCACCGTTCTCATCTAAAATCGGGGCTCCGTTTTCGTCTGTCGCCAATTCTTCAATCACTCCTTCAGCCAGAAGTCCATTTGTAGGTATCCACTGATCTATTGGCACATTAGCTTTTAGTCTTTCGGCTTCTGACTGTGACCAACCTTCGCGACCTTCGATTGAATTAATATGACGGCCGTATTGGTAAAGCTTCATGTTAGTCATGGACAACAAATCAGCGCCGTACTTCATATCGATGTGAGCTTTCAATCCGAATCCTTTATAACTTAATTTATTAGTAAAACCTCCGGTCCAATCATACTGTCCATTGCCTAGCACCACTTGCTCATTACCTACAACTGGAAGCCCTCTTTCATCCATGATCGGCTCACCTGAAGGAGATCGTTTGAAATCGAACCCTACGATATCGCCATACGCACCTCCTTCTTCAGCTCTGATTAAAGAATTGATCCAAGAAGCTCGAGAAATCTCCTGAGTAGTCGCATCTGGATGGAGCTTTACAATTGAATTTCTATTTCGAGCCCAATTTAAAGTGACATCCCAAAGAAAGTCATTCGTCTTGATGGGCTCTATGTTCAGCATCACTTCCCAACCGCTGTTGTTGATCTCTCCAGCATTGATACGCTTATAAGCTTTCCCTCCACTTGCCAATGATACCGGTAAATTCACAATTTCATTGAAAGTAGTCTGGTTGTAGTAAGTAACATCTACTCCCACACGGTATTGGAAAAATTTGGACTCCAGTCCAAACTCATACCCCTTGGTTAGTGCTGCCACTAAGTCTGGGTTTGGTATCACCGTACCAGACTCAGTCGAAAAAGTAGTTCCATCCAAAGTATATGGATATGGGGAATAAGCTCTATCCAATCCGTAAGGTTCGGTACCATTTCCAACTTCTGCATATGAAGCTCTGAACTTACCATATGACAAAAGGTTAGACTTGAGATTCAAGGCATTTGTAAAGACAAAAGACCCTGTAAACGATGGATACAACACACTGTTGTTGTTGTCTGGCAGCGTAGAATCCCAATCCTTTCGGGCGGTCACATCCAGGAAGGCAAAATCTTTGTATCCCACATTTGCAAATGCATAGAAAGAGTTGATTTTACCTCTCGGATTAGTTTTTGAAACGGAATATTCACCATAGTTGTTGATGGATATGATACCGTGCGATACCTGACCCCTACCATTGGTTTGAACTGTAGAAATATCGTAATGTCTACTATTGCCTCCCAAACTCAGTGAACCGTCAAAATTGCCAATTGCGTGCTTGGCAGTTAATAGAAAATCAACGTTAGTTTCGGTTGTTCTTGAATTGATTTCTGACATTTCTCCAGACTCTTGTAACGGGGTAGAATAAGGAGCATAATTGTAATAATTATAAGCATATGTATCTCCCCCGGCTTTTACTCTCAAGTTCAACCAGTCTGTAAAATCATAGGCCAATGATAAATAACCCAAGACTCGATTTTTATCAGAGTTGTTCTTCATATTATACAGCGCATAATATGGGTTGATAATTCTTGAATCTGAATGCCAGTAGACATACTCACCCGATTCGTCCACTCTACTTTCATTGAGCCATTTTTGATCAATATTAAGTGGCAACTGCATCAAAGGCAGGGCTGCGTTTGAGCCAGAGCGCCCTAAAAACGGTCTGTTATCCACACTTTCTTTAGTGTAAGTCAACTTGGTATCGACCGTAAATTTTTTCCACATTTTCATATTTCCTCGTAGTGTGAAAGAATTTCTGACCAAACCACTATTGGGTACTACATCTTCCATTCTCATATCAGAACCAGAAAAACGAAAGTTGGCAAATTCATTTCCTCCGGAAAAGGCAATGGTATTGCTCAGGGTAGTACCTGTTTGGAAAAATGATTTGATGTTGTCTTGCTTGATGCCATAATCTCTCAATTGACCATCGAATTGAATAAAATTCAAATCAGGATTTAATTTTTCTCCCCAGCTATACATACTGGTAGCTTCACCCTGGTCTCTCGGAGGCGTGTTAATACCTTGACCATAGATTTTTTGGGTGTCCTCGTATTGTCCCACCACCTGCTCTGCGGTAAAATATGAGGAAAAATCAACGCTAAAATTATTGCCTCCTGACTCTTTCCATTTTTTGGTAGTAATCATGATTACACCATTTCCAGCTCTCGAACCATAGAGCGCAGCCGCAGCGGGTCCCTTTAGTACTGAGATCGATTCGATGTCATCAGGGTTAATTGAAGAAATACCGTCTCCCTGATCAATTCCACCCCATTCTCCGGCTTCTCCAAAGTTGCTGTTGTCCATTGGCACTCCGTCGATCACATACAATGGCTGGTTTGTACCTGTTATTTTAGAATTACCACGGATAACCACTTTCGACGAACCACCAGCGCCTGTATTGGGCTGACTGATGTCTACCCCAGCTACTTTTCCTGAAAGGGAATTGACCGGATTGATGGTCTTTATTTGTGCTAATTCTTTTCCATCCACTTCGGTCACAGAATATCCCAACGACTCTTTTTCCCTAGATATCCCTAGTGCGGTTACGACCACATCTTCCAAAACTTCTATATCTGGCTTAAGTGTAACATTGATGACCTGCTGGTTTCCGATTTCTACTTGTTGTGTCAAAAAACCGACATAAGAAAACTGCAAACTCTTGGTTTCGGCTCCTACTTCAATAGAAAAAGCGCCGTCTATGTCAGTGACAGTTCCAGCTCCTCCTTCTGCTGCAAGGATGGTTACTCCAGGTAAAGTTGCACCCGAACCAGACTCAACTACACTCCCTTTAATCACTCTACTCTGGCTATAGACTGAAGCCATAGGCAATAAGAGGACAACTATGAGTCCAATTATTTTCTGAAATTTAATTACGTATTGTCTCTTCATACTTTGATCATTCTGCTTAGAATTTGCACTAAATTAAATTCGCGCAAAAAAACAACTATGCTGTGCTGTCCTGCTTCTTGAAGACAGTCTTATAAAAAAGTTAGGTGTGGGAGTTTAAATAGATTGGAAGGGTATCTCCAGAAAGGCAGCTATGAAAACATCTGATAGCACCAGAAGAAGTCCGGAATTTAATAATTTTTTTAGAGAATGAACATTTGCGTATGACGAAATTTATTTCGTGAAAGGCCAAAGACCATTTGATCGAGCAGTTAGAATTCCAGAGAGATTCACCGACTTCTTACTTGTAGATCACACTAACAGCTTAATTTAGCCAAGAAATCTCACAAACATCCCTTTGAACAGAATCATTCAAACAATGTGGAGTAAATCACCTCCGCCGCTACTTGACTTCCTGCCAATGATGGGTGGCTTCCGTCGGGATCATAATAGGAGAAGTCTCCTGTGGCATCGATATACTCCTTCCAGGCGACCCCAACTGGACACAAAATCGCATCCAGGCCTGTGGCTACATCTCGATAATTTCGAATAACCTCATCGAATCTGTGGTAATTATTCACTGAAGGCCACGTCATGAAGAATGCCAGCTTCGAGTTATATTTATCACATTGCTCTTTAATTTTCGTGCCATATTTAATCATATTGGCCCTCCCATTTAGACTGGCCGAAGTGCCTTCTTGAATCACAACAAAATCAAAGAGTCCCGACGCAATTTCATTCTGTAGAATTCCATTGTTCCAGTGCCTTTCTAGTGTATATCCACCAGTAGTAACGGATCTAACTCCAATGTCTACCCCCTTTTTTTCACCCTCAATTACTACCAAACCTGGAAGGTCATTGTAAATAGTCTGGCTATTGCCTACAAACAAAATATTAAAGTCCGTAGCAGATAGATCAGGGCCTTCATTTACTGATATATTGGGTTTGCTGTTATTTACCGAATTTGAGATTGGTTCAGCGTCGTCCTTACACCCAGCTAAGCTTAGCAAAAACTGGAGGGCTAGGAGAATGATCCACTTTTGGTTGGTTGCTGTCATTTCCTTTTATTGTTGTCTTGATCCTAACATGATTACCATGTGAAACCCTTACTGAGAGTGAGAACAACCCCTATATCTTCAATTTCAATCATATTGTCATTGATTAAACAAACTCTCAACAATCACCTCTGCCGCCACCTGACTGCCTTTCAATGATGGGTGAAAACCATCTCCACCATAATAAGAATAATCGCCGGTGGCATCAAAGTGCTGCTTCCAAACACGGCCAACGGGGCACAGTAGCGCTTTATTGATGGCCGCTGCGTCCTCATGATTCTTGATCACGCCATCAAATGTATGGTAATAAGTTTGAGAAGGCCAAACCATGTAATAAGCCATTTTAGCTCCGTGCTTTTCACATAGATCGTTGATCAGTTTCCCATATTCAATGAGCACCTCTCGACCGAATGCTTGCGAAGATGGCCCCTGTTGCACCACGACAAAATCAAACTGCCCAGCAGCAATTTCCTTTTGAATCACACCATCATTCCAGTGATCAATCAAAGCATAGTTACCTCTGGTTACAGACTTGACACCGATATCCGCCCCATTTACTTTACCCAATTGTCTCACTAACCCAGGTAAATCATTTGTATACGTGAGGCTATTGCCGATAAACAAGATATTGGCATCTGTAAGATTTAGATCTGAATCATCTGAGTAATCAATAATAGGATTAGAAGGTGATTTGTGATTTGGAAGTTCCTCGGAATCGTCGGCACAACTGGATATGCTCGCACAGAACAATATAGCCAAAGCAGCTATAGCAAACTTGAAAATTTTCATAATTGATAATTTTGTTTGTAACTAATTTGCTCTTCGGTTGTATTCTTAACAACTGTGCCTCCTTCGCCCCTAACTCTACTGCAAAAAAGGAAACCATTACCACCATCAGGGGTCTTTGTTCTGTTGAATTGCATTATTTTCTTTGAATTGTGACATCTTTTGACATTCTCAAACAAGGATTGAAATAATTTGAACACAAGAAAAAGCAAACCATCGTTTCTTTGACCAAACGCTAAACTCATGATCAAAAACTATCTACTCATTGCTATTCGCAATCTGCTCAAAAACAAAAATTATGTGATCATCAATACGCTAGGTTTAGGCATTGCCATGGCGTGCTGCCTGACCGCTTATATACTCGTAGCTTATAATATAGAGTTTGATGACTTTCATAAAGATGAAAAGGTAAAAAACATCTTTCGTGTACACTCCCATGTGGTTCTCAACGGATCAGATTTCAGACAGGCGGTGAGCACCCCATCTCCCGTGGGTCCCATGGCAACTGAAGACATTGCCGGTATAAGAAGATTCGTACGCTTTGCTGGTAGTCAGGGAGGTGGAGCCAGTGTGAGCTACATCAACGAAGCCACCCAGACTAACAATACTTTTGGTGAGTATATCACGTATGCAGACAGTGCTTTTTTCGATTTTTTCGATTTCCCACTTATTGCTGGAGATCACAAGGCGTTTAGCAGTTTGCATAGCATTTTTCTAAGCAAGAGAAACGCAGAAAAGTACTTTGGAGATGAAGACCCAATTGGTAAAGTATTGACCTTAAGTTTTGCACGTGGGGTCGTGAAAAAAGTGACCGTAGGAGGTGTATTAGAGAAAGTTCCGGTAAATAACTCCTTGTACATACCTATGCTGATGCGCTTTGAGCACTTTGAAGAAATGCGGGCACTGGATCAGTCGCCTTGGGGGGACTGGAATGTTCCCGCCACTTTCTTAGAACTGGAAGACCCAACTAAAGCCAACGAAATCGCTTCCTATTTTGACAAATACCTTCCTCAAAGAAATGATGCATTTAAAGAACAAGTGGTTGAAAAAGTAACGTTGGAGCCTTTTAAATCCAAAATTGATCCAACTACACTGACCTGGAGTTATGTAAACAATATGATCGAAATAGAACCACTGCTAGTCTTTATCATCCTGGCGTCGATGATCATGATGATTGCCTGTTTCAATCTAACTAATACATCCATTTCGATGTTGGCCTATAGACTCAAAGAAATAGGCGTAAGAAAATCACTCGGTGCCAACAAACGCCAAATTACGACTCAATTCTTACTGGAAACAATCATCATGGCGCTACTCGCTTTATTTGCAGGTTATTTAATGTCAACGATTATCGTTCCAGAGTTTACGGCGATGTGGGATTTGCCTTATGGCATAAAGGATCTAAGTTCAGTAAACCTTACGCTGACATTGCTCCTTTTGGTTATCATTACCGCTGTCCTTGCTGGCATTTATCCAGCCATAGTCAGCTCCAAACTCAACACCACTACCCTGCTAAAAGGGAAGATTCAAATCCGAGGCTCAAATTTTATCACCCGATCTTTAGTTTCGATGCAGTTTGCCATTTCAGTGATGGTGCTCATCGGGGGCGTGGTCTTTATTCAGAATGCCAAATTTCAAGAAAACATTGATTTTGGCTACCAAAAAGATCAACTCATGCTGGTCGATATCAAAAGTGAAAAAGAATATGAAGCGCTAGCGGCCAAGGCCCGACTCCACCCCAAAGTGCAAGAAGTAGGAGCTACAGAACATCAGATAGGATATAGCACTTATCCAAACCCAATATCGTTTCAGGGAGAAGAAGTGGAAGTCAGGCATTTAGAATTTGGACAAAACTATTTCGAAAGCATGAATTTTAGCTTTATTCAAGGCAGGCCACTAGATCACAGCAAGACCAATGACTTCAACGAGGGAGCTGTAGTGAGCCGGCAGTTTTTGAAAACGCTAAACATCCAAGGAGAACCTATAGGTCAATATGTTACTGTGAGAGAGCAAAAAAGAAAGATCGTGGGAGTCATCGAGGATTTTGTTGACAATGTCTTCAGATCTAAAGAACCCGAACCTTACATCTTCTATGCCACCGTAGGAGACCGATGGAGAAATATGATCGTTAGAGCAGATGCAAAAGATCTAACTGAGATCAATGACTATCTCGAACAGCAGTGGAAACAAATGTACCCGACCAAACCATATTCCAGTCATTACCAAGAAGACATTCTACTTGCAGAGAGCAATCAAACCAATGGCAACTTGAAAAAGATCTTCCTGTTTCTCACTGTGCTCGGTGGATTACTATCAGCTTCAGGAATATACTCCTTGGCTTCGCTGAATATCGCCCGACGAACCAAAGAATTGGGAATTCGCAAGGCATTGGGCGCTACTATGCCAAGCATCCTCGTTTTACTCAACAAAGAATTTGTAAATATTTTAGTGATCGCTGCTATACTCGGCAGCGTAGGTGGCTACTATGGTACGGCCTGGATTTTGGATTTGATTTATGCCTTTCACATTCCGATAAAATTAACCCCGGTCGTGCTTAGTGCCTTTACCATATTTATCATCGGTCTGGCAACCACCAGCATTACGATCTATCGTGGTGCAAGAGCAAACCCTGTAGATACATTGCGTAATGAATAGAATAAACCTCAACAATTGTTTTACTTTTATTTGTGCAAATAATTCACGCTAATGACCAAAGAAGTTCGAGCCTTATTTCTAATTCTAATCATTACCGTAGCTCCACTTTTGGTCTATGCCTTTCTTCAGGTGCGGTCGCTCGATGAGGATGAAAAAATGGCGGCAGCAGCTTATGAAAAACAGCTCGATGTCATCTTGTTTTCTCTCAATCAATATGCCGATGACATGATGAACCGGTGGATGCGTCAACTAGCCGATCAGCAAAACACATTGGATGAGAATGTGACCCAACTCATCATCGGCAATGAGTCCATCCAGATGCTGGTATTACGAAATACTCAAACCAAGCAAGACAGTATATATGCCAATGATTACGTAGAAATAAATGACAGTACTTACCAAAAAGTCGCGGACTGGTACGATCGAAAAGACTCTGTAATCAACCGACTGTCTGAATATTTGGCTGCTGGTTTTCAAAAAATTCAACCAGCTGATGGTTGGAAAACCATATCGGGACTTCGTGCAGATCAGACAGGTGTCACCGTGATGGTATATGATGAAGATTCCATCTTATATAACGCACTTTTCATTTTAGAAAAAAAATTCTGGGTTGAGCAGGTGTTGGGTCTACAAATGCAGAAAATAGACCAAGATCAGTTCACCATAGCCGTAGGCAACTGGCACGAAGAAACCCAACAGTCTCCTAACCTATTTTATCAGACCACGCTTTTCAGCTTAAAAAAGAAGTTCATCAGAAGAAATCTATGGATTTTGCCAGACACCTATCTGTATATTCAATCCAAGGGCAAAAGCTATACAGATTTGATCCAAAACCGATCGCGTGAAAACCTTTACTTCTTACTTTTCTCGGTTATGGTGGTGTTGATAGGAGCATTCCTGATGATTCGCAATATCAAAAACACACTAAAGGTGGCGCAGTTAAAATCGGATTTTGTGTCCAATGTTTCTCACGAAATACGGACTCCCTTATCACTCATTCGCATGTATGCCGAAACGCTGATGCTGGGCAGGGTGCCTTCCGAAGAGAAGAAAAAACAATACTATTCGACCATTCATCATGAATCGGGCAGGCTAACGTTTCTTGTCAACAACATCCTGGATTTTTCCAGAATTGAGGGCAACCGAAAAACTTATAGATTAGAAAAAAGCGAACTGAATACATTGGCGAAAAGAATTCACGAAAACTTCAGTCATTATTTCATGGAGCATCAAGTAAAATGCAAACTCCATCTCTCCAAAGTCCCACTCTCTATATTAGTAGACGATCAGGCCTTCGAAGAAGCTCTGTCCAATCTGATAGAAAATGCCGTGAAATACGGCAATGGACAAAACGAGATTGAACTCTCCACGTTTGAAGTCAATGGCTTTGCTTGCTGTAGCATAAAAGACAACGGCATTGGTATTTCTAAGGCTGCCCAAAAACACATATTTGATAAATTCTATCGAGTAGAAGGAGCATTGACTCAAAAAACCAAAGGCACAGGCCTGGGTCTGAGTTTGGTCAAACATATTATGGAATCACATCAAGGAGAAGTGACCGTAGAATCTAAACCTAATCTTGGTAGTACGTTCACTTTAAAGTTTCCTCTAAATGAAAATGGTAATGAATAAGATATTGGTAGTAGATGACGAGCCTGCTATGCGAGAAGGCCTGGCCGACAATCTGGTATTCGAGGGATATGAGGTAGATCAGGCGGAAAATGGAAAAGTGGCACTCCAAAAAGTGCAAGCCCAATCCTATGACTTGATAGTATTGGATGTGATGATGCCCGAACTCTCGGGATTCGATGTATGCAAAAAATTGAGAATGGATGGCAACAAAGTACCAGTCATCTTGCTTACTGCCAAAGGTGAAGAAATTGATCGCGTGTTGGGGCTAGAGCTAGGTGCGGATGACTACATCACCAAGCCTTTTAGCCTGAGAGAACTACTGGCCAGAGTCAAAGCGGTTTTGAGACGAACCCAAGGTGCAGTAAATACCTCTCAATTCGAAAAAATAGGATTGATGGAGGTAGACTTCAAAAATTTTATTGCCAGAGTTGATCAGGAAGAGGTCAAATTGTCTCACCGTGAGTTTGAAGTATTGAAGTTCCTGAAAGACCATCAGCAGGAAATTGTGAGCAGGGACGAATTGCTCAAGAATATTTGGAAGTATGACGAATTTCCTACGACCCGAACGGTAGATAATTTTATTCTTAGACTAAGACAAAAAATAGAAACGAATCCTAATGACCCAAAAATAATCTTGACTGTACATGGAATGGGATATAAAATGATTGGAGATTGAGTGTTTGACATCTTGTGACATCTGTTTACCCACTGGTGACACACGGTAACATGAGGGAGTGTTATTTTGAATTATTCAAAAACATAAAACTCAAAACAATGAAAACGCTATTATTAATTATCACAACACTTGGATATGCCTTAGGCACAGTTCAAGCACAAGGTTCCGAAACTGTAGAAGCAAAGTTCAGAGGAAAACCAATTATTCAAATGACACTAAATAACAAGAAGACATGGGTACTGCTAGACACGGGGTCAGAATTCACAGTACTGGATACAGGGGCTCAAAAAAAGTACGGTTTTCATACTAGCTCATCAAGTACGGATCGATTTAATATATCGGGCTTAAATTCCACTAACAATAAGCTGATGTCAACTTCGCAAGCTACCTTCAAATATGGTCAAGTAAAGCTGAAAGGACCGTCGTATGCTTTCGATCTTTCCACTGTAGTCAAATCCATCCAACAACGAACGGGCAAAAAAATATCGGCGATTGTTGGCACACACATGATGAGAAATCATGGATTTGTCATTGATATGAGTACCGGGACAGCTTCAATTAAAGTAAAAACCAAGAAGAAAAAAGAAGATCGAAAGATTGAATTAGAAGAAATTATTATTGCAAAAAATGCCAATTCAAAAAGATGATCAAGTTGTTTAAAATATTTCCTGCTCTATTATCTGTATTGGCTATAATTCTGTTCGGATCAATAGATCTACATGCTCAGCAAAATGACCATCGGGATAATGAACCCAGTTTTTGGGAACTGCTATTCGATGATTTTTTTGATCACCAAGAGGAACATCCCATTCATAATAAGTTTGAAGACAACTATCGTGTCATCGATCTGGAAAAGTCCTGGAAATTTCAAATTGGTAATGACAATAAATGGGCCGACCCCTTGTACAACGACGACTCCTGGGTAAGCATTAAAGTACCCGGAGATTGGGAAAACGATGGGTTCCATGGCTATGATGGTTTTGCCTGGTATCGTGTTCATTTCGATGGCCGAGCACTGAGGCCAAACGAAGCACACTATCTCATGCTCGGCTTTATCGATGATGTGGATGAGACTTTTCTGAATGGGACCTTGGTAGGGAAAACGGGAGATTTTCCACCAAGATTTAGAACTGGTTATAATTCAGATCGTGCCTATTTTATTGGCAACGAGCTCATCAATTTTGAAGGTGACAATGTGATAGCCGTAAAGGTCTACGACGAATATCAGAATGGTGGAATTGTGAAGGGCAAACCAGGCGTATATGTTTCGGGTGGCAGCGAAGAATTACTTCAAAATCTGTATGGTCCCTGGAGGTTTACCAAATCAAACAAGAAATACTTTAGTGAGCCTGACTTTGATGACCAGGACTGGGATGTAGTTCTGGTACCCTCCTATTGGGACAACCAAGGGTACCGCTCGTTAGACGGCACAGCATGGTATCGCAAAACCTTCGAACTAAGTTTTAAACCAGAAAAGGAAGAAACCTATTACCTCACCCTTGGAAGGATTGATGATTTTGATGTCACCTATCTCAATGGACAAAAAATAGGTGAGACGTATGACGACAGAGGGTTTGGCGATAGTAGGTCCTACCAGAAGATTAGGGTCTACCCCATTCCAAAAGGGCTCTTACACAAAAACGGAAAAAATACCATAGCCGTCAAAGTAGAGGACATCGGTTTGGAGGGTGGCATCTACTCTGGGCCTGTAGGTATCGTATCGGAAAAGGACGTGACTCGGATGATTCGGGATAGGAGATAAGCCAACTAATCAACTTTAGACCAGTATTGCTTTTCACCCCGATAGGTATATTCGAAGCCCGTGATTAAAGAATCTTCATTCCTTATGAATTCGATAAGGTCGATTTCATAGAGGTACTCAGCCCGATCCGGTTCAGTAAAATAAATCCAGTTCTGCTCAGTGTGATTACCTAATTTCCCAAACTTTACTTGAAGCTCATGGCTTTTATTTCCGAAAGTATAGATGCCCTCATATTCATTTAGCACAGATTCTGGATAGTCTTTGATCCTATCGACGACTTCTGGATATGGCGTATTCAGGCCCAACTTCTTGTGAATAGCCTTGTAGACATCGATGGCTTCGTGATTGAAGTCTATCATGTTTTTTAAGAAATTTTCTCCACCAATGCCCTTCATAGATTTTACCATATTAAAATAGATCGGGTCGGACAGCATATACTCAATCTGTTGGTCCATATGTTGGGGAAGAGTATTGGAATACCAGGGGCAATTCATCGACATATGTTTGACGGCTCTGTCTACATTGTCCCCTATTTGTGCATATTCCTCTTGTACACGGTACATAGTGGTGCTGTATAGGTTCACTATCTGCTCAGTGAGGACTATGTACGTGGGATCCAGTTTTTCCTGGTGGGCCATCAGCTTTTGATATGCCGAATTGTAGAGTTCTAACCAATAATAGGAGGTGATAAGACTACGCAACTCATCACTCTCTGCATAATCTTGATAGGCCAATTTTCTATCCAGGACCTGTTTCATCAAGGAGTCTTTTTTGTTAAAACCTATAATATTGTTCACACCCGAAAGCACATTGTGCTCCAACTCGGTCAGTATTTGACCTAGAATTACTTTAGTTTTTTCGTTGTTTTCCTTTTCTTCCTTCCAGCCTTCGATCTGCAAGGCTATCAAGATACCGACCACGACGAGCAGTATTTCGCTCAGGGCGTAAATCAGGTATTTTCCTGTTTTGTTGTCAACCATCAAATTTTGTCTGACTTTTCTAAAAAAACTTATCATACTCTCATTATTTCTAAAAGCATAATTTAATGAATCTTTGATTCATTAAATTATGGCCCATACATACTAAATCAGCAATCGTACCATATTTTGATTGTTAGGTGAATCATTACATCTTGCGACCAATCATAGCAAACAAACCAATGACCTATTCACGAGTCCTGTCTACAATCTTGTTTCTTTTTATTGTTTCTACTAGTCTTATTGGTCAAACCAATAAAACAGATTCCTGGCTTGAGAAGGGTGATGAATTTTTCGAAAACCTGAAATATTCTAAAGCCATAGAGGCCTACCAAAATTCATGGGACAAAAATCAAAACCTCGATGGACTTTGGGGATTAGCGAAAGCCCACTTTGAGTTGGGAAATCAATACCAGTTTAATGGAAAGTCCGTAGAGGCTCAGGAAAAATACGTTGAAGCTCTCAGGCTTGGCGAAATCTTAACTTCTGAAGATAAAAACAGTGCAGACTACCTTCTATTTCGGGGTCTAATGTACCTATACAACCAACGAACGGAAAGCGCAAGATTAGATTTTGAAGAAGCTAAAACAAGATTTCCTAATACTGGCAGGGCTTACTATTATTTATGGATTTTAACCGCTCTGGATGCCACCAGCAAAGTAAAGCATGAATATGTTGAAAAAGCCTTCTCACTAGACTCCAATCTTTTCGAACTTCATCAGGAATTAGGCGCTTATTATTCCAGTCTCAATCAAGCTGATCAGGCCATCACTCACTACGAAAAAGCTCTCGCCATCTCTCCCAAAAACTACAAGGCCAATTTTGCCCTAGGACAGCTCTATTGGGCCTTGGGTGATTTGGATAAAATGAGAATTCACTTCCAAAAGAGCCTGGATTATTTTCCTGACTTTGGATATGCCAAGATGCTTTTAGCGGGCGTAGAACTAATGAGCTCAAATACACCCGCAGCCATTCCTTTGATCAAAGCAGCCTTGAAAGACAATCCGGCCACTGAGCAATATTTGAACTCATACATTCAAAATTATCCTGAATTGGCTAATTACAACTTTAAAGAGGTAGCTGATGAATCACCTATTGATATCCAGGGCTATCCAAAATATTATATGCAGGCAGTTGCTTTGGCCCAGGGATACGACTTTTTTAATGCGATCAATTTGCTTCATAGATCCTACGACATATATGGTCAATATGCACTAGCACAACCTGCCTGGCAGGCCTCCATTCTTTCCTGGCTTACGCACTGTTACAGAGAGATTGGCAACTATGGCGCTGCGGCACAAATTGGTAAGCAAGCGCTTGACCTGGCTATAAAAAATAATCTGGTCACAGACCAAGCTAGTCTGGCAGCAAATCTTTCTATGGTGTACTATGCTTGGGGAGATTACCCCAAGACCATATCGTATGCAAGAGCTTCATTGACCTATCTAAATAAAAACAACCAGACGGATCAATTGTATGATGCCTATATAAATATCGGCGGCTATTATCGTAAATGGGATCAGGCAGATAGCGCTGTATACTTCCACAAAAAGGCACTCGATAAAATACATAGTACTTCAGAGTTAAAATATGTACTCGCACAGAAAGAATTGGCGATATCCTTGATTGCAATTCATGAACCTGACTCGGCTAGGATAGTAATTGAGCAGATGAACGAAACCCGAGAAGCCCATTCCATTGCAGATCAGGACGCGGTACTAGACCTAGGTAGTGCCGAAGTTTATTATGCACTGGGAGAGTATGAAAAAGCCTGGAAGTTTATTTCAAAAGCTTTTGATCATTTTTCCAAAATTGAGGAAGTTTCGCCTTATCATCCATCAATAATTACCTTCCTTGAGAACTATATTGGGTTGGCCATTAAGCTAGAAAGGAACGACTTGGCTAGCGGAAATTATCAGGCACTTAACGGAAAATTAATCAATCAAATTTTGACCTATTTCCCAGCTATGAGCGAAAATGGGAAGTTGCTGTTTTATAGAGATATAAAGAAGCATTTTGAATCCTTCAATTCATATGCATTGAACCAAACGGAACTTAGCCAGGCCATGTTGGAACAGCTACTAGAAAATCAGTTATTGCTGAAAGGATTGTTGTTCAATGACCAATTGAAGATCCAAAATTCTATCATGAATTCAGATGACAAGGCACTAAAAATCACTTTTCAAGACCTCAAGGCTAAGAAAAACCTACTCGCCAGATCAGTATCCTTAACG
The DNA here is from genome assembly GCF_965223055.1 of Reichenbachiella sp. Taxonomy (GTDB): domain Bacteria; phylum Bacteroidota; class Bacteroidia; order Cytophagales; family Cyclobacteriaceae; genus Reichenbachiella. Next base: position 648,289 of record NZ_CBDCVM010000011.1, read on the forward strand.
CCTGAAGAAAAGAATAGTCGTGAATTAGATTCCAACAGAATTCAGCACGAAATTGACAGCCTTCAAATTCAATTGCAGATTATGGGCATGGCATCCTCTCATTCGGTTTATGAGCCAGAAATAATTCAAAAAGTCATGCAAGCACTAAAGCCAGGAGAGGCCGCGATTGAAATGATCAGATTCAGAACCTACGATTTTTCCTATGGAGGAAAGTTCACCGAACAGGTAAATTACTTCGCCATCATTTTGAAAGGAGGGAGCAATGAAGTCAGCTTCATCCCAATCGAAAACGGAAATGAGCTTGAAGGAAAATTCTATCAGGCATATAGCAATGCTGTATTATTTGAATTGGAAGACCGTAAATCGTACGATGCCTATTGGAAGGCCATTGCCGACGAGCTTTCGGAGATAGATCGAGTCTATCTATCGGGAGATGGTGTATACCACAAAATCAATATCAATACGCTTTTGAATCCTACCACCAATCAATTTGTCATCGATGAAATGGATGTACGCTTAGTGACAAGTACACGCGACTTACTGAAAAGCAATGACCTACTACCTACTCAAGGTGAAATTCTTTTAGTAGGTTTTCCTACCTATCACTTGGGTGCTGGAATTTCTACATCCGACTCAAACCCGGACCAAAAGACTTTTGTCACGCGTGCGTTCACCAATTTAGAGAATCTGGAGCCACTGCCAGGTACTTACTCTGAGGTCACGACCATCGAGTCCATTCTGGACCAAACTAAATGGAAAACAAAAGTCCTCACCGGTAAAGACGCACTGGAGGAAAGAATAAAGGAATTGGAGAATACGACCATTCTGCATATCGCTACGCATGGTTACTTCGAAGAAACGAGCCCTAAGGACAACCCGCTATTTTACTCGGGCCTATTTCTCAGTGGCGCTTCAAGTAAATACCAGAACGAAGATCAGGTAGGTGATGATGGAATTCTGACCGCCTTTGAGGCGATGCAACTCAATCTGAACGAGACTCAGATGGTCGTACTTTCCGCTTGCGAAACAGGCATGGGACATATAGAAAACGGCCAAGGCGTTTATGGATTGCAGCGAGCGTTTTTGATAGCTGGAAGTCAATCGGTAGTCATGAGTTTTTGGAAAGTTAACGATCAAACCACCATGGATTTGATGATTTATTTTTATCAAAACCTAAGCGCTTCGAAAGACAAACACGTTGCATTCAGAAATGCTCAACTTCAACTGAAAGAAAAGTATCCCAACCCAAAATTTTGGGGAGCATTTAATATTGTAGGGAGGTAACAGCCTAGGTGATTTAATCCCTAATTTTAATATTCAGGGTCTTTTCTACAAAGGTGTGTAATTCAATCATCTGCTTTCGTCCCATTTTCTGTCCAAAATAAGAAACCAAATAGAGGGTAAGAAAAATCACAGTTAATACCGGAACAGCCCAAAGGATTTGGGCGGATTGGCCTAAAGTCCAATTGCTATATCCAATGACTAATATCACTAAAGCCGCAAATCCAATCATGGAGTAGAACAGTACGAACATCGTCCAGACTTCTGGTCTTGGGCCGTACAACCCTCTCAAGACATTTCCATTGTCAGAAGATTCAAAACTTAAGTTTAATTGAGGCGACCAATAATGTTGATCTCTTTTAGGTAGCGAGAGTGTCGCATGGCCGTCTATCACAGTGCCATAGATTCCATGATCATTAGCCTTCAAGCCATCTTCTAGTTGGATAGCAATTTTTTCGGGTGGTTGCGGCAAGTTTACCTTAAAGCGCGGCCGAATTTGAAAATGCGGATGGTGTTCACTCATCTTTTAACTAAATAACTACTAACTTTTACATAGTAGCTAGTTTCAATACTTTATCAAGTAAATCTTGCTTTTCAAATGGTTTGACCAAATATTCTAATATGCCAATTTCCTTGGCCTCTCTTTGTGCAATATCCTGCCCTACCGCACTAATCATGATGACTTTGGCTTCAAAATCAACATCATTCAACTCGTCCATGACATCCAATCCAAACATATCTGGTAGTACATTATCCAGTGTGATGATTTCAGGCTTGAGAATTAACGCTAATTTGATGGCATCTTCACCATTGGCAGCCTCTCCTATCACCTCATATCCTCCCTCCTCTAAAATGTTCTTGATGGTCTCTCTTTGAAACTTTGAATCGTCTACTACTAGTACTGTTGTCATATTGAATATTATTTAGCTGCCGGAAGTACAACTAAATATAGTCAATGAATTGATGCCGACCCAATGCAGCTAAATAATTTCAATAAATCTCAATTCTTTATTTAGAATCGTTTCAAACAATTTGCAAAACCGAAGATTGCCATCTAATTTTGTTTAGAATTAGTCTAAATAAAAATCATTGCCAGCGACTCGCACTTTTCTTGTCAACAACAACTACGTCTCCCTGATGGGTTGGAAGCAGATTATCAGTGATTCAAATCACTTTCATTTGATAGGAACTTCTGAGTCATTAAAGGAAATTGCTCCTATGGATGGAGCATCAAACCACCTGATTCTAGCTGATTTGTCTAAAGATGGACACAAATCCCTACCTCAAATCGCACAGCTTATCCTGCAGCCAAATGTTGATGTTTTGCTAGTGGTGGAACTCACTGATCACACCTTGATACAAGAACTAAAGGAAATGGGTATCCGAGGTATACTCACCACCCACTGCGATGCCCAGGAAATCAAAACTGCCCTCGAGAGCATTCGGTTGGGGAAAAGATTTTACTGCGGCGATATACTCGACGTACTCATAAAGCCCCCCACTCAAGAAAAATCGCCAAAAGCTGATGAAATTCTGTCAAACAGAGAGATTGAAGTTTTAGAATGTGTGGTAAAAGGTTTAACTACTAATCAAATTGCTGAAGAGCTACATGTCAGCACCCATACAATCAATTCTCACAGAAAGAATATGCTTAAAAAATTAAATCTCACATCGCCTGTGGAGCTGATCGTTTATGCTGTGAAGTCAGGCATTATTGATTTGTAAATCAGAAAGCCAATTCACTAGTAAAATACCCACTCGACCAATTGACCATACCAATAGCTCTGCCATATTCAGCTTCCAGGTTGACCAATTTCATTTCGGCAGCGATCTTTTTGTTTTCTCGGCTATTCACCAAGAATACAGAACTCTCTCCATTTTGGAATTTTGTTCTTTCTCCCGCTAATAGTCTTTCGTAATTTTCAACAATTCTGCGCTGTTCTTCCAACATCTCCAGAAGGACGATGATTTTTCCATAGGATTGAAATACCTTGTTAGTCACTTTCCGCGATTTGCTAGTCAACTTTAGCCCTCCTTCTTCTAGCTTGATCTTCGCCTGTTTGAGCTTTGCACGCTCTTTTCGAATCAATAATGGAAAACTAAATTCAAATCCTCCTTTGTAATTATTACTTAGACCTGCCATGGATTCATCTGAAGAGTTTCCACTAGCCATCAGGAAATTGTAATTCAGGTTCAATACTGGCTTGATATTCTCTGCTGCTAGTTTTCGATCCAACTCCAAAGTCATCAAATCTGCTTGCATAGCATTTAGATCTGGATGATTGGACACCGCAAAATTCACATACTCATCCACCACCAATACTTCCTGTTTTTGCCAGACAGTATCAGGGTAAGCAGCAAATATTTGCGTAGAATCCCATACAAAATTCTCCATTTGTAGTGTGGCATTTTGATAATTTAGGCGAGACTTGTTCAATTCATTTTTCCAACTTTGCACCTGAATGAGGGCTTCCACAGAATCTATAGCCGCTTTATCTCCATTGATCACAGATTCTTTAATTCCCTCGTATCTCTCACCTATCAATGCTAAACTCTCCTCCGCAACTCTCATTTTTTGATACGTTTCAAACCAATTCCAGTACACATAATTAGCATCCATTAAAAGGTTATTGTAAACCGAATTGGCCTGACTTGTGAGATTCTGTTGTTCAGCTTTTCCTTTTTTCAAATTGATATTCCTACTATTGTGTATCAATCCTTGTCCAATAGGCACACTGATACCGGCATAATAAAGACCATCTGAAGGCACTGTATTTTCCGGGTTCAGATACTGCCCGCTGTTTCGTTCATAACCAGCTTTCAAATCAACATTAAAGGTTGTTGGCACTTTCACATAACTATCCCAAACATCGTAATAGTCTTTGCCTTGAAACTGCTTAGTCTCATACTCAGAAACCAATTTTGGGTCAAAAGCTCCCTGAGCCTGGCTCACCACCAATTCGCCTCTATCAAGAATTAATTGAGCCTGTTTGGCTATAGGATGATGATTGTGCACCAGGCGGTAGAAATCTGTCAAACTCAGATGACTCAGTGTATCTACTTGAGCAGAGACCTGCATCTGCCATAAGCATAAAACCCATATGATCAGGAGCCTATTCATACTTTACTCCTTTAGGTTTTTTTTCAACTACATCTCCCTTCATATAGAAATCAGGAGGAAAGCCATTTAGATTTCTCCATAATTCATACCACACCGGTACATTGTTTAACAACGCAATACCGTATGCACCACTTCCAAGCCTTAGTAAAGTAGGCCATTCTACATCTTCTTCATCTGGGGCTACGAGTACTCTAAATGTACCATCTTGCGCGACCTTATCGTAGGCCACGATTTTTCCTCCAAAAGTACCGAACGATACATCCGGCCAACCATTAAATACCAGTGCAGGCCAACCATCGAATTGCAGGCGCACTTTTCTTCCTTCTCTAATCAGCGGTAAATCCAGCGGTCGCACATGTAATTCCACGGCCATTTCAGTTCGTTCAGGAACAAATGTAAATATCTGTTCCCCTTCCTTCAATATCTCTCCTATACCTGATTTGGTGGCTTTGGTAACGTACCCATTTTGAGGAGCCAGGATATAATAGAAGCTCGATCGTTTGGCATAACTCTCCTGCTGAATCGACAGCTTATTGTACTCGCTTTCTGCTTCCATTTCGCCAGACAATGCTGACATTTTATCGGATCTTGCCTTGGCTATTTTTTCCCGATACTCATTTTCCACCGTGCTCAAACCTAACTCGGCATTTATATATTGGCTTTGACTGGCCAGCCACTTGTTTTCAGCCGATATATTTTTATTAATCGATTCTTGCAGCTTTTGTCTTTTCCCTTCAAGTTCTGTCAATGATTTTAATCCCTGGTCATATAGCTTTTGCTGTCTATTAAATTGCTTCTGAGCAATATCCAAATTCATCCTGCTGGTTTGATAATCTATGCTATCAGACATTAATTTCAATGCGGATTGCTGCAAATAGTTTTGTGCTTGGAGCTTCTTTAGTTCCGTATTGCGCAGCAGTGCTGCTATTTGCTGGTCAAGTGCCTTCCCTTTATCCGCATAGGCTTCTTTGGAGGCTTTTTTAGCACTTGCTTGATTTCTAGTTTTACCAACAAGCTCAGGGTCCAAATACTCCGTTTTCATTTCAGAGATATGTAAAATAGTATCTCCTTGGGCTACCAGTTGTCCTTCTCTCACATACCACTTTTCTATCCGACCTGATATTACAGAATTGATAGATTGTTCACGCCCGTCGGGACTTAGCGTAATGAGTGTGCCTCTGGCCCTTATGTTTTGAGTCCAGGGCAAGAAAAGGCCTATTATGATGAGCCCGAAAATTCCGCAAAGTAGAAATACAAACTTGCGGGTAGCATGAGATGACATGACTTCTTGATACGATGAAACATCTTTCAATATCTCATCTCTATCCATCGGATTGCTTGAAATATTTAACATAGTTATTTCTTCGTTTTAGATTTAATTTTTGAAGGGGATATATCCACTATTCTTCCGTATTCTAGCGTAACTATTCTGTCACAATTTTGCAATACAAGTGGGTCGTTCGTCACGGCCATCAATGTCCATTCTTGGTCTTTGCTTGTGAGAATATCACTAATTCGTTTTCTATCTTCGAAATCCAATCCCTGGAGCGCATTATCCATCACTACAATTTTTGGACTTTCCGCTAATGTTCTGGCCAATATCAATTTTTGCTTTACACTATCGGTAAGTCCCTGACCTTCTGGGCTGATCATTGTGGCAAGTCCTTTGGGTAAATTCTTTAAGAAATCACCAAGGCCGACGTGGTCTATAGCCCGGAGAATATCCTCTACAGAAACATCATCTTTTCCCACAGAAATATTCTGAGCAAGTGTACCATGAAACAAATCCTGCAAGCCCAAATTGTCTCCTACCACTGACCGAAAACTAGTGATATCAATATCGGCAAATGGAATACCATTAAATAAAACCGATCCTTCGTAATTATGATAAAGTCCAGATATTACTGAAATCAATGTGGTTTTTCCAGATTCGTTGTTTCCCGTAATGGCTATTTTTTCACCTGCTTTGACATGCAAATTGATCTTATTTAGCGCCTGTTTTCCGCCTTCTTCGAAGGTGTACGATAAGTTTGAAAGCTCAACGGATACTCCCTTGTTATTAGATATTTCAGAAAGGGACAAGCCGCCTTCTTTTTCTAATGGGATATCCGAAACTTGGCCAAGTTTTTCCAAACCGGTCAATACATCATAGACCGTTTCCATGGTTAGAATCAATTTCTCAGCCGAACTGAGTACCAACAGAATGATAATTTCAGAGGCTACAAACTGTCCCAAGTTTATTTCCTGATTGATTACCAGGATACTTCCTAGGATCAACAATCCACCGGTAATAATTGTTTTGAAAGCTACAATATTCGAAAATTGAAAGATCAATACTTTGAAGTGCTGATTCCTGTATTTCAGATAATTGGCTACATATTCATTCGTCTTCTCTACAGGCAATGAAGTTTCACCAGCTAGTTTAAATGTTCCCATTACTCTAGCCAGTTCTTCAAGCCAATGAGCCACTTGATATTTATACTTGGATTCTAAAATACTTGTTTTCAATCCTTTTGGTCCACTGAGGTAGAAAATGAGCACCATAAGGCCTACAAGTAAAAAGCCAAAAAACACGAAGAAAGGGTGATACATGGATAGAAGAATCAACCCGAATAAAATCTGTAAGGTAGAACTTGAAAAATCTATTAAAATCTTAGGTAGCCCTTTTTGAACATTCAACGTGTCAAAAAATCTATTCATTAATTCTGGTGGATAGAAGCTTGTGACAGCCTCCATTTGAAACCTGGGAATTCTATAGGCAAATTCGAATGAAGCCCTTGTGAAAATTCTCCGTTGGAGTAATTCCGTCAATGACAATTGCAAAATTTGTATGACTCCTGAAGCTGCTACACCTATTACTACTATAAAAATCAATAAGCCCCATGAAGCAGAAAACTCGGCACTAATCACAAATGCAATTATGGCCTGCACCCCCAAAGGAAGTGATAGGTTAATCAATCCATTGAAAATCGCATAGGCATAAATGATAAAAATCTCCCGCTTATCCAGAGACAGCATATTGAATAGCCGCATCAAAGGAGAGAGCTTAATTTTTTCAGCGACGAACTTACTTTCTATCATATCAATGGAATCGAATTATTTTTCTAAAATTGACTTAACCGTATGTTTTATAAATTCAGCACTTTGCTCTTCTAATACCCTGTTACTATTCACTGCCAATTCTGTCAGTGAAGGCAAATGATGAGCAAAAAATGTTTGCTGATGAGAAGCTTCCATTATTGTACTTACTAGAGCTTTTGGATATTGATAGTCGGGTTTCAACTCTTGGATTATGGAAGAAATTTTGCCGCAGAGCTCCTTATATCCCATGAAAAGACCCTTTCGATTAATCTCATCTACTTGACGGTTGAGATAAGTCTTCTCAGACTCATTGTCTATCACACGACGTAGCTTCGAAATACTAAGACCAGGTAGATCTAATACTTTCGGCAACTCATAGGAATGACAAATAATGTCTATGACTCGATCCAACTTTTCTGATGTTGCTTCTATATGATGAGTTTCAAATTCAATAACATACTCTAGCCATGACCAATAATAAGTGGACAAATACACTAAAAACTTGTGCTTATTCTTAAAATAACGATAAATAGATGCTTCAGTAGAGTCAATACTCTCTGCCAGTTTTTTGAAAGTAAATTCTTCGAAACCCAATTCATCCAACATAGTCAATCCATCATTTACGATTTTTCTACCAAGGTCGGAAGACTGCGGGTCCTTCTTAAAATACTGATCTGCAAGAACTATGGTTATACTAGACATATTAAAAGTATTACTATCAATTGCAAAAGTAAATGTATCAAATAGTAATAGGGTCAGTATTTATACTGATTATTTTCTAGCACAGGGAAAAATGGTCTGAGCATTACTGTCAAAAGGAAAAGAATATTATTAGAGATAATCCGTTTTCTTAGTATAATTATATTCTATTCATATTAAATTTATATTTTTCCAACTCAGCTAACATGAAAAGCATTATTTACATACTACTCTTCTTCGTTCTATTGACAACCTCCTGTCGATCATATGACGATGGTCTTAAAGAAGGAATAGCACAAGGCAAAACGGAAGGGCTCGCATTAGGAAGGGAGGAAGGCTTTGAAAGTGGGTTTGAAGCCGGCCAACTGCAAGGAGCCGAGGAAGGGCATGAAGAAGGACATGCCTTAGGACACGAAAAAGGTTATGAAGCCGGCTTTACGCAAGGTAAAAAGACTGGTTATCAAGCTGGATATGAGGCCGGAAAAAAAAGAGGAAATGAAGAATGTAGAATGGGCTGGTAGCCCATTACATATTCTTTGACCAAGCTTCGAATAACATTTCTTGATCAGCAGAGAGCGTGCTCATTTTGGAAAAGCTAAAATCTGATTCGTCATATTCAATGCCGATTTTATTGTAATATTCCTGAATGGGAAGTGTTTCCGTTCCTTTGATGTAATCATTGATGAAGGTCTCTATTTCCGGGTTAGTCATTTCTACCACAGTTGTGAAAAAATCTTCCTCAGAAAATGCCTTGTCAGGCCCAAATTTGTCTACCAATTCTAAAACAACCTCTCTCATACCTTTTGTTCCTCCAGACAACTCCAACAAACGAATATCCATCAAGCTCACTACAAATGCCCCTCTGTTGTATATATTTCCGAATTGACCACCACCGTAAGTAGTATAAGCTTCTGAGCCTATTTGTTGCAAACTAAAATTCGGATCGTAATTAGAATCTATAGAAAGCTTCGTTTGAAGCTGATCGAGTAATATATTCAAAAGCATCGATCCATTTCTGTATTGCATAAAATCCGAAGCCCATTCCGTTACGCCTTCATATAACCAGAGGTGCTGAGATGGCGTAGGAACTGCAAAATTGAAATCAGCTATGATCTCACTGTGGATATTTAAAGGGGTCACTACATGGAAGAATTCATGTGCAGAAATACTCTTGATACCGCTAGCATAATTTGCGCTGTACGGGGCATCTTGCAACACATATACTGAACTTTTGGAATGCTCAAGTGCACCCGCATGGACATCACCAAAATGGTACAGAAAATCATATCTATCCGTTGGCAAAACTTCCAAAAAAGCCTCTGCATCAAGCAAAATTTGATTTACATCTGACAATATTTGAGTCGCCTTCATATGTCCTCCTTCTGAGTACACATATACATTGATATCCGCTCCACCCACCTCGGTTGATGCGCTTGTCATTTGACCAACTAAGATTGGTGAATCAGCCAAGTGATCAAAATCTGTTGCTTTGTAAACATTGGTGCCCGACTCTGGCAATGCAGTGCCAACGGTCCAAGTATCGGGATAAGATAGAGACACATAATAATCACGCTCCTTCAGTCCCACAGGGTATCCAATGACCATGGGCGTATTGAGTAGCACGTGATCATTTTCGATAGAAGTGCCAGCCATCGCATAAATGGGATATTCATTAACCTCTGTGTCAAATGTTTCCTTAACCTCATAGGTGATTTTATGTGCCGAAGCAGGGTCAGCTATTTCCCATTGGTTGGTAGCCAATGGCCCACTTGCAATCTTATTACCCTCTTCATCAAAAACTTGAAGGTTTTCCACGAAACGCCCAACATTAGAAATATCATAAGTACCAGGAACTGTTGCTGCAAACTGGATAATATTATTGTCACTCGACAAATCATCTACATACATCTCCACTTTAAAAGTATCTCCAGTCCGATCATTCAGATTGAAATGAACATAAAAAGCGTCGGATAAGTCCGCATCCGTTGGCAGAACGAACCCAGGGTCAATACCATCGTCGCACGACGAAATAAACCAAAGAGAAAGCAGTGCTAAAATTCGAAGCTTTATAGTCATATCAAAATTCAGTTAATGTGTATGTAAATAAACGATATTCTAATGGAATACCCTTATCATTTAGGCCTCCTTATAAAAGCCTCCTCTATTTTCTGTTCGTGCCTGAGACTGCTTTACAATCAGGTAAGCGATAGTAATCAGGTTACGAAGTTCAGACAGTTGTGGCGAGATTTTGGTCCTTTTATACAGATCTTCTGTTTCTTCATAAAGTACTTTCAATCGATTCGATGCTCGATTGAGTCTTTCATCAGATCGTACGATTCCCACGTAGTTACTCATAATCGCCTGCACTTCTTTTTTGTTGTGTGTGATTAGAATAAGTTCTTTTGGATTCGTTGTCCCCTCTTCACTCCAGTCTGGCACCTTTGCATTTTCTAAAACATCCTCCACTTCTTCACACGATTTCTCGTAACATCGATGGGCAAAAATCAAGGCCTCTAGAAGACTATTGGAAGCCAGTCTATTCGCACCGTGTAGGCCTGTACATGCACATTCTCCACAGGCATACAGGTTGGTAATTTGGGTTTGACCAAAAACATTAGTAACTACACCTCCACATAAATAGTGAGCGGCTGGTACTACTGGAATCATATCCTTCTTCCAATCTATGCCAAGCTCTTTGCACTTCTGAATTATATTCGGAAAGTGATTTTCAAAACCAGAAGGGTCTAAATGGCGGCAATCTAAATAGACATATTCATCTCCACTTTTCTTTAGTTCGCTATCTATCGCTCGAGACACAATATCGCGAGAAGCCAACTCTTTCCTTTCATCATACTTACTCATGAAAAGTTTGCCTTCCCGATTTCGCAAAAGTGCACCAAACCCACGTACGGCTTCTGAAATCAAGAAGGTTTGTCCCGGTCTGGTGTCGTACAATGCCGTAGGATGGAACTGAACGAACTCCATGTGCTGGATCAAGGCTTTTGCCCGATAGGCCATGGCCACGCCGTCTCCAGTCGCTACTTTCGGATTGGTCGTATTTTGATAAACCTGGCCTATACCTCCACTGGCCAATAAGACAATTTTTGATAGGTAAGTTTCAATTTTTCCAGTCTCTTCGTCCAAGACATACGCGCCATAACATGTATTGTCCTCTCTTCCTTTCCATTCCTGAATATGGTGGTTGGTGATCAAGTCAACAGCAAAATGATGGCTAAGCAAATTGATATTGTCGCATTGATTGACCTGATCGAGAAGTGTTTCTTCTAGTTCGTAACCTGTAATGTCTTTATGATGCAAAATTCGATTTTGGGAATGTCCTCCTTCGCGTCCCAAATCAAAATCGCCTAGGTTGTTTTTGTCAAACTCTGCTCCCCAATTGAGCAATTCTTTCAAGCGGTCTGGCGCTTCTTTCACCACCATTTCTACAATATCACGGTCGCAGAGACCATCCCCGGCTATAAGTGTATCTTCGATATGCTGCTCATAGGAATCCGTGACTGTATCTATCACTACAGCCATGCCTCCTTGTGCATATTTGGTGTTCGATTCGTTGGCCGCTGCTTTGGTGACGATGGCAACGGTTTTTTCAGGAAATTGCTTGGCTACCTTTAAAGCATAAGTCAATCCCGCCAGGCCAGAGCCAATGATTAAAAAATCGTGTTTGACCATGAATTACTTCGACAATTCAAACATACGCTCTAATGGAACAAGCGCCTTTTTTCTTATTTCTTCTGGTACGTCGATTTCTGGGGTTTCATTTTTCAAGCAGAGGTACAATTTCTCTAAAGTATTCATTTTCATGAAATGGCATTCGCTACAAGCACAAGTGTTGTCCTCTTTGGCCGGAGCAGGGATAAGGGTTTTATTCGGCACACGTTTTTGCATCTCATGCAAGATTCCTGCTTCTGTTGCTACTATGAATTCTTCAGCTTCATCTTCTTGCACAAAGTTGAGCAGTTTCTCTGTAGAACCTACAAATGAAGCAACTCTCAACACTTGCTGCTGAGACTCCGGATGAGCTATGAATTTCGCTTGAGGGTTTTCTTTATGAAGATCCAAAATCTTGTCCATCGCAAACGCTTCATGTACCATACAAGCCCCATCCCAAAGCACCATATCGCGTCCTGTTTGATGAATCAAGTATTCGCCCAAATTCCGATCCGGAGCACAGATGATTTTTTGATCTTTGGGGATTGAATTGATAATATCTACTGCATTGGATGAAGTACAAATGATGTCGCTCATCGCCTTGATCTCAGCCGTGCAATTGATATAGGTGATCACAATGTGGTCAGGGTGTGCCTCCACAAACTCTTTAAAAGGCCCAGCCGGTGCCGATTCAGCCAAAGAACAGCCAGCATTTACATCCGGAAGAATCACCTTTTTAGTTGGGTTGATAATTTTGGCCGTTTCGGCCATGAAATGTACTCCTGCGAATACTATGATATCAGCATCTGTTTCTGCTGCTTTCCTTGAGAGGCCTAAACTATCCCCAACAAAATCCGCGATATCTTGAATGTCAGCCTCTTGATAATAGTGTGCCAACAAAACGGCATTTTTTTCTTTCTTAAGTCTGACTATTTCTTCCAGATACTCTGCTCTGGTCTTTGGTTCTAATTCCAATTGCTCCATGCTTCAAATGCTTTCTTTCCTCCATTAAAATGGCCTGAAAGCTCATTATTTACTTGATACCGCAAATTTAATGTAAATCACGGGGTTCAGCGAAAGCGACTCCGAAAATAAACTTTGCAGTCACAACGATTTTTTGCTGTGACTGGCTGATTTTTTTCAATATCTTTAGAAGTTAAATTTTCAAATCAGCGACTCAATCATAAAAAACCAAAACGTAAACAATGTCTGCGCTAAACTCTGTCAAAACACCTGACCTGGCTAAAATCACTTACCTATTACTCAGCACAGTGGCTGTAGTTATGATTCTTTCTTATTCTGAACAGTATGTTATTCCATTCATAGTGGCAATGCTGGTGTGGTTTATTATTCACGAAGCGAGAGAGTATCTGGTAAGAATACCTATAGTCAGAGACAAAGTTCCCGTTTGGGCGCAAAGCATGTTTTCCTTCTTGTTTATGAATGTGATACTCTTTGTTGTAGGAAAATTACTATATGCCAGTATGTCTCACCTTTCTGAGAATCTAGATGAATACCAGGCTAATTTGCTTTTAGCCTTAGAAGAATTGGATGGATTGGCAGGCATCAATGTTTCTTCACAACTCATTGACTATGTGACTAATGCTGACTTGACACAGTATATCAGCATGATGATTGATACAGCTACCACTCTACTCGGTGATGCTTTTTTGATTTTAATTTATATCATTTTTCTGCTCATTGAAGAAACGGTATTTGATAAAAAAATGAAGGCTTTTTTCCCGAATGATGAGACGCGTAAAAAGAAGTTTAGCTTGCTCAATAAAATGGACAGAAACATTGGTCAATATTTGTTGCTCAAGACATTTGTTAGTTTCATCACTGGTTTACTCAGTTATGTGGTGCTCTTTTTATTCGATATTGATTCCCCGTTTTTCTGGGCCATGTTGATTTTTGTATTAAACTATATCCCAACAGTAGGTTCATTGATTGCTACGATGTTTCCAGCCATCTTTGCTATTCTACAGTTTGGGGAATTGGCTCCATTCGTTTACATACTAGTTTCTGTTGGAGTAATACAGGTGATCGTTGGAAATATCATCGAACCCAAAATGATGGGAAATTCGCTGAATATGAGTTCTCTTGTTGTGGTATTATCCTTGACCATCTGGGGAGCCATTTGGGGGATCATGGGAATGATTCTAAGTATCCCCATTACAGTGATGATGATCATTGTTTGCGAAGAAATACCGAGCCTTAGATTTGTGGCGGTGGCCCTATCAGAAAGTGGGAACTTAAGTACTGACTCAGGAGTTACTGATGTTGCCGATGACTCAACCGAAGATTAGTTTCGGTTGATCGAATAAAAACCTGTGTTGAACTAAGAAATTTTAGCAATACAAAACAACCATTAATTTCGAGATATGGAAAAAAGAATTTTAGGGTTTGTGCTATTGTTGATCAATGGGCTAATGGTTGAAAATCAGGCGCTTGCTCAAGGCTGCAGTGATGCAGGTTTCTGCACCATGGGTGCCATGAAACCGGACCAAGCTTTCAACAAAAAGGTTGAGTTGAAATTGCGAAGCATAGAAGTAAGTTACTACCGAGGAGAATCAACGCTTTCTCCTATGATTAATGTTGCGAACATTGATGCTTCCTTTTCAATCACCAAAAATTTGGGAGTTCAAATCAAACTTCCCTATCAGTGGGTAACAGGTAATTTTGACAACACGCAGGGCATGGGCGATATTTCACTGAGTGCTACTCAGAGAATTATTGACAATGAGAAATTTGATCTCAACGTAACTATTGGTGGTAAAATTCCTAGTAATGATGGGAATATGAAGTCCAATGGAGAAGTCTTTAAGTGGTCGAAAGGCACCCCTCTGCCAATGTACTATCAAACAAGTCTTGGGAGCTATGATTTTGTAGCAGGCGCTTCCATAATTTCCTCCAAATGGTTATTTGCCACGGGAATTCAAATGGCATTAACAGCCAATAGCAACCAATTTGAATGGAGTCCTGACTGGGATGAATACCCTGACCCGGAATATGTCAGGAAGTATGACCATGCCAATGATTTGAAAAGAGGAACAGATATTATGTTTCGAATAGAACGCAATTTCAGATTCTCAAATTACAGTTTTAATATTGGATTACTGCCAATTTATAGAATTACGAAAGATCAAATTAAAGAACCAGAAACTGGAGAATATGAAAAAGTAGACAAAACAACAGGACTGGCTCTTACAGCGCTCACCAGTTTTACTTACAACATGGATGTAAATAATAGCATCAAGTTATCATACGGACATAAGATCACAGACAGAGAAGTAAACCCTGATGGATTGACAAGGGTTCAAGTATTTATAGTCGCTTATGGATTTAGATTTTAGAAACATGAGAAAAAAACAATTTTGTTTACTTGTCCTTATCTGTCTGACCTGTTCCCTATCGAATGCCCAGGAATTAGAATACAACGAACAATTCCAAAAAGCCGAAGCGCTTTTTGAATCTGGCGACTACAATGAAGCGCTTGGTCAATATGAAACTGTTTTTGAAGGACTATCCGGGATGTCTGCCAATCAATGCCAGTTGAGAATAGCTGAAGTCAATACTCGACTAGGCAACGCCAAAGAAGGTTTGAAAATGTGTAATGCGATAGAGTCAAAATTATCCGCAAACACATTACTCCTTGCCGAAAACTATAGTGTAAAAGGAGATGCTTATCTTCATTTAGGTCAAAACGGTGAGGCGATTGAATATTTATTGAAAGCACAAAATCTATTTGAAACTGCCGGAGTAGAAGCCTCTAAGGAAAAAGCCAATTGCTACAACGATCTGGGGATCGCCTACTGGAACAACGGCAATACAGACCTGTCTCTACAATATCTTCAAAACGCACTCAACATACGAGAAGAAATTTATGGGCAAAACCACCCTGCAGTCGCTGATACTTACAACAATATCGGTTTGGTAAACTCGGAAGTGAATGGTTTTGCTGCAGTCATCTACTTTAACAATGCACTGAAAATCTATCAGGAACTGTATGAACAAAACCATCCTAAGGTAGCTGTAGTTCTCAATAATCTCGCTTTGCAATATGATGCCCAGGAAGACTACCCTAAAGCATTGGAAAGCCTAAATCGAGTTTCTGAAATTTGGAATAGCCTACATGAAGGCGATCACCCAAGTAAGGCTTTTGTTGCATTTAGTATTGGTAATGTCTATTACCATCAGCAGGAGTTTGACGAAGCCATCAAATATCAAGATCAGGCCTTGGGCATGTATCAAAGACTTTATGGAGAGAAACATCCTGAAATCGCGAACATCTACAATCTGAAAGGTGACATCTATCAAAAACAAGGCAAATACAAAATGGCTATTGAAACTATTCAAAAAGCTATTTATGCCAACTTAGCAGATCAAGACCTTGCAGATATTTATAAGAACCCCAAACTTGAAAACTACTATAATGCAGATATTCTATTGAGCTCGTTACAGCAGAAATCTGATGCCTTTGAAACCTTCCACTACAACAAGACGCTGAAATTCAGGGATCTTACCGCAGCGCTCAACACACTAGAGAAAGCTGATGAGCTGGTCAGCCACATTCGCCAAATCAGATTGAGTGAAAAGGATAAAATTTCACTGAGTGCAAAAGCTTCTGAAATTTATGAGGCCGGTGTTTCTTTGTCCTATCAAATGAGTAAAGTAGTGCTTAAACCAAAAGTATATCTGGAAAAGGCTTTCTACTTTGCTGAGAAAAGTAAATCTGCCGTTTTGCTTTCGGCGATTCAAGATACCAATGCCAAAGAATTTTCGGGTATTCCGTCAGATTTAATTTCAAAGGAGAGTGAGCTGAAGTCTGACATCGTTTTACATGAGCAAAAATTGGCTACGAACCAGGAGCCTGATAAAGAAGCAGGTTTGAAACAAGAATTGCTTTCGCTAAATAATGAGTACAATGAATTCGTTCGCCAACTTGAAGCAGACTATCCTAACTATTACAACTTGAAATTCAACATAGAGCACATCGGACTACCCGAACTACAGGTTGCCCTTGGCTCAAAAACCGCTTTGGTGACACATTTTATAACAGACACCAGAATCTTCACATTCTATGTCACTCAAAACAAGTTTCAGGTTTTCAATGAAGCCAAAGCAGACGACTTTGACAAACAAGTGCTAGGGCTTAGAAATTCTATGAAATACGATGTTAAAAAATCATTTCTATCCACAGCTCAGCGATTGTATTCCGAACTTTTTCCTATGAAAATCAATGGTGAGATCAACCAACTTTTGATAATTCCTGAAGGCGGGCTTTCCACTATTCCTTTTGAGGCGCTGGTAACAGATGCCAAACTTGAAGGAGAAGTTGAGTACAGTGAAATGCCGTTTTTAATCAAAAAATATAATGTCAGCTACGACAACTCGGCTACACTTTTTGCACAGCGAAAAAAGGAAATAGATGCTTACCAGGGTGAGACAGAAGATATTTTATTGGTGGCACCCATCAATTTTAGTAATCAAAAGTATCAGGGATTATCCGGTAGGTTAAGTGACTTGCCAGGATCCAAAGCCGAAATAGATGAAATAAAGTACCTGTTCAAAGCCAATAGCAGAAAAGCTAATCTGCTCGTAGAAGCTGACGCCACAAAAACCAACATTACCAATGACGATATCAAACAGTATAAGTACATCCACTTTGCCACCCATGGCATGGTGAATGAATCTGAGCCTAATCTTTCAAGAATCTTCTTGCAAGACGGCAGTTTGTATTCGGGTGACATTTACAATATCGACATCAATGCTGATCTGGTTTGTTTGAGTGCCTGTGAAACAGGATTGGGTAAGATTTCAAAAGGTGAAGGGATCATTGGTTTATCCAGAGCACTGCTCTATGCAGGTGCCAAAAATCTGGTGGTTTCGCTATGGACCGTATCAGATGCTTCTACCTCTCAATTGATGATTGATTTTTACAACAACCACCTGTATTCGTCAACCTACAACACTTTTAGCGGAGCATTACGCATGGCCAAGCTTTCACTGATCAATGATGAGAAATACAGCAAGCCTTACTACTGGGCGCCGTTTGTGTTAATTGGGGAATAACTCTAGAATATCATTTGAATGGCTTATTGCTGCATTTTAGTACAACTTTCAAGCCATTCAATTTCAATTATTTTTTCTGTATTCTCTTTATGAGATTGGCTTCTGGTGTTTCAATCTTAAGTAGGTAAACTCCATTATCTAATCCTGAAATATCAAAACGTTTTTGGGGTCTATGAAATGCCAGCACTTCTTGCCCTCTCAAATCATACACCACCAAAGACCGAACTTCTACGTCCTCAGAAATCATAACATACTGCGATACCGGATTGGGGTAAATTTGTATAGAATGCGCTGGATTTTCCATGGCACTCAATACTTCATTGATCTGCAAAACTCCATTTACTAGCGTCAATTCATAATTGTTGGCAGAGCCCCCGGACAATACGATATCATAAATACCGGCGACGTCTGACTGAGCATCTGTAGATGCGGTAGGCGCTTCGATATCCGAGGCAGTATCATCTAAAACAAAACCATCATAGGTCATTGTTAACGCTGGAATATCATCTCCTAAGCTCAGTGTAATATCATCCGCAGTAATAGTCAAAGGTGCTTTAGTGACGGTCAAAGTCCCTACCCGAGGATCAAGTTCGATAGTATAGTTATTGTCTGAACCGCCTGTCAATGAAAGATCATACAAACTTACCTCACTACTGGCTGTAGCATCAGTTTCCACCTGGGGCAATACGTCAATATTCAGATTCCGTATCGCCATTCTTAAAACCCGAATAACTCACACTTAAAACTGTGAGCTCTTCTCCATATACTTTCGATTGGTCCTTGACCTGGGCAGAAAGTGAGGCTTTCCCGATAGTCAGCGAGCCTGTTTGGTAGTCAAAATCATAATTGACTGCTGCAGCCTCCGAAGCAGTGATGTCATATTCACCAACATCAGAAGTAATCGAAGCACTAGTACTCAATACCGGCATTGCAGTCAATTCCGATTCGTCTTCCTCTCCAACAAACCCAGTAATTTGCTGAGTTAAGGTAGGAATAGCACTTCCATAAATGACAGATTGATCCTCTGGTACAACGGTCAGCGTGACTTTCTCTACAGTCAGGGTTCCATCCTGATATACAATTTCATAATTATTGTCCGTCCCATCTTGATTTACAGCCAGCACATAAGCTCCTGCGTCTCCTACTGCTTCTTCCGGTGAAACACCACTAGGCTCGTTATCCAGTTCCTCGGCCGTTTCATCATTTACGAAACCTTCGTAGGCGTAAGTGTATTCCGGTTCTGGGTCTCCGTAGATCATAGATCTATTTTCAGCAGTGACGATCAATTCGGCTTTATCTATGGTCAAAGTTCCATTTTGAAGTATTAGGTTATAATTATCCGATTCGCCTCCTGTCAACTCTATCGAGTATTCACCAACACCATCTGCATCTACTACAGGGAGTGGCGGGGTGATATCTGACACTGATTCGTCATTTACAAACCCATCATAAGTCATACTCAGGTCAGGAATAGCCTCTCCATAACTAATCTCATAATCATCAGCGGTGACATTTAAGTCCGCCTGGGCTACGACCACCATCTCTTCCACATAGCCTGGCTTATAATATTCATTTTCAGGTTGCGATGCAGAGATTACTACTTCACCAGCACCAAGCACCGATGCCTCCATGCCCGACAAATCTATGATACCCGCGTCTGAAGTTGAAAGCGAAATTGGTTCGCCAGTATTTGAATTCAACTCGATATTAAACGGTCCATCTCCATAGGTTTTGGTGCCTATTTCTGTTAAGTCTATTACTTGATCCTGTCGATAGCCATAGAGGCCAGCAAAGTATTTAGTAGCAATTCCATTAACAGTTGAAAAAGCGCCTCCTGCATAGAGTCTATTTCCTACAGTCCCCAGAGCATAGACTGCACCATTTCCAGCATCTGCTTTCCAATCTGCTAAAGCTCCAGAAGACCAATCTACGGCAGCCATGCCAAATCTATTGTTTAATTGTGCACTTTGCACTCTATAGAGTTCACCTGCGATATATAGTTTTTCATTCATCACGTCAAAATCATATACACGGCCAGTAATGTTGAGATCAAAATTTATTATCTCCAGAGAGGTTGGGTCTAGCGCCACCAAATTTTTCTGATCAATGAGGTCAAAGTGTTGGAAATCTCCACCAATGAGTAGTTTATCATCAATCAGCTTTATTTTTCTCACGATTCCTCCTACGTTAGGGTTCCACGAATCCAAAGTACCTGAATGAATATCAATGGCTCCAAGATAAGGCCTAGACACTCCTCCGACCTGAGAAAACTCACCGCCTATGATTAGTCTGTCATCTACAATGTCTAAACTGTGAACAAGCTGGTTTGGAAATTCCGGCACCCAAGGGTCTAGTGCACCTGATTCTCGGCCTACGGCAGCAACTCGCTGTCTACTCTGACCTCCTACACTTGTATAGTTACCTCCTATATATATTTTATTCTCAGATTCGGCGAGGCAGGTCACTTTTGAGTTGACTTGAGCGTCCCAGGCAGTCAAATCGCCAGTGGTCAAATCAAAGGTGACCAATCCTGTTCTGCTTTCCCCTGCGATTTCACTGAAGGCTCCACCAACGAATAGCTGACCATCAAGAATCTTCATCACATAAACCGTACCTGTAACAGATGGCGCCCAATCAGTGACTAGCCCAGTACTCAACTCCAAAGCCATTAGCTTGCTGGAACTTGCTCCTCCCATGGATTTATAATTACCGCCAACAAACATTTGATCCCCGTCATCACACAAAGTATAGACATGACTGTCTGGTGATGGATCAAAAGACAACAAAGCGTCGGAAGTGGCATCTAAAGCCGCCAG
This sequence comes from Reichenbachiella sp., assembly GCF_965223055.1. Lineage (GTDB taxonomy): Bacteria > Bacteroidota > Bacteroidia > Cytophagales > Cyclobacteriaceae > Reichenbachiella. The sequence goes on from NZ_CBDCVM010000011.1 coordinate 669,031, forward strand.
GTAATTTCTAGCAGTGCCACCAACAGAAGTGAAAAACCCTCCGATATAAACAGCTGAACCGTCCACTAAAATATCTCTTACCGTACCATTAGGAGAAGGGTCCCAACTGGTCACTGTACCAGTCGTTGCACTCACACTGGCTAGTCTACTACGAGATTCTCCATCCAACAGCGAGAATTGACCGCCTACTAAAATATCAGCCCCATATTTGTTAATGGAATAAACTGTACTGTTGGCTCCTGGATTCCAGTCGCTAAGCGAATGATCCGACAACGCATATTTGGCCAATCTATTTCTGTCGGTGCCACCAATCGTGGTAAATGTTCCTCCCGCATAGAGGTCAGTCCCATCTAGCATCAAGGCATAAACGCCTGACTGATCCATGTTTGGATTCCAAGCGGTTGCCGCGCCATTTATCAGGTCTACTTCAGCCAATCCTTTCCTTGAAGAAGATCCAACATGCGAAAAGGTACCACCCAGGTACACATGAGTATCATTAGCAACTATAGCCTGCACTTGTCCATTTGGCTCAGGGTTCCAGGCTTGCACTTCTGCGGTTTCTGCGCTAAGTGCCAGGGCATATTTCTTACTTTCTCCCCCAATAGCACCAAAAGCACCGCCCACCAGCACTTCATTTTCGCTGGCGCTTAAACTATAAACTCTATTGTTTGTGACCGGATTCCAGCCTATAGACGAACCCGTTTCTAAGTCAAAAGCTACCAGATTATTGATGCTTTCAGCTCCTACTGCAGTTAACTGACCACCAATGTACATGGCATTTTCATGAAAAATGGCTGTTTCGATGGTGCCGCTCAAATTTGGCGCCCAAGCATCGAGCACACCAGTAGTAGCATCTACTGCTGCCAATCGATTTCTACTAGTACCTGATATGGTGCTAAAATTTCCATGCATATACACTTTGCCATTGTGCTCTTTGATCCAGCGCACATCGCTGTTTGCATCAGCATTCCAGCTCGTGGCCAGACCAGTAGTTCGATCTATGGCTGCTACTCGCTCACGATCGGCCCCACCAATGTTGGTGAAATGACCTCCCACATAAACCACCGATTCGGCAACATGAACAGTAGAAGTGCTGTTGTTGGCATTTGGATTCCAATCCAATAACTCTCCGGTCATCGCGTCGACCGCAGCTATTCGATTTCTGGTCATACCATCTACCACGGTAAATCCACCTGCTAAATACAACTCTCCAGCATGAATATCTATGTCCATAACATTATATGTATCCACTTGCCAAGGCAAGACCTCTCCATTCTGGACATCGAATGCCATCAGATTCTCTCGGTTATAACTTCCCCATACCGATTCGTCTGCGGCCCCTAGCAAGATATGGCCATCAAATTCAGCAAACCCATACACCGCTCCAGAACGACTGGGGTACCAATCTCCTGGTTCTCCAGAAGCAGCATCTAGTTTGGCCAGGTAAGGATGAGACTGATGACTAATTTTTTTAAATCCACCGCCTACATACAATTGATTTTCTACTAGTTTCAATTGAGTCACCGAACCATTTGGTGCAGGGTCCCAGGCCTCGGCCAAACCCGTGATTAAGTCTATTTTCGCCAAATTATTTCTATCCTCTCCCCCGATGTGGGTGAATGACCCGCCCACGTAGGCATGAGTATCAGAGCACACTACATCCACTACAGTAGCATCGGCATCTGGATTCCAGGCAGTAGCTAAACCTATAGCTTTGTCCACCGCTGCGATATAGTTTCTACTTTCACCACCGATAGAGCTAAACTGACCTGACACCAATATGGCATTGGAAGTTGATGCTATTTTTAGAGAATTCGCGGTATTCGGACTCGGATTCCAAGGTTGGAGTTCTGCGGTAATGGCATCGAATGAAGCCAAACCAATTCTAGCATTCCCGTCAACTGTAGAGAATGTACCTGCGGCATATACAATATTGTTGTCCACCTCCAGATCGTACACTGAATTGCTAAGTATACCAGCATCCCATTTACTCAATCGACCAGTCGTCAAATCAAATTTAGCCAATCGATATCTTGCATATAATCCAACATAGTTAAAACCACCGCCAAGGTAAATTTTGCCATTGTAAATCCCTAAGGCTTGAACTCCGGCATCCACTTTTGGATTCCACGAAGTAACCAGACCAGTAGATGCATCTACCGCAGCGGCATGCCTCCTTTTTTCTCCTCCAATCGTCGTGAACCCCCCGCCAAGATATACGACCCCACCGGATATTTCAATCTTGGATATTGACGAACTGGCATCTGGATCCCATGCGGTCAGAAGACCGTCGCCCAAAGTAAAAGAGGCTATTCGATTTCTTGATTGACCTGAAATGGTCGTGAATTGCCCACCTACATACAAGATCCCATTGTCAACAGTCAAATCGTTTACACGGTCATCAGGTGCAGGATTCCATGCTGTAGCTAATCCGGTAGTAGTACTAATCTCTGCTAAATGAGACCTCGACTGCCCGCCAATAGATGTGAAATATCCTCCTACAAAAGCACTTGTGTTCGATATATCGATAGAATTTATAGCTCCGTTGGGACTTGGATTCCAATCCGTGGCCAGACCTGTAGCAATATCAAGCGCCGCTGCATGCAGTCTTGATTGGCCGCCGATATTACCGTAGTTACCTACCGCGTAGACCAATGAACCTTCTAGCTTTATATCGTATATCGTTCCGCTAGCACTCGGATTCCAAGCAGTAACGGATCCGGTGGACACATTGAACGCTGCTATTCGATTTCGTGAAGTACCTCCGATAGATGTAAACGAGCCTCCTACATACAGCGTACCATCTGACAGCTCTAAGGTTTGAACCGTATTGTTTGGATTAGGATTCCAGTCGCTCAATTCTCCTGCACTAGTAAGATGTGCGAGGCGGTTTCTGGTTGTATTGCCGACTTTGGTAAATTGACCACCAATGTACCAACCGCCTTGTCCATCAGAGACTGTCGCCCAGATTGTACCATTTACTGCTGGCCAGCCCTGGCTGAGTGTGCCATCTGCATCAATTTCAGCACCTTTAGTTCCTGAGATGGTATTTTCATCGGTAATTGAAGTAAAATTTCCTCCAAGATATAACTCGTCGTTTTCCAAATACATGGTTCGAACATCACTGTTCAACCCATAGTCTTTAAAAAAATCAGTAACTGTGCCGCTAGCATCCACATGCGCCACTCTGTTTCTTTTCTTAGCACCCACCGCATTAAAACTGCCGCCTAGATACCATCCTCCCTGACCGTCAGAAATAACCGAATATACCGCTCCGTTTACTTTCGGAAAGGAAGAATTTATTTTGCCCAATTCATCCACCAAGGCTGCTCCACTTACTATGGATTCTCCACTTTCATATTCCGTAAAATCTCCTACAGCATAAAGTCTATTATTATAGATTTCTAATGACTTCACTGCATAATCGAAAGAAGCCCCAGCAAACTTTTCGGACACTTGACCTTCTGCATTGATGTGAGCAATATTTTTTCTTGGTTCACCTCCCACAGTCAAAAACTCACCACCAATAAACCAGCCGCCTTCATTGTCGCTGACTGTGGTGTAGACTGTTCCTGATACTTTTGGGAATGACCCAGTCAGCTGACCCTCATCTAAAGACAGCACAGAGGCTCTATTGGCTACTTCTCCTCCATAGGATTTGAAATTGCCACCTACATAGATGACACCGTTTTTTTCAACCAAACTATTTACAGTCCCATCCAAATTGAAGTCTTTGCCCCAATCCGATACCGTTCCGTCTGCTCGAACATGCGCCAGGTATTGCCGATCCTCACTCCCTACTTTGGTAAAGGCTCCGCCTAGGTAATATCCCCCTTCTCCATCAGACAAACTGGCATATACTATCGCATTGGGTGCGGGGAAATGGCTGGGCAACAAACCATCCGACTTATTGACGGCTGACCCATATTGGCCAATTATTCCAGCTTTGTCAAAATCACCTGCGAGATAAATTCGATCTCCGGCCTCATCGATAGCCACCACATTGACCGCTGCATTTACTTTGTTACTGTATTCGCTGATTACATTTTGTGCAAAAATTGAATGAGTCAACCCCATCAATACCATGCACAGGACTCCCCTGAAAAGGGACTCCTTTTTCTTTTTCTTTCCTTCCATTAAAATCTTTTTTTAAAATTTAATCTGGCCAAGGCAGGTCACAAAATTCCTAATAAGCCAAAGATTAAATCGGCGGTAATTTTAGCAGAGAGAACATATTAAAACAATACTCATTTCTGCGTATTTTTTAGCTATTCAGAAGTAAAATTGGAAAAGGCAACAAAACCAACCCACAGAACAAACCCTCTGAGGGTTGCAATTTTCAATTAAAATCAGCTAATCAGTCGGCACGCTGTAAAAGTCATTGTCTATTTGGCCAGACCCAGGGCCTATCATCAAATACTCGGCGAGCATTTCCTGACTGGCAGTTTCTTTAGGTCCATCCAGCAGTTCGCCAGTAGTCACTCCGGCCGCAGCAAAAACCGCCCAGTCAGTTTTGACCAAATCGTGCAACATCAAGACTTTATCAATGTCCGTGCCTTCCGACAAAAGCCCTTCTCGCTCTTCCCCCTGCTGAGGTGCCAGTTGGCCCTGCATGTCTCCACCCAATGCTAAAACGGCCGCTGCCGTAATCACCGCCTCAGGTGCACCTCCGATCCCCATCAAAGCATCTACCTCACTATCTGGCAAAAGCGCCAAAACCGAACCGATGACATCCCCCTCAGGGTGTAAATCAACAGTGGCACCGCAGGCTTCTATTTCCTTTCTGAGCTGGACATGTCTTGGTTTGTCCAAAACATATATCTTCAAGTCTGACACCTGTTGGTTTGAAGCCTTGGCAATCGCCTGTAGGTTTTCTTTTGTGGATTTATTGATATCGATCACCCCTTTCGCGGCTGCTCCTACCACAATTTTCTTCATATAATAGGCACTGCCTGCATCCCAAAAACCACCCTGATCCGTAGCAGCCACTACAGCTATAGCATTGGGTTTTCCGGCAGCCATGAGGGAGGTGCCTTCTACCGGGTCCACGGCTATATCTAATTTCAGACCTTTTTCATTTCCTAGTTTCTCTCCAACATAAAGCATGGGTGCTTCGTCCTTCTCACCTTCTCCCACTCTAACAACAGCATCCATATGAGCTTGTTCGAATGCAGTGCGCATGGCGTCTACTGCTGCCTGATCACCTGCTTCCTTTTCCCCAGTCCCCACAAAGTCCTTTGCCGCTGCCGCTGCCGTGCATACCACTTTTTTCAGGTCTTCAACCAATTGCTCTTGTTGTGTCATGCAGCAAAACTATGACTCACCATTCAATCTGGAATAAGATTTAATGATTTTATTCTAGTTGGAAATAATAACCTTGAGTAACGACTTCTAAAACAATCTATTCCATCCTGTTATACTGAAATTCAGTAACTTATGCTTCATAACAAAACTGAAAACTATGAATCGCAGAAACTTCTTATCTCAATCGAGCCTTGCCTTTGGTGCCACACTCACCGTACCTGCCTTGTCTAGCTGTGAAGCCGAATCTAAAAGCAACCCCACCGTGCCTGCCTTGGATGGCAGCTGGGAGTCGGTACGTGATCAATTTATCCTCTCTCACAAAAACGTACAGATGGCGCAAATGCTTTTTGCCTCACATCCGCTTCCAGTTCGTAAAGCTATCGAGATGCATCGCCAAAAATTTGACGAGAGCCCCGTAGAATATTGGGAAGAAAACTTTCTGACGGTAGATGATATACAATGTGAAGCTGCCGCCCAATATTTAGGCGCGGATAAAGAAGAAATCGCACTTACAGACAGTACCACCATGGGACTAGCTTTGCTATATTCAGGGTTGAAATTGAAAGAAGGTGATGAAATTTTGAGCACGACTCACGACCATTATGTGACTGATAAGGCGATTGACTATGCTGCCGCTAAAAATGGGGCATCCGTGCGGAGAATAGCCGAATACGACGACCCTGCCAACGCCACAGTCGATGAAATAACGAGCAAAATCGGCGCTGCCATTTCAGACAAAACGCGAATAGTAGCAATTACCTGGGTGCATTCTTGTGACGGACTCAAACATCCGATCAAAGAAATCGCAGAAGTGGTAAAACAGGCCAACAGCAACAGAGCTGAGTCTGATCGCATTTATCTCTGTGTAGACGGCGTACACGGGTTTGGCGTGGAAAATATTGACATCAAAGCTATGGGATGTGATTTCTTTTGTGCAGGCACACACAAATGGCTTTTCGGCCCCAGAGGAACCGGGATTATATGGGCTAAAAAAGACGCCTGGGATATGATGCTTCCTACCATTCCGGCCTTTTCTGACGATCCGTACTACATGTGGATAGGCAGCACCCCGAAAGGCCCCATCGCCTTCAATCAATTGCAGACACCCGGCGGCTTTCATACTTTCGAGCACCGATGGTCGCTCCATGAGGCCTTCAAATTTCATATGGCGATCGGCAAGGAAAAAATAGAAAGCCGTACAAGAGATTTGGCCAGAATTGTTAAGGAAGGCATCGCAGAGATGAGCAATGTGACTTCTACTACCCCGATGGATGCCAAATTGTCTTCTGGAATCAATGGATTTCGTGTGAAAGGTATGAATGCCGAAGAAGTAGTGAAAGCGTTTCATCACAAAGGTGTCATCGCCAGTGCCTCTCCTTATGCTGACAGTATCCCCAGACTCACCCCTTGTGTGATAAACACTGAAGAAGAGGTAACGTTTGCACTCAACGCGTTACGTGAAATCAGCCAGTCTGTGTAAGTTCGAAGTAGACCTGGAAATAATAGAGGCTTTCAATCCTATGAAAGCCTCTTTATTGTTAGCTTCGATTCTATTAAGAAAAAATACCATGAGCAATACCTTAGTTACCACCACGATAAAAAACCACGTCCTCCACATCGTGCTCGATAGATCCGAGAAGATGAACGCGTTTACCTACGCCATGCTCCAGCAGCTGTCTGAGGCCTACACTGAATTGGAAAACGATCCCAACATACGTTGTGGGCTGCTGTATGCCAATGGAGATCATTTTACGGCTGGTCTCGATCTAGCTGATGTGTCCAAACACATTCAGCAAGGAGCTAAACTTTTTGAGGATGGAAAAATTGACCCGCTTCAGATTTTTGATAAGAAAAGAACTAAACCAGTGGTCATTGCTGTGCAAGGCACCTGCTTAACGATTGGCATAGAAATGATTTTAGCCAATGATATCTGTGTCGCAGGCCACGACAGTAAATTTGGTCAGATAGAAGTCAAACGAGGCATCCTTGCCTTTGGCGGAGCCACCATCCGATTTCAACAACGATGTGGCTGGGGCAATGCCATGAAATATTTGTTGACCGGAGATATGTTTGATGCCGGGGAAGCTTTACGAATAGGCCTGGTACAAGAGTTAAGCGATGAACCGGTAGCCCAAGCCAAACAATTGGCTGAACGCATAGCCGCACAGGCACCGTTGGCTGTACAATCTACTTTAGATAGTGCTAAAACAGCCATTCTCGAAGGCCACGAAAAAGCAGAAGCAGGTCTCATGCCAGCCCTTCATCACCTGATGCAAACCGAAGATGCCAAGGAAGGATTGCTATCCTTTTTGGAAAGGAGGGAAGCAAATTTTAAAGGAAAATAAAATGAAAGGCATAGACATCACCAGACCCGATAAGCTATTGCTCAAAGGCATCAAAACTTTAGGAGCCCTCGGACAAAACCTATATTCAGACAAAAAATCTGAAGCCAAAGCCAAGGCTGAGCTCACTTTTATTGGCCAGAAAAAAATGGAGTCGGTACAAAGCCAACTCTTTCAATTCGACGCAAAGAATTATACGATCGAAAATGATCTGGATGATTTCAATTTCCTCCAAAAACCTCAAGGACATAATATCTCCTGGCTCAACTTTCATGGTGTACACGATGTGGAATTGCTCCAAACCGTAGGCAAAGCCATCCATCTGGATCGGCTTACCATTCGGCAAATACTGGATACAACCCAACGCCCTAAAGTAGAGGAATATGATGATCACTTGTTTTTCAGTGTAAAATCTATTGCCAAAAACAACGAAGAAATCGAAGTCGAGCAACTTTCTTTCGTGTTGGGCGATCACTATGCGATTTCTTTTCAAGAAGAAGTAGGCGATCACTTCGACGGCATCAGAAACAAACTGAAAGAAGGGTTGGGCTTTATCAGAAAACGGTCCAGCGATTACCTCCTGGCTCAACTATTGGATGCCATTCTTGACAACTATTTTGAAACTATCGATCAAACCAACGAAGCTATTTCACTCATTGAAAAAGTAGTGATAGAGGATCCGGACAAAGCCACGCTAATCGTACTGGAAAAACACAAACAAAATGCCCAAGTCATCAAAAAAGCACTCAGTCCATTCAAAGAAGCATTAACTAACCTTATGAATGGTGACAGCAAGTTTATTGATGCCAACAATCTCAAATACTACAGAGACCTGGGCAACTCGGCCGCCGCGGCCATGGAAGAAATAGAAGCCACGCTTCGCACATTAGAAGGTCTGACTAACATCTGCTTTGCCTCCCAAAGCCAGAAGATGAACGAAACCATGAAGGTTTTGACCACCGTAGCCACGATTTTCATCCCGCTGACTTTCATTGCCGGTATATACGGAATGAACTTCGACAATATGCCCGAACTGCACCACCCTTATGGATACTTCTATACCTGGGGAGTGATGGGGGTCATTTTTGTGGCGATGCTCTTTTATTTCAAGGTCAAAAAGTGGATATAACAAAAAAGCTTCCAATTCCGATAGCTATCGGGAGGAAGCTTTTATGTGCCAGAAGTGGGACTTGAACCCACACGACTCGAAAGTCACAAGATTTTAAGTCTTGCGTGTCTACCAATTCCACCATTCCGGCAGTAGACGATAAGAGTGGTTCGAAAACAAAAAAAGTGTATGCGCGATGCTTATGCACCTTCTCACTCACATACACTCTCACACTCAATTGGAGCGAAAGACGAGGTTCGAACTCGCGACCTCCACCTTGGCAAGGTGGCGCTCTACCAGCTGAGCTACTTTCGCTTTTTATCAGCCCGATTGGCTAATGGAATGCAAAGATAGATAGCCACTTTAATTTATCAACTCTTTCGTCAAAAATTTTAATAATATTTTTTAGGCCGCGTGTCGGAGGATTCTGAAGCTACTGATCAGCTTCTCTATGATCACTAAACAGATGATTCCTTCTACCACCAAAAACAGCTGTCGGAGCCTTGGATCAGCTATAATATCAAGCATCTCTAGTGAACGAGTTTTCACTTGATCCAGGTAAGTGATTTCCAATTCGGCTCCACTCGTACCAATAAAGAAATAGGATGCAGCGATAAGCATGGCAAAAAACACCATCAGCCAAATCAATAGCCTGAAATTGGCATTCCGCTTTTTGGCCAAGAGGGCTGAGGCAATTACCGTCGAGGTAAAATTGGTGCCGACTTCCTTCAGTGGAAGCGACTTCATCCACTCGTCGAGATCCTGAATGTCACTCAGTTCGTCTGGCACACTATTGTTTTCCAGTGAGTCAAAATGCTCTATATCTTTTTCATTACCCTCCATGACTTTCAAATTTAGTGTTTCTACAATACTTGATTACAGAATACTCTCTAATTCTGTGGGAAGCATTCTTTTCAATATCTCCGCCAACTTCTTTCTTGCTCGGAATATTTTCACCTTCAGATTTCCCTTATCTATTTTGGTCACTTCTACAATCTCATCCATTTCCAGTTCATCAAAATAGTACAAGGTGATCAGCAAACGTTCTTCGTCTTTCAATTGGCCGACGGCCCTATTCAAATAATAAGTCCTATCCTTAGCATTTAATCCTCCGAACTCTTCGAAACTGGAATACTCGGTAATCCCACTTGGTCGACTGTCAATGTCTTCCGTTCTGATTCTTTTTTTCCTTGTCCGGCTGATCGCCATGTTCATCACAATACGATAAAACCAGGTAGTAAACTTCGATTCACCTTTGAATTTATCGATGGAGGTCAACAGCTTAACAAAAGCATCATGAGCCACCTCTTCAGCATCCTCTTCATTTTGAAGAATTCGATCAGCTATGGTGAATGCAAAATTCTTATGCCTATTCACTAGCATTTCAAAACTGGACATATCTCCAGTTTTAATCTTCTCTATCAATTGAATATCTGAAAAATTCTCTTTCACTCACTAGTGAGGTTTAATGCATCAAGATTTACCTGTCAAATTACTATATACTGATATTAGACTTTATATTATTAATACTCATTCCAATAATCACCGATGTGACGCCATGAGTTTCATTCAAGTTACAAAGAATTAATTTTTATTTTTTTGTAACCAGCAGCAACTAGCAGGTGTCCAATGGGCAAATCAAAAATTTAAAATTATGCAAGGACCAGAATTTTTAATCCCAATTGTTTTCTTCATCTCTATAGCCGTTGTTGCTATCATTATCAGAAAATTTCAGAATGATGAGCGATTAGCACTCATAGAAAAAGGAGGCGACGCCAATATTTTCAATCGCACTTCTAAAGGTAGCTCATACCCAGCATTACGCTACGGACTTTTGCTTATAGGAGCTGGCATCGGCATCCTGGTAGGAAATCTTGTAGCAGAATCCAGAATCATAGATGATGAAGCCGCCGTGTTCTCTTGCCTTATGATATTTGGAGGAATAGGTCTTTTTGCTTCGTATTTTATTGAAAGAAAAGAAGCCGCCAAGCAGGAGGAATAGGCGATTTTATGTCGTCTCAAATGGTGCGTCATTGCGAACGAAGTGAAGCAATCTTATCATTCGATCCATATTCGAAGACTAAGATCACTTCGTTACACTCGTGATGACGTATTTAATTTTTGAGACTTCTATTTCTTATGATTTAAACACATTCGCTGCTCCCGCCTCACTGCTGTCAAAAACACGAATGCCAATGACCTCCGCTTCGGCGGTCTTCTCGCCCTGACAGAAAAAGTCACATTGCATCACCGTTTTTCGCCCTTTTACTTCTATCACTTTTGCTCTTAACTCTACCGGATGTTTGTTTGAAGTCGGCTTCAGATATTTCACATTCAACGTACCCGTAGCATATCTGTACTCAGGCATGGTGTCCAATTCCCGCCCTTCTTCCTTATAAGCATGAGCCATGGCCGTACCCATACAATGACAATCAATCAAAGTAGCCATGATCCCGCCATTCATCAAGTCCGACCAGCCATGATAGTGCTCTTCTGACTGCCAGTGACAAACCGACTCATCGCCTTCCCAGTAACTTTTGATATGTAACCCCTGGTCATTGTTAATACCACAGCCAAAGCAGACATTCTCTGGCATGTGATTTTGAAAATATTTTTTATCTGATGAATTCATTAAATTTCTATTTGGGTTGAACAACGAAGATGGAAAGAACAAACAAAAAACCGAAGCCAAAGTCTAAAAAAGGTAAATCAGAAGAAAAGTCACCTGACCCCAAAACCAAAACGACGCCTGACACTCCTCAGGAAGGAATACCAGACGTCGATTTTAAAAGATTCTTAGGTTGTGGTTGATCAGATGGTAGCATATAAAAATGCTGCCAGACCAGCCGCCCATACCAGGAAATATGCCCTGAGTATTTGGACTCTTACTTTTTCTACTGCTGTTGACATAAAATAAATTTGTGGTGAATTACAAACAATTATATGCTGCAAGATATATGTCAACCCTAGCTAAGTCAATTAGTACATTCTCCTAAAGTATTTTTGCGCTTTTTCCTAGTGGACAATTTATAAATCACTGAATAACAATAACTTAAAATTCACCTAATTGAGTTTAACTTTAAATTAGTGTAAAAATTGCAATTCAGAATCACAGAAAAATACAACTCCATTTTTCCAAGAATGCAGTAAAAAACACCTCAATCAGCAGGGAGAAAGAATGCCTTATTTGTGCTTGAGCTTTGCGCGAAGAACGTAGTTGATATCCTCCCCTGCCAGGTCCGGCACCACCAGATTGTCTTCAGTTTCAAATCGTCCTTCGATAGCATACCTGTGATCTTCTGATTCGCCATAGATGAAGTATCCAGATATGATGGACTCATTTATTCTGATCTCCGCTTTAGCCATGTATTGGTTTGCTCCCATGTGCTTACCTTCATGCGCACGCATCACAATCACCTGATCATGATATTCGTCCAAGTTGAGGTACACCCTTCTTGTCACTTCAAAAATGGGTAGTACATGAGCCGTAAACTCCAGAGATTCTAAATTTTCCTCCGCCAGTTGAAAGTCCACAAAATGCCATTGGGTAAACACCATCAACGGATCATTTTTTCGGTTAAGCGTAAGCTCTCCTGTTGGGTCTGTATTTCCAAAGCTTGCAAAACTGATGAGTAATAAAGCGGCTCCAATTAGTCCAGCAAGGGTAACTCTTAATAAGGTATGTAGATATTTCATCGCATGTAGATTTAAAGTCTACTGCAAGGTAGAATCACGCCGAACTGCCTTCAATCCGTATTTTCACGCAGCCCAAAATGCATTATTCACTTAAGAAGACCCTCTTTACACGCTGACTCACATTCGTCAAAATCTCGTACGGAATGGTCTTGATCCATTCCGCCAACTCGCTAATACTGGGTTTTTCGCCAAAAACGACTACTTCATCGCCGGATTTCACTTCCAAACCTGTGACGTCGACCATGGTCATATCCATGCAGACATTACCGATGGTGGGTACAAGTTGGTCGTTGATCATCATTCTCCCAACGCTATTGCCAAAAGCACGCAAATAGCCATCTGCATAGCCAATAGGGATGATGGCGATCGTTGTATCGGTCTTGGCAAAGCCACTTCTTCCATAGCCTATGGACTCCCCGGCTGCAATTTTTTTCACTTGTGAAACATTGCACTTGAGTGAACTGACAATTTTCAATTGACCCTGTTCGGTCTGTGTAGGATCAAAACCATGTAATCCAATCCCCAATCTTACCATATCAAAATGCAAATCTGAGTAGTTCGCAATTCCTCCGGTGTTGACCAGATGTCTCATCGGTGTGTACCACAAATTTTCCATAATGGATTGGCTCATTCGTTCGAACCGTTCTCCTTGCTGCTTGGTATAATCTTCATGTCGTGGGTCTTCGCTGCCGGCCAAGTGACTAAAAATACTTTTTACTTTCAGCTGCTTGTTGAGTTTGAGCTGCTCAATGAGCCGCTGCAAATTGCTCTCGGTAAAACCCAGTCGGTTCATACCTGTTTCCAACTTGATATGAATGGCAGGCAGATCCTGCATGTTTTCATAATAATCCAGAAAATCTATCAACTGATCCAGGCTATAAATTTCCGGTTCAAGATTATACTCTTTCAACAGCCTAAAGGAAGTCGGCGACACATTCATGATCATTATTGGAATGTGAATGCCATTTTTTCGCAGCTCAACCGCTTCATCTGCATAGGCTACGCCCAAATAATCTACTTTGTGAAACTGCAGTAAGTTGGCTATTTCAAAATTCCCCCCTCCATAGGCCAGGGCCTTCACCATCACCATTATCTTAGTTTCAGGCGCTAACTTGCTTCTGTAGTAATTGAGATTATGAATGAGGTTCTCGAGATTCACTTCCAATATGGTACCGTGGGCTTTTTGCTCCATACTGTTTACAATCAGCTCAAACTCAAAATCTCTGGCACCTTTCACTAATACGATTTCGTCATTTGGCGAATAACCCGCCTTTAAGAATTCTTCTGTAGTCTGATAGAATTTGGACGGAATGTGAAACTTGGTGCTCGACTGATTGATCTCTTTTCCAATACCTACAAACTTTTGAATATTGTGTTTTTGGAGCAATTCACTCACTCGCTGATACAAAGCATCACTCGACAAACCGGTTTGATACAAGTCTGATAGGATGACTGTTTTCTTCGATCGTTGATTTTGTCTGGCCAGAAAATCTAGCGCAACCTCCAGGCCATACAAGTCATTGTTGTAGGTATCATCTATCACATACGACCGATTGATCGCCTGTTTCATCTCCAGCCTCATCTTGATAGAGGACAGCCGATTCAATCGAAGCTGAATAAACTCCTGATCGTATCCCAAAACCACAAGCATGGCTGCACAATGCAGAATGTTCTCCACTGACGCTGGGTCATCATATTTTAAATAAAAAGTCAAAGAGCTGTTCAGCACGTCCAGTACATACTTTTTTCCTCTTTGCTCCGTAACTTTCCATGGAATGAGTTGAGTAGAACTAGAGACTGTTTCAGCAAGTGCCTTTCCTACCAATTCATGTTTGGCACAAAAGACTACTTTTTGACAATTGCTAAACAACTTGGCCTTCTCCTTTGCCTTTTCTTCTAAGTCCTTGAAGCCTGCATTGTGAGCCTCTCCAATATTGGTGAAAATCCCTAGCGTAGGTTTAATCACTTGCTCCAATCGTTGCATCTCTCCTACTTCAGAAATACCTGCTTCAAAGATTCCCAAATTGTGATGATCACCCATGGCCCAAACTGAAAGCGGCACACCCAATTGTGAGTTGAAACTTTTCGGACTTTTTACAATATCAAATTGATCGTCAAGCATCTGAGCCAGCCATTCTTTGACAATGGTTTTTCCATTACTTCCGGTGATTCCTATTACGGGATAGTTGAATTCTGCTCTATGTGTTTTTGCAAGCCCTTGCATGGCTGCAATGGCGTCCTCCACCAAAAAATAGGAGGCATCAGCTTTTAGTTTTACCTCTTTTTCAATCACGAAAAGTCTTACCCCTTTATCATACGCATCGTTGATAAACTGGTGACCATCGTGATTCCGACCGGCAATGGCAAAAAATACAACCCCAGAGCGAATAGAAATCTGACGCGAATCAAATGCTAATCCCTGAATTTGAATATCCAATGGGAGCTGTAGCATTTTCCCTTTACAACTCTGACTTAATCCACTAAACTTCATAGAAACACAAAATATTTAAATGATTATATCAACCACCATCGAGGACTCGACAAGCGACCTAATTTACGTACAATATTTTACAAAAATGGTATCGAATATTTTCATCCTTTTCGCTTTTGAGTTATTTCAATTCGATTAACTTGCAAAGTTTAGTCCATTAAGAATTATCGTTAAATTGACCTTTTGCATTCGTCAATATGAAAGTATCTCCTAGTCAACCTTTTCAAATTATTTACACCCTATTTGAGCATCAATACCTGGGGTATCTGTTCGAGTCTTTTGTGATTCAGCTCGATGGAGAAGGAAGGCTTACTTTCTCCCATCAAAACATTTCAGCGAAAAACGCAGAAGAGTTTGATAAGGGGCTTGATGAAAACGACTATGAGTTGATAAAACTGATGGATTCCATGCAACCGGACGTGGTGGCCAAGAAATATGACAGGAAGAAATCCAAACCCGATGACTTCTTTTTGAAATGTTTCGACGAACAATCGGGTGACGAACATGCGCAACAAGAAATCAAAAACTATGTAGAGCGCAGACGAGCCAAAATTATGCCTTTAATGCATGGCAAGCGCTTATTCGAAATGGGCAATGACGGAGAGCCCGCCTGGAAGGAAATTGAGGTACTCAATGAAAAAGCCACAGTGCTTTTTCACTTTAGAAGAAACGAAGAAAATACGCACTACTTCCCCACTATAAAATATGGTGACGAGAAAGTGGAATTTCAGTATAAAGGCGCCTACATCCTATGCAACGATCCTGCTTATATAGTGGTGGAAAACAAGCTCTACAGTTTTCAGAAAAATGTAGATGCCAACAAAATCAAACCATTCCTTAAGAAGAAATTTATAGCCATACCAAAGAAAATAGAAGACAATTATTACCACAAATTTGTCGCTCCTCTGGTGGCTTCTTTTGACGTATATGCAAAGGGTTTTGACATCAAAACTGAGACCTCAGAGGTTAAACCTATGCTATATTTTTCTGAACTGGCATCGAATGGCAATTCGATGGAGTTATTTGATTCCAATGGTAACGGAACAGTTGAAGTGGAATCAAAGATCCTGTTCGAATTGAAATTCAACTACGGTGATCATCACTACAGTGCTGAACACATGAAGGAAGTGAGTGTGCATGTAGAAAAAGAAGACGATAATTACACTTTCCATAGAATAAAGAGGAATCTGGATAAAGAGAAAAAATTTGTTTCCTTCCTTTCTGATACTGGACTTCCTTTGAAGCATGCCCGGTCTACCATGGAAACGGCCAAAGCATTTTCCTGGATTCAGAGCACCAAAAAACTCCTAGAAGATTCTGGTATAACGCTCCAACAAAACGGCAAAGGCGAAAAGAAATACTTCTTGGGTAAGTCTGAAATGACGGTTCAAATCAAAGAAAACATTGACTGGTTTGATATTCACGCGGTTATCAAATTTGGGGAATTCGAAATTCCATTTCACATCATCAGAAACTATATCCTCAAAAAGAAGCATGAAATAGAATTGCCTAATGGAGAAATAGCCGTTATTCCAGAAGAGTGGTTTACACAATATTCAGAACTGATGGCCTTTGCAGATGTCGGAGAGGAAGAATCTCTACAACTTCAGAAACATCACATCTCCCTAGTCAAAGACTTGGATGAGTCCAACTTGGCCCACCTCCAACTGACAAACAAACTAGAGAGGTTGAGAGATTTTGACTCTATTGAAAATTATGATATTCCAGCTGGATTCAAAGGAGAACTTAGACCTTACCAGCGTGCCGGCTTCAACTGGATGAAATTTCTGAATGAATACCGATTGGGCGGATGTTTGGCTGATGACATGGGTCTTGGTAAGACTGTACAAACCTTAGCCCTACTGCAATCCGTGCATGAAGGAGAAGACAATGGCACGAGTCTATTGGTGATGCCTACTTCGCTGATCTACAACTGGGAGAAGGAAGCTGAAAAATTTACCCCTGCATTAAAAATTCTGAATTACACTGGTGTAAAGAGAAACAAGGACACCAAACGATTCGCCAACTATGATATAGTCATTACCTCCTATGGGCTGATCAGGCAAGACATTGATTTATTGGCTGACTTTCATTTCAATTACATCATATTGGATGAATCGCAGGTAATCAAAAATCCGGAGTCTAATATTTCGAAATGTGTAAGGGACTTGAACTCGTCTTACAAATTAATTTTGACTGGTACGCCAATTGAGAACACTACCATGGATTTGTGGTCGCAGATGACTTTCCTAAATCCAGGTCTGCTGGGCGCCAAATCGTTCTTCAGAAATCAATTTCAACAACCCATAGAGAAGAAAAACGACGAAGAGAAAACCAAGAAGCTCTATACCATCATCAAACCGTTCTTACTGAGAAGGCACAAGTCTCAGGTGGCTACTGATCTTCCTGAAAAGATAGAAAACGTACGCTACTGCACGATGTCCGAGGCGCAGGAAGAAGCTTACGAAAAAGTGAAATCAGCCTACCGTGACAAAATCATGGAGGAAATCGAGACGGGTGGCATCGGCAAATCTCAGTTCATGATATTACAGGGACTGACCAAGTTGCGCCAGATTGCTAACCACCCCTATTTGGCTGACGAAGACTATAAAGAGGATTCAGGAAAGCTGGAGGATATCAGCTATATGCTGGAAAATGCCATCAATAAGAATCACAAAATTCTAGTGTTCTCACAGTTTGTGAAACATTTGAAAATTGTATCAAATTATCTGGAGGAACAAAATATCAAATACTCCTATTTGGATGGCAGTACGAAAGACAGGCAGAAAGAAGTTGAGAATTTCCAAAATGATAAGAGCATTCAGGTATTCTTGATTTCGCTGAAAGCAGGTGGTTTAGGTCTAAACCTTACCGAAGCAGAGTATGTCTTCCTACTCGATCCATGGTGGAATCCAGCCATAGAAGCTCAAGCTATAGACCGAGCGCATAGAATCGGTCAGAAAAACAAAGTATTTACCTACAGATTCATTACAAAAAATACGGTAGAAGAGAAAATTTTGAAGTTGCAACAAAGCAAGCAAAAGCTGGCTGACGATTTGATCACTACTGAAGAGAGCTTTGTGAAGACACTGACCAAAGATGATATCGCCGGACTATTGGATTAATCCTCAAAGGCAGCAGCAAACATAAATGTGCTGGCGTTTTTTATTCTTTGACTTGGGTAAATCCCCTGAGCAATTATGATCATTTTATACGCTTCCTTATGATCATTTGTGTTGAATTGTTTTAGCGCCTGATTGTAATAATGAAGACCAGCGAGCTGTCGAAGGTTTACCACGTTGTCAATATAAGTGACTCCCTGCTGAGTCTCTTCATTACTGGACAACCCAGCCATGTTCAATTCGGTATTGATTCTTAAAGATTCTTGATTTACAAAAGCTCTTCGCTCAGCTATTTCCTTCGCATCCCAGGCAAAACCAGCCAAGGCATCAGTAGACTCAAACAAGTATTCCTTACCTCCGGCAAAAGCCATCAAATACACGTGGTAATCTGTTTCGTGAACCTGGTAATCAATACCCAAATCGTCTAAGATCAAAGCATATAGTGCCGTACCTGTAACGCAATCGTATTTCTTTTCTTTCTTAAAAATATCACTGAATGTCACATATTGTTCATACTCACCGAGCATTTTTCGATGGACAGTGTAAAAAACTTGCTTTAGAAATAAGACATCAGATTTTGACGAAGCTTGCTTTTCTCTAAACTTGTTGAGCATTGTCGCATAGCGCTCCTCGTAGGATTTTACCTCCTCTGCATCCAGGTGGTCAAATTCAGATCGGATGAATAGTCCCAACTTTGTATCATTGGATAGATACTTATCTCCTGTAGCCTGCGAGATAGTCGCGTGCAAGGTGAAAAGCATCAATCCGATCAGGATTTTTTTCATCGTGTTTATTGAATTTTCTTAATGTTAATCCAATGTTACGTAATTGTTAACAAACAAACTAATGAAAATGAGCTATTGGTGATAATCAGCCAGGATTTTGGCAGAATATTCATGGTCATTGCCTAAACAAATTCTATATGTGGTTTGTCTTCATTATCTTTCTTGGCTACTTATTAAACAAACATCTCTATGTCCAATCAGTTTCAGTCCCAATTTGATAAGCAAAAATCCAGAAGTCTGGAGCTTCGAACAGAACCCATTGAGCACCGAAGAAAAAGACTGAAAGCCTTAAAAACCTGGATTTTGAACAATAAAGATATAATCCAAGAGGCCCTGCATAGAGACCTCAGAAAATCAGCAACCGACACTGACATCTCTGAGATATTTACCGTCACCACAGAAATCAACGATGCGCTGAGCCACCTCCACCAGTGGGCGCGGCCACAGCGAGTCTCTCCCGGACTCACCTATCTCGGAACCTCAGGCAAAATCCAACCGGAACCCAAAGGCGTTTGTTTAATTATTGCGCCATGGAATTTTCCTTTCAATCTGATAGGTAGCCCGCTGGCTTCTTGCCTTGCGGCAGGAAATACGGCCATTTTAAAGCCCTCGGAAAATACACCTGCCACTTCTCAACTGATCAAAGAAATGGTAGAAGAGGTATTTGAGCCGGATGTGGTAACAGTGATAGAAGGTGCCATACCTGAAACTACTGCTTTGCTTGAATTACCATTTGATCACATCTTCTTTACGGGCAGTACCAATGTAGGAAAAATCGTCATGGGCGCCGCTGCCAAGAACCTAAGTTCTGTCACGCTGGAGCTGGGTGGCAAGTCTCCGGTAATTATTGACGAAACCGCCAATGCAGACGATGCCGCTCGCAAAATTGTCTGGGGCAGATTCACCAACAACGGCCAGACTTGTATTGCTCCGGATTACATTTTCATTCATGAAAATGTAAAAGACAAGTTCGTAGCCTCGGCCAAAAAATACGTGGCCCAACTCTTTGACAGCAAAAGCGAAGGCATGGAAAATACCAGTGATTATTCCCGTTTGGTCAATGTGAAACATGCGAGCAGATTAGTAGAAATTCTGGAGGAAGCCAAAAACTCAGGCGCCAACATCGAGTTTGGTGGTCAGCACAATGCAGAAGAGAAATTTATCGAACCGACCTTACTTTCTAATATAGATGAATCCAATCGTATTTGGCAGGAAGAAATTTTTGGTCCCATCATGCCCCTGAAAGTGTATGACGACATCAATCAGGTAGTTGATCATATCAATCAAAATGACAAACCCCTATCGCTCTATCTTTTTTCCAAAAGTGGAAAAATGAAAAAGCGAATCACTCAAGCCACCTCGGCTGGCTCCATGGTCATCAATGATGTGGTGGTGCAATACGCTCATCCTAATTTACCTTTTGGTGGAGTGAATCACAGTGGCATAGGTAAGTCTCATGGCAAATACGGATTTCTGGAATTCTCCAATCAAAAGTCTGTCCTCAGTCAACGCATAGGCTTAACGAACGCCTTACTTTTCTACCCTCCATTCAATGGATTCAAAAAATGGGTGGTCAATTTTTTGATAAAGTGGTTCTAAAAGGTGACGTACATCAGTTCTAGATAGCCATATTTGTCATAGGATAGCATCCATTGATTTCACATCTTTAATACATGAATGTGAGAGTCAAATTTTTGGGAGGCGCCCGATCTGTGACCGGATCAAAATATTTGTTGGAAATCGACAAATTCAAAATACTGTTGGATTGTGGGCTTTTTCAAGGACTGAAAGAACTTCGCCTTAGAAACTGGGATAAATTCCCACTTGATCCTGCCACCATAGATGCCGTAATAATTACGCACGCCCATATTGATCATTCAGGATACTTACCGTTGCTGGTAAAGGAAGGGTTTACCGGCCCAGTATATTGCACGGCTGCAACGGCATCACTTCTCGAAATTTTACTTAAGGATGCAGCCAAACTACAAGAAGAGGAAGCTGAATTTGCTAAAAAGAAAGGATACTCCAAACACAATCCACCCAAACCTTTATTTACCATAAGGGATGCAGAACAGGCACTCGCTTTGTTAGAAAGTGTAGCATATAAAGATACTTTGTCTATCATTCCTACAATCCAGGCTACATTTTTTGATGCTGGACACATCCTGGGGTCTAGCATTGTATCTCTGGACATACTAGGACCTATTCAAAAAAAGACCATCGTTTTCTCTGGTGATTTAGGGAGATACGATCAGCCGTTGCTGTACGACCCTACCGCCATAAAACATGCTGATGTATTGTTTGTGGAGTCGACGTACGGCGATCGCATGAATGAGGAAGATTCAACTGAAACTAGGTTGGCTCAAATAGTCAATGAAGCCTTTGAACAAAAGGGTTGTTTGCTCATTCCTTCGTTTGCTGTGGGTAGAACACAACTCTTGCTTTATTATTTTCATCACTTGCTGGAAAAGAAACTTATTCCTGATTGTAAAGTGTACATAGACAGTCCCATGGCCATCAATGCCACTTACTTACACAAGAAACATAGAAAAGACCACAAGTTGAGCGTAGGTAAAAATGAACATGCATCTATTTTTGATGACGGTCATTTTCAATATTATAAATCTCAAGAATCATCCAACAATCTGAATAACATTGAAAAAGGAGCCATAATTATTTCTGCAAGCGGCATGTGTACCGGCGGTCGAATTCTTCACCATCTATTTCATCGGCTTCCAAGAAAAAATGACACTCTACTCTTTGTTGGGTATCAAGCCATAGGCTCAAGGGGTAGGAAAATCCTGGAGGGAGATGAAACATCCAGAATTTTTGGATTGGAAGTCCCAATCAAATCTCATATAAAATACTTAAATGGACTATCCGCTCATGCTGACCAATCTGAGCTCATGCAGTGGGTAAGTCAAATCAGTCGACCACCGAAATATACTTTTGTGGTTCATGGCGAACCGGATAGTGCTAAAACCTTTGCCAATAAGATAAGCAGTAGTTTGGCTTGGTCTAATGTTATAGTTCCCCAGTATCTTGAAAGCATCGAGCTCTTTCGCGGCATCTAATTATAGCAATAGGATCATGCAGGGTTGCCGCAGTTATCCTATGGTTAAATGATCACGATTTGGCCTAGTGATGGAAGAAAATACAGGAGATCTTATTGTTTTGATTTGGCCGAAATTTTCCTAACTCCTATTGCTAGGATGACTCCATAGATTATACATAAGATTGTTGCCAATTTGTACTTTTGGTCAGGATGAAAAATAAAAATATAACCGAACACGAGTCCAAAAACCAGAGACATTATCCCACACCAAGCGATAAGAATATATTTATACTTTTCTTTCATCTGTAGCATTAAACGAGGTTCGTCGGATCTAAGAGCTTGTCATACCTTCAGTGCTTCTAACCAATAGACATTCTCATTTCCACCATATGTTTTTTAAATCCGGCTTTTTCATAAGCGCGAACGGCAGGGTCATTGTCATCGTATACCTCTAATCTGATTTCGTTGATTCCTAGAGCCTTACTCCAACTTTTTAATTCATCCAATATTTGGCTGATTAGGCCTTTGCCTCTATAATCGGGCATTACAAACATAAATCCCAGATAGGCATACCTCGCATGTTTGAAAAAATCTTTGGCTTCAATAATATTGGCATAACCAGACGCGACTATCTTCCCCTGATCCTCTGCCACTACCACAGAGGCACGATCTGATTCGACCAGTTCCTTCAAATCATAATAATTAATAGGATCAGCCTTTAATGTTGGGTCGAATGGTCTTTCAGCTTTGATGATGCCTTGCTCAAATTCGTATAATATGGGTAAGTCACTTTGAGTTGCCGGTCGGATAGAAATGTTTTTCACTTTGTACTTTTTGATGTCTCTTGATTACGCCCGACAGACGATTTTAGTTATTCTTTTCTCTCGTAGATCAATTTTCCTCTTTTGTCCCATTCACGAATGATGTACGGACGAAATTCATCATCAAATGGGTCTTTGGAGTAAACGATTTCACGCTTCCTTCTATTCCTTATATCATAGTATTCTCGCCAAAGGCCAACCTTATGATCGAAGTGATACTCTCCTACAGCAGCCAGATTTCCACTTTTGTGAAAGGCATAGTAATTACCCTCCTTCTCCCCAAAATGTACTGGGATGATTTCTTCCAGTTGCTTTTTCTCTTTGTTGTGGTAAGCCACCAAAGACTCTTTTGGCCATCCTTTGTAGTACTTCTCTTTGGTCTGTAGAATGTTGTGCTTGTTCCAGGTAGACCATCGACCATGTTTGGTACCCATATAGAATATGCCTTCCTCAATCACCTGATCACCCAACATCTTTTTGTACGGCCCATGTAATATGCCAGCATTGTCTTTATTTATTTTTCGAGATCTGATGATCTTTCTTTTTCTAAAATCATACCAATAGATGTCTCTGACATACGGCAAAGGGTCTTCATAAACTTTGAGCACCGTAAATAACTCCGTGACGGTATTTCCTCCAAAGCCTTGTCTGGTAAATCCCTTTCTGGTCTTTTTCCCATAAAAGACATTCCGCTTCGGTTTCTTCTTCTTGGGCTCAAGTATACTTTCCAAGTCCGTAGCATCGAGATCTACCGTCAGTGGTTTTTCATACTGAGATTCAAAATCATCTTCAGTATAATCCTGCGACTTCGCTTTAAATGTGAATCCTGCAAGGAAAATTAAAAGACAATATGATAAGAAGCTTTTGAACATAATTTTTGAACGACAATCGATTTCATTCATTGCCAAATTCAAAGCTATAAAGATGTGTGTAAATAAAAAACCTCTGAGCTATTGACTCAGAGGTTTATATCTATCTAAAATAGGTCTAAGACCTGGAAATTATTCTGCGCTGATAGCGACAGATCGCTTGATGAAACTAGTCAAAGCAGAGCCTTCCAACAATCCTTGTGAAAGCAAGGCCAAGTCATAAGCCTGACGAGCCAATTGTTCCTTGTTTTCAGCTTTCTTGGCTTTCAAGATCTTAGAAACCAATGGATGATTAGCATTTATCGCAACGGTATACTGATCTGGCATATCACCCATCATCATCATACCGCCTCCGCCTTGCTTCTGCATATCCTTCATTCTTCTCATGAATTCAGGCATGGTCACAATTACAGGCATTTCATCCGGTGATAGTGACTCTACATTTACTGTAGAATTTTTATCGTCTATCGCCTTTTCGAAAAGATCCTTTGCAGTTTCTTTCTCCTTGTCTGAAAGCACAGACTCTACTTTTTCGTCTTTGTCAATCAGTTTATCCGCGGTTTCAGCGTCAACACGCTTAAGCTGTGTTTTCTCTAGTTTATGCTCCAAAGTGCCTATGAAGTGGCTATCCAATGGCCCATCAAATTTCAGCACGTCGTATGACTTGTTTTTCACAGACTCAATGAAGGCATGCTGCTTAGCAGGCTCAGTAGCATACAGATACACCAAATTGTCATCTTTATCTTTCTGAAGCGCTGATGTCTTCTCTTTGTATTCATCGAAAGTAAAGAACTCATCGTCTGTATTCTGCAACAAGGCGAAGTCTTTAGCTTTGTCATAAAACTTCTCATCGCTCAACATACCATACTTCACGAACAATCCAATGTTTTCCCACTTGTCTTCGAAAGCTTTTCTGTCTTTCTTGAACAATTCGTTCAATTTGTCCGCTACTTTCTTAGTGATGTAAGTATTGATTTTCTTCACCGCACCATCAGCCTGTAAGAAACTTCTCGACACGTTCAAAGGAATATCAGGTGAATCAATCACACCATGAAGCAACATCAAGAATTCAGGCACTACATCTTTTACCTCATCAGTGATAAACACTTGACGAGAATACAATTGAATTTTGTTCTTCTGCAGTTCTAGCTCATTCTTCACTTTCGGGAAGTAAAGGATTCCCGTCAAATTGAATGGGTAATCTACGTTCAGGTGAATCCAGAAAAGTGGCTCTTCTGACATCGGATATAGCTCTCTGTAGAAAGCTAAATAATCTTCATCTTTCAACTCCGATGGAGACTTCGTCCAAAGCGGCGTTGGGTTATTGATAATGTTGTCCTTCTTGACCGTCTTGTATTGAGGCTTACCATCTTTGTCTTCGCCGTCAGGTACACTTTCGTCTTTCTGTCCAAACTTGATCTCAACAGGCAAGAATTTACAATACTTTGAAAGGATGCCTTGAAGTCTGGCTTGATTCAAGAATTCTTCAGATTCTTCATTGATATGAAGAATGATATCTGTTCCTCTTTCTTTTCTTGTACCCGCAGTGATTTCGAACTCAGTACTACCATCACAAATCCAGTTGGCAGCTTCAGAACCTTCTACGTGAGAAAGCGAGTTGATCTCCACTTTATCGGCCACCATAAAGGCAGAGTAGAACCCCAACCCAAAGTGTCCAATAATTTGCTGTTCGTCTCCTTTGTCTTTGTATTTCTCTACAAACTCAGTGGCGCCTGAGAAAGCAATTTGATTGATGTACTTTTTGATGTCATCTGCGGTCATTCCAATACCTTTATCAGAAATCGTGATGGTCTTTGCCTTTTCGTCGAAGCTTACGTCAACAGTCAAATCGCCAAGCTCGCCCTTGTACTCACCCATGCCCGAAAGCTGCTTCAATTTTTGTGAAGCATCTACTGCATTGGATACTAATTCTCTTAAGAAGATCTCATGATCTGAATAAAGAAACTTCTTGATGATGGGAAAAATATTCTCGGTGTGAATCGAAATATTACCTTTCTCTTGCATGATATATTTTTATTTAATGAATTAAATTTTGATCGGATTGCTCCGGTGCTGGGGTCTAATCAAATGCCATTCCAAAGCCTATAAAAAAGAAATCCGCGACAGAATGTCAGCGGATTAGGATTTTTTGACAGTTTTCAACTGCCTAACTTTTCCAAAGTTTAGAACTTTGGAAAAGTTCATAGAGCTATTTATCGAATACGATCAGCAGACCTTACCAGTTTCTCATCCCTACGGATAAAACGATTGGAAAGTAAATTGAACAACAAAGCTGATACTCCTAGATAGAAAGCAAAGAGGTAATTGCCTTGTTGAGTCGGGGCAATCATACGCTCGGCCTGATAAACGTGATAAACTATGAGTCCCATAACTCCACCCATAAAAAGAGAGTTTAATGCACCGAGCTTCATCTGAAGTAAACGATTTTCATATTTGAAAATTGAATAAAGTGCTACTCCCGCTGCCAGGATAGCCAGGATAGCTATATAGAAAGTTTGGCCTTCAGCAATCACAGCTATTTCTCCAGTTTCGATGTCCTTTTTGGTATGTGAGAATTTCAAAACGGTCAATTCTACCAACTCATTTTTCTCACCATCTAATTTATTCCAAATCGGAAAAAACAGCATGGTAACCATACATGCCGCTACGCCAAATAGAAATATAGATTGAATTCTTTGTATCATAAGATTTTAATATTTGGGCAAAAGTAGAGAATTGTTTCTCAAATTATGGACTTGAAATTAGAATTTGCTCAGTCTATCGAAAGTTGCGATTTTGTAGATTCTTCTTTCGAAACTTGCTCTTTTTGTTCTGTTTTAATCGCTTTAGCCATCAAGCTTTCATTTTTGGCTTCATCCAAATTACTTAGATATTCATTGATTCTAGCCCGTATTTCCTGAGTAGACAAGTTATACTCAAACTCACCACTTCTGGCAGTCGTCAACTGACCTGTTTCTTCGGAAACAATGACAACCAGGGAATCTGTAGTTTCGGACATACCAAGCGCCGCTCTATGACGAAGACCAAACTGGGCTGGAATATCGTCACGCTCCGAAACTGGTAAAATACATCGTGCAGCTACAACTCTATTGTCATTGATAATAATTGCCCCATCATGAAGTGGCGACAACTTATTGAAGATTGCTAAAATCAACCTTTTGGAAATCTTGGCTTCCAATCGATCACCAGAGTCAGCAAAAAATTTCAATTCAGAGCTTCTTGAAAATACGATTAATGCTCCAGTATTAGAACCGGCCATATTCTTGATCGCATCTATAATCGGTGTTACATCCAAATGGTTTTTGTCATACTTCTCTTGCCAAAATTGCTGGACATTTTTTAGGATATTGCCTTCTTCAAAAACGGTAGTTTTTCCTAGTAGCAATAAGAATTTTCTGATTTCCTGTTGGAACAAAACGATTACAGCAATAACCCCTACTCCCATGAACTGACCAAGTATGATACTGAGGAGTTCCATATCCACAGCCTTTACCACCAGGTAAATCAAATAGAGAAACAAGAAACCAAGAAAGATCTTTATGGCCACGCTTCCTTTCATCAACTTATATACATGGTATAAGAAAAAGCTGACGAATAGGATATCGAAGACATCTACCCATCCTATTTCTAAAAACCCTATTTGAAATCCTAATATCATGCGTAACTTTTTGTCATTGCTTCGAACAGCTTAATAGTCTCTTTGGCTTCCTTTACATCGTGTACTCGCAAAATAGAAGCTCCATGCATTAAACAAGCCATATTTAGTGCTGTCGTACCATTGAGCGCTTCGTCCGGCGTGGTTCCCAATTCTTTAAATATCATCGATTTGCGAGACACACCGCACAGCATAGGCACTTCCAAAATTTTCAGTAAGTCCAACTTATTTAATAACTCAAAACTTTGCTCTTTAGTTTTTGCAAAGCCAAAACCTGGATCAATGATAATATCCTTGACACCCCGACTTCTTAAGGTTTTGAGCTTGGCATTAAAATAATCAATAATCTCCGAAACCATGCGATCATAGTCAGTAAGATTGGCCATGGTCTGTGGATTACCCTTCATATGCATCATGATATAGGGTACATTCATTTCAGCCAATAGGTCGAACATTCCCGTATCCAGATTTCCACTAGATATATCATTGACTATACATGCACCATGCTCTAGAGCCCCTTTGGCCACTGTAGCTCTAAATGTGTCTATAGAAATAATTGATTCTGGGAAATGCTTCAAAATACTATCGATACCATCGACTGCTGCCTCCCATTCCTCTTTCATGGGTATATCTGTGGCACCTGGGCGACTGGAGTAAGCCCCAACATCCAATATATCCACACCTTCCTCCACCATTTTTTCTACTTTCATCAACAAATCTTTGTCAGATTTGATTTTTCCACCATCATAAAAGGAATCAGCCGTAAGGTTTATAATTCCCATCACCCTGGGTGAGGACAAGGCCATCAAATTTCCTTTTACATTTATGAATTTAGAAGCTGTCATTAATTTCTGAAATAATTTGTTGCCAGCTATTTACGCCTTAATTTTAGCCGTTCATTACAATAAAATCAGACAAAATAGTGGAAGAAAAAACGGTAGGCGAATATACTGAAGTTATAAAGGCTTGTAAAGACATTTTTGAAAAGAAAACCAAGGACTACGGCACAGCCTGGCGGATTTTGAGAGCTTCATCTTTGACTGACCAGATTTTCATAAAAGCTAAGCGTATCCGCTCGATTCAGGAAAAAGGAGAACAAAAAATTCAGGAAGATATTGCCGGAGAATTCGTGGCTATTATCAACTACTGTATTATGGCCATTATGCAGGTAAGAATGAATGGAGATGAAGGTATGGAAATTCCGTACGAAACACTAGAACCGATGTACACTGGCATAGCAGAAGAGACCAGAGATCTTTTGGCCAACAAAAATCACGACTACGACGAAGCATGGCGTGATATGAGAGTATCGTCGATGACAGATATTATTTTAATGAAAATTTTACGAACCAAGCAGATAGAGGACAACCAAGGTAAAACTTTGATTTCTGAAGGTGTAGAAGCCAATTATCAAGATATGATTAACTATTCTGTTTTTTGTTTGATTTTAATGGGGTTTACTAACCAACAATAACTCCAATTGTTAAATACTTGTTATTGACCAAGCGCTAAAAAATAACATACAGATACTTCACTATTTTTAGGACCCAAAACAATCAGCACATGAAACTAGCATTGAACCTTGTAAGATATTTCGTTGGGGGATTATTCATTTTTTCAGGATTGATCAAAGTGAATGATCCGGTAGGAACGGCGATCAAAATGGAGGAGTACTTTGAGATATTTTCTCTTGAGATTGCCAATTTCTTCCACTTATTTGTTCCGATTGCTCTTCCGATATCCATATTTATGGTGGTCCTAGAAGTGGTACTTGGAATTGCTTTGATTATCAACTACAAACAGAATTGGACACTGAAAGCCCTATTGGCAATCATAGTATTCTTTACCTTTCTCACTGGGTGGTCGGCTATTACCAATAGCGTTACAGATTGTGGATGTTTTGGTGATGCCATCAAGCTTACCCCATGGGAGTCCTTCATCAAGGATATTGTACTGCTGGTCATGATTATATTCTTATATCTCAGCCAGCATGATCCGCAAACTGAAGCTGAGGAAAAGCGAGGCCATTTTATAGTGGGTGGGTCGCTTGCACTCTCTTTAGGGTTAGCACTTTATGCTGTAGCTCATTTGCCATTTATCGATTTCAGAGCATATAAAATTGGCAATCATATACCCACAGAAATGCAGCCATCAGCTGAATACATCTATGAATATGTAATGGAAAAGGACGGAGAAGAATTCAAATTTGAATCTTACCCTACAGACCCTGCCTACAAATTTGTCGCGATGAATCATTTGAATCCAGAGGCCGCTCCCAAAATCACGGATTTTGGCGTTTGGAATGACGACGGAGACTTCACTTCAGAAGTCTTTGAAGGCAATAAACTTTTTGTGATTTTGTATGATGTGACCAAAACAGAAAAATCCAGTTTATTAGATGTCAACAACTTAATCAAGGCACTAGGCAACAAAATAGAAATCTATGCCTTGACCGCCTCGGATGGCTCTACATTCGAAGAATTCCAGCAAGAAGTGGCGCTAAACATTCCATATTATTACACAGATGCCACGGTATTAAAAACGATCACTCGATCGAATCCCGGATTGTGGATGCTATCCAATGGAACTGTAAAAGGCAAATGGCACTATAATGATGTACCGAATTATAGTGAGGTTTTGGATTTGGTGAAGTAGAAAAATTGATTAATTTATACGAATGAAATCATCCAAAATAACTCTTTCATTGTTTGTTTTTCTCATGTCCTGTGATGGCTTTACCTGGCTGCCTAATCAGAACACAGTGCAGGTGGGTCAGCCTGTAGAAAAAAAGGACGGACTTGTAATAACTAAGCGAAAAGATGGTAGTCTCTATTCTGAAATCAACTACAAGGCTGGTCTAAAACATGGAATTTCAAAGAGCTATTCTAAAAATGGCTCGCTTCATTTAGAAATTCAATATGAAAACGGAATGAAAAACGGAACTTCAAAGTTGTTTTACGAATCTGGTAAAGTAAGAAGAGAAACCACCTATAGAGATGACAAAAAAGAAGGCCCGAGGACGTCCTTTTTTACAAATGGCAAGATCTCATCCACAATTTCTTACAAGGAGGATCTGCCCGGGGCTGACTTGAAAGAATTCTTAAAGTCAGGAAAAGAAGTTTCTTCTTATCCAGAACTAAAATACAAAGTAGTAGACCGGCTAGATACTCATGGCGAATATTTGGTGAAATTTTATTTTACAAAAGATAACAAAAGAGCCGATTTTTTTATTGGAGAATTAGTGGAAGGGAAATTTTTCAACGAATACTCCCTGAGTAAGATTCCAGAAGTCAACTATGAAGGCACTTTGATTTATCGACCATATGTTGGTGAATTTATTATGAAAAAAATCCCAGTTGTAGGGCGAGTTAAAACCAAGCGTGGGAATTACTTGTACCGGAATTTGACTTTCAACCTAGCCATTGAAGGCTAATAGTTCACAGCTCTCATTCTACTTTTTAATTCTTGATTATAAGGAGCATACGTCATTCCCTTTTTTAGTACTTTCCTGGCAGATGTATATTGACCTCTCTTAAAGTAATAAACAGCTAATTGAGAATATGCATGACCAATCAACTGATCATCAACTTGAAAAAATGGGTTTGCATCATAGAGACTTTCAAATTTTTCTTTGTGGTAATTCCCATCTCCAAACTTGTTCTCCTTGTAATACTCAGCCATACAGATAAGGTTCATATTTAAAAATAAGCCGCCAAATTTATTGTTCTCAAGAAGAGTCTCATGATTTTGCACTAAGCTATCCAGCATTGAATATGACTCTACTCGATCCCTAGAATATTGTAGATACTGACCCAGTGTAGATAGAAAAAGTGATTCAGCATCAATATTCTTTGGCTTTAACTCATAGGCACCTTCAGCATAACCAATTGCAGCTCTGTACCTACCTCGATTATGCAGTAGCCTGGCTCTCTCATAGTTATATGCAAAGCTAATTTCACTTTTTAATTTCTCTCTTTTGATTTGGTCAAGTAAGAGTTCATAACTCTTTTCATATAAAACAATATCTCTCTTTTCAACCAATTGATAGTTAGTCAATCTTAAAAATTCATTTTTTAGTTCTACATCACCAATTTCACTCTCGCTATATCGGGACAAGCCACTAATCAAAGCCACATCTTCCAAGTTTTGATAATTTGTCTTACTTGCCAGAACCCCTAAAGTGGCCAACAGCATGTCTTTTACCTTTTCGTTCGGGTACAGTAAATAACACTTCTTAAACGAATTGGCTGCTTCCTGATAAGCCTCTTCCTGAAACTTGTAAATACCATCATTCCAATATTGAACTCCAATCAATTCTTTCAAAGACAAACTCACATCCGTGAAATAATATTTTTCAAATAAATCTTCAACATCCGTACTTCTATATTCTTGTTCATCTATAAGCTTTGCCGCTTGTAGTTGCTTTATAAAATGAGATTTAAAATTCTTGCTAAACTTATTAAATCGACCACTTGGATCTGTGGTTTCTATTAAATACTGATTGCCATCAGATTCTAAGACAATGTAAACATGTGTTGGTGTTTCTTTAATGGAATAATCTATACCCAACTCGTCAAAGACCAATGCATATATCGCACATCCTGATACACAATTGTAAGTACCGTCGGTAAACACTTCATTGAAATATTGATGTAATTCATACTTTCTGAAGAATCTTTCGTGCACGTGATCATAAACCTCCTTGTAGTATTTAATTTTTCCTGATCCAGTTGGCTTATTGGTTCTTTTGAGCTGTCCTATTTCATTTGTAAACATCATTTTATCCTGAGCAACGGAACTGGGGTCTGACTCCAAGTTTATTGCCATCAATGATTCAAAATAGACCTCTTCTCCTTTAAGTAGTTTTAGGTACTGTTTTTTTTCATACTCTGAAGAAAAATTTAAATCGCTTATTAGAACTAAACTGTCAGTTTGAGAATAGAGAAAATTGCTCAATGACAATAACAAGGGAAGAAAAATTAGTAGAAAGAGATTTTTCATAAAATACGATTGCGCCAACCACAATGCTACTAATTAATATTTTCTAAACATTATTTCACTAACTAAATATCTATGAAATTAAGATTACCTTTCAATGGTCAGCCGCTGAATCACCCTTTGATGATCAATAATAATTTTTATAAAATATAGACCCGCTTTTAAATGATTTAGGTTGATCTGACCCTCTTGCCCACTTTGATCATATACAATCGTGCCTTGTAGATTCATGATCTGTACAAGATCAACCTGACCATCAGATACAATATCCAATATTCCCTGACTTGGATTTGGATAAATCACGATCTGAGTTCCTTTGTTTGATGTTACCATGAGTGTTTCCGAATACTCAAACTGACCATCGTAGTCTACTTGCTTTAGGCGATAATATGCCACACCAGCATTTGAATAATCGGTAAAACTATACGACTGCATTTCATTGGTAGTACCCACACCATCAACCTTACCAATTCTTTTCCAATCTTTATTGTCGATGGATCTCTGTACTTCAAAGTAGTCGTTATTGAGTTCGCTGGCAGTTCTCCATGAGAGGTTTACTCCATCCAGTATTGATAATGCCTCAAAAGAAATAAATTCTACTGGCAAAGGATTATTCCCATTTGTGGATGCTAGCGTAAAAAAATCAAATGCACTGACGCCAGATGCCGTTACCTCCCCAGCCGTGGTGTTACCAGAAGTTGACCCTCCCAAATTTTCCCATTGGGCTCCACCCCAATTCGTAACAATCAAACTAGACAAATCATCCACTTGACTGGCAGCGTTCCATGACAAAGTCACATCCACTGTCGGAGTGCCATTGGTTGCGCTTACATCCCAATATTCTAAGGAGCTAATATGATCTATCGTCCCAGCCTTGGTATCTGGATCATAAGTAGCTCCCGGATTCGAAGGAAAGTACTGTGCTTGTATTGCATCTGTATCTGTTCCGGCAGCAGAGATAGATAGTGGTCTATATGTAGTTCCACTTCCTATAGGAAACACGAAAGGATCTGCATCATTCCCCACTTTCTCTACAGCGCCGGTAAAAAAACTTATATCGCTAGAACCCGACACACTTGAGGCATCACCAAAAGAAAGAACCTCACCCGCTTGAGGTACAACTATACCATCAGTAAAAGTGGCCGCTCCACCAATGTTCATATTGTCATTCAATAAAAATCCCGCAGAGTTGTCCAATACTAAACCATAGGTGTCAATATCATTTCCTCCTAAATCCAAGCTTTGTGCTGCCGATCCATTAAAGGTAAAAATTCCTTGCTGGGGCTGTAGGGTAGCGGTTCCTGCTCCTGAAAGATTTCCTTGTAATGAAATGCTATAATTGTTCGTGCCATCAAAATCGAGCGTGTTGGCATCACCAATAGTAAGGTCTCCTCGAACATCAATGTTTCCATCCAGGATTTTTGTTCTCATCACTCCTGAGGCATTGGTTAAGACCAGATTGGCATAGCTCGCGTCTCCTCCACCATTCAAATCTTTGATGGTTTGATTGTCGTTCTGGCCAGAAGCGTACGTGATTGTAGAATTCGCATCGAGACTAAAGCCATCATGCCCAGTTGGAAACTGACTGGTTGTTGTTTGTGTCCCTATCGTTAGTGATGTATTGGCTTGCATGGTTATGGTTTGACCGGCTGTGCCAGTTATTTGAAATCCATTATCTGCAAAGTCATTGTAAATTTGAATTTGAAATGCTCGATTGATACCGATAGCGCCTTGTAAAGTTTTGGTTCTTGAAGTTGATCCTCCTCCACTGATAATAAGTAGGCCATAATCAAACCCTCCTGCTACATCTTGATTTATTCTTGAATTATACTCTACTCTACTGTTGTTGCCTAATGAAACATTGCCCGGTAGAAAGTTAGTTGGGAAATTGGTAGCGATTGCTGTTGTGCCCAGACGCATTCTAGTACCGTTAGCTGCTGATAACGTGCCCGTGGCATTTCCAATAATCTGAAATCCATCATCGTATAACCTTCCAGTTGTTAGCGTCAAGTTATTGTTAACAGTCAAACTTGCCAAAGGTCTAACAATACCTGTAGCCCCACTAGAAGCCCTATCTATAATCAAATCATAAAAGGCACTACTACCAGGATCTATATCCTGGTCCAAGCTCGTGTTTTGACCATCGAAAGTCACCGACCCAGTTCCAGCGTTAAATGTACCTCCAGCAGCCACGGTCCAATTGTTTTCTATGGTGATGTTATTAGCGCCTACACTCAACGTACCATTTGTAATAGTCAGGTCGGAATCATCACCATTGATATCCATATCATCAAGTAGATCCCATGTCCCTCCGCTAAAATCAAAATTGATATCACCATTGAAAGATCCGCCATTCAGGGTTAAATTATTCGTCGCTACAGATGTCATCGTGAACGTCGTTGAGCCTGTAAAGCTGTTGGTGATGTCTGAATCAAAAGTAAAGTCTCCAAAAACAATTAACTCATTATCCGCGGCTCCGGTCCATTCGGCTGCAGTATTCACAGCAGACCAGTCTATATTATTCACAAATGCCTGATCTAAATCCATATTGAATGTGGGGTCTGTACCGGAGAAAGAAATTGCATCAAAAATCACATCATCATATGGACCAGGAATACAGGAACCTGAATTTCTAGGCAGGTTTGGATCTGTGGACCAGCTGGTCACATCAGACCAGTCACCAGAATTGATCTGACGCCAATATAAAGTAGTGGGAGAATGACTACTATTGAATGTGATGCCTGCATTGTTTCCATCATCAATTCCTCCCGTTTCGGTAAGGTTTGTACTGGTCACATTGATGTCTCTGATAAAATTACTAGCAATTGATTGTGCACCAGAGAAACTTACATCGGCCTGCACTCCTGGAGCGTTAGATTTGATAATTCTCCAATCTGAACAACTGCCTGATGAATTCAGATTGCCACTAAAACTGGCAGTACCGGTACTATTAAATTCCAATATGTTAAAATCGCTCAAAGTAAGATTGGCCAGAGATACGGTCTGTGTGCCATTGTTGAAAGTGAGTTCTGCTGAAGATCCGCAGCTTATGTCCCCAAAACTAAATGGTTCGTTTGCCCCATCGCCCACCTGCAATGAAGCACTGTTGCCTAATGTAACTAAACCCGTTATATCAAAACTTCCAGAGCCTGATTTACTCAAGCTGACCTCTGCACTAGCTGCGATTGTCATGGTGCCTGTAAGGTTCGCCTGTCGGTTAAAAGAAAGGGCAGCATCTCCATTAATTTGAATATTGCTACTCATCTCTATGTTTCGTGAAAACTCTATACCGCTTCCATTAGTGCTACCTACTATAAAATCTGTGCCTGTGTACTCTGCCTCCCTATAGGTTCTAAATCGGCTGTTATTGCCTAGGTCAATATTGCCCTGAAACCAAACATAATCATCTCTAATTCTGCCCCTACATCCATTTCCTGCCGTCAGCACACCGGTAATTACTTGTCCATCTCCAACACTGAATCCCGAACCGTCTGGACCCGCTATCTCGTAATTACAATTGTTTGGCAGCGTTATGTTGCCGAAAGTTTTAACGTTGGTATTCGAGCGGCCTCCTCCTAAATTGTCCTCGATGGTCAGATCACATCCATTAGTAGAAACCGTGATATCTCCGAAAGTAACACGGTCAACTGAGTTAGCCACTTCACCAGTATTAATCGTAATCAATCCTGTCGCATTTGGAAACTGCATTTCTGGAATAGTCCTGGCCACATCGCCCAGTTCTATGTTTACATCTGCGGCACTTGTGAAATCCCACAATCCAGTAAGACTTATTGCTACGTTGGAAGTAAGCGTGAGGTCTCCGGCGATAGTCACTGTGTGTGCCGCATCCTCTCCCAAAGTAGGATTATTCGTTACTCCTGTAAAATCTATATTGGCTGCAAAGGCCGCCTCGTCTATTGTTACAGTCTGAGAACCTGTGGTAAAGGAATTAGCATCGAAATAGACATTATCAGAAATTGTGGGTGAATTGGTATGAAAAGTCGTTCCCCCAGAAGTGGTTGCCCAATGGGTAGCAAATTCGCTCCAATTGCCTGCATCTCCCACCCAATAGAAGTCTAGGGCATACGAAAATGAAGTGTATATCAAATTGAGAATTAAGAATAATAGCCTTTTCATGTAGATGCAAATTTGGCAACAATATAGAGGTTGCACTAGTTGATTTCGACTGAATCCATTATTTTATCGATATATACAGTTTATTTTAAATAAAATTGACAATTAGCGTTAGTTAAAATCAAATATTATAAAACATGAAAACTGACAAAATCATCTATTGGATTGCCACAGGACTGATCTCAGCTCTGATGCTCCTGTCAGCAGGCATGTATTTTACCAATACAGAAGAGGTCAAATCCATCTTTATTCGTCTGGATTATCCGCCATATTTAGTGACCCCTTTAGCTATTGCCAAGGTACTAGCTATAGTAGCAATCGTTACACGGAGATCAAATACGTTGAAAGAGTGGGCTTATGTGGGGTTACTGATTGATTTTACTTTGGCATTTTTTGCTCACTATCAGGCGCAAGATGGGGGCCACACCTTAGCTGCCTTTGCTATAGTAACGCTTCTGATTTCTTACTTATTTGAGAAGAGAATATAAAAAAAGACCAGTCTTTAGAACTGGTCTTCCATTCATTTTTTACCATAGGTTTACATATGAATCGGTCTAGCATCAGTAGCTGCCAGACAAGCCTCCTTCACGGCTTCCATATAGGTCGGGTGTGCATGAGACATACGTGAAACATCCTCGGCAGAAGCTCTGAACTCCATGGCCGTAACTCCTGCTGCAATCATATCAGCCGCCCTTGCTCCAATAATGTGTACGCCTAAAATTTCATCCGTAGCCTTGTCAGCCAATATCTTCACCACTCCATCAGTATCCATACTGGCTCGGGCTCTTCCCAATGCCTTATATGGGAATGATCCTACCTTATAGGCTTTACCAGCTTCTTTCAATTGCTCTTCTGTTTGGCCAACTCCAGCTACTTCCGGCCAAGTGTACACTACGCCAGGAATCAAGTTGTAATTGATATGCGGCTTTTGCCCAGCCAACTGCTCAGCAACCAACACACCTTCTTCTTCAGCCTTATGCGCCAGCATAGCACCTTTCACCACATCTCCAATAGCATATATATTGTCAACTGAAGTTTTCAAATGATCATCTGTTTCGACTCTTCCAGCTTTGTCGGTAGAAATTCCCACGTTCTCCAGGCCAAGTCCATCAGTATAAGCTCTTCGACCAATAGATACAAGGCAGTAATCACCCTTCAATTCTAAAACCTCTCCTTTAGGTGTGTCAGCTTTCACAGTAACATTTTTTCCTTTGGATTCTACACCTGTCACCTTATGCTTCAAGTAGAATTTCACACCCAGTTTTTTCAATGACTTGGTCAGCTCCTTAGACATGGTACCGTCCATGCCAGGAATGATTCTGTCGAAGAACTCCACGACTGAAACTTCAGCGCCTAATCTCTTATACACAGAACCAAGTTCCAAACCAATTACACCACCACCGATGATGATCATGTGCTTGGGAATTTCTTTCAATTCCAAGGCCTCGGTACTGGTGATCACTCTTTTCTTGTCAATATTGATGAACGGCAATGAAGAGGGCTTCGAACCTGTGGCGATGATCACTTTATCGGTAGAAATGGTTTCTTCTTTTTCACCAGCAACTTTGATGGTGTTTTTGTCCACGAAAGATCCGTGACCATGAAAAACATCTATCTTGTTTTTCTTCATCAAAAACTGAATGCCGTCTGTATTGGCCTTCACCACATCCCCCTTTCTGGCAATCATTTGTTTGAAGTTGACCTTTGGAGCTGGAATATCGATCCCATGTTCCTTGAAGCTATGCTCTGCATCATGGAAGTGATGCGACGAGTCCAACAAAGCCTTGGACGGAATACAGCCTACATTCAGACAGGTACCACCCAGTGTATTATATTTTTCAACTATCGCGACCTTCATTCCCAGTTGTGCGCATCGTATCGCTGCCACATATCCACCGGGGCCAGATCCTATTACTGTTACGTCGTATTTCATATTATTGTATAATTAGATTTGAGTAATGGGTATTGAGACCCATACCCGCACTATTTTAATGAGTTCCTCAGGCTAAAAAGCATTTTTTGGATGTCTTGAATATCATTATTTAAGTCATTAAACTTTTTCCCTTCAATAAGGCCAACTTTGTTTGAAATAATCAGTTGGGTTTCCAATTCGCATGAGCTTCCATATGAATACCCTAGAAAATTGTTAAAGTCTTTATTCGTCGATCTACCAGATCCTTCAGCAATATTTGAAGGTATAGAAACTGAACATCTCCTGATTTGGCTTATCAATCCAAATTTCTCTTCAGACGGAAATGAATCAGTTTCTTCATAGATCTTTACTGCTAAATCCAACGACTTCTTCCAGACATTGAGCTCTTTGTAATTGTGCATAAGATTAGATATTTAGTTCAAAATTGAAGATACAAAAATCTAAAGTCACAATTCTCAGTACTCAAAACAAACTACTAGATGCCAAGCATCAACCTAGCCGGATCCTCAAGCAGCTCTTTAATTCTCACCAAGAAACTCACAGATTCACGTCCGTCAATAATTCTATGATCATAAGAAAGCGCTAAGTACATAATCGGCCTGATCTCCACTTGTCCGTAGATCGCCACAGGTCTTTCGACAATATTATGCATGCCCAATATTGCAGATTGTGGAGCGTTTATGATTGGAGTAGAAAGCATCGATCCAAAGATTCCGCCGTTGGTCACTGTGAACGTGCCACCTTGCATCTCATCAATGCTCAACTTATTATCTCTTGCCTTTTTAGCTAATCTTACCACTTCACTCTCCACCTGATTGAAGGAAAGCGATTCAGCATTTCTTATCACTGGCACTACCAGACCTTTCGGTGCTGATACCGCAATCGACACATCGCAGAAATCATTGTACACGATTTCATTTCCGTCAATCTGGGCATTTACTGCCGGCCATTCTTGCAAGGCTTGGCAAGCCGCTTTGATAAAGAAAGACATAAATCCAAGACCTACCTCATATTTGTCTTTGAAGGCATCCTTGTATTTCTTTCTAAGATCCATCACAGGCTTCATATCTACCTCATTGAAAGTAGTTAGCATTGCGGTTTCGTTCTTTACGGAAACCAAACGCTTCGCTACCGTTTTTCTCAATGGAGTTAATTTCTTTCTGGTCTGCTCTCTACCACCACCAAATGCAGGAGTAGCAGGAGCTGCTTCTTTCGCAGATGCAGAAGTTGCTGCTGGCGAAGATTTTTGTGCCGCTTGTGCATCTTCTTTTGTAATTCGCCCACCGACACCTGATCCGGTTAACTCACTTGCAGGGATTCCTTTTTCGGCTAATATTTTCGAAGCCGCCGGAGACGGATGACCAGCCGCATAACCTGGAGCCCCAGTAGGAGTTTCAGCTGTAGCTTCCGGTGTAGCAGAAACAGAAGGAGCAGGTGCTGCCGCACCGTCCATTACTTCGATTTTACAAATCAAAGCACCAATCTCGATGGTGTCGCCTTCCTGAGCGACGATCTTTAGTACACCTCGTGCTTCAGCGGCCAGTTCGAATGTTGCCTTGTCTGATTCGATTTCTGCTATAGGCTCATCAAGTTCAACTACATCTCCGTCTTGCTTCATCCAGGTACCAATCGTCACCTCTGTGATCGACTCACCGACTGTAGGTACCTTCATTTCTAACGTCTCACCCGTTTTTCCTCCAGATGAAGCTGGTGCAGCAGCTGGAGCTGCTTCGGCCTCAGCTTGCGGTGCAGCCGATGACGCACCTGCAGAAGCAGTTTCATCGATTGTACAAACTACTGTACCAATTTCGATAGTCTCACCCTCTTCCACTTTGATGGTAAGGATACCTGCTGCCTCGGCGTTAAGTTCGAATGTGGCTTTGTCAGATTCCAATTCACAGATGACTTCGTCCATTTCAACATAGTCGCCACTCTGCTTGGTCCATTGCGAAACCGTCACTTCGGTTATCGATTCACCAACGGTTGGTATTTTAACTTCAATCATTTCTTTATTGTTAAATTTTTTAAGTCTCGTTTGAATTTAAGAAAAGGCCTTGTTTACCAAGTCTTCTTGCTCTTGCTTATGTACTTTGGCATATCCAGTAGCTGGAGATGCAGCCGCTTTTCGCGAAATCACATCTTTAGTCACCTCTCTAAATACTCTAAGAATGAATGACCATGCTCCCATGTTTTCTGGCTCTTCTTGAACCCAATGTACGGTATCCACTTTGTACTTTTTGAGTTCAGCCATTACCTGCTTTTTAGGGAATGGATGCAATTGCTCCACTCTGATAATAGCTACATCTTTTCTCTTATCTGCTTGTTGTTTTTCGAGCAAATCGAAATACACTTTACCATTACACAACAAGACCTTCTTCACTTTCTTCGGGTCTGCATAATCGTCCCCAATCACTTCTCTAAATTTACCTTTAGTAAATTCATCCAGTTTAGAAACTACCTGAGGGTGTCTAAACAATGATTTGGGTGACATTAAAATACACGGCATTCTGAATGGCATGGCCAACTGCCTTCTGATCATGTGGAAGTAGTTGGCTGGTGAAGTCAAATTGCAGATATACATGTTGTTGCCCGAAGCCAACTGTAAATAACGCTCTGGTCGAGCATTTGAGTGCTCTGGTCCTTGACCTTCATAGCCATGAGGTAATAACAACACCAATCCATTCATCCTCCTCCACTTCGTATAAGAACAGGAAATAAACTGATCCACCATCACTTGAGCGCCATTGGCAAAGTCACCAAACTGAGCTTCCCATATAACCACTGCATTTGGATCCGCCATAGCGTACCCAAACTCAAACCCCATACAGCCGAACTCAGAAAGTAGTGAGTTGTATATTTTGAAATCTTTTTCACACCCGTCGATATGATCCAGGAAGCTATATGGCTCATTGGTATTCATATCTCGAACCACCGCATGACGATGTGAGAATGTTCCTCTCTTTGTATCCTGACCAGAAATTCTTACCGTTTTATTATCAAGCAACAAGGACCCATAAGCCAACATCTCGGCTGCAGCCCAGTTCAGTTCCTTTTTATCAAAAAACATCTCTTTTCGCTGCTTCAACACCTTGTCAATTTGCTTCAAAGGTTTGAATCCCTTAGGCACTTGCATCATTGCCTCTCCTACAGCCTTCACTGCTTTGCTAGAAATCGATGTATCAGGAGACTCATCAAAATCTTCCGGTCTGGATAGCCTCATCTCAGAGAATTCCTTCTCACTTTGTTGCAAAGTGTATGGCAATTTATCCTGCTTCACCTGGTTCAATCGGTCCTGAAGCATGGCCTTAAATTCTTTATCCATTGACTTGGCCAAGCCTGCGTCAATGTCACCCCTATCAATTAATGACTTATTATAAACCTCTCGTGGGTTGGCATGCTTTGATATTTTATTATAAAGAGATGGCTGAGTAAACTTCGGCTCATCAGACTCATTGTGTCCGTGACGTCTATAACAAACCATATCCACGAAAATATCTCTCTTGAATTTCTGACGATACTCAACAGCCATTTTCATACAAAATACTACTGCCTCTGGATTGTCGCCATTTACGTGTAATACTGGCGCATCCACCGTTTTGGCTAAGTCAGTACAGTAAATACTAGATCTTGCTTCATCAAAATCCGTTGTAAATCCTACTTGGTTGTTGATCACAAAATGGATGGTCCCTCCTGTAGAATAGGCCTCAAGCTTAGACATCTGAACCAATTCATATCCAATACCCTGACCAGCAATAGCCGCATCTCCATGGATTAGAATAGGCATGATTTTCGAATTGTCATTTTCATACAACCCATCAATTTTTGCTCTCGCAAAACCTTCAACCACTGGATTGACAGCTTCCAAGTGAGATGGATTAGGAGCCAACTTTAAATCAACCGTATTTCCTGAAGGCGTAACTACTTGGGATGAGAATCCCATATGATATTTTACGTCACCATCACCCATGGTTTGGTCTGGTACATATCCACCTTCGAATTCATTGAAGACTTGCTCGTAGGTCTTACCCATGATGTTTACCAACACATTGAGTCGACCTCTGTGTGCCATACCCATCACTACTTCTTGTACACCTAATTCGGCTCCCTTATTGATGGCTGCATCTAGGGCAGGAATAGTTGTTTCTCCTCCTTCAAGTGAAAATCTTTTTTGGCCTAGATATTTTGTGTGTAAGAAGTTTTCAAAAACCACAGCTTCATTCAGCTTTGAAAGGATTTGCTTCTTCTCTTCTACTGGTGGATTAAAATTGAGTGCCTCTCGCTCTACTTTCTCTTTGAACCATTCTAGTATATCTGGCTTACGGATATACATGTATTCAAAACCAACAGTTCCTTCATAAATATCCTTTAAGGAATCAACAATCTTCTTTAAGGAAGCCTTTCCAATACCGATTATATTTCCGCACTCAAATTCTGTTTCCAGATCTTCTTTTGACAATCCAAAATCTTCGATTTCTAGTAAAGCCCTTCTGTCCTTTCTTTGTCGTACAGGATTGGTGTTAGATTTTAAATGACCGCGAGAGCGGTAAGCATGAATCAAGTCACGAACAGCAAGCTCTTTGCTTGAAACTCCACCTGCTGCGTCACCCCCCTCTTCTCCATACTTTTGGAGAGAAAACTCAAAGCCTTCAAAAAATCGTTGCCATGAAACATCAACCGAATTGGGGTCAGTTTTATAAGATTGGTACATATCATCAATCACACCACTATGTGCATTGGCGATATAAGAATATTTATCCATTGGTTCTTTTATCTTTGCTGGCACAAATATAACACCCTCATCAAACAATTGAAAACCGTATAATCGTGTATCCAGTTATATTAGATATTATGAGTTATTCAAGCATTATGAAGAATTGTAATTTCATTGTTTAGTACTTTTTTAATTAATTCTAAAAAAAGCACTACATTTGCGGACTTTTTAATATACGTGGACGCGATCCACAACATTTAAACTATACCATATAAAATGGCAGTAAAAATTAGACTAGCCCGAAGAGGGCGAAAAAAACAGGCAATTTACGATGTAGTCGTAGCAGACGCCCGTGCGCCACGTGATGGCCGATTTATCGAGAAGTTAGGTTCGTACAACCCAAACTCTGACCCAGCATTCATCAGCATTGATGAAGAAAGAGCTTTCAAATGGGTTATGGATGGAGCACAGCCTACTGATACAGCGAGAGCAATTCTTTCATACAGAGGTGTGATGTACAAAAAACACTTACAAGTAGGTGTAAACAAAGGTGCAATCACTCAAGAAGATGCTGACAAGAAATTCGAAGCATGGATGAAGGAGAAAGAATCTAAAGTTCAGGGTAAAGTTGACACATTAGCGAAAGCTAAGGATGCAGCTAACAAAACCAAGCTAGAAGCAGAGGCTAAAGTGAATGCAGCCAGAGCAGAAGAAATTGCTAAGAAGAGATTAGCAATTGATGAAGCTGAAGCAGCAGCCAAAGCAGAAGCAGAAGCAGAAGCTCCGGCTGAAGAAGCACCTGCAGCAGAGGAAGCTCCAGCGGCAGAAGCAGCAACTGAAGCTCCAGCAGTAGAGGAGAAGAAGGAAGAGGCGCCAGCATCTGAAGCTAAAGAAGAAGCTCCAGCAGCAGAGGAAAAGCCTGCTGAAGAGGCTCCTAAGAAAGAAGACAAGGCCGCAGAATAATATAGGATGACGGTTGATGATTGCTACCAAATTGGTCATGTAATCAAGACCCACGGCTTAAAGGGAGAGGTTCAACTTTTTTTAGATGTTGACAATCCTTCTGAATATCAGGAAATGGAATCAATGCTCGTTCAACAGAACGATTCGTTGATTCCATTTTTTATTGAATATCTTCAAATCAACCCAAATAAATCAATTGCGAAGTTTGAAGAAGTGGATGATATAGAACAAGCTAAAGCGCTAGTCTCTTGTCAACTCTATTTACCACTAGACGTATTGCCAGAACTCAAGGAAGGTGAGTACTACTTACATCAATTGGTAGGCATGGAACTATATGATAAAGGAAGACATATAGGTGCAGTAAAGGAACTGTTTGAAATTGGACCTCAAGATCTTATTTCAGTTGTTCATCAAGAAAAAGAAATTCTTATTCCAATCAAAGACGAGATTCTGAAAA
The DNA here is from genome assembly GCF_965223055.1 of Reichenbachiella sp. Classification (GTDB taxonomy): domain Bacteria; phylum Bacteroidota; class Bacteroidia; order Cytophagales; family Cyclobacteriaceae; genus Reichenbachiella. The sequence continues at coordinate 713,496 of NZ_CBDCVM010000011.1, forward strand.
AAGTAGATCTCAAGGAAAACCGAATTGACGCGGAAATCCCCGAAGGATTGATAGATATTTATCTTGAAGATGAGAATTGATATTATCACATGCGTACCGGCCACATTTAGTGGTTTGATCGACCAGAGTATATTAAAAAGAGCTGGTGACAAAGGCTTGGCACATATACATGTACATGATCTGAGGGACTACGCCATCAACAAGCACAATCAAATTGATGACTATGCTTTTGGTGGAGGCGCTGGCATGGTGCTAATGATTGAGCCAATAGACAAATGTATTGCCAATCTCAAATCCGAAAGAGAATATGACGAGGTGATATACATGAGCCCCGATGGAGAAACACTTTCGCAAGGCATTTCTAATGAATTGAGCCTTCATGAAAATATCATTCTACTTTGTGGGCATTATAAAGGAGTCGACGAACGGGTTCGTGAACATCTGGTGACCCGTGAAATCAGTATCGGTGATTATGTTTTGACTGGAGGTGAATTGGCTGCCGCTGTGGTGGCGGACTCCGTTATACGATTATTGCCAGGTGTGATGAATGACGAGACTTCAGCATTGACTGATTCTTTTCAGGACGACCTCATCGCTCCACCTGTATATACGCGACCAGCAGAATACAAAGAATGGAAAGTTCCAGAAGTCCTAACTTCTGGTCATCAAGCAAAAATTGAAGCTTGGAGATTTGACCAACAAGTGCAAAGAACTAAGGCAAAAAGACCTGATTTACTTAAAAATTCAGATTCTGAAGATTGATTAAAGGAATTTCAATTTTATTTTGAATGCCTTTGAATTATTTAAAAAATAAATTTCTATATTTGCAGTCCGATTTTTGGAAGGGCATATAAAGCTAATAAAATGAGCGACTTAATTAAATTAATCGAAGACGAGTACAAAGAGAAGAGAGCAGCAATGCCTTCTTTTAACCCAGGCGATACTGTGAATGTTCACGTAAAGATCAAAGAGGGTAATAAAGAAAGAATTCAGCAGTTTCAGGGCACTGTTTTACAGATCAAAAACCCTAGCTCTAATGGCGAGACCTTCACTGTAAGAAAAATCTCTAGCGGTATCGCCGTAGAGAGAATTTTCCCAATGCTTTCTCCTAACATCGAGAAAATCGAAGTGTTGAGAAAAGGTAAAGTAAGAAGAGCGAAATTGTATTACCTAAGAGGTAGAAAAGGGAAAGCAGCTAGAATTAAAGAAAGAGTTTAATTCGGCCCTTTTGCCAAAAGATTTTGAGGTCCCGTTCCGGTAATTATCGGGACGGGACTTTTTTTGTTTCTAGTTTTGTAGTCAAACAGAAACCATTCACGTATTCACTTTAGCAAATGAATATCACCTTTTATAAATACCAAGGCACTGGAAATGACTTCGTGATGATCGACAACCGCGAAGGTGTATTCCCTCATAACACTAATCTGGTGAGCAAAATGTGCGATCGCAAATTTGGTATTGGAGCCGATGGACTCATTCTGATAGAGAACCATGAGACACTTGACTTTGAAATGGTTTATTTCAATGCAGATGGAAGTCAAAGCCTTTGTGGTAATGGAAGTAGGTGTGCCGTGGCCTTTGCCAATTTTCTAGGTGTAATCAAAGAACACACGAACTTCTTGACCATAGATGGTGAATACGAAGCCGATATAAAATCTGGGCTGGTTCACTTGCACATGCGAGACCAACATAGCCCCGAACGATTCGACTCTCACTATTTCCTGAACAACGGCTCGCCACATCACATCGAATTTGTAGAAAATGCGGAAGTACAAGACGTCTTTGCAAAAGGGGCAGCCATCAGGTATTCAGATCCATATCAGCCAAGCGGCACCAATGTCAACTTTGTTGAAATTAAGCCAAGCAATACCATTTTCGTTCGCACCTACGAACGAGGTGTAGAAGACGAAACACTATCCTGCGGCACAGGCATTACGGCGTCTGCATTAGCGGCAGCCAATCAGGGCTTGAAGAGCCCCATCGCTATAGAAGCCAAAGGCGGAAAACTCGAAGTACAGTTCGAACAAAAAAGCGACAATTCCTTCATAAACATCTGCCTGATCGGGCCTGCCGAGCAGGTTTTTGTCGGACAGTATGACATATAAAAAACTATCGGTTCGTTTTTTGTTATTACCCCTTCCAGATTCACGTCTAGAACAAAAAAGAAATTAAATTTACCGATTCAATAAAAACGTAAATATTCATGTTAAATATTATTACAAAAGGCATAGCCAAAGTATTTGGTACCAAGGCGGATAGGGATTTGAAGGAGTTGTTGCCTTATGTGGATTTGATCAATGGTGAATATGAGAAATTAGCCCAGATTTCAGACGATGAACTGAGAGGCAAATCTCAGGAGTTGAAAACAGAAATTGCTGAGTACCTCAAGTCTATAGATGACGAAATGGCTGCTTTGCATCAGCAGGTAGAAGACAACCCTGATCTAGACATCGTTGAAAAAGAAAACGTTTTTAATAAAATCGATGCACTCGAAAAGCAAAGAGACGAGAAGCTTGAAGAGAAATTGCTCGACATCCTGCCGCGAGCATTTGCCATCGTAAAAGACACTGCACGACGCCTGACAGAAAATAAAAAATTGACTGTGACAGCTTCCATGATGGACAAGCAGTTGGCAGCGACTAAAGAACATATAGAAATAAATGGTGAAACTGCCACCTGGCATAATGAATGGAAAGCATTCGGCCAAGATGTAGTTTGGAATATGGTTCATTACGACGTTCAGCTACTCGGAGGTGTCGTACTGCACCAAGGCAAAATTGCCGAAATGGCTACGGGGGAAGGCAAAACTTTAGTAGCCACACTTCCAGCTTTCTTGAATGGACTTTCAGGTAGAGGGGTTCACGTCATTACTGTGAATGACTACTTAGCCAAAAGAGATGCGGAATGGAACGCACCACTTTTTGAATTCCATGGATTGAAGGTAGATTGTATAGATAAACACCAACCAAGCACACCACAGAGAAAAGCTGCTTACGAAAGTGATATCATTTACGGCACGAACAATGAATTTGGCTTTGATTATTTAAGAGACAATATGGCTCGTCATCCAGATGAGTTGATGCAAGGCAAGCACCACTTTGCTATGGTCGATGAAGTCGATTCGGTATTGATTGATGATGCCAGAACACCATTGATTATTTCAGGGCCTATTCCCAAGGGAGACGAACACGAATTTTACGAACTAAAGCCAAGAATCAGCAAATTAGTAGACGCTCAGAGAAAGACCACTTCACAATTCCTAAATGAAGCTAAAAAATTAATCGCCGAAGGCAATGAAAATGAAGGCGGATTAGCACTATTCAGAGCATTTAGAGGATTGCCGAAATACAAGCCTTTGATCAAGTTTCTGAGTGAGACTGGTATCCGTCAGGTTCTTCAAAAAACAGAAAACATTTATCTGGCTGACAATCAAAAATTGATGCCAGAAGCTGATGAGCCTTTGTACTTCACAATTGATGAAAAAACGAATGGTATAGAGCTTACTGATAAAGGTATTGACTTGATTACAGGAGAAGGAGAAGATCAGAATTTCTTCATTCTACCAGATATTGGATTAGAGATTGCACAGCTGGAGCAAGACACTTCTTTGAGTGAAAACGACATGCTCCACAAGAAAGAAGAGTTGATTCGTGACTACTCCGTAAAAGGACAAAGAATCCATTCTGTAAACCAACTGCTTAAAGCCTATACCCTTTTCGAGAAAGATACAGAATACATCGTAGTAGAAGACAAGGTAAAGATTGTAGACGAACAGACCGGTCGTGTGATGGATGGTAGAAGATATTCTGACGGACTCCATCAAGCGATCGAAGCGAAAGAAAATGTAAAAGTAGAAGACGCTACGCAAACCTACGCGACCATCACATTGCAGAACTACTTCAGAATGTACCATAAGCTCGCCGGTATGACGGGTACGGCCGAGACTGAAGCGGGTGAATTCATGGAGATCTACAAACTGGATGTGATTGTGATCCCAACCAACCGTCCGATCCAAAGAAAGGATATGGAGGACAAGGTTTACAAAACCATCCGTGAAAAATTCAATGCTGTTGCTGATGAAATTGTAGAATTGACCCAAGCTGGAAGACCGGTTCTTGTCGGTACAACTTCAGTAGAAATATCTGAATTGATTAGCCGAATGCTGACCATGAAGAACATCAAGCATCAAGTACTTAATGCAAAACAACATGCCAAAGAAGCAGATGTAGTGGCGGAAGCCGGTAAACCTGGCACCGTGACTATCGCTACTAATATGGCTGGTCGTGGTACGGATATTAAGTTGACTCCTGAGTCGAAAGAAGCAGGTGGTTTGGCGATCATTGGTACCGAAAGACATGAATCCAGGCGGGTGGATCGACAGCTTCGAGGTCGGTCTGGTCGACAAGGAGATGTGGGTTCTTCTCAGTTCTTTGTTTGTTTGGAAGACAACTTGATGAGACTATTTGGCTCTGACAGAATCGCTCGAATCATGGATAGATTAGGATTGGAAGAAGGAGAGGTCATTCAGCATAGCATGATTACTAAGTCCATTGAAAGAGCACAAACTAAAGTTGAGGAAAACAACTTTGCTACTCGTAAGAATCTTCTCGAGTATGATGATGTGATGAACTCGCAACGTGAAGTGATTTACTCAAGAAGAAAGAACGCTCTTTACGGTGAAAGACTAGATCTTGACATTCTTAACATGCTTTATGACACTGCTGATGATATCGCCATTAATGCTAAAGCATCTGGTGACTTTGACAGTCTGAAGTTGAATTGCCTGGGCATCTTAGGCATGGACACTAAAGTGGATCAAGAGAAATTTGCTGGTCAAAGTCCTGAGCAATTAGGAGAAGACCTATACCATGAAGCATTGAATGCATACCACGCCAAGAACAAAATGGTATCGGAGCGTGCCTTGCCGGTATTAAAGAATATTCAATTGACCAGAGGGGCTACTGTAAAAGAAGTTCAAATTCCATTCAGCGACGGCAAAAAACAAATCGGTGTGGTAGCTGGCTTAGAGAAATCAATCGAGACGGAAGGCCGCGAAATGATAAAAGCCATGGAAAAAATGATCGCTCTAGCTATCATTGACCAAAGCTGGAAAGAACACTTACGTGAAATGGACGACTTGAAACAGTCGGTTAGAATGGCTGTTCACGAACAAAAGGATCCACTATTGATCTATAAGTTTGAAGCCTTCGAAATGTTCAAGCAGTTTTTGGCTCGGGTAAATGAAGATACCGTATCCTTTTTGACCAAATCAGAAATAGCGGTTCAGGAACCAGATGAGGTCCAAGAAGCTCGTCAACAAAGAGCCGCTCAGAACTATAGCGAATCCAAAGCAGATAGTGGCTCAGCTCTAGCAGCTAACAACCGTACAGCACCGGTAGAAAAAACTGCACCGATCAAGTCGGAGAAAGTATATGGCCGAAACGACAGAGTGACTGCACAATATGCAGATGGCACATTAAAAGAAGATGTGAAATTCAAAAGTGTAGAGGCAGATGTTGCTCAGGGAAAATGTGTAATTGTTGAAAGTTAGATACTGACTTTGTAACTTGAGTTATTGACCAGTTATTTTAAATTTCGTATTTTGAAAACCATTGTATCAAAGTCCGCCATCGTGTTTCCAATTGTCACCATTGCTACTCTCTTGCAGTTCTGTGCGCCCACAGCCTCAACAAGTACAAGCAATGCTGTGTATGAAGAAGACTTATCTATTTACAGACCTTCTTATACACTAGAAGATGAAACTGTAGCAGCAGAAAATTCAACAGAAGAATCATACACGTCAACTGTTGAATATGTGACCCCTACCAATGACATTAAAACGGAATTGGATACGGTGCTTTATAGAATTAAAAAGTCTCGAGAAAACATCAAATACGTGGATGGCTTTTCTATTCAACTCTACTCAGGCAATAACAGAGACAAAGCCAATCAAGTGAAAGTGAAAGTCTACGAGGTGCTCGAAGAACAGCGCCCCCGTGTGAGTTATGATCAACCAAACTATAAAGTCAGAGTTGGTGAATACTATTCAAGACTTGAAGCAAACACAGATTTTGTGACGCTGCAAAATCATTTTTCGAGGGCTGTACTGGTACCTGTGAAAATAAAAATTGGAGACTAATTTGTTTATCATTCCTTCAATTAAACTCACAGTACTTTAGATAGTTTTTAAATAAATCTAAGTGTCTTATTTTGTCTTAATCAACTTGGTGAATTTCATTAAATTACCAAAAATTCATCCATGGCGCTACTAGATAAAATAAAGAACCTCTCCGAATCACTTCACAGGGAAACCATCGCCAACAGGCATCATATTCATGCAAATCCTGAGCTGTCGTTTCAAGAAACTGAAACAGCCAAATATGTTATCGCTCAACTAAAAGAATTAGGCGTAAAAATAAAGTCCGGTATTGCTGGAAATGGGATTGAGGCCATTATTGAAGGAAAGAACCCAACCAAAAAAGTTATTGCGTTGCGGGCTGATATGGACGCCCTTCCAATCTTTGAAGACAGCGACAAACCTTACAAGTCAAAAAATGAAGGGGTTATGCATGCTTGTGGCCATGATGTACATACGTCTTCACTTTTAACAACTGTCAATATTTTAAATCAAGTCAAAGAAGATTTTGAAGGCACTATTAAGTTCATTTTTCAACCCGGCGAAGAACTATTTCCTGGAGGCGCTTCATTGATGATTAAAGAGGGCATTCTAGAAAACCCCAAACCAAATGCCATCATCGGGCAACATGTTATGCCTTTAGTTCCTGTTGGGAAAGTTGGATTCCGAAAAGGTATGTATATGGCCAGCGCAGATGAATTATATGTGACCGTCACTGGCAAAGGAGGGCATGGGGCTTTGCCAGAGCATAATGTGGACCCCGTCGTCATTGCTTCACACATTATTATTGCGCTTCAGCAAGTTGTAAGCCGTATGGCTGCACCAAAAATTCCAAGTGTATTGAGTTTTGGTAAAGTGCAAGCCATGGGAGCTACTAATGTCATTCCAAATGAAGTAAAAATTGAAGGTACGTTTCGCACGCTCGACGAAGATTGGCGAAAAGAAGCGCATATCAAAATGAAAAAAATGGCCGAAGGTATGGCTGAGTCCATGGGCGGATCCTGTGATTTCAATATTCAAGTAGGCTATCCATTTTTGAAAAATGAACCTGAGTTGACGGAAAGAGCCAAACAAGCAGCCATAGCCTATATGGGCAAAGAAAATGTGGTAGAGCTTGATATATGGATGGCAGCAGAAGACTTTTCTTATTACTCACAGGAGGTGGATGCCTGTTTTTATCGACTAGGTACGCGAAACGAAGAAAAAGGCATAGTTTCAGGTGTACATACGCCTACATTTGATATTGACGAAGATGCTTTATCACATGGACCAGGTCTAATGGCTTGGTTAGCCATCAATGAGTTAAATGCTTAATGGCACCTAACAGAAAGCTTATCGGTAAAGCGCTGGGACCGGCGTCATTTTTCATTCTTTATTTCTTTTTGCCTCTCGAAGGATTGAGTCAAGAAGGAAGGGCTGTGCTTGCGACCACTGCTTGGGTCGGCATCTGGTGGATGACTGAAGCCATTCCTATTGAGGCCACCGCTCTGCTGCCTATGGTGTTATTCCCAATCACCGGAGCCATGGATATGAAAGCCACCACTTTCCCCTACGCGCACCCATTGATTTTTCTGTTTCTAGGAGGATTTATGATCGCTATAGCTATCGAAAGATGGAATCTTCACAAACGTATTGCTCTAAATATCATTGCTTTTCTGGGCTCAAATCCAAATCGGTTAATTCTGGGATTTATGATAGCCACTGGATTTCTATCCATGTGGATATCAAACACCGCTACTACATTAATGATGATTCCTATTGGTCTATCGGTCATCTCCAATTTAGATGAAGAGAAAAATTTTGCAAAAGCTCTGCCTTTGGCCATTGCCTATTCTGCTTCCATTGGTGGAATGGCCACGCTAATAGGAACTCCTCCTAACATTGTGTTTGCAGGTGTAATTAAAGACACTTTTGGCGTAGAAGTTAATTTCCTAGAATGGATGATGATTGGCCTTCCTTTTTCCATTCTGATGATAAGTATCACTTGGTTGATTCTCACTAGGTTTTCCTTTAGAATATCACCCAATATGAATCTTGCTGGGGCAGGGATCGAAGAAAAATTGGCTGAATTGGGAAAAATGAGTGTAGAAGAAAAAAGGGTACTGGCAGTTTTTTCATTTACTGCTTTCTGTTGGCTTTCAAGAACCTATTTACTCAACCCTATTATACCTGGACTAAATGATACAACCATTGGTATATTCGGAGGACTCTGTTTATTCCTCATCCCAAATATAGAGGGAGGAAAACTTCTCAACTGGCAATTGATGAGCAAGGTACCTTGGGGGATATTGGTGTTGTATGGAGGAGGTCTATCCATAGCCAATGCAGTGGCCAAAACGGATCTCGCTGCTTGGATCGGGGAATTACTCAATCATTGGGGAAATCTGGAACTGGTGCTATTGATTTTACTTATAGTAGCTGCAGTCAACTTCATGACTGAGATTACTTCCAACATTGCTACCGCAAGCATGGTATTGCCCATACTAGCAGCACTAGCTGTTTCTATTGGCGCTCACCCTTATTATTTAATGGTTGGGGCTATTCTGGCTGCCTCGTGCGCATTTATGCTGCCAGTAGCTACAGCACCAAATGCCATTGCATTTAGTGCTGGAACGATCAAAATGCAAGACATGATCAAAGCAGGCATACTCCTTAATATTCTCTCTATTCTTTTGATCACATTTGTAGTTTATGTGGTTATGCCTTTCGTCTGGACACTGGACATTTCTTCCTTCTTATCTTCATCCAACTAATCTTTTGTATCATTGATATCCTTTATATTTATGCCATAATCGATAGCATAGCAAGTGGATATATTAAAGATCAGTAAACTAAAGGAAACTTTCGCCGAATATATTCGAGTGAAGTTTGAGCTATTCAAGCTTGACCTTACAGAACACCTCTCCAATATTTTGGCACAAATGATCGCCTACCTGGTCATTCTTGTCATCTCAGGGCTGATGGTTACTTTTCTAAGTATTGCGCTTGCCCATTTCCTGAATTCCTTTTTTCAACATGAGGCGATAGGATATTTAATCGTCGCGGGTATTTATATGTTGTTTTTGCTACTTGTTTTCTTCCTGTTGAAATCAGGAAAATTGAAGGCATTTTTCGAAGCTACATTGATGGAGAATATTTCTAATGAAAAATCAAATGACGAAACAGAGTAATCAATTGATTCCATCAAAAAGAGAAGAATTATTGTCCAAGGAACGGGAATTGGTTGCCAAACTGGAAGACGAAGCCAAAGAAGTTGAGTCGAAACTGGAAAACACCTTAAAAACTTTGGCGGTTATAAGCGCAGGTGTATTGGCTGCGGCAATTCTCTACAAACTGGTTGCGCCAGAACCAAACATCAAAAAGAAAAAGAAAAAATTCAAAGCATCAGGAAACAAACCTTCGGCAATCACTGCGTCCGTGGTATCCATTGCTTTGCAAAAAATAATACCTTTAGCCATAGAAAAATTCTCTAAGTACAACAGCAAGAACGCCAAAGATGAAAAAGCTGCTGAATCAACTTCAAGATAAAAAAGCTAGCAAGGAAAGATCGCTAGCTGTTCTTATTGACCCGGACAAAGCAATTGAATTAGGCAAACTCATGCGTCTAATCAACTTGTGTGTAGAAAACAAAGTGGACTATTTATTGGTCGGAGGTAGTCTTATGACCAATGATAATTTTTCAAGGGTTGTATCAATAATCAAATCCAACTGCGAAATACCTGTGATTATTTTTCCAGGCAATCACATCCAGATTGATTCCAACGCTGATGCCATTTTTTTGCTTTCCTTAATCTCGGGCAGAAATCCTGATTTTCTTATTGGACAACATGTATTAGCTGCTCCAGTATTGAAGAAGAGCAAATTGGAAATCATCCCTATGGGATATATGCTTGTCAATTCTGGCGCGCCTACTTCTGCAAGCTATATGAGTAATACTGTCCCTCTTCCTTCAAACAAACCAACTATAGCGGCATGTACTGCTATGGCAGGCGAAATGCTTGGAATGCAAACTATTTATTTGGATGCCGGAAGTGGTGCAGAAGACCCAATTCCTCAAAAACTTATTTCTACTGTAGCCAGGTCCATTGAAGTTCCTCTGGTAGTTGGTGGCGGATTAAATTCAATCAACCGGGTAAATAAAGCACTTGAAGCTGGAGCTGATATGATTGTGATTGGAAACGCTATAGAAAAGAAAGAAGATTTCCTAATTCAGGTTTCTGATAGAATACATGCAATCAACGCAAAGTTAGACGTTCATTAGCGTCTCTCTTCTTCTCATTTTTCCTGCAGGAATGCCAAACATCATTTTGAACCTTCTACAAAAGTAGGCTGTATCTTTATACCCAACTTCTTTTCCAATTTCTCTGATACTCTTTTTGGTGGTTCGGAGCATGTTTACCGCCATTTCCATACGCTGATATTCGATATAATCCTGAGGATTAATACCAGTAAGCATTTTGAAATATTGTCCAACATAATCCTCCGAAACATTCGCCACGTTGGCTAAAACCTTATTAGACAAATCTTCTTGAAGGTTATCTTTAATAAATGAGAATATATCAATTAATCTAGGGTCTTTGAAATAAGTAGAATTAGTAGCAAGCTGTTCCACAAACAGCCCTTTATTGAGAATGTGCCTGATCAATTCTACTACCAAATGATCTGTTTCCAGATTCACCACTCTGGCTTTGCCCGGTTTGTCAGAATAGATTTCCGTAACAATTAACTTCACCAATGAAATGAGGTTGTGATTGCCTTTAATCACGAAAGCAGGAATATCCAACGAAGCAAAGAAATTCACTGTATCGAATACCTTCGCCTCAAAATTGATCATTGTGATGTTCTCATGCTCAGGCAACGGATTGAATTCCTCACTAGTTTGGAAAAATTTTTCCTTATTATTTATAAAATCATCATTGGACAAATTCATAGAATTGCCACTTCCATACGTCAATCCTACCATCTTACCCCCTGGTACAAATAGGATTTCATTCTCCTTGACAAGCTCTTTTTCCTTGCCAAATCTCACCTCTCCTTTGTGCACATAGATGAACACATTTTCTACATCATAATAGTTTTCAACCGTAAGTGGTTGTAAAATATTAATATTCTTAGCTGAGATGAATCTTACGGATAGAGATTCAATGATCTTATTGTAGTCCTCCATTGAATTATTTCGGAGTAGCCTTTCGAATCAGGCTAATTTCCATTGGTATTATTGTATAAATCTAATATAATGTATAATAAATACAAAGATTATAAATAAATTAATACCGAAGGACTATTTATACTATTTTAATATCTCTCTGGCAATTACGATTTTTTGGATCTCAGATGTGCCTTCATAAATCTGTGTAATCTTGGCATCTCGCATCAATCTTTCCACATGAAATTCCTTAACGAAACCATAGCCTCCATGCACCTGAACAGCCTCTACGGTAGTTTCCATGGCTACTTTGGAGGAAAATAATTTGGCCATAGCAGCTTCTTTTACGAAGTCCTCTTTCCGGTCCTTTTTAGCCGCAGCTTGCAAACATAAGAGTCGTGCGGCTTCAATATTCGTAGCCATTTCAGACAATTTAAATTGTATTCCTTGATGTTGACTGATCGGTTTTCCGAATGATTGACGCTCTTTGGAATACTTTATAGCCAGCTCCATCGCTCCACTAGCAATACCCAGCGCTTGAGAAGCAATGCCAATTCGTCCACCATTTAACACTTGCATCGCAAGGGAAAAACCAAAACCATCTTCTCCAATTCGATTCTCCTTAGGGATTTTCACATCTTGAAACATTAAAGAATGCGTATCCGAACCTCGAATTCCAAGTTTGTTTTCTTTAGGACCAATGGTAAATCCTTCCATTCCTTTTTCTACAATCACCGCATTAATCCCTTTATGCTTCTTGTCCACATCCGTTTGAGCCATTACAATATAAAAAGAGGCGCTGCTACCGTTGGTAATCCAGTTCTTCGTTCCATTTAGTAAGTAGTGGTCTCCTTTATCCTCAGCCGTAGTCCTTTGGGAAGTGGCGTCAGACCCTGCTTCTGGTTCAGAAAGGCAGAATGCTCCAATGCACTCGCCAGTAGCCAACTTGGTCAAATATTTTTGCTTTTGCTCTTCGGTTCCAAACTTTTCCAAGCCCCAACACACCAACGAATTATTCACAGACATGACAACAGAACACGAAGCATCTACTTTAGAAATCTCTTCCATCGCCAGCACATAGGATACTGTATCCATTCCTCCTCCATTATATTTTGGATCAACCATCATCCCCATGAATCCCAGTTCACCCATTTTTTTGATCTGCTCAGCGGGAAACTGCTGTTTTTCGTCACGCTCAATGACGCCTGGCAAAAGCTCTGTTTGAGCAAACTCTCTGGCCGCATCTCTAACCGCTAATTGTTCTTCTGTTAGTGCAAAATTCATTTTGGGAATTGTTTTAGTTGCAAAATATAATTTGTTATCAATCTGCCATGCAAATCATTATTCTGAATAACTGGCATATGACCGCATTTTCAACATATTATTCTGAAATTAAATAGTATGTATGCATACAAATATATAAAAAAAGGATTTGAACAATGTTCAAATCCTTCACAATATCTTATGTTTGACAGGTCTAGTCTCTACTGCCTAAGAAAAGCATGACAAAATACAATAACTGAGTGATAGCAGCCAAAGCAGCCACCACATAAGTCATAGCCGCCCAATGCAAAGCATCTTTAGCCATGCCATGTTCCTCGCTAGTCACTATTCCTCTCTGATCTATCCATGCCAAAGCTCGCTTACTAGCATCGAACTCAACAGGAAGGGTCACTAAAGAAAACAAAGTGATTACAAACTGAGCTGCGACAACTACCAAAAAGATGGTTTCCAGTCCAAAGGAGTGCATAGCAAATCCAAAAAAGAACATCCCAATGAGAATAAAGTTCAAAATTTTAGAACTCAAATTCTGAATAGGAACCATGGCAGACCTAAACTCCAGGAAACTATAGGCTGTAGCATGTTGCACAGCATGACCGCACTCGTGCGCTGCTACTGCAGCAGCAGCAGCACTTCTTCCTGAATATACTTCAGGGCTTAAATTCACTGTTCTATTGGCTGGATTGTAGTGATCTGACAAATGACCTTCTACAGAGATAACTTGCACATCATTGATGCCATTATCTCTCAACATCAATTCTGCGATTTCGCGCCCTGAAAGACCAGACTTTAAACCTATTTGGGAATACTTTTTAAACTTGCTTTTGAGCCTATTGCTTACATACAGCCCTACAACAAAAAAGACTAAAAATATGATCAACATTTTTATATAATTTAATTATTCAATTTACCTAATTAGACCTAACGGCTACGATGCCATTTCTGTTTTTCTCTTTCTATTGATAAACACTGTTCCCAGAACACTCAGCCCTCCAAATAACAATATGCAAATCAATTGAGAAGTATGCAGAAGAGTCGCAAAAAACAAGCCAGTTGTAGCCTCTATTCCATAAATAATTAACACCCCACTCACCAAAGTATGATAGGCTCCTATGCCGCCTTGAACCGGCATCGCCATGGCTACTCCTGCAGCAGCTAAAATCGATAACCCCGCACCAAACCCTAGTCCGGATGTTTCTCCTATAGAAAAGAAAATGACAAAACTCATCAAATAGTAAAAAACCCAAATTCCAATTGTAGAAGCTACAAACCCAAAAATATTCTGAACTTTTCTAATGGAAAGTAGGCCATTCACTATGTCCGTTAGGACTCTATGAATTTTCTGAAGCAGACTATTTTCAAACTCATGCTCTAGAATTCTTTTTAATATTAATATTCCAATAACCCCTAAAGCAACAAGAGTGGAGGAAATTAGAATAATATACATGGTATGATCTACTTGAGTATCCCACCCTACAGCTGTTATAAAGAAATCATATACTCTATCAAATTCTATGATGAAATCTAGAATTATTAGTGACAAAAGGATCAGAAAATCTATGGTTCGTTCAGTAATAACGGTTCCAAAAGAAATACTCATTGGAATCTTTTCATTCTTTTTCATTACACCGCACCTTGTCACTTCTCCTAATCTTGGAAATGCCAGATTGGCTAGATAACCAGTCATTACTGCTAAAAAAGTTCTCCCATCAGACAATCTATCATATCCTAGAGGTTTTAGCATCAAATTCCATCGATAAGCGCGTAACCAGTGACTCATCAATGAAAGTAAAATGGACAATATCACCCACCAATAATTCACCTCTGAAACTTTATCCAGAAACTCATCGACGGATACATTGCGAAAGGCAAAATAAAATAGCAACACTGCCAAAACGAGTGAAAGGCTATATTTAATAATTGATGAAATTTTCAATGCTCTTGTTTTATATACAAATTATCTATTAAGCGGACTCCGCCAATGTAAGCGGCAATGCAAATAGAGATGTTATTCGCATCTTCAAGGCTTTTTATTCTAGCCATCGTATTAGAATTCACGACCTCTACATACTCCAATTCAATACCACCTTTTCTTTCCAACTCTAGTCGGGCCGAATTTAATACAGATTCTATTGATTCGCCTTTAAGTGCTCTCTCCTTTGAGGATTTTAGTACCCGATAAAAACTAGATGCCAATAGGACCTCCTCATTGGCTAATCTTTGGTTTCTTGACGACATAGCCAATCCACTATTTTCTCTCACTGTGGGCACTGATATGACTCTAGTCCTAATATTCAAGTCATTTACAAGTTTTCTAATTACAGCCAGCTGTTGTAAATCCTTTTGGCCGAAAAACGCCATATCAGGCTGAGCAATATTTAAAAGTTTAGAAACAACTACACTGACCCCCGAAAAATGTCCTGGTCTAAATGCGCCCTCCAGTACAGATTCGAGCGCACCAAAATTCATGTCTAGAGTCTTTTCCTCGTCCGGATACATTTCCCTTACAGATGGGGTGAAAACCGCGTTGCATCCAATTGAAAGTAATAATTCCTGATCTCTTTCGACCTGTTTTGGGTATTTCAGTAAATCTTCAGGGTTGTTAAACTGCGTTGGATTCACAAAAATGCTACACAATGTAATATCACATGCTTCGACGGATCTTTTTATCAATTCCGCATGCCCGTTGTGCAAAGCTCCCATGGTAGGCACTAAACCAATGGTAAGGCCTTTGTGCCTCTTTGAATCCAAATAGTGTCGGAGTTCAGCTATACTGTCAAATATTTCCATTATTTCCTGCTACTCAGCCAACTATATCCGTTTAAACTCCATTCCTCTGTTGAAAATGATCCAAAAATAGTGTAATTTTGTGGTCATTTTGAAATTATCAAACTAAAAACACGGTTTATGTCAAAGTACAAAATACTCTATGTGGCAAGTGAAATTAATCCTTTTCTACAAACCACAGAAGTAGCCGATTTTGTGAGAGCATTGCCTCAGGCGATGCAAGAGAGGGGAATGGAAATAAGGATATTGGTTCCAAGGTTTGGATTGATCAATGAAAGAAAAAACAGATTACATGAAGTTGTAAGGCTCTCAGGCATCAACATTGCTGTAGGAGATGAGGAAAAGCCACTTATTATTAAAGTAGCTTCTATTCCAAACGCCAAGCTTCAAGTATATTTCATAGATAACGAAGACTATTTTCACAGAAAATCAGTCTTTTTTGATAAGGAAGAGAATTTTCACGCGGACAACGATGAGCGCGCTATATTCTTCTGTAAAGGAGTATTAGAAACTGTAAAGAAACTAGGATGGTCACCGGACATTGTGCATTGTAATGATTGGATGACAAGCCTAATTCCACTCTATTTAAAAACGACCTATAAAAACGACCCTATTTTCAAGGATTCTAAGTCCGTTTTTACTTTATATGACAACGAATTTGAACACAAATTCGAAGGTGATCTCATCAACAAAGTGATGATGATGGACATCGAAGAGAGTATGTTGGAGCATCTCAACACAAAAGATTTTGAAGGTTTTGTAAAGCTAGGCATCGAATATGCTGATGCTGTCATTAAGTCTAAGAATGAGACAAACAAAATCATAGATAAATTGATTTCTTCTGCTCCAAAAGACAAAAAAGTAGAAACCATTCAAAAAGATGACAACTTTTTAGACTCCTATTTTAACTTATATAATGAACTTGTTGGATAAAAACTGGTATGGGCTGTTGATAATCGCAGCTCTAACCATTTTTTCGTGTGAAGATTCCCATGACATTGGTCTTGGGCTAGACCCAGAGGGCCTAAGTGTTAAAGTTTTATATACTGAAATTCCTTTGGAAGCAACCAATGTGAGAATTGATAGTATTAGAACTAGCAATGATGTAAGGTTGTTGATTGGAAGGAATTCTGACCCAATTTTCGGGACCACAACAAGTACGGCCTATTCTCGGCTTACTTTCCTTACGGCCATTCCGAGTAGCCCAACCTATGACGATGATTTAATAGACTTTGGTAAAGATCCAGTTGTTTTTGACTCCATCGTTTTGAACATGGATATTAAAAAAGTCCATTCAAATGACATTCTTTCAAGTCAATCATTTAACATATATCAAGTTCAAGATACATTATTTGCTGGTGCATTTTATCTATCAGATTTCAATGCTCCTTATGACCCAGCGACGCCAGAAGGCTCTTTTAGCTTCAATCTAAGTGAGTCTGAAATTGGATACTTGGAAGATGATAGCACTTATCTACTTTCTTTTAGGCTCAATGACTCCATGGGAGAAAAATTAATAGGATATGTGAAAGATGAAAGTATTAGTCTCAACGCATCTACTTGGTATGATTATAAAGGAATCGCGATTGTGCCAGACCCATCCAATACTGCGCTCATTGGGATTAGTCCAAATGATTCTACTTCAATCAAAATTCATTATCACATTCAAGATTATTACGAAGAAAGTGGTATTGTGAAAGATTCTCTTTTTACAGATTCACTTACGATGGATATTACATTGGGAGGCAGTGGAATGTATTATTCAAATATTTCAACTGACAGAAGTGGGTCGTTAATGATGGCAGAAAATGGAGATTACAATGAGTTTCTTGTGAATGACGGTAACGTCTATCTACAACCAGCAAGTGGAATTTTTCCTAAACTTGATTTAGCTCCTTTGAAAGATTTTTTTGCTGACCATCCAAATATCCAAGTAAACCGAATGGAGTTCGCCTTAGAAACTCAGGAGAATTCCCAATTCTATGCGAATACACCAAATATGCGCTTTATGTTTGTTGACGCAGGGGATGGTTCTAAAATTAATGCCCAAGGATTAATAGCAAATCAGTTATTCAATACGACAATCCTAACAGACAATGGATATCTATCTGGTACTTCGGAGGTGTTAACAACTGAACTTGATAATACAACACTGATTTATCAAGGCATACCAACTTTGTTTGGTCAATTAGTGGAAAACAAATCTCTTGAAGTTGATCATGCGATTTTGATGCCCACGGATATTACAACACCAGATTTCTCAATCTTTGACGAAGAATCTGGGTTTAGAATAAAACTTTATTACACCATTCCCGATTAAAAACTATGTGTGGAATAGTTGCCTATATTGGTCATCAAGAGGCCTTTCCTTTAATTATAAAAGGCTTGAAAAGACTTGAATACAGAGGATATGATAGTACAGGAGTATCAGTACATGACAAAGGCCTCAAAATTCACAAGAAAGCAGGAAAAGTTGCAGATCTCGAATCATCTGTTGAAGGAAAAACAATAAATGGAACTATTGGGATTGGCCATACAAGATGGGCTACCCACGGAGAGCCAAATGATAGAAATGCTCATCCCCATTTTTCAGCAAATAAGTCTTTATCAATTATTCACAATGGGATCATAGAAAATTATGATACCATAAAAGAGCAGCTCCTTTCCAAAGGGTATGCTTTTGAGAGCGACACTGATACAGAAGTGCTCATTACTTTCATAGAAGATATAAAAAAACAGAACGGAGGCAATCTAGAACAAGCCGTCCGATCAGCCCTTCATGCTGTTGAGGGAGCATATGCTATTGTTATTCTGAATGAAGACAATCCGGATCAACTAATAGCGGCCCGAAAAGGGAGCCCTATGGTATTGGGCGTAGGCAACAATGAGTTTTTCATAGCCTCTGATGCTACTCCAATTATAGAATATACCAATGAAGTGGTTTACCTTAAAGATAAAGAGATAGCTATAGTCCATAGAGACAATTTCAAAATCACCAACATTGATGATGTGGAGCAAACGCCCTACATCCAGAAAGTTGAAATGAAACTCGAAGAGCTCGAGAAAGGTGGATATGAGCACTTCATGCTAAAAGAAATTTTCGAGCAACCGAATTCTATCGCTGATAGCATGCGAGGTCGGCTAGACGCAACAAACGGAACACTAACATTAGGTGGTATCTACGAATATTCACAGGCACTTATCAATGCCCGACGAATCATCATATTGGCCTGTGGCACCTCCTGGCATTCAGGTTTGGTTGCAGAATACCTGTTTGAAGAGTATTGTAGGATTCCTGTTGAAGTGGAATATGCTTCAGAATTCCGATACAGAAACCCTGTGATTCATGAGGGAGATATTGTAATTGCAATTTCTCAATCAGGAGAAACTGCAGACACTTTAGCTGCCATTGAATTGGCCAAATCGAAAGGGGCTATCATTCTGGGAATTGTGAATGTTGTAGGTTCTTCCATTTCAAGAGTAACTCATGAAGGTGCTTATCTGCATACAGGACCCGAAATAGGTGTAGCAAGCACTAAAGCATTTACTGGTCAATTGTCTGTTTTGACAATGATTGCTATAAGTGTCGCTCATAAAAAAGGAACGATCACTCAGACACGGTATAAAGAACTATTGGTTGAGCTGGCAAGTATACCAGCCAAAATAAGAGAAGTACTAGATAATAATGATGTAATCGAAGAGATTGCTGAGCGCTTCAAAGATGCAACAAATTTTATTTATTTAGGTCGAGGTTATAATTTTCCAGTTGCTTTGGAGGGAGCACTCAAGCTGAAAGAAATTTCCTACATTCATGCTGAAGGTTATCCTGCTGCTGAAATGAAGCACGGCCCAATTGCATTGATCGATGAAGAAATGCCGGTGGTTTTCATCGCCACACGTGACAGCTCTTACGACAAAGTGGTTTCAAATATCCAAGAAGTAAAAGCTCGAAAAGGGGTAGTTATAGCAGTTGTAACTAAGGGAGATGCTTTGATTCCTGCTCTTGCCGATTACATAATAGAAGTACCGCCATGTGAAGAAGCCTTGATGCCTTTAGTCTCTGTTATTCCTTTGCAATTACTATCCTATCATGTAGCAGTTATGCGAGGCTGCAACGTGGATCAACCAAGAAATTTAGCCAAATCTGTAACCGTTGAATAATCATGCACAAAATCATTAACAGCGAAAACGCCCCCGCACCGATTGGTCCTTACAGCCAATCTACTTTAGCTGGAAACACATTATATATTTCAGGACAAATTGCTTTAGTTCCTGGGACTGACAATTTGTTGCTAGATAATATTGAAGAGGAAACGCACCAGGTGATGAAAAATATGGGTGCCATTCTAAAAGAAGCAGGTGCTGATTATTCCAATGTGGTGAAATGTTCAATCTTCGTGAGTGATATGGGAAATTTTGGTAAAATCAATGGAGTCTATGGTGAGTATTTCACAATCAATCCTCCTGCAAGAGAAACAGTAGAAGTAAGCTGTTTACCAAAAAATGTGAATGTGGAAATTTCCTGCATTGCAGTATTATAAACTAGCTTGAAATATTGATAAATTTGCCGTGCCGGATATTCTCCGGCATTTTGTTTTATAACTGATTGATCGATGAGTAACGAAGTAAGAGTAAGATTTGCACCAAGTCCGACAGGCGTCCTACACATTGGAGGCGTGCGAACTGCATTATACAACTATCTATTTGCTAAAAAGAATGGAGGAAAATTTATCCTCAGAATAGAAGACACGGATCAATCTCGATTTGTTGAAGGCGCTGAACAATACATCAAAGATTCCCTGGCATGGTGTGGGATTCAAATTGATGAAGGCACAGAAGAAGGAGGGGACTACGCCCCCTACAAACAATCCGAGCGTAAGGATTTATATAAAAAATACACACAACAAATGATCGATGAAGGTACAGCCTACTATGCCTTCGATACAACTGAGGAATTGGACGATATGCGTGAGACCCTCAAAGCAGCAAAAGCCAATTCTTTGAATTACAATTCGATCACTCGAAACACCATGAAGAATTCGCTGACTCTCTCCGCGGAAGAAGTAAAGCAACGCCTGGATTCTGGTGAACCCTATGTGATCAGAATCAAAGTTCCGGCGAAGGAGGACATCCGTCTCAATGACATGATCCGTGGCTGGGTGAATGTGCATACCTCTACAATGGACGATAAAGTACTCATGAAGTCCGATGGCATGCCGACCTATCATCTGGCCAATGTTGTGGATGATTATTTAATGAAAATCACCCATGTTATTCGTGGAGAAGAGTGGTTACCTTCTGCCCCACTGCATGTGCTGCTATATAGATATCTAGGCTGGGAAAAGGATATGCCTAAATTTGCCCATCTACCTTTACTATTGAAGCCTGATGGAAACGGCAAACTCAGCAAAAGAGATGCTGCCAAACACGGATTTCCAATTTTCCCAATGGAATGGAAAGTAACCGAAGAGGATGCATCATTGAAAGGGTTTAAAGAAGAAGGTTACCTGAACGAGGCCTTTGTCAACTTCCTTGCCTTCCTCGGTTGGAATCCTGGGACAGAAAACGAGATTTTCAGTTTAGATGAATTAGTCGAAGCATTCTCTATAGAAAGAATCAGTAAGGCAGGTGCCAAATTCGACATTGATAAGGCTATCTGGTTCAACCAGCAATACATCAGAAAGATGAAACCCTCAGATTTAGCTGCACTACTGCTGGATCAAACAAAAGCAGCCGCTATAACATGCGATGATTCAAAAGCATTGGCTATTGCAGAATTGCTACAGGAACGCATCGATTTTATTCCAGAATTACTTTCAAAAGGACAATACTTCTTTTCTGCCCCTACTGAATTTGTAGATAAAGTGGTTCGTAAGAAATGGAAAGGTGAAGCAAAGGCTGTGTTTACCACTTTCGTGGAAAAAATATCTACTGTGGAAATGAAATCAGAAGACTTCCAAGCCACGTTGGAACAGTCGGCCACTGAGAATGACACCAAAGTTGGCATGGTCATGCAAATATTGAGAGTAGCCATCACTGGTGAAGCCGGCGGTCCTGACCTCATGAAGATCATGGAAGTACTCGGAACAAATGAGGTATCTGATCGTATAAAAAAGGCAACCAGTGCTTTTGATCAGGCAACCAACAATGAGTAAAAAAGAAAAAAAGAAAAAACCAATTGTCAATCCCGAATTAGAGGGATTTGAAGTCAACATTAATTCATTCGGAGAAATCAAGTCTTCATTGAAAATTGATGAGCTCAATCAATTTCTAAATAAAAATGTGGAAGACAAAAAACTAAAAGATCGGGATGATTTGGACGACATCAAAAATTAATTCCTAAACTTAAATTACACCCTACATGAGAAGTCACGAAATCGACTATGAGATCAAAGGCGAAAGCATTCAAATCGTTGAGATAGAGCTAGATCCTCGAGAAACCGTAGTAGCAGAAGCAGGTGCTATGCTATTTATGGAAGACGGCATCTCTTTCGAAACCAAAATGGGAGATGGCTCCGAACCGAATCAAGGCTTTTTAGGGAAATTGGTTTCAGCCGGCACAAGGGTTTTGACTGGTGAATCACTATTTATGACCCACTTTACCAATCATGGGGCCGGCAAGAAAAAAGTGGCCTTTTCAGCACCATATCCTGGCACAGTAATACCAATTGATCTACAACAATCACCAAATCAGGAACTAATTGTTCAAAAGGATGGATTCTTATGCGCAGCGTTAGGTACAAAAGTTTCCATTACGCTCAACAAAAGATTAGGGTCAGGTTTAATCGGTGGCGAAGGATTCATTTTACAAAAACTACAAGGTGACGGAATGGCCTTCGTGCATGCCGGCGGAACGGTCATCGAAAAGCAACTTAACAACGAAACATTAAAAATTGATACAGGTTGTGTAGTGGCATTTGAACCTACTCTTGATTTTGATATTGAGTCCGCCGGAGGCCTCAAATCTATGGTATTTGGGGGTGAAGGAATGTTTCTTGCCACTATGAAAGGAACTGGGAAAGTATGGCTCCAGTCTATGCCTATCAGAAAACTCATCCAGGCCATCGCACCGTATGGTAAAAACTCATCCAAAGAAGCCTCTTCCATTTTAGGAGATTTTCTGGAGTAGTATCGGGAATCCGTTATTGCCCGATTGATTTGGATACACGCCTACTATATAGGCTGTCATGATATCAATTCAGACAAACTGTAAGTCATAGCAGACTGCTCTCATGCACATCTGCTTAAAATAACAGATCCACCAAACACTCCTTCCTCGCATCGGAGGATGGCGATAGTTGAAATGAAGTCTTTGTAGTCATTTCAATTCGAGCAAAAATGAAGCATATTTGCGGCACAACATGATACTCAGATAACCCTTAGCAAATGACTAAAATTGGCATCCTAAAAGAAGGTAAAATTCCGATCGACCGACGTGTAGCCATCATTCCATCTCAAGCCAAACTAATTAAAGAGAATTTCTCTGGCGTTGACTTGGTTTGCCAGAAAAGTGATATCAGATGCTTTTCTGATGATGACTACAGCAGGGAAGGCGTTGAATTAGTTGATCTTGTAGATGACTGTGATGTCATATTTGGTGTCAAAGAAGTGCCTCTTGGCAAATTGATCCCAAACAAAACTTACTTCTTTTTTTCTCATACGATAAAAAAGCAAGAGTACAATCGGGAGTTGCTCAATGAAGTGCTAGATAAAAATATTAGACTCATAGATTACGAAACTTTGACTGATGCTAACGGTCAGCGCATTATTGCATTCGGGCGATATGCAGGGATCGTAGGTGCCTACAACGGTATTTGGTCTTTTGGGAAAAGATATAATCTCTTCAATATCAGACGAGCACATGAATGCTTCGATTTGGAGGATATGAAGACAGAATTCAATAAGGTGAAACTTCCCAATATTAAAATAGTGATCACAGGTGGTGGTCGTGTGGCTAAAGGGGCTATGGAAGTTTTGCTAGGATTAAACATCCGGAAGGTCACGCCTGAACGATTCGTGAATGAAGATTTCCAGGAGCCAGTGTTTACTCAATTGAATAGTAGAGACTACAACAAACACAAAGAAGATAAGGATTTTACAAGGTCTGAGTTTTTCGAGCATCCAGAAAATTTCGAATCAGATTTTTATCAATATGCAAAGTGCGCGGATCTTTTGATTGCCTGCGCCTATTGGCATCCGGCTGCACCAGTTCTTTTCACTCGAGAGGAAGCTACTCATCGTGATTTCAAAATCAACATCATCGCGGATGTAACATGCGATATCGAAGGTTCAATTCCATCCACTATTCGTCCAGCAACTATTGATGAACCGGTGTTTGACTACGACCCAACTACAGGGCGAGAGATGCCTCCATTTTCAGATGAAGGTAATATTTCTGTAATGTCCGTAGATAACCTACCTTGTGAGTTGCCTAGAAATGCCTCTGAAGACTTTGGAAAAGAATTGGTAAACAATGTTCTCCCTTGTCTATTAGGTAATGATCCTGACTTAATCATTGAAAGAGCGACAATTGCCAAGAATGGAAAACTGACCTCTTATTATGCTTATTTGCAAGATTATGCAGATGGCAAAGAGTAAAAGCTCAAATAACTAACGGCACATATTCGAAAGTCTCTCAACTAATATATCTTTGCAATCCTTCTAACAAAAGGTAATTTATGGCTTGGTTCAATAGAAAAGACAAAGGCATCCAGACGCCTACAACTGCAAAAAAAGAAGCTCCTGATGGGCTGTGGTACAAAACCCCTAGTGGTAAAATTGTTCACATGCGCGAGCTCAAAAATAACTCTTATGTAAGTCCAGAAGATGACTATCATGTAAGAATTGGCTCTAAGGAGTACTTCGAAATTTTGTTTGATAAAAATGAATTCAAAGAATTAGATGCTGATATGAGTTCGGCAGATCCTTTGAATTTTACAGACTCTAAACCTTATCCTACACGAATAGCTGCAACACAGCAAAAATCAGGATTGAAAGATGCGGTGCGAAGCGCTGTGGGTAAAATGCACAACAAAGACATCGTGATCGCCTGTATGGACTTTAGCTTCATTGGCGGGTCTATGGGATCTGTAGTTGGAGAAAAAATTGCAAGGGCGATTGATTATTCATTGAAGAACAAAATTCCATTTTTAATGATCTCCAAATCAGGTGGAGCAAGAATGATGGAAGCAGGCTTCTCTTTGATGCAGATGGCCAAGACCTCGGCGAAGTTAGCCTTATTATCTGAGGCGAAAATTCCTTACATTTCATTGCTAACCGACCCTACTACTGGTGGCGTTACAGCTTCGTATGCCATGCTTGGTGACTTCAATATAGCTGAACCAGGAGCATTGATCGGATTTGCTGGACCAAGAGTCATTAGAGAAACTATTGGCAAGGATTTACCTAAAGGTTTCCAAAGTGCAGAGTTTGTACTCGACCATGGGTTCTTAGATTTTATCGTAGATAGAAGAAGTCTGAAAAGA
This sequence comes from Reichenbachiella sp., assembly GCF_965223055.1. Classification (GTDB taxonomy): domain Bacteria; phylum Bacteroidota; class Bacteroidia; order Cytophagales; family Cyclobacteriaceae; genus Reichenbachiella. The sequence continues at coordinate 738,331 of NZ_CBDCVM010000011.1, forward strand.
AAATTAACTTCGCTGCTAGAGTTGTTAGAGAATTAATTTCTGAATGGACAAGCAACAAAAAGGGCTTCAAGTTTTCACTTGAAGCCCTTTTTGTTAAAGATTGGAGTTAAGCTTCCACTTCAACCGTTTCTGTTTGAACTGCAGAGTCTTTGCTTTCCTCCTCCTCTTCTTCATGGAAAAATTTTTTCTGAAAGATAAGAATAGCAAATACTCCAACAAATATGGATGCATCAGCTACATTAAAAACAGGCCATAACGACATATACTTTCCTCCCATAAAAGGAATCCATTCTGGTATATGGCCTTCCCAAATATCGACGTAGAACATATCCACTACCTGGCCATAGAACCAAGGAGTTGGCGAGCCTACAGGTGCATTATCTAAAAACACCCCATAAAAAGTACTATCAATCACATTACCAATAGCACCGCCCAATATCAACGCAATACAAACCAACATGCCTTTGTGTACACCTTTTTCGATCAGCGTATATAAATAATAGCCAATGCCAACCATGGCAACCAAACGGAAAAGTGTTAAAAATAATTTACCATATTCAGTTCCCAGCTTCATGCCAAATGCCATCCCAGGATTGGTGAGATAATACAATTTGAAAAAATCACCTATGACTTGAATTTGGCCAGGCATTCCCATATCCATATTGAAATGCACCAATAGCTTTACTACCTGATCCAATAGAATGATCCCCAAACTCAACAAATAATACTTATAATACTTCACGCTATTTCCTTATTATTTTTCTACATCCAGCTTAACTGCCACCTCAATTTCATCCATCTCTAGAGCTTGTCCTCCTTCCAATGCTGAAACGAGGTTCAATTCATTAGCTTGTGTCTCTTGACAAATATAATCCTTAAATGAATCGACAGAAGCATTCAACAAATCATCCGAACTTTCCAGCTGAATAATGATCTTATCCTGAACTTCTAATCCGTTGTCTTTTCTCAAATTCTGAATTCTATTCACCAAATCTCTAGCCACTCCTTCTTGTTTCAATTCTTCAGACAATTGAATATCCAAAGCAACAGTTAATCCATTTTCAGAAGCCACTAACCATCCAGGAATATCCTGAGAACTGATCTCAACATCTTCTAACGTTAAATTGATCTTTTGGTCGCCCAAGTCTAACTCAAAACTGTTGTTGGCCTCTAAAGTTGCAATATCATCTTTGGTGAAAGTGCCAATTTTTTGAGAAATATCCTTCATTCTTGCCCCATGCTCCTTACCTAACTTTCTGAAATTAGGCTTGATAGACTTGACCAAAATACCAGAAGTATCATCCAAAAACTCAATCGCCTTCACATTCACTTCATTCAAGATCAATTCCTCTACCGCTTTCACGTGAGTGGCTGTGTCCTTGTTTAGCACTGGAATCATTATTCTAGATAATGGCTGACGTACTTTTAATTTTTCTTTCTTTCTCAATGAATGAACCAAAGAAGAAATCTTTTGAGCCATTTCCATTCTGATCTCCAGAGACTTGTCAATCAAACTAGTATTGGCTTCAGGGTAATTCGAAAGATGCACTGAATCATGCGACTCATGACCCGACACAGTATTCAAATCATTGTATAACCGATCCATATAAAACGGTGCAATCGGAGCTGCAAGTTTCGCAATGGTTTTCAAACAAGTATAAAGCGACTGATAGGCAGCCATTTTATCGTCGTTGTATTCGCCTTTCCAGAATCGTTTCCTGTTCAGTCGAACGTACCAGTTACTCATGTCGTCGATCACAAAATCCTGAATCATACGAGCCGCTTTCGTCGGCTCATATTCATTATAGGCTTCATCCACCTGACCAATCAGCGTATTCAACTTACTAATGATCCACCGATCACTTTCTGTCTTTTTCGTATTGTCTACCTCGCTTTCGCTAAAACTGAAATTGTCCAGATTGGCATACAAAGCGAAGAAGTTGTAGGTATTATAAAGCGTACCGAAGAATCTTCTCTGTACTTCAGCTACACCTTCGATATCAAATTTTAAGTTGTCCCAAGGATTGGCGTTGGAGATCATGTACCATCGTGTAGCATCCGGACCATATTTGGCTAAAGTCTCAAATGGATTCACTGCATTGCCCAGTCGCTTCGACATCTTGTTGCCGTTCTTGTCAAGTACCAGACCGTTGGCGATTACATTCTTAAAAGACACTTTGTCAAAAAGCATCACAGCAATGGCATGAAGAGTAAAGAACCAACCCCTTGTCTGATCTACGCCTTCAGCAATAAAGTCTGCCGGGTAGACATCACTCAACCCTCCTTCTGCTTGAGCAGCTGCTTTAGGATCGTCTCCCATAAAATGGAATTGCGCATACGGCATAGCTCCTGAATCAAACCAAACATCAATCAAATCCGGTTCACGAGACATTTTTTTACCAGAATCACTGACCAACACAATGTCGTCTACATAAGGTCTGTGCAAATCGAAATCTTCGCTCAACTCTTCCTCCATGAATCCGGCGGCGATCGATTTATTCACTTCTTCTTCCAGTTCAGCAATTGAGCCAATACATTTCTGCTCTTGACGATCTTCAGTCACCCAAATTGGCAGTGGAGTCCCCCAATATCTTGATCTGCTCAAGTTCCAGTCCACCAGATTCTCTAGCCAGTTGCCAAATCTACCGCTACCAGTCGACGCCGGCTTCCAGTTGATGGTATTATTCAACTCGACCAAACGATCCTTATAGGCAGTAGTCTTGATAAACCATGAGTCCAATGGATAGTATAAGACTGGCTTGTCAGTTCTCCAGCAATGTGGGTAGCTGTGTTCATATTTTTCGACTTTGAATGCTCTGTTGGCTTCCTTCAGATGGATCGCGATCAGTACATCAGTAGGCTTGAACCCGTCGGCTTTTCTTTCTTCGTCTGAGTAATATTCTTCCTTTACATATTTGCCAGCAAAATCCGTGACTTCTGCGATAAACTTACCCTGCTTATCTACTAAAGGAATATCATCACCCTTTTCGTCTTTGGCCACCACAGGTGGCACACCTGCTGCCTTAGACACAAAATAATCGTCTGCGCCAAAAAGTGCTGCTGCATGAACAATACCCGTACCGTCTTCAGTAGTCACATAGTCTCCGGGAATTACTTTGAAAGCATTGGCCTCCAAGTCGTCATTAGTCACATAAGGGAATAATTGCTCGTATCTGATATCGAGTAAATCAGCACCAGCATATTCCCCTTCAATACTCCATGGAATTAGCTTGTCTCCTTCTTTGTAATCTTCTAATGCAATGTCCTTTGCCTTTTCAGAAAAATACTTTTGGACCAAGTCCTTGGCAAGAATTACAGAAATAGGTTGAAAAGTATACTGATTGAAAGTTTTCACTTTCACATACTTAATTTTTTTGCCTACTACCAGCGCTCCATTCGACGGCAATGTCCAAGGTGTGGTCGTCCAGGCAAGAAAGAACAAATCCTCATCACCATCAAACAACTTAGCTGAAAAATCAGATTTTCTAACCTTGAATTGAGCCACTACTGAGGTGTCCTTTACATCTCTGTAAGTACCTGGCTGATTAAGTTCATGAGAACTTAGACCTGTTCCTGCGGCTGGAGAAAAAGGCTGTACAGTATAGCCTTTGTATAATAAACCTTTGTCGTAAAATTTCTTCAAGAGATGCCAAAGGCTTTCGATATAGTCCTTTTCGAATGTGATATAAGGATCATCTAAATCCACCCAATAGCCCATCTTTTCAGTCAAGTCGTCCCATTGGTCTTTAAACTTCATGACTGCCTCGCGGCATTTGGCATTGTATTCCTCTACGGTAATTTTCGTGCCTATGTCCTCTTTGGTAATGCCTAACTCCTTTTCTACCTGAAGTTCAACAGGCAATCCATGCGTATCCCAACCTCCTTTTCTTTTGACCTGGTAGCCTTTGAGGGTTTTATATCTACAAAAAATATCTTTGACAGCACGTGCCATGACGTGATGAATACCAGGTGTACCATTCGCAGATGGCGGGCCTTCATAAAATACAAAAGATTCAGCACCTTCCCTTTCGTCCACAGACTTCTGAAAGACATCGTTTTGTTTCCAAAACTCCAATACCTCACCTGCTACCTCAGCGTAATTGATATTCTTATATTCTTTGTAACTCAATGTTTTATTTTCTAATACGTATTAAAAAACTGATTTCTAAAAAAGTATGGGTCAATTAGATTTCTTATCCTCTACTTCGATCATTTCCAAATCGATCTCTTCATCCTCTCTCTCATCATAAAATTCAGGATACTTTTCTATAAGCGGATGGTTCTGAGTATTTCTGTTTCCTTTATCAAACCTCAATAAAAGAGCAGGCAATACAATTAGATTAGTCAACATAGCCATTAATAATGTAGTGGATGTCAAAGCACCCAAGGCTACAGTTCCTCCAAATTCGGATGCTGCGAAAATTACAAATCCGAAAAAGAGAATAATGGAAGTATAGATCATGCTTGCCCCTGTTTCCCTTAGACTTTTACTAACTGCAACTGGAACAAAAAAGTTGTTTGCAAAAAGCTCTTGCCTGTATTTTGCCAGAAAATGAATAGAATCATCCACAGAAATACCAAAAGCGATACTAAAGATCAGAGCTGTACTTGGTTTCAAAGGAATTCCAGCAAATCCCATCATACCTCCGGTGATCATCAGTGGGATGATATTAGGAATTAGGCACAAAATGATCATTTTGAAATTCCTGAACAGCACCGCCATAATCAATGCAATGATGAAAAATGCTATGATCATACTGGTGATCAAATTATCAATCAAAAACTTATTGCCTTTGATAAATAGTAAGGTCGTACCTGTGATGGAAACTTTCATTTTCGTATCTCCAAAGATTTCATCAATCTTTGGTTGTATTACATCATTGACCAGCACATCCAACTTGTTGGACCCGATGTCCGCAATCTTCAGAGATACTCTAATTTTTTGTCCAGTGCTATCTACAAAAGCCTTTGAAATTCCTTGTTGGTCGGACTCCTTTTTCAAATATCTGAAGATAAAATTCTTATCTCGGTTGTTTGGCAGGGCATATTTGCTAGGATTATCATTATAAAAAGCCTGTCTGGTAGCTTTGATAAAACTAACCACAGAGAGTGGCTGAGACACGTTGTCCAGTGAATTAAGGAAAGTCTCGAACTCATCGATCTTCTTCAAATTCTTAAGGCTTTGCACTCCTTTTTTTGTGCCCGTATCAATAATAACCTCTAAGGGCATCACGCCCGCGAAATTATCTTCGAAAAATTTGAGGTCTTGTTTTACCTGGCTCTCTTCAGGCAAATCGTCTACCATATACGATCTTGCCTCAATTTTCGAAATTCCATAACCTGATAGTACTACTATGATCGTAGCAGCTGCGAAAATGTAATATTTGTGTCGGTGGACCAAAAGATCTAATCCAGTTAAGACTTTATCTAAAGGGACGAATTCTAAATGCTTTAAATGTCTACTTGACGGTGGCTTTAAAAATGAAAAAACCGCCGGAATCATGATCAGACTTACGACAAACGTGGCAAGAATATTCACTCCGGCAATCACCCCAAACTCTCTCAAAACCACGATATCCGTGAAAGCCAAGACTAAAAAACCAACTGCTGTAGTAAAATTGGTAATCAAAGTAACGATCCCAATTTTTCTAATTATTCTCTCCAAAGCTTTACGTTGGTCACCATGCTGAAAGTATTCCTGATGGTATTTATTCAGCATATACACCGCATTCGGAATACCTATCACCACAATAATTGGAGGAATCAATCCGGTGAGAAGGGTGATTTCATAATTGAACAATGCGAGCGTACCCATCACCCAGACCACGATCATTCCGATGATGAAGAGCGCCACAAATACTACCTTGAATGATCTGAAAAACAGAAACAGAATAAATCCTGTGACCATTACTGAGAATATCAGGAACATGTTGAGTTCCTTTTTTATTTTGACTGTATTGATATATCGCACAAAAGGCAGTCCCGCATATCTCAAATCGATACCTGTATGCTCCCTATACTGCTCGGTCACTTGTAGAATATCTCCCACTACAGTATTTCGAGCTTTTGAATTCATCACCTCATTTTCTATGGTCACCAAAACCATATTTGCTCCATTTTCTGCATTCAAGAGCTGTCCGCTGTAAAATTTAAGGCTTTGGCAATAAGCTATTAGGCTGTCGAGAACTTTTTGATCAGATGGTACATCATCAAAGACATTCTGAAGTTCAAACCTATTGTCTTCTTTATTCTTTACTAATCTTTTGAGACTGGGTAAACTCAATACATCTTTCACATATCTGATACTAGTCAGCTCGTCTGTCATGTACTTCAGCTTTCGAAAGTTGTCCTCTTGGTAGACCATACTGTCTTTAATCCCGATAGCCAGGATATTACCGTCCTCTCCAAATTCTTTTTTGAACGCTTTGAAATAGACCATTTCAGGATCCGTTTTCGGAACGATATTAGCGAGACTAAATGACCATTTGACAAATTGAGCCTTATAAGCCATAAAGCCTGTAATTCCGAATAATGCAAGGATCAGTAAGAGCCTGTACTTGAGTATGATTTGTGAAAGTTTATACCACATGTGCAAAAATGAATCTGCAAAGGTAAGGATTTTTACTATTTAAATAAGGTGTCCTTTTTTTTGTTAGACAACCCAGAAACTGCACTTGTATTTTCAATAAAAGCAGAAATAAAAACGCACAAAAAAAGGAGGAAATTCCCTCCAATGATAATGTCATAGTATAGCGAGCAGATATCAATTTTGATACTTTAATACTGCCATTTTCAACGACTCTTTATTTGCAACAATTGTTGGATCCGAATAAACTTTGGCAGACAACTCTGCTATAACCGCTTTCTTGAACCCAAGTTTTACCGCCACTTCTTCACAATACTTAACCTCACTTAAAAATACTTCTTTGTCAATTTTCATTAATTGAACCACATTGAAGAGATATTCAAACTTTTCATCATCTGTTATTGTGTTTAGCGGAGGCAAAGGCTCTGGATTTTCCAACAATCCATTAATCTCTTCTTCCGTTACACCATTTGCTTTGCCCACCATCAATATCATGTCTCTTTCATCGTCAGCAAAATCATTATCAATGTTTGCCAACTTTACTAGCATGCTTAATTGCGATTTAATACTCATTGTTTTATCAAGGTTATAGTAAATGCCGGTTGCATTCAAAGGTAAGAATTTAAATCAAATTGTTTGTTCAATTGGAACAGGTGCTATTTTCTATCAAGTTCTAACTAAAGATACATAAAAATCCAAGATCAACATATTGCATTGAATAGTCTGAATTGGCAAATCTCTCCCATCGAATAAAAATATGAATAGCTAACAGCTGCACTTTTTTGCCAGTCGCTCAGAAAAATCGACAAGCCTTTGAAATTGAAATCCTTACATAATTAGGCTCAGTTTGCCATTAGTTTAAAAAAATGCTTTAATTTAGAAACCCAATCAGCATATTAAAAACATTATATATATTGAGTTGTGCTTTCTTTACTCTAGAACATATAGACCAAGCATAACTTATAATAATACAATATATGGGCATCATAATACCGTTGATTTTAATCGCGATAAGCTGTGTAGTTATTTGGAGAGCCGGAGATGGCTTTATGACTGCATCAGAATATATAGGCAGAAATCTTTCTGAGGGAGTACGAGGAGCATCAATTAATGCGATTGCTAGTTCTATGCCCGAAGTATTTACCTCACTGTTTTTCTTATTTGTTTTAATGGATGCTGATGGCTTCGCTGGAGGAATTGGCACCACTGCAGGTAGTGCTATATTCAATAGTATGGTTATCCCAGCAGTTTCGGTAATTGCCGTAATTGGAATTGGCTTAGCGCGAAGAATAAAAGTTTCCAAGAAAGTAATGTTGAGAGATGGTATCTCACTGATCATTACAGAAGCAATATTCTTAGTCCTAATAAGTGGGTCGGTTCTCGATTGGTATCACGGTCTGGTTTTAATGGGTGTGTATGTGATTTACATTACTTACATGTTTATGTCGATGCGAAGCAACCAGAAAAATGCTGAGCCTGAAGAAGAAGAAGAGGAAGAGGAAGAGGAGGAAGAAAGAGGAGAAGCACCTTCATTCTTTATCAGTTTAGTCTCCTTTAATCTTGAAGATCTTTTTATCCGTAACAATAAGGTGACTGGCAAAAATGCTTGGCCATTGCTCATTTTTTCAACCATATCTATAGCAGCGGTTTGTTACTTATTAGTGATTGCCTGTGAATGGATGGGGTCCGAGGTCTATGAAGTACCTTATTTGGGTTCATACAATGGCCTGGGCATACCGTTGATGTTTGTAGCACTTGTTTTGGCCTCCGCTGCCTCTAGTTTCCCAGACACTATTATTTCTATCAAAGACGCACAGAGAGGGCAATATGATGATGCCATATCAAATGCACTTGGAAGTAATATTTTCGATGTATGTTTTGCGCTAGGGTTTCCATTATTCATTTTCTGTATTCTGCATGGCCCAATTCATATGGAACCGTCTGATATAGCCATAAGTAGTGAAATACGATTCTTATTATTACTCCTAACAATTCTAGCTGTAATCATATTTACATCTTCACAATACATTGGAAAAACGAAAGCCTTCTTATTATTGGGCATATACTTCCTGTTTATTGCTTACATCATAGGAAGAAGTGCTAACAATCCAGTTGCCAACTCAATTGCAGACTTCCTTGTATCTACAGTCAAGCTCATTATCGGCTGACAACAGCAAGCGAATTAAAGAAACTAAAGGCGAATCCTTCGATTCGCCTTTTTTATTATCCTAGTTTGAAAGTGATAGGAAGAATCATTCGGACTTTCACTGGCCGGCCTCTTTGTTTGCCAGGAGACCAATCTGGTGAATTTTGGATCACCCGAACAGCCTCTTCATCACATCCGCCACCAATGCCTTTAACAGCATGGACATTCGTAAGCTTTCCACTCTTATCGATTACGAATTGAACATACACTTTGCCTTCTACTCCCATACGTCGCGCTTGATTTGGATATTTCATTTGTTTTGCGACATGCAGATAAAAGGCTGACAACCCTCCAAGAGGCTCAGGCAGTGTTTCAACAATGTCGAATACTTCGTCTGGCTCCTCGATATCAACGGGTTCATCAAAAATAGGATCATCAATAATATCAGTTTCATCCATTTCTACATCCAAATCAATGTCAAGTTCCTCTTCAATTTCGACATCATCTTCGACAGCCACAATTTTCGGCAACTCCACTACTGGAGGTGGCGGAGGAGGTTGCACTGTTTGCGGGATCTCCATGATTTCTTCGAAGTCTTCATCGAGTTCTCCTATGCTCACTATTCCCGCGTCGCCATAAAACCGCCACTCAAAGGCAGATACGACTAGCATCAAACTGATGGCTAGGCCTATATTGAAAAAGGCACTTCTCTTCCGTTCCAAATCGATCTTTGGATTTTTTCTTAATTCCATGATTATTGAATTTATAGTTAGTAAAACATTCGCCACCTTGGCGAATCAGAACTAAGACTATCCCGGGCGAGTCTTTATGCTTTTATTTATTCTGTTTTGAATTCATCAAAAATATCAACCTCATCTTGCGGCTCTGGTGCAGGTCTTTCCTGAATTCGCTTTATACCAGCGTACATCATAGCGCCAATGGCTAAGGCTGCCAACACGATCGCAATTATCCTAAACCAACGACCTAGCTTATCTTCCTTGGGCGTTTTAGGGTAAAGACCTTTGAAATCCATGTGTCTCTCAATCTGACCTCTACTCAACGCCTTTCTCCTCAATCTGATGTCGTATCTAGTCATTCTTTAGCTCATTCATTTTATCGTATCGCTTCTTCAATTTATCGAGCGATCGGTACATTTTCATTTTAACAGCACTTTCTTTTTTATCCAGAATGAAAGCTATTTCTTTAAAATTTTTGGTTTCAAAAAACTTCAATTCCAGTATTCTAATCTCTTCGTCCTCCAACTCACTGATCAATTCTGTCAGAACCTTCTGTTTTTGCTCAACATCTGCCTCGTCCAGTTCGCTACATGTCATTACCAGATTCACCTTATGATCTTCCAAACTCAAGAGTCTTTTTTTGTTGTCTCTGAAATGTTTGTTCGTCTCATTGGTAGCAATTCGGTATAACCAGGCCCCGAATGGCACGCCTCTAAACTCAAATTTATCCAATGATCGCATCGCATTCATAAACACCTTCGACGTAAGATCAGCAGCTAAATTCTCATCATCCGTTTTTCTATGTATATATCTAAAAATCGCCTCATAATACTTCTTGTATATCGGCTCAAAGAACTGCAAGTCCTTCTTAGCTTTGGCTATCATTGCCTCTTCATCCCAATCTTTCCGGTTTGTTTCAGTATCCAATGAATTGATCTTTGTAGGTATAATCCAACTTATGGAAAAAAGTCACGCCAATTTTATCAAAAATAAGTGTCTTGGCAGAATAGCGTCCATAGATATGTATTAATTTCGGTCTATGAGTCAGTCACCTACCAATGTCGACAAAAAAAAGTACCGCTCAGTTTTCTTGCGCAAACGAAAAATGCTGGGATCTAAGGATTTCGACAAGAAAAATATTAGACTTCTCTACCATTTCAATCAATTTTTTGAGAATCATTCGGGATCAATGATTCATTCCTTTCTTTCTATTGAGAAAAATAGGGAGGTAAATACATGGCCATTGATAGAATGGTTTAAAAGGAGAGGTAAACAAATTGTAATCTCCAGATGTAGTAACTCCAGTAATGAACTAACACATTACCTATTTGAAGAATATAAGCAACTCAAAGACAGCAAGTATGGAATTCCTGAGCCTCAATATGGCACAGTAGTTCTTCCGAAAGAATTAGATATAGTACTCGTTCCCCTGCTGGTGTTTGACCGTATTGGTCAACGAGTCGGTTATGGCGCAGGATATTATGATCGGTTCTTGGCAGAATGCCCGTCTAATTGTATTAAAGTTGGACTTAGTCTAGCCCCTCCATTGGACAAAATTCCATTTGCCGAGCCTCATGATATTCCTATGGACTATTGTATCACCCCTTTAGGTGTCTATGAATTCAATTCTTAAATTCGCAAAATGAGCAATATCTTAGATGTAGTAATTATTGGAGCTGGCCCTATTGGTCTAGCCTGTGGAATTGAAGCAGAAAAGAACAACCTCTCTTATCAGATTATAGAAAAAGGCTGTTTGGTCAACTCACTATACAACTATCCAATGAACATGACCTTCTTCTCGACCTCAGACAAACTGGAGATTGGAGGAGTTCCATTTATATCTCATAATAACAAACCAACGAGAGCCGAAGCACTGGAATATTATCGTCGGGTAACTACTTCCTGGAAATTGAATGTGAAGTTGTACGAAGGAGTTAAAGAAGTAAACAGAAACGACATTTTTGAGGTCATCACTGAAAAGGCCAATTACAATGCAAAACACTTGATAATTGCCACAGGGTTTTATGACCTTCCTTTTTTACTGAACGTACCCGGTGAAGATTTGCCAAAAGTAAAACACTATTATGATGAACCACATCCTTACTTCGGTCAGAAAGTGATCGTTGTGGGTGCGGCCAATTCTGCTGTGGATGTGGCACTAGAGACCTATCGCAAAGGGGCTGAAGTCACTATGGTGATTCGCGAACCAGAAATCAATCCTAGAGTTAAGTATTGGGTTAGACCTGATATTGAAAACAGAATTAAAGAGTCTTCTATTACTGCCTATTTCGACTCTTCCATTGCTGAAATAAGAGAAACTGAAGTAGACGTCAGAAGCCCCAAAGGTACCTTAACATTGGCGAATGATTTTGTTTTAGCAATGACCGGTTATCAACCCAATTTCACTTTCTTAAAATCTTTAGGAATTACAATCGGTGAAGATGAGATGCAAACGCCCACTCATAATCCGGAAACGATGGAAACTAATATCCAAGGCATCTACCTGGCAGGGGTAATTTGCGGAGGACTTCAGACCAACAAATGGTTTATTGAAAACTCCAGAATGCATGCTGAAGTGATTATTAATGAAATAGCAGGATAAATTTTAAAGCTGATAAAATCCTGAAACAAGCTTTAGCGTAATATTAGCATTGTCACAATTGGGTAGCAGAGCATTTCAAGTCACAGGTATTTATCATCAATAGTTACCCACATACGCGTTCCAGAAAACTTTTCGCGTAACCACACATGAATTATTCAATTGTTTTTTGAACTTCATAGATTTAAATAGTGTTTCATTAAAAACCATGCAACATTTCAAATATTAGATTTTCAATTTTTTTAATTCTGCTAGCACTAGCCAATATAGCTCAAGGGCAAACTTGTTGCACCGGAGGAGTCCCGGTTCTAGATGCTTTTGTTATCCCTAACAATAACAAAGGTCAAATTGGCACGCACTTGTTTTATGGATACAATTACAATAATGATCTTCTTTTTAATGACGAATCAATTGAGGATTCGCACATTTCAAGAAAAGTATCGTCACTCCAGCTCCAAATGGATTATGCACTAAGTGATCAATTCGGAATTTCTCTTTCGGTACCTTTTTTATGGCAAAAAGAAATTGTTGATCTTCAATTCAACAATGCAGAATACGTAAACAGAGGAATTGGAGATGTCAGTATATGGTTTACATATGCAAAAAAATTTAAGAGTGTAAATATTAATTCAGCTATAAGTCTGAAGGTACCTACCGGCAGTACAGATGAAGAATCTGAAAACAATCTAGCCTTCCCTATAAGTATGCAAATTGGAACTGGTTCGTTTGATATGGCGTTGATAGTACAATCAAGTTGGTATTTAGGAAAACAAAGGAAATTTTCTGTGGAAAATCAATTGGCACTACGTCTCAATTCATCTGGCAATAAATTCAAAGCGCACCCAAATTATAAATTTGGCGATCAGTATATGGTTTATGCTGGATTAGGTTATCATTTTTTATTATTCAATTTAGTGACCGATCTATTTCTAGGCACATCATATCAATACAGAAATCAAGATGAATTTGAAGGAGGGTTTGAGAACGTCAATACAGGCGGACATTGGTTGAATTCGAGTATTGGTCTGAATATCTTTTTAACTCAAAAGCTTTTCTTTTCATTGAACGGAGGTGCTCCATTGTATAGAAATTTAAATGGGTTACAACTGAGCACAACTTCGCAAATAAGTGCTGCTATAAATGTGGTATTATGATGAGCAGAATCTATATTTTATTGGCACTAGTGATATGGCTATCTTCTTGCAAAGAAAGTGAACAGATATCACCTTCTGATCTTACTTTAGTCCAAGGCGTAATTAATGATGATTTTTCTGGTGAACCTGTCGCCATTTATGCTAATGGAATAAACCAAACACTTGTTGCGTTTAGCCGAGACCATGCCGAGTATGGTGAACCACTAACGTTGAGCATGTCTTCTGATCTCGCTCCAGCTGTGCTTCAAGATCAATTTGGTAACAATTATGATATCAATGGCAAATTTTTAGGTTCTGAAGGCGGGAACAAATTCAACCTGCAAAAAGTAAATTTTTTAGTTGGATATTGGTTTTTCTTTCCTGCTTTTTTTGAAAATACAATTCTTTATAACGGACAGGTCGTGAATAGCACCAAACAAACACCTTCGGAAGGATGGTTAGTAAACACAGACTTTATTTTTACAGGTAGTTCAAGGGATGGCATTCCTTCTATCGACAACCCCACTTTTGTTCCCCTTGCTGGAAAAGAGTTTGTTGATGATCCATTTTACAGCTCATTGAGTCAACATGATCTAATGACTGTTCTAAAAATTGGCAATACTAGTCATGTTTATCCCCACCAAATACTGGAATATCATGAAATAGTAAACGATGCGATTGAAGGACAAAATATTACACTTAGCTATTGCCCATTAACCGGTACATCCCGAGCTTGGAAAAGTGAAGTAAAAAACGACTTTTCAGAATTTGGAGTTTCTGGTTTATTATATAACAATAACCTCATTCTATACGATCGTATCACAGAGAGTTATTGGTCTCAGATACTGGAATTATCGATCAACGGGGACTGTTTATCTGAAGAAATCAGCCCAATTCAGGTGTATGAAACCACTTTTAATGGAGTAAAGAGACTTCAAGGCGAAGTACACTTACTAAGTACTAATACAGGGTTCAATTATATTTATAATCAATCCATTTATGACGATTATAGGATTTCTGATCGTGTTTCATTTCCCATATCCAATCAAAACAATAGTCTCAATCCAAAAGAACGAGTATTAGGAATCATAAAAGGAGGGCAGGTTAAAACTTACTCTTTTGGTGATTTTGAAGATCTTTGAAATATCTTTTTGCCTCATTCAGTACTTTGGGTGATAAGTATATAGCTGAGACCATTGTTGGAATGGCCATTAATCCGTACATCACAAAAATTAAGTTGACCACCCCATTCAACGACCAAACAGAACCAATGACGATGATGGCTACATACCAATAATTAAATAGATGCCCATGTTCTGCCCCAAATAAATAAGAAAAACACTTTTTCCCATAATATGCCATGCCAAAGACTGTAGTAAAGGCAAAGATCAAAACTGGTACAAATAAAATGTAATGACCAAATACTGGAATGGACATTTCAAAAGCCTGGGCAGTCAATGAAATCCCATCATTTCCTCCGGCTTGCCACACCCCAGTAGATAGTATACATAAACCTGTCATCGTGCATACAATAAGCGTATCAACGACCGGGCCTAACATGGCCACAAGTCCTTCTCTGATAGGTTCATTTGTCTTTGCCGCACCATGCATCATTGGCGCCGTTCCGATTCCAGCCTCATTTGAAAATGCAGCTCTTTTTGCACCTTCGATAATTACAGCGCCAACAGCACCTCCTAAAACCGCATTTGCTGTAAATGCATCTTCAAAAATCAGGAAGAAATTTTCCAAAACGGATTCAGCATTGAGAAGCATAATCAACAGTACACTCAAGCCATAGACTACAACCATAGCAGGCACTAGTTTGGATGCTACATCTGCAATTCTCCTTAATCCTCCAAAAATAACTAGAGCGGTGAAGAATGTGATCACAAGACCTATTCCTATATTCACCAGCAGTTCATTCGAACCCATCCATCCCATGGGCCTGAGAATTACATCTTTGGTGACTTGAACAATTTGATTGGCTTGAAATATAGGTGTGGCACCAAAAAGCCCCGCAATACAAAAAAATGCAGCTAATGGCTTCCACACTTTGGGCATTCCTTCTCTTATCACGTACATAGGCCCTCCTTGCAATTCACCTTGACTGTCCTTCCCCCTATACATAACAGCCAGGGTGCACGTGAAAAACTTTGTTGTAATTCCAAGCAATGCACTCACCCACATCCAAAATATGGCTCCAGGACCGCCGGCAACAATAGCTAAAGCCACTCCGCTGATATTACCCATACCAACGGTAGCAGCTAGATGCCCAGATAAAGCTTGAAAGTGACTGATTTCTCCTTTTTCTTCTTCGTCGTCATATTTACCCCTAAGTACGTCTATACCATGTTTGAAATATCGAAATGGAAGAAATCGTGCATAAAAAGTAAAAAACATCCCCCCTCCGAGCAGCAATATTAGTAATGGCATACCCCAGACATAACCTACGGCAACATTGAAAAAAGCTTCTAGGGACTTTAATATTTCGAACATATTTGGATTGTATTTAGAGCATGGGAGCTAAATGCTTCCATACATTTTCAGCTAGTATTTGATGCCCTTCTGGCGTTGGGTGAATCCCATCTTCAAGATTCAATTCAGGGTTGCCAGCTACTCCTTCAAGCAGAAAAGGAATCAGCGGAATCTCATATTTGTTGGCTAAATCAGGATAAATTTTTTGAAAGTTGTCCGAATAAGTCTGCCCCATATTGGGTGGAACCATCATGCCAGCTAGCAATATTTTGCAATCAGGATACTTAACTTTTACTTTTTCAATAATAGATTCCAGGTTTTTTCTTGCTTCTTCTATGCTTATCCCTCTAAGCCCATCGTTTGCTCCTAACTCTAAAACAAAGATGCTCACAGGGTTTTTTAGTACCCAGTCTACTCTTGAGTTACCGCTTGCTGTGGTCTCTCCACTCAGACCAGCATTTACTGTGCGATATTTATAGCCCAAAGAATCCAATCGTTCTTGTATAAGTGCAGGAAAGGCCTCTGATAAGTCCAACTGATACCCAGCGGTAATACTGTTTCCAAAGAAGAGTATGGTTTTCTTTTTTTGTTCTGTCTTTTCGGTTTCTGTTTTTTCAGAGGAGGGTGTACTTGTCAGCTCCTTTTTGTTTTTAGGCTGACATGCCATCAATACTAGAAAACCGAAGAGAATGATTGACCTATTCATCTGTCGAAGATAGGAATTTATCGGGAACCCATTGTCTTACTTCAACACACTCCCTTTAGCTGCCCACCAGGGCTTGACATCAATGGCTAATCGACCAGCTTTCACAGCAGGGTCGTTGCTAATGATACTATCAGCTTCGGCTTTGGTAGCGACATCATAGATGACTATGCCTCTCATATCTCCATCATCTCCAAACGGGCCAGCGATAAGTAAAGTGCCCGTTTTCGCATTTTCACTCATGTAATTCTGATGGGCCAGTTGTATTTCCATCACTTTTGCAGAATCCAATTCTGGTTTATCTGACACTCTCATAAGAAACCCCATGAAGTATTGCTTCATAATATAAGTAGTGTCTCCATCTTGATATTCGAATTCTCGAGGTGCCTGGCTAAAGCCTAATTGTGAAATGCATATGAATAAAAACAGAAATGTGAGTTTTTTCATGGTCAACAAAGTCTAATTGAGTCCCCAAGATACTGAAAACGGTGATTTTATAAGAATTGTTCTTAAATCGAACTTTTCTAGACTATTCTAGTTTAGGTAATTAGCCTAATTTTGCAGAGTTGAATACAAGTGCCTTGAAAATTATTTAATTTCGCGGTGCAGCATTAAAGTCAAGAAGCGTATGAGATGGATCATGAGATCGAAGATTCACAAAGCGGTAGTTACCGAAGCGAATCTGAATTATGTGGGAAGTATCACAATTGACAAAGACTTGATCGATTTGGTTGGGTTGAGAAAAGGTGAGAAAGTACAAGTCGTTAGTAACACCTCGGGGTCACGCTTAGAAACCTATGTGATTGAAGGGCCAAGAGGTTCTGGAGCCATTTGTATGAACGGTGCGGCAGCTCATTTAATCAACGAAGGAGAAGAGATCATCATCATGGGCTATGAATTGACAGATCAGGATATCAAACCTCAGACTATCCTTGTAGACGAAAACAACAAATTCGTACAATGGCTCGAAGAATCATACGAGCTGAATCGTGATATGAATTTTAATTAAACTTTTCTAAAGTTAGAACTTTGGAAAAGATGACTAGACTTGCATTCAAAAACTTCTGGTATTACTTTCCGTAAAATTCGGAAACATCAGATTACATGTCTACAATTCTTAAAGTCGAAGGACTTTCAAAATCATATCAAAGCGGATCAAAGTCGCTTCAGGTACTTCATAATATAAGTTTCTCATTAGCGGCAGGCGAATCATTGGCTATCGTTGGACCTTCTGGAAGCGGCAAAACTACCCTCCTAGGTTTAGCAGCAGGTCTTGACCAATCCGATGAAGGTTCCGTAGAGATTAATCAGATCAAACTAAACAACCTGAGTGAAGATGATCGTGCGCAAGTGAGAAATGAACATGTAGGATTTATATTTCAGAATTTTCAGTTGATCCCTACTTTATCTGCACTAGAAAATGTAATGGTTCCCTTAGAACTAAGGGGAGATAATGGAGCTCAAACAGTTGCGAAAAGCTTGTTGAAGCAAGTGGGGCTTGAAGAACGGATCGACCATTACCCTTCACAATTATCTGGTGGAGAACAACAAAGAGTCGCCATTGCCCGAGCTTTTTCAAATGAGCCCAAGGTGCTATTCGCTGATGAGCCAACTGGTAATCTGGATGACGAAACCGGACAAAAAATTGAAGATCTTCTTTTTACACTAAATAGAGAAAAAGGCACAGCACTGGTTTTAGTGACACATGATGTAGCACTCGCTCAAAAAACCGATCATGTTATTCACCTAAAAGGTGGAAAAATGATTGAATCCTCGATGAAAGCTTCTATTGCCAGCTGATATGGACAGTAAGATTTCCGTATCACCGAAGAAATACTCTCGCAGCTGGCTGTTCAAAATGGCGTGGAGAGATAGCCGAAGGAGCCGATCAAAACTTCTTCTTTTTACTACTTCAATCGCTATCGGAATTGCGGCTTTAGTTGCTATCAACTCTTTCAAAAGAAACCTGGATGAAGAAATTCAACTTCAAGCTAAATCTTTGCTTGGTGCGGATCTCGAAGTTTTCAGCAATAAACCATTTACCAGAGAGCAATATGGTCTATTAGATTCTTTAGGAGAAGAGAGGTCTAGCCAAACGCGATTTGGTTCAATGGTTTATTTTCCTAGAACAGACGGAACCAGGTTAGTGCAGGTGAGGGGAATTCGTGGATTCTATCCCTATTATGGGAAAATAGAAACTGAACCTCACTGGGCAGCCGGAGATCTGACCAATGGGCCTTATGCTTTAGTAGATGAAAAGCTAATGCTGCAATTCAATGTGGAGTTGGGGGATGAGGTGCGCATTGGCAATTTGAGTTTAGAAATTAGAGGCAAACTCAAAAATGTACCTGGACAAAGTGGAATTTCAACTTCAATTGCTCCAGTAGTTTATATTTCAGAAGGCAATGCATTTGCTTCTGGGCTCATTAAAAAAGGGAGTAGAGTTACGTTTTCAAAATTCTATAAATACCCAACTGAAGCCACTGCGGACGAAGTTATAGCCACGTTCGGTGAACGACTAAAAGAACTGGAACTACGAAGCGAAACCGTAGAAGAAAGAAAACAAGATACCAGTGAGGCTTTCACCAATATGTCAGTATTCTTGAATTTAGCAGCTTTCATTGCTTTGCTTTTAGGGAGCATCGGTGTCGCCGGTGCTGTGCATATCTATTTAAAAGAAAAAAATAAATCCGTCGCAATTCTTCGATGTTTGGGAGTGAAAAGCAAACAAGCTTTTTACATCTATCTCTATCAGGTGCTATTTATGGGCTTCATAGGTTCAGTTATGGGCACTGCACTCGGCATTGGACTTCAGTATTATTTACCCCAACTTTTGGGAGAAATATTGCCATTTTCGTTCGAGCCTAAAATATTTGGCATTGTCATACTTGAAGGCATACTATTAGGTCTGATTATAGCTTTCTTATTTGCACTGCTCCCATTAATAAAGTTGGGGGAAATCTCCCCGTTACAATCTATCAGAGCAGCCTTTGAAACATCCGGCCCAAAGATGAGTAAGGCTTCCCTTGTGGTGTTTTCCTGCCTGGTACTATTCCTTTTTGGATTCGCCTTTTTCCAAATTGGAGAATGGAGTCAATCATTGATGTTTGTAGGTGGATTAGCTGTGACATTTGGATTGCTCATCTTGATAGCCAGAGGGCTGATGTCAATAGCAAAAAGTATTTCATCTCGGACTAACTCATTTTTAATAAAACAAGGAATAGCCAATCTACACAGACCAAATAACCAAAGCACCATACTTTTACTGACCATTGGAATTTGTGCTGTACTAATATCTACGCTACTTTTTTCCAGATTCATTTTGGTTGAGCAAATTACACTCACAGGTGCGGACCAACGTCCCAACATGGTCCTTTTTGACATTCAGACCAAACAAAAAGAAGAGCTCAAAGATTTAGTCGTCGATTATGATTTGCCTGTAGTCCAAGACGTGCCTATTGTAACGATGCGCCTTAAAGAGATCAACGGAATTAATAAAAAAATGGTAGAAAAAGACTCCACACTTGATATAATGAGTTGGGTCTTCAATCGAGAATACCGAGTGACATTCAGAGACTCTTTGATCAATTCTGAAACGCTGGCAAAGGGTACACTTCAATCCAAAGTGGAATCGCCCGAAGACTCCATTTTTGTTTCTGTCTCCGAAGGCTTTGCTGAAGGGCGCCAATGGAAAATAGGAGATGAATTACTTTTCAATGTTCAGGGTGCACTCATTAAAACATACATTGGTAGTTTTAGAAAAGTAGATTGGCGTAGAATGCAAACTAATTTTTTGATCGTTTTTCCTGCTGGAGTTTTAGAACACGCCCCTCAATTCCATGTATTGGTTACAAAGGTGGACAAATCTGATGTATCAGCCAGATTTCAACAAGCAGTCGTGCGATTGTTTCCAAATGTCTCGATCATAGATTTAGAACTGATCATCAAGACCGTAGAAGAAGTACTCAACAAAGTCTCCTTTGCCATCAACTTTATGGCGGCATTTAGTGTCCTAACCGGCCTAATTGTTTTGGCCGGATCTGTTGTTCTTAGCAAAACCCAAAGGGTACAAGAAAGCGTTTTATTGAGGACTATTGGTGCTAGATCCTATCAAATCTTCTGGATTACATTTTTGGAATATCTGGCATTGGGTGCTATGGCCTCGTTAGCAGGACTTCTATTAGCGCACACTTTCAGCTATTTGCTTGCGGAGTTTGTTTTTGAAAATGACTTTTTATTCAGTATTTACCACTCCGTTTTAATCTTTTTAGCAGTCACATTTGGAACCGTAATCATAGGATTATTCAATATCAGACCAGTCTTAAAGAAGAGCCCTTTGGAGATTTTGAGAAAAGAAATTTGAGGGTGGCTCAGTTGTTGCTTGTCTTATATATAACTAATTCAAGAAACAATGAAACATTTCGTAGTGATATTGATGATCATATTACTGAGTTGTTCTGCCACTTTCCTGATGATTTAGTTGTTCTTTCGCGCTTTCTCCAACATCATTTACTCGAGTAGAAACATTAAAAAAGGGAAACCCAAAAATGAGTCTCCCTTTTGTCAATTTGAAATAAACTTTCTTATGCAGTCACTGCGTCAGGCACTTTAGCAGTTTTTACAGTTTTGATAATTCTAGCTGCAATTTTGTAAGGATCTCCATTAGAAGCAGGTCTTCTGTCTTCCAACCAGCCTTTCCATCCATTCTCTACCGTAGCGATAGGAATACGGATTGAAGCACCTCTATCAGACACACCGAAAGAGAATTTGTCGATAGATTGAGTCTCATGATCTCCAGTTAATCTTTGATCATTCTCAGCACCATATACGTCGATGTGCTCTTTGACGAAAGGAGCAAATGCTTCACAAATAGTAGCATAAGTTTCTTTAGACCCACATGTTCTCAACACAGAGTTTGAGAAGTTAGCATGCATACCAGATCCGTTCCAGTCACCTTTGATTGGTTTTGGTCTCCACTCGATAGAAACACCATACTTCTCAGCAGTTCTTTCCAACAAGTATCTTCCGATCCAAATTTCATCACCAGCTTCAGCAGCTCCTTTCGCAAAACATTGGAATTCCCATTGTCCTGCTGCTACTTCGCCATTAATACCTTCTACATTTAAACCTGCATCAAGGCAAAGGTCTAAATGCTCTTCTACGATTTCTCTTCCGTATGCATTACTCGCACCTACAGAACAATAGTATGGTCCTTGTGGTCTTGGGTAACCAGCTTCTGGAAAACCTAATGGTTTGCCAGTATTGTTGTCGATCAAAAAGTACTCTTGCTCGAAACCGAACCAGAAATCATTGTCATCATCATCGATAGTCGCACGGCCGTTACTTTCGTGTGCTGTACCATCTGCATTCAATACCTCAGTCATTACTAGGTATCCATTTTTTCTATCAGGATCTTCGAAGATCGCAACAGGCTTCAACAAACAGTCAGAAGAACCCCCTTCTGCTTGCTGCGTTGAACTACCGTCAAAAGACCACATAGGGCAGCTTTCTAGCTTACCATCGAAATCACTTACGATTTTAGTTTTGCTTCTTAGACTTTGAGTTGGCTTATATCCATCCAACCAAATGTATTCTAACTTTGCTTTTGCCATTTTACTTAAATTTTAGCTTTTACTGTTTTACTTTAATTCTATTTCACATTGCGTTCCTAAAAACCGGATGACTAAGCATTAGTTTTAAAGGATTTGCCAAGGCACCCAAAAGAGCACCCCGGCAAAAGCTAAATCCTAAATTTCCTTAGAACGCATATACTGCTGCCAGCACGAATGATGACAGGCTCTTTCCTAATTCTGCATTTGCGATGCCTGAAATATTTCCATTGGCATCAAAAGTTTGATCTCCTTTTAGAACATATCCGTCATCATAAGACAACATATCTATTCTGAATTCTGGTATAAGTGTCAAAGCACCTATCGAATAATTTGCAGACAATGTCAAATCAATCACGTTTTCATCTGCTGCAATGGCGAACCCTGCCTCGTCTTTGAAGTACTCTCCTCTAAGACCTAATGAGAAAGAATCAGAGAGTGAGCTTTGTAAATAAAGCGCTGCACCTGAAAAACTATCTTTAGCTTTAGTAGCGTTTACTCCTAAATAAAGTGCATCTGTCAGATCCCATCCAGCGGTCAAATCCACCTGATAAAAATCATCTGAATAGATGAAATTGAAATATGCTCCACCATAGCCCAATTGTGCTCCAAGTACATAATCTCCTGAAGGATTGAAATCCGTAGCATCAGTTGGGTTCATTACTGCAAGCATGGCCGTAACGTCTCCAAAAGTAAAATCCGCTTTCAAACCAGAGTGAGAGAATGGTCCATAAGAGAACATATAAGATGTAGAGTAGTTGAAATTTGACGCTGGTGAGATCACTTCATATCCTAAAAAAGTATTGAAGTTTCCAATCGTCAAGGTCACAGCGTCACTCACATTCCAATATGCATACAACTGATTGATTATGCTTGATGAAGCTGTAGTTGATCCAAAAACAGCATCCGTTCCTCTTGGCCCAAATACCAAATCAGCTACAAAGCCTGTTTTCTCTCCTTCTAGACCCAATACAACATTGGCCATACCTAGCGCAAATCCAGGTTTGTTTGCAAACGAAGTAGTTGGTGCTATATATGTATTATACTCGCCATCAGCATCAGGCAACAATAAACTATTGGATGCATTTAAATTGGCTCTATAGTAAGCATCTACACTACCTGAAATTGACAGTTCAGGTGCGCTTGACTCCTCTTGAGCTACTGCAGTACTAGATATGGCGAAAATTGTCATCATTACAATGCATAGAAATTTCTTCATGATTAAATTTGTGTTTTGGTTCATAAATTTGTTTGACAGATTTGTGAGATTAAGACCTGCTGGAACATGTTGGCAGACATGTCCAGCAGGCAATTTTTTTTTACTCGTCGTAAACGATTGTGTATCCTCTGATACCATGTTCGTGTGTATCGAGTCCTTCTTCTTCGTGTTGTTCTGACACTCTAACTCCAAGCGTTTTCTTAAGAACAAAGAATATGATGAAGGCGATTGGGAAGGCTGCAATAGCATACATTGCTACCCCGTAAAGCTGAGTAGTGAATGAGAAATCTTCTCCTCCAAAGATACCTACAGCAAGTGTTCCCCAAATGCCACATGATAAGTGAACTGAAACAGCTCCAACTACATCATCTAGTTTTAATTTGTCCAATGTGATGGCAGATAATACTACGATGATACCAGCCACAGCACCTACGATCAGTGAGTTGTTTACAGAGATCACATCCGCTCCAGCAGTAATACCTACTAGACCAGCCAAGATACCGTTGAGTACCATACCCAAGTCCATTCTTTTGAATACTACAAATGCAGTTAAAAATCCGAATAGTCCTCCAGTACAAGCAGCCATAGATGTTGTAACTAACACAAATGATACTAAGTCCGGATCAGCAGAAAGTACAGATCCACCATTGAATCCGAACCAACCTAACCATAGTAGGAATACGCCGATCACAGCTAGTGGCACAGAAGTACCTGGCTTATCGATTACTTTACCATCTACATATTTTCCAAGTCTTGGCCCGATCACGATGATACCTGCCAATGCACCCCATCCACCTACAGAGTGAACAAGTGTAGAACCAGCAAAATCATAGAATCCAGCAGCATCAAGGAATCCTGCTCCCCATTTCCAGCTACCTAGGATTGGGTAAACAATACCTACATATAGTACTGTGAAAATCATGTAGCTTGAAAGTTTTACTCTTTCAGCAATAGCTCCTGATACGATGGTAGCTGCAGTAGCAGCAAACATGCCTTGGAATAAGAAATCTGTCCAGTAAGTATATCTTCCACCGGCATAGTCTATAGAAGCACCGTCGCCAGCGTCTAAACCAAACCCAGCAAATCCAAGTACTCCACCGATGATATCAAACTCACCAGGGTACATCAAGTTGAATCCACAAATCAGGTAAGTCACCAAACCGATAATAGGAGTGATAGTATTTTTAAATAGAATGTTTACGGTGTTTTTTGACTGGCCAAAGCCAGCTTCAACTCCCGCAAAGCCTAGGTGCATTATAAACACCAAAGCTGTAGCCAACATCATCCAAATGTTGTTGGCGGTGAATAGTGCAGTAGCACCGGCAGCAGCAGCATCAGCCACAGCAGCAGTTACTTCAGCTGGTGTTTCAGCAACTACGGCAGCTGGGGTTTCCATTACCGCGACTGAATCTTGCACTACATTCGTCAACAGATTAATCATAGCATTAATTTTTAGTTCTAAATTGTTTTTCTCAGGAAAGCCCACTTCGGACTTTCAAGCTTCTCTCATTGAATTTTGCAATTTTCGAGTCAACTGGGTTAAAATTTGACCTGACAAAGCTGTTAAGCTGCTAATTCAATCTATTTGGGGATGTTTTTAATGCTGTTGAGATGCTAAAGTAGTATTTTTACGTATTACTACGTAATTTTTATACTTATAATTTCAGTAAATACGTGAATAATTACATATCTCGTTAATATTTTACCCTGAAATTGAATTATTTACAAAATTCACGATCAAAGACACGTACTTTTGTTGAATTTTCACCTAAAGTCACTTTTCGTCGGATCTGATTCAATCAAGACACTTAATTACTGAATGATTTTCAGCAAATCCTACCTTAGTTTGTATTGTCGTAAATTGAATAAGATTGCCAGTACGTATATTTTCGGCATTATTAATAGATTAGCAGAAACAATACTTCGCAGTTGAAAACCAACCGACCAACAAAAGATATTGGCCAAAAGGCAGAAGAGCAGGCTCTTCAATATTTGATTAACCAAGGTTATACACTTCGAGAAAGAAATTATAGATACAAACGTTCTGAGGTTGATTTGATCTTACTTGATTCTAAAACGATAGTATTCGTTGAAGTGAAATATAGAAGCACTAGCCAATTTGGATATCCAGAGGAATTTGTTTCAGACAATCAAAAAAAATTGATTTTGCAGGGCGCAGAAAACTATCTCGCCGATTTAGGTTGGCAAGGGCCGATAAGGTTCGATATCATAGCTATTGATGCTCATTTTAATATTACACATTTTGAGGACGCCTTTTATTAGTATTCGTCAAGCTGATTCAATGCATGAGTCTTTCTCATGAATATTGGTAGACTGTCTTCATTACTATTCGTTCCTTAATATTCATAATCACAAATCATATGAAGCAAACAACCTACAACCTAGCACAATTAAATATCACCAAGCTGAAAGCTGACTTGGATGACCCCATCATGAAAGAATTCAAGGACTTTCTTGCACCTGTTAATCAATTGGCGGAAGAAAGCTCTGGGTTCGTTTGGAGATTGAAAGACGAAACGGGTGAGACTGCCATAAATGCGGAGACACCATTTGAAGACCCCATGGTATTTGTAAATATGTCGGTTTGGAAAGACAACGAAGCACTAAAAGCCTACACTTACAACACCGTACATAGTTACTTTCTGAAAAACAGAAAAAAATGGTCGGATAAAATGGACAGTCACCAAGTGGTACTTTGGTGGGTTGAACAAGGACATATACCAACATTAGATGAAGCAAAAAGAAAATTGGATCAATTGGAAAAGCAGGGCTCCACACCTTCGGCCTTTGGTTTACATGAAGTGTATCAAGCAGATGGTACACCATTGCCTTGATACACAAGAGAAATTATACTGGCCATTTCTAAATCAAATTTTATAGCTTTAGCGCTATTAATTTGATCCATGGAATCAGGAAGAGTAAAAATTTGGCATTCTATTGTCACGAGGTTCGGTCTTTTCTTTATGGGACTTCTCATACTGGCCATATTTGTATCGGGCTTTCTGATTTATAAAAGAGCGTCGACTATTATCAGTGCATTTGGCCAAGAGCGAATTGCACATAGCTCTACCTTGGCAGAGCAAGCATTCTATTCCTTGCTCAGTGAAGTAGAAAACGATATTTCCATTTTAGCGGAAAATATAAAGATTCAAGCTTTTGCTAATGACCCCACTTCAGAATTGCAAAATGAAATCACTCAACTATTCCATACTACATTAAAAAACAAACCTAATTATTTCCAAATACGACTGATTAGTCTTTCAGATGCGGATGCCGGGCAGGAAATTATAAGGTTGGATAAAAAGAATTCCAAGATTACCCAAACACTCGAAGACAAACTACAAAACAAAAAAAACAGGCCGTATTTCAAAGCAGCATCAAACCTTGGGCCTTCAGCCTTCTATTTTTCTTCCATTAGTCTGAATGAAGAATACGGAGTAGTGAGCCCTTCATTGACTCCTACTATTAGAGCCATTAGCCTGATATTTAATTCTAATCAAGAGCCTACCCATATGGTGATCATCAATTTGGATTTGAATAATTTCTATCAAAAACTAAGAAGCATAATGACTTCGGGAATTGAATTGATGCTGATCGATGAAGACGGGCAATACTTGTTTGCTTCTGACATGACCAGATGCTTTAGTAAACAGCTCAGAAGTTATGACAGATTCGACGCAGACTTTGTGGTACCTTTTTCATCTCTACATACAGATTCCACACAATTTAGATCCTTAGTGAGCAAAAAAGGCAACTCTTTTTTGTCCCAAATCCAACCCATTACTTACTCAAGTAATGACCGAAAAATTTACCTCTTATCCTTTCTAAAGGAAAACATAGCGCTTAGCAGCGTGCTCTATATTAAAAAGTATAGTTACCAAATTATTCCGTTGGTATCCCTAGCTGCCCTTCTCGTTGCACTTGTTTTTATCAGACTTTTGGCTGTTAGGATTGGATCTATCACACAAGCCATTGGCAATTACGAACAGCACTCGGCTCCAACGATAAAGCTTTCCGAAAACCGAAAGGACGAGCTGGGTGTATTGGCCAGAACATTCATAAAAATGAAGACCAAAATCAACCAACAGGTTAGTGACTTGAAATCGGCTTTGGACAAGGAGCAAAAAGCCATCAAAGAAAAAGATGAATTTTTACAAAACATGAGTCATGAACTAAGAACGCCGCTGAATTCTATCATGGGTCTTACCCAATTACTTAGAAAGAACAAACCAACACCGGATCAAGAGCCAATAGTAGATGCTATCCATAGGAGCACACAGTCCTTGGCTGGCTTAATGCACGATGTATTGGATCACCAAAAATTGATCGAGGGACAAGTTCAATTGAAATACAAATCAGAAAATATAGCAGAATTACTCTCAGACATTCATGCGAGCTACCGATTTGATGCTATCAACAAAGGACTTGGCTTTGAGTTGAAAATAGCTCCTGAGCTGAAAGAGCAATGGCATCAGACAGATGCTTTGCGTTTTACTCAGATCATCACCAACCTAATTGTTAATGCTATCAAATTTACCGATAAAGGGAAAATTACCGTTGAGGCTAAAGTTATAAATCACAAATTAGTCATCAGTGTTACTGATTCTGGAAGAGGTATTCTTCCAGACAATGTCATGCGTATACGCGAACGTTTCTATCAAGAACAAAATTACTCCTCAGAAGAAGGTTTTGGATTAGGGCTCTCGATTGTGAAACAACTCCTTGAACTTTTTGATGGACACTTGGAAATTTCGTCCGAAAAAGATGTTGGCTCGACTTTCACCATTAACCTTCCTTTGATGGTGGCAGAACATATGCCAAAGGTTTCTGCACTGAATGCAAGAAGACTCGCTCTTTCTGATTTTTCAGAAAAAAAGAATGTGCTACATATCGAAGATGACGAGTCTGCCAGGTTACTGGTCAGTCAGCTATTTCAAGCTCCACAAATTGAATTAATACAAACGAATAATCTAGCTTTTGCCAAACAAACACTCTCGAAACAAAACCCTGATCTCATAATAAGTGATTTGATGTTAGAGCATATTGACATTGGAAATGAGTTGATCAAAATCAATGCCTCCTTTAGTCACTCGATCATTGTTTTGTCTGCACTTGAAAACGAGCGCATGAAAGAAATAAGTGAATTCTACCTACAAAAACCTTTTGATGTAGATCATTTACTGGATTTGGTCATTTGCCTCCTTGGAAAGAACACCTTTGATCTACCTCAATTGAGCAAAAGCTATTCGCAATACGATCATGATAAAGTCAAAATTAAAAAATTTATCGCTCTCTTGATTTCGGAGTTTGAAACTTATCTGGACCGAATAGACCAAGCTTTTGAGAATCAAGACGAAAGCGAATGGAATGCCATTAGACATAAGTTGATCACTCACATTCGAAGTTTAGAATTGCACAAGCTCGAAAAGGCTCTCCCTCTCAGAATGAGTGCCTTGAATAAGACAAACCTTGGTGAAGTCAAGACTCTTATTCTTTACAACTTAAGTTATTTCAGGAATGAACTTCGGTTACTTTAATAGCTTGATTTTATTCAGAAGCTCATTTTCGTATTTGTCACTGATCGATATTTCTTCCTGGCCTATCTGCACATCTCCACTGGCTATACTGTCAATATGATTTACATTGACAATATATGAACGTTGTACACGCTGGAAGTACTCGGGCAGTTTTTCTGCCAGCTCAGTCAATGTCATTAAGGTCAGTAGTTTTTTTTCTTCAAACACCAACTCTGCATAGTTCGCAGCGGACTTGATGTATTTAACCTCTTGCAAATTGACCTTGACTAATTTGTTTCCATCTTTCACAAAAATCTGATCCGAAATTGAGTCGGATGACTCAGTTCCTTTCTTCACCTTTTGCATTCCCTTGAAAAATCGAGCAAAATCAATAGGTTTCACTAGAAAATCAACGATCTGTTCATAATCATAAGATTCTGGGGCAAAATCACGATTGGCTGTGATCATGATAACGGAAGTGTCTGAACTCAATGTTTGTAAAATTTCCTTTCCAGTTATGTCCGGAAGATTATAGTCCAGTAAAATAACATCAAACTGATTCTCGCTAATCAAATTAATCGATTCAAAACCGCTATTGGTAACAGTGACGTTCGACACAAAATCTACCTTAGAACAGAAATGCTCCAATAAGTCGCAAATCAACGGGTCATCATCTACAATCAGGCAATGCATACTTTATCAATTCATCCTATAGTTTCGTCCACCAAGATAGCTATTTCGTCCTTTACTCTCCAATCAAGTTGTTCATTCAATTATTATTGAAATTCGAACAAGTAAAACTTTACAA
Organism: Reichenbachiella sp.; assembly: GCF_965223055.1. Classification (GTDB taxonomy): domain Bacteria; phylum Bacteroidota; class Bacteroidia; order Cytophagales; family Cyclobacteriaceae; genus Reichenbachiella. Next base: position 767,883 of record NZ_CBDCVM010000011.1, read on the forward strand.
TGAAAAATTTCATACGTTACGCAATAGTTATTGCAATTATTACTTCGGCTTGCACATCAAGTCAGAACACAACTGAGATCAAAGAAGAACCTCGAGGCACAGAAAATGTTGCTTATCAATGGGGTAAAATGGCCCTCGAAGCTACAGCCAATGATACAGATATGTTTAAGCCCAGACCTACAATCACGAGTAGATTTTTGGGACTGATTTTTACCTCCATTTTTGATGCTTGGACGCGCTATGATGCGAAAGCCACACCAGTATATCTAAAGGGAGTTGACAGACGCCCAGCTGATGAGCTTACTATCGCAAACAAAGAGATAGCTATCAGCTATGCTGCTTATAGAGCCATGTCAGAATATTACTATTCGGACTCTACCATGTTCAGAAATTTTATGATAGAACTAGGTCTAGATCCAGATGACAAATCGATGGATCCCACTACACCTGTGGGTATAGGAAACCTGGCCGCCCAGGCCGTAATAGAAGAAAGAAAAAGCGATGGCTCCAATCAATACGGGGATATGTCTGGCGAAATGGCTAAGCCATACTACGACTACACCGAATATTCACCAGTGAACACGGTTGACAAAAATGTAGACATCAACAGGTGGCAGCCTAAGTACTTCGCCGATGGCAAAGGGGGGAAATTCGCCCCAAGCTGCCTGACTCCCTATTGGCAATTGGTAAAGCCACTAATGCTAGACTCCTCCAGCCAGTTCCGCCCTGGACCTCCACCGATGGTAGGTTCGGAGCAACTAGCACAAGAAGTGAAAGAAGTCATTGATTTACAAGCAGAGCTAACCGATGAGAATAGAGCTTTGGTAGAATTCATGAGAGATGGTCCTAAGTCGGTACAGCAGGCGGGTCACTGGTTGATCTTTGCGCAAAACGTTTCTGTGAGAGATAATCACACATTGGATGAGGACGTAAAAATGTATTTTCTGGTGGAAGCAGTAGCAATGGACGGGTTCATTGCCTGCTGGGATTCCAAAATGTTTTATGACTATGCAAGACCTTATGCTTTAGTCCATGATTACTACCAAGATCAGGTGATCAAAGCTTGGGGTGGTCCCGAAGTTGGTATGACCGAACTGAAAGGTGAGCAATGGAGACCCTACTCTCCAGAAACATTTCTTTGTCCTCCATTTCCGAGTTATGTTTCTGGGCATAGCACAATCAGTGGTGGGTGTGCTGAAGCTCTCAGGCTATTCAAAGGAGACGACAACTTCGGAGCTTCGGTGGACTTGGTGCCAGGTATAATGACCGAACCAAACCACCTCGGCGATACAGTTACGCTCAACTTCCCAACCTTCACCAAAGCCGCTGAAATGGCTGGTATATCCAGAGTAATGGGTGGATATCATATCCAAGCTGATAATGTAGAAGGCTTGAGTTTAGGTAGAAATGTTGCCAGAGATGTTTATAAAAAATACCTCAAACTAGTAGGCGAAGAGAACAAAACCATTTAATCACAAAAGGTCATGAGTGTAAAAGAAATATCAGAAAAATTAGATAGCGGACTATTCGTCATGGCTGATAGATATAGCTTAAGATTGCTCGAATCTTCTATTGGCCTTATCTATATATGGTTTGGTGTATTAAAGTTTTTCCCCAATTATAGCCCTGCTGAAGTACTGGCTGGGGATACTTTAGAACTGATCACTTTTCACCTTTTTGACAAGCAGTTTCTACTTTGGATACTTGCCAGTGGGGAGCTATTCATTGGCCTGGCCTTACTATTAAGAATCAAATCCAAATATGTGATTTGGGGATTACTTGTTCATATGGGAGGGACTTTCTCTCCCATATTTTTCTTTCCTGAACTGGTATTCACCCACCCACCGTTTGGCTTTAGCATGGTTGGTCAATATATCATGAAAAATCTAGTAATTGTAAGTGCTGCGTTGGTGATTTACACCAAAAATTCAAGGAATGGATATCGCAATTTTTAATAACAAAAAGCTCCTTTTATCTCAAAATGAAATTGAATCTAAAACCCAAACCTGTAACTAGCCATAACCATCAATTGTTGTTTAGATTTCAAGAAACCATATTCAGTCCTTAATTGTAGTTTATTATTGTGTTGATAGTTTATGCCTAGCAACATGTTCCAGCTATATTCCAGTCGCTTGTCAAATTTGTAATAAACATTGTCATCAGCAATCCCCCTCACCAGCTCATAGGCTGCTTGTTGCGCAATTTTTTGTGTAAGGGGCACGTTTTCCCAAAAAACGCCAGACCCATTTGGAATTTCGTTGTTCGTATACTTCGCCCAATTGTCATCCATTCGTTGCTTGTCCTCTTCTGAAATCCCCAATGCTTCATCAAACGCAATATTGCCGGAGGTACGATTATCAAGCTTTTGGTGTTGTGCCCCTGCCCAAACTGCAAAAAATCTATCAGGTCTTTTTGTCTTTATTCTTCTAACAACTCTTAAACCACTGACTTCAACACGGACGGGTTCATTCAAATTTTCATTGGTAGTCCAGGACCAAGAATAATCAGCCATTAATGCAACAGGCCCCAGCGGCACAGCACCTAATAAATTGAAACCATAATACTGCCCACGTATATCTGTTGTGCTATAAAACAACTCACTGCCAACGACACTAAAACTGATTGTTTGTTCACCCCATACTTTTCCATAATATCCCCCAACAGATAAAAAAGGAAAAACCCATGCATCTGCTCTAAAGTTTAAAGTATTGATCCGGCCAACCGAAGGGCCAAAATCAAGAATTCCAGTTAAATCCTTAAAATCTAAATTGTCTTCAGGCGTATCAGGATCTTCAATTGTCATCTCAAAATTTTCCAGAATGAGTCCTTGACGATTAAAAATGGTACCGACACTCGCTCCGAATGGAAGTTGAAGTTTATACCCTTTTTTGTATGCTTTATTCCCTAAAATAGGAAGTACATATGGGTACTCCTCTCGAATCTGAGTACTATCAATGTCTTGGCCAATCAATTGAGTAAAACTCAGGAATGAAATAGTCAAAACACACAAAAATCGCTTATTCATTACAGTATTCATTTAGCAGGGTCGGTATTAATGATATCGTTCAAAGATTGATATATTAATCAATGATGACAACTTTAGTGTCTAAAATTTAGTCCTACGCGAATTCTGGAGCCATAAATACTATTTCCATTAAGTATGGAAATAGTCAGCAAATGACTAATTAGAAATCATATAAATTCGTTCAATCAGCTCTTTAAATTTGTCTTTGATGATTCGGCGTTTTAGTTTGAGTGTAGGTGTCAGTTCGCCAGTGTCAATACCCCAGACAGCTTCCACGAGTTCAAATTTTTTGATTTGTTCCCAATTGCCAAACTCTTCATTATATCGGGCGACTTCGGTTTGAAACAATTTGACCACCTCTGGATGAGATATTAATTCTTTATGTTCCAAATCGTCGATACCATGATCTTTTTGCCAATCTACGAGTACTTCAAAATTCGGAACTATGAGCGCTGAAGGAAATTTCTTGCCTTCTCCGACCACCATGATCTGTTCTATATAGATGCTTTCCTTGAATTTATTTTCCATGACTTGTGGTGCGATATACTTACCACCCGAAGTCTTGAACATCTCTTTTTTACGATCTGTAATTCTGAGAAATCCTTCTTCAATTACCCCAATATCTCCTGTATGAAACCAACCATCCTGGATTACTTCTGAAGTCAAATCAGGAGCTTTGTAGTATCCCATCATTACATTCGGGCCCTTGCAGAGTATTTCGCCATCTTCCGCAATTTTGACCTCTACATCATCTATCAATCTACCAACTGCTCCAATTCTTACGCAATCTGGAAATGCAGCCGTAGCCGTGATCACAGGTGAAGTTTCTGTCAGGCCATATCCTTCACAAACTGGAATTTCGGCTGCCCAAAAGATTCGAGCCAGACGAGGTTGTAGAGCCGCAGCTCCTGAAGAAATAACTTTCAACTCTCCGCCTAAAGCTTCTTGCCATTTGGAAAATATAAGCTTACGAGCAATTTTTAATTTAAAATGGTACCACCTACTAAAATTTCCATTGGGATCGTAGATTAGCCCCAGATCTATAGCCCAAAAGAATAGCTTTCTTTTAATGAAAGGTAATTCGTATCCTTTCGATACAATCTTGTCATACACCTTTTCAAGCAAGCGGGGCACACATGTAAACATATTAGGGCTTACTTCTTTGATGTTTTCTCCGATCTTATCCATGCTTTCAGCATAATACACGGCCAACCGGTTATATATATAAACGTAAATAGCAGTCCGCTCATAAATGTGACACATCGGCAAAAAGCTCAAGGTGCTATCCTCTCCTGGAATCATCGTACCCATGATTCTCTTAGATACACCCAGTGTATTTGACACAATGTTATGATGACTGAGCATTACCCCTTTCGGTCTTCCTGTGGTGCCAGAAGTATAAATGATCGTCAATAAATCTTCTGGCTTCACTTGATCTTTCAAAGCAAGCACTTCATTCAAATCCCCCTCAGGGTTTTTCTCTTGCACTGCTCTCCAATGATCCACTGATTCCACTTTGTCGAATGAATAGATAAAATCAATGCCAAGTGAAGCTGTTGCCTTTTTTACCTTTTCAATCAATTCTGCATCAGCAGCAAAAATCATTTTCACCTCTGCATGCCGAAAAATATACTCATAGTCTTCGACGGTGATGGTTGGATACATCGGAACAGTGACAACCCCAATTTGCTGGCAAGCAAAGTCCACAAAATTCCACTCAGGTCTGTTAGGAGAAACTATGGCCACCTTATCTCCAGGTTTCATCCCTAAAGCCAATAGACCTAAACTCAGTTCATTTACAATTTGTACGAATTCTTTAGTACTATATCCCTTCCATTGACCAAACTCTTTGTAATTCAAGGATTGTGCTAACGGGCCGTTTTCTAGTTGGGAATAAAGGAATTCAAATACGCGTGTAGGTGTCATCTTGTCTTTGTTGTATTCTTCCAAGATACTTATTTCCGATGTTTCAGGAGCGATTTTTTTGATTTTTCTGAATTGCCGTTTTCAATATTCAATCTTCTCATCCGGTAGGCATTCATGGCTGTTTTCCCCAGTCTATTGGTCAATTTATGATTCACATAAGCGCCTACAACCGCCCCCACTCCGGGAATCAGTTGGAGCAACTTGGCTAGGTCCAAGTGATCCCGATATTCTTGCTGAAAAGACTGCCAATCAAACGCATTAATATCCTTTGGTAATTTGTCTTTCTGAACTTCCCAATTGCTAACTATTAAATAAATTTCATTTCGCCTTTTTTGACTTGAGAAAGCCAACTGGAATACGTACAGAATGAAGAGCCTTTCTTTATAATCTTTTGTATCCACACCATAACTAGCGGCAATATCAAAGAGCATCTTCATTTTAATAGACAACCACAACGGGAAGTCGGCCAACCCACTTACAAATCCACCAAACCCTGTAATAGCACCTTCAGCTGTAGCTGTAGATGTGTATTTATTGATTTTGTCCCTGACTTGGTCCTCGATATCCATCATTGATCGCACCTCTGTAACGGGCTTGGTAGTAAAGTCTGCGCCAAACAAAACCGCTCGGGTCAGTTCCTTGATTACCTTGGTAATTACCTTGTGCAATCTATTGGGCAATAAACTATTGATTTTGGTTTGCACTTTACGAATAGCCGCGTTGGAAACAGATGGGGTTCTTTGCATGGTCACTTGCCATTCTGCCAATTCTCTTGCTATTTTTTCCTCGTATTTAGACATGGCTCAGTGATTTTTGCATTTCATACTGCTGTAGATCTGAGGTAAACCCAGATGATTCAAAAAATTGTATCACTCCCTCTTCTTTTGTTTCAATGTTTAAAACAGAAAGTCTCTTGTTTTCACTTAAAAAATGTGCCCTATTTAACAATGAGGACCCAACACCCATTCGTCTATGCTTTGGATTCACGGCTATTTGAGTAATTCTTCCATTTTTTGGTTGAAAAATAATATACCCCAAAAGGTCTTGTCTTAACCGACACTCCAATATTATCTCTTTAGGCAAATGATATATGACTTGAGTCAATTGATCCAACATACTTGGATTTATATCTCCAATAGAACGAAATTCCTCTATTTGGAAATCACTCACTTCGTTAATTTCAAATTCATTTTCAGCATTCACATCAAGCATACCATCTCTAATCATCAGGCACTGAAAAGTCCTACTTTTTTCAAAACCTGCATTCTGATAAGCTTTGATGGCGTGTTTGTTATTTACCAACACTTCTAGCACACACTTTTTAACTCCCGTATCTGTAAGTTTAGGTGAAATAAAATCATATAATTTCGTGGTGAGTCCCTGCCCTAAATAACCTGGAATAACTCCTGTGCCTCCATTGTAAGCTGCCAGTACTCCTTCATATTCATGGATAGATTGGAATATAAACCCCACTAATTTGTCTCCAGAAAATACGCCAGGTGACATGTCAAAGTTGATGTTTAGTTTAAATAGCATTCGGTCTTCAAATGCTTCTCGAGACATTTTCATATTCACCTGATAGTTGGAAAATGCCTCAACAAAAGTTCGGTGCATTTGACCAAGGTCTTCTTTGGTGAGTGTCCTATAATGCAACGATTGAGCCATCAGCAAAGTCTAGAGCCATTGGGCAATTTTCTTTCAACAGACGATAAGACAATATCTCCATTTTCATCCGCAAACCCGGTAACTAATATTTCTGACATAAATTTCCCGATCTGTCTTGGTGGAAAATTAACCACACATATAACCTGTCTTCCCACTAAGTCTTCTAAGTTGTAATGATCGGTAATCTGTGCACTCGATTTTTTCACACCAATCTCATCGCCTAGATCAACTGTAAGTTTGTATGCTGGCTTGCGTGCTTCTGGGTAGGACTCTGCTGTAAGAATTGTACCAACTCTCAAATCAACCTTTTCAAAATCATCCCAATTGATCAATTCATTATTCATACTCTATCTAATACTTTTTGAATTAAATCATCTACGATTTCTCCCGGATTATTGGCGAATTCATGAGTTACACGATTGGCGAGAATTGCACTAAGACTTAATACTTCATGGCCTAACAACCTTCCTAATGCATAATAACCGGCTGTTTCCATTTCAAAATTGGATAGTCTAAAATCACCTTGCCTAAACTGATTCAAAACGTCCATAAACTTTGGCGACTTATTTCTGGCTCTCAATGTTCTTCCTTGCGGACCGTAGAATCCTGGGCAAGTGGCCGTGTGGCCGTGCAACATGTCGAAGGCAAGCTTTTCTTTCAAAAGTTGTGACCCAGCCACAGCATAAGGAGCGAAAGGCAACCCTGTTGTTGCTTGTATTGATTTGGAAATCGCTTCTTCTTCTGGGGTCTGCGCAAGGTCATAGTAGCACATGAGGGTATCAAAACCAACTGCTATCTCCGAGGCCAAAAGGGAACCTACAGGAATGTCCAATTGCATACTTCCAGAGGTTCCTACTCTTATAATGTTGAGGCTTGTTTTATGTTCTTTAATGGTGCGAGTAGCCAAATCAACATTCACGAGAGCATCCAATTCATTCAAGAAAATCTCAATATTGTCAGTTCCCATTCCCGTACTCATTACGGTCAGCTTCTTGCCCTTATAGCTCCCGCGATGGGTAACGAATTCTCGATGCTGCGTCTTGAAATCTACATGATCAAATCGATTCGTGATTTTCTCGACACGTTCTGGATCGCCTACCGTAATGATCGTATCACTAATATCCTCAGGCTTTAGATTGAGGTGATAGACACTGCCATCAGGATTAAGAATAAGATCCGTTTCAGAAATTTGGGTCATGCTTTTTTTAGGAAATTAAATTTCCGAAAAGATAGCAAAATCTACATGACCAATGGAAAATTGTTGTGCTTATGCGTCTACCTTCTGTGCCGGATTGCCAAATACTGTGTCTCCATCAGCCACATCGGCTATTACCACAGATCCCGCACCAATTCTTGCATTCTTGCCGATCTTTACGCCACTCACAATTACCGAGCCCGCTCCGACAAAAGCATTTTCACCCAATTCCACATTAGCACTCACTGTAGCTCCTGCTCCAATTTGCACAAAATCTCCCAATTTGGCATCGTGATCAACCGTGCATCCGCTGTGTAAGATGCAATGATTGGCTAGGTCCGAACCTGCGCCTAAAGTAACATTGGCATTGATAAAGTTGCCATGGCCCAGTACAGCTGATTTGGCAATATGAGCCGAAGCGTGGATGGCATTAGTCGGCATGACTTTGCGCTTTTCAATCAATGCTTTGGCAATCGTCTGTTTTTCTTTGCTATCATCCGTTGCCACAAATGCTTCGCATTTTTGACCTATCAATTTGAGGAATCCTTGATCATTGGTTCTACCCAACACTGGAATATTATCTATTTCTGTATTGTGCAATTTCTTATCATCATCCAAGAAGCCATAGACTACGTTTCCATTCGATTCAAAAATTTCAAGAGCGGCTCTACCTAGGCCACCTGTACCAAAAATAATTACGGGATTTTCCATGCCGCAAAGTTAGAGAAAAGAAGTTTCAATTCTTCCTAAAAACATGTAGAGACTGTAATTGATAAACAACAAACATGAGTACAAATGGGGCATAATAAACTTTAAATCGAGCTAATGTTCCAAAATTAGGAGCTGAGAAACTTAAAAAAATGGAGAGCGAACTGACATATATAAGAATAGCCAATATTTCCGCATTAAAAAACATCTTATTTTTCGCAAAGTATACGACAGCTGCAATTGAGCCGATAAGTAATATTAAGTTCTCTATCTCAGAAAAAATAGTTGGGAAATTCAGGTTTTCTCCAAATAATGGACGATAAATCCCTGAGAACCATAAGTATGGGATGTTGACCAATGTATCCATCCAATTATCAAACCAGCTGAGCAAAAAAAGGCCTCCATCAGGAGACAAACTCAAAAACGTCTCATGACTTTCTATCAAAATGTGCCAAAATCTTTGGTAGGTCAAATTGGGGTTTAGCCAATTGAAAAATAATAATGTAGGAAGGATCATGACTGCCACTATTAGAGCAGATCTTTTCCATGTTCTAATTCCATCCAATTGTTTCCAAAAAGGCAGATGATAAATAGTCAAAAACAAAAGAAGCGGTAGAAGTACCGCCGCTATATAATACTTGATAGAAACCAGGAAAATCAATGACACACCTCCTATCAGGATATTTCCAATACTTAGTCTGCCAAGTTGACGCCATCTAACATACGAACCAAGAGTAAAGGTTAATGCGGCGAAAGCTAAACTTTCTTTGAGCAAACCAGAAGACCAAAATACAACAGAAGGAAAGTATAAAAACCCAAGTATAACAGGGAACTTAAATTCATTATTCCATTCAACAAGTTTATCTGAAAAGTAAAAACAACCTAAAAAACTGAACAATGAAAAATAGGCCGACAACAGCCAATAATCTGCTTGGGTTATGTATTTAACCAATGCAATCATCCGCACAAAGTATATTGCTCTCATAGGATCCGACCAACTGACTTCATGAGTTATTGCCTGAATAAATGCTGGGAATTTAAGTCTAGTCAATACTGAAGCCTCTTGATAAAATTTAAAGGTATCCCCCCCTTCATAGTAAGATTGAAAAAGAAGCCCCATTACGATGCCGCATCCCAGTTTGAATAACAAAGCCGGTAGATAATAATTTCGTAGCATGCTATGGGTATATCTACGATAATTGAAATAAGCTATACCTAAAAGCAGTGCAACATTGATGATATAAATGAATGTGATGGACAAGTGCTAACTATTAATTAAGCTGACCCCAATTTTACAGGATAGGCACTTCTTTTTCAAACAAAAATCATTTCTTAGTCCTATCAAAGACTGACTATCAAATGCATCATTTGCTTTTAATCCCATTTCTAGCCAACCGTTAATAATATGATTTTTTTCAGCTGGCAAACTTTGCAGCAGTGCGACTGCTTTATCCATATAATTTTCCTCATCAGTATATTGAGCATAAGCCGCTAGTAGAGGTGCCACTGAATTTATCAAAATCAAATCAATACTTGCTTTTCCAATCTTCTTTGTAAGGCGACTTCCTTTTTTAGAAAAATCATAGTGCTCCTGCCAATAGGACGAAACTTTAAAGTCGAACATGATTCGAAGTTCTTTGCTATCTGTGTAATGAATGAACTGATCAAAGCATTTCACATTTTTCGCTAAAAAAGAAGAAAACTGTGCCAAGCGTACTGTCGGGAAATTGCCGGGTCTTAGCCTTAGAAATTTCCATTCTGCTTTCTTTAAGGACAAATCATCGAGCTTATATTTTTTCGATAAATAATCATACTCTTTGCTCAATGCCAATCCATAATCATCCTTCGCATCCTGTAGGAATCCGGCCATTCCAAAAATAAGCGATTCGATCTGATCAAGTTTTTGTGCATGTTTCATCAGAATTTTGTGATTCAAATTTTGTGACAGCTTGAGAAAGGGTTCTTCATTGGTTTTGAATCCAAAATTTTTAGCTAGTACCTGATAAGTAGTCTCTTCCCAATTTCCATTATTTTTTGCTAGAAGGTGCAGAATATACTCCGATTTTTGCTTCAATCGCATCACTCCTACTTGTTCAAGCATCGACAATTTATCAATGTCTTTGACCTGATCAAACTGCGACAAACAAGGAGTTTTTTCCGGACTTTTTATCAGCTGGTTACACTTCTTGAGCAGCTCAGGTTTGATACGGTCTTGTAATTCGAGTACTGGTAGTATTTGTCCATTGGCCATATGAACTTCCTCATCATTCTCCCAAACCACATGAAGCACCACATTGTTATAGGCCTCATCATGTTGATGTCGGTGCCTGTTCCAATCCGAGGATTTTAGATGCAGCTCTACATGTCCATACCAGGTAATTTCTCCAATCAGCAACTTGGCATTCAAGAAATCAGGACCAGCATCTGTATTATAGCTGCCTATGGAATAAACTTGAATCTGCTGTTCATCATGAGTAGTTAATGATTGATTGCTGAATTTTTGGAATTGCCAGATGAAATGTAAGAATGATTCTCTCACCGTTGGTTGGGTTGGATATTGAAGTTTAAATTCAATTTAGACTTTGATCATTTAAAGTCAAAATCATGTTAAATCCAATTTCTGCTTAAATGAATTGTCTCCTCCATCAAAGTCAGCCATTTTTTGCAACAATCCTTCCACAGTTTCATCTTCCACAAACAAATGCAAATTAGAAAATTTAACAAATCCTTCTTCATGCATGTATTGAAAGAGAGACAGTAATTTTTCATAAAACCCATTGATATTCAATATGCCGATAGGTTTTTTCACGAGCCCCAATTGTGCCCAAGTCAAAACCTCAGCCAATTCTTCTAATGTACCAAATCCACCAGGCAAGGCAATAAAGCCATCCGATCTACCAACCATAGTGGTTTTGCGCTCATGCATATTTTCCGTTTGAATCAATTCTGTAACATCCGTATTCGTTATTTCAATCTGATCCAAAAACTCTGGAATAACTCCGATTACCTCACCACCATGGCTCAAGCAAGCTTGTGCAACCGCTCCCATGATGCCTATTCGGGCTCCCCCATAAACCAATCTGATTTTTCTCTTTGCTAAGGCCGTTCCAAGTTCGGTGGCCGCATCCACATAGCGTACATCTTTACCTAGTGAAGATCCACAATACACACAAATACTTTTCATTGAACTAATATAATGGCAGAAGAGCAACTTTGATTACATGATTTGATAAATCCTCTTTGAACAAAAGGTTGGACGTGTGCATCGATAAAGATAAATTTGCGCACATTTTAAGAATTGCTATGGCCAAGGAAAAAATAAAAGCAGAAGACAAGCGGGCGTTTAACAAGGAAAATTTTGGCAAGCTCTATGGAATTTTCAAATACCTCATGCCTTACAAGTCCAAATTTGTGATAGGACTGGTCTTTTTGGTTTTGGGAAGTTTTCTTTTGCTTGCCTTTCCTCTAATCGCAGGAAAACTTATTGACGTAGCTTCCGGTGAAGGCACCTGGTTGCTGAACGACATCAATAGTATTGCGATGACATTGGTTGCTATTCTCTTTTTACAAGGCATTTTTTCTTTCTTTAGAGTCTATCTTTTTGCACAAGTAAGTGAAAACGCCATGGCCGATGTTCGTTTTGACTTATATAAAAAATTGCTCTATCTGCCTATAACATTTTACGATCGCCATCGAACTGGTGAGCTAATGAGTAGAATGTCATCTGATGTCACCCTGCTGCAAACTACTTTCTCTACAACATTGGCAGAAGTCATCCGTCAGGTAGTGACATTGATTGCGGGTATAGTAATCATTTTTGTGATCACACCGGCTCTCAGCACATTCATGATCATGACACTTCCAGTGATCATTATTGCTGCCATGATTTTTGGTAAAAAAATCAGAAAACTATCGCGTCAATCCCAAGATGAACTAGCTAATTCGTCGACCATTGTCGAGGAAACCTTACAATCTATTCTCGCTGTAAAATCATTCACAAATGAACTTTTTGAAAAGGCCAGATACAAAAAATCCCTTAACGAAGTAGTTTCCCTCGCATTAAAAACAGCCACTTTTCGTGCAGGATTTATTTCATTTATCATTTTCGCCTTGTTTGGTGGTATGGTAGCTATTCTTTGGTACGGAGCACTTCTTTTGCAAAATGGCGAAATGACTTTAGGAGATTTAACCTCCTTTGCTTTTTATACAGCATTTATTGGTGGGTCCATAGCTGGTATGGGGGATATGTTCGGACAGGTTCAAAGAGCCATTGGTGCTTCAGAGAGAATCTTAGAAATACACGATGAATCTTCTGAGACAGAAGTTACAGATTCTGAAAAAATAGAGAAATTCCAGGGTGATATCTCTTTTGATCAAGTGGATTTTCAATACCCGAGTAGAAAGGAAATGCCGATTCTGAGTGACTTCTCCATGCAAGTGAAATCTGGTGAAAAAGTAGCTTTAGTAGGAAAAAGCGGAGCCGGAAAATCAACCATTGCTCATCTTCTTATGCGATTGTATGATGGATTTGGAGGCTCTGTTAAAGTAGATGGGCAGGAAATTTCGTCTTATGATCTTTCAGCATTCCGAAAGAATATTGGCATTGTTCCTCAAGAAGTCATTCTTTTCGGTGGAACCATCAGGGAAAACATTGCTTATGGCAAACCCAATGCTACACAAGAAGAAATCGAATTGGCAGCTCAAAAGGCTCATGCCCTAGCGTTCATTAATTCATTTCCAGAGGGATTCGATACGATTGTTGGAGAACGTGGCGTGAAATTATCTGGAGGGCAACGACAACGTATAGCCATTGCTCGGACAATCTTAAAAGATCCTTCAATACTTATATTGGATGAAGCCACAAGTTCATTAGATGCCGAATCTGAACAGCAAGTACAACTAGCACTCAATGAATTAATGAAAGGCAGGACTACTTTAATTATTGCTCACCGATTGGCTACAATTAAAGAGGTGGATCGAATTTATGTAATTGAAAATGGGAAAATTGAAGAGTCAGGTGCACATAACGAATTAATAGACAATGTGAATGGCACATACCACCACTTAGTCAATCTACAATTGGTCAATTAAGTATAGTATTCTGATATAAATTTCATTATCTCCCTGATAATCATTTTCTTTGCGGCTTGTTAATCGAGAATAGCGAGTAACAATCAAAAACCACCAAGACACATACCCATGATTCTCAATTTGTTTTCGGGCACTAACGAAGCCTTACTGTTTGGCATCTTCGGGATTGTAATCATCCTATTTCTTGCGGTTGACTTAGGACTAGTTCATAAAGGACCTGCCAAGATTACGCAAAAGGATGCGCTGCTACAGACTATATTCTGGATTGTAGTTTCATGTATTTTTGGTGGGTTAATCTACTTTTTTGGAGGTGGAGCTAATGATGCCTTAGAGTATTTCTCTGCTTACGTCACCGAAAAAGCTCTTTCTGTTGACAATATCTTTGTCATCCTTCTCATCTTGAGATATTTCAAAATAAAGGACGAATACTATCATGACATTCTTTTCTGGGGAATCCTAGGAGCTATAGTTTTCAGAGCAATTTTCATTTTTCTTGGAGCACTACTCATAGGAGAGTTTCACTGGATATTGTACATCTTTGGTGTATTCTTGGTGTATTCAGGTATCAAAATCTTCAATGAAGATGAAGATATGGAAATAGAGCCTGAAAAAAATATGCTCACCAGATGGGCTAAAAAGGTACTTCCTATCTCAACCGAAGACCGCGGTGGACGATTTGCATTTATAGAAAATGGCAAACTGTGGTTTACTCCGCTATTCCTTGTCATACTTCTTATCGAATCAACGGATTTAATATTTGCAGTAGATTCAATTCCGGCGGCTTTCGCAATTACTCAAAATGAATTTGTGATCTATACCTCAAATATTTTTGCAGTGATGGGACTTCGTGCTATGTTCTTCCTTTTGGCCAATATTTTAGATCGCTTCTATCTATTACAAAAAGGACTTTCTATCGTTTTAATATTCATTGGTGTTAAAATGTTAATGGAAATGAGCATCGTTCAACAAGGGTTTCAAATGGCATTCGGTATTGAGCACGCACATATTCCAATTATTTGGTCATTTATAGTCATCATGGCAGCTCTGACCCTTTCTATAGTCTTATCCGTTATATTTCCGCAAGAAGAGGAAATTGTTAAGCCTGTAGAAACCACAAAAAATTAATCCACTTTATCGTTACTTTTGAGGTCTTATTTTCGTTAGGCACTTATAAAAGAGTAAACTATGTACATTCCATTTGACGAAATGGCTGACACTTCGCGTGTTTGGATTTATCAGGCTGACAAACTGCTTTCTACGTCGCAACAATCTCAGATTGAGTCTAAATGCAATTCCTTTCTGCAAGAATGGGCTGCACATGGACAAGCTTTGAAGAGCTCATTCCAAATTATCCATGATAAATTTTTGGTGATTAGTGTCGACGAATCATTTAATCAGGCCAGTGGATGTTCTATAGATGCTTCTGTTGCCCTTATCAAAAATCTAGAACAAGAATTTGAAATTAATTTCTTCGATAGAACCAAAGTTTGCTTTTTCATTGATGGCGAAGTTGTTGAAGTTCCTTTGAACGGAATCAAAGCGGAAGTTGAAAGTGGAACTATCACTTCAGAAACATTAACTTTTAACAATTTGGTGACTGACATTCGCTCATTTCAAACCGAATGGAAAGTGGAAGCGAAAAACAGTTGGCTGAAACGCTATTTCCAGTAAGGGACGTATATTAGGAATGTGTTTTATCTTTAGGTAAACTATAAATGGATTTTATGGCCAGCAACAACAGACTTTTCAGTTTATTTCTAATCATATTTTTGACTTCATGCAGTGCATCTAAAAAAGCAAACAAAAGTCTTGAAGCAGGAGAATATAGCGATGCCATATACCAGCTAGAAAAGTCTATAAAACCAGATGATCCAGAATCAAATTTTCTGCTGGCCGAAGCTTATAGAAAATCTAATCGGATTCAAGAGGCGGAACCCTATTACATGGCGGCCATAGATGCAGGCATTCAAGATGAAAGCGCCTACTATTTCTACGCGGTTTCACTCAAGTCCAATGATGATGTAAAGAGAGCCAATAAAGTGTTGGAGGATTACCTGAAAACAGGGGAAGACGATGCCGTAGTGGCATTAGCGGAGCGTGAATTGAATAATTTGGGTCAACTCCCAGAAATTGAAACAAGAGTAAACCATTTCCGAGTTAAAAACCTTGAAGCTATCAATTCGAAATTTGCAGAGTATTCGCCATTCTACAATGCAGGCAAACTCTATTTCACATCTAATAGGCATGGAGGTAAAATTTATAAAGGTACTGGAACACCGTTTACAGACATTTATGTAGTAAACACGCGTGGAGCCAATGTGGACCTGGCCACCTTGGAAGAACTAAGCCCAATCATCAACGAACCCAATGTGAACCTCGGATCTATCACCATATCAAAAAATGGAAATACCGTGATTTTTGCTAAAGGGAACTCTGGTAAATCTTCTGGTTCCAATGACGTCAACCTTTATTTCACGCGTTTCAGGAATGGTACCTGGCAAACGCCGCGTCCACTCAGCATTAATGGGCAGGACACCTGGGACTCCACACCAGCCCTCAGCCCAGACGGAAAGACATTGTATTTTTCTTCGAATCGTGAAGGAGGATTTGGTGGACTGGATATCTACACCGCTTCATTAAATAGACGAGGGAGATGGGTGGATGTGAGAAACATGGGAGAGGGCGTCAATACACCTGGTAATGAAATATTTCCATATGCTGGCGGTACCGGGAAATTATACTTTTCTTCAGATGGATGGCCGGGATTTGGAGGACTTGATATATTTGAAGTCACTCGGGAAGCAGGTCATGTAAAACTAGAAAACCTTGGCACGCCTATTAATTCTAATGCAGATGACTTTGGCCTATTTCTTTTTAATCCCTCTCGTGGATTTTTCACTTCAAACAGAAAAGGTGGTAAAGGTGATGACGACATTTACACCTTTGTCAATGATGACCCAGAGTTACGCATAGTAAACTACTGGCTGTCTGGCACGACACTAACCCATGAAAGCGACAGTCAACTCGTAGCTCTATCCAACACCAAAGTAGTCCTTAGAGACCAAGATGATAATATCATTGATGAGAAATTTACGCAAGTGGATGGTAAGTACAGGTTCCGAGTATTTACAGAAGAGAATTATTATCTAGTGGCTGAAAAAGAAGAATACTTTACTACTCGTATTGATTTTTCGACTATCGGCAAATCAGTAGATAAGTCTACGCTCAAAAACACAATTACCAATATCGAATTTGAAGTGGATCTTCCACTGGAAAAAATTGTGGTGGACAAAGCCATAGTGCTGAACAATATTTACTATGATCTAAACAAAGCTGACATTAAACCGGAAGCAGCGGCAGAATTGGATAAATTGGTTACACTCATGAGAGATAATCCGAACATCACCATAGAATTAAGTTCCCATACGGATGTACGATCCAGTCACGAATACAACATGAATTTATCACAGCGCAGAGCGCAAAGTGCAGTAAACTACATTGCCTCACAGGGAATAGAAAATAGAAGAATGGTGGCCAAAGGTTATGGAGAAACCAAATTGATTATTCAGAATGCCAAGACTGAAGAAGAGCATCAGGTAAACAGACGTACAGAATTTAAGGTGACTCGCTACAATAAGAAGTTTGCAAAACAACAAGCGGAAGATTATGACGAGTCGGATAGGTTTTTTAACGATGTAGAAGACACCCAGTAAATACCGATACTCAGTTAGGAGAATTACCTAAGCATCTAATTAAATCTATCACCACACTCTTTTTGTTATAATATCAAAAGAAATATTTTTCCTTTTATCCGAATTTTTTTGCCAATTCTAGCCATTATCGTACCTTTTAAGGAACAAAGTTAATTTTTAAGAGAATCCTGTATTCTCTTTTTTTTAAAAACGGATGATCTTTGAAGTTGAATTAATTGTAAACGAATAGTCAATTTCCTGACGCTAATGGTTTACAGAAAACTCAAAGGAGCCTTCCGAACCTAACCAATTAGAGTGAATTATACATATGAAAGGTTTTTTTATTAGAGCGACAAGAGTGACCCCATCGATTTATTTCGACCCAGGGAAAGGTCTGTTGGATATTCGGGGCAAATCAAGCCCGGAAAACCCGTTGGTGTTCTACAGGTATATCAATGATTCTATCGATCATTTTGGCAAGAGTGACAAAGCAGCGATCACGCTTAATGCAGCCTTCGAGTACTTCAACACAAGCTCGTCCAAATGTATTTATATTCTTTTCAAGAAACTAAATGACCTTAAAGTAGAAAGAGGCAAGGAGATTCATATCAATTGGTACTACGAGGAAGGAGATGAGGATATGTTAGAGGCAGGCGAAGACCTAAGCTCATTCTTCAATTACGAATTCAACTATGTCGAAATACCTGAAATTAAGATTTTAGGCCAAATAAGAGAGGAATCCTCAGAAAACTAGAATTTTATTAAAAAACTAAGAAATCTAAGACCTTGCATACTCGCAGGGTCTTTTTTTGTCATTTTTATTCCATTTCTATCTAAATGACTCAAAATTCAATCTATCAATTCCAATGATTCGTCGATCATCTCATTTTAGTCATCTAAAACATGACTTCGATTCGTCTAATAAACCGTAATAAATCTTGAAAGCTGGATAAAACAGCTAAACTTTGTTTTATTGAATTCATTCCATAAATAATAATATTATTGGAACGAATTAGTTATATAAGTCAATTAAATATTTTTTTAATCCTATAAATCAAACAGCTATGGATCGAGAATATAAATATTTGTTGCTCTATTTTATTGGATTGGTATTGCTGACAATCATCAGCTAATCAACTAAAAACATTACCGCTATGGTAAGAACTTCGGAGTGGCTTTTGTCGCTTCGATTCCTGAGCTGTCCCGCACCTTTTTGGTGCGGGATATTTTTTTAGGAGGATAGTTTTTTGAATACTTCAGCAATGTTTTGAACAAGAACTACATCTATTTTAAAATTGGCCGCTTCCACCGCCTTCGAGTTATTCTTAGAAACAAATATCTTTTTGAATCCTAATTTTTCGGCTTCCGAAATTCTGCTCTCAATTCTATTTACAGCTCTCACCTCTCCGCCTAAGCCTATCTCACCAGCAAAACAGATGTCTGAGCTTACCACCTTTTCCTCGTAGGAAGAGACGATTGAAACCGCTATGCTCAAATCCAAAGCGGGGTCATCAATTTTGAGCCCTCCTGCTATATTGAGAAATACATCTTGGTTGCCCAGGCGAAGCCCACCACGTTTCTCTAACACAGCCAACAACATATTCAATCTCTTTGCATCATAGCCTGTGGTGCTTCGCTGTGGTGTGCCATAGGCCGACGCACTGACCAACGCTTGAGTTTCGATAAGCAAAGGGCGATTGCCTTCAATCGATGCTCCGATGGTCACACCGCTAAGTTCACTGTCCTTGTGTGCGATCAAAATCTCTGAGGGATTAGACACCTGTCGCATTCCTGAGCCTGACATTTCATAAATACCCAACTCGGAAGTCGATCCAAATCTATTTTTAATGGTTCGCAATATTCTATAGCTCAAATGACGATCGCCTTCAAACTGAAGTACCGTGTCCACCATATGCTCTAACACCTTAGGTCCGGCAATGGTACCCTCCTTTGTAATGTGTCCAATGAGAAACACTGGCACATTCGAAGTTTTAGCAAATTGAAGGAGCTCAGCGGTACATTCCCTCACCTGACTAACACTTCCTGCTGAGCTGTCTACTTTAGAAGAAAACAATGTCTGTATGGAGTCTATGATCAGGATTTCTGGATTTACCTGTTTAATCTGTTGAAAAATATTGTTCAGTGATGTTTCAGATAGCAACAAACAATTTTCAGATTTGGCCTGCATACGTTCTGCACGCATCTTGATCTGTTGAGGGCTCTCTTCTCCTGATACATATAATATTTTCTTCTTGGGAAGGCCTAATGCTACCTGCAAAAAGAGCGTTGATTTTCCTATCCCGGGCTCTCCTCCTATCAATACCAAAGACCCCGGTACGATACCTCCACCTAAAACACGATTCAATTCCTCATCTATCGTCTTGAACCTAACGCTATCTTCCGCCTTAATTTCCTGAATAGAAACTGCCTGATTTGGTCTAGCATTATTATCTTCTTCAGTCCAAATCTTAGTATTGCTTGAAGACTGTGTTACCAATTCTTCCACGTAAGAATTCCACTCATTGCACGAAGGGCACTTGCCTACCCACTTGGGAGATTGAGCACCACAATTCTGGCAAAAGAAAGCTGTTTTAGTTTTAGCCATAGATACTTAAGTTTGAAGCGACAATTTAAATTGAATTTCAAAAAGAAATGGCGTTTTTGAGCCAATGACTTTTCTCATAAAATTAGACTTGCTGCCTAACCTCAAATCACATACTTTTGCTCTTATTTTTAATTATTCTAAATAAGAGTATTCATGCGATCAGTGGCACAGCTAAGACCTGGGGAGAGAGGAATTGTAAAAAATTTTACCAATGAATATATCTCTTTGAAATTATTAGAAATGGGCGTATTGCCTGGTACTGAAGTAGAAATGAAATTTTCCGCCCCTTTGGGAGACCCTATCTGTATCCGTGTATCTGGCTATGATTTGTCACTGCGGTTAGAAGAGGCAGCAACTATTACTTTATCCTAATTATCCATGAGCAGCGCTTCGCTAAATGTCGCCTTAATAGGCAATCCAAACGCCGGTAAAACTTCCATTTTCAATTTGCTCACGGGCATGAATCAAAAGGTGGGGAATTTCCCTGGCGTCACCATGGACAAAGTCAGTGGGACATTCCGAGAGAACGGAACCGTGGCTAACGTAATAGACTTACCAGGTACATATAGCATATATCCCCGCTCTATGGATGAGCGAGTGGTATTTGATGTGCTTAGTGACAAAAAAGCGCAAGACTTTCCTGACAAAATAGTCGTGATTGCGGATGCATCCAATCTTGAAAGAAATCTTTTACTCTTCACTGAGATTCAGGACCTGGGGTTACCAACCGTACTTGTATTGTCGATGCTCGATGTAGCCAATAGAAGTGGATTAAATATAGATATTCGCGCATTGGAAGAGCAATTCCAGACCACAGTTCTGACTATAAATGGAAGGACCGGTGAAGGCATTCATGAGCTTAAAAAGACTCTTTTAGAAGACCTGTCAGCTACAAACGAATTGTTTTATGATATCAACGAGTTGTCTCCGGAAATTATACCTGTCATCAAGGAAAAATTCGACCTTGACAATGACTATGTGGCTTACCAGTACGCTCAACAAACATATAGTAAAACCTTTCTGAGTAATGACGAAAAACAATTCATTGCTGACGAGAAAGTCAAATACAATTTTTGTGATCGCCAGTTTCAAACCACAGAAACTGTAGAACGATACAAAATCATTCGTGACAAGCTTTCACAAATTGTCACAAAAACTGACCTTGAAACCACCGCCACTCGAAATCAAAAAATAGATAAAATACTTACACACAAAATATATGGTTATCTCATATTTTTTGTGGTGTTATTTGCTCTCTTTCAATCCATTTTCGCATGGGCTGAACCATTTATGGATTATATCGATTTCGGTTTTGCGAAATTGAGTAGTTGGACCAAAACCTATTTGCCATCTGGTGTTCTGACAGATTTGATTGCTGAAGGCATCATACCAGGTTTAGGCGGTGTCATTATTTTTATACCTCAGATTGCCCTGCTTTTCTGCTTTATCGCCATCCTAGAAGAATCGGGGTATATGGCTCGTGTGGTCTTTCTAATGGATAAGATCATGAGGAAATTTGGTTTGAATGGTAAAAGCGTAGTGCCTTTGATCTCAGGTGTAGCCTGTGCCATTCCTGCTATAATGGCCGCCAGAAATATCGAAAACTGGAAAGATAGAATCATTACCATATTCGTGACCCCATTTATGAGTTGCTCAGCAAGACTTCCAGTCTATGCCATCCTCATAGCCTTAGTCATCCCAAATGATTATCTGTTCGGATTCTTTAGTGTTCAGGGACTTGCATTAATGGCTTTATATCTTGTCGGCTTTTTCGGCGCGATATTTTCTGCCTTGCTAATGAAGAAGATTTTGAAAGTAAAAGAACAAAGCTATTTCATTATGGAGCTCCCAATTTATAGATGGCCAAAGTGGAAAAATGTTTGGATTACGATCTTTTCAAAAAGTAAGACATTCGTGTTTGAGGCTGGTAAAATTATTCTTGCCATTTCAGTCATTCTTTGGGTGCTTGCTTCTTATGGCCCTGGTGAAAATTTTGAGCAAGCAAATGAAAAAATCTTGGAAAAGCATCCTGACGTGACAGTTGACTCACCAGAATTCGACGATCTACTCAGTGCACATAAACTTGAGTATTCTTATGCAGGTTTGCTAGGAAAATCAATAGAACCCGCCATTCGTCCACTCGGTTATGATTGGAAAATTGGCATCGCATTGATTACTTCTTTTGCGGCTAGAGAAGTCTTCGTAGGAACAATTGCTACCATCTACAGTGTGGGATCTGAAGCAGAAGATGAATCTACGATTAAAGACAAGCTAAGAGCTGAAATCAACCCATATACCGGTCAGCCCATGTACTCCATTGCATTGGGCGTATCCCTTATGCTGTTTTATGCGTTTGCCATGCAATGCATGAGCACACTAGCTGTAGTCTATAGAGAAACCAAATCCTGGAAATGGCCGGTTCTCCAATTGATTTATATGTCTGCTGTTGCTTATCTGTTTGCATTTTTCGCATACCAATTATTGAGCTAATACATGACTGATAAGGAAGAAAACTTCTACGATTCAAACCTGAAAGATTTAAAACAAAAATCAGCAGGTCTTGAACATCAAGTAAATCGTCTGTCATGGATTAGAGTAATTACGTTTTGTGTGTTCATTGTATCTGCTGTTTATTTTGCCAATGCCAGAGAAATACAATTGATGCTCTTTAGCGTTCTTCTATTTGTGCCTCTCTTTGGTTGGATCGTACGAAAACACAACAAATTCAAATTTGCCCTTGCCCAGCATCAATTTCTTATAACAATCAATGAAAATGAGACCAAAAGAGTCAAAGGAAAATTATCAGACCTGGACGACGGAATGGAATATCTGGACCCCCATCATGCCTATGCTCCAGATCTCGATTTATTTGGTTCCAATTCGCTTTTTCAACTTTTAGTAAGAAGTAAACTTTCAGGCACGCGAGAGTACATCAAAACGTGGCTATTAAACAAAGCCTCTAAGTCTGAAATAGAAGAAAGACAACAAGCCATTCAAGAGCTTTCCAGAGACACTTCATGGCGACAGAATCTGACAGCATATGGCTATCATGGAGATCAGAAAAATCAACAATACACCAATGTGGTCATTTCTCTTGTTCAGTGGATTGACAAAAATTTGAGCCTTATTGACAATCCTATTTGGAGTATGCTGAGATACGTCATGCCGGCAATTTCTCTAGGTGTACTAATAGGCATCAACCTTTTCGAGTGGCCATATCAATGGATTTATTTACCCGTATTAATCAACCTTGGTTTGCTGTCAGTCATTTTCAAACCGCTGATGGAAGTGACCAACGAGTTTGGCAACATTGCTTCTTTTCTAAAAGGATATGAAAATGTAATTGTTGAAATAGAACAAAGGAAATTCAACTCACCTCTACTTATACGACTACATCATCAATTAATAACAGATCATGGCAGTGCGTCAAGAGCCATCAAAGGCCTTAGACGAATTTTGATGTTCTTGTTAAGCAGAGCCAACTTTCTATACTTACCTTTCAACGTTCTTTTTCTATTGGATGTCAACTGGCTCTCGATGGCTATTAGCTGGAAAAAGAAAAACATCAACAACGTAGACAAATGGTTTGATGCTGTCCATCAGATCGATGCGTTGAGTGATCTCAGCTCTTATGCATTTTCTAATCCCAGCTATAGTTTTCCATCCATTTCCAATGAAAACCACTTTCTAAGTGTTGGATCTATGGGACATCCCTTGATCAAATCTGAACAGCGTGTCAGCAATGATTTCAACCTTTCGGAAATAGGGAAACTTGGACTTGTAACAGGATCCAATATGTCAGGAAAAAGCACCTTTCTTCGAACGATTGGGGTCAATATAGTTCTTGCTCAAATGGGAGCGCCAGTATGTGCCAAAAAATTCGAATGTTCACCCGTACAAATTTTTACCAGCATGCGAACACAAGACAACCTCGAAGAAAATGTCAGTTCATTCTATGCAGAACTTAAAAGATTGAAAAGTCTATTGAACCTTTTGACACAAGAAGAGCCTGTTTTTTACATGTTGGATGAAATTCTAAAAGGTACTAATTCAGAAGACAGGCATAAAGGAGCACTTTCCTTAATTGATCAACTGATCAAACAAAACTGTAGGGGACTCATCTCCACTCATGACATCCAACTCTCAGCACTTTCTAAAGAACATAGTAATATTCAAAATATGAGTTTCAATAGTACTATTGTTGATGATGAGATCATTTTCGACTACAAACTTTCACTTGAGCCGTGTAATAGTTTCAACGCAAGTAAGCTCATGGAGAAAATGGGTATCATCAAAAAATAAGAATCGTTTCAAGGATTGAACAGCCCTGTTTAGTTTTGCGCTATACAAGCAAAAAGATAAATGAGTTTCGATCCGAATGTAAAAATTGGTGTTCTCGGTGGCGGTCAGCTAGGAAGAATGATGATTCAATCAGCCATTGACATTAATCTGGAAATAAAATCAATGGACCCTGACCCCAACGCACCATGCAAATCCATCGCCTCAGAATTTGTCAATGGAGACATTCGTGATTTTGATCAGGTGATGGCCTTTGGGGAATCCTGTGACATTATCACTGTAGAAATCGAAAACGTAAATATCGAAGCACTGGAGGCTCTGGAGCAAAAAGGCAAAAAAGTCTATCCCCAACCACACGCATTAAAAACCATTAAGGATAAAGGCCTTCAAAAGCAATTTTATCTAGATCATGGCATAGCTACTTCAGCGTTCGTTTTGACTAATTCATTTGAAGATATCCATCAAAACAAGCATTTGCTCCCTGGCGTGCATAAACTAAGAACGGAAGGATATGATGGGCGAGGTGTACAAGTGATCAAAACCGAGGCAGATATTCCTAAAGGATTTGATAAGCCTTCCTTGATTGAAAAATTTGTGGACTACGACAAGGAAATATCTGTGATCGTCGCTAGAAATGAAAATGGAGAAATGACCACCTACCCCGTCGTAGAATTGGAATATCACCCAGAAGCCAATCTGGTTGAATTTCTTTTTGCACCGTCAAGTTTGTCAGAAGACATCAAAATCAAGGCGCGTGAAATGGCCAAAAAGGTAATATCCTCGCTAGACATGGTGGGCTTACTTGCAGTAGAAATGTTCGCTACAAAGGACGGAGAGGTCATCGTCAACGAATGTGCACCCCGCACACACAATAGCGGCCACCAAACCATCGAAGGAAACGTTACTTCACAATTCGAACAGCACATTAGAGCAATTTTAAATCTACCCCTAGGAGATACATCTATTACCGGGGCTTCCGTGATGATCAACTTATTGGGAGAAGAAGGTCATACAGGAGTGGCAAAGTATGAGGGTTTAGAAGAAGCCTTGCAGATAGAAGGGCTTCATGTACATTTATATGGAAAAAAATTAACCAAACCATTTAGAAAAATGGGACATGTGACTTTGGTAGGAGATCATTTGGACAATCTTAAAACCATAGCTCGCTCTGTAAAACACTCAATCAAAATCAAAGCATAAATGACACCATCCGTAGGAATTATAATGGGCAGCAAAAGTGACCTGAATATCATGAATCAGGCTGCTGAGGTTTTAAAACAACTGGGCGTAGACTATGAATTGACCATCGTTTCCGCTCATAGAACACCGCATCGAATGGTAGAGTATGCCGAAAATGCGAGGTCTAGAGGTTTAAAAGTAATAATTGCTGGCGCTGGTGGTGCTGCTCATTTGCCTGGCATGGTGGCTTCGATTACCACTCTACCTGTAATAGGAGTACCTGTGAAATCTAGCAACTCTATTGATGGTTGGGACTCTGTCCTTTCCATTCTACAAATGCCTGGTGGCGTTCCTGTAGCTACCGTTGCCCTTGATGGGGCTAAAAATGCCGGTATTTTGGCCGCTCAAGTTATTGGCAGTCATGACGAAAAGGTTGCCGACAAATTAGCACAATACAAAGTTGAAATGCGCGAAAAAGTAGAAGATTCTATCCGCAGCTTATAAAAACTCTTCATATTTTTGAAAAAGAAACAATAAAGCTGAGCTTAACCGTTTAGCTTTTAGTATTTCTAAAATTAGAAATATTAGTATATTGCCATTCAGCGTGGCAAAAAGTGTGGAATAAATAAAATTTGTGCAACTTATCAGATCTGTCTTGACCAAACGATATCAGTTTTTTAATACCATCTTGTACGGGTTGATTCTGCTATTCTTTTCAATGTGTAACGCAGGTGAATTGAATTTTGATGACATCAAAACTCCTCCCTATACTCCAGATGTATCGATAGTTATTGGACAAACTACTTATACAATACAGGAGCTCATTTCCGAATTGGAAGATCCAAATCTTGAAATATCGGAAGACAATACCAAACTACTTTCATTAGCCTACAGGGATACTACTTTTTTTAATGACATTAGTCAAATTATTACTCTGGATGATATTACCAACTCCGGGGTGATAGAACCCAATGACACACCTATTCCGGGATCACCTTCAGATCAAGATGTGATCATCCCTACTCAGCCATTAAATTTTGAATATGACTCCCCTAATAACGAAGAGTTGGATTCACTTAAATATACAGCAGGAACGATCACATTAGACATTCAATCTGGATACACTTCAGCCATTGAGTTTGAGATGACAATCAATGATATTGTTGATCTAGACACAGGTCAGCCATTAGTCTTTTCAAGTACATTACCAGCGAGTGGCTCACAGAACGTTAGTCAATCTCTAGTCAATCATAAAACGGTGATGGTAAGAGTAGGTAATGTCAATCAGTTTAGTGGGCAATTCGACGGAGTAATCAAAGTGAAGACAGGTGATTTTATCATTGGTACAGAGCAAATTAATTATACCTTGACCATTACAGGAGCAGCTTTCAGTGAAATTTATGGATGGTTTGGAGACAAGACTGTTGACATCCAAGACCAAACCATTGAAATGAATTTTTTCGAAGGCTTATCTGAATTTGGTTTGTATTTCAACCAACCAGAAATCAATTTTTATATCGACAATTCTTTTGGCGTGCCGATGGGCATGAATCTGGATGGCATATCTGCTTCTAATGCGGCAGGTACAAATGTGAATTTGTCAGGTGATATTACAACTTCACCTCAACTCGTTAGAGCTCCAAGCACAAGCCAGGTAGATAATAGTGTAAGCTCTTTGGTAACGATTGATGAAGAAAATTCAAATCTCAGAGATTTGCTTGCAATTTCACCCACGCTCTTTTCTATTAGTATAGATGCTGAGGCCAACTTCAATAATCCAACCACCTCAGAAAGAAATTTTGTGACAGAAAATAGCGAGGTCGAAATAGTTACCGAAGTCAACTTACCACTAGATGTCCGCTTGACTGAACTTACGAGAGATTTTGGGACGGACATAGCTGGCTTTGAGTTCGAAGATGCAGATACTATCAATTTGATTTTAACAAGCGAAAATCAATTGCCCTTTAGTGGAACTGTCAATATGCAATTTTTAGCTGCTGACTCGACCGTTCTTTTTGAATTTACAGATGTATTATTATTGGTTTCTCCGGAGGTACCTACTTCTGGCAAAATAGAAGAACCGCTACGTAATTCCTCTGTTGTAAAAGTATATAGAGGAAATGGATATCAAGAATTGTTGGACGCGGATATAGTTAATATGGAAATGACCGTCCATAGTTACAAAGCAGATGAAGACAACTATGTCAAAGTTTTTTCTGATTACCAGGTAGTATTAAAGATTGCCACACAAGCGGATATCAACCATGAACTTTAAGCGAACCCTACATATTACAATCCTATTTTTAGGGATTCTAGGTTCTGGTGCAGTCTCAGCGCAGTCAGGAATTTCCCTATATCATTTAACCAACAGTACCTATCAAGGAAGCAACTTTAATCCAGCTTTCATGCCAGAAGGTAAATTGTTTATTGGACTGCCTGTACTATCAGGTGTCATGTTTGATTACAATGGACGAATTAGCTACGAAAACGCCATTACAACCAATGAACTAGGTGAAAGAGAGTGGGACATTGACAGGTTTGTTAGAAACTCAAAAAAACGAAACTACCTCAGTATGGAGGCAGAAGTGTCTACTATGTATGTAGCTTGGAGAAAGTCAAAAACTAAAGCCTATTCGCTTTTCATCCGTGAGCGCATGGGAGCCAGAGGTTTTTACAGTGACGATGTCGTCAATATGGCCTGGAATGGCAATACACCTTTTGTTGGAGACAATGTTGATTTGAGTAAAACGGCCATAGACGTACGATACTATAGAGAATACGGGTTTGGAGTCTGGCGAAGTATTCCAAACAAAGGTGTTAATATCGGTGTCAGGGTTAAATTCCTAAATGGTATGGTCAGTGCTGTTACAGACAATAAATTCGATGGGTCAGTCGGTTTTGAGGAAGATAATTTTCAAGCCAACTTTCGTCTCAACAAAGCGAGAGTAAACACTTCGGGGACTAATATCTTAGATAGTGACAAATTGACTTCGCATTTGATAAGTAATGGCAATCTTGGGGCTGGAATTGATATCGGTGCTCACTGGAAAATCAATAACGAGCTTTCAGCTGCTGTGTCAGTAAATGATCTTGGATTCATCCGCTGGAAAGTGGATCCAGAAATTTATACTCTTGCAGACACCACCTTCCGATTTGAAGGCATCAGTCTTCGAGACGTGGACAATTTTCAGGATGCGTACTTAGATTCATTAAGAAACAGGTTGCAAGATACCACCCTCTACCACTCTTACACTTCTGGGCTCAACACTACAGCATTTGGCAGTCTAATTTATCAAATGACACCCAACGATCGTTTCATTGGGTCGATTGCCACGTTCATTGTAAAAGGAAACTTTAGAACCATTTATTCGGCCGGTTATACTCGGAAATTTGGAAGAACACTGGACCTTTCTGCTAATGTATCCAGGATTCCTCAACAAGGCATAGACCTAGGATTAGCAGCTGCAGTTAATTTTGGTTCTTGTCAAATCTACATGGCCTCTGATAAACTATTACGACTTTGGGATGTCACTAAGATTGATGCTGTGGATTTTAGATTTGGATTTAATCTTGTTTTCAATGGAAAAGGAAAATCACCGAAAGATGACAATAGCGACTTGATACATCCTTCTCCTTATGGGAAAAAAGATAAAGTGGAAAAAAGCGATGGAATCTACTGGATTATCAGAAAGCAGAAACGTCGTCCGGTCTATGAAAAGACCAATTTCAAAGATTATTAATTGACCCCTACGGCAAACTGCTCCATATCATCGAGGGTGATTTTTCCTTCGTAAAATGCCTTTCCGAAAATTACCCCATATACTCCTATATCCTGTAGTTTTTTGATGTCGTCTACATTTCTAATCCCACCACTAGCGAACAAAGAAAGATTTGGAAACTTTGCTATTACTTGCTGATACAAATCTAATGAAGGCCCTTCCATCGCTCCTTCCCTAGAGATGTCGGTAGTTTTAAGATATTTCAGCCCTCTGGAATAGAAATAGTCAATGTGCTCGAACGTATCAAGCTTTGTACCTTTTTGCCACCCGCCTACACGTATAAGTCCATCGAGCGAATCTGCCCCCAACGCAATTTTCTCACGCCCATAGGACATCATCCAAGAGGTAAACAATTCTGGGTTATAGACAGCAATAGTTGCAGAAGTAATACTCTCAGCACCATACTCAAATGACTTCGTAACATCTCCATCTGTGTGAATACCACCAGAAAAATTGATGGCAATGTCTGAATAGCCGGACATCATTTCAAGGATATGATAATTTACTGGAGTCCCTTTTTTTGCTCCATCTAAATCAATAAGGTGCAATCGATTGATTCCGTGATCTTCAAATCGACGGGCAAGATCCACCGGACTTTCGTCATATATCTTTCCAGAAGTATAATCGCCTCTGGTCAGTCGGGTTACTTTGCCATCCTTTATTGAAATAGAAGGTACTAAAAGCATAAATTATTTGGGTTACAGGTGAACAAATAAAACTAATGTAAAACTACACCAGCGTATTTCGGCTTTAAATTTTGTTAGTTCTACAGGTAATGGGAACAAGTTCCTATAACCGCCACAATTAGGAAATGGGCGGATACACAATATAATAAAATTAGTCCATTTTTACAAGCTTAAACCCTTGCCCATGAACGGTAAGAATATGAACGGATTCTTCTTCTTTTAGATACTTTCTGAGCTTAGCAATGTAAACATCCATGCTTCTTGCATTAAAATAACTATCATCTTTCCAGATGGCCATCAATGCGACACTTCGATCCAATGTCTCATTCATGTGATCACAAAAAAGCTTGAGTAATTCATTTTCCCTGGAAGTTAACTTAATCTCCCCTGAGGGCCTTTCAAGTACGCTTTTGTCATAACGAAACAGCAAAGAGCCAAGCTGGTATGAGGTAACATCCGACTTTCCACTTCCTTTATTATTTGTTCTTTTTAGTATGGCCTGAATCCGAAGCAGAAGTTCTTCCATGCTAAAAGGCTTAGTCAAATAATCGTCTGCACCCAATTTCAATCCTTCGATGGTATCCTCTTTCATTGACTTGGCCGTAAGAAAGATGATAGGTGTTTGCTTATCCATCGCCCGAATATCTCTTGCCAGTGAAAAGCCATCCTTTTTGGGCATCATGACATCCAAAATACAGAAATCAAAATTACCCTCTTGATAATTCTTGAAGCCAACTTCTCCATCTTGGCATAAAACGGTTTCATACCCCTTAAGCTGAAGGTATTCATTCAATATTTGACCCAAATTAGGATCGTCTTCCACCAGAAGAATTTTGACTTTACTCATATCATTCTTTCTTTATTTGGTAAGGAAGAAAAACGCTAAACTCACTTCCTTTTTTCAATTCGCTTTTAACTTGAATATAACCTCCATGGGCCTCAACCATGTTTTTCACATAAGCCAGTCCAAGTCCAAAACCCTTTACATCATGGAGATTGCCGGTAGGGTTTCTATAAAATTTTTCAAATATTTTATTCACCACATCTTTAGACATACCAATGCCCTTATCTATTATTTTAATCACAATGCCTTTGGCATGGTCTATCGTCATAATCTTGATGGTAGGTTGATCAATTGAATACTTGTTGGCATTATCTAATAAATTGTACACAATGTTTGTTAAGTGCATTTGATCCGCCGTAATAGTCTGATTGATGGCCTGCAAATCTTTAGAAATATGACCGCCTTTGCTTGTGACTTGTATTTGAATATTGTCCAAGGCTTTTTCGATGATTTCATGAACGTTGATCTGCTCAAGCTTCAAATTAAGATCATTTCTCTCTATGACTGCCATTTGAAGTACCTTCTCTACCTGAAGTCCCAATCGTTTATTTTCATCATGTATGATGCCTAAATATCTTTCGCTAAGTCCTTCTGTGGTTCTAATTTGATCGTCGCGCAATGCTTCACATGCCAGCGACACTGTTGAGATAGGTGTTTTGAATTCATGCGTCATATTGTTGATGAAATCACTTTTAATCTCTGATAATTTCTTCTGCTTGAAAATGGTATGTATAGCATAGGAAAAGCAGACCAGAATGATCACAATAAAGATCAATGAAGAAAGTAATGTCACCCAAATCTTACCTAATAAATATGTCTGCTGATCTGGGAATCTGATCACTAAATAACCAGCGGCACCCATGATATCATTTGGAAAAAGATTTGCCCGTAGTTGAGAAGCTTGTAATGCCGATTTGCTATCCGCAATTTGTTCAATAGTGAATCTTTCTTCTAAAGGATCGAATATCCCAAAATCAAATGCAAGCTCTATCCCACGATCTTGCAGACTACTTCTCAACAATGAATCCGCTTCTTGTGCATCAATTCTACTATCCAGTGATTTTACGCCAGCAAATAACTCATGCATAGCTAGCTGTACGTACTCACTCTTTTTGGCAATACGCTTTAGTCTTTTCTGATATTCTATGTTGTTGGTAATTATAGAATCAACTTCTCCTTCATTGATAATGATCTGTTCATCTGAATTACTGGAAGAAGTTTCGGTTAGGGTAATCGAGACATTTTTGAGATTTGGATCATTTTTTTCTGAATCAAAATAAAAACTCAGCCATTCCGGACGTCTGCTCGTGTCTTTGGCATAGTCCTGCACTTGAATCACTTTCTTTTCAAATGTACTTTCGATCAACTCATATTGATTTGAATCACTCTCTGAAGGGCTTTTGAACGCAAAGTTCGTGTGGAAATTATCTACCGCTACAATCATGGCTTCTTTCTTCTCCAACTTTTGAGCTACTAAAGTCAATGCATCCTGTACATCACGTTTGAAAGCTTCTTCATTCGCACTAATAATGCTTTCAATCCAATAGACTTGAAAAACCACCAGACCTACTAGTGCCATGCCCATAGCTATTATCAACCCACGAATGGCCATTTTATTCATGACTCAAATTTACGTTTTTGAAGAAGTAACGATTCTTATTTAACCAATTTTAACGAGTGAACTATTTTCTAAGCAGCTCAAGCAATTGAATCAGGTGATTGATTTCCTTAGTTACATCTTCTTTGTGACTGATTTTTGCCGGATTGAAATACACTTGATCCATACCAAAATCTCTGGCGCCTTTGATATCTGTACCTAGGTTATCCCCGATCATCAAAGAATCTTCTAAGACCGCACCTGTATGTTTTAAAGCATATTTGTAGATCCCAGCACTTGGCTTTTTGTGTCCTGCCTTTTCTGAAGTTATGATTTTATCAAAATACTGATCCAGGCCTGAATGTTCCATCTTGATAGATTGAATTTCTTCAAAACCGTTGGTTATTATGTGAAGGTCAAAATGATGTTTACAGAAGTCCAGCACTTCAAATGCGCCATCAATCACTTTTTTCTTTTTAGAGCATTCATTCAAGAAATTGGCATTGATATCGATCAGTAAATCTTCTTTTACACTTTTCATGTTGGCTTCCGCTGCCTCCAATACAATGCGAAAACGATTATTTCTCAGAAAGAATTTGTCAATTTTCCCCGTATCCAAATCCGCCCAAAGTTTTGCATTTTCATGAAAGAAAACATCGCGAAATATAGTTTCATCCACTACTCCATATTTAGCAAGATCATACCTGTGGTATAGTTCAAAAAGCGTCTCAGAGGCATTGGCATCCCAATCCCATAAAGTATGATCGAGATCAAAAAATAAATATTTATAGGGCTTCACTATAGTATTGGTTTTTTGTTAATTGATAATTCCCTGTTGGAGTGTAGCACTTTAAGTGTTTCCAAATCTTTTTGCAATTGTTGGTCTTTATTTAGAAACTTGAATATTTGGGAAACCATACCCATAACTTCCTCTTTAATTTGATAAAAAACCCACTGGTCCTTTTTTCTGGAATTTAGTAAGCCAGCATGTTTGAGGTAAGTAATATGTCGGGAAGTTTTGGTTTGCGTAAAATCTAAAACGTGCTCAATATCTGAAATGCTTAATTCATTTTCATTAAATAAGAGGAACATGATTCTCACTCTTGCTTCTTCAGAAAATGACTTGAAAATTTGCGAACCAAATTGAAGATTAAAATGCTTTAGTTGCATGAATTCTGGAGTTTAGGGATATATAATGACCAAACCATCCAATAAGGATTGCTGAATTATTGATTAGTTTTGTGGACATAGAAAACCAACTAGTGCAAATTAGCATTAATTAAAGAAAAAGAATCGGTGAAGCACGTTTTAGCAGCTCTTTTCGGTATCATATTTATGTCTAATGCCTTAGTATCCATAGGGCAAACGGATCAAAAAATCATCCAGTTCTCTGGAATTGTGGTTGGTGAAGACAGTACATCGGGAGTTCCAGGTGTGCACATATTTGTGCCAAAAGGGGGAAGGGGAACAACGTCCAATCCTTATGGCTATTTTTCGATGCCTGTGCTTGAAAATGACAGTTTGATTATCAGCGCAGTAGGTTATGAAAAAATGCATCTGCTTATCCCGGAGGGAGGAAGTGATAACTATACTGTGATAATTGAATTATTGCCTGACACTACCTATCTGCCAGAAGTCGAAATTTACCCTTACCCGACCGAAGAGCTACTGAAAGAAGCTATACTAGCTATGCAAGTTCCCTATCAGTATCAATATAAAAATATGCAACAAAGCCTGGATCAAGCCATGCTAAACAAAATGTATAGGAATCTGCCGATGAACGCTGGCAACAACTACAACTACTATGTAAACCAGCAAATGCTCACTTACAATTCCAGATTTCAGACTACTTCTGTTCCTTTACTCAATCCTTTTGCGTGGGGTGAATTCATCAAATCACTCAAGCGCAACAAGAACAAAAAGAAGTAAAAAGAGAAAAGGGACAAAAAATGCCCCTTTTCATCAACCAACCGTAAACTATTATCTTTATTCTTCGAGCTGATAAATAATTGCGGCATTTGATTCCATTATCAAATTGCTTTGCCCGATAAGTACTCTCAATTTCTGACTACTTGCATCATGCATCGGAGAGACTTCTCCTGTCAGAATGAGATTAAAGTCTTTATCAAAGATTTGAACTGGAACGGGGCAAGCCACACATTCTCCAACTGTTAAATCTTCGGTATCCACTATTTCCAAGATCTCTGTCTTGGCACTTGATTCTACATTTTCATTTTTATCCTCTGTATTGGCATGGAGAGTGAAGCTGAATGCCACCAGAGAGAGTGCGAGTAAATAGGTGTGCGTTTTCATGAGTAATTTATTTTGAGTAATTGACCTTGCCAGTTTTATAACCAATCCGATGCCAACTATTGTTAGTTGCTGATTTATAGCCAGTTACATATTAATCATTGATCAATAATACTCTTCCACTGTTCGCTTCTGTACAAAAAATAGGTCAATCCTGTACATAAAACCTTTTTTTCACCTTCATCGTAGTTAATTTTTTCTTTGGATACTGTGATGGTTTTTGGCTTTCAGTTATCTTGTTGGGTGCAACAAACGGCGCCACTCATGCATGAAAAACTAGACATCGACCACCTGCCTACTCTCACTGAAATGTTGTACCACTGGGAACAGACAAAACCCGATGACGTTTTTTTGAGACAGCCTTCGGGAGGTCAATGGACAACTTATACCTGGGCCGAATCGGTTGATCAAATTCGTAGAATGGCGCAATACCTGAGTGAATTGAATTTACCACGACTCAGTAAGATCGCCATTGTATCTAAAAATTGTGCACATTGGATATTAGCAGATCAGGCCATCACTATGGCTGGACATGTATCGGTACCCTTGTACCCCAACCTTACTGCCAATCAACTCAATGAAATTTTAATACACTCTGAATCCAAAGTGCTATTCACAGGTAAACTAGAAGACTGGGATTTAATGAAGGAAGGCGTTCCAAAAGGCATTCATGGCATTGCTTTACCTCTGAGCACAGAAAGCACATATAGTCGATGGGATAATATCATGGAGCAAACACAGCCAATGATTGAAAACCCAATTCCTCATTCAGATAACCTGGTGGCTATACTGTATACTTCAGGTACGACAGGTACCCCAAAAGGGGTCATGCTTCAACACAACAACTATCAGCTGGCCGTTCGAGCTGTGCAAAAAGTACTTAGTGTTATCAATAAACCCCATCGGTTCTTTTCTTACCTTCCGCTCTGCCATGTGGCCGAACGAGGGGTAGTTGAAACCTGCGGTATTTATTCTGGTGGCTCCATATCATTTGTAGAGTCACTAGATACGTTTGTTCAAAACTTACAAGACACACAGCCCACCATATTTTTTGGTGTACCTAGAATCTGGACCAAATTTCAACTTGGTGTGCTAGCCAAATTACCGCAGAAAAAACTCGATTTATTACTCAAAATACCTCTGCTGAGCACCTTCATTAAAAACAAAATCAAAAAAGGACTTGGCTTGAGTAAAGCGGAAATCTTGGTAACTGCCGCCGCTCCTTGCCCACAATCTTTGCACGAATGGTATCAAAAAATGGGTCTATCCCTGCTAGAGCTGTATGGCATGACAGAAAACCATGGTATCTGCACAATTATGCCACTAGATGCTATGCAAATGGGTACAGTAGGAACTGCATACCCCGATATGGATATGAAAATAGACCCAGAATCTGGTGAAATATTGATGAAAGCAGACTGGGTAATGTCGGGCTACTATAAGGAACCTGAGCTATCAGCTCAGGTGCTGGCCGATGGCTACTTGCATACTGGAGATATGGGAGAGATGGATGCCCAAGGATATTTGACCATTACAGGAAGAATCAAGGATACTTTTAAAACTGCCAAAGGAAAATTTATAGTTCCCGGACCTATAGAATGGGGATTTGCGCTCAACTCTGATGTAGAGCAAATCTGCGTCTTGGGACGAAGTCTGCCACAACCTATTGCTTTGATCGTGCTTTCGGAAATCGGTCTCAGCAAATCTCAGGAAGATGTGCTTCATGGACTCAAAGAAACCATCTCGCAAGTGGTACAAAATCTGGTAGACTATGAAAAAATTAAGAAGGCCATCATCGTCCATGAGCCATGGAGTATTGAAAATGGAATTCTTACACCAACAATGAAGATTAAACGTAATGTTCTCGAGCATCGATATACCGGCAAACTAGAAGAATGGTATAGTCATCCTGAGACCATCATTTGGGAGCAAGTCTCTACGGCATGATCTATTTGTTCTTTGTAGTTTTGTCGGAAAAAAGAGGAGTGTGATGAATATAGTGCAGAATAAGGAAACAAAGTTTATTGACCTGGGGTTGATTGATTATCAAAAGGCTTGGGACTACCAGACTGAGTTGTTTGACCAAACCGTCGCACTCAAAATAGAAAATCGAAAGAAGGAGGATTCTGAACAAACTATTACTTCCAACTATCTAATCTTCTGCTCTCATCCACATGTGTACACGCTAGGAAAGTCTGGTGACAAAGCCAATCTCTTGCTGGATGACAATGGCCTAAAAGAAAAGCACGCTACCTTTTATAAAATCAATCGCGGGGGAGACATTACCTATCACGGACCTGGCCAGATTGTAGGCTACCCTATTCTGGACTTAGATAATTTCTTTACAGATATCCACAAATACCTCAGACTGCTAGAAGAAGCGATCATTCAAACGCTTGCCGACTATGGAATTGAATCAGGAAGGATCGACGGGTTGACTGGTGTCTGGATTGACATTGACCATCCAGCCAAGGCTCGGAAAATATGCGCGATGGGTGTGAAGTCCAGCCGATGGGTAACCATGCACGGCTTTGCCTTCAATGTGATGACCGATTTAAACTATTTTCAAAACATCATACCCTGTGGTATTGATGACAAGGCCGTGACTTCTTTGGAATTTGAGTTAGGAAAAAAGCCAGACATGAATGAGGTACAAGAAAAATTGAAGGGGCATTTGGCTAAGCTATTCGAATTAAAGCTAATTGATAGCTAAAGCACAATCTTCCCCAACTTCTCCATCACCTCTACCTTGTAGTTTCGTCCCACCGGAATGCTTTCATTATTCAGTTCGATCTCACTGGCCGAGTAGCTTTCTATTTTGGGAATATTGATGATAAAAGAACGATGCACCCTGATAAAATGATTGGCGGGCAGCTTCGTCTCTAGCACACTGATTTTTTGGTGAGTGACTACCTCTTTCTCAGCTGTCTTAATTTTCACATAGTCCTTGATGCTTTCGATATAGAGGATGTCCTTCAGCCCAACGCGAATCATTTTTTTATCACATTTGAAAAAGATAAAATCATCCCCTTCAGCACTGGTAGAAATCTCCACTTCCTTTGATTGATTGAGTGCTTTAGACACAGCCTTCATAAATCTGTCAAATGATATAGGCTTGAGCAAATAGTCCAACACCTCTAGCTCAAATCCTTCAAGCGCATATTCTCGATAAGCTGTGGTGAAAATCACTTTCGGAGGTTCGGTCAACGTCTTTAAGAATTCAATACCTGTCAATTTCGGCATTTGAATGTCCAAAAAGATAAGATCCACAGGTTCGCCAGACTGAATGTAGTCAAAAGCCTTGATTGCATTTCTAAACTTACCTACAAGTTCCAAGGCGTCGATGCGCTCAACATACGATTCGATGACTTCAATAGCCAGCGGTTCATCATCTACGATTATACATTTCATGCCGTTTTCCTAAAGTTTATTTCCATCATTACAGTAAAAGTTTTCGCTCCATCTATGATATCCAAACGGTAGTCATCTCTATATAATAGATCCAGCCTTCTTTTTACGTTTTTCAGACCAATGCCATGCTCATGATCATCCAGCCGCTGGGTTTCACTCTTACTATTTTCAATACTCAATTTGAGTCTATTTTCAATAATTGACAAATCCAGATACACCCAGGATTTATCCAGTTCTTCATTCACTCCATGCTTGAAGCTATTTTCCAGAAAAGGCAAAATAATCATAGGTGCCACGTACACACCGCTCGTTTCTCCCGTAATCATGGCTTTGATATCCAGGTTATCTCCATGTCGCATGCGTTCTATTTCGATATAATTTTTGATGAAATTCAATTCATTATCCAAGGGTACTTTCGGCGCATTGCATTCATAGAGCATATAATTAATCAACTCTGAAAGCTTCAGCACCATCTCAGGTGCATGATCGGATTTTTTTAGTGTAAGCGCATAGAGGTTATTGAGCGTATTGAATAAAAAATGTGGATGAATCTGAGTTTTTAAAAATTTTAATTCTGCTTCCAATTTTTCGTGGGCAAGGATTTGTTTGTCTTGTTGATTGACATACCAATGCTTCAATATTTTGATGGTAGTAGCCAGAAAAACCACTGGGTAAATCTGAACGATGCCTTTGAAAATTTTAAACATCTGCAACACCTGCTCATTCAAATATTTCGGATAAAATAGTGGGTACTCTACATAGTAGGTGATCAAACGATAGAGCGTACCTCCTGTAAGGGCAGACGCAATGAGTAAAAAAGCAAATGACACCCATTTCCCTTTAAGTACATATTTGGGCAATAACACATAAATTGTGTAGTAGGTAATTACAATTTTTACAGGCAAATAGATGAGTTGATCTATAAAAGCCAGTTCCCACTCACCTTTGTAGCTTCCCCAAAGTACCGTATGAAAAACCACATAGCTCAGCCAAAATAATATATGGCTAAACAGTCTGTTTTTAAATAATTCTGCTACTCTGGCTTCAAGGTTTCCCATTGCAACAAATATACGATTTCAGTTAGTGTTTATACTGATTTGGCTACATACGGCTAATTGCAGCGTTCGAATGGTCAATATTCATCAATAAAGGACATTTATTGGTAGATATTGGCCAATTAGCCTTTGATATCGACCATTAGTCACATAGCGTCAACTTTGGCGTTCAATCCCGTTAATTTTGTAGACTCAACGAACTACTAATGATCTATCGACTGACTGCTCTATTGATGTGTAGCCTTGCTACGCTTTGCTTTGGCGGAAATAACAAGACTGGGAATAATCAGGCTTTTCAACTGCACATTGAAAGAATAGATGCCGAAGTAACACTCGATGGTCAGCTCGATGAATCATTTTGGACCGAATTAGCACCTTCATCAGATTTTATCAATAAATGGCCACAGGACACAGGATTGGCTAAAGCTAGGACTAAAGTGAAGTTGGCCTATGATGCTAACTTTCTCTATGTGTCTGCTGTTTGTTACCAAGATATGGACGAACTGGTAATCCAATCCTTGAAAAGAGATAACACCAGCGCTTTTTGGGATAGTGATGGGTTCAGCATCCTTATAGACCCCATCAACACTAAGACCAATGGCTATTTGTTTGGTGTAAATGCGGGTGGGGCTCAGGTAGAAGCTACATTGACTGCCAGGGGAAGCTCTACCAATATGGATTCTAATTGGGACAATAAATGGTTTTCTGCAGTAAGTAAATTTGAAGATCACTGGACAGTTGAAATGGCCATTCCATTTAAAACCCTGAGATATAATCAGCATAACAATAATTGGGGCATCAACTTAGTTCGAAATGACATGAAAAGGAATGTCTATTCGACCTGGGCTCACGTACCCATCGAATTTGATGGCATCGAGCTCGGCTACTTTGGCACCTTGAACTGGGATACGCCGCCCGCAAAAACAAAAGGAAACATGGCATTGATACCATACATTTCTA
The DNA here is from genome assembly GCF_965223055.1 of Reichenbachiella sp. GTDB lineage: Bacteria > Bacteroidota > Bacteroidia > Cytophagales > Cyclobacteriaceae > Reichenbachiella. The sequence goes on from NZ_CBDCVM010000011.1 coordinate 807,910, forward strand.
CGGCACGTTCAAAGGATCATGAAGAAGACGAGCCAGTTGAAAGTAGTTTGGACTTTGGAGGAGATGCCAAAATTGCCCTAACCTCTTCGTTGAATTTGGACCTCACTGTGAATCCGGATTTTTCAAATGTGGATGTTGACCAACAAGTCACTAATGTCTCGAGATTCAGCGTGTTCTTCCCTGAGAAAAGAGGTTTCTTTTTAGAAAATAGCGACCTTTTCTCAGACTTTGGTACGTGGGCGGTTCGTCCTTTCTTTTCAAGAAGAATTGGTATTGATGAAGACAACGAACCAGTACCAGTAGCTTTTGGGGCTAGAATATCAGGGAACATTACTGACGGCATGCGTATAGGAATCATGGATGTTCATACTAAAGCTTCAGGTGATCTCAGCCCCACCAACTTTTTTGTAGGAAGTGTGCAACAACGTTTCTTTAAACGCTCCTCAGTAAAAGTTTTATTCAACAATAAAGAGGACTTTCCAGAAAATGAACTAACAGATAGAACATATAACAGAACTGGGGGTGCAGAATTCAACTATGTTTCAGAAGGTGGCCAACTTAATGCTTCATTGAAAATGCATTGGTCCACGACAGAAGAAAAGTTAAATAAAAATCAATTTACAGCATTAAATGGTACTTATACCGGTGAAAATGTAAGGGCAGGGTTTAGTTATAACAAAGTAGGTGAAAACTATATCGCCGAAATGGGGTTCACCCCGAGACTCCATCACTATGATGCGGAATTAGACACAACAATAAGAATTGGGTATCATTCCATTAACCCCTGGATAGGCTACGTCTGGAATGGAAGTGATGAAACTTGGTATAGAAATGCAGAAATCTTCACCTGGACAGTATTTGAGTACAACGATGATGGCGAGTTGATGGCACGAAGAACCTCTCTTAATGGCAGTATTATTTTTAGAAATAACTCCAGAACAAGACTGGGAATACTCAATAGATCGGTAACACTTCAAGTACCTGCAGACTTGATTGGTGAAGATGTTCCATTGCCAGTTGACCAATATGATTTTAATTATTATCAAACCAGTTACTCCACTAATCAACTCAAAAAGCTGTATTCCAGTACAGAATTTAACTTTGGTGGCTTTTTTAATGGAACGAGAATAGAGTTTGGTCAACAGATAAGTTATAGAGTTCAACCCTGGGGCGTTTTTACAATCGATTATAGAATGAACAAAATAAAATTAGCCGAAGGATATGGCGAAACCACCTTGCATCTTGTAGGTCCAAAGGCAGAAATAAGCCTACGAAACAATATGTGGTGGACTACTTTTCTTCAATACAATACACAGGATGAAAATTTCAATATCAATAGCCGTCTTCAGTGGAGATACAAACCGATGTCAGATTTTTTCCTAGTTTATTCAGACAACTACGCCACTACGGATTTCAGAACAAAAAACCGCGGTATTGTTTTAAAACTTACCTATTGGCTAAGCATTTAATAGCGCTTTTTTATTTCAATCAGAACAAAAAAGGATTTCATAATCCTTTAATCCAATTGAATTATTTTAGCTTTATTAGCAGCTAGTCAAAACTGAGATATGCGAACCCTACTAACAACCACCTTATTTTTCATTTTCACAACTCTTTCGTTTGGTCAAGAACAATGGCTGGTCACTGCCAAGTTGGACACGATTTATGGTAAAATATTTTTGGACACTGGTGATCCTTTGAAAGCGGATGCAGCTAGAATTATCAATGAAAATGGAAAAAATGTCCATAAAGCATACAAGCTATTGTCTGTACATTTGGGCACGCATAAAGATTACAAAACATTAAAAATTGATGATAGGTATCAATTTGCTAAAGTTGATCTGCCAGGAGAATATGTAAGCAGATTTCTTTATAAAGACCCTGAATCGGGACCTAATGCTAGTTATTCATTGCCTATCCTGGTCAACTGGAAAGGAGCGCAATACAAAATAGGTCATTTGACCTCCAGAAAAAAATTGGCTGAATACCTGAAGGATTGCCCTTCTTTAGAAAGCCAAATTTTAAATAAAGACATCAAAAAATCAAAAGACATGGATGTTATCATTCTTCGATATAATATGTGTATTGAAGAATCCAGAAATCAACCGGTCGGAGAAAATCGACTTAAAAGTTTAAGCCCTAAAGAAAAATTCGAAATATTTATCTCTGATTTAAAATCCAATGAGCTGTATGAGGGAGAGATAGTCCCAATGCTTAAAGACATTGAACAAAAAATAAATGCTGATCAATTTATTCCTAAATATTTGCAAGAAGTTATCCTTTCAGAATTAGCAGACAATGAAGCAATGAAGGCTCAATTTTTAGACATAATAGAAAATTAAATATCAATAGCCTCATTCCATCTAAAATATTAAGAACACATTAAAACTTTAGGTCGTAAAAAGTCTTGCCCATTGATGACTTGTTGTTTAATTAAAAAAAGCGAATAAAAATTGTTTACTTCGTGCCACATCAATTTTAAGTTATGCGTGCTCTACTTTTTTTCTTATTCTTTTCTTCAATTTCAGTATTCTCTTACGGCCAAGATCAATGGCTAGTAACTGCCAAAATGGACACCATTTATGGCAAAATTTATTTGGAAACAGGCGATCAGTATAAAGCAGATGAAGCGAAAGTAAAAGATGGAAAGAAAAAGATCAGTTATAAATCTTACCAAATTCGCTCAGTTCATTTAGGTAAAAATGATGACTATGAAACATTAAAAATAGATGGCAGATATCAATTTGTACAAGTTGATATTAAAGGCAAATATTTTAGTAGGTATTTGTATAATGACCCTGACCTTGGTTCTTCGTCCAACTTTGCATTAAAGATTTTAGTCAACTGGAAAGGGGAGCAATACAAAACAAGTAACCTGACTTCCAAGAAGAGGTTTGCAGCATATTTCGAAGATTGCGAATCAGTAAGTCAAAAAATAGAATCAGGTGAACTAAAGAAAAAAGATTTTGAAAAAATAATTGCTGAATACGATGTGTGCATCGATCAGATTCAGAGCCAAATTACTGCAATGCCAATCACAACACAACCAGTTGTCCTTTCGAGTGAGATGGAAAATTTGATCTCCGAACTCAAATCTAAAGACTTATATAAAGGAGAAATGGTAACTATGCTCGAAGATGTAAACCAAAGGATGAGCAATAACGAAAATATTCCGAATTATTTGCAGCAAGCAGTTCTTGCTCAGTTGGAGGGCAATGAAGACTTGAAAGCTCAATTCTTAGCAATTTTAGGAAACTAAAAAGCCGAAAAGGTTTCCCTCTCCGGCTCGTATTTATATTAAATAATAAAAGGTTGCAATCATCTAACGACCAAGTCCGCTATTTATTCTTTAGAGAACTTCTTGATTACTGATTTTCCTCCTTCATCAACCAATTGAAGTAAGTATATCCCTGATTTCAGGGTGCTCACATCCACTTTACTATTCACAAGCTGACCACTTGAGATTCTTTTGCCCATGAGGTTCGTAATTTTATAAGACACTTCATCTCTAGTAGTAACGATATTCAAAAAATAGCCTACTACTGGATTAGGATACATATCTACACTAACAGGCGTACCTACAGACGATGAAGGCGTTCCGCCAAAAGCAAATGCGCTAAAGCCTGCACCTCCTACACAAAATGGTGTAGTCTCACTAGACCCAAAAGAGCCTCCTGAAGCCAGTGTAGTACTTCCGTCTGTCAGACTATACGATCCACTACCATAAGAACAGCAAATACCATCACCATAGGTGTCATTAATTACAAAATCATAGCATCCATCATCCAAAGTAACATTTACATTCAATGTAGATCCATCAGCTTGAGCGCCGTATGTACCACCTGAAGCAACAACAGTACTCCCGCTGAGCATTTGCCAGCTGGTCTCCTCTGGATAGTTATCAAATGTTAAAGTAAGTGTCACATCGGTTGTGCCACCGGTTCCTCCTGCACTAAAAGAAACATTATCAACAGCAATATCTCCTGTATAGCTCGAACCAGTTGTGCCCACAAATCTAAGTTTAACAACATCCCCGGTGTAGGAATCTAAATTAACATTAGCCGTCTGCCAGCTATTGCCCTGATTACCCGACTCAGACCATACCGACGACCAATTCGTGTCATCTGTCGTAGCCTCCAACACAAGTGAACCCATGGTAGCTCCATACATGTGATATTTGAAAGAGAAACTAGCAGCACTCTCTCCTGAAAGGTCAAAACATGGACTTTCTATTCGAGTTGTTTTGCTTGGATAGTTTGGACTAGAAGCTTCTACATAGATGTAGTAGCTTCCTTCCGAAGCACTGCCAGGACCCGTGCTACCCGATGGTGTTGACCCTGTTCTTCTCGACCAGTCAAAATCGTCTCCACTTGAATTAGTCCAACCACCAAAACCAGACTCAAATCCTTCTGAATATGGAATGGCCTCCGTAGAAGCACAAGTCATGCCTGCACTTTGAGTAGTTACATTTACTGTATTGCTTGCATCTGAGATATTGCCCGCCAAATCCTTAGCTCTAACGCTAAACGAGTATGCCGTACCTGCAGTCAATCCCGTAATATCCGCTGAGTTAGAGGTGACAGTTCCAATATTAGTTGCGCCCTGATACACATCATAGCCCGTTACACCTACATTATCAGTAGAAGCATCCCAATTGAGTGTCAGTGTAGTCTGTGTAATGCTCGATGCAGTTAGATTTGATGGTGCTGTTGGTGCTTCAGAATCAGCAGAACCTGTTACCAAATTGACTGTGTAGTCTTCTACTTCACCATATTGAAATGACTCACAAGAAGTAGGAATGCCATTGTACTTCATAGATACCCTCATTCGGGTATTGCCATTTGCAGCTCCGCTTGGCACCGTGAATGACCCACTAACTGGCGAAGTTTGCGATGCAGCCTGAGAATAGACCTGTTCTCCAGCATCTGCAAAATCACCGTCTTGATTATAATCCACCCAAACTGAGTAGGCTTCATTATAAACCGTTCCTGTCCAGGTCGGCGTGATAGTTATCGTGTATTGTTCTCCTTTGGTTAAACTGGTCGATTGAGTTGTATAGTCACCATACCCTCCTGAAGAAGCATCGGTTGAATTATCAATAGTATTGAGTTGAACTCTACCGATGTACTCATCAGAAGTATTATTCCCATTGGATGAACAATAGTTGAGTGGTGGTGTTCCTGTAGTAGTTACGTTTAGATTAGACGAAAGTCCGCTACCACCGGTACCACAGTTCGCTACTACAGTACAAGCATATTGTGTCCCTGAGTTCAATCCAGAAGCTACATGGCTAGTTCCTGTTACATTGGTCGAAGAGCCACCCACCGTAATGGTATATGACGCTGCTCCTGAAACAGCACTCCAGGAAAGCGTGAACCCATTGTCATTGATACTTGACGAAGCAAAATTGCTCGGTGCAGCCAAAGAACAAGTCTGGACATATTCTGATCCTACTCCAACCGCATACCAAGAGTTAGTCACGGCTATCTCCTGAGCTGATCCTGAGCCAAATAACTCCACAGCCGATTGAATAGAATATGTTCTAAAATCTGCATAATCTGAATTGGTATTGAGATAAACAGACTCGGTTCTCCAAACGATGGCAGCTGCATCATCTACGCCAATGCCAGTTACACTGTAGGAGTCGCTGTTGTCATTGGTACCTGTTTCACCTGCTACCAATACGTAAAACCAGTGATTTGTTACACCACTATTGGTATGCACACCACAGTAGTCGTTTTGATTACTCGGTGTACAATTTTGGCTTATCCAGTTGGTGCCACCATACGTATCTGGATCACCATAGGCCTTAGGGTTAGACATAGATCTGAACGTTTGTCCTATCTCTGTCCCCAGATTCCAAAGGTCTTTGTTCAACCCATAGTTCTGATTGACGTAATATTCGACACAAGCTCCCCAAATGTCGCTTAGTCCTTCGTTCATAGCACCTGATTCTTTTTCATATACCAAATCCGCAGTACCAGTACAAAATGCATGGCCAATTTCATGCGCAGTAATATCTACAGTGGTCAATGGGTCAAGGCTATTGCCTTTTCCGTATACCATCACATAGCCAGTCCAGAAGGCATTGTCATTGTATCCACTTGGATAGCCATATACCGACTCTATGTCCGTGTTTACATGGCTTTCGATGGACGCTCCATTTCCGTCATAACTATCTCTGTTGAAGTTGCTCATAAAGAAATCATAAGTGGCTTCTGCCGCAAAGTGTGCATCTAAGGCTGCATTGTCCTTGTCTGCGTTGTCGTATTCTCCAGCGGTCCAGCTGTTGTTATTGTCTGTGTATTCCGAAGAACCATTGGGCCTTCCTGTGCTTTGGTTGGCACTCGTGGCCGTGGTGCCATCATAAGTCAATATGCCATTTCCCCGGGAATAGTCTCTCAACCTGTAGCTACCGCCATTGCTATCGGTAGTGATGGTTTGTGTTCCACTATAGCGAGTAGCGCCTGACCCTACTGCATCTGCGTGTTTGATCACACTATTGTATCTCACTACCTCTCCTGTCTTCGCATCGATATACACATAGGCATTCACAAAGGGCTTATTACCCAAAATGTGAAACTTATAAGCTAAACGAGCCTTATATCCATTTGAAGTATTTTGGACTATAACCAACTCCCCTTCAGGCTTTCTTTGAGGTAGTGTGGCACTTACTCCATTTGTCTCCCAGGCAAACTCACTGGCCTCAGTAGCAGACTTGGCTGCACTCAAAGCTGATGGACCTGTTATTTGTGGGTTGATATCAATCTCAGAAATAGTTGCGTAGTTACCTGTCATATGAGTGGGTACGCCATTTTTGGAGTGAATGGTGTAAGTCGAGCCTTCTACTCTTATGCCTTTGTAGAAGTGTTCGAATTTTTCATGGCGATAGCCCAGTTGGTCATTCTCTGCCTTCAGGGGTTTCATCTCCTCAGCGGAAGTCATGCGCAGTTGATTTCTCAACAATTCAGTTTTGGGTATTTGTCCTTGGCTAGCTTCTAGCCGGATAAAGGTTTTGGATTTGTCTTGAGTAAATCCTTGATAGCAGACACATGCCACTATCAAAAGGGTGTATAACACTCTTTTCATAATAATTAGGTTTAGTTGAATAATTAGATTAGTAAATATGATCAGTGAGTCTAGCTGCTGTTAGACTGAATTCGATCCTTAAGAAATGTGTGTGAAATCGAATAGCTATAAAATAGGTTATAGCAATATTTTCGATAGAATATTTCGGCAGAAGCCGAATATAATAGCGTATGCATTTGGGTTAGGTTAGGTTAAAAAATATTATTCTGTATTAGAATAATTCCCCAATATAGATTTTTAAAATCAATTAAACAAAAAGTGTTGAATACGGGCTGCAATCAGTAATTTATTACTAACGGGCGTTAGCCTCTTTTGGTGAGTCTAGACTTTCTCACATACCAATACAACCAAACTACTATCGATCAAGGTTGTCGCAAACAAATACACATCTCCGCCCTCTCTAATACCTGTTTTTTTTCTGATCTCCTTTACTGTCAAAGGATAGTTCCGGACTGTAATGTTGGCTTTTCCTTGGGGCAAGTATGCTTTTAGTTTCTTTTTGTTGACTACTGTCTGGGCTACAATTTTGAATGTACGACCAGGGAAATTATCTCTTCGCTCGTTTGAAGTATAGAGGTGAGAGTTTCGATGAAGTTTGTTTAGAATAAAAGCATTTGAAATGGCGTTGAACCCACCAGCCTTCAAAATAGAAGCATTAGGTTCATATAGAAACTCCAGCGGTTGACTGAAGGTTGGCAGCATTCCTTCGTCGGCTTCTTCAAACTCAAACAAAGATCGATTTCCATTCACCAAATTCGCCGCGATTCGTTTTACCGCTCCCTCATAACCAGGTTCAATTTTAAAAAGTAGCTCCTTGCATTCATTCTTCACCGAGACCACATGAAGTTCCTTTACATTCGGTAAAACTTCAAGCGCTCGACGAACATCCAACAAAGGAGAAAGCTTTATCAGTACCTGTGCCTTCCGATCCAACAATTGAGGCAGTATGAGATTCAAATCTGGTGTGCAATCTTCAATTTGGAATACCTTTTGGTTGGACTCATCTCTTCGAGCCGGATCTATGTAATATGCGTCGGCGGGTGTTTCTTCTATGGTTAGATATTGCTCCGCCGTAGTATTTACACGATCAATATTTTCAGCTTCAAGCACTGTAAAATTATGATCAGCCAAGTCTACCAACTCCTTGTTTTGTTCAATGTAAATAGCCTGTTCAAACTGCTGCGACAGGTAGTAAAGGTCTATCCCAAAACCACCAGTCAAATCGACTACACTATTTCCCTGAACCAATGAAGCTTTGTATTTCGCTGTTTCTTCAGACGAACATTGCTCCATAGAAATACCGTGCGGAAAGATGATATCATCTTGCTCATACCACTCTGGCAATTTTGCCTGCGCTTTTTTTCTGGATTGTATCTGAGCGGCTATTTCCCGAATGGGTAGATCAGGGTATTTCTTTGACTGCAACACCAAAGTCACAGGATCATCATTCATATGAGTATGAATAAATTCCCTGACAACTTTGGGAGATAAAATATTTATGATGGACTTGGACATAAAAAAACTGGCTCAAATGTAAAACATTCGAACCAGCCTTTTCTTTTGTGCGAATGGCATATTCACACGAATAACTAAAATAGGATTTTCTTAGAGCACTAAGTTGTGCTCTGATACATATTGTGCGATTTGAACAGCATTGGTAGCGGCTCCTTTTCTAAGGTTATCTGCTACAATCCACAAGTTCAGCGCGTTTTCCTTAGATTCATCTTTTCTAATTCTACCTACAAAGACTTCGTCCTTTTTGTGAGCTGTCAACGGCATAGGATACACATGGTTTGCCACATCATCTTGAATGATCAATCCAGGAACTTTGGAAAGAATTTCCTTTACTTCTGCCAAGTCATAAGGATTGTCAAATTCAATATTCACAGATTCCGAGTGACCGCCCATGGTTGGAATTCTCACGCAGGTGGCCGAAACTTTTACATTCTCATCACCAAGAATTTTTACGGTTTCGTTGGTCATTTTCATTTCCTCTTTAGTGTATCCATTGTCCTGGAACACATCAATATGAGGCAATACATTCATGTCAATTTTATGCGGATAAACCATTTCAGGAGTTTCTCCATTTCTCTCTGACATCATCTGGTCTACTGCACCTTTTCCTGATCCCGTTACCGACTGGTAGGTAGATACAATTACACGATTGATACCGTACCTTTCGTGCAACGGCCCGAGTACCAATACCATCTGAATGGTAGAACAATTTGGGTTGGCGATTATTCGATCATCAATCATGATGGCTGATCCATTGATTTCCGGAACGATCAGTTTTTTGGATGGGTCCATTCTCCAGGCTGAGGAGTTGTCTATTACAATCGTACCTACTTCAGCAAACTTAGGTGCCCACTCCAAGGAGGTGCCTCCGCCTGCAGAGAATATAGCTATGTCTGGCTTGGCAGCTACGGCGTCTTCCAGCCCTATCACGGTATGGGCTGTTCCTTTGTATTCAATCACTTTACCTACCGAACGCGCAGATGCTACCAACATCAGCTCGTCGTATTCAAAATTTCTTTCTTTGAGGACTTCTAGAATTTCCGATCCTACTAATCCTGTGGCTCCAACTACTGCTAATTTCACTTCTTGTAATTTTTGTTTTTGATCGATTCATGAGAGATCTCTGAACTCTCACAACGATACACTTTGATTAACTATCTCTGGGTTCCATGAATTGAGAATTCAAAATTAGTACAATTCTCTTGAGAAGGAGGCCAGCAAAATGCTGAAATTTTTGAATTATGTTAATGAATGCTGTTAATTGTTAAATTATTAACTGATAAAAATACTCAACAATAATATCTAACAGAATTCATTTATTCACGCAACATCTTTACTGGGTTTTCAAGCGCAGCACGAACAGAGTACCATCCTATAGAGACTAAGCCGATGAGTATTATTGAACCTACAGAGACCAAAAGGATAGAAAAACCTATTTCTATTCGGTAAGCAAAGTTGCTCAGCCATGCATTGCCCAAATAATAGGCTATGGGCAAACCGATAATGATGGATAGCATAATTACCATCAATTGTTTAATAGTAAAATACTTCAATATCCAAAGTTCTGAAGCGCCTAGGGTTTTTCTAATAGCCACTTCTTTTCTTTTGAGGCCTGTCAGGTATGCCGATAATCCATACATGCCAAATCCTGCCAGGAAAATAGCCAGTAGTGTAAATATGGAGAATAATTTTTGGGTGTGTGCCTCAGTGATATAAAGTCCTTCAAGTCTATCATCCAAAAAGGAATAGGCTACCGGCTTATCCATATCAAATTGTTTCCATTGGCTCAGCATGTCTTGTACGGCAGCTTGTGTCTGACTGCCTTTTACTTTAAAAACCAATCTGTTGATGGATCTCATTCCGGTAGAGATCACCAAGGGCCTAATGCTTTCATGTAAGGAGTGAATATGGAAGTCTTCCACTATGCCGATAACTTTTAGCGCTCTGGTGCCCATTGTATTTTTTATGGAAGAATTAACCGCTTGTTCTGGTGAATTCCAGCCGAATTGCTTCATTGCTTCTTCGTTGATCATTACATAACGAATGGTATCCGTGAAATCACTTTTTCTATAATTTCTACCAGCCAACAAAGACAAGCCAAATATCTCTGCTCCATTTTCGTCACCAGTGAAGTAAAAACTAACATTGACCGGATTTCCCTCACTTTCTGTTGTGGTGTATGTAGTAGCCCCATTCACAAATCCAGGTACTGAAGAAACAGCGGCCCCTTGTACAATATATGGAGACTTAATCAATTCGTTTTTGAATATTTCAGCCTTCGACCTTAACTCATAGGCATTATCCACGATCATCAGGTTTTCTTTGTCATAACCCAAATCAACAGTTGACAAATACTTGTTTTGCTGATAGACTACCAACGTCGAAACGATAACAACCAAGGATACACCAAATTGAAGACCCACTAGTACATTTCGTATCCACCGCTCCTGAGCTGACTCTGTAGTACTTTTGGCATTGGCATTAATAATTTCTGTAGGGTATACACCTGATAGCTTCAGCGCTGGATAAAGGCCCGCCACAATGCCCAACAACAACGCAAAAACCAAAAACATGCCTAAAAATGTCGGATTAAGAAGCACCTCTGCTGCCCAGAGTTTACCAGACAGGTCATTGAAGGTCGGCAAAATCTGGAATGACAGTAACAGGGCTACAGCTGCCGAAGTCATAGTAATTATCACTGATTCGCCGAGCAATTGTCTGGTCACCTCAGCTCTTGAGGCTCCCATAATTTTCTTCAGTCCTAACTCCTTTAATCTATTACCAGCCTTGGCCGTGGAAAGATTGATATAGTTGATGCAGGATATAATCAAAATGAATATGCCCACCGCCATAAAGAGTTGAACGTTGCTTTTTGTTGCCGTTGGGCTTGAACTCCCATCTTAGATTTGAAGTCAAATGAATGTCTTTAAGCGGCTGTAAAAAATAGTCATAGCTGTTGCCTTCTTCCAGCCATTTATCAAAATCCATCCCACTGGTATTCAAAGCCATTTGTTTCAAAAGAAACTCACGCATTTTACCTTCGAATTGAATTCTATCTACTCCTTCGTTGAGTTTGATATAAGTAAAATAGAAAAAAGCCGTCCCCCATTGTGTCTTATATCTGGACTCGCGCGAATCCACCATAGGTAAGATCAAATCTGCCTCAAAGTGGCTGTTGTCCGGCAAATTTTGAATGACTGCACTTACTTGATAATTGAGACTGTCTCTCACCACCAACTGCTTCCCAACAGCTTGAGTGGTCTTGAAATACTTCATGGCCAGTTTTTCCGTGAGTACAACCTTTCTGGGTTGATTCATAGCAGTATGCAGGTTGCCATCTAGTGGCTTCAAGTCAAAAAGTTTGAAGAAATCCGGATCAACATAGAGCCCTTTACTCTCTGTAAACTGGTGATGATCCACTTTAACATCAATGTCACCGGTTGACATTCGGCTGGCATGCTCTATCTCTGGAAAGTTTTCGTGCAAAGCCAAACCAACAGGCGCCGGAATCGACGCCCATCCTACTTCATTGTTGGGATATACTCTATTCAGCGTTACCCTATAGATTCTATCCGAATCAGAATAGTGATCATCGAAGGTGAGCTCGCTTTGTAAGTAGAGAAAAATAAAGATGGTAGAAGTCGTACCTAAAACCAGACCTATCAAGTTGATCGAATAGTACAGTTTATTACGGCGGGCGTTTCGGAGGAAGAACTTTATCATAGCAATAGATTTAGAATAATGCCTTTATTAAATTATTACATTTGGCTGACAAAAACCACTTGCTAAGAACGAATGACAGATGTCGACGCATACATAACCACCATTGAAGGTCCTCAAAAGAAACTCTTGTGTGTATTGCACGAGTTAATATTAACTCAATTTGACCTACAACCTAAAATCAGATTTCGAGTCCCTTTTTACTTTAATAAAAGCTGGATTTGCTACTTGAATCCTATCAAAAAAGAAGGAGTGGAGCTGTGTTTTGTACGCGCCAACGAGCTATCTAATGAAAGTGGTACCTTAGATTTTAAAGACCGAAAACAAGTGGCTGGAATTTCTTACTTCTCACCAGAAGATATTGATGAAACTGTGCTGAAAACCCATCATTCAAGAAGCTCTCCTATTGGATGAAACCGTAAAGTATGCGTCCAAGCGAAAGAAATAATATTAGCGTAATGCTTCTAAGGCTCATTTCGCTCCATGAGATCAGCAATTATCCGTATTTTAGTCGTTGTAATCTAGCTACATGAGGTACTTACTTACTCTTCTTGCCCTGTTCTTTATACAGGTATCCTTCGCTCAAGTTAATGATGACTTTTCGGATGGGGATTTGGATAATCCTACTTGGAGTGGGGATGTGAGTGATTTTGAGGCGTCAGGATTTGACTTACACTTAGATGCTGCCGATGCAGGAGAATCCTATCTTTCTACTCCCCAAACTGAGTTGGGTGAAACCTCTTGGGAATTTTTGGTAGACCTCGATTTTAATGTTACCACCTCCAAACCATGCTTTCTTTTATTTGATCTCAGATCAACCTGATCTGACTGGCTCACTAAATGGATATTATATTTCCATTGGAAGCACGAATGACGAAATTAGCCTCTATAGACAAACAGGAACCACTAAAACCAAAATATTAGATGGTGCAAATGATGTTCTTGATAGTGATCCGGTGCTTGTACGTATTAGAGTAACGCGTGATGCCTCCGCAAATTGGTCTGTTCATTATGATACTAGTGGGGGAAGTACATTTACTCTTGAAGGTTCCATCACGGACAATTTACATACCACTAGCGCATTCACAGGAGTGAGATGTGTATATACTTCCACTAGGAAAGATAAAATTAGATTCGACGACATTGTTATTTCAACGATTCCTGTTGTTTCCAGCTATGCTGTTTCATCATTGAGTCAAGAAAATTCCAATTCCATCAGAATCACTTTCAATCAAAATGTTGATAAAACCACAGCTGAGTCTGCAGCGAACTACACACTCAATTATGGATTTGGGAATCCCATATCAGCAGTGCAGGACATGACCAACCTAGACGAAGTCCTTCTCACATTCGCTGATGATTTCGTAAACAACGATTATACACTTACTATCGATCAAGTCGAAAATGAAGCGCAAGATGAGACCATTGATCATGTCAATCAATCTTTTGAGGTAGAGGTTCAAACCCCTTTCCGAAACATCGTGATCAACGAATTGATGGCCGACCCCAATCCTGTGGTGGCTCTGCCAGATGCTGAGTATATAGAATTATTCAACCCATCTGATCAAACGATCAATGTGGGAGGTTTCATGATTGATGGGCGTACGGTAGGCGATTTTGCGCTAGCGCCAGATGGCTACGTTACACTTACGACTATCGCCAATGCAGGATTATTTTCGGGAGATGTTATAGGGCTCAGCGGATTACAGTTAGGAAATACTGGCGAAGCACTGACGCTTACTGACAATTTGGGTAATCTGGTGGACTCAGTTTCTTATACGCTCGACTGGTACCAAGATGACGCCAAGGATAATGGCGGCTACTCCCTCGAACAAATCAATCCAGGGCTGCTTTGCAGCACAGAAAACAATTGGACCGCATCGAATCATGTAGATGGCGGCACGCCAGGGACACAAAACAGTGTGTATGACAATAGCCCGGATATCACAGGTCCAAATCTCATCGACTTCATTGCTACAGATGCTAATACTTTCAGACTCACCTTCGATGAGCCCATGGATGAAACCACACTCAGCAGTGGCACTTACACATTCGACAATGGTATTACTGAAAATGGCGTGTCAACTACCATCTACACAGCAGATGTTGCAGTCACCCCCGCACTGACCAGTGATGTAAACTATATGGTAACGGTTACCGGAGTCAAAGACTGTGCTCAAAACGATATCCAAACCAATACCCTATCCTATACCTTTGATACGAATCCTCCGGAACTAGACCATATAGTGGTAAAAACTACCAACCAAATTGAAGTGGTTTTCAATGAAGATTTGAACAAAAGTATTGCCGAGACAGAAAGTAACTACACCTCTGATCACGCTGGCGCAACAAATCCAACTTCGGCCGAACTAGACGATGAAAATGCTGCTGTGGTCCACCTGGCCTTTGATGACGATTTTGAATTTGGGGTAGAAAATACACTCACTATTGAGAATTTACAAGACATACCAGGCAATGCTTTGGTCGCACCATTGGCTCCTACTTTTACGTTGAGTCAGCAAATTGATACTGTGCATGTCATAGGGATCAACCTATTAGACATCTATTTCAAGCAAGACCTGGAAACAACAAGCGCCAGCACTACTAGCAACTACTCCGTAGATGATGCGGTAGGCAACCCATCCTCCGCCTTTGTGGATAGCAACAATGACCGTCTGGTTCATTTGGCTTTCGCCAATAATTTTGACGATAATCAAGAGCTGACGCTATCCGTAAGTGGGATACAGAATGCCGACACCGATTTGCTTACTACTCCAGATATTACTTTCGTATATGATACCTCTCCTCCAAAACTAGATACCGTAGAGGTTTTATCCTCTACTTCGCTCGCAGTCGTATTTACGGAAAAAGTGAATGAGCAATCAGCCGAATCTAAAGAGAACTATGAGTATGCAGATATTTTCCCAGTTGACGTCGCTTTAGAAGCTGATCAGCAAACTGTGATTTTGGATTTTGCTGAGGCATTTGAAAATGAAATGGTTTTTGAATTGTTGATAGACGAAGTCAAAGATTTGTATGGCAATGAAATCAAAACCAGACTCAAACAAGAATTTGTTTACGACATATTCGGCCCGAAATTGGACAGCATCATTGTTAAATCTCCTAGAGAATTGATCCTTTGGTTCCATGAAAATGTAGATCAAACTACTGCGGAAACCACTACAAATTACACCATTGAGGAGAGTGTCGGTCAGCCTAGCTCAGCCGTACTAAACCCGGAGTTTCAGCATATAGTTTCTTTAGAATTGGCCAGCGACCTTCCTCCAATAGCAGACATTCAATTAAGCATTTCGAGCATGTCAGATCAGCTAGATAATGCAATCTCAAAAGCGATAGCTAGCACTTTCGACTACGACGTTTTCTACGTTGGGAGCATCAACGTGCTTAGCCAAAATCAAATTGAAATCGAATTCAATAAGGCTCCATCTACAGGAACAAGGGCTGTATTGTCGAACTATATGTTGAATAGTGACCCTGCTTCTTCGATCAATTTTTCAACAGATCGATTAGCCACCATTACGTTCGATCAGGCTATGGAAAACAACTCCAACAATACACTAACTATAGAAAATATTAGCATAGGAGCTAGTACTATTGCCATCAACGACTATGTATTTGATTTTGAAAGTAGAGTGATTGGCGGGAGTCTTATAGGCAATCGAACGATTGAGATTGAATTTGAACTAGGTCTTGATCAGGGACAGGTTTTGTCTCTCTCTGATTTTACTGCTTCACCTGATTTGGGTAATTGTTTGGCAGCCATTATTGATCTGGAGGATAATGAAAAACTTAGACTCACCTTTGAACAAGCACTTATTCCTGATGCCGTTTGCCATGTTTCCTGGCAGAACTTATTCAATAAATATAAACACCGACTGCCGGATTATTTTACTTCAGTCATCAATGATCAAACCGCTCCTTCCATAATCGAGTATCTTGTGCTTAACGAGAATACCATTTGGCTTAAATACAATGAACCACTCAATGAAACGTCTGCAGAATTTCCACTTAATTATGAAATTACCCCTACGCTAGGGCACCCCTCCGAGGCAAAATATTCAGCGTCGGATTCTACTGTATTGCTCGAATTTTCTTCGTCCTTTATAGAGGGAACCAACTACACGCTTAATATTGACAATATCGAAGATCCATCGGACAATGCATTAATTGATCATGATATCACATTTACATATGAAGTACCAGATGTTCCTAATTTTGGAGACTTAATTATTACTGAAATCATGGCTGACCCCTCTCCATCTGTGGGTCTTCCTGAAGTAGAATTTTTAGAGATTTTCAATACCACATCAGAAGAAATATCGCTTTTTGGACTGATTGTGGTCGATGCCAGCGGCTTTGTCATATTAACAGAAGGTAGCATAGGAGGAAACGAATATTTGGTGCTGACTTCGACATCAGGAGCAACGCAATTAGAAGGCCAAAATGTGCAGGGTATATCTAGTTTCCCTTCTCTAAACAATACAGGAGAATCTATTTCTCTTTATTATGGCGACTCTCAAATATTCAGTACTTCGTACTCTTCCAGCTGGTACAAGGACAGCGAAAAGTCGGAAGGAGGTTGGTCGCTTGAGATGATAGACACAGACAATCCGTGTGGTGAAAAAGCCAATTGGAGTGCATCCACAGACCCTGCAGGTGGCACACCCGGTCGGGCCAATTCCATTCAAGCTTCCAATCCAGACAACTTTGGCCCAGAGCTTATCCAGGCATTGGCTATCACTCCGGACAGTTTACATCTTACTTTAAATGAAAAGCTTCACCCTGACAGTTTTGATCAGGCAAACATTCAACTTGAACCGTCATTGCTAATCGCCTCGCAACATTTATTTCATCCAGTACTCGATAGGGTGGCAGTATCCCTAGCAGAATCCGTTAGCCCTGGCCAATCTTATGAAGTTATGTTGACAAAAGTCTCTGATTGTAAACAAAACCTGATCAGTTCGGATCATCAAACTGTTCAGTTTCAGCTCCCTGAAGAAGCTGAGGCTCTAGATATCGTAATCAATGAAGTGCTTTTTAACCCAAGATCTAACGAAGTGGATTTTGTGGAAATCTATAACAATTCGAACAAGGCCATAGACTTGAAAGACTGGAGGCTAGCTGACAAGATCAGTGACCAGAAAATCATTTCCTCAGAACATTTCGTCCTTTACCCTTCCGAATATCTGGCGCTTACTCCTGACCCAGACCTATTGAGTCTTTCCTATCCAAATGGTGACTATACCCGAATGCGAGCCATGAGCGGTTTTCCAAGTTTAGCCGATACCGAGGATTCGGTCCTACTCATGACTGACCAAGGTGTTTTGATTGACCAGATGGAATACAAAGACGATTATCATTTCAACTTACTCGACGATGATGAGGGAGTCTCTCTAGAACGGGTTTCGTTCGATGCGCAAAGCACCAATCCAGACAGTTGGAAGTCTGCAGCAAGCACTGTAGGGTTTGCTACCCCAGGAGTGGTCAACTCGCAATTGCAGGCCGCAAATCAATCAACAGCTACTGTGACTATAGATCCTAGAGTATTTGTGCCAGACAATACTGGGATGAATGATTTCACAACTATAAGCTATCAGCTTGATCAAACCGGTAATTTTGCCAATGTGCACATCTACTCGACACATGGAATTTTAGTGAAGACGCTAGCCGAAGGCGAGCTGCTTTCTACTACTGGCTTTTTCACTTGGGATGGAACTACTGATAATGGTAGTTTGGCATCAGTTGGGTACTATGTTGTAGTTTTTGAAATTTTTGATGGACAAGGCAATAAATCGCTTCAAAAAGAAACTGTCGTGCTAGGCACTCGATTTTAGGACTTTTGCAGTATAGAATTTAATTTTTAGGAGAATCCCCTAGTTGACATTTACGGTTTTACTCTATTTCAGCTCTGACTTTTATACCCCAAATTTGCTATTCACAAGATCAGTTTAAAAACTCACCAGCTATGAGTATTTCGCAATCTTTAGTATCAAAGGGAATTAGGTTGCTCTTCAGCAATGAAGAGAATGTTTGGTATGCCGTCATAGGAGAGCGAAAAAAATATCTTGGTAGCGAACAAGATTGTAGGGTGTTTTTAAGGGAACTTAAAAACTAGGTAAATTGAGGATGTTCGCTTATTGAAAGCACGAGTCGCGAGTCTCGTGCTTTTTTATTGCTCTTCTTGTTCGTTCAGATGCTCATAATATTTTTTAATTGCACCTGGCAAGAACTTAATCAATTCATACTCCGAGCAGTTAGCCACATATTGTATAGTAAGCCCTGAGAATTTCATAAAATCACGATAATAATAGTCATCAAAATACTCATTCATTTGATCGAACGCATGATCCAGGTTTGAACGAGCTTTTTCATATACTAGGTCTTCCTTTTGCTTTTGTTTGAGATATAAAAAATTCTTTTTCTCCTCTTTGTAGCTTTTGCTGAATGCCCTATAAAGTGCTGTCATAGGACTCGCTACTGCCCCCAAACCTAAGTGATAATCCTTTTCTGCTTGTTTGTTTGAATACTTGACACCAGGGACATAATACACTTCCCGTTCTGGTTTTTTAATTATAGTGTTGGCCTGAAAGTTGGAAGTAACCTCTACATCATCAAGGATAATCGTACTTCTGTGCATCGCCAATATCACCTTTTGGACTTGATCTATATTAGTAATTACTAAAGACAAGGAATCATAGCCTACGAGGCGAAAGTGCAAAGTATCCAGATGATTAACCTGAAATTCAAACCGCCCTTCATGAGTAGTCGTGGTGCCCAAATGCTCTTCAAGGTAAACGTGCACATTGGCTAATTCTTCCAAACTCATGCCATCAAGAACTTGTCCATGAATAGTGACTTGCTGCGCACTAGCCCCTTGAGCAAAAAAGAGCGAAATGAGCGCAAAGGCTAAAATTTTAGGCACAAAAAAAACGGGCATCCTCAAAAAACAAATCATCGATTGCATTACACAACTAATGCTTGATAAGTTTCCGAGGATGCCCGTTTACAGTAAATTCCTTACTTATTTCTTAGGCTTCTTGCTTGAACCTGAGCTTTTTGGTTTAGAAATAGACTCTCTCATCTCAGTGTCAGCCTTGATGTTGTCCATTTTATAATAATCCATAATGCCCAAGTTGCCATCGATGAATGCCTGTGCCATCGCTTTTGGCACTTCCGCTTCTGCTTCGATTACCTTAGCTCTCGCTTCCTGTGCTTTGGCTTTCATTTCTTGCTCAACAGCTACCGCCATAGCTCTACGCTCTTCAGCTTTGGCTTCTGCTACTTTCAAGTCAGCTGCTGCCTGATCTGTTTGAAGATCTGCGCCAATGTTCTTTCCTACATCGACGTCAGCAATATCGATCGACAGGATTTCAAATGCTGTACCCGCATCCAAGCCTCTGGTCAATACCAGTTTTGAGATTTTATCTGGATTTTCGAGTACCTCTTTATGTGTAATGGCTGAACCGATAGAGGTCACAATACCTTCACCTACTCTAGCCAAGATAGTGTCTTCACCAGCACCACCGACTAACTGTGCCAAGTTTGCTCTTACCGTTACTCTCGCCACGGCAATCAACTGAATACCATCAGAAGCTACGGCAGCCACTCTTGGTGTAGTAATTACTTTAGGGTTTACAGAAATTTGCACCGCTTCGAATACATCTCTACCAGCCAAATCAATAGCAGCTGCTTGGTTGAACTCCAAAGCAATATTGGCTTTATCCGCAGAGATCAACGCTTTGATTACGTTGGGTACATTACCACCAGCCAAATAGTGTGTTTCCAGTTCGTTAGAAGTTACAGTTAGTCCCGCCTTAGTCGCTGTGATCAAAGAGTTCACCACTAAAGAAGGAGGCACTTTTCTGATTCGCATGAATACGAGCTCTGCCAATCCTACTCGAACATTAGAAAATACTGCAGTGATCCAAAGGTTAACTGGAACAAAATACAGAAAGGTAAAAAATAGGATAATTGCCCCGAAGAGCGAAATTATCATCATCATACTACTCATTGTAAGTATTAGTTTATTGGTTCTACAATTATTTTATTTCGCTCCAGCTTGATGATCTTGATTGCTGTGTTTTCTAACACAAACGGACCAAGTGAAGACACTTCATATTCTTTATTATCAAATTCGGCCTTGCCAACAGGCTTCAAAGAAGAAATACACACCCCTTCCTGACCTACTTCAAGTGCTGAAGTTAAACCTTCATTCACAGGCGTTTTCATCACACTCTTATTAGAGAATTTATTCCAAGCCCCCGATTTAAAACTTAAAATCACAGCAGCTAATCCCGCAGCCATAGATACAGCCAAAACAATATGACCAGTATCTACGCCATAAAGTTCATAACTTCTATACACCCCATATAGCCCAACCAGAAATCCTAATATCCCTACGATGGTCGTACCAGGCACAAAAATGATCTCCACAATAATTAGTGAGATTCCGGCCAGAATCAAAAACGCTATAAGAAAATAGTCAAGCAATGGTGGTGGTTTAAAATTAGCATTCGAATATACAAATAAAGGTTCTCTCAAAAGTCATTTTAAAGAATCTATCACACCGAAGCACGTCGAAATATCTTTCTGCCTTCAGCAACAAGGCTTCGAGTACCCGGGCGGCGTTCCGCTCTACCTGACTGATTACTTTATTTTTGAGATAGCACATACTCTTAATACGCTTTCGCAAAGACTACTCTGCCTTTTGAAGGATTACCTGAATACACGCATTTTCCATCTTCTTGTTTCTGATCAATCGGAATACAACGGATGGTAGCTTTAGTCTCGTTCTTGATCTTCTCCTCAGTTTCGGCAGTACCGTCCCAGTGTGCATAAACAAAACCACCTTCTTCGCTTTCGATGATCTTTTTGAACTCGTCGTAGGTATCCACTTCGAAAGAATGAGAGGTTCGGTAGTCCAAAGCCTTTTTATAAATCGTTTCTTGAATGTTGTCCAACAAGTCAGAAATACTTGATGCAAAATTGTCATCTAGCGTCATTACATTTTTCTCCAGCAAGTCTCTTCTAGCTACTTCCACCGTACCGTTTTCCAAGTCTTTAGGCCCAATAGCAATTCTTACTGGTGTACCTTTCAACTCGTATTCAGCAAACTTCCAGCCTGGCTTATGCGTTTTCCTATTGTCGAATTTCACCGAGATGCCCAATTTCTTCAAGTCACCTTTTATCTTCAAGGCTACTTCTGAAATTTCAGTCAACTGCTCATCGCTCTTGAATATTGGTACAATCACGACCTGGAATGGTGCCAATTTTGGAGGCAAAACCAATCCCTGATCATCTGAGTGCGCCATAATCAAGGCACCCATCAATCGTGTACTCACACCCCAAGACGTTCCCCATACATATTCCATCGCACCGCCTTCGGCATTGGCAAACTTTACATCAAAGGCCTTAGCAAAATTCTGCCCCAAGAAATGAGAAGTCCCTGCTTGTAAGGCTTTACCATCCTGCATCAATGCTTCGATACAATAGGTATCTTCTGCCCCAGCAAATCTTTCACTTTCAGATTTCACTCCTCTCAACACTGGCACCGCCAGGAAGTTCTCAGCAAAATCCGCATATACATTCATCATTTGAACAGTCTCATCGATGGCCTCTTGTTTAGTCGCATGAGCCGTATGTCCTTCTTGCCATAAGAACTCAGCTGTTCTCAAAAACAGGCGTGTTCTCATCTCCCAACGTACCACGTTGGCCCACTGATTTACGAGAATTGGAAGGTCTCTATAAGACTGGATCCATTTTTTATATGAATTCCAAATAATAGTTTCCGAGGTTGGTCTTACAATCAGTTCCTCCTCTAGTTTGGCATCTGGGTCTACTACTACCCCTTGTCCGCCTTCATCATTTTTTAGCCGATAGTGTGTTACTACTGCACATTCTTTAGCAAATCCTTCTACGTGATCGGCTTCTTTGCTCAAGTAAGACTTTGGAATGAACAAGGGAAAATAAGCATTGGAATGTCCCGTGTCTTTGAACATCTCATCCAATGTAGCCTGCATTTTTTCCCATATAGCAAATCCGTACGGTTTAATCACCATACAGCCCCTCACATCGGAGTTTTCTGCTAAATCTGCTTTTTTTACTAGTTCATTATACCACAAAGAATAATCTTCGCTCCGCTTTGGTAATCCTTTACTCATCTTGATTTCTTAAATTTGGTATGGATATTGCTTTTCAATCGTAGAAAATTGGACACAAATATAATAGGTTGTCCAGTAATTAAAATCAATGTCTTACCATTTAAACCCGGAGGCCGTTATGATTCTAAAAACCTTAAAGTCACCTGCACTAGTCGCTTTAACTCTTTGTATGGGGTTAGCCCAAACCGGATTTGGTCAAGAAGAATATGATGATATGTATTTTTCTTCGAAAGACAGAAAGAAAATTAAATTCGCCCATGAAACAACAGATGCAATAATTACATACGAGTCTTACTCGAACAATACTTATGACAATCCTTCATATTCTGCTAAAGAAGTGAATCCAGAATATATTGAGAAATACAAGCAACAGGCCAGAGCGTCTGTAGCCGCGGAAGTAGCAGCAGCTGAAGGAGAGACTAATCCTACTTATAGCAGTACGGATTATTTTGTAGAAGGAGAAGTCGCAGACTACGACAACCCTTCATTCTACAACAACCCAAAATACAATAGGGAAAACGAATCAACAGTTGCTGACAACTACAACAATAGTCGAAATCGAAATCCATATTATGGCGGGTTTAATACATGGGGACCATCTATGAGGATGTGTTATAACAATTGGGGCGGCTGGTCATATGGAATGAGTTATGGTATCGGTTGGGGAGATGGATACTACGACCCTTTCTTTTACGACCCCTATTATCCTCCTATATATAGTTACAATAGCTACAGGTGGTACAACAATGGGTACAATCGAGGCTATTATAATGGATATAACTACGGATACTACACTGCTAGCGGAATAGATAATGGGTATCAAAAACAAATTACACGGGGAGCGAGAGGCAGCAGGATTCAAAGCGCGGCAAGCAATTCGAGCATAGTTAAGTATTCGTCTACAACACCGGTTCGAGGCTCTAATAGAGAAGCTGTAACTACCAATAGAAGAACTAGTAGCGCTAACCAAATAGCATCAACTACTGGCGGCGCAAGGGTAGTATCTCAATCAAATAATCAAGTTCAATCACAAAATGAATACTTGAGAAAAGCCAACGTGAGTACATCGCGATCACGACTGACAGATTTATCTAACAGAACAAATTCACGTTCTGCATTAAATAACAGAACGACATATGCCGGAACCAATTCTAGAGTTTCTTCGAACCTCAATAGACAAAGTAATAACCTTACAAAAACGCCCACAATTTCTACCCGGTCAACTCGAAGTGCTAGTAGTTCCCGCAGCTCATCTGGAAATGTGAGAAGGTATAACACGCAACGCTCCTCTTATTCAAGCCCTACAAGAAGTTCATATTCGGGGACGCGATCATCATCTCCTAACAGGTCATATGCATCACCTTCGCGCTCTAGTAGCGGAAGTAGGAGTTCCTCGGGGCGATCTTCTGGCTCATCAAGCAGATCAAGTTCAAGAGGTAGAAGATAGGTCTTGACTATCGAAATTATTTTAAATGAATAGACTATTATTTTTAGTTTTCACACTCGTGTTGTGCGCCAACCAATCTCAAGCTCAGATTGGATATTTTAACGATGCCTTAAATTATAGTCGCACAAGTTCTATAGGAACAGCAAGAACTCAAGCCCTAGGTGGAGCTCAAGTAGCTCTTGGCGGTGACATCAATTCTGCTTATGCTAACCCAGCTGGATTAGGTTTTAATAGGAGTTCCGTGGTCACCTTTACACCTTCAACCAATTTTTACAATAGCAAGTCTGATTACTTTGGACAATTAGCTGAAGATTCCAAAGCCAATTTCAATATAGCCAACCTTGGAGTAATTTTCAATTTCGCCAAAAGCGATTATGAAGACAGCAAATTCAAAGGAGGGTCATTCGCCATTACTATGACGCGAGAAAACAACTTTCATCAAGACATGCTCTATGACGGTTATAATGGCCAAGAGCAAGGTAAGTCATCCATTGTTGACTCCTGGTTAGACCAGGCTTGGGGCACACCAACCAATCGATTGATCAATTTAGGATACCCCTACGATGCCTACAATCATTATTTGATTAGTGATTATGGAGATCCTGATCAGCCCAGTTATGATAAATACATGGGTTATCTGCCAGATAGTACCATAAGAGAGCTTGGAGATTTTCCCAGACAGATTGAGACTATCAAAAACACTGGAAGTCAATACCAATGGGATTTCGCGGCAGGAGGCAACTACAATGACGTCATTTACTTTGGTGCGAGCTTCAGCCTGAACTCTATCAAATATTCCAGCGAAAGATTGTTCAGTGAAACAGAGTTTCTATACAATGATCAACCAGACGAAATCATCAATGAAATCAGCACAATGTCAACAGTAGATGTGCGTGGTACTGGGGTCAGCGGTACTTTCGGTGTCATCGCAAGGCCTTTGGATCTGATCAGATTCGGGGTATCATTGGCAACTCCTACCTATTATTGGCTGTCTGAAGAAACTTCCGAAGATTTATTCACTTCGTATAATAGCTGGGACTATCATGACCCTGTTACTTCAGATGTTACAAGATTAGAAGACTTTTATGACGAATATTTCACAGAGTCCAAATACCAAATAAAAACACCTATGAAACTAACCACCGGTATTGCCTTATTCTTAGGTAAATCAGGCTTTATTTCTGCAGATGTAGATTTTATAGATTACTCGAAGTCTAAAATTACCTCATCTGATTTTGATGTGACAGATGACAATCTTGCCATTAGTTCCTTGTACCAAAAAACGATGAATTGGAGAGTTGGGAGTGAATTCAGAGTGAATGCATTTAGAATTAGAGGGGGATATAGTTATGAAGGAGACCCCTATAAAAATAGTGCTACTGACAATAGTATAAGTAAAATATCAGGTGGTGTCGGATATAGAAATCAAGAATTTTTTGTAGACATTTCGGCTGTTCACAGTAAATGGTCAACTACTCGAAGTCCTTATACGATATATTCATTCAGCGATCCTAATGAAGACATCAGTCCAACTGCTTTTATAGAAAACAAAAATTTAAATATATCGGTAACCTTTGGAATTAACTTTTGACTGATTCCAAATACTGAACAACATCCTGAAGATTCGAATTGGTAGTAAAAGAGGCTTTCTTGTAATGAGGAAGTCTCTTTTCATAAAGCGCTTGCATGTCCTGAGATAGAGATACATCCTCCATTTGATTAACTAATGGTCTTGCGCTTTTTTCTTTTTTCACCCTTTCTATTATAGTATCCATCGGAGTATCTATAAAAATAGTTGCTCCAGCTGTATTCATCTGATCCATATTGTCATAGAAACAAGGTGCGCCTCCTCCTGTAGCAATCACTGCTGGCTCGTTTAATCTGATTAGCATGAGCAAAACACTATTCTCAAGTTCTCTGAAATAATCTTCCCCTACTTGTTCGAAAATATCAGGGATCACCCATCCAGCCATGCGTTCGATCTCAGCATCTAAGTCAAAGAAATTTCTGCCCAGCTGCTCAGCAAGCTGTTTGCCTAATGTAGACTTGCCTGATCCAGGCATACCAACTAAAAATATTTTTGAAGGGGTTTTCAAGCGCTCTTATTTGTTACCTCTTTGTATTGCATTTTATGAAGTTGTGCATAATAACCATCTTTTGCAAGTAATTCGTCGTGAGAACCTGTTTCTTTTATTTCTCCCTGCTCTAAAACTAGAATCTTGTCTGCATGCTGGATAGTAGATAGTCGGTGGGCAATCACAATGGAAGTTCGACCTTTCATCATTCGATCTATCGCTTGCTGTATCAATTCTTCTGTTTCAGTATCTACGCTAGAAGTCGCTTCATCTAATACGATAATTTTAGGATCATATACCATAGCACGGACAAATGAAATCAATTGCCGCTGACCTACTGACAAAGTAGCACCTCTCTCCATCACGTTATAATCAAGTCCTCCTGGTAAGCGCTCTATAAATTCCTTTGCCCCTACTAATTCGGCCGCCTGCATGACTTGTTCTCTGGAAATATCCTCATTCCCTAACGTAATATTTTTTTCGATTGTGTCAGAAAACAAGAATACGTCCTGAAGTACTACGCCAATATTTCTACGTAAGGCACTCAGCTCATAGTCGTGAATATCAAATCCATCTACAGCAATTGTCCCTTTGTTTATGTCATAAAATCTACTGAGCAAATTGATCACTGAAGATTTCCCAGCACCGGTAGCACCTACTAGTGCAATGGTTTGACCTGGTTCAACTTCGAAACTTATATTTTTCAACACATAGTCTTCGTCATTGTATGCAAACCAGACTTTGCTAAAAGCTACACTTCCTTCTAAGTGATCTGGGTTTTTCGATCCTTCATTGGGTATATGCTCCTTGTTCTCCAACAAATCGATTAATCGATTCGAACTCACGATGCCCATTTGCAGTGTATTGAACCTGTCTGCAATCATCCTTATGGGTCGAAAAAACATCTGAATATACATGATGAATGCGATGAGGACTCCGGGTTGATACTGTGCATCTATCATTTTGACAGCGCCATACCAAACTACCAGACCTATGCCAATGGCTTGTATTACCTCTGCTACCGGGAAGTAAACCGAATAATACATTACAGATTTGATATTGGCTTTCTTATGCTCGCGATTGATTTCTTTGAATTTCTCTAATTCGCGTTTCTCACTATTAAATATTTGCACAATACTCATTCCCGTAATATGCTCTTGAACAAAAGAGTTCAAGTTGGATACTGCGGTTCTGACACTATTGAAGGAAACTTTAATTTTTTCCTTGAAAATATAAGTCGCAAAAATCAGTACGGGCAAAGTAGACAAACTGACCAATGTCAGTTTCCAATCCGTGTAAAACATGAAAATTAGAATGACCACGAGCTGAAGTAGATCTCCTATCATCATGGCGATACCCTGGCTGAAAACGTCCGCTAATGTCTCAATATCAGAAATGTTACGAGTTACCAACCTTCCAATTGGCGTCTTATCAAAAAACTTGAGTTTTAATTTTTGAATATGCTCATAAAGACTGGTCCTTATATCTCGAATAATATACTGCCCTAACCAACTAGAGAGATAGGTGTGTGCGTATTGGACAAAGGCTTGAGCTATGAGCAGCACGATCAACAAACCAATCATAAAGATCAATCCATCAAAATCACCGTTCGCTACATCATTGTCTATGGTCACTTGAATCAGATACGGCCGGATAGGGACCAAAATAGCCAGGGCTATGGTTAGCAATACCAACAGCCAAAATTGTGTCATGTACGGTTTGACGAAAACAAAGATTCTTTTTAGAACTTTGAAATCCAATATTTTACCGTCGGGTTTTTCTTTTTCCAAACTATTCTCGTGGTGACTTGAAACTAAAGATAAATGTCTTCGGAGTAGATGATGTCGCGCAAATATAGACCATGTGCAGGAACAGACCGACCGGCTTTTTTACGATCTCGACTTTCCAATACTGCTTGAAATTCCTTTATAGACATGCGTCCTTGACCTACGTCCAGCATGGTGCCAACTAAGGCTCTAACCATCCCTCTCAAAAATCTATTGGCACTTACGTGAAAATGTATCTCATCGTTTTGCTTTTCCCAGTATGCTGAAAAAATTTCACAATTAAAGTTGTTGACCTCAGTCTTCACTTTGCTCATGGCTTCAAAATCTTTCCATTTCTTGACCAGCTCGCAACAAGCATTCATGGCTTCCAGATCCAAAGGCTGATGGAAATGATAAGACTGCCCTTGTTTGAAAGGACTCTTGTGCTGGTGAATTTTATAAATGTAAGCACGAGACGAAGCTTCAAATCTCGCACTTACATCTTCTTTTACTTTTTGTATAGAATTAGCAGATATATCTGTAGGCAATAGGCTATTCAATTTAGCTACGAGCAGATTTTCATCAAATTCATTCTCATAATCGAAATGAACCATCTGCATCATGGCATGTACGCCAGTATCCGTTCGACCACTTCCTATAGTAGATATATCTGCCCTCAGTATTGTAGACAAGGCTTCATTGAGTACACCCTGGACAGTCTTAGCATTATTCTGAATTTGCCAACCGTGGTAATTCGTGCCATCATAGGAAATATCAATGAAGTATCGCATGAATGCTTAAATCACTTCGAGCTCTTTGCCAACTTTAGTAAAGGCAGCAATTGCTTTATCCAAATGCTCTTGCTCATGAACTGCAGAAAGCTGCACCCTAATTCGAGCCTGACCCTTAGGTACAACTGGGAAATAAAAGCCAATCACGTAAATGCCTTCTTCGAGCAAACGAGCAGCAAATTTTTGAGAAAGCACGGCGTCATACAACATGATAGGAACGATCGGGTGAAACCCAGGCTTGATATCAAACCCAGCCTCTGTCATTTTTTCACGGAAGTATTTCGTGTTTGCTTCCAACTTGTCTCTAAGTTCTGTGGTTTCACTTAGCATATCAATCACAGCTATAGAAGCACCTACAATAGAAGGAGCCAATGTATTCGAGAACAAATAAGGTCTGGATTTTTGACGAAGCATTTCAATGATTTCCTTTTTACCAGAAGTAAATCCTCCAGACGCGCCACCTAGAGCTTTTCCAAGCGTACCGGTAATAATATCCACCCGATCCATCACACCACATAGCTCATGTACGCCTCTTCCAGTTTTGCCCATAAAACCTGTTGAATGACACTCGTCAGTCATCACCAAAGCATCGTATTTGTCTGCCAGGTCACAAATTTTATCCATTTGAGCCACTGTACCGTCCATGGAGAATGCCCCATCCGTCACGATGATTTTGCATTTGGCATCTTTGGCTTCGATCAGTTTGGCCTCCAAGTCAGCCATATCATTGTTATTGTATCTATAACGCTGCGCTTTACACAGTCTCACCCCATCAATGATTGAAGCATGGTTCAACGAATCTGAGATAATTGCATCTTCAGGTCCAAACAATGGCTCGAATACCCCACCATTGGCATCAAAAGCCGCGGCGTATAATATGGTATCCTCCGTTCCCAAAAACTTAGAAATCTTCTGCTCTAATTCTTTATGAATATCTTGTGTTCCACAAATAAATCGGACTGAAGACATTCCGAATCCATGGGAGTCAATAGCTGCTTTAGCCGCTTCTATTACTTTAGGATGCGAAGACAGGCCTAAGTAATTATTGGCACAGAAATTAATCACTTCTTTACCTTCGCTGGTTTTAATATCAGCTCCTTGAGGTGTAGTAATTATTCTTTCAGACTTAAAAAGACCAGCTTCTTTGATCTCTTCTAGTTGTATTTTTAGTTTGGCTTCTAAAGACTTATACATTGAATTTATTTCATTTTGGGTTTAAACTTCATTTTGGGTTGGGTAGGAGCTACTTCAATCTCTTCTTTTAATTGATACTTTCTTCGTATCGGGTTGATCAAAAATAATTTTTGAGCTGTAAAACTGGCTGGATGAGATTCAGCAAAAACCAATTCTAGTTTTTCATACAATTCAGGCTCCGATGCTTTGAATTTTGAAGCATCGATTTTTTTGGTACTCAAATATGTATTGAAGTCGATTTGATTTTCCATTTCAAGGCAAATATACGGTTTGTTCATAAAGAGAAGAGAAGAATTACAGCATGAAATACTCTCTCAATTATTTAAATATTATTTTTCATGAAAAGTAAAAAAGACAAGCATTTGTGGTTTTAATTAGCTGCATTAAATACATTTGAAAAAACCATTACTCATCTTTATGGCTCAATTGGAAACATTAGCTCTTCAAATAACCGACGGCATCCTTACTATAACTTTTATTCGAGAATCTGCGCTCAATGCATTAAATGATCAAACATTTAATGAACTCAAAAGCACTTTCGATGAAGCCCTAGACAACAAAGATATATCAGGTATTATCCTAACAGGATCAGGAGAAAAAGCTTTTGTAGCCGGAGCTGATATTACCGAATTGGCTAAAATGACAGAGGTAAATGGTAGAAATTTTGCTGAAAAAGGCCAAGAGATCTTTGAGATGATAGAAGGCTCCGCCAAACCTGTAATAGCTGCGGTCAATGGCTTTGCCCTTGGAGGAGGTTGTGAATTGGCCATGGCTTGCCATATGAGAATAGCCACTGCCAATGCAAAATTTGGTCAACCTGAGGTGAATCTAGGAGTGATACCCGGATATGGAGGAACCCAACGTCTGACCCAACTCATTGGAAAGGGCAAGGCACTCGAACTCATGCTGACGGGAGATATGATTGGTGCTGACGAAGCACTTTCTTTAGGTCTGATCAATTACAAAGTCGATTCCAAAGCTGAAATGATCGGTAAGGCAGAAGAAATATTGAAAAAAATTCAAACTAAGGCACCCTTGGCCGTCGGCATGGTCATCGACTGCGTGAAAGCAGTATATACTTCTGGCGAAAACGGTTTTCAAACAGAGGCCAATTCATTTTCAAGATGCTGTGGTACAGAAGATTTTCAAGAAGGCACCTCCGCCTTTCTAGAAAAAAGAAAGCCTAGTTTTAAAGGCGAATAATGAAATAATTTCATGAGCATAAAAATTCTGGCTCAGACATGAGCAAAGTCAAAGGATTAGCTGGTGACACCATATGGTATGGGTTAAGTAGTATCATTGGCCGTATGATTTCCTACTTATTGGTGCCTCTATACACTGCTGTTTTTCTACCTGGTGAGTATGGAATTGTCACAGAACTTTATGCGTATACGGCATTTCTCTATCCCGTTTTTACCTACGGGATTGAAACTGCTTATTTTAGATTTGCCAATAAAAACCCTGAAGAAGAACCTACTCTTTTCAATCAGATAGAGTCCCTAATCATCCTTACCAGCACTTTTTTAGCTGGTTTGTTATTCTATTTTGGAGTTGATCTGGCTATCTGGCTAGACTATCCTGGAAAAGAGATGGTATTTTATTGGTTGGCAACAGTTCTTGCTATAGATGCGATCACTGCCGTGCCTTTTGCTAGGTTACGATTTCGTAAAAAAGCCAAAAAATTCGCTTTTATCCGATTTTTCAACATCACATTCGCCGTGGTGCTTAACCTCTTCTTTTTGGTTTTTTGCCTTAAGGTATATGAAGGTGTTTGGCTTACAGAAATGCAGGACTTCATGCAAATGCACTATGACTTTGAGTTTAAAGCCAAGTACGTTTTTCTATCCAATCTAATTTCAAATTCACTTTTAATCATTCTTCTCTATAAAGAATTTGAGGGCTTCAAACCTCGATTCAACTGGAGCAAAGTGGCGCCTATATTGCTTTATGCTTCTCCTTTACTTTTCATGGGGTTGGCCGGAGTAACCAATGAAATGCTCTCTCGAGCATTGCTCAAAATTTGGCTTCCGGAAGGCTACTACCCTAATCAAAGCAGCATGGATGCACTTGGGATTTTTGGTGCATGTTATAAATTGTCAGTTTTTATGATGTTGGGCATTCAGGCTTTTCGTTATGCAGCAGAGCCTTTCTTCTTTTCTAATGCAGAGAATAAAGATTCTCCAAAACTTTTTGCTAATGTCATGACAGGTTTTGTGATTTTTTGCACACTGGTTTTTGTGGCTATTTCACTCAATCTTGAAATCATTGGAATGGTCTTCTTTGCCAACCCAACTTACCGCGAAGGATTGTATGTGGTGCCTATTTTATTGTTGGCTTATTTATTCAATGGAATCTATTACAACCTTTCGGTTTGGTATAAAGTTACCGATCGCACGATGTATGGCGCTGGAATCACCATTTTTGGTGCTCTCATTACCATATTTTTCAACTTTATACTTATCCCAATCTTAGGCTATTTTGGCAGCTCTTTAGTTACACTGCTTTCATATTTTACCATGGCATTAATAAGCTACCTTTTTGGTCAAAAATATTACCCGGTTCCCTATCAAATTGGAAAAATTCTTGTTTATCTAGTTCTAGCATCCATATTAGTAGGTTTATTTTATCAGTTCAATATCGACAATTGGGTGGCAAATTTTCTCATTAAGAATCTTGGTGTCATGATTTTTATATTGGGAAGCTATTTAGCAGAAAGAAAACATCTTGCAGGTCGAGTGGTTTTCGGATTTAAATTTCCTTAAATTATTGGGTCATTTGATACATAGACAAATGATTGGATTGAAAACCAATAACGTACAACGCTTTTTCGTTAAATTTGTCCACCCCAAACTATAAAAGGTGGCTGATCGTTTGATCAATACTATGAATACAATATTGCGGACTATATTTATTTTAACCCTTGTAATCACTTGCGGTCACCCTTCTTTTTCACAGAAAAGGAAAAAGAAAAACAAACCTCGAGTGAACATTGAAGAAGTTCAGTTTCTGACTGATGAGGAAAAAGCGGAAGTAGATCACTATTTCTTAGAGGGTGAAAAGTACTATTTACTCAAAGACTTTTCAAAGGCAATGACGGCCTTTCAAAAAGTATTAGACCTAGATCCTAAAAATGCAGCTGCACACTATAAAGTAAGCCAAATATACAGTGAGAATAATGACATGAATAAGGCGCTGCCTCATGCCATTTTTGCTAAAAATTACAATCCCAAAAACAAATACTATTACCTCCTCGTCACCCATGTGCAAACCAGTCTCGGAGACCTAAATGCTGCTGAGAAAACATATACTGAGATGTTAACCAACGTCCCTGGAACAGAAAATTACCTGTTCGAACTAGCTGCGGTTCAGCTTTATCAAAAAAACTATAATGCAGCGCTAGAAAGCTATCAAAAAGCTGAGGATCATTTTGGGCCAATGGAAGAAATCACCATCCAAAAGCAACAAATTTATTTAAAAATGAATCGTCTGGACTTGGCGATTCAAGAAGGAAAGCAGTTAGTAGATTTATATCCAAATGAACCTTCACATGCCTTGTCATTGGCACAAATGATGCTCTCTAATGATAAATATGAAGAAGCCGAAGAGTTTATTCTTTCAAAAATTGACCATTATCAGAATAACGAGAGACTTTATATTTTCCTTTCTGAAGCCTATAGCAAACAGAAAAAACATGTACAAGCTATCGAAGTGCTGGAAGTCCCTTTTGAAAGTACAACCCTTGATCTGACAAGAAAAATCAGAACCATGGCAGGATATCTGGCCATGCTCCCAAATGAAGAGCTCAATGAACCGTTGTTGAGATTGTCAGAAAAATTGGTAGAAACTCACCCGAATTCCTATCAAGCATTGGCCATGACGGGAGATTTATATTACAATATCAATGACCGTCCAAAAGGACGAGAATACTATCTGAAGGCCGTTGAAATTGACGGATCTAACTACAACATTTGGCAAAATATATTGTCTCTTGATCTCGAATTGGAAGATTATGATGCGGTCATTAAACATTCGGAAATGGCGATAGAAAATTTCCCAAATCAGGCTACGCTCTACTATTTTGGGGGAACTGCTTATTTAATCAAAAAGGACTATGAAAACGCCCTTAAAACTTTCAACGCGGGCAAGGCCTATGCGGCTAGAGATGCCAATATGAAGAGTCTTTTTCATGGCCAACTAGGCGATGCTTATAACAGTATAGGCGATCATAACAAATCGGACGAAGCTTATGAAATAGCATTAAATGCAAAGCCTGATAACGATCATGTCCTAAATAATTATAGTTACTTCTTATCTCTTCGTAAAAAAGATTTGGATAAAGCCTATGAGATGTCTTCTAAACTGGTGAATGACTACCCTGAAAACTCCACCTATCTCGACACTCATGCCTGGGTACTATACATGATGGGAGATTTTGAAGGAGCAGCTAAAAATTTAAAGCAGGCCTTGTTATATGAACCGAGTGCCACCATCATCGAACATTATGGAGACGCGTTATTCCAATTAGGCAAAACCGATGAGGCCATCATACAATGGAAAACTGCCAGAGACATGGCTGAAGACACCACCACATTAGATAAAAAAATAGCTGATAAACAACTCTATGAATAGATTTATCCTATGCCTCGCAGGCTTGTTAATTTTTTCAGCCTGTAGCAAAAAACTCGCAATCTTCTCTTCTAAATCATCTCAGCTCAATCTGAATAATTTGGAATACGATAACTTATCAATGAAGTCGAAAATCAAATACAAAGATGAAAACCGTGATTTGAAAGCGACAGCCAATATCAGGATCAAAAAGGATAGCATCATTTGGTTTTCATTGACACCTGGATTAGGTATAGAGGCAGCCAGAGGTGTGGTTACTAGAGATTCAATTATTATTTTAGACAAAATACACAAAGAATATCAGGTATTGAAGGTTTCTGATTTGTCAGAAAAGTATCACTTTGATTTTGACCTGAAACTGCTTGAATCTATCATCATAGGCAACTTGATCTGGCCCATTACTGATGAAGATGAAATTAAGAAAGAGGATGGCTATTTCAAGGTTCAGAAATCTGATGGAGATCTAAGCGTCATGAATTTTATCGGTGCCAACTCTATGAAACTGGAGAAACTACAAGCCGTTAGCGATACAAGCAAAAACGCACTATTTATCCATTATACAGAATTCCTAAAAGAAGAAGATAAAATTCTTCCATCTGAAATCAACATGCAAATCAACTATCGCTCGAAAAGAAATAAAGCGAAGAAAGTTTCTAAGGTTCAAATCAGACATTCAAGGATCAATATTAACAAAGAAGATCTGAATTTCTCATTTAGCATTCCTGACAAATATGACCCAATGTAAAATTTTTACATGGTTGTATATAATTGCAACCTTTCTCATTCTTCCTGATGGGTTTTCTCAAAAAAGTAAATCTCAAATTGAAAAAGAGAAGAAAGAAAGTTTGGCCAAAATTTCCGAAGTTCAGAAAATTCTAAAAGAAACTGAAACTGAAAAGAAAGCTTCAATTGGTCAATTGCAAGCGCTCAATAAACAAATAGAAGCGAGACGATCTTTGATCTCTTCCCTTTCACAGGAAATAGAATTGATCAGTGGTGAGATCACTGACCTATCTATAGTAGTTAATTCCTTACAATCCGATTTGGAACACCTCAAAGACGAATATGGTCAGATGATCTATGATGCCTACAAAGCCAATCAAGGATATAGCAAATTGACTTTTCTGTTTTCAGCGCAAACCTTCAATCAATTATTTCTGAGACTGAAATACCTGGAACAATACACCAAAGCTCGTGAGGTACAGGTAGAACAAATTGAAAAAGTAAGAGACGCACTAAATCAACAAATGGGAGTATTAGTAATCAAAAAAGAAGAACAAGACGCATTGCTAAAAACCAAAATTAAGGAGAACAAAAACCTCCTTGCTTTAAAATCCAAGCAAAACAAAGTAGTTCAGGAATTGAGCAAGAGAGAAAAAGAACTAAAAGCTGAAGTGGCTGAAACCAAGAAGGCAGTCAAACGATTGGACAATTTATTGGCCAAGATTATCAAAGCTGAAATTGAGAAATCCAATGCTGATAAAAATGCCAACACCATTAATCTCACAGTGGAAATGGCCAAGGTGTCTAGTGCTTTTGAAGGCAAAAGAAATCGATTGCCTTGGCCTGTGCAATCAGGCTTTGTATCCGAAAAATTTGGCAAGCATCCGCATCCGGTTTTAAAGAACATTTGGGTTGAGAATCAGGGCGTAGATATTCAAACGCAAAAAAATGCACAAGTCAAAACTGTTTTCCAAGGCAAAGTAGCCACTACAGCATTTGTACCAGGCATGAACCGTGTGGTCATTGTCCAACATGGTGATTACTACACGCTATACGCCAAATTGAAGAGTGTGAATGTAAAAAAAGGGCAAGTACTTCAGGCGAATGAAAGCGTGGGCGAAGTTTATACAGATTCTGATGGGATTTCGGAACTACAATTTCAAGTTTGGAAGAACAATGTAAAAATGGATCCCGAAAAATGGCTGGCTAATAAATAGAGGCTTACTTCTGCTATTTAATAATTCACATATTTTCAAAAAAAGCAGGTTTCATTGAATGAAATTCAATGTTTTAATCAACAAATTGAAAATGAACTCCTTTTTTATCAATAAATTTCAATGAGCTGTATAGTAAAACTATATTTGCATTATGGATAAAAAGGTAATACTAATGATTTTGGATGGGTGGGGCATTGGCACCAATCCGGAAGTATCTGCAATCAAAGCAGCAAAAACTCCCTTCGTAGATTCTTGCTATACAAAGTATGCACACAGTAAATTAGAAGCCTCTGGTTTAGCCGTAGGTCTTCCCGAAGGACAAATGGGCAACTCTGAAGTGGGGCACATGAATATCGGCGCCGGTCGAGTGGTTTATCAAGACCTTGTGAAGCTAAATCTAGCTGCAGAAGACGGTTCATTGGCTAAAAATGAAACGCTTCTCGAAGCCTTTGATTATGCCAAAACCAATGACAAATCCGTTCATTTTATTGGTCTTGTTTCCGATGGGGGAATACATTCTCATATCAATCACCTGAAAGCACTTTGTGATGGAGCTGCAGCTCAAAGATTAGAAAATGTACTTATTCATGCTTTTACTGATGGTAGAGATACCGACCCAAAAAGCGGTATCAATTACCTCACCGATCTACAAAAACATCTGGACAAAACCACTGGCAAAATAGCTTCTGTAACAGGGCGCTACTACGCCATGGATCGAGATAAAAGATGGGAACGAGTAAAGCTCGCCTATGATGCCATGGTACTTGGTGAAGGAACTAAAACCACTGATGTCTTAGGTGCTATTGAAAAATCTTATGCTGAAAATGTGACCGACGAATTCATTATGCCTATCGTGCAAACGGATGAAGCAGGTCAGCCATTAGGCACCATCAAAGAAGATGACGTAGTCGTTTGCTTCAACTTCAGAACGGACAGAGGAAGGCAAATCACGGAAGCCTTGACACAGGTGGATTTTCCTGAGCAGGGAATGAAAAAATTGTCTTTGAAATATCTGACCATGACCAACTATGATGGGACTTTCAAGGGAGTTTCTGTCATGTATGACAAAGACAATCTCAGCAACACTTTGGGCGAAGTGCTCGAATCTGCTGGCAAAAATCAAATCCGAATTGCAGAAACTGAAAAATATCCTCACGTGACATTTTTCTTTTCCGGAGGAAGAGAAGAGGAGTTTAAGGGAGAAAAAAGATTGCTTTGCCCTTCTCCAAAAGTAGCGACTTACGATTTGCAACCAGAGATGAGCGCAGGAGATATTCGTGATGCGATCATCCCGGAATTAGAAAAAGGAGAAGTTGATTTCGTTTGCTTGAATTTTGCCAATCCAGATATGGTAGGACACACTGGCGTTTTTGAAGCTGCGGTAAAAGCCTGTGAGACTGTAGACAGCTGTGCTCAGTCTGTGGTAGAAGCTGCTCGAGCCAATGGCTACACGCCTATCATTATCGCGGACCATGGCAACTCCGACATCATGATGAACCCTGACGGCTCTCCGAACACAGCACATACCACCAATTTGGTACCCTGTATCTTCGCAGATGAGGATATCCAAGAGCCTGTAAAAGACGGAAAGTTAGGAGATTTAGCACCTACCATTCTTACTTTGATGGGCGTAGATGTTCCTGAAGAAATGACAGGGAATATCTTGGTTTAAAAATATGATAGCCGAGCATGCGAACACTCGGCTATTTTAATATATTTGCCAACCCACTTACAGGGCATTAGCTTCCCGAATCCGCCTATCGGCTTGTTCGGGACAGGCGCTTCGCCAATGCCCTTGAAAATATGGGGCATTAGCTCAGCTGGCTAGAGCGCTACGCTGGCAGCGTAGAGGTCATCGGTTCGACTCCGATATGCTCCACAAAAGGAAGTCAATTTGGCTTCCTTTTTTTATTACATACTTATAGAGAATTATTGTCTATTTAAAGGCAAAAATATCTTGAATGCTGTTCCCTTTCCTTCTTCACTCTCCACCTCTATTCGGCCATTATTCAATTCTGCAAATTCATGGACTAAGAGCAAACCAAGCCCAATACCCTTTTCCCCTTTAGTACCCCATTGACTTCGAGTGCCTTTTAGAGAAAATATATTTTCTAATTTTTTTTGTGGGATTCCTATGCCATTATCCTTCACTTCAATAACACCAATACCTGCTTTTTCAGAGATTTCAAGAGTAACTTTTCCACCTTCCGGAGTGAACTTAATGGCATTACTCAACAGGTTTCGGATGATGGTAGAGACACTATTTTTATCGGCTTTGATAGTCACATCTTCAGGCAAGTGGCCTACCAGGTCAATGTTCTTAGCAATAGCCATGTTCAACATGATGTTCAAATTAGACTGACTGATTTCTCTCAATGAGATGATTTGAGGATCATAAGGAATTCTACCTTCTTGACTCAGTGCCCACTCCAGCAAATTATCTAGTAATTCTGAGACCTCTTTGGCGGAAGCCTCCATCATACTACCTAGCTGCTTTAATCCGTCTACATCTTTGCTTTCAGCCAATACATTAATCAATCCTGAAATACCCTGAAAATTGCTTATTGGCCCACGGATGTCATGTGATACAATAGAGAAAAACCGATCCTTTGTTTTATTTACCTCGTCGAGTTTGTTTCGTTGCGCAGCGATTACACGCCTTCTTTGGCGGACGATGCGAACGGCACGGTCTTTAATCCTATAAATTTTTAGTAAAGCAATTGTCAACACCAATAACAAGGCTATAATAAATACAGCACTCCACGCTACCATCCTATTAAGTTTGGCCTGCTCACTTAATAAGTCCACTTCCGATTGCTTTTTGGCTACCTCATACTCTGTTCGAAGGTCCGCCATTTTACGAATGGTTTCTTCGTTGTTGATGCTATCCCTATAGGTAATGTATTGCTTGAGATAGGTGTAAGCTTCATCAGAATTTCCAGCAGACTTGTAGAGCTCAGAGAGTTTGAGACTAGCGTCTCTGATTTGCTCTTTTAAACCCTCTTCTATGCCGATATTCAAACTGCTTTGGGCAAATTTTAGAGCTCTATTATAATTACCTCTCTTAGCATAAATATCAGCCAATGAGGTTTGATATACCGCTATCGGGTATCGATCACCCAATTCTTCTAAAATAGCAATAGCACGGTTCATATTTTCTTCAGCCTGATCGATTTGACCTTTTTCAGCTAATACAAGCCCTATATTTCCAAGGTTGTATGCAGTGCCAATGGAATAGTTTAGTCTATTAAAGATAACTTTTGATCGTTGGAAGAAAATCAAGGCTGAATCCAAATTTTGATACTCTCTATAAAGTTCCCCCGTATTCAATAAAGTGGTGGCCAAACGAGTGGAATCTTTTGCTTCTTTGAAAACTCTTATCGCCCTTTTAAAATAAAAAGAAGCATTGGAGAAATTATCCTGCACCGTATACACACTGCCGATATTGGCGAACGCTGATGCCACACCAATATGGTTCGAAAAAATCTCATATGTTTCAATTGATTTCAAATAATACTCAATTGATTTTTCCAATTCACCTCTAGTTTTATACGCATCACCGAGTGCAAAAAAGGCAGGAGCTCTCCATTCATGTTTATCCATTTTTATTGCAATCTGCAATGCCCTATTGGCATACTTCAAGATAGTATCCGGAGCCATACCTGGATAATTCGAAATAGCCAAATCGGTCAAATAGAGAATAGAATCAGGTTTGTCCAAACTATTTGCTACTTGAATCAGGCTATCCACCTTGTACATATTTTGGGCAACAAGAGGAGTCGCTAAATGGCCTGCAATTATACAGGCCAATAGTATGTTTACATTTAATTTCAAGGTCCTGGAGGTGGAGGAGTTACTTTTAGTTGTGGATCTAAGGTGAAAAATTTATCCTCTCCATCCAATTTATATACGATAGTGTATTTCGTATCTCCAGATTTTCGCTTATCTATTCTTGCGAACCAAACACCATCTTTTTCCCTAGGCATTCTCTTAAAAACTTCATAGCCTGAATCGACTCTAATGTACTTGATTTCTGATACTCCCTCACCAGGTACCCATCCAATTTTTCCATTGGGTCTTACTTTCGTAGTGAAAGACTCAGGGTCTTTAGGGTTGAATTGACTCCCCTCATTATCACAGAGTGAAAGCTCCCCATTTTTGAAAGAAACCGTCACGACGGCATTTTCTTTTACGCTCATTATTCAATGTTTAGATTATTAATTTATTAAATCTACAGGTGAAGCTTTAATATTAATAAAAGCCATTGGATTATGGAAGGCTAATAGAGTCACATTTCATAATGAGAAAATGTAATACAATTATGGCTGTTTCAAATATGAATATTAGCTCATTAGACAGGACTTATTGAGGTTTGAATTTTTTGTACAAATTATCGAGGTAACAAAATGCCCAATACTCATTAGGCTCGGCAGAGGCTATCACCGGATGCGAACTTTCTTCGTGATGCGTACGTGCATGTTTATTTATAGATGAGTCACAGCAAAGGGTCACACCGCAGGTTTGGCAAGTTCTAAGATGAACCCACTCATCGCCGGTCTTCACACACTCTTCACAAACCCCTGCACCAGATTTGATGTGATCAATTGCTTCAAGGTGACTACAAGATTTTGGTTTCATATCAGATGTGTAGGTGCCAATCTTAAGTTAGTGAATAATTATGAATATCTACAAACCAGCTTCATGCAACCCCATGGATTAAAATCGGTCTTTTGATTATTCCACAAAAGAGCTTATTTCCTAAAGCCTGATAGATGCTGGAAGCGCTTCCAGTTGATGTCAGGCTTATTTTTTCCCAATCTGAAAAAATATTGCCCTGATTGTCCTAACTTATTACTCCCATTCGTCATGTCAATGAATAGCAGATAACTAAACTGAAAAAATTATGAAAGCATTAAAAATAATAGGCATTGTTGTGGTTGTATTGATTGTAGGAATTTTTGTGTTCGCCAAAACCAATCACGTAGCCCCATTGGGCATGGTGCCTTCCAACGAATTCGACACTTACTCTGGTGTAGCCATCCAGGGCTACGACCCGGTAAGTTACTTTGTAGCTGACAAAGCAAAAATGGGATCTGAAGAATATCAATATGAATGGAAAGACGCAAAGTGGTACTTTGTGTCCGAAGAAAACAAAAATGCTTTTATCGCTAATCCCGAAATGTACGCTCCACAGTATGGCGGCTATTGTGGATTTGCTGTGAATGCAGGATTCTCCGCCGGGGCCGACCCCACCTCTTACATCATTCAAGATGAAAAACTCTACTTATTTAATGGAGCGGAAGTCAAAGCTGAAGCGCAAGCTGGCGGCTCAGAGTTTTTTGAAACAGCCAACAATAACTGGAACAAAAAGTAAGAAAATCTAATTAACTTGAACTCACCCATCTTTACACTCATAAGGATGGGTGTTTTTTTATTCATCAAACACACTTATGCCTGCTCAATCTTTACTCTCTCAACCTTTCGAATTTTTAAACAAACTCAAAAACAACAATAACCGAGAGTGGTTCAACAAAAACAAAGATCAATATCTGGAAGCCCATCAACAAGTTATTGAATTCGCAGAGTTGCTACTCATGGAACTAAGCAAGACAGATGTAATCGAAACGCCAACTGGGAAAAAAAGCCTATACCGAATTTATAGAGATGTTAGATTTTCAAAAGATAAAACTCCTTATAGTATCTATTTTGGGGGAGGGTTCAGAAGAGCTTCAGCCGAAAGAAGAGGTGGTTATTATTTCCATCTAGAACCCGGCAATACTTATGTCGGCGGTGGGTTTTGGGGGCCTAATTCACAAGACATGATGCATATTAGAAAGCACCTGCAGCAAGAG
This sequence comes from Reichenbachiella sp., assembly GCF_965223055.1. Taxonomy (GTDB): domain Bacteria; phylum Bacteroidota; class Bacteroidia; order Cytophagales; family Cyclobacteriaceae; genus Reichenbachiella. The sequence continues at coordinate 850,106 of NZ_CBDCVM010000011.1, forward strand.
CCAGATATGCTAAGAGAAATTATTCAAAGAAAGGACTTCAAAGAGAATTTTGGGTCACTCAAAGGAGCACAACTCAAACGTGCACCCAAAGGGTTTGAGGTGGATGATCCAGCCATAGATTTACTCAGATACAAACAATATTGGGTGAGACATGAATTCAATATGAAAGAGGTGATGAAACCCAACTTTCATTTGACTATTATCAAACAGTTTCAAAATATGCGACCTTTCTTTGATTATATGAGTGAAATATTAACTACAGATTTGAATGGTGAGTCGGTTTTATAAATAAAAAATCCCAGGGAACCACCCCTGGGATAAACTCAAAACATAACCAATCAACTAATCTACTTTCGGCCTGCTGCCGAAAACTGTCAACCAGCAGGGCTGCTGATTCAACAGTACCACACAAAGTGGCGATTAATCAAAATCTAAACTCGCAAAACAATATTCAACTCTTGTGCCAAAACAGCAATTGAAGGGTCAAAATGGGTATAATACCTAGAAGAAAAGTAGTTTAGATCCTGGTGAGAGAGGTAATCAATTCTTTATGCTCCGGAAATTCAGCGCGCAGCTGGTTTCGATCGGCCATTTCAAAATCTTCAAAATCAAAACCTGGTGCTACCGTACAGCCAACTAAACCATATGCTCCACCATCTTGCACCTTAGAGGCAAACCAGCAATGGGCTGGCACCACTGCTTGTGGCACTTGTCCTTTCTCCAAATCAAGACCTAGATTAATTTCATTAAGCTTTCCATTTTGATCAATGACATAAATGCTTATAGCATCGCCAGAATAAAAATGCCACATCTCATCAGACTTGATTCGATGGAAAGCTGAGAAATTTCCGGCGGTGAGCAAAAAGTAAATGCCAGTAGACACGTTTCTCTCTGACGAAAAATCAGTGAATTCTGTTGATGCTGAAGAACGATAGGTTTCTTTGAAATAACCACCATCGGGGTGCGGCTCTAACCCCAAACGCTCAACCCAATATTTAGCGGGCTTTCTCATCAATCCTTTATGCGCTTCATTTTGATTTTAAGGTTTTGCTCGTAGAAGCGGATACGCTTAATCTCTGGCTCGGAAACAAGGCATAACGACAAACCATTTAATCCTGCTCTACCAGTACGTCCACTCCGGTGCGTAAAGTATTCCAGATGCTCTGGCACCTGAAAGTGCACAACATAGGAAAGGCCTTTCACATCAATTCCTCTTGCAGCCACATCAGTAGAAACCAGAATCTGCAAACTTTCATTCTTGAATGCACGCATGACCTTGTCCCGCTCTTTTTGCTTCATATCACCTTCGAGTGCTTCCGTGGCAATGTTTTTGGATTGTAATTGTTTGCTTAAGGTTTTGGCAGCAGCCTTTGTGTTGCAAAAAATCAACCCCCTATTTTCCTTTTGTGATTGAAGAAACGACAATAAAACCTTCACTTTGTCTTTAGGGTCGCATACGACATATTGATATTCAATATTCTCGTTGGCTCCTTTCTTTTTGAGTTCAACACGCTGGGCATTTTGAGACAGGTAGGTTCTAATCATTTTTTTCACACCTTCTGGCATGGTGGCTGAAAACAACCATTTATTACTCCTGGTAGCAGTTTCGTCAAGGATCTTATTCAAATCTTGCTTGAATCCCATGCTTAGCATTTCGTCAGCCTCATCCAGTACAACAGTTTGAACATGATCCAATGAAACAGCTTTACGCTGCAGCAAGTCTACAAGCCTCCCAGGCGTAGCCACTAAAATTTGTGTTGGCCGCTGAAGTCGGCTGATTTGCTCATCGATTTTAGCTCCTCCAAATACAGCTTCGGTAAATATCTTTTCTGAATACTTCGTGAATTTGAAAAGTTGTTTAGCTATCTGTTGGCAAAGTTCTCTCGTAGGAGCGAGTACCAGTGCCTGAATATGCTTTTCCTTTGGGTCTACCAATTCCAGTAAAGGCAATCCAAAAGCTGCTGTCTTACCAGTTCCTGTTTGCGCCTGTCCTACAAAATCTGTCTGACCTTGTACAAGTATAGGAATAGTTCGCTCTTGAATTTCTGAAGGCTCTTTAATGCCCAACTCATTCAATCCTTTAATTAATGACTTTGAAATACCTAATGCTGAAAATGAAGACACGATGTGCTGTATTTAAATGAAGGTACAAAGATAGGTAGCCGCTTGCATACCATTCCTATATTAGATCTTTACTTCGAGTGAAGAGTAACTAAACTCTAGGGTTTTAAGCCTTAGAAGTTTAAGTAGGGCTATTGAACTTTTCCAAAGTTGATCTCCAGGAAGGATACTAAGACTACCTGTCCACAAAATTTAGCCATATAAACTTTGGGAAAGTTGTCCTTCTTTTACTTTACTACCTCAACACCTTTCCAAAAGGCCACATATCCTTCGATGTTCTTGGCTAAGTCGGAAGCAGATGGATAATACCAGGCGGCATCTTGATTTCTTTCGCCATCTACTTCGACGGTATAGTAGCTTGCTACACCTTTCCATGGGCAATTGGTATGCGTATCACTTGCTTTGAAAAATTCACTGTTTATGGAATGAGGAGGAAAATAATGATTGTTTTCTACAACTAATGTGTCCTCACTTTCAGCTAAAACTTGTCCGTTCCAAATGGCTTTCATCTTTTTCTAATTTTATTTATGTCATAACCCACTTAGGGGTATACCAGTTCCCTCATTGTCTTATTAATCGAAAGTACTCCTACTTTGATCGAAATTTATAGCAGTATACCTGTATAAAATAGAACTTTCAAAAGATTTAATTTTTGCAAGTAGTCGGTTAGAGTTCGGATGAACTGCTGCCTTTCTAAAAAAACTCATTCTTTAACCAAACACTACAATATGGTCTAGACAAGTACGTTAGAACAAAAGTGTTATACAGATGAATAATTTTGGTGTTAGTGATAGCTTATTAGTATCACATTACAAAAACGGTAGCGAAGAGGCATTTGAAGAGTTGGTGGCTCGACATAAGTCTCGTGTTTTCACTACTATTTACTTGATTGTAAAAGATAAATATGTGGCTGAAGATCTTCTTCAGGAAACATTTATCAAAGTCGTAAAGACTGTAAAATCAGGAAAATACAATGAAGAAGGGAAATTTCTGCCCTGGGTGTTGCGCATTGCGCACAACCTGGCGATTGACTTCTTCAGAAAGGACAAACGTTACCCTACAATTGTAATGGAAGATGGAAGTGGTGTATTCAATACACTCGACTTCGCGGAAGACTCTATTGAGTCCATCCAGATCAAACAAGATACTAATGCGTTATTAAAAAAGCTTGTACAGGAATTACCCGAAGTACAAAAGGAAGTTTTAATAATGAGACACTATATGCAAATGAGTTTTCAAGACATTGCAGAGTCCACTAACGTCAGTATCAATACAGCTTTAGGTCGGATGAGATATGCCTTGATCAATTTGCGTAAGAAAATGCAAAAATTGAACATCGCTTATGATCACCACTTTTACCGAAAATGACCTGCTCCGCTATTTATATGGAGAGTCAACTGAAAATGAAAAAACCGACATTGAAAATGCATTAGTTTGCGACGCTGAACTCGAAGCCAAATTTTTTGATTTAAAGCTAGATAGCTCTTTATTAGATGGGCTATTCTTTGATCCTGCAGATTTTAGTATTGATAAGATTTTTAATTTCTCATCCAATTATCCGACAAGGTCGTAGCTGGTAGAGGTCCCATTTTGCCATTCTTTTTTGTACATTCGAACCATGAACAAGAAAGAGCGGTATCAGTTTTTTATTGACTATTTCAGTCAACACCAACCCGAAGCCGAAACGGAATTACACTACGAAAATCCCTTTCAACTCATTGTTGCAGTGGCGTTGAGTGCCCAGTGCACGGATAAGCGAGTAAACATGGTTACTCCTGCCCTATTCGAAACATTTCCTACCCCTGAAGCTCTCGCCGCTTCCAACTTTGACGAACTGTTTCCTTATATTAGAACCATTTCCTACCCCAACAATAAAACTAAGCATCTGCTTGGTATGTCCAAGATGTTGGTAGAAGAGTTTAATTCTGAAATACCTTCAGACTTGAAGGAGTTACAAAAACTCCCAGGAGTTGGAAGAAAAACAGCCAACGTGATCGCATCAGTCATATTCAACCAACCTACCATGGCGGTAGACACGCATGTATTTCGAGTTTCGAAACGACTTGGGCTTGTTACTCAAACAGCCAAAACTCCTCTAGAAGTAGAGAAGCAACTGGTAAAATATATTCCGGAAGAACACATCCCTAAAGCGCATCATTGGCTAATCCTGCATGGCAGATATATTTGCCTGGCCAGAAAACCACAGTGCGATCAATGCAAAATATCTTTGATGTGTAGGTACTACGAAAAAAATGTGTCGCCTAAGAATTAGCGAACTTTAGCTTGCTTACAGTTTTAAGTACTACTTCCCATAAATCTTCATAAGGTAATATTTCAAAATCTGAGAATGGAGGATAAGATCTTTTCTCAATCATCTTAGCCATATACTTATCAGTTTTTGCTTTTGTCTTGTCTACATTAAAATCTAACGACTTCAAAACTTTGAGCATTTTGTAAAATTGCTTTTCTCTTGGGTTCTTTCCAGGTTCGTTGAGATGCTTGAAGAAATAATGCTCCACCTCATCCAGCTTATTCATAGCCAAATCAAGCCTGTCCTTATTTACATGATGCACAAATTCCAGAAGTGGCAAGCTCATATAGTAACCCTTAGATTCTATGAAGTAGTAATCCGCCGCTTCGTAGACATCACTAAAACGAACGCGTTTGAGCATATCTTTTCCTGGAGTGGCGAAATTCAAATAAATTCTGAAAATTTTCCAACGCCCAATTGTAGCTTCAGAAGCTCTTGAATAATTCGGGTTTTTTAAAACTTCTTCAAGGACTTTTTTCGCCAATTTGTAATCTTGATTGTGCATCGCCAACAAAAAATAAGTCTCTGAATGATCAAACCAACGCTCAGTTGATTTATCCATAAACTTAATGCCTGCTTTGGCTTCAGCATACCCCTCTTTGTATTTTTCTGAAGCCAACAACGCACGACTGGACAAAAAGCTATTATAACCATAATCGAACCGCTCTGGATCAACTTTAGCCTTCCCAACAGTTTTGACGGCCTCCTGAGTGAATTTATATAGTCCTCCAAAATCCTCTTCTACCAAGAAAAACCAAACTTTTAGTTGATAATAGTTCAGATAAATATTTATTGATTTGGTGGATTTATAAGCCTTTTCTGATTGCTTAATTGATTCTTTTAAATGATTCTGACTAGTATTTCTAGAATGAATGGATTTTGACATCAGCATCCTCATTTTCAAGAATAAATCCTGATTCTCTTTTTCAATTTGATGCAGCTTCCTAAGCTCTCCAAGTCGCTTAACTGTAATATCAAAATCAGTAGGCTTACATTCGTGAGAAAGAATGTCACTCTTCAATTCACAAGCCTCCACCAGAGCTTGCGTGATTTGGTTTTCTTCGGCCAGTGTAATGCATTTGTTCAACTGCTTATCTGCCATGCTGTTTTCACCCAACTTGAATAAAATATGGGCCTTGTGCAAATACTCTTTGCTTTCAAGCTCTACTTTAGTAGAATGAGTAAAGCCAGGTTCATCAAAATCTATGTGATAAAGTAGATCGTATAATTTATGTCGCAGCCTGGATTTCAACATTCGAAATCGTTGATCATAAATGTCAGACTGATACATCCCTTCTGCTGCACTTTCATCCGTGGGATACAATCCATTTAGGACTCCATTATACAGTTGCTGCTCTTTCCCTGGATTTTCAACGTCGCCATTTAAATTGATTACATCATAGTTACTTTTTAGACCATGAGTAACCAGGTCGACTAACTTATTAATCTCTTTCATGCTGCCATTAAGTTTAATTTTTAGTTACTCAATACTATGATTGGCTGCTGACACCATACATAAAATTGTATTCACTAAAAAAACATATTATTTTTCTCAATATGCAATATAAAATATTGCGTGTTGTTTTCCGCCTGATTCATGTTAAATGCCTCTTTAGAGAATCTCTTTGCGATAAAGTCAGAGAATAATTCAAAACTGAAAAGGAATAAGAGGCATTGATAGATTAAAATTAATTTAATATTTAAATTAGTCTCATCATTGCTGAATCACACTTCGGATAAAGTTATTTTGCAATGAATATTAACCAGCTATTATTCATTCAACACAAAAACGCATGAAAAAATTCAAGACCTTTTTCTATGGTATATACATCCTCTATTTTTTCTTCTCTTCTTTCATTGCGTTTAACTATGAGAATATTGTACTTCACTGGGATTGGGACTGGATCAGTACCTGGACAGGACTGATTAGACTAGTGCTACAAATGGGCGGAATAGGGGTTATTTTATTTCTTACCGAAATAATTGTTGAAAACATCCATCTAGGAGCTAAAAGAAGTAAAATAAAAACCTTAGAGAAGGAAGTAACTGACCTAAAAGCCAAATTGTATGATAAATCAAATGCTTCAGCGCCTGAGCCAACATCAGCACCTGCGGTTGAGAAAAAGAATGAAGACCCTCAACCTCCTGTCAGCGAATAATCAACAAGACCAACCAATCTAAATGTTAGCCAAAACTTTTGGGAGTGCCGTTTATGGAGTAGATGCTCACATCATTACGATTGAAGCCAATGTAATTGCTGGCACCAAGTTCTATATGGTAGGGCTGCCTGATTCAGCTGTAAAAGAAAGCGAACATCGAGTAGAATCTGCGCTGAAGCAAAATGGATTCCTCATGCCCAGACAAAAAGTGATTGTGAATCTGGCACCTGCAGACATCAAAAAAGAAGGGTCATCTTATGACCTACCCATTGCTCTGGGGATTCTCAATGCTTCCGGACAGTTAGAATTCAATGGACTTGAAGAAAGCATCATCATGGGTGAATTGTCTTTGGATGGTAACATCAGACCAATCAAAGGAGCGCTACCTATTGCCATAGAAGCAAGAAAAAAAGGATTCAAAACATTCATTCTTCCAAAAGAAAACGCCTCTGAAGCAGCTATCGTGGACAACCTAGAGGTGATTCCTGTTGATTCATTGCAAGAGGCCATTGATCATCTCTCGGGCACTCAACCGATCGAACCTTTGGCATACGATACTCGAGATATGTTTCAGACTCATATCAATGAATACGCAGCTGATTTTGCCAATGTCCAAGGACAGGAAAATATAAAACGTTCATTAGAAATAGCGGCAGCAGGTGGACACAACGTAATCATGATTGGTCCGCCTGGAGCAGGAAAAACAATGTTGGCTAAAAGACTACCTTCTATTTTACCTCCTTTGTCACTGCAGGAATCTCTCGAAACCACGAAAATTCATTCGGTGGCGGGTCAGCTCAAAGAAAATTCTTCGTTGATTGCTACAAGGCCATTTAGATCCCCTCATCATACTATTTCGGACGTAGCCTTGGTCGGTGGGGGTGGAATTCCTCAACCTGGGGAGATTTCTCTGGCCAATAATGGTGTGCTGTTTCTTGATGAATTGCCTGAATTCAAAAGGACCGTATTGGAAGTCATGCGCCAGCCACTAGAAGAAAGAAAAGTTACGATATCAAGAGCCAAAATCTCGATAGAATTTCCTGCAAATTTTATGTTGATCGCCAGTATGAATCCTTGTCCGTGCGGCTACTATAACCACCCCGAGAAAGAATGCGTTTGTGCACCGGGCGTGGTACAGAAATATCTTAACAAAGTCAGCGGGCCTTTGTTGGATAGGATTGACCTCCATGTAGAAGTGACTCCAGTATCATTTGATCAATTGACTGAAGACCGAAAAACTGAAAGTAGTGAAATCATTCGAGATAGAGTGATAGAGGCTAGAATGCTTCAGCAAGAACGATTCAAAGACCACCCCGAAATATTCAACAATGCCATGATGAATTCTCAAATGGTAAAATCCATTTGTCAAATTAATGCCGCCGGAAAAAACCTGCTTAAAACAGCCATGGAAAAGCTAGGCCTTTCAGCTCGTGCATATGACCGAATCCTAAAAGTAGCTCGCACCATTGCAGACCTTGCGGGTAAAGAAGAAATCCAAATCGAACATTTAGCAGAAGCCATTCAGTATCGAAGTCTTGACCGGGAGGGATGGGCAGCCTAGCCTTCGATTTTATAAATATATGTACGCGCTTTACCTTCTTTTTGAATGTAACCTCGATACATCCCTGGCGTATTGAAAGTCATCGAGATATTTCCATTGGAATCGAGTGCCACAACTCCACCTCCACCTCCGATTCTCTTTAACTTTTCCATAATCACATTTTCAGCAGCTGCTCCCAGTGGTATTTTTTTATACTCCATCATGGCGGCTATATCATAAGCCACCACATTTCTGATAAAATACTCTCCGTGACCAGTAGCAGAAACTCCACAGGTCTTATTGGCGAAAGTGCCAGCCCCAATGACAGGTGCATCTCCGATACGCCCATATTTTTTGTTGGTCATCCCTCCTGTGGAAGTTGCTGCGCAGATATTGCCATTTTTATCTAAAGCTACGGCGCCCACAGTGCCATATTTATAATCCCTCCATTGCTTGATGCTTCCTTCTTCATTAGCCTTTTCCGCTTCTTTGAGGTTATCCAATTGCTTCTTCCTTCTCTCTGTATAGAAATAGGAAGCATCCACACGTTCAATATTTTGATCAACTGCAAACTGTTCCGCTCCATTCCCAGCCATCATCACATGCTCAGAATTATTTTTGACTGCTTGAGCTGCTAGTATTGGGTTTTTGATAGTTTTGATTCCAGCCACAGCTCCGGCAGAACCATCTCCACCATTCATGATAGAAGCATCCATTTCATTCGTTCCTTCATTGGTGAAAACCGCCCCTTTTCCAGCATTAAATAAAGGCGAATCTTCCATAATCATAATTGCCGTGATCACAGCATTTTCGGATGTTCCACCGCTGTTCAATATTTCATAACCCGCATGGAGTGCTTCTTTCAATTTTTCGTGATAAGCCTTTTCATCCTCAGGGGTCATATTCTCTTTAAGTATTGTACCAGCTCCGCCATGAATTACCAGTGTGGGACCACCAGCTGATTTGATGTTTTGTGCCTGTACAAACTCTTGGTCAAAAAACAATAACGTAAGAAATACGGTAAATAGCATATACTTTTTCATAGTTGGAATGCGTTTAAATGTCATTAGCTAAACTAACCAAATGACTTAGAATTAAATATTTTGAGTCACTACATTTTTTCCTTTTGTTTTTAATTACGTTGAAGTAGATTGCGCAAAATACCCTTGGATTAAAATGCTATAAATATGAGCAATGGAGAGAAAACAAGATATTCTCAAGAAGAACTAGCTGAATTTGAAGAACTGATAAACGGAAAACTTGACAAAGCAAAGAGCGAATTGAAGTACATCAAGGAGTCTTTGACAAGAAGCGGCGACTCAGGTACAGACAGCACCTTCGGGAATGTAAAAACGTTGGAAGACGGAGCGGATACCGCTGAAAAAGAAAGTTTAAATCAGCTAGCTGCCAGACAGCAAAAATTTATTACCAACTTAGAAAATGCCTTGATTCGTATCAAAAACGGGACTTACGGCATCTGTAAAGAAAGTGGTAAGTTGATCAGTAAAGAAAGACTTCGTGCAGTACCACATACTACGCTTTCTATCGATTCTAAATTAAAGCAAAGTAGCTAATTGGACTTCTTGGCTAATCATATCGAAGCACTAATTTTTTGTTCGCACAAACCCATTACGGACAAAGAAGTGAAGGACTGCCTTACAGAGATGTTTGAAGCAGAGGTGCCCTTGAAAGACATCCATGATGCGATAGCCAAATTGCAAGAAAAGTATAAAAGTGAAGAATACGCCTTCGAACCTGTACAGAGCGGGGGCGGATTTCAATTTCTGACCAAACCTGCTTATCAAGCCAGTATTGGAATTCTCCTTAAACAACAATCCAAGAAACGTTTATCCAATTCGGCGCTTGAAACTTTATCGATCATCGCCTACCGACAGCCCATTACCAAAGGGGAGATGGAGCAGATTCGTGGCGTTAACTGTGACTATTCTGTGCAGAAGCTGTTAGAAAAGGAATTGATCGAAATCAAAGGAAAGTCAGAAGCTGTTGGTAGACCTATCATATACGGCACTAGTCAGAATTTTATTGACTACTTCGGTATCAATGACTTGAGTGAACTGCCTACACTCAAAGATTTTGAACAGAAAGAAAACGAGATCGGAGACGAGAAGGAGTAGGATCTAGCTTCAAAGCAGCAAATTCCAAAAACCAAATCACTAAACCTTGACATCATATATATGATCACCCTAGATTGTATTTTGAGATTTGTTATTTGATCCTTCCCAATTCAACTATTTTTGCATGAATCATTATCATCATGCGAAAAAGAACAAATCCCAAAGGCCGTCAAAACAAACCTGAACCACAAAAAGCAGCACTGAGTTATCCGGCCAGGCTAAACAAATTCATCTCTAACGCAGGCATCTGCTCTCGACGTGATGCCGATCTTTTGATTGCTGAGGGTAAAATTAAAATTAACGACAAAGTAGTCACCGAACTCGGCACTAAAGTAGAACATGGCGACGAAGTAAAGTTCAATGGTAAAGTAATCAAACCACAGAACTACGCTTACATTCTACTCAACAAACCCAAGGATTATATCACCACGATGGACGACCCTGAGAAGCGTAAGACGGTGATGCAACTGATAAAAGGCTCTACGGAATCTAGAATATATCCAGTGGGCAGATTAGATAGAAACACCACGGGGTTATTATTATTTACCAATGATGGCGAACTATCACAAAAATTGACTCACCCATCATACAAAATAAAGAAAATCTATCAAGTAGAATTGGACAAGCCAATTACTGCCTTTCACTTGGAGCAAATTGCCAATGGTGTCAAACTGGAAGATGGAGAGGTGAAAGTAGATGATATCGCTATATTAACTCCAGATAAAAAATCAATCGGGGTGCAAATCCATGTGGGTAAAAATCGTATCGTAAGAAGAATTTTTGAGCACTTCGAGTACGAAGTAGTGAAGCTGGACAGAACCATGTACGGTCAACTCACCAAGAAGGAATTGCCTAAAGGTAAATGGAGAAACCTTACGCCTAAAGAAGTGGTGAATTTGAAGAATTTATCTTAAAATTTGACGTACCTGCATTAAGATTGTTCCAAGTTGATTAAGACCATTTCCAGAACTCCCTATTCCCCAGTAATTATCATAGGGTGAATTTTCAATCAACATTCTATCAGCTGTATCGATAAGTTTGTCTTTAATTGATCTATGAGTTTCAAACTTGCGACGAACAGCCTTTTTCATTAAAGTATTCTTAATTTCTTCCCAATCCTTTCTTATGTTGATCTTTCTTGTCCTACCTAATTCCGAAGCCTTTTTAGGAGATTCGGCTTCAATAATTTTTCTTTGGTAAACTTCATCCTCAAATTTCTGAGATTGAAAATAATGCTCTACAGTCGGGTAATAAACATCCTTAATTTCGATTCCATGACTAGAAAAATTGGACAAATATCCATTCTCTTCATTAGGTGAATAAAAATAAATTGCCTCAGAAAAATTCGTTAAATCATTACAGCTCATACTGAAAATTTCTCGCTCTATTAAAAAGCTATATGAATCATAGTATGGCGAGTTCAAAAACTCTTCTCCCACTATTGATGCTTCATATGTTTCTGGAGTTTTGAGGAAAGCTTGTATAAATTCATCATAAGCTTCTTGCCAAATTGAAACTATGACCTCTGTCCCTTCTGGAAGCTCAAATTCAAATGATCTAGAATATGGCTTATTGAAATGAATTAGTCCGCTAAGGTGTAAATTCTTATTTGTGATATAACGGCTTCCAGCCAGAATCATCATTCACTTTACTTCAAAGTAGCAATCACAGTCCTTCCGCCCTTAGTCACATCACCGATCTTTACATTGATATCCGCATCAACCGGAAGGAACACATCGAGCCTGGAACCAAACTTGATGAAGCCATATTCCTGTCCTTGCTGGAGTTTTTGATTTTCTCCCACATACCATTTGATTCTTCGGGCTACCGCACCGGCGATTTGTCTCACCAAAATTTCAACGCCATTGGCTAATTCGACTACCATTGTGGTACGTTCGTTTTCTGTACTTGACTTCGGATGCCAAGCCACCAGGTATTTACCTGCATGGTATTTAAAAAATTTCACGAGTCCCGAAGCAGGCGTCCGACAGACGTGCACATTGAGGGGAGACATAAAAATCGAAATTTGCTTACGCTCAGATTTGAAATACTCCCCCTCTTCAGTGTTTTCAATCACTACTACTTTACCATCTGCAGGCGCAAGGATTACATTTTCGTTTGCCTCAACTTTTATCCTTGGGTTTCTAAAAAATTGCAATACCAAAAGATATATAATCAAACTGGCGATTAGGGCCAGCTGCTGTGCAAGCTCATTTGCAGGCATATAATACCTTACCGCATAGTTGGCCAAAGCCAAGACGCACAGCAGTACAAACAAAATTTTGTATCCTTCCTTGTGAATGGTCATAATAATGAAAAAAAGAGGATTCTTAGAATCCTCCTCTGTATTTATAGGTTGTCGATACTTTCTCGATGGCCACGATATAGGCCGCAATTCTCAATGATACTTTGTATCCCTGAGAAATTTCGTAGACCTTATTGAAAGATGTCTTCATGATCCTGTCTGATCTACGATTCACCCTTTCACGTGTCCACTTATATCCCAGTCTGTTTTGTACCCACTCGAAGTATGATACAGTCACACCACCAGCATTGGCCAAAATATCCGGAACAGCTAATACATCATTTTCTTGTAGGATAGCATCTGCTCTTGCCGAAGTAGGACCATTGGCACCTTCCACGATCAACTTAGCTTTGATCTTTGCCGCATTGTCAAATGTGATTACATCTTCCTTGGCTGCTGGAATCAATACGTCCACTTCTAGCAATAACAATTCATCAGGCTCAATCTTCTCTGCTCCAGGAAAGCCTTCCAATTGACCATTGTTGTTGTTTCTATATTCGATGGCCTCATTCATATTGATGCCGCCATCATTGTAGTAGGCTCCAGACACGTCGCTAATGGCAACGATACTTACGCCTCTTTCTTCTAGCAGTTTTCCTGCCCAAGAACCTACATTACCAAATCCTTGAATCGCACACTTGGCGTTGAAAGGATTGATTTTCATTTTTTCCATCGCTGCCAAAGCAGAGATCATAACACCACGACCAGTTGCTTCTGTTCTTCCAAGTGAACCTCCCAATACAATTGGCTTTCCGGTAACCACCGCGTTTACCGTCATGCCTTGTGCGCGAGAGTACTCATCCATCATCCAAGCCATTTCTCGAGGTCCAGTACCCATGTCCGGTGCAGGAATATCTCTGTCAGGTCCAAAGATCTCGTGCATGTTTTGCGTATATGCTCTAGTCAATCTTTCGATCTCTCCTGGAGACATAGATCTCGGATCGCATTTGATTCCGCCTTTGGCTCCACCATAAGGAATATCTACTACGGCACATTTCCAGGTCATCCAGGCGGCAAGTGCTTTTACCTCATCCAGATTCACGCCCATATCAAATCTTACTCCACCTTTGGATGGCCCAAGAATATTGGAGTGAATCACTCGATAACCTTCGAAAACTTTGATTGAACCGTCGTCCATAGTGACAGGCAACGAAACGATGGCCTGCTTATATGGAGACTTAAGTACATTGTAAATTTCATCGTCAAGCCCTAAAGCTTGTGCCGCGATGTGAAATCTCGACATCATTGACTCGAAAGGATTCTCTTTATCCTTAATTGGAGCCGGTTCTATATATCCCATTTTAAGTGTTTTGTGTTATCATTTTTAGGTAGGCAAAATTACACATTCATCCAATGAAAACAGGATTTACCCCTAACATTCACTCATTCTTGCACAAAAAACTTCAAGAAAATGATAATGAATGGAATAGACAACAGTAATCCATCGAATCTATCTAAAAACCCACCGTGGCCTGGCAACTTACGACCAGAGTCCTTGATATCCATACTTCTTTTGAATAGGGATTCTACTAAATCTCCATAGGTACCAGTGACTACTGTAATAATGGATATAACAATCCAGTGCCAAAGCGCTAAATCCGTGAAGTAGTAAGAAATACCCACTGCAAAAGCCAACGATAGAATCGCTCCTCCCACACTACCTTCCCACGATTTTTTTGGGGATACACGCTCAAACAACTTCCTTCTACCAAATTGAATCCCAGCAAAGTATGCCCCTGTATCGCTGGCCCAAAGAATTAGAAAGATGCCTATGATAATCTGGTAACTATACTCATCTAGTATAAAAGCAGCTACACTCAACAGTGAAAAAGGCAGAGCCACATAGATAATTCCCAGAAAGGTAAAGGCAATATTGGTAAATGGTTTCTTTTCGTCCTTTTTGTACAGCTTGATGAAAAATATGCAAGAACTAAAGGGCAAAATCATGAAAAATGAATCGAAATGAATCGTGCCCTTTTCTACGAGATAGATCATCATGAATAAAATAACTCCCATGATAGTCCCGAAAGTGCGAAGTGGCACTATTCCATTGGCTATGATCAGTTTATAAAACTCCCATTGGGTAAGTACACAAAGAATAAGGAATACAGCTACAAAACCATATTCATGATAGGCAATGGCAAACAACACAAAGAACGCACCTATTACCCCAGTGACCAGCCTTTTGGCCAGATCAGAAAATTTACTTGAACTCGATGTCATTCTCTATGATCTTTATTGCCCTGAGTACATGATCAGGGGCTACCAACACTTCAAAATGGCCAAACTGGTAGGCAGCGTCTTTTTTGTTGACCATCACTGGCTGAAGTCCAGACTCCTGAAGTACGGCGATGACAATCTCCGCTCGATATTCATTCTTGTCTGAAAATACTTTTTGCCAGTTACTCATTTCTCAAATTATCTGTAATATGAAATTGTTTTTTGAACAATACAAACAGAACAGCACCAATAATTGCGAAGGTTAGGGTAGACCAGGCGGATACAGTTTCAGTACTTTCAATATCATAATCAACCATTTCTTTTTGAAATAGATAGATCATTAAAAGAGTAAAGCCATTATTGATGAAATGGGCTATCGAAGCATACCAAAGGTTTCCTGAAACATAAAACAGATAACCAAAGAAGGCTCCTAATGCCATTCTTGGTACAAACCCATAAAATTGCATATGAAAAGCACTAAAGAACATGGCAGTTACCCAAATGGCCACATGAGGGTTTCCCCAGATTCCTTGTAAATATTTCTGAATTAATCCTCTAAAGAGTAATTCTTCGCCTATCGCAGGCACAATAGCGACAACTATCAGAACCAATAAGAAATAAGGTAAGGAATGAAAATCAGTGAGGTATTCTGTCATCAGTCTGCCTTGTTCTTCAAAGTAATCAAGTTTTGCTGATATGCTCTCAGGAAAATCGATGTTCAAATTCCATTCTATTAATAGGCTATTCACTACCATGACTGATAGAGTTAAACCAATGGTGATCATAACTGGATTCAACTTTATGAAGTCCGAATTAAAAAAGAAATTCAATTTTTTTGACTCATATTTTCTCATGAAATAAGCTGGAATAACAATAAAGCTTAATACGGCAGCAGAAAACTGACTTACAAGGAGAATGATTTGAGTTTGGAGTTGATAATCTTGAATGCCTACTTGGGACGTGATTTCCATCAGGGAAGTTCCAAATAATAATGACAAACAAGAAACAACCAAAAATGGTGTAATTAGGAAGCTACTAAATACTAATGTTACAACTCCAATTAAATGTGATGCTGGACTTAATGAGGATTGTAGTGAATTGGGCATAAATGGATTAAATTTGCAGCAAAAATGATCGGATATTCGGAATAAACAAAAAACAGTTAATTGCTGAATTATCCCGTTAAATATCTATCAAAAACTATTGTCATTTCGAACGAAGAGGGAAGTCTAATTGGCTGACTGCCACCTGTTGAGAAGACTCCTCCTTACGTTGGAATGACAAATTAGAGTTTTCAAATAACGCAAGATGGTAAAAATAGGTGATATAGAATTAGGAGAATTTCCTTTACTCTTGGCTCCCATGGAGGATGTAAGTGACCCACCATTTCGTGCAGTATGCAAGGAAAATGGCGCAGACCTTATGTATACAGAGTTTATATCTTCTGAAGCTTTGATTCGAGATGCAGCTAAAAGCATACAAAAGCTAGACATCTATGACTACGAACGTCCAATTGGGATTCAGATTTTTGGTGAAAAAATAGAATCCATGAGAGAAGCTGCTGCAATAGCAGAAGAGGCCGATCCTGAATTGGTAGACATCAACTATGGCTGTCCGGTAAAGAAAGTAGCATGCAAGGGGGCTGGAGCAGGTATCTTATTGGATCTTCCCAAGATGCAGAAGATGACTGAGGAAATCGTGAAAAGAGTGGATAAGCCTGTAACTGTCAAAACGAGATTAGGCTGGGATCATGACAATATCAAAATATTGGAAGTAGCGCAGCGACTCCAAGATGTAGGAATTCAAGCCCTGAGTATTCATGGCCGTACACGACAGCAAATGTATAAAGGAGAGGCAGATTGGAATCCCATCGCCGAGGTTAAAAACCATCCTGACATTCACATTCCTATTTTTGGCAATGGTGATATCGACTCTCCCCAAAAGGCCAAAGAATATCGAGAAAAGTATGGCGTAGATGGCATCATGATTGGTCGTGGAGCTATTGGCAACCCTTGGATCTTTAATCAAATCAAACATTATTTCGCAACTGGTGAAGAGCTACCTCCACCGACCCTCTCACAACGTATGGATGCCGTGAGAAGTCACCTTAAATTTTCCATCGAATGGAAAGGAGAGAAAAAAGGCATCTTTGAAATGCGTCGACACTATACGAACTATTTCAGAGGCATTCATGGATTCAAGCCGTTTCGAGCAAGACTAGTGGAGTCTCCTACTTTCGAAGCCACTTCCAGCATATTGGATGAAGTGGAAGACGTTTTTCAGCATGCAAGTCTTGTTGCTCAATGAGTAACGAACATAGCTCGACTGGACTTATCTCCTGGGTACTGCTGATTGTGCTGGCCTTGGTCTGGGGAAGCTCATTTATTTTAATCAAAAAAAGTTTATTGACGTTTTCCGCTGGAGAAGTAGGTACGCTACGGATGTTCATAGCTTTTCTAGGTCTGCTGCCCTTTTCTCTTCCAGTCATTCGTAAAGTCGAACGGAGTAAGTTGCCAGTTTTATTTGTAGTAGGGCTGGTAGGTAGTCTTTTACCTGCCATACTTTTTGCCATTGCTCAAACGCAGTTAGAAAGTGCCATTACCGGGGTGATTAACGCGATGACGCCAGTTTTTGTATTGTTGATCGGGCTAGTGTTCTTTCATCACAAGATCAAAACCATCAACATCATTGGCATTGCCATTGGTTTTGTAGGCTGTACATTTATTATGCTTGGCGGCGCTTATTTTGATCTGTCAGGGGTCAATTTATATGCCCTCTTTGTGATTGCTGCTACAGTGATGTACGGCACAAGTGTCAATCTCATCAAACACTTTTTGACTGACATTCGATCTTTGCACATTACTGCTGTATCCTTCACACTGGTGAGCCCGATTAGTCTGGGCTATTTGCTTTTCGCAACAGATTTTCTTAACAAAATAGAAAGCCCAGCGTTCCTTTCAGGCCTGGCTTATGTGACTACGCTTGCGCTGATAGGTACCGCCATGGCGTTGGTCATTTTCAACAAATTGGTAAAAACAGCCTCACCAATTTTTGCCAGCTCCGTTACTTATGTTATTCCTATAGTGGCCATCGGCTGGGGGTTAGTAGATGGTGAGGTACTCAACATTTATCAGCTCATCGGCATTGGGATTGTATTAGTCGGTGTATATCTTGCCAATAAAAAATAATCACTATCTGAATGACTGAACATTTTACTCTTACAGCCAAAGATGGTATATCGCTTTATGGCAAGGAGTGGCTAGTCGATCATCCAAAGGCTGCCATTTGCCTGGTGCACGGTTTGGGAGAGCACATTGGCAGATATGAGCATGTGGCTGAATTTTTGAATAGCCATGAGATATCCTTATTTGCTGTAGACTTACGGGGTCATGGTCAGTCTGAAGGCAAGCGCGGGCACACCCCCTCACACGATATGTTGCTCGATGATGTAGAAGAATTGCTCATGCATGCCAGAGCAGAATACAATGACATACCACTTTTTCTTTACGGTCATAGCCTGGGAGGAAATATTGTGACCAACTATGTGTTAAAGAAAAATACAAACGAATTAGCTGGAGCCATAATTTCCTCACCTTGGCTCACCTTATCTTTTCAGCCTTCTATATTTCAGGTAAAGCTGGCTAAGTTCTTTTCAAAAGTTCTTCCGTCGCTTGCTCAAAAAAACGGGCTCAATGCGGATCACCTAACGCACAATAAAGAAATAAATGATGCGTACCTGGCAGACCCACTGAATCACAATAAAATTTCGGCTCGCTTGTTTCTTGAAACTTTTGAGGCTGGTCTATGGACATTAGAAAATACACATAAGAATAAGATTCCATTGCTCATTTTCCATGGCAATGAAGATAAAATTACCTCGGCTCATACTTCTCAAGTATTTGCAGAAAAAGTAGGCGAGCTAGCCACCTACCACCAGTGGGAAGGCGTAAGACACGAGCTTCACAATGATGTAAGAAAAGATGAGGTGATGATATTGATGCTGGAATGGGTGAACGGGCACCTGACTTGAATCATTCAAACCTATAGGGATTTCAAAACCTTGTCGCCCTCGTTGGTGTTGTCACCAACGAGCCTCCACTGCACTAGTCTCCAAATGAAATATCTTTGTAATGCTTAATGAACGAGTACCGCTCATCTTCCCAATCATAAAATGCAGCAGAACTCCAAGAGTAAGCCGCCGGCTAATCAGCTAATAGCCACTTTCCCTGACAAGGATTGTTGTGTATATAATCCAATTTCTGCTCAATCACTTTGGGAGAATAAAGTTCTACGGCCAAAGAGTCTCGCTGCCAGATTTGATAAGTCCTGTCATTCTTATTGACCAAAAACTCTTCTAAATATTCGGATTCATTATCCTGAAGGAAGAATTTGATTTTCTGTGCTGTAAATTTCATGAAGGAGAGCTGTAGGTTTTTGATTGAATTATTCTTCAACGGCATCCAAATCAAATGAATATGGTTGGGCATGATCACAAATGCACAGATTTTCACAGCTTTTTTGTCATGTAAATATTGAAGCGAATCGAGAATGATTTGCTTGCACGGATCATAGGCTAAAACTCTTTTCCAGTTCAGGATCGAAGCTGTGAAAAAGTAGAGGTGGTTGGTAAGCAAACTAGATTAAGATTGGTTTATTTAAATTTAATGGTTTGGGCTGCTATCCGCAAGTGCAGCGGCTTGTTGGTGACAACACCAACAAGGGCGGGGAGCTGGTCAAAAGACCAACTAAGGCGATAGATCCGAAATAGTCGCCCATGCAGGTCTTGTGACCTGCATGCCAACTGACATATCAATTCTCCGGCGGCTTCTGTTTCCAGAGCTTTTTGTTTTCCTTGTGGCGGGTGGAGTCTCGCTTGGTCTTCTTTTGCACGTTTTTTTTGAGAGCTTCTGTAAGGTCTATATCTGTTTGATTAGCCAGGCACATCACTACCCAGAGGACATCGGCTAGTTCGTCTCCAAGGTCTGCTTCTGCTTCTTTGTTTTTGAAGGACTGATCCCCATACTTGCGTGATATGATACGAGCAAGCTCTCCCACCTCCTCGGTAAGTACTGCTAAGTTTGTCAGTTCACTGAAGTAGCCTCCATGCTTCTTGATCCAATCATCTACCAGCGCTTGTGCTTCCTCTAGGGTCATTACTGCTTGTTTTTAGAATCTATCATAATCGTCACTGGGCCGTCATTGATCAAACTCACTTTCATGTCTGCGCCAAATTCTCCGGTTTGAATTGGTTTACCCAGTTCAGCTTCAAGCTGCTTAATAAACTTCTCATACAACGGGATGGCAACATCAGGTTTGGCAGCTTTGATGTAAGAAGGACGGTTGCCTTTCTTCGTACTGGCATGTAAAGTAAACTGACTAATCAACAAAATATCGCCATTTACATCAATCAGGCTTTTGTTCATTACGCCAGCCTCATCATCAAATATTCTGAGATTACAAACTTTACGACAGAGCCAATCAATGTCTTCCTGGCTATCAGCCTCCTCGATGCCGAGTAGGATCATTAACCCCTCCTCGATTTCACCTACAATTTCCTGATTGATTTTTACAGACGCTTCAGACGTCCGCTGTAACACTGTTATCACCTTTGTATTCTTTGGTGTGTGCTATTCGTTTCATTTCGAGCGGTTTGTGTACGTGTGTGCCAAATTCTCCGCTAAGTGCGACATAAAACATAGCTTTAGCCACCTCACTGCCTTCAATCGCCCAAAATTTTAACCGGGAGCCTATTATAAAGAAGGACAAAACCCCAGAGGCTATTTTCGCCAATTCTTCCCAAAGTCGAAAATTATTTCTATAACCGAGCAATAATGAGGGCTGAAATATGTGCAATGCTCTAAGATTTAATTCCTTTAAAGCATCTTCCACTTGCCCTTTAACAGCATTGTAAAAAAGTCCGGATTGAGCATTTGCCCCATAAGATGAAACTACATGAAACTGATCACAGGCTGAATCTTCCTTTGACATCTTAGCCAATTCCAAAGTATAGGTGAAGTCCACTCGATAGAATGCTTCTTTAGATTTGGCCATTTCCATCGTGGTACCTATACAGCAATAATAATCGTTTGCAGAAATTTGATCTTTGTAATTTGCCAAGTCATCAAAATTGATCAACAACTCTTCAATACGGTTGTCCTTGACTCCAGGAGAACTTCTTCCTACAATTAATATTTTAGAGTAATGATCATTTTCCAAAAGCACGTTTAAGAGCTCTCTACCAACCAAACCCGTGGCGCCTACGATCAATGCTGTTTTGCCTGACATGTATTTCTAATTATGAGTCGTTTAAATTAGGTAGTTAGTCAACAAGATACAAAAAAATCATAAACTTACCAGCAATTTTAAAGGCTGTCAAAAGAGAATAGGCACAAAAAAAGCCATGAATAAAAATTCATGGCTTCCTCTATATTTTTACACCTGACTTTACTCTCCGATAGACTCGGCCAATACTAAAATTTTGTTGTTTAGTACTTCTACAACTCCGCCGTCGATACTGAAATGTATCTCTTCGGTTTTCTTGTCGTGTAGTCTCATGATCTTCACGTCACCCTTCCCTACAGAACTAACTAAGGGAGCGTGATCATTCAGAACCTGAAACGAACCATCGCTTCCAGGAAACATGGCAGATTCTACCTCTCCTTCAAAAACGTTTTCGTCTGGTGTGATTATTTCTAAATACATAGTCTGAATTATTTAGCTTCAGCCAATAATTTTTCTCCTTTTTCGATCGCAGATTCGATACCACCAACCAAGTTGAAAGCTGCTTCTGGCAAGTGATCTAATTCACCGTCCATAATCATATTGAATCCTTTGATAGTATCTTTGATATCTACCAATACCCCTTGCAATCCAGTAAACTGCTCAGCTACATGGAAAGGCTGAGAAAGGAATCTCTGCACCCTTCTTGCTCTGTGTACCACCTGCTTATCTTCATCGGACAATTCATCCATACCAAGAATTGCAATGATATCCTGAAGCTCTTTATATCTCTGAAGAATCTCGATTACTCGCTGTGCACATCCATAGTGCTCTTCACCTACCACTTCTTCAGACAAAATTCTAGAAGTAGAATCCAATGGATCTACGGCTGGGTAAATACCAAGTTCAGAAATTTTTCTTGAAAGTACTGTAGTTGCATCCAAGTGAGCAAAGGTTGTTGCAGGAGCAGGGTCAGTCAAATCATCCGCAGGTACGTAAACCGCCTGTACAGAAGTAATCGATCCCTTCTTGGTAGAAGTAATTCTTTCCTGCATGGCACCCATCTCTGTCGCCAATGTAGGTTGGTATCCCACCGCTGATGGCATACGACCTAGAAGCGCTGAAACCTCAGATCCAGCTTGCGTAAACCTAAAGATGTTATCCACGAAGAAAAGGATATCTTTTCCTTGACCTTCGCCATCACCATCTCTGAAGTACTCTGCTACTGTAAGACCAGAAAGTGCTACTCTAGCTCTTGCCCCAGGAGGCTCATTCATCTGACCGAAAACGAAGGTTGCTTTCGAATCACCTAATGCTTTTTTATCTACTTTAGAAAGATCCCATCCGCCTTCTTCCATAGACTTCAAGAAGTCGTCACCGTAGTTTACGATGCCAGACTCAATCATCTCACGAAGCAAATCGTTTCCTTCTCTTGTTCTTTCTCCAACACCGGCAAATACTGAAAGTCCACCGTGTCCTTTGGCAATGTTGTTGATCAGTTCCTGAATCAATACAGTTTTACCAACACCAGCACCACCAAACAAACCAATTTTACCACCTTTTGCGTAAGGCTCAATCAAGTCGATTACTTTGATACCTGTGAAAAGTACTTCTGTAGAAGTAGAAAGGTCTTCAAATGCAGGAGCAGGTCTGTGAATTGGAAGTGACTTTTCTCCTTTAGGCTGATCGATGCCGTCGATAGCTTCACCTACCACGTTGAACAATCGACCTTTAATGTCTTCTCCGATAGGCATAGTGATTGCCGCACCAGTATCTACAACTTCCATACCTCTGGTCAACCCTTCGGTACCTTCCATTGCGATAGTTCTAACTCTGTCTTCGCCTAAGTGCTGCTGGCATTCCAACACTACTTTTTGTCCGTTTTCTTTGGTTACGTATAGCGCGTCCAAAATATTTGGGACTTTAGCACCATCAGCTTCGAAGCTTACGTCCACTACCGGGCCAATTACTTGTGTGATTTTACCACTATTTGCCATTTCTTGATTGTTTATTTCAATGAAAAATTGTGTCCTGTTTTTTCAAAGTGCGAAGTTAAGGGAATAATTGACTTTTCGCCAAGTATCCGACCTCTTTTTACGTAGTTAGGATTTGAGTGAAATACGAAAGGTAGTCCCTCTATTCACATCAGACCTTTTCACATAAATTTTTCCTTTGTGATAGTTTTCTATAATTCGTTTTACCAACGTCAATCCTAGTCCCCAGCCTCGTTTCTTGGTGGTATAACCTGGCTGAAATATTTTTTGGATTCCAGCTTTTGTCATGCCTTTTCCTGTATCTGCAATATCAATGATCACATGACCTTCATTGGCCTTTAATACCTTAATGTGGATTTTTCCTTCTCCCCCCATAGCGTCCACCGCATTTTTACAAAGGTTTTCAATTACCCATTCAAAAAGTGGTTTATTAATATTGGCCTCAAGTTCTCTGTTAGGAAAACAGACCAAGGTGAATTCCACTCGCGTAGAAATTCTTCTTTTGAGATAATTAAGTGTTTCTTCTATCAGGTTATAGACGTTCGTGCTTTCCAATATAGGTTCTGAGCCAATATTGGAAAACCTAGAAGTAATCATGTTTAGCCGTTCCACGTCCTTTTCCAGCTCTACAATCATATCCATATCTTTCAATTTCTCATCAGATTTTAGATACTCTACCCAGGCCATAAGTGATGACAGAGGTGTTCCTAATTGATGCGCTGTCTCTTTCGCCAACCCCACCCATACCTTGTTTTGCTCCGCTGTCTTAGAATAATTGAATACTAAAAAGGCAATCATGCCAAATATCCCTATTACAAATAATTGCGTAAGCGGATAGTACTTGAGTTGGGTGAGCAACAGTGAATTTTTGTAATAAATGAATTGATAACCAGTGATGCTTCCATCTCGTCTCAACGTAACGAGCAATGGTTCGTGCTCTTCTTCCATTTCACGAATTTCTTTGATCAAAATTCGATTACGTTCTTTTCTGGTGGCTGCTCGATCTGCGGCAGGAATATTTTTATACTCCAATGGGTTGCCCAATTCATCCGCCATCACCACAGGTATCGACTTGTTGGAAAGGATGATTTCGTCAAAAATGAAATTGAGATCTGAATTATTCTCTTGATTAGCGAAGTATTCTAAAGTATTGGCATAGAGAGCAATCAATTTTTCCTCTCTTGATTTTATCTGATCCACCAACACGTTTGTATAGTAAATGGAGCCAATACTAATTACGATAGATATGGCCAATACAACCCATTTGAATTTGGATCGATTTCTATATAAGTCTAACTGTGTGGTCTCGTATAACTTAGATGCCATAAGTATGGTGTGCCTGCGCGGCAAATATAGGATTTGAAATAGCTTTGCCCATTTTATTTTGATTTTTTAAGGCTTCGTTACATTGGTTTCCAATATTTTTAGGCCAGACAATTTAAATCAACTATGTATTCACGATTAGTGAAGGCCTATTTTCCATTTATTCTATTCATAGTTTCTTTTGTGGCAAATGCACAAAAAGTAGCTCTGGTTCTCAGCGGTGGAGGAGCAAAAGGTATAGCACACGCCGGTGTACTGAAAGCATTGGAAGAAAACAACATCCCGATTGATTATGTAGTTGGCACTTCCATGGGTAGCATAGTAGGAGGATTTTACGCGGCTGGCTATGCTCCAGAACAAATCAAGGCTCTGGCGCTTTCCCAAGATCTTCAAGATTGGGTAGATGGCGAAATTGACGAAAAATACCTCTATAGTTTTCATAAGAAATTACCCGACCCGTCTTGGCTCACTGTCAAGCTTGACTTTGACTCTGCATTTGATTCAAGTCTGGACCCTTCGTTTGACAGAGACCATGTCTTAAATATCAATTTAGCAGAAAGACTCCAGCATGCTTCCTATGTCTGCAATGGAGATTATGACAGTTTATTTGTCCCATTTAGAGCAATAGCTGCCAATATTTTCATGGAAGAAGAGGTAGTGCTGGACAGTGGGGTGCTTTATGAATCCATCCGCTCTTCTATGGCCATCCCCTTGCTTTATCGCCCTGTGAGGGTAAAAGGAGAGTTATTGTTTGATGGTGGCATATACAATAACTTTCCCATCTTGCCTGCCCAGGAAGAATTTAACCCCGATGTGATTATCGGTGTGAATGTAGGCAGCAAGGTGCTAGACGAATACCCTAAGAATGATGATGAGAAACTTTTAGCCGAGTCGATTCTCTTTTTTATGCTAAACAAGGGAGATCCTTCAAAATTGGATAGCACAGACGTCTTTATAGATGTAAAACTTGCTGATTATAGTACGATGAGTTTTGACAAAGCGAAAGAGATTTATGAAAAAGGTTACCAAACTGGACTATCTCAATTAGATGAAATAAAAAGCAAAATACAAAGACGTGCGAATCCTGAAGAATTGAGTAATCTGCGTGCAGAATTTTTAAGCCGTCCTATGCGTCATTATTTTGACACCGTTGAAATAGAGGGGTTTAACACTAAAACTTCGCAATACATTACTAACGTTTTCAACAAGGACAATTCTTTTGAGTTTGAACAGGCCAAACGTGCCTATTACCGATTGATTGACAATGATTATTTTATTAACGTCTTTCCAAGTTATTCCAGAGGAGATCGTTACGCTTTTCAATTGAAGGGCAATCCTAATCCAAGGTTAAAAGCCAAAATTGGAGGTAGTTTGACTTCTAGAAATATTTCTTACATGTATCTAGGCATGGATTTCAAACGGCTTACACGTATTCTTGAAGAATATGAATTGAAATTATTTGCAGGCCCGTTTTATGAATCAGTATTTTTTAAGAACAGACTGACAGTCCCTGGCAAAAAACCTTTTTCTTTTGGCCCAACGATTACGATCAATCACAGAGATTTTTTAAATCTGGCAGATTATTTATTAGGAGCGCCAGACCTAACCATATTGGATAGAGTAGATAGGAAGTTTGGTATGTTTTTCGGATTGCCTTTGAACAGAAAGTTTGGCCTAAGTTTGGAAACTTCCTACCTTCTTAACCGTGATAAATATAGCAATGATCAACAAATCAATACCAACGAAAACTTCGATGAATTGAAATTGCAAGGTCTGAGAATTGAAGCCAGAACTTACCACAACAGTTTAAACTACCCTCAATTCTCTTCTAAAGGTTCCAAGCTCGAGTTTGTGTTGAACTACTACAATATGGACAGCAAGTATCTTCCTGGCACCACTTCAACAGTCAACATTCCTGTTAATAAAAGTAATGTGCAATGGTTTTCGGCAAAAACAAGTGCGGAGAAATATTCTACTTTTGGGCAAAAATATAGTCTGGGTTGGAGCATAGAAGCTCAATACTCTAATCAACCTTCGTTTGGCACAGTAAAAGGCACTTTAATTAATCATACTGGTTTTTATCCTTTAATGGATAGTAAAACCATTTTTCTTGAAAATTTCAGGGCTCGCCAATTTGCTGCTTTTGGATTGAAAAATGTCTTTACTCCTATAAAAAAATTACAATTTAGAATAGAAGGGTATTTATTCAATCAATTCGAAGAAATAACAGGACAAAATGGAGTTGTTCCTATTATTGAAAGAAATTGGATTAACCCATCTTTTGCCGCTTCCTCTGGTTTCGTTTACCACTCTTTTATTGGTCCAGTTGGACTTCATGTCAACTACTATGATGACAGTCAACATGAATGGGGTGTGCTCTTACATGTAGGCTATCTTTTATTCAATGACCATTCATTGGAGTAATTTTTTAAAATATAGCTAAATTACGAGCTATCATTCCTTTGATCACAAGATCTGCTTGAACTATGAAAATAACACGAATTCTGTTTTCTTTTTGTTTGTGTGTCTCCATTTTACTCCTTTTAACCCATGACGACCTTTTCGCTCAAGCCCACGAGGAAGGTACGCTCATAAGAGTTACAGGCACCGTACTTGATGAAGAGTCTAAATCTCCGCTAATAGCAAATGTCTTTTACGAAAAGTTGCCTTTTTATGATGACATGGGTATTTCTGCTACCAATCAACAAAATGGCGTCTATGAGCTGTATATGCTTGAGAACATCAAATACATCATCAATGTGAAAGCGGATGGTTATAAAACAATTAGTGAAGAGATGGAGGTTGTTGATAATGGCACTCAGCTGATAGAAAAGAATTTTGTCATGTTCCCCGACGCCGCTCATGAGAAGTTTGACTTGCACAACTTGATATTTGCCCGAGGCAGAGCTGTCATTGATGAGTCGTCATTTGCAGAACTAAATGACTTTGTAGCTTGGTTGGAAGCTCGTCCCAATATTAATATTCAGTTAGAAGGACATACTGATTTTCAGGGCAACGCCCAGGCTAATCTTCAGTTATCACAGGACCGTGTTGACGCAGTAAAAGAATACTTAACCAAAAGGGGTGTGAAAAAAACCAGAATACGAACTAAGGCATTTGGCGGCACACAACCACTGAGTAGAGAACGTACTGATGAAGCTCGTACCGCTAACAGACGTGTAGAAGTTAGAATCCTGAAGCAATAAAAATTGAATATATTTATTACCACCTAGAATAAATTATCTTCCTCAATGAGAAAATTCACCGCATTATTCGTTGCCAGCCTAATCTCTTTAGGGCTTTATGCCCAAGAAACTGTCAAATGGGCATCGGAAGTCATGCACGTTACCTCAGAGACAACCGCGCTCCAATACGCAGCCAGTCAGGCTCTTCATTCTCCAAATGTTTATCCAAAGGGTGGTGAGAGTCCAAACGCATGGAGACCATCTAGACCAGACAATGACGAATACATAGTGGTCAAATTTGATACCCCAATTCGGGCACAGCAAATTGCCATAGCCGAAACTGAAAATCCGGGTGCCGTTTCGAAAGTATACGCTTATGATTCATTAGATAATGAATATGTGATTTTCGACCTTAATCCTAGACCGATTCCTCTTAAAAGTAGACTCCTTAATCTGTTTTTTGAAAAAACACCTTATCGAATCGCTTACATCAGAGTGGATATCAAAGGAGGAAATGTTCCTGGATTCAATAGTATTGATGCCATTGGGTTATCTGCATCAAATATCCCAATTAGTGTTTTGATAGACCTGGCCGACAATGTGAATGAAAATTTAAGTGTGGAAGCACTGAGCGAAAATGTGAATAGTCAATTTCTTGAAATTGGACCTATTTTATCCCCAGATGGCAAAACACTCTATTATAGTAGAAGGGCTCATCCTGACAATGTCGGTGGAGTGGACGATAATTCGGACATTTGGTATTCTGAACTAGACGAGGAAACCCATGAGTGGCAACCTGCAAAAAATTTAGGTCCACCATTAAACACCGTTGGGCCCAACTATATATGCTCCATTACTCAAGTGGATGGTGAAACCATACTTTTATTAGGAAATACATATGAGAAGAGAGGTCGGATGGGAACTGGTATTTCGATGAGCCGAAGCAAAGGACCAGGCAAGTGGGAAAAACCTACGAATCTCACAGTCACTAATAATTATAATTATTCAGAAAAGGCTGACTTCTACATGAGTCAAAACACCAAAGTAATACTGATGGCTCTTCAACGAGACGATACATTTGGTGACCGCGACATTTATGCTTCATTTGTAGGATTGGACGGTGTCTGGTCAGAGCCAAAAAACTTAGGCAATGTCATTAATTCTGCTGATGAAGAAATGGCTCCTTTCTTACATCATGATAATGAAACACTTTACTTCTCGTCAAGAGGTTTTAGAGGCTATGGTGGTGCAGACATATATGTCTCTAAAAGGCTTGATGATTCCTGGACCAAATGGTCTGCTCCTGAAAATCTTGGAAAAGGTGTAAATGGTCCTGACGATGACACATATTTCAATATGCCCGCTTATGGCAGCCATGCTTATTTCACGAGAGGCAAGGCAGATGAAAATACAGACGTTTATAGGTTTAGAATAGATGAACTCTACATTGAGCCAACAGATGAAATATTGCTTGAGCCAACTGAAATATTTGTTACCATTCATGGAAAAGTCTTCAATTCGAAAACCAACGAACCAACTACGAGTAGCGTCATAGTAGAAAGACTGCCAGACGGCGTGACTGTAGGCCGTTCTGAAACTAATGAATATGGTGATTATGTATTCAAAGTGAGACCAGGGGCTAACTATGGAGTTTATGCTGCAAAAGAGGACTATCTCTCGCAAGATGAGCATATAGACCTCAACGAGGTCACAGAAACCACTGACATTCAGCAAGATTTATATCTTACTCCGATTGAAAAAGGAGTGGCTATATCTTTAAACAATATATTTTTCGAATTTGATCGATCAGACTTAAGAACATCCTCCTACGCAGAGCTCGATCGTATTTCTCAGCTATTAGAGGGAAATAAAATAAACAGTATCGAAATTTCTGGTCACACAGATTCAATAGGAGATGACGACTACAACCTGGAATTATCCAAAAGAAGAGCTTGGGCTGTTTATAGTTATTTTATAGGAAAAGGGATAAGTGCTTCAAGGTTAGAGTCTGTAGGGTACGGTGAAACATTACCCTTGGCTCCGAACGACACGGCAGACAATAGGCAGAAAAATCGACGCGTAGAATTCAAAATTATTGACTAATTATTAAGGCTCGATTTTCGGGCCTTTTTTCACTATTATTTTTACATCCATTGACACTCGTACAACTAGAATATATCATTGCTCTGGACAACTATAGACACTTCGCTATAGCAGCAGAAAAATGTTTCGTTACTCAGCCGACTTTGAGTATGCAAATCCAAAAATTAGAGGATACGCTTGGGGTAATTTTGTTTGATAGATCCAAACACCCTATTGAACCAACTGAAATCGGCGTTCAAATATTAGAACAAGCAAGGAATATCATTGCTGAATCAAAAAAGGTAAGTGAGATAATAGACAATGAAAAGCATGAGATTAAAGGAGATGTTAGAATTGGGGTCATACCTACTTTGGCGCCTTACCTTGTTCCCTTATTCATTTCCTCTTTTGTTGAAAAATACCCGCTTATTAATCTACAGGTAAGCGAACATATGACTAGCGACATGCTAGATCTTATAAAAAAGGATCAGATTGATATTGGACTAATGGTCACTCCTCTTAACGAAGAGAGTATGAAAGAAAGCCCATTGTTCTACGAAGAGTTTTTTGCTTATGTATCACATAGACACCCACTTTACGATCAAAAATTAGTTGCCTCTTCAGAACTCAACAATGAGGGCCTTTGGATCTTAGATGAAGGTCATTGCTTTAGAAGTCAGATGCTTAATATTTGTAATGCAAAAAAAGCAGACCGATTCAACAATCGAGTGCTCTATGAGAGTGGCTCGCTAGAAGCACTAAAGAAACTCGTAGATCGCCGAGGAGGATATACGCTTCTTCCAGAGTTATTCACTTTGGATTTGAGTAAGGACGAACAATCAAAACTTCGGAAGTTTTCTGACCCTGTTCCAACACGAGAAGTAGGGCTAGTAGTTAAGAAAAGTTATGCTAAAAAGAAGTTGCTTGAAGCCATGCATAAGGAAATTCTAGAAAATCTGCCTCCTATTATGGTGAGTAGAAAGAACACGAATGTAATTAAAATTTAGTCCAAAAACATCCCAGATAGCAAGGTCGCCACACCATCTAAAACTGCCTGCCCTACAGATTGATATTGGTATCCACTAGGATTTGAACTGTCGTGTACTCCCTGATTATTCTGATGCATGTTTAATGGAGCTGTAGGTCTCACCGTATGATATTGGGTATTCCCATTTTTATCAATGAAATAAATATCATCATGAGTACCACCTGGCCTGTTCATTGATATGACTTGTAGTCCTTGAAATCTTTGTGGCCTATACTTTCCTCTTAGATCATAAGTGTATGGCGTCACATGAACTTGAAAAGATTTTACCGACTGAGATTTGTACTTTTTCAAATCCTCTTTATGATAAGGTCGATACTGTCCGATGGCTCCAGTAAAGCAGGTCATCCACAAGGCAGCAAGTAGAATAAGCTTTTTCATATTTATTAGGTTTACTTATAAGACTAAAAAAATATGGCAAACACCTAGAGAACAATCAACTAATTTGTTACGACTCTATATTTCCTGTATTTTAAGACATGGAAAAGTATATCTGGATTGGACTTGGGTTGTACTGTTTCCTGTCCGTACTCGTCTATATCGTACAGGAATACTTCATGTTTCACCCCGAAAAACTACCTGAAGATTTCGAATACAAGTACGAAGAGCCCTTTGAGGAGCATTTTTTTGATGTGGAAGAAGGTGTTCGGATCAATGGCTTACATTTCACTGTAAAAAACTCCAAGGGCATTGTCATTTACTTTCATGGAAACACTAGAAGCATCAAGGGGTGGAGCAAATATGCCAGAGACTTTACCAGAAGCGATTATGAAGTACTTCTTATTGATTACCGCGGTTTTGGCAAGAGCACTGGAAAACGAGCTGAAAAGGCTATTTACAAAGACAGTCAGTTTGTTTATAATCGCGTTAGATCATGGTATCCTGAAAAAAAAATTATCATATACGGACGGTCGATGGGATCAGGTTTTGCCGCAAAGCTTGCTTCCAAAAATCATCCGAAAATGCTCATTCTGGATGCTCCTTATTACAGCCTTTCTCAACTGACCTCTAGGTGGCTGTTTTTTCTTCCATTGTCCATTTTACTCAAATACCACATCCGAACTGACATCTGGATCAAGTATGTAAAGTGTCCCATTTACATTATTCATGGGACCAAAGATGGGTTAATTCCATACCGATCTAGTGTTAGATTACGTAAAGAGGCACCATTGACCACTCGATTGATACCCATTCACGGAGGAAAACACAACAACCTCACTTCTTTCGATGAATATCACAACCATTTGGATGAAATCCTTCAGGACAAACATGATTTAATATTCGATAAATCGCTAAAAGATTTCCTGGATTTTTAGTTATATTCATATCAACAACATTATGATAAAATGACCCAGGTGCAATTTCTGAACATGTCCCTAGGGGAGCAGGTTCAACATATTTACAAAAACGGAACTTTCGTTACTGACATTCGCTACTATGAATACAAGGTAAATTTGTTCTTATTAGAAGGAAATTATTTCGAAGTTTTCATCAATCACAAATCGGTGGAAATCACGAAAATATCTCCACTTAACTACAAATCCAATCGTCTGTTTTTCTATCTAGATCAAGTAAAGCTTCCGAAGCCTCAAGATTGATCGATTTCTAGCCGATGAGCTAGTTTACGAATAGCCTCTTCTTCTTCGTCAGATATACCATCAGTGATATTGGCAAAAAGATACATGGTCTCCATGATGAATTCTTGATCCATTTTATTGCCTTGAATAGAGGCATGAATTGCATTTAGGAATTTCTTGTTCCATCTATCCACATTATCAAGAAGATAACGGATTTCCGTTCGGAAAGACATGGCAATCAGGTCTCTGTTGTCTTCTGGCGATTTTACAAATTCTGCAGATAATCCACGAGTGGCCATCACAATACCATCCCACTCCTCTTGATCTAGTTTCCCATCACTCATACAGACCAATAACGCTGGGTACAGCTTGGCCAAATAATTAAATTGATCTTCTGGGATCTTAATTTTTCTTGCCTTTATATATTCAATATAGAGTTGATGAAGTTGTGGGGTCATAGGAACAAATTGACTGATTATGAATTCTAAAGATAATACCTAAATAGAACATTTCCGGTAACTCCTTTAAGTATTCCAATTATTCTGACGGCTCAGCTATAGCCCCGCCACTTTGAATCAATTGAAGATAGCGACTATATCTATATAAAATATCTTCCACATAGTCGACAGGCTCATCTCCTCGGCAGTATCCAAATTTTACTACTGGGTCAGTATAGTATTTCTTTTTAGACTTTAGCCTCAAATAGTTCGCAACATATTCCCAGTTTTGAGGGTTCTTGCCATTTTTTTCTGCCAATCGCACGGCATCCTGTACATGTCCTTGGCCTACATTATAGGATGCTAAAACAAATTGCAATCTTTGTTCTTCATCAGCGATACCTTTCCAGACGTCTTGTAGCCACATGATATGTTTTACTCCGGCTTTGATGTTTTGAGACGGACTGAATAAATTCTTTACTCCATAGGACTTTCCTGTTTTCGGCATTACCTGCATCAGTCCTCTTGCACCTACCCATGATTCAGCATGAGGATCAAAGCGCGACTCTTTTGAAATTTGCGCCGCTAAAAGCAGCCAATCCCAATTCAACTTTTCTGCGCCTAATTTTATTAGAC
The DNA here is from genome assembly GCF_965223055.1 of Reichenbachiella sp. Classification (GTDB taxonomy): domain Bacteria; phylum Bacteroidota; class Bacteroidia; order Cytophagales; family Cyclobacteriaceae; genus Reichenbachiella. The sequence goes on from NZ_CBDCVM010000011.1 coordinate 883,395, forward strand.
TATCGTAAGGCGATATTTTTTCTGCATTATTAGAGAAGAAATCACTTTGCTTCATTCTTTTGCTATTTCGAGTGCTTTTGAAATACTTGTCGTACAAAGCGTAATAATTATTAGTTCGCTTCATACCCCCAATCCATGCATTGAGAGTATCCAATAGCTGAGGTGCATTTTTTCTTACTCCCCATGCAATCTGCTGAGGAAAACTTATAGCAGTTTTAACATCTAAATTTGAAAAATACCTTGCATTAACCAAAGCTACGTCTTCGTCAGCCACGGTATAGTCTATCTTGCCTTGAGAAACCATTTCAATGAGTGCTTCTGTTTCCAATTCATCAAACTCTTCAACAATCAAAATATCTCCACCTACTTCCTCTGCTAAATGTTTTAACCTTGTGGTGTAAGCCGAGCCTTTCCTAACATAAACTTCCTTGCCTATAAGCTCTATAGGGTTTCTTAGAAATGTCTTTTCTATTTCATGAAGTTTCATATCTCTCCAGTTGTCAGGCTTTCTTTGGACTAACACCTGTCGAACAAAATTGTGAGGGGTAGTGAAATCCATGAATTTTTGACGTTCCTTCGTCACAGATAAATTATAAGCCAGTATATCTCCTTGTCCTCCATTCAACTTTCTAAAGCCATCTTCAAGACTAGGGGTGATATCGAATTTAATTTCAATACCAATACTTTCAGCGAAAAGAGATAATAATTCATATTCATACCCCATCGGTTCGCCCCTGTATAGAAACATTCCCGTGGAGCTATTGTCAACTATTGCGGTGAAATACCCTCGTTCCTTAATCTGATCAAAATCCATTTCGATCATTTGCTGAGGGTCATATCCATAAGTAGAATCCTCTAATTGGGGAGCATCCTCCAGTGCAGTCATTTCTAAATTGGAACGTTTGCAAGAAAAGAGACTAAGTACTAATCCTAAAAAACAAAGTGCTGTGTATCTATTTGCCATTCTCATATTTGCGCTAAAATACAATATACGTATTTTGGAACACTCCAAGATTAGATTTCATATGATAATGAAAACAACTAATGAAATTTAGGGCTTAAACTGCCTCGAGTGACAATAATTTTTTTGCCGATTGATAAAGACCTTCTGGGTCAAAGCCACATTCTTTGTGTAACTCCACCTGCGTTCCGTGTTCAATAACTTCATCTGGAATTCCAAGACGAACCACTTTGCTTTGATAACCATGATCTGCCATAAACTCTAGAATGGCGCTGCCGAATCCTCCTTGTAGGCAGCCGTCTTCAACTGTGATGACGTATTTATGATTTTTGAAGACCTCATGCAGCATTTCTTCGTCAAGTGGTTTTACGAATCGCATGTCATAGTGCCCTACCGAAAGTCCGTCCTTTTCTAGTTTCTCACATGCTACGGTGGCATAATTACCTATGTGACCAAGTGTCAAGTAAGCCAATTCATCACCATCTCTTAGTTTTCTGCCCTTTCCTACTTTGATCTCTTCAAATGGAGTTTTCCAATCAGGCATAACGCCATTGCCACGAGGATATCTGATAGAAAATGGCCCTTGATCTGGAAGTTGAGCAGTGTACATCAGATTTCTTAGTTCCTCCTCGTTCATTGGGGCTGATATCACCATATTCGGAATGCATCGGAAGAAAGAAATATCATAATTGCCATGATGGGTAGGCCCATCAGCTCCAGCAAACCCTGCACGATCCAAGCAAAACACTACGTTCAAATTTTGTATGGCCACATCATGAATGACCTGGTCATAGGCACGTTGCATGAAAGTAGAGTAGATATTGCAGAATGGCACCAGTCCTTGTGTGGCCAAACCAGCAGAAAAAGTCACTGCATGCTGCTCAGCAATGCCCACATCATACGCTCGGTCAGGCATGGCCTTCATCATAATATTCATGGAAGAGCCGGAAGGCATGGCTGGGGTAATCCCCATGATCTTATCATTTTTTTCAGCCAACTCAACAATTGTATGACCAAAAACCTCCTGATATTTCGGTGGTTGAGGTGTTTCGTAAACTTTCTTATAAATTTCTCCTGTCAGCTTATCAAAAGTTCCAGGCGCATGCCATTTGGTTTGGTCTTTTTCTGCTAGAGAATAGCCTTTTCCTTTTTTAGTTAAGCAGTGAAGGATTTTTGGTCCAGGAATGTCTTTTAAATCTTTTAATACGCTGGTCAAATGATTGACATCGTGACCATCGATCGGGCCAAAGTACCTCAGGTTAAGAGACTCGAATAAATTACTTTGCTTGAGTAAAAAAGACTTTACGCTACTTTCTACCTTTGAACCAATTTCTTGAGCGTTGGGGCCAAACTTGCTGATTTTTCCCAAAATATTCCAAACCTCATCACGCATTTTATTGTACGTTTTCGAAGTGGTGATATCAGTCAAATAATCTCTCAGCGCTCCCACGTTAGGGTCAATAGACATACAATTGTCATTGAGAATGATCAGCAAATTTGAGTTAGAAACTCCTGCATGATTCATGGCCTCAAAAGCCATTCCTCCTGTCATTGCACCATCGCCTATGACTGCAATGTGCTGTCTGTCTTTTTCGTTTTTATGTCTCGAAGCTTCCGCCATCCCAAGGGCAGCAGAAATTGACGTGGACGAATGACCAACACCAAAAGCATCATATTCACTTTCTTTTCTCTTTGGAAAACCGGATAGCCCTTTATAGAACCTATTGGTATGAAATTGATCTCTTCGACCCGTTAAGATCTTATGACCATAAGCCTGGTGCCCCACATCCCACACTAATTGGTCATCTGGCGTATTGAAAACGTGATGAAGCGCAACAGTTAATTCAACTACACCTAAACTGGCACCAAAGTGGCCACCATAAACAGACACTACGTCCACAATGTATTGACGAAGTTCTTCAGACAGCTTGACCAACTGGACAGCATCTAAATCCTTCATGTCCGCGGGAGAGTTGATTTGGGCGAGTAACTTACCGGGCTCGATTTGCATAAACTAAATGTACTGTTATAATTTCAAAGCACCAAAAGGTGGCATTATATGTGTCTTTAGACAAAGTGCCTGCAAAACTAAACAGAATTACTTACTTATATTGCATCGAAATTTTTCAGTAATTGTATGAACAGATTTTTACCTTTTGTCTTTTTAGCCCTGTCTATCACTTCGCTCCAAGCACAACAAGTCGTAGATATAGAAGATAGTGTGAGTCTTGATGTTATGATAGGTCAAATGATTTTGACCGGAATTGGAGATTTTTCCTATTTGCCAAACGACGCAGAAATCATTGATGAAATCAAATCAGGAAAAGTGGGTGGAGTTATCTTTTTCGAAAAAAACATCAACAAAGAACGACCTAAAGTACAACTCAAAAGAACCATAGATTCTTTAAAAGCAGCAGCTTCCATTCCACTGTTCATTAGTATAGATGAAGAAGGAGGTCGAGTAAATCGATTAAAAACCAAATATGGATTCCCAGTAACGAAACAAGCAGGTGAATTAGGCTCGATTAACAATTTAGATACAACTGCATTTTATGCCAACAACACAGCAAGTACATTAAATACATATGGCATTAATGTCAATTATGCCCCTGACGTAGATGTAGCCATCAATCCAGACAATCCGGTCATTGCTAAGCTTGGGAGAAGCTATTCGGATGACCCAAAAATCGTAGCTCGGCATGCACAAAAAGTGATCGAAGTACACCGAGACAACAATGTATTGACCGTACTTAAGCATTTTCCTGGTCATGGCAGTTCCAAAAACGATTCACATCTGGGCGTGGCAGATGTCAGCGCTACCTGGCAATTTGCTGAGCTAATGCCATACAAATACCTACTTGATTCGGGCCGTGTGGATGCTATCATGACCGCTCATATCGTGAATGAACATTTAGATCCCGAAAAGTTACCCGCTACGCTCTCCCCTTACATGATTAACGATATATTAAGGGGTGTTTTAAATTATCAAGGAGTAGTCTTTACAGACGATATGCAAATGCACGCCATATCCAAGAACTTTGGATTTGAAGAATCAATAAAAATGGCCATCAATGCTGGTGTGGATGTCATGCTGTTTTGCAATAACGTGCCTGGCAACGAAAGACGAACTCCATCTCAAATTCATGCTATCATTAGCGATTATGTAGCCCAAGGCGAAATATCTGAAGATCGTATTAGAATATCATATAACCGTATTATGCAACTTAAATCCAAACTCAAATGAAAAACGTCATCCTACTTTCCCTCCTGTATCTTGCTCTTTTCTCCTGTTCGGAAAAAAGCAATTCCGAGAAAAAAAATAATGCTGTAACCTATGGGGAATCATTTGACGCATCTCAAGCCAAAGATATTTCTCAACTCCCAGCATTAATGAAAACATCTGACTCCGTTTCTATTGTCCTTTCGGGAACCATTGAAAAGACCTGCGCTGTAAAGGGCTGTTGGATGCAACTCAAAACTGGAGAAAAAAACAATCTTAGAGTCACATTTAAAGATTATGCCTTTTTTGTGCCAAAGAGCGGTGCTAAAGGAAACAATGCAATAGTTAATGGTTATTGTGTTAAGCAAGAGACTTCAATAGAAGAATTGCGCCATTATGCAAAGGATGCAGGAGAATCTGAAGAAACCATTGCCATGATTACGGAACCAAAAATGGAATATAATTTTGTAGCTAGTGGTGTAATCATTGAAGATTAAATTCCCTTTTCATCTTCGAATAACTAATTTTGGCTTCTCTTTAATTAAAATTTCATTGAAAAAAATATGAAACGATGTTTAATAGGCTTGTTCCTTTCAAGTCAATTGCTATTGAGTAGCTGTGGTGATGACAGTACTGAAAGTGTCATTTTGGGCACTTGGTTAGCCACTCATATTGAGAGAGAGAATTGTGATGATCCTCTAAACAATGGAGCATTGAATTGTATCTACAATATTGAAAGGTGTATTTCTTGTATGGAATTGGTACTTAACCGAGATGGCACCTATTCCCTTACAGCCAATTTCGATGCTAGTCCAAATGCAGAATCAGGCAATTATGAAGCCAAAAACAGTGTCATTACTCTTGACCCTTCTGATGATGATCCTTACGATCTACCAATCTCTAATGTGTCGGAAATTTATATGATTGTAGAACTGCCATTAACAAATGGCTGCACGGCTATTATCACCATGGAAAATTCTGATTGCTAATTTGTCTCCAAAACCCAGTTCTGAATTAAAACGTCATGAAAGGAATCATATTGGCAGGCGGCTCAGGTACTAGACTGCATCCACTAACTATGGCAGTCAGTAAGCAAATACTTCCAGTATTTGATAAGCCCATGATTTACTACCCCCTTTCTACTCTTATGCTTGCTGGTATAAGAGAAATCCTAATTATTTCGACACCCAGAGACTTGCCTGTATTCGAGGAGCTTTTGGGGGATGGGAGTCACCTTGGCTGCGATTTTCAGTACGCTGTTCAGGAAAAACCAGAAGGTTTAGCCCAGGCATTTATAATAGGAAAAGCGTTTATCGGCTCAGACAAAGTTGCTCTCGTTTTAGGAGATAATATCTTTTACGCTTCTGGAATATCAAAAAAATTACAGCAATGCACCAACCCTGAAGGAGGAATTGTATTTGGTTACCATGTGCAAGATCCCGAAAGATACGGGGTAATAGAGTTTGACAAATCCAGCAAAGCATTATCAATTGAAGAAAAGCCTTCAAACCCAAAATCTAATTACGCAGTTCCTGGATTATACTTTTATGACAACCAAGTGGTGGAAATAAGTGAATCAATAAAACCAAGTGCCAGAGGTGAACTTGAAATAACTTCTGTCAACAATGTTTATTTAGAAGAAGGAAAACTAAATGTGCGAATTCTTGATAGAGGAACGGCATGGTTAGATACAGGCACCTTTGCCTCACTAAATGAGGCTAGTTCATTTGTGAAAATAATTGAAGAGCGCCAAGGGCTAAAAATAGGATGTGTCGAAGAGGTTGCTTATAAAATGAGTTTCATCAATGGTGACCAATTAGAAAGAATTGCCAAGCCTCTAATAAAAAGTGGATATGGCGAATATTTACTGAAATTGTTACCTCATTCAAAATGAAAATAGAAAGACTTTCTCTTAGCGGTGCATTTCACTTGCAACCCAACATTCTTGAGGATCATCGAGGCTTTTTTTTTGAATGGTTTAACCAAAGAGTATTCAAAGAACTAACCAGTATTGACTTTCAACCCAAGCAATTTAACTGTTCAAGATCAACCTTTGGAGTCCTTCGAGGTATGCATTTTCAAAAACAACCACACGCTCAATCAAAGCTGGTTACAGTGACCAAAGGAGAAATACAGGATGTAATAATTGACTTGAGGCAAGATTCGCCTACTTTTGGGCAGCATTATTCAATCATTCTTTCTGAAAAGAAAAAAAATCAACTCTTCGTTCCCAAAGGCTTTGCTCATGGGTTTCTAGTGTTGTCTGAACAAGCAGAGATTTTTTATGCGATTGATGATTTTTATGCGCCAGACTTTGAGGATGGACTTCGTCATAATGATCAAAACTTAAACATTAAATGGGCATTAGACGAAAAAGATATCATCCTTTCTGAAAGAGATAAAACTTACAGTGCTTTTAATGATACTGTATCAAAACTTTAAATACAAATGACTAAAAAAAGAGTATTAATTACAGGAGGAGCTGGTTTTTTAGGCTCTCATTTATGTGATAGATTTTTAAAAGAAGGTTGCCATGTTATAGCCATGGACAATTTGATCACAGGATCATTAGACAATATTGAGCATCTTTTTCAAAGAGAAGACTTTGAGTTTTACAATCATGATGTCTCTAAGTTTGTTCATGTATCTGGAGAACTTGACTACATCATGCATTTCGCCTCACCTGCTAGTCCTATTGACTACCTGAAAATGCCTATACAAACCTTGAAAGTTGGATCCTTAGGGACTCACAACCTTCTAGGATTGGCTAGGGCAAAAGGAGCTCGAATGTTGATCGCTTCAACTTCTGAGGTATATGGAGATCCATTAGTTCACCCACAAACGGAAGAATATTGGGGCAATGTGAATCCAGTGGGGCCACGTGGGGTGTATGACGAAGCTAAGAGGTTTCAAGAAGCCATGACAATGGCCTATCACACTTTTCATGGAGTAGAAACCAGAATAGTAAGAATTTTCAATACCTATGGGCCAAGAATGCGACTGGATGATGGACGTGTATTGCCGGCATTCATAGGACAGGCACTAAGAGGTGAAGACTTGACTGCTTTTGGGGATGGTTCACAAACTCGATCGTTTTGTTATGTAGATGATTTGGTTGAAGGCATTTATAGATTGCTACTGAGCGATTGTGCAGACCCTGTCAACATTGGAAATCCAAGCGAAATTACCATCAACCAATTCGCAGAGGAAATTTTGAAGCTTACCGGAAGTCAATCAAAAATAGCCTACAAGCCATTGCCGAAGGATGACCCAAAACAGCGTCAACCAAATATTTCAAAAGCAAAAGAAGTTTTAGGTTGGGAACCCAAATTCTCCAGAAGTGAAGGATTGAAACCAACACTCGAGTATTTTATGAAAAAGGTAAAGGGATAACTGACATGGACTTCAGCGTGGCCATTATAGGACTAGGGTATGTTGGTCTGCCTTTGGCAGTGGCCACCTCTGAAAAGTATCCAACCCTGGGGTTTGACATCAACAAAAGTCGAATTGATGAGTTAAATGATCAATATGATCGCACTGGAGAAGTTGATTTCAAGCAAGTTGCTTCAACCAATAATATATTATTCACGGCAGATGAAACAGAGCTTGATGCTGCTAACTTCTACATTGTTACTGTTCCTACTCCTATCGACAGTAACAACAATCCTGATTTGTCTTTACTCAAATCAGCATCCGCTCTAGTTGGCAGCTTTCTAAAAAAGGGAGATGTTGTAGTGTACGAGTCAACAGTTTTCCCGGGGTGTACAGAAGATGAATGTGTTCCGGTATTAGAAAAGACTTCTGATCTCAAGTTCAACCATGACTTCTTTTGCGGTTATTCACCCGAGAGGATCAATCCAGGAGATAAAGAGCGAGGAGTAAAAGATATACTCAAAGTTACTAGTGGTAGCACAGAAGCAATTGCCGAAATAGTCGATGACTTTTACGCCTCTATCATTACGGCGGGGACTCACAGAGCCTCTTCATTCAAAGTCGCTGAGGCAGCCAAGGTAATTGAAAATGCTCAACGTGATATCAATATCGCTTTTGTGAATGAGCTAGCCCTAATTTTTAATAGAATTGGCATTGATACACATGAAGTACTTGCAGCTGCCACAACAAAATGGAACTTCCTTCCCTTCAAGTCAGGCCTTGTAGGCGGGCATTGTATTGGCGTAGACCCTTATTACTTAACTCACAAGGCAGAAAGCGTTGGCTATTTACCGGAAGTGATATTGGCCGGTCGACGCATCAATGACAATATGGGCAAACACGTCGCTCAGGAAGTGGTGCAACTTATGGCTGGAAAAGGACTGGAAATTGTGAATTCGAAAGTTCTGATTCTTGGCTTAACTTTTAAAGAAAATTGTCCTGACATACGAAACACCAAAGTCATCGACATTGTTCATGAATTAGAAAAGTACAATATTCAAGTTGATCTTCATGATCCACTGGCTAATGCTGAAGAAGTGAAACACGAATATGGTTACAAGCTAAACCATGATATTTCTTCAGGATATTCCACTTACATTTTAGCAGTTGCTCACGACGAATTCAAGTCAATAAATTGGAAAGAATTAAAACAAGAAGCAGTAGTCTATGACGTAAAAGGCATACTTCCTAAATCAATTTCTGATGGTTGTCTATAGTTTTTAAGCCAAGATGCTTTTGGATTTAACTTTTGTTGCTAAGTTTGCGCCTCATTTAACCCTACAGATAGGAAATTGAAAACACTATTTACATACAGAACACACCAATCAACCACCTGCTGTTGATGTTTTGTTTATTGCCTGATGCAAAGTCAGGATTCGTTTTCATTTTTTCTTATCTAATATTTCAACAAACATGGACAGTAGGGTCAGACATATTACTAAATCAATAACGTGGAGAGCAATTGCTACTGGCACAACACTGAGTGTCGCAGCCTATATTCAAGGGGGCATTAGCAGTACTCAGCTTGGATTGCTAGCAGTTTTGGATGTGGCGATCAAGCTATTGCTTTATTATTTTCATGAACGCTTCTGGTTCAACCTCAGTGCCAATATCAGCCCACGTACCAGGCATTTGATTAAGGCCTTTACGTGGCGTGCTATTGCAGGGCTCACAACGTTTATTTTAGTCGTTTGGATTTTCAAAGAAGACCAAGGCACGTTGGAAAAAGCGGGTTGGATTGCTATCGTAGAAACCATACTTAAAATGGCGTTTTATTATGGCCATGAAGAAATCTGGTATAGAATAAACTTGGGACTTGACAATCGAAGAGATAAAAAATCTACAGCATGACCGAATACATCATACCACATAATCACAACATCAAACAGGCTGATAGAATTAAAAAAATTAGGCTACCAGCCCATTCTTATTTGGTTTGTCGGGCTGTCAGGTTCTGGGAAATCCACTTTAGCAAGCGGCTTGGAAACCAAGCTCTTCAATGAAGGCATAAACACCTATATCTTAGATGGAGATAACATCCGAAGTGGACTTAACAAAGATTTGGACTTTTCTGACGAAAGCAGAAAGGAAAATCTTCGTAGAATTACTGAGGTTTCAAATTTATTTGTGGACGCTGGCACAGTTGTACTCACCGCTTTTATCACTCCTTTCGAAGAAGAAAGAAGAAAGGTAAAAGAAATGATGGGAGACAGTTATGTCGAGGTATTTGTTAATTGTCCTTTGGAAGAATGTGAAAAAAGAGATGTAAAAGGTCTTTATCAAAAAGCCAGAGAAGGGGAAATCAGGAATTTCACTGGTATTGATTCTCCATTCGAAGCACCCAAAAATGCAGATATTGAAATACTCTCTCATCAGTTATCCATTGAAGAAGGAGTCCAACGCATATATGATATTGTTATAAAAAAAATAAGGGTTGTCGGAAGCCGGGAGTCAGAAGTTGGAAGTCGAGAGTCGGAAGAGGGTATTTAAGAATTATGAGTTTCAAATTTGAGAAAATATTGATTTGGCAGAAGGCCATGGAGTTTGGAGAAGATATTAATTCCTTGTCTCAAGCATTTCCTGAAAAAGAGAAGTTCAATCTTTCTTCGCAAATTTGTAGAGCTGTTGATTCTATTGCTTTGAATATTTCTGAGGGATCAATTGGACAATCTAACCCTGAATTCAGAAAGTTTGTAGGCTACTCCATTCGCTCACTAGCAGAAGTGGTCACGTGCTTGCATAAGGCAAAAAGAAGAAATTACATTTCTGAAAGTACTTTCAAAAAGCATTATGACGATTCATTCGATTTAATGAACATGATGGTTGCATTTAGAAAAAATATTAAATAATTAAGATTCATGAAGACTCCAGACTTCTGTCTTCGGTCTCCTGACAAAAAAACAAAGATTAAGCACTCATATGTCAAACTATAATCTGACTCACATCAAAGAGCTTGAAGCTGAAGCGATATACATACTTCGAGAGGTATTTGCCCAGTTCGAAAATCCAGCAATACTCTTCTCAGGAGGAAAAGACTCTATTTGCGTAGCACATTTGGCCAGAAAAGCTTTTTATCCTTCGAAAATTCCTTTTCCATTTGTTCATGTCGACACTGGACATAACTTTCCGGAAACAATGGAGTTCCGCAATAAGTATGTGGAAGAACTTGGAGTAAAACTCATTGTTGGATCTGTGCAAAAGTCAATCGACGACGGTGCTGCGGCCGAAGAGAAAGGCAAAAATGCGAACCGCAATGCTATTCAAACAGTAACTTTATTGGACACTATTGAAGAGCATGAATTTGATGCTTGTATCGGTGGGGCACGTCGAGACGAAGAAAAAGCTCGAGCAAAAGAAAGGTTCTTCTCACACCGTGATGAATTTGGTCAATGGGATCCAAAAAATCAAAGACCAGAACTGTGGAACATCTTTAATGGAAGGTGTCACCAAGGGGAGCACTTCAGAGTATTCCCTCTAAGCAACTGGACAGAAATGGATGTTTGGCAATATATCTTATCAGAAAACATAGCTCTACCAAGCCTTTACTTCGCTCATGAAAGACAGGTTATTAGAAGAAGTAACACTTGGTTACCTGTATCTGATTATATCCAAATTGCTGATGACGAAGAAATTGTAACTAAGAAAATTAGATTCAGAACTTTAGGAGACATAACTATTACCGGAGGGGATGAATCTGATGCAGACACCTTGGAGAAAATCGTAGATGAGGTAGCTTCTGCTCGTCAGACAGAAAGAGGAAATAGAGAAGATGATAAGCGATCTGAGACGTCAATGGAGGATAGGAAGAAACAAGGGTATTTTTAATTGCAATTGGCTGTTTGCTTTTAGCCATTAGCTATGAGAGATTTTACAAAGTACGAGGTCTGGGAATTAGCCATTGAAATTGCTCAGTTGATATATGAGACTTCTAGCGGTTTTCCAAATGAAGAAAAATTTGGTTTGATTTCTCAGATCCGACGTGCTGCTGTTTCTATCTCGTCAAATATTGCTGAAGGGGCAAGCAGATCATCAGACAAAGAGTTTAATAGATTCATAGAAATAGCTATGGGATCAATTTTTGAAGTTAGATCGCAACTTTTCTTGAGCAAAAGAATCAAAATACTAAACAAACAGGAGTTTGACAGATTAGAAGAAAAATTATCAACATTAGCCAAAAAATTAAACTCACTAAGAAATAAGTTAAACCATTAAAAATTGCCAGAGGCCAATGGCCAAAAGCTAATAGCAGAATATGGAAAAACACGATAACAACTCTTACTTAGATATGGAACTACTCCGCTTCACTACAGCAGGTAGTGTAGACGATGGAAAAAGTACGTTGATTGGACGCTTACTCTATGATTCGAAATCGATATTCGAGGATCAAATGGATCAGGTGGCCAAGTCGAGTGAAAGAAAAGGACTAGAGCACACTGACCTTGCTCTTCTAACCGATGGTCTAAAAGATGAGCGGGAGCAGGGAATTACTATAGACGTCGCCTACAGATATTTTGCGACGCCAAAAAGGAAATTTATAATCGCTGATACTCCAGGCCATATTCAGTATACGAGAAATATGGTCACTGGTGCGTCTACAGCTAACTGTGCGCTACTTTTGGTTGATGCCAGAAAAGGTGTGATCGAACAAACCCAAAGGCATTCTATCATTGCTTCGCTTCTACAAATCCCTCATGTAGTGGTTTGTGTGAACAAAATGGACTTGGTCGATTATAGTCAAGAAGTATTCGAAAAAATCAAAGAAGATTACGAGGCTTTTGCTTCTAAATTAGAAGTAAAAGACGTGAGATTTATCCCAATTTCTGCTCTGAATGGAGACAATGTTGTTAATCGAAGCGAAAATATGTCTTGGTTCGAAGGCTCTACGCTACTCTATACCTTAGAAAACATTCATATCGGAAGTGATCACAACCATATCGACTGTAGGTTCCCAGTCCAAACAGTAATTCGTCCAAAAAATGACAAGTATCACGATTACCGTGGTTATGCCGGGCGAATAGCAAGTGGGGTATTCAAACCTGGCGATGAGGTTACTGTCGTTCCATCAGGGTTTAGTTCAAAAATAAAATCAATAGACACCTTCAACGGCGAAATTGAAGAAGCATTCGCCCCGATGTCCGTTTCCATCCAGTTGGAAGACGATATAGATGTAGGACGTGGAGACATGATTGTAAGAACCAACAATAAACCTGAACCAATTCAGGATATTGAAGTCATGGTGTGCTGGCTGAACCCTCAAGGCCCAAAGCCAAGAGCAAAATATATTCTTCGTCATACAACCGCAGAAGCTAAAACTATGATCAAAGAGATCAGCTACAAACTGGACATCAGCACTTTGCATAGAAATGAAGAAGATAAAGACATCAAGGCTAATGACATTTGCAAAATGAGATTGAGGACCACCAAACCACTTTTGGCTGACTCTTATAAGAAAAATAGAGTGACCGGTAGTTTGATATTGGTGGATGAAGCTACCAATGAGACCGTAGCTGCTGGAATGATTGTTTAATCGCCGTTGGCACTTGGCTTTTGGCGATTGGCTTATGTCATTTCAGCCAATGACTAATAGCTAATGGCTAATTGCCATAAAATGAATTTACAACCACTACTTGAAATAGCCAAAACTGCGGCGATTAATGCCGCAGAAGAAATACTGAAAATCTATGAAAGTGGAGACTTTTCCATCGAAGCCAAGGCTGATGATTCTCCTCTAACGAAAGCAGACCAAGCGTCCCACTTAGCTATTGTGGCTGAACTCGAAAAAACACACTTGCCAATTCTAAGCGAAGAAGGTCGAGACATTTCTTATGAAGAAAGAAAAGATTGGGATTACTTTTGGATGATTGATCCTTTAGATGGCACCAAAGAATTCATCAAACGTAATGGAGAATTCACCGTCAATATAGCATTGATTCACAATGGAGAACCGATACTTGGAGTTGTACAGGTACCTGTACAACATAAATTGT
>NZ_CBDCVM010000012.1:0-1023034 GCF_965223055.1 Reichenbachiella sp.
ATGATTTGATCCGAAGATTTCCGAATGGGACAACCCAGCTAGTTGAAGACTAGTTATCCAGCAATGGAGGTTAACCCAGGGAACTGAAACATCTAAGTACCTGGAGGAAGAGAAAACAATAGTGATTCCGTAAGTAGTGGCGAACGAACGCGGATTAGCCCAAACCATAACTGTTACGGCAGTTGTGGGGTTGTAGGACTACGATATGGACTATGTAATTGAATTAGAATCAACTGGAAAGTTGAGCCGCAGAGGGTGAAAGCCCCGTATAAGTAAGCTTACATTACCTAGTAGTATCCTGAGTAGGGCGGAGCAGGTGAAACTCCGTTTGAATCTGCCGGCACCATCCGGTAAGGCTAAATACTCCTGAGAGACCGATAGTGAACCAGTACCGTGAGGGAAAGGTGAAAAGTACCTTGAATAAAGGGGTGAAATAGAACCTGAAACCGCACGCCTACAAGCGGTCGGAGGCACTTAGTGTGCTGACGGCGTGCCTTTTGCATAATGAGCCTACGAGTTACTCTTCACTAGCAAGGTTAAGTTATTAAGTGACGTAGCCGGAGCGAAAGCGAGTCTGAATAGGGCGCCATAGTTAGTGGAGGTAGACGCGAAACCCGGTGATCTACCCATGACCAGGTTGAAGTTGCGGTAACACGCAATGGAGGACCGAACCAGTTGACGTTGAAAAGTCTTTGGATGAGTTGTGGGTAGGGGTGAAAGGCCAATCAAACCGGGAAATAGCTCGTACTCCCCGAAATGCTTTTAGGAGCAGCGTGGAGGTTAAGTCTAACGGAGGTAGAGCTACCAATAGGACTAGGGGGAGTCAAATCCTACCAAATCCTGATGAACTCCGAATGCCGTTAGATATACTCTGCAGTGAGGGCATGGGTGCTAAGGTCCTTGTCCGAGAGGGAAAGAACCCAGATCTACAGCTAAGGTCCCAAAGTATATGTTAAGTTGAACTAAGGCGGTCCAGTTGCCGAGACAGCAAGGAGGTTGGCTTGGAAGCAGCCATTCCTTTAAAGAGTGCGTAACAGCTCACTTGTCGAGCGACAGGGCATCGATAATAATCGGGCATCAAACATATCACCGAAGCTTAGAATTGTAATTTATTACACTGGTAGGGGAGCATTCTATTCTGCGTTGAATGGATACTGTGAGGTATCCTGGAGCGTATAGAAAAGCAAATGTAGGCATAAGTAACGATAATGCGGGTGAGAAACCCGCACACCGATAGACTAAGGTTTCCACGGCAATGCTAATCAGCCGTGGGTTAGTCAGGACCTAAGGCGAACCCGAAAGGGGTAGTCGATGGACAATGGGTTAATATTCCCATACTACCATACTCAGTGATGGGGTGACGGAGTAGTGAAAGCGCTGCGTGCTGACGGAATAGCACGTTGAAGGGTGTAGGTATTGGCGATGTAGGTAAATCCGCATGGCTAGCTGAACCTGATAGTACAACAATCCTTCGGGAGCGTTGATATGCGCCTAATCAGACTTCCAAGAAAAACCTCTAAACTTATGTGTATGGTACCTGTACCGTAAACCGACACAGGTAGTCAAGGAGAGAATCCTGAGGTGCTCGAGTGATTCATGGCTAAGGAACTAGGCAAAATGGCCCTGTAACTTCGGGAGAAGGGGCGCCAGCTTCGGCTGGCCGCAGTGAAAAGGCCCAGGCGACTGTTTAACAAAAACACATGGCTTTGCGAAATCGAAAGATGATGTATAAGGCCTGACACCTGCCCGGTGCCGGAAGGTTAAGGGGGGGCGTTATTCCTTCGGGAAGAAGCGCTGAACTGAAGCCCCGGTAAACGGCGGCCGTAACTATAACGGTCCTAAGGTAGCGAAATTCCTTGTCGGGTAAGTTCCGACCTGCACGAATGGTGCAACGATCTGGGCACTGTCTCAGCCATGAGCTCGGTGAAATTGTAGTCGCGGTGAAGATGCCGCGTACCCGCAACGGGACGGAAAGACCCCATGAACCTTTACTATAGCTTCACATTGGTATTGGGTAAATGATGTGTAGGATAGCTGGGAGGCTTTGAAGCTGCGTCGCTAGGCGTGGTGGAGCCGTTGGTGAAATACCAGCCTTTATTTATCTGATGCCTAATCCCGCTCAGCGGGAGACATTGTGTGGTGGGTAGTTTGACTGGGGTGGTCGCCTCCAAAAGAGTAACGGAGGCTTTCAAAGGTACCCTCAGCACGTTTGGTAACCGTGCGTAGAGCGCAATAGCATAAGGGTGCTTGACTGTGAGGCCAACAAGCCGATCAGGTAGGAAACTAGGATATAGTGATCCGGTGGTTCCGTATGGAAGGGCCATCGCTCAAAGGATAAAAGGTACTCTGGGGATAACAGGCTGATCTCCCCCAAGAGCTCATATCGACGGGGAGGTTTGGCACCTCGATGTCGGCTCGTCACATCCTGGGGCTGGAGAAGGTCCCAAGGGTTGGGCTGTTCGCCCATTAAAGTGGCACGCGAGCTGGGTTCAGAACGTCGTGAGACAGTTCGGTCCCTATCTGTTGTGGGCGTAAGAAATTTGAGAGGCTCTGACTTTAGTACGAGAGGACCGAGTTGGACGAACCTCTGGTCTACCGGTTGTGGTGCCAACTGCACCGCCGGGTAGCTACGTTCGGTGAGGATAAGCGCTGAAAGCATCTAAGTGCGAAACCCTCCTCAAGATGAGATTTCTTTTAAAGGTCGTTATAGACGATGACGTTGATAGGCTACAGGTGTAAAGGCAGTAATGTCAAAGCTGAGTAGTACTAATTACCTGTAAACTTTCTATAACAGTGTTCTGCACGTTCTTTCTTTCACAATATTCATGTCAAGCAAGCGAAGCTTGCAGTACTGAGTAGTTAGTACTTAGTATTGAGACTTTAAAAAAATTAAATGAGTAGACAAAAGAGTCTAACATCTAGTTACTAAATACTAGATACTCATCAAGACTTTATGGTGATTATTGCGAGTGTGTCCACCTCTTCCCATTCCGAACAGAGCAGTTAAGCCACTCAGCGCCGATGGTACTACGGTAATACGCGGGAGAGTAGGTCGTCGCCAGTTTTTATCAAATAGGGATGTTGTTTCTACAGCATCCCTTTTTTTATGCATTCTTTTAGATACCACCGACGACCGGTTCCCCGGACGGCTACTCTACGTGTAGGGATAGTGTCCCGAGTGGAACAATCGTCGTCGCACTGAGCACCTAGGTATTTTCGAATAAACCTTGGTTATTCTATTAGTCAGAATTTTTTACACGCTTATTTTGAATACAAAAAGAGTAAATGAACCTTGTTAAAACGACAGACTCTAACAGTCTATTACAAAAGATCTATGATCATAAATCTGTCTATTGAATCTGACTTAGGAGAAGTGAAAAGACAAATATCATTCCTTGAATACCTCCATAAATCGCATATTATTCGTTAATTTGCCGGTTCTAAAGGGGTGGATGGAAGTTCATCCTTTTTAATTTAATTCTATGAAGCCATTGGTGATAAGGAGAAGGAATAAAAAGGCGAGATATAAACCCATTCTAAAGAGTACTCAGAATTGGCCGGTTATGCAAATGGCCAAGAAGAGAGATGAGTTTATTCAACTGGTTGTAGAGGAAAGCTTTGATAACATGATATCGCTTGGTCGCGGACGCACATTGCGTGAAGAGATTGAGATGACTGCATTTCGTGAGAAGCAAAGAGCAAGGAAGCATCCATGGAAAGTAGACCCGAAAGATGACTTTGAGTTTTGGGACGGAGTTCAACAACGTGTAGTTAAATTGGATGGTACCCCAAAAAAGGAACAAGAGGTTCATCTAAAAGAAATATTAAGAGAAATTATCAATCGCTATGGTAATGAAATAGCGGGTAATTTCAATCCTTCCCATTATCATGTGGCGCGAACTTTGGTGACCCTAGGTTTTGGCCGTCTGCTGAACGCTGCGCGTGTCAAAGGGCCATGGTCTTTGTTCAGTAACCAACTTGATCTGGACGATAAAATTCATATCAAAGGGCATGTGGATGAATTGAGAAAACTAGCCAAATTGGGTACGGTGGTTATGGTGCCGACCCATTTTAGTAATATCGATTCGGTTCTCATAGGCTGGATTATACAATTTCTCGGATTGCCTCCTTTCATTTATGGTGCAGGATTGAACCTATTCAATCTGAAAGTATTTGCTTACTTTATGAATAGTGTAGGTGCTTATAAAGTGGACCGTCGTAAGAAGAATTCAATATACTTGGAATGCCTCAAGTCCTATTCGACCATAGCACTAAGGGAAGGGTGCCATAGTTTGTTTTTCCCAGGAGGAACCAGATCTAGAAGTGGTAAAATTGAAAAGGCTTTGAAGCTCGGTTTATTAGGCACAACTATTGAAGCTCAGAGACAAATTTTCCAATTCGAAGAAAACCCTGAGGAAAAGAAAATTTTCATTGTACCAGTTACATTGAATTATCATTTCGTGCTAGAAGCTCCTAGCTTGATCAATGACTATTTGAAAAGCAAAGGTCAGGAACGTTACTATGAGGAAAATGATGAGTTCACTACTTCATTTAAGATTTCTAAATTCCTAATGAAATTCTTTACCCGAGGCTCGGATATTTCTGTGAGTATAGGAAACGCTCTCGATGTACTAGGTAATGAAGTTGATATCAACGGGAAAAGTCTTGACAAACATGGTAATGAAATTGATCTGAAAGATTATTTCAAATCTAATGGAGAGATAACCGAAGATGCGCAAAGAGAACAGGAATACAATCGAATTCTCGGTAAAAAAATAGTCAAGGAATTTCATAGGCATAACCGAGTGTTTTCTAGCCATTTGGTTGCTTTTACTGCTTTCAGAATGCTAGGAAGAAAGCATGAAGCATTAGATTTATACGGTTTGCTAAGACTATCTGATGACGAATTGGTTATTCCATACGAAGATTTCAAAGCGGGATTATCCAACCTACTGGATGCTTTAAAGGCCATGAGAGATGCAGGCGAAGTAGGTTTGGCTGATCATTTGAATAGAGAAAAAGATGAGATCATCCAGCATGGAATCAAGAATTTAGGAATGTATCATGCACAACCTCCATTGGGATTATCCAAACAAGGTGATGTGGTGATCCAAAACATGAATTTGCTGTATTATTACCACAATAGGCTAGACGGCTATGAGCTCGAACAATACCTCTGAAAAAATAGTAGGTGTAATCGGAGCAGGTAGTTTCGGGACTGCAATCGCTAATATGTTAGCAGAGAAAAGCCCTGTGTTGCTTTATGTTCGTGATAAAGAAAAAGCAGAAAAAATTTCTAAGTCAAGAAGTATTGGTTCACATACATTGTCTGATAAAATTGAAATAACCAATGATATTTCAACTGTAGGCCAACGTTGTGAAATAATTTTCCCTATTGTACCTTCTGCCAATTTTAGACAAATGATAAGGGATTTGTCTCCTTTCTTGAAACCTTATCATATATTGATTCATGGCACCAAGGGACTCGATTTAACTCTAAAGGAAGGTGAAGAGATCTCAAAAAAGAACCCTCTCTCAAGAAAGCATGTAAAAACCATGAGTGAAGTAATACTGGAAGAAACTTCAGTTTTACGCGTAGGTTGTTTGGCAGGTCCAAATTTGGCCAAAGAGATAGAAGAGAAACAGCCAGCAGCTACTGTTGTAGCCAGTCATTTTGAAGAAGTGATAGACCAAGGTCAAAAACTACTGAAAAATGATAGATTCCTGGTATATGGTAGCAGCGACCTCATCGGGATAGAGTTGTGCGGGGTACTCAAGAACATTATTGCCATTGGTACTGGAATGATCAGTGGCATGGGACTTGGAGAGAACTCCAGAGCCATGCTTATCAGCCGTGGAATGGTAGAGATGGTCTACATCGGAAATGCTTTAGGGGGCAATACAAAAGCTTTTTTGGGTCTTGCGGGTGTTGGAGATTTAGTGGCTACCTGTAGTTCAAAATTAAGCCGAAATTTTACTGTAGGTTATCGGTTGGCCAAAGGTGAATCACTGGATGATATTATTCAATCAATGGAAGAAGTAGCGGAAGGAGTGAATACTATCAAAATCATCGATCGACTAGCTGAAAGTTACAATATTCGTGTTCCTATTACCGAGACGCTCCACAACATTATCGAAGGAGAAATGAGTGTTCAGGAGGCCTATACGTACTTCATGAAGTTTCCTTTTAGATCTGAAATAGATTTTATTTAATCGCCTGCATCGCTCTAATCCTTTTGAGAAGGCTTGGGTGCGAATAATTCATAAATTCATACCAAGGATGTGGCGTCAAATTCCCTAAACTATCAGATGTGAGTTTCTTCAAGGCAGTGATCAGTGGTTCTTTTTTATAAGTGTTTACTGCATAGGCATCCGCTTCATATTCGTTTTTTCTGCTAAATAAATTCATAAACACTCCTATGATCGTTGAAATGGGAGAGAAAAGAATCGCAAAGGCAAAAACATTCAGATGCAGAGCAGTGACGTTGCCCCCAAGCGCCCATGAGATTTCGCTGCTAAATATAAACTTAGAAAGCAACCACAGCATAAAGCCAGTTTGCAAAATGCTAAGAAGCATAGACCAGACAATGTGCTTTTTCTTAAAATGACCTACTTCATGAGCTAACACACCTACAAGTTCTTCTTTAGTGTGCTTTTCTACTAACGTATCGTATAGAACTACTTTTTTCTTTTTGCCTAAACCGGAAAAAAAGGCATTGCCTTTTGAAGAACGCTTAGACCCATCTATTACAAAAATATTATTCAAAGGGAAGTCTACGGTATGACTATAGTCAGTAATGGCTGTTTTGAGATCACCGTCTTCTAATGGGCTCAGTTTATTGAACATCGGAATGATCAGTGAGGTATAAAACATATTGATGAAAATCATAAATATGCTGATGATAACCCAGAAGTATATCCAGAAATTTTCCTCAAAAAACATCACTGAAACAATGAAAAGGGATGCGATAATTCCTCCAAAAATCAATGTCAAAACATAGCCTTTGATTTTATCAAGAATATAAGTCTTGGCTGTCATCTTGTTGAATTCATATTTTTCCTCGATTACGAAAGTTCCGTAAAGATCGAATGGGATGCCTATGATATCGGATGCAAAATAGACTACGCCAAAGAAATACAAAGATGTCAAAGGCTCAACAGGAGCCATTCCTCTCAAATATTCATCCAGCCAACCAAACCCTCCCCACCAAAGAACAAACAACATGAGCACAAAACTGAAAGAAGAACTGATTATGGAAAACCGAAACACTTCTGCCTGGTAGGCTTGGGATTTTTGATACTTTTCTTCATCATAAATACCGTCTAATTCATCCGGAATGGGCTGCTTTCTACTTTTATTATTCAGTATGCCTAATACCTTATTAAGTAAAAAATCGAAAGTTAAAATCCCAATAAGGAGGTAGAGAATTGTTTGGTAATCCATGCGCTTTGTTTTGCGCAAATCTAAGGATTTTGAGGAATTAGAAAATCATTGGGAGCGGGCACTTCAGTTCCCTTACTGAACGTGATGGTTTTCGAGGGTCTCCCCACTTGAAACTATAAATCAATGAAACCTCGTGTGCTCCCCCACTCTGGATCCCTAGGTTGGATAAGGTATAGTCAAAGCTATAACCTAGGGTAAATTTCTTTTGAGTCACGCCAAACATGAATATTAATGACTCATTATTAGACCCACCTCCTTCAGGACTTTTGAGAGGTATTCCCCTATACCATAGGCCAAATATTACAGGATCCCAGGTGAAATACAGACCTAAATCCAGTTGGTTGAATTCTCCTTGAGCTCGATAGTTGAAAGTAGGTGATAAGCTTCTTTTTGCACCGGATACTGTCTCTCCTTTGGAATACCCTGTATTCAAAGGAAACATATATCCTCCATGAATAGATAGCTTTTGAGGCAATGGACTTTCATCACCTAAGAAAGATTGATTAGGTTCACGTATATGATGCATAGACACTCCGATCCAGGCTCGGGCAGAATATACCACACCGCCTAAGGCTATATCGAAATAGTTCACCTTCCAGTCTGTATTGAATTGTTCTGCACTTGGGTTTCCAGTCACTCCGTTGTTGTCCAACTGATCTCCAAAAACCAATTTATTGAAGTTTACATTTCGAGAGGTGTATGAAACTTGAAATGCAGGTCTAAAAACCCATTTGTAATTCACATTGACCTGATAGGCATATTGTAGCGCGATTTCATTTGATTGAAGACCAACTAACCCTTCTTTGTCATTGACAAATAAAAGACCAACGCTACTGTTCTTTTCATCAAAATTATTGTCTACATAGACGGAGAAGGTTTCGAAGTTGGCATCTATCGACGGCCATTGATTTCTATAGTTGAGTCCCGCGCGGCCCTCTTGTGTGATTCCAGCGAGAGCTGGATTCAGATACAACGGCGCTGAGTAATACTGCGAAAACTGAGGGTCTTGAGCCCAGGCCTTGTTAGTATTAAGCAGTGAAGCTATTATTAGTAAGACTAATGAAATTCTTTGCATCTGTTTGTTTAAATCAGGCCTATGCCTTTAAATAGAATCGTTGCAAAATATAAAATATTGTCCCAAATGAGAAATCAATTATTTTTTGTTGGGTTATATGCATTGAAATATATTTTGTCATCGTTAGTATTAGTAATTGAGTTATTTTTAGCCCTTGATTACCATACTCCTAATATAATTAAAAAGGACAGTTAAAGATTTGAGAACCCTTATCGAAACGATTAACGTGGTGAAACGAAATAGCATCCCATTGTGGGTTGTGTTTTTGTCGTTCATTTCTTCCAACACATTACTTCAAGCACAAAACTATTCAGAATATAATTGGTTGTTCGGTAATTCTACCTCTACCATCACATTCAACAAGTCCGATGCAAGGGCACAGCTCGATACTTTGCAGTTCGTTCCTTATGGTACAGGAGGGGGCATGGTCATCTCTGATCCCGTTACGGGCAATCTTTTATTTTATTCTGATGGAGAGAACGTTTACGACGCAAACCATGATTTAGTGCCAAATGGTGGCGGATTAGGGGGAGATGCGAGTATCAACCGGTCAGCTGCTGTGATGCCTATGCCTTATACTGATGGAGAGTATTACATTTTTACAAACCCTGGAGGTTCAGGCCCAGAAATTTTATACACAGTGGCAGATAGAAACCTAGTAGGAAATGCTGCCGGTGGAGAACCTCCGCTAGGAGATGTAGACGGGGCAAGAAAGAATATTGGGACTGGGTTGACCAATCCCTCTGAAGCGATGATAGTTATTCAAAGAAATATTGACAATTATTGGGTCATAACAAACGATAGAACAACTTTCGACTTTCAAGTACTTGAAATCAACAATGGGGTTATAGGTGCTATCCAGACATTTGACTTGAACGACGTTTCTGCGCCTGATTTTGAAGCTGCATCATTCGCATATGACGCTAATAATTCAGTATTGGCAGTAGCGCCAAAAGACGCCAATCGAAATGTGACCTTATATGATTTTGATCTTGTAACGGGTGCACTTACTCTGAATGCAGCCATACTAAATACAGGTAATGCTGATTCTGGTACTGAGGCCGTGTATGACATCGAATGGTCAGCTAGTGGAAATAATCTATACATATCAAGATATGGCGGTGCTGGAGCGGTTGCAGATCTATATCAATTCAATATGGATGACCCTCTCAATACCGTAAATTCTATCCTCTTTCAACCAGTATTTAGAAGTTATGGAGTGCAAAGAGGGCCGGACAACAATATCTACCACTTGTATCAACAGACAAGTGCCACAGCGATCGAATTAGGAGTCATTTTAGAAGCTGATAGTATTTATAATGTGGATAGCGTATTCTTCAATGTAGGTTATGATAGTCTAGCTTTCACTCCATCTGGTATCAGCGGCACTCAATTCCCACATTTTGCAGCGCCACATTTTGAGGCATTTGATTCTGTAGGATTTTCATATCTCGATACTTGTGCGCTAAGGACGACCAAATTCTTCTCTAATGTAGAACCACCAGCGCAAAGCTATACTTGGGATATGGGAGACGGATTTTCGACTAACGCCATTAACCCTGTGCATACTTTTCAGGCTGCAGGCAGCTATCCCGTTTCTCTCACTGTAGAAATAAATGGAGTCATAGAAACGTACACACGCTCAATAACTGTTGTAGACAATGATTTGCAAATAGATTTAGGGATGGATACCGTGAGATGCATCGGAGAAATATTCACTTATGACGCAGGGCCAGGAGGAGAGTGGTATTATTGGAATACTGGTGAATTCACACAGTCTATCAATGTAGATACCACAGGGTTGTTTTCTGTGGCAGTAAAAAGTGCCGCGACCGGCTGCATTAATTACGACTATGTAAAAGTAGATACTTACGAAGACACGAACATCTTCAGAAATCAGTGGTACTTCGGTGAAAATGCCGGAATTGATTTTAATCCGCCGATGACTACGGCCATTACAGATGCTAATTTGATGAGCTCCGCTCAAGGAGCGTCCTCTGTTTCGGACTTGAATGGTGATGTATTGTTTTATACCAATGGAGAAACCATTTGGAATAAAAATCATCGAATAATGGACAATGGAGATAATATTGGTGGAGATCCTAATTCTAGTCAGGGAGTGATGATAGTCCCATTACCTCAAGACAGTTCTATTTATTATGTCTTTACTACCGATCCCGTCTATGGAGATTTTACTTATGACATGAAGTATGCCGTAGTAGATATGCGGCAGGATACCGCTCAAGGAGAAGTGATTGTTAAGGATGTTTCTCTTTTCACCAATAGCACAGAAAGGATAGCTGCTTTTGGTTTAGGTCAAGGTTTTACTTGGTTGGTTACTCATGAATTCGGGAATAATCAATTCAGGTCCTATCCCATTACACCAAATGGAATAGGAGCCCCCATTACTTCTTCAGCGGGTAGTGTCATGCGATTTGATGAGGAGAGAACAGGTCGGGCTCAAATGAAATATGCGGCCGCCGGTGGTGTGATAGCCGTAGCTTTCCAGGATGAAACCGAAAATTTTGTTGAACTATTCAGTGTAGCAGATAGCACCGGACAAATTACTGGTATAGCCAAGATAGATATTGAAGAAGCAGCACCTGCCCAGGTGTACGGGATTGAATTTTCATCCAGTTTACAAAGGTTGTATGTCAGTACCAATGGAGGTTCAGGCTCAACACTTCTCCAATATGATTTGGACAGTTTAAATGCGCCTACCGCCAAGGCGGATATAGAAGCATCAAAATTCACATTAGGTACAAGTGCCCTGCAATACGGTGCTCTACAGACAGGTGCAGATGGAATTATTTACTTAGCAGTGGATGGGCAAACATCTGTTGGGCAGATAAATAGTCCCAACAGTGATGACGCAGCGGCCTCATTCAATGAAAGTGGATTCGATCTAATGGGGAGAACCAGTAGACTGGGGCTTCCTAATTTTGTGCAAGAGCTTCCGCTGAGTACGCAAAATCCTGGGATCTCCTATACGAACCCTTGTTTAGGTCTTGAAACACAATTTAGTGGTACCGGTACTTCCATCATCGATGAGTTTTTCTGGTCTTTTGATGATGGTACTTCGGCAGCTGTTCAAGATACCACCCATATCTATAACCTATCAGGCACTTACAATGTAACGCTACAAGTGACCAACAGATGTGGGCTAGACACAACTTTTTTGGAGCCTGTAGATATCTTTCCGATTCCTGCCGAGCCAACCCTGCTCGATGCTGCGGCACTTTGTAATGGGCCATTGACTTTGGAAGCGTGGCCAGTAGATACTGCTGACTTTTCATATACATGGTCCACAGGAGAAACAACGCGTACCATCGAAGTTGATTCACCTGCATTGATTTCTGTTTTCATAACAAATTCTGATGGTTGTCAATCTGATCCAAGGGAGTCATTCATAGATGATACAAGACCAGAAGTGGACCTTGGAGCAGATCAAACAATTTGTCAGGATGTTGCTTTTGCTGACCTGGATGCTTTGAATCCAGGCTCTACCTATCTATGGACGCTTAATGGATCGGCGAATGGAAATGTACTGCGGACACAAGAAGTAGATACTTCCGTGCCGGGCGTATATGTCTTCGAAGTCACTGTTGAGGACATCTTGAATTGTGTCACAACAGATGATGTGGCATTTACTATAGTAAATAATCCTGAGTTTACAACCATAGGCGGAACTACTACCGGATGCGGAAACAATGATGGAACAATTGATATAGATGTAACAGAAACTGGAAGTTTCAATTACACCGTAACTGGCCCTTCTCCCATTGGTACAACACCAGTCGCTGGTCCCTCGTTGATTACTACGCCTAATACACTCAACCCAGGAGGATATTCGATAGCAGTAACCAACACACTTACCGGATGTACATTAAGTCAAGTAGCTACTGTGGATGATGCAGGTGCTGGGTTTACAATAGACAACTATGTGCCTACACCAGATTGTCCGGGAGATGGTATGCTTGCCATTGAACTTAATGCGGCAATAGCAAGTGTAACTTATGAATTATTTGATGAATTTGGTTCGTTAGCGGTTGGTGCAGGCGCTTCCCCATCACCGGCACCAACATTTTCAATCAATAATCTGGATTCAGGCACTTATTCAATCACAGTAGTCGAACAAATAAGTGGCAATGACTGTACGCAATCTTTTGACAATATATTATTACCAGGTAGCCCGTTAGCAGAATATGCTACCACTCCTCAGAATGTATGTGGAACTGAAGGCGAAATTAGTATCTATCCAACCACGGTTGATCCAGCTATTACCTATACCTGGAGTGGGCCAGGAATTGTAGGTTCTTCATTAGGCGAGACGATTACTGTATCTGCAGGTGGAAACTATTCAGTCACTTCTTCAGGAGCGGGCTATTGTGAGGTTACCGAGACTGTAAACGTTGTTCAGAGTCCGGCTCCAATTGTTGAGATTTTAGAAGAAGGCGCTGAATGCGAAAGTTCTCTGATTTTATTTGCCAATGTTACCAATGGATTGGTCGGAAATGGGGGATATCAGTGGGACAATGGAGCCAATGGATCTAGAAGGGGAATTACATCTTCGGGGACATACGATGTGTTGGTATTGGATCAGGGCACAGGCTGTACCGGTACGACCACGCGTGATGTAAACGTATTTAGTGAATTGACGGTTTTTGCGGCAGCTTCTCCAAATTGCGATAATAATGAAGAAGTATTTGTGACAGCATATTCAAATATTACTGAAGATGTTACATTTACTTGGACCGGCCCTACAGGTGAAATTTTAGAAAATCAAAGTGCCGAGATCTCCGTTGGCGAAAGTGGTACTTATTCCATTCATGTGGCTTCTGACCTTAGTACTTGTGAAGCAGACGCCTCCTTAAACCTGATGGTTGTTCCGATTACCGAGGATCAATTATTATTAGGCGATCGAGAAATGATTTGTAGTGAGGACCCAGACCCAGCTAACAATTCAGTGGATTTGGATCCTGGACAGTTTAGTACCTATGAATGGACCCTCATCAATGATGACGTATTGATATCGACCGACCGAATATTAAATACTAATGAAGGAGGTGTATATGAAGTAACTCTGAGCAATGGTTTTACTTGTATTCGAGATAATGTTGAGGTGATTGACGATTGTCTACCAAAAGTTCATGCTCCAAACGCATTTACACCTGACACTTCACCGGGATTCAATGATGAGTTTTTTGTCTATCCCAATCCATATGTAGACAACTTTGAAATCAAAATCTACTCTCGCTGGGGAGAGTTGGTATACCAATCTGAAGATATAGCCTTCAGGTGGGATGGTACCTACCGTGGTAAAATTCTAAAAATAGATAGTTACATCTATGTCATGCGATTTACCAGTTCTTTAATGCCTGAATTAGGTGAAATAGAGCAGCGTGGAGGAGTGGCCATACTCAGATAAAAATTGACAATAGCTTTTCGGCACGATAAATGATAAATTGTAATTAGAACAATTATATAAAAGATGAAAAAGTATTTGATTATTACTTTCTTGACTGTTTTTGCTGTGTCAGCTTATGCCTATACGGATTTGCATCTATTACCCACTTCATTGAAAGTTCTTGTCCTAGATGAGTTAGGAAATCCTGTGAAAGGGGCTGAGGTTTCTTTATTTAATTCAGAGGAAGATTACCGCGCAGGTGAAAACCTACTGGTAAAAAAGACCACAGACGAAGATGGGGAAGTAGTATTTAAAAAGTTAGAAGTAACAAGCTACTTCATTCATGCAGACTTCGATGGTAAAACAAATGTAGGAGGCGGTGTACAAACAGAAAAATTAGTAGAAGGCCGAATTAATAAAGTCAATACAGTAGTACAATAATTATGAATCGAGAATGGCTTAGGTCTGAGATAGAAAAGTATCATACTCCCTATAAGGAAGAGGAAAAATACAAAGGCAGGTTTTTGGACCTGCTTTTTTTTGATAACTGCTTTGAACGTTCCTTGCTTTCAGGCCATATCACGGCTTCCGCTTGGGTGCTGACATCAGACTTTAATCAAGTGGCCTTATTACATCATAAAAAACTGGATCGATGGCTCCAACCAGGAGGGCATGCCGACGGCGACGAAAATGTGAAACGTGTGGCTTTAAAGGAATTGCAAGAAGAGACCGGAATTACAGACGTCAGCCTTATTGGTGATTCTTTTTTTGATATTGATATTCATAGTATACCACAAAGGAAGGATGTGCCTGAACATGATCACTATGATATCAGATTTGCTTTCATCGCCAACAAACCCGAACAACTGAAGAAAAATGAGGAATCAAACGAAGTGGCTTGGATAGCCATAGATGAATTGGAACAGCATGTTGGAAACGACACTTCTGTTTTGAGGATGAAAGAAAAAACCCTGAAGCTTTAATGCAAATCACCGACGATCTCAACCGAACGATTTCCATAAAAAATCCTCCTCAAAGGATCATTTCATTAGTTCCCTCTTTAACAGAATTACTCTTTGATCTGGGATTGCAGGAAAGAATAGTCGGAGTCACTAAATTTTGTATACATCCTACCCATGCTCAGCGAGTAGCTACGAAAATTGGAGGCACCAAAAAATTTCACTTTGATCAAATTGAAGAGCTGAAGCCGGACTTGATCATCGCCAACAAAGAAGAAAACTACGAAGAAGGGATTGAGCAATTATGTGAGGATTATGTGGTTTATATATCAGATATTTTCGATCTGAAAGATGCACTAAAGACCATTCAAAATATTGGCCTGATGACTGACAGTGTTTCTCAATCGAAACACATCGTGGAAAAAATTCAACAAGGATTTGAAAATGTAAAAGATAAACTGGAGGGCCAAGTGCTTTATCTCATTTGGCAGCATCCGGTCATGGTAGCAGCGTCCCAAAATTTCATCGATTTTCTATTGCAATGGTTAGGTTTGGAAAATACTGTGGGTGACATGAAACGATATCCCGAGCTGAGTGAAGGTCAGTTGAAAAACCTTACGCCTGATTATGTTTTTCTATCCTCAGAGCCTTACCCTTTCAAGGAAAAACACATTCAAAAATATCAAGACCTTTTTCCAGACGCCGAGGTCCTTCTCGTAGATGGCGAAATGTTTAGCTGGTATGGAAGTCGCCTGGTTCATTCACCGAAATATTTTATGAGTTTACCCGTTTCCAGACGTCGTTAGTCGATTCTCCATATTTTTTTTGATTCACCGTGTGGGGGTAAAATTTCTTTTGGTTTCCCTGAGTGTATAAAAAACACAAAGGATATGAACTCATATAAAAGCAACTCAAAATTAATATTATTACTCATGATGCTATTAGTAGCATTCGAATCTCAAGGTCAAGATACAAACGAGAATCAATCAACGGTCAAAGAAAGACCCTTTCAAATTTCACTTGTGCCAGGGTTTGGTACCAGTAAGGGTCCAAAAGAAGGATACACCAATCAGTTTTCATTAAACATTTTTGTAGGATACGAACATAGCTTAGATGGAGCTGAATTTGGTGGTTTTTACAACATCAACAAAGCCAATGTAGCAGGTGCTCAATTCGCAGGCTTCGGTAACACGGTTGGAGGCAACGTAAGAGGTGCTCAGTTCGCCGGATTCCTGAATACGGTAAATGGAAAGGTGAGAGGAGTACAATCAGCAGGTTTTCTCAATGTAAGTGTAGAAGAAGTGCAAGGCGGTCAGTTGGCAGGATTCATGAACTTGTCTGACAGTATTAAGGGCGTTCAGGCGGCAGGTCTTATGAATGTCAGTAAAAAAAGCGCTGATGGTGTGCAATTGGCTGGACTTGGCAACTGGTCCCGCGACCTGGAAGGTGTTCAAGTGGCTGGTTTGGTCAATAGAGCCAAGCATGTGAGAGGAACGCAAATTGGGCTGATCAATATCGCAGATACAGTCGAGCGAGGAGTGACGGTAGGTTTGATCAACATTGTCAAAAAAGGCAAACTTCAATTTGCATTGGAGCACAATGAGGTGATCGATTTCAATATTGCGTTTCGTTCTGGAACTAACCGACTCTACAGTGTGCTGTTCGTGGGTTCTCAAGCCAAAAAAGACGATTACTTATGGACGTATGGCGGTGGTTTTGGTACAGAGTTCAAACTGAAGAAGAACTGGAATTCAAGTGTTGAACTCACCACACAGAGCATCAACCCCAAAGACGATCACTATGAAGAGATCAATCTGCTGAACAGACTCAGCTGGAACTTCGGCTATCAATTTTCCAATCATCTGGCTTTCTCTGCCGGTCCGGTACTCAACATTTATGTCACCGAGGTCTATGATCAAGAATCCGGTCGATATGGCAACGACATAGATATGGGTACATTCTACAACGAAACATTTTCTGGAACCAATGTCAAAATGTGGGTAGGCTATAATGTTTCCATCAAGTTTTAAGACAAGGGTAAGATTTTAGGTTTATGGATTGTAACCAATGGCGCTAAGGTGCCATTGGTTTTTTCAATGAATTATTCCATAAGAATTGCAAAAGGGGGCTAAAGCCCCTTTTTTAGTGTATGACAAATCTTGGGATGAAAAAAATTCTTATCACAGGTGCTACAGGAAATATTGGATCAGAAGTAATTCGATACCTGGGTGCATTAACTACTGATGCTGAAATTATTGCTGGAGTGAGGGATATAGAAAGGGCAAGCCTCAAGCTGGATCAATTACCCAATCTGACTTTTAGGGTCTTTGATATGGAGGACGCTAATTCTTTTAAATCTGGATTTCAGGAGATAGACATACTCTTTCTATTGAGGCCGCCACACATTTCGGATGTTGATAAGTATTTTAAGCCGCTACTAGCTTCTGCCAAAACCAGCGGTATCCAACGCATAGTATTTCTATCCGTACAGGGCGCGGAGCGAAGCAAAGTCATCCCGCACAATAAAATAGAAAGACTGATTCGTGACTTTGGTTTTGCATACATTATGGTTCGTCCAAGCTATTTCATGCAGAATCTAACTACTACCCTGCGGCCCGAAATATTAGAGAGCAGAACAATTACATTGCCCTCTGCCAATGCGAAATTCAACTGGATAGATGTACAAAATATCGGAGAAGCTGTGGCTCATTTTATACAGTCTTTCGATCAATATATAAATAAATCATACGAAATCACAGGGCTTGAAAATAAAGGCTTTCCAGAGGTAGTTGACCTGATGAATGATGTATTGGACATTGACTTAAAATTCAATAGTTTGAACCCCATATCATTCTATTTCAAGAAGAAGAAAGAAGGTATTTCTTCTGGCTTTGCCCTTGTAATGACCCTGCTTCATTTTTTGCCCAGAGTACAAAGCGAACCAAACGTTTCAAATACCTACCAGGAACTCACAGGCAAAACACCAACGTCAATAAAAGCATTTATAGAAAGAGAGAAGGATAAGTTTTTTATAAATCGGTGACTTTATTGCGATTAAAGCCCATCAGAATAGTCAAATTATAGATTCTTAAAAAATGCTGAAGTAGTCTTAGGGGATCAGAACCACCGCTTCACTACACCCTCTACACAAGCCTCAGCTGATCCTTTTTTATTTCTAAACCAAAGCTCTGGTTCGATCAGTTCTAGTTCGGAAACACAGAGATCTCCTTCATTGTCCCAAATGAAATCCACGCGGGCTTGCAGTGGTATAGGATCACAGACAGACACCACATGTTCGGCAAAGGCAATTTCTTCTGGAGAAGGTTCGTAGGCGTGTACCGTACCTCCAAAATCATCCTGTACACGGAAGTCACCAGCCTTGGCCTTTTTGAGTACCGCATGGGAGTACTTTCCATCAAATACCATCAAAGTCAATTCTCCTTTCTCTACTACATTGTGCTGAAACTCCTGCAATAACATGGCTTCGTTTTGTATCAGTTCGCTAAAGGTGTCAGACACTTCCTTTAGTTTTTCATCTGTGAGTTTGTACGTGTGTCTACCACCGCCCGAGATGGCTGGCTTCAAGATGGGATTTGTCCAGCCAGAGCTTTGTGCAATTTCTTCAAGTGAGCGACTGTCTCCCTGAGGTATGAAAACCGTCGGAGGAATCTTAATGCCACGAGCCTCCAAATCTTTCAGGTAGTGCTTGTCTACATTCCATTGGATGGTATCATAATCATTGATTAAGTGAGTTTGGTCTTTCACACGATCCAGCCAGGCCTGAAATTGCTCAAACTTACCGTCGTCGTAAATGTCCCAAGTCGTACGGATAATAGCACACTTAGTAGAAGTCCAGTCAAAATCCGGATTGTCCCAATTGGTCTTGAATACTTTCAGTTCTTTTTGTTTAAAAGCATCAAAAAGCAACCGATCTTCTAGGACCACATTGTCAGCATACTGATCTGGTGGATTGTCAACTGTAAATCTGGAGTCTGTGAGTAAAACAATGTCGTATAGAGCCATGCTATTTTTTGATGCCAAAATAGTAAAAATCTACGCACAGATGTTGTCGTCCATGAAATATTCGAGAACTTTGATAGTTATAAACATGCATAGGAATATAAGAAGATAAAATATTCATATTTTTGCATCTTAAAACAACACAATCGTAATACACCGTATCATGCAGCTATCGATATTCAGAAAAAACATCTTATCCTTTGTCCTTGTTTTGGTCGTGACTGGAGCCGTACAGGGTCAGCAAAATATTCAGGAGCAATTTGATCAGTTTTATGCCAATGAAACGTCGTCCTGGCAGGAGTACAAATTGGTAAAAATGCCAAAGCTCAAGAACTTTTGGAAAGTGGTGGCTGACACCATCAAAGTAAAAGAAGGAAAAATCGCTGCTGCTCGTGAAGAAGTAAAGTCTCTGGAAGGACAATTGACCGCCGTCAATCAAGAATTAACGCAAACACAAGCTTCTCTGGCAGCCAGTGAAGAACTCAATGATTCTATTGCCTTCATTGGGATCAACATGAGCAAGTCGGCCTACAACACTTTTGTTTGGCTCATTATCCTGATACTTATTGTGGGAATTGCAGGCTTGTACCTGATCTATTTGAGAAACAATAAAATCACCCGAGAAGCCAGAAAGATGTTGGCTAAAGTGGAAGAGGAGTACACCGCTCATCAGGAACGAGCGCGGGAGAATCAAACCAAACTAAAAAGAGAATTGCAGACGGCATTGAATACTTTGCAAGAGCACAGAATTAAAATTTAATTCTGAAAGATCATTCACCAGTGTAAGCCTCATTCGTAATCGGATGAGGCTTTTTTGTTTTGTACCTCGAGAAGTCTACTGATATTGATTTGGCCTTGAATTAATTCCGTATAGAAATTCAGGCCATGAAAATTAATATGAAATCCTTGTTTGAGCGCAGCGAGTTTGGATTTCAGAACGTGAACAGTCTGAATTTTAGGGATTTATTCAAAGCCTTGGGTTTTTTGCTTCGTTTTTGGGCTAAGCCAAAAATGAAGAGTTACTCTGTTTTGAGATTTAAATAAAATGTGCTCATTATTTCCACAAGCCCCATTTAAAAAGTACAAATTCTGGCTTTAATATTTCTTAAGAGCAACCAAAACATTTCTCTAGGAGGGTACGAATATTATACCTAAATTTCTACCTGTTCCAAACCGAAAAATGAAACCCATGATCAGATCAATAGCCCTATTTATTCTTTGCATTCTTTCCACTCAGATTCTGGCCCAGCAGGCCACTTCAGCTACGGATAGAATGAATAACCAAACTATGAAAAAGGAAATGTTAAAACGCTCCTTGCTCAAGGACATTCCTTTTCGCAATGTGGGGCCAACCATAATGAGCGGGCGAGTGACTGATTTGGCCGTCAACCCGAAAAACCCTTTGCACTTTTATGTGGCTTATGCTTCAGGTGGACTTTGGGAATCCAAAAATGGAGGGGTGAGTTACGAGCCATTATTTGATGATCAGATGGTGATGTCTATTGGGGATATTGCAGTAAACTGGAAGACCAACACTATTTATGTCGGCACCGGAGAAAATAACTCCAGCCGATCCAGTTATTCAGGTATGGGTATTTTCAAATCTACCAACAATGGCAAGACCTGGACACACCTGGGACTGACCGACACGCAGCATATCGGTAGAATCGTCCTACATCCTACCAATGATCAAATTTTGTGGGTAGCGGCCTTGGGTCATTTGTATTCTGACAATGAAGAGCGTGGCGTTTACAAGTCCAACAATGGTGGTCGTTCGTGGACTAAAACACTTTTTGTAGATAATCAAACGGGCGCCATCGATTTGATGGTTGACCCTTCTAATCCGAACATTTTATATGCTTCGATGTGGCAGCGCGATCGCAAGGCCTGGAATTTTGATGGTTCTGGCATAGGAAGTGGAATTTACAAATCATCCGATGGTGGTCAGCACTGGGAAAAGATGGGTGGTGGCAATTCGGGGTTTCCTGACACAGAAGGTACTGGGAGAATTGGCTTAGCCATTTATCCCAAGAATCCTAAGGTGCTTTATGCCATTTTAGATAATCAAGAAAGAAGACCAGAGGAAAAAGAAGACCCACTAACTGAAGGCCTGACCAAAGGTCAAATCAAGGCTATGGATAAGGCCACTTTTTTGGCACTCGATGATTCGCTACTCAATGACTATCTTAAGGATAACGGGTTTCCAGAAAAGTATGATTTTGCGGAGGTGAAACGTGTGGTGAAGTCGGGAGAAGCCAGACCTGCCGAGGTGGCCACCTATTTCGACGATGCCAATGCACAACTATTCAACATACCGGTTATAGGAATGGAACTGTATCGGTCCGATGATTCAGGGGCTACCTGGAAGAAAGCACATGCGGACTTTATTGACAATATGTTCTACTCCTATGGTTATTATTTTGGTGAGGTTAGGGTATCCGCTACTAACCCAGATCAGGTGTATGCTTTAGGTGTGCCGATTATCAAATCTGAGGATGGGGGCAAAACCTGGAAGGACATCGGAGGGGATAATCAGCACGGTGATCATCAGGCTTTATATGTCGATCCATCAGGTTCAGGCTACTTGATTAGTGGAAATGATGGCGGAGTAAATATCTCCTACGACGATGGTAAAACTTGGACGAAGAGCAACCCACATGCTGTCGGGCAGTTTTATGATATCAATTTTGATATGGATGAGCCTTACAATATTTATGGAGGCTTGCAAGACAATGGTGTATGGTGGGGGCCTAGCGACTATGAATTTTCAACTGGTTGGCAGATGTCTGGCAAGTACCCATGGCAAATGCTGATGTGGGGCGACGGCATGCAGACAGAAGTAGATACGAGAGACAACAATACGGTGTATACCGGTTATCAATTTGGACATTATTATAGAATAGATAAAACGGCTGGGGAAGAAAAGAAAATCACCCCGATGCACGACTTAGGACAAAAGCCCTATCGCTGGAATTGGGAAGCACCAATCCATCTGTCCAGACACAATCAGGATGTGGTGTATATGGGATCGAATAGACTGCACAAATCCACCAATCAAGGGGATGACTTTGAGAAACCGACCAAAGACCTGACCAAAGGTCCAAAAGAAGGAAATGTGAGTTATGGAACGTTGACGACCATTGCGGAATCCCCGGTGAAAGAAGGCCTGATTTACATTGGGACAGACGATGGCGTAGTGCAAGTATCGAAAGACGGTGGTGATACCTGGACGATAATCGATCCGAATCTTACGAAAGACTATTGGGTGAGTAGTATTGCTCCTTCTAAGTTCAAGGAAGGCCGCGTGTACCTCACCTTGAATGGTTATCGAAATGATGACTTCAACCCACTAGTATATGTATCCGAAAACTATGGAAAGCTTTGGCGCGACTTGGGCACTTCACTCCCAAAAGAAGCGGTAAATGTAATCGCTGAAGATCCGGCAAAAGAGGAGGTGCTTTATGTGGGCACAGATCATGGAGCTTATGCCTCTATTGATCGTGGAAGTACTTTCATGCCGTTGGCTGGTGGTTTGCCCAATGTGGCGGTACATGATTTGGCAGTGCACCCAAGAGAAAATGAATTGATTGTAGGTACACATGGAAGGTCGGTGTATGTAGGTAAGGTAAAGGCCATCCAAAGCCTTGCTGAATTGGGAAAGAAGGAAGCTTTCAAAATACTGTCTGTTGAGGAGATGACTTTTGATGACGACTGGGGGAGAAGAATGTATGACAATCAGTGGTTTGATTATAATGAACCCGCTTGCGAGTTGGTGATCTACAGTAAGTCATCGAGTAAGGCCCAATTCAAAGTAATGGATGGAGAGCGTACTATGTATGTGACCAATATTGACCTCAACGCAGGACTCAATTTTCATACTTACGACCTGTCTCGATCAGGGGATGCTGCAGAAGATGGAACACCTCCCGCCAAGAATGGAAAAGTCTATTTAGAAGCAGGAGAGTATACCATACAATTCAGCTTCGATGGAAAAATCGTGAACGAAAAATTGGCGGTGAAAGAGTAATATCTATTGCTCATGCAGATCCTTCTTATGATCTTCTATTAGGCAGCAATAGCGGGGCATCTCCGTTGAAGGGGTTGGTTCTGCTGATAGTTTTGGCGTCCATGCCTGATGCCCTCATGATCTTTCGGTCTCCATGTTTCTCTCTGAGAAAATCCATGGCTTGATATAAGCTGATTTGAGTCTCATCGTCTTCGAATAGATTGATCTGATGTGCCCCTCCTACCAAATGGCTCATTCTGACCCCAATGAGTCGGACTAATAGCCTTCTTTGATATAGTCTTTTGAATTGCTCAAGGACTTGCGGAATGATAATATGATCGGTGGATGAATAAGGTATTCTTTTTTGTAGGGTGTAGGTATTAAAATCTGAATAACGAATTTTGACAGTGATACAGCCAGTCAATTTATTGCCACGCCGAAGCTGAAAGGCTAAATTTTCGGCCATAGCGGTAATGATGCTTTTGAGCTTGTTTACATCGATGGTGTCTTTGTCGAATGTTCTTTCTGTGGAAATGGATTTTCTTTCATGATAGGGTATGATGGGACTATTATCTATGCCATTGGCTTTTTTCCACATGGCGGTACCATTTTTGCCAAATACACTGTGGATGAGTTCAAGAGGCATTTCCTGAAGAGTCTGTATTTTTTTGATGCCAAGATTTCTCAAGGTTTGGTAGGTTTTAGTGCCAACCATTGGGATTTTTTTAACGGATAGTGGTGCTAGAAAATGTTTTTCTCTTCCACTGTCGATTTGTATTTGATTGTTGGGTTTGGCTTCACCTGTTGCGATTTTAGAGACTGTTTTATTGGCCGATAGACCAAAAGATATAGGAAGCCCGGTTTCATGTATGATACGTTGTCGCAATTCGCTGGCTAGCTTGAGACAACCAAAAAATTGGTCCATGCCAGTAAGGTCAACATAAAATTCGTCAATGGATGATTTTTCGAAAAGAGGCACGCTGTCTTTAATGATTTCGGTAATGGCATTGGAGTGTTTGGAGTAGGTCATGCTATTGCCTTTGATGATAATGGCTTCAGGGCAGAGTTGACGTGCCATTTTCATGGGCATGGCAGAATGAACACCAAAGGCTCTGGCTTCGTAGCTACATGCGGCCACTACTCCGCGGTCTGAGGTGCCTCCTATCAAAATGGGCTTGCCTATGAGCCGACTGTCTATCAATCGCTCACAGGAGACAAAGAATGTATCCAGGTCCATATGAACGATAGATCTGTTGATGTCGGGAGTAATGCTACTATTTGTCTTCAATGCAGTTATTAATTTTAAATGTTCATCAGGCGCTGACTAATTTTTTGAATTTGTTTTCTTCAGTATATCTCGGGTCTTCTATCATAGGAGCTTTAGCCATTCGTTCTACCTCTATGGTGTAGCAGCCAAATTCTTCTACCACTTTCCCATATAGTTCATAAACCCCTCGCCCTCTAAAGGGATATTGTCGAGCCACTTGAGGAAAATGAACGGTATCCAAAAAGGCTCCTTCTCTATCCAGGAAGTTTCCGAAGTACATGAGATCTCCTTTGGAGGTTTTGGTTTTTTTGACCGTTACCCAGTATCCTTTCACTTTTACTTTTTGTCCTACATTGTTGATTAGATCCCGAACGAGAATCTCATCCAGGGTATCATCTGCTAGTAGGTTAAAAGGGTGCATCAATGGAAAACCAATCAACTCCAAATAATCAAAAGCATTTTCAAGTGTGCTTTTCTCTAGTTTAGGAATGACAAATTCCTGTCTTTTGACTTTGAATAGGTCGGGGGTGCCCAAGTCTACTTTGGCCTTGGATAGTTTGAAATGAGCTTCCCAGAGTAGCGCTCTTTTGTTTTTGCCAGTGAACCGAAAGGCATTAACTCGAATGAGAATACATGCTTGATCTATGGAAATCGGGACACGGTCAATAAAATCATCGAAATCTATGTAAGGCCCATGGAGTTCCTGCTCTTTCACGACTGCTTTAGCCGTTGCAATTTCTAATTCATGTACATGGATAAAACCAATGTATATGTCCTTCCCTTGAATATGTGTTTCATATCGGCTTGTGTTGACACATGGAGGTAAAATATTAGCCCCATGCATACGAGCTTCATGAAAGTAATATTCTGTTCGGTAAAACCCACCAAAATTGTTGATGGTGGCGACCATATATTCCAAAGGGTAATAGGCTTTTAGAAAGAGACACTGGTAACTTTCTACTGCATAAGAGGCAGAATGTCCTTTGGCAAATGCATAGCCAGCAAAACTTTCCGTTTGGCGCCAAACCTCACGAGTAAGCTCATCAGCGTATCCTTTGTTTTTGCAGTTGACGAAAAACTGTTCTTTTACTTTTTGGAATTCTTCACGTGACCGAAATTTTCCGGACATACCTCTGCGTAGCATATCAGCTTCACCGAGGCTGAGGCCAGCAAAATAGTGTGCCACTTTGATTACATCCTCTTGATACACCATCACACCATAGGTTTCGGGCATGAGGTCTAGCATGACAGGGTTAGCATCTTTTCTTTTTTCCGGATAACGGAACCTGAGGATGTACTCGCGCATCATGCCTGACTTGGCTACACCTGGCCGAATGACCGAACTAGCAGCTACTAGTCCCAGGTAATCGTCCACTTGAAGCTTTTTGAGGAGCATACGCATGGCGGGAGATTCTACATAGAAACAGCCGATAGCCTGCGCATTCCTAAGGAGTGATTTTACTTTTGGGTCTTCTTTGAATCGTTTGATGTCATGGATGTCAATGTCTTCTGCATCTGGTTGGTTTTCTTTGATGACTCCTAGTGCGTCCTTGATTTTACCTAAACCTCGTTGGCTCAATATGTCAAATTTATATAGGCCAGCATCCTCGGCTACGATCATGTCAAATTGTGTGGTAGGGTAGCCTTTAGGCGGTAAGAAGGTAGCTGTGTAATAATGAATGGGTTTTTCGGAAATTAAAATACCAGCTGCATGGATACTCAAGTGATTGGGGAACCCTTGGATGAGGTGGCCATATTTTAGTACGAGTTTAGAGATATGATCAAGTGCTTCGTATTGAAATTGCCCCGAACTCAAAATGTCAAT
Organism: Reichenbachiella sp.; assembly: GCF_965223055.1. Classification (GTDB taxonomy): domain Bacteria; phylum Bacteroidota; class Bacteroidia; order Cytophagales; family Cyclobacteriaceae; genus Reichenbachiella. Next base: position 26,004 of record NZ_CBDCVM010000012.1, read on the forward strand.
TTCATTTTTGGGTAGACCAAAAACTTTTCCCAGTTCTCTGACTACTGCTTTGTATTGAAAGGTGTTGTAAACAGCCAATAAAGAGACATGTGGAAACCTTTTGAAAATATAATCAGTCACATCATCACGATCGGTCCATGAAAAATCGATATCGAAATCAGGAGGATTTTGACGGTAGAGATTGATGAACCGTTCGAAATACAGGTCGAGCTCTATGGGGTCGACATCTGTAATTCTCAGCAAATAAGCGACGACACTATTGGCGCCACTGCCTCTGCCTACATAGAAGTATCCTTTGGATCTGGCGTAACTTACGATGTCCCAGTTGATGAGGAAGTAGGAAACAAAACCCTTCTGTATAATAATATCCAGTTCTTTTTCGATCCTTTGTATGATTTCAGGCGTGGGATTGGGGTAGCGATAAGGTAAACCGCTTTGGCAAAGCGCTCGCAATAGCGCTGCGTCTTCTTCTGCTGAATCTTTGTAGAATTTCTGGTTTTTGTGATCATACTCACTACCAAATTCAAATGAAATACTACAACTATTTAAGAGTTGTTCAGTATTGGAGATGACTTCAGGAAATTCCTTGAAAGCTTCTGTCAATTGCTTGACGGACACCATACGGTCACCTTTGCTACCTTCTTCTGACTGGGGGAGTTTACTCAGCAGGATGTTTAAGTCTATCGCTCTAAGTAATCGATGCGCATTGAAGTCATTTTGATTTCTAAAACTCACGGTCTGCATGATGACTAGTTTGTCTCTATGCTTGTTCCAGGGAGAAAACGAGAGTCGGTTGATGTCGCTAAGGCTCACGCCGATATATTCATTGCTGTGTAGCCTTGTTCCTTTGAAGGACTTGAACGGGTAGATAATGAAACAATTTTCAAGTGGCCGGGCTCTTTCGGGAATTGGCTGGTTTTGATGAAGAAAGTCAGAGAGGTAATCATTGAGTTCTTGAAAACCCTGATTGTTTTTAGCTATACCAACAAACTGCTGTTTGGCACCGTTGCGAAAATCTATTCCTAAAACGGGTTTAATGTCATATTCAGGCGCTAGCCGAACAAAGTCGAGACACGAAGATGTATTGTTGATATCTGTGAGTGCCATCGCAGACACCCCATACTGCTGTCCCATCGAAAGGAGTTCTTTCGGTTTGATGGTGCCGTAGCGCAGGCTGTAATATGTATGGGTATTCAGATACAATAGGATTGATAATAGAAGTGTTCAAAATTTTTAGCATTCGTTCGGGAGGGTGGATGCGGGGCTTTTTTTAAAACAATTCTCCTTGTATACCTTCAGGCCCAATGGGTGGTGGTGTTTCCTGATTTTTTCTGACACGAGCCGATGTACTACCCATGCCTTCGAGTTTTATTTCCTGATAGATTTCGTAATCATACTCTTTATAGATCCGTTCGCCTATGGGCTTGAGTAAATCAGGACCTTCTGCTGATGGGCTTTTGATGGCTGGCGAAATTGGATAGGCATTCATTTGGGCTGCAGGGTATGGCCTGAGTAATTGAGTCACATCATTCAATTCAGTATCATTAGCTATCCATTCCTTTTCGTGTTCTTCTGATAAAATCACTGGAGATCGGTGGTGTCCAATGGCTTGAGTAAGCTCATTGCTTACGGTGGTAATGATGGAGTAGGAGTTGAGCACTTCGCCGGTTTCTTTGTTGACCCACTCGTCCCAAATACCAGCAAAGGCAAATGGGCGTTTCCCGTCTTTTAGGTAGAGCACGTAGGGTTTACTGAGTCGTTCTTTTTTTGGCCCTTCTATAAAGCAGTCTGCAATGATAAGGCAACGTTTGGATCGGATAGATTGGCGAAACATGGGCTTGTTGATAATGCCCATACTGCCGGTGTATGTTGGATCGTCAGCTTTGTTGAAGTCACCTTCAGCACGTGCGTTGATCATATAGGTAGGCTTGTCTGCCCAATGTGGAGTGAAACCAAATTGAAAAAACTGAATTTGATCAGGTTTGTCATTGGTGATCACGGGGGCAAAATTGCCGTGCGATACATTGGTATTGGGGACATAGAGGTCGGGCTTTTCGGTTTTTACGTTAAACCGTTTTTCGATCGCTTTTATACGAGTGACTGTGGTATATCTGCCGCACATAGTAGTATCTGCTTGATTAAACTAAAGTTATAGCTTTTCAACCAGCCCTGTACAACTGATCAGTGCGATCTACTAAGCCATTTATTTGATGTTTTCCAAAATAGGGTCTTTTTGGTTTTGACAAAAATACTAAAAAATATAGTAATAGCTAATATAATTAGTAAATTTAAAATTCATTCAAATCCTACGAAATGAAGTGTTTAGGAGATTGGTGTTGGATGTTGATCCAATGTAAAATTCTGCTAGGAGTTTAAAAAACTCAATGGAGAACCACAAAACAGCCTAAAATGCGTTATTTTGTAAAAAAGGAAGTGTATTATGGATATAAAGACAAAAAAGCTCCATTTCATTCAAGAAGTGCTTTCGTTGAATAACGAAATAATTATCGATAAACTGAATTCTTTATTAAAAAAGGAGCAAGAAAAATTGAACCCTGTTTTAAAAGACAAACTCACTTCTAGGTCATTAAAAGCCAACCAAGATATAGAAGAAGGAAAAGTGTACAGCAGAGAGGAAGCAGAGGGGAAGTTAAAAGAGCGTATGCGTATATGAGAGTAATTTATACTGACCAATCTCTTGTCAGTCTTGAGGAGCTGCTAAATTTTTTGATAGAGAGTCAGGGGTATGAAAGAGAGAGTGTAGCATTGATTATAAATCAATTGTTCGATAGAGCAGAAAGTCTAAAGGCTCATCCGCATAAAGGCCAATTAGAAGAAAACCTACAGCACCTTAAAGAAGGCCATCGCAGAATCATTGAGAGGTATTTTAAGATTATTTATAAAGTAGAAAAGGAAACCATTTATATCACTGATTTTTTTGATAGTAGACAAGACCCAGAGAAGATGAAAGGGTAAAAACCCTCAATTTAATGTATGGGCTGACGGTTTTGTTAAGACTTATGAGTGGCAGAAATATGAGGTGTTTAGAAAATTGCCTCTGCTAGACTCAGAATGCTAGTGGAAGTACGACTTGAACCTAAGCTGTCAAGTCAATTAAACTCTGAAAAAAACCTAATATCTAGCTCAGATAAAAGCCATCAGTCGTACTTCCACTCACTCATTAATCACTCATGATTCAGCGCATCCACTGGATTGGCTGTAGCCGATTTGAGTGTCTGATAGCTGATGGTGATGGCCGTGACAGCTAAAACTACCAGGCCTGAATAAACGAACGAAGTCCACCCGATGTCGATACGATAAGGGTAGTTGTCGAGCCACTGATCCATGAGGTAGTAACTCACCGGCCATACGATCAGGGTCGCACTGCCTACCAAAATCAAAAATTCTTTGGAGAGCAGCTGGATAATGTTGAGGATCGAACTACCCAGCACTTTTCTGATGGCTATCTCTCTCGCGCGCTGGATAGCAGTGAATGAGGATAATCCAAATAGCCCAAGACAGCCTACGATAATGGCCAAAATAGAAAACGTAGCAAACAGGTCTTTGAATTGCCGCTCTGATTCGTAGTAGCTATTGAAATATTCGTCTAAGAAGAAATAGTGGAATGGATTGCCGGGAAAGCTCCTGTGCCACTGTTCTTCGATGGAGGCAATGGCTTGAGTGGATTGGTTCATATTTACTTTGACCATAAAGTACTCTGAATTAGTTCCACTGAGGTATATTAAACTTTTCGGTTTTTCTTCCTTTAGGCTTTCCTGATGATAGTCGGCGATTACACCGACTACCGATGGGCTCCACCTAAACCTTTCGATTTCTATTCTTTTGCCTATGGCATCTTCTGGCTTTTCGAAACCTAAGGCACGAGACGAGTTTTCGGTTAGGATGACCAAACTATCTAAATCATCACGCATCTCTTCAGAAAATGCCCGACCTGCAATGATTTCCATATTCATGGACTCAGCAAAATCGAAGTCAATTCCTGCAATACTCAAGGGAACGGCTTCATCTTGACTTTGAAGGTTCGTGCGAATAGGTGTTTTGAAACGGAGCTTTTTACCTGGCAGCAAGGTAGATCCAGCCACAGATATTATTTCAGATCGTTGTTTTAGACCCGTTTTAAAAGATTTAACTCGATTTGACCTTACCTCTCGTGAGGTATCCTGTTTGGGCGGACGTTCCACGACGATGGTCTGTTCCATGTCGAATCCCAGGTCTTTTGATTGCATGTATTCCATCTGATCAAACACAGTGGCTGTGCCAACAATCAGGGCTACGGACATCGCAAACTGAAAAATTACCAGAGCCTTTCTCAAAGCGACCCCTCCAGTAGAAGTTTTAAGTTTGCCATGAAGTACTTGAGCAGGCTTGAATGAAGAGATAACGAATGCCGGATAGATGCCTGACAAAAGTGAGCCGATGAGTACCACGCTGGCTACCATGATCCAAAACCAGGATTGATTCCAAATGACATAGTCGAGCGGAGTACCGCTTAGATTGTGAAAAAGATTTCCAGTTGAAAATATGATCACAAAAGCCAGGAGCATGGCCAGACCATTAATCACTAGAGATTCGATTAAGAACTGAGCGATGAGTGATGACCGATAGGAGCCCATTACTTTTCGTAAACCCACTTCTCTGCCTCTATCAAATGATCTGGCTGTACTTAGGTTGATATAGTTGACCCAGGCAATGATCAAGATGAAGTAGGCAATGATAGAGATATAAAAGACGCCGTCTCCGTTGCCGTTGACTTCGGCTTCATCGGTGAGTTGAGAATAGAGATGAATGTCTTTGAGTGGCTGTAGCGACAGCACATCTTTCTTATTTCTCTCTTTATTTTCCGGATTGTATTTATCAACAAGTGCGGGAAATTGAGATTCTAGCTTTTTGGGGTCTGCAGTGGGTTTCAATTGAACATAGGTGTAAAAGTCTTTTCTCCTCCAGCCATTGCCATACCGCCTTTTTGCCCAGCCGCTACCGTCTGTTTCTCTGGTGTATAGTGTGTTGAATGAAATCAGTACGTCAAATTTGAGGTGTGTATTCTCAGGCACATCCTGGAATACACCGGTCACGGTGCATAGTTCATTGTTGAAGTCATCATCTTCCAGACGGAGCAATTTGCCCATGGGGTTTTCATCGCCAAAGTACTTTTTGGCAGTAGATGCTGAAATGGCAATAGTGTGTGGTTTCTCCAGTGCAGTGGCCGCATCTCCTTGAATCATAGGCACTGAAAACATGGGTAAGAATGCCGCTTCGGCATACAGAAACCTTCTATGTTTCAACACCTGAGGGTTCTGTTCTCCATTTTCAGAAGTGATGATCACATTGTTTTTGGAGCCCATGTTGTAGAGCTTGGCGGAGCTGACGACTTCTGGAAAATCTTCCAACAGGGCAGGGCCTGCACCGGGGTAATTTTCCGAACTTTTGTAAACGAGTTCACCATTTTGATAGACATCTAGCTGAACGCGATAGATGTTTTCTTTGTCAGCCACATGATTTTCATAGCTTTTTTCGAAGGCTACAAAATGGTTGATCATTAAGAAGGCAGCCAGGCCTATGGCCAAACCAAAAATGTTGATAAATGAGTACAATCGATTTTTGAGTAGGCTTCTAAAAGCCACGTTGAAGTAGTTTTTTAACATGATTGTGTGATTTGAGTGTATTATTGAGTTTTCTGTAATTGGCCTCATTAGAGAGGGTCTGAATAGCTGTAGCACCTGAATAAAGTATCTGAGTTGAGGATACTTTTTTCGCATTCTCACATTGTGTCCGTAGATCTCATCCAGATCACCAGAGATGTCCACCCAGTAATCTGGGTGACAGTAGAATTTGAAAAACTTAGATGCTAGTTTTTTTATCATCTTATTTTTAGGTCAAGGGCAATTTTGGGAATAGAGTCCCACAGCCCTAAACGAATTTCTTTTGAATGTGTGAGTGCCTTTTTGCCGTAAGCGGTGATTCTAAAAAAGCGTTTGGGTTTTCCTCCTCTTTCTTTATCTGGCTCCCCCAGTCTACTATCCAAAAATCCTTTTTTCTCTAGCCGACGAAGCGTCGATTGCAGTGCACCGATGCTGACACTTCGTTGGCCTCTTTCTTCGATTTCGTTTTTGAGAGCCACGCCATATGCTTCATCATATAGCACACCTACCGTGAGCATTACGATTTCTTCAAATTCACCTAATTGATATTCTTTCATAACTTTTACATTCAATAACTACTTTGTAGTATTGCTAAGCTAAAGCAGATTTATCTACAAGCAAAGACTATTTTGTAGTATTGATAATCTTAAGATGCGATTCGACCTTAAAAAGTTGCAGCCTTCAATAAATTAATTGGAATACTTGCTGATTAGCCCTTCTTTGTAGGCTCTTCCGATGGGGATGGTTTTTTGGTTGTCGAGGTAAATCTGATTGCCTACCAGCTTTGTGATTTTACAGGTGTTTACCAAATAGGATTTGTGTACTCTAAGAAATTTTTGTTGTGCGAGTTTTTCTTCCCAATTCTTTAGGGTTTCCGAGGATAGATGTTTCTTATCAGTAAGGTGAATTTCGGTGTAGTCTGCGTCAGATTTGATATAGTAGACGTCTGCCAAACTTATGCGTAGGTACTCATACCCTGTTTTAATGAATATGTCTTCATCCAATTCTTCTTTATCTGGAATAGTTTGTAATGAAGATACTTTGGATACGGCTTTTACAAACCGTTCGAACGAAAAGGGTTTGAGCAAATAGTCTATCACATTGAATTCATAACTCTCCAGCGCGTAATCTGAAAATGCCGTAGTCAATATCACGTAGGGCGAATTAGGAAGTGTCTTCAAAAAGTCTATTCCCGATAATTTGGGCAAATGGATATCCAAAAACAATAGATCTATTTTCTGTGAATTGATGGTATCTAAAGCTTGAAGGGCATTGGAATAGGTACCTATCAGCTTCAGTGTACCGATCTCATCAATGTACCTCTTGAGAATGCGCTGTGCCGGGAGCTGATCTTCGATAATGATACAATTCATTTTCTAGTGGTTCAGATTCATTTCCAGTGTTACCTGGTACTGGTCATTAGATTTTGTGATAGCTAAGGTATGCGCATTTGGGTAAAGCAACTGTAGTCTCTTCTTTACATTTTCTAAACCTATCCCGCTATTGATGTTCTGTGTGTTGGTTTGGGCCAGGTAGGAATTGGAACACGTAAATTTCAATTCGCCTTGCGTTGATACCTCCAATCCTATCGATATTTCTATGTCTTCTGTTTGACTTGACGAACTATGTTTGAAGGCGTTTTCTACAAATACGATCAATATTAAAGGAGCTATCCTATGGTCTTGTGAAATCTTTGGCATTTCAAAATCAACCTTTCCTCTTCCTTCTATTTGTAAATTGTTGAGGTTGATAAAATTGCTTAGATGTTCTATCTCTTTGGATAATGAGACATAATTGGCTTGACATTCATACAGCATATATCTCATCACTGCTGACAACTCCAAAATAATCGTAGGCGTTTGAGGAGAGTTTTCTATAGCGTGTGCATAGAGGTTGTTTAGATTATTGAAAAGAAAATGAGGGTTGATTTGAGATTTTAAAAACTGAAGTTCACTTTCTTTGACTGAATCCTTTAGCTCCTCTACTTCTTTTTGTTTGCCTAGTGCATCCCATCCAAATTTAAACCCTGAAAGTATGCCAATAATAGGCAGCATGCTTAGTAGGTTGCCCACAGCGAAGAACCGCTGTCCTCTGGTGTCTGGGAAGTATATTTTTTCGAGTACGAACTCTTCCATCAACATCATGGCCATCACTATTACAATAAAATACGCAGTGAACTCAATGTACTTTTTGGTGTAAATAAAGGAGGGTAGTAGCCAATAATTGATAACAAGCGCACCTACTGCATAATTCATAAAAAATACATATTCGTATTCTTCAAATTGTGGATTGTGTCGGCTATAGCCATAAAAAACAAAAACCACTGCATTCAATATCAATTGAAATATTGCTTCACGTACACTTATGAACGGCTTCTTTTGGGGTGTCATTTTCCAAATATATCAAGTAGTATAGGGATTTAATAATGATTTCCGGTCAACGACACTATTCTGGGGTTCATCAACAGGATTGGTAATTATTGTTGCCAATCGAGACGTATCAGCATACTTTTACGCTAGGTAGCAGATTAAAATATGGAACAGATCTTCAATGCATTTGATGCGCACATTCTAGTTAAATCTATTGAACCATTCGGCGGAGGTCTGATCAACGATACTTTTCGTGTCCGAAATCATGATGAAGATGGTAATGACTTTCTTCTTCAACGGATCAATCATGAAGTATTCAAAGATGTGACCGGTCTCATGCACAATATGGAGCTGGTCACTCAGTTTTTGAATGAGAAAATATTGTCATCAAAACTTCAAGGCACTTGCGAAACTCTACAAATCATACCGACGAGGGGTAAAGCCAGTTTTTTTCATGATGAGAATGGAAGCTTTTGGCGAGTAGTTAAATTTTTGAAAGGCTATCAATCTTATGATTATGTGGAAACACCTGAACAAGCTTATCAGGGTGCTAAAGCATTTGGGCAATTTATGCTTTTATTGGATGATTTTCCGGTACAAAATCTCAAAGAAACCATTCCTGGTTTTCATGATATCATCAAGAGATTAAATACGCTCAAAGAGGTCATGGCCACAACCGAAAAAACCGAGCGAGTGCTAGAGTGTACGGAAGACATTCGTCTTGTGCTTGATCTGGCTGAACAAATGAGTGTGATTGAGCAATTGAGAAGGTCTGGAAAAATCAAAGATCGAGTGACGCACAACGATACCAAATTCAATAATGTGTTGCTCAAAGAGGATTTTTCAGGTCACTGTGTGATTGATCTGGATACTGTGATGCCAGGTATTGTTCATTATGATTTTGGTGATGGAGTGCGGACTTCGGCAGGCACAGCCGAGGAGGATGAGAGAGATTTAAGTCTCGTGAATATTGACATGGAAAAGTTTAAAGGGTTTGCTCAGGGTTTTATCGAAACATCAAAAGATGTGCTTCATCCATTGGAAATAGAATATTTAGCACTATCTGCACCTCTATTGGCTTACATTATGGGGGTTCGGTTCTTAACTGATTATTTGGCTGGTGACGTGTATTACAAAATCAAGCATGAGACGCATAACCTAGATCGGGCACGATGTCAGCTAAAGTTTACTAAGCAAATGCTGGACAGACTTCCAGAAATGTCCGCCATTATCAAAGCAGTTTAGTAAACTTCATTCACCCCAAAAATTGGCTTTCTATTGATCCACTTTCCTTTGGTAAAATCGGGAAATGGTACAGGAGCGCTGCCTTGAGCAATGGACTCTTCGGATAGGCAAGTCACAGCTGACCAGGTAGCGCAATCATACACATCCAAGGGCATCGGAGCGTCTCTTTTGAGGGCTTCAATAAAGGCATTGATCACGAAGAAATCCATGCCACCATGTCCGGCACCGGCTGCTTGGTTTTCGTATTTTTTCCAAAGCTTGTGGTCGTATTCTTTCATATACTTTTCATCGCTTTCCCATTTGTGCGCCGGACTTACTCCTTCGATATGAAGAGAATTATTCAAGTCCATCCAGATTCCTTTGGTGCCCTGGACTCTAAACCCAAGAGAGTAAGGTCTGGGTAGGCTAGTGTCATGATTGAGCGTAATGGTTTCACCGTTCGTCGTTTTGATTACTGTAGTAACTACATCTCCAAGCTTGAATGCTACTTCAGCATTTGGGTGATCTTCGCCTCCTTTTGGGTGATTGACTATATAGTCATGCAGACCTCGGGCTTTAGAAGCGGTACTTGTGAGATAGGAATATCTGTTGCCGCGATTGATGTCTGTCATCATGTGAATAGGACCTAATCCGTGAGTGGGATAGAGCTCTCCATTTCTGTTGATCGAATGCTGGGTTCTCCATCGGGCCTCGCTCATTCCCTTTTCTCCGAATTCTACACCACCACCGTACAACTGCTTACCGTCATTGAATTTTACGGCTCTGAGATCATGTTGATAGCCTCCTTCCAAGTGAATCATTTCTCCGAACATTCCTTTTTTTACCATATTGAAAATCGCCATCACATCTCTCCGATAGATCACGTTTTCAAGTATCATAAAAGGCGTGCCCGTTTTTTCATAGGTTTCTACCAGATCCCAGCATTCTTGAATGTCTGCAGCTCCGGCCACTTCGAGCCCTACAGCTACACCGGCATTCATGGCATCTACAGCCATAGGCGTATGCCAGAGCCAAGGTGTTGAGATGATGACCGCATCTACATTTTTTAGCTTCAAAAGATCGCGATAGGCATAATCTCCTGTGCTAAAAAGCGCTGGCGTTTTTCCACCTGAATTAGTCACCATGTCGGAAGCTCTGTTGAGCACTAATTCATCAATATCACACAGTGCTGTGATTTCTACATCTTTTCTTTCCAGTGCTAATTGTACGTGGTTAGTCCCTCGTGCTCCCACACCAATAAATGCCAGTTTGATTTTGTCTTTTTTTTGAGCGAACGGTTCCATGGGATTCAGAAAGGAGAGGGACAGTCCCGCTAATGCTGATTTTTTGATGAATGCTCTTCGGTTGTTTTCAGGTAGTATCATGAAGGGATGTTGTTTTGATAGAAATACTAATCTATAAAATTAGATATAAAACTCTGAGGTATGTTTGATCTCCTTCAATACGAAGGTCGTGTTGAGTACGCCTATGTTCTCAATCTTGGATAATTTGTATCTGACGAACTCATGGTAGTCTTCGAGGCTTTTTACGTTGATCTTGAGTATAAAATCAACCTGTCCAGCCATGTGGTAGCATTCCTGTACTTCCTCTAAGTCCTGGATCTGTTTTTCAAAATTGTCTATGAAGGCAGCATTGTGGTATTGCATAGAGACCTGGCAGAGTCCGGTTACTGATCTGCCGATCAATTCTTTGTCCAGAATGGCCGCATAGCGTTTGATGTACCCGTCCTTTTCTAATCGACGTATTCTCTCATAAACCGGAGAGATGGTAAGGTTGAGTTGGGTGGCAATTTCTTTGGCAGTAATCTTTGCATCCTTTTGCAGGATTCTCAAAATGGTTTTGTCTATTTCATCCATCGCTCCGTAATTTTTGCTTTCTATTATTGGATAAATATAGTTGAAAAGTAATATTTATGGAGTAGTGTATTAATAACAGCTAATATTATGGTAGTTATTACAAATGAAAAGGATATGTACTAAAATTGTATTCAATGTGAGTGTTGAACATTAACCCAAAAATTTAACAATCATGGCACGTTCCTTAATCATTGGTGCAGGCGGACAGCTCGGCACCGTGCTTACCCAAGCCCTTCGAGATATATATGGCACTGATCAGGTCGTTCGATCCGATATGCGCGAACTGGATAATATCACTGGCCCATTTGAAGTGATAGATGCAACAGATGCTGATCGGATCGCTGAGGTAGTGCAACAATATAAGATTGAGGAAATCTATCATTTGGCTGCCATCCTTTCTGCGAATGGAGAAAAGAACCCTCTCGGTACTTGGGAAATCAACATGAAGACTTTGTTCAATGTATTGGAAGTGTCCAGACTAAACGGAGTGAAGAAAGTTTTTTACCCAAGTTCTATTGCTGTATTTGGTAGTGAAGTAGACCAGCAAAATACGCCTCAGGCATCATTCCTGAATCCCTCTACTGTGTATGGTATTAGCAAAGCGGCAGGAGAAAATTGGGCGCAATACTATTTTCAGCGATATGGATTGGATGTCAGGTCTTTGAGGTACCCAGGCGTGATTGGTTACCAATCATTGCCAGGAGGAGGTACCACAGATTATGCAGTTGACATTTATCATAAGGCTATTGAGGAGGAGAAATTTTCATGTTTCTTGGAGGAAGATACAACGTTGCCTATGATCTATATGGATGACGCCATCAGAGCTACCATAGAACTGATGCAGGCACCAAAAGAGAGTATCAAAACCAGAACGTCTTACAACCTGGCTGGCATGAGTTTTTCACCAAAAGAAATTGCAGCTGCTATTCGAGAAATTTACCCTGACTTTGAAATTACTTATGATCCGGACTTCAGACAGGAGATCGCCGCTAGCTGGCCTCAGAGTATCGATGATTCACGAGCCAGAGCTGACTGGGGCTGGAAGCCTGCTTTTGATTTGAAATCTATGACTGCTGATATGATTAAAAACTTAAAATTGAAATATTCTACGGCAGAATAAATCCTTCTTTTTAGTTTTGCGTAAGCAAAAGTAAGACATGCGTAAAACCACGGCGATTATATTATCACTCTTTTATCTGCTCATCGCAGCAGATGCTTCCGTGGCTATACACAAATGCATGGGCTCTATCGAATCCATAGACTTGGTTCAGACAGCAGAAGTTTGTTGTTGTGGCGACATGAATATGGACAGCTGCTGTGAAAACGAAACAGTGGATTTGCCACAGGATCAAGAAGAGAAAGTAGTAAGTAACTATTCCTTTTCTTTTGAAAATGATGTTTTTCAGTTGATCGAAGTGCCTTCTTTGCTGGTTTTGGAAAAACACAATCCAGATCAGCTAGTTTTTGGATTTACTCATGTAGATCCTCCTTCCTATATTCCAGCATACGTCAAGTATTGCTCTTTTACCTTCTACGGTTAATTTTTTTGATACCAACAGGTATTCTGTAATTACTCAGAGTACGCTTCAATTGCCATCTGTACTAGTCATGGTCCAGATTAATTATTACAATCAAAAAATTAACAATAATGAATACATACAAGAAATTTATATACCTACTGATTTTGATGGTATTGCCTGTTTTGGCGAATGCCCAAAAGAAAGAAAAATCCATTGCCACTTGTGAGTTTACCGTACAGGGTGTTTGCAAAATGTGTAAGGAACGAATCGAAGAAGCCGCACTAATTAAAGGAGTGAAATTGACTGAATGGGATATTCCTTCAGGGACCTTTAAGGCAGTCTATCGTGAGGATAAGGTTTCCGAAATGGAAATTCATGAAGCCATAGCAGCAGCAGGTCATACCACTGATCAAGTAGCCACTACCGATGAGGCTTACAGTAAACTACCTGATTGTTGCCAATACAACGACGGTGTAGATAAACACTAACAATCATGCTACGATGTATTTTATTGGTGGCGTTGGCCTTAGGGTCAATGCAGTTGGCATTCGCTCAATCTAATCAATCACCCGTCAAAGGAAAAGTATTTGAATTGGGAGAAGATGGAGATAAAATTCCATTGGTTGGTGCCAACATCTATTGGCTAGGCACAACTAAAGGAGCTCCCACGGATGCAGATGGTAATTTCAGTCTTGATCGTGTTTCTGACACTGACCAGTTAGTAGCAAGCTACATTGGTTATCTGAATGACACTTTGGGTGTGTCAGATGATCAAGAGCTTTCCATTCAACTTCTTCCTGATGTGACCCTAGATGAAGTGGAGGTCGAGTACAGACAAAAAACAGTTCAGATAGATTATTTGAATCCTTTGAAGTCTGAGCTCATCAGTGAAAAGGAGTTATTGAAAGCGGCATGCTGTAACCTTAGTGAGAGTTTTGAAACTAATCCAAGTGTAGATGTATCTTTTACCGATGCCGTGACGGGCACGCGCCAAATTCAGATGTTGGGATTGGCAGGGCCATATACACAAATCACCAGGGAGAACATGCCAGACGTACGTGGTCTGTCTGCCATCTATGGTATGGTGTATATCCCTGGCACTTGGATAGAGAGCATTCAGCTCAATAAAGGCGCAGGTTCGGTGGTCAATGGCTATGAAAGTGTGGCAGGTCAGATCAACGTGGAACTTCGAAAACCAGAAAAGAGCGATAAGTTTTATGCTAACCTGTATGCCAATGAAGGGGGTAGGTTTGAGGCTAACCTGAACTGGAGTCAAAGGGTTGGTGAAAACTGGTCGACAGCTGTTTTGCTGCATACAAAGGCCAACGCCATCGAGCGAGACCGAAACAAGGATGGCTTTTTAGACAATCCCTTAAGTCAGCATTTCATTGGGCTCAATCGCTGGAAGTACATTGGTCAGAATGGCCTGATGATGCAATTTGGTGTGAAGGGTACTTATCTGGATAACCTAGGAGGGCAAGTAGGTTTTGACCCTGGTAGGGATAGAGGTACTACCAATCTTTGGGGGATGAATCTTTTCACCAAACGATTTGAGGCATGGACTAAGATTGGAAAAGTTTACATAGAACAACCCTGGAAGTCTGTAGGAGTTCAAGTTTCTGGCGTTTACCATGATCAGGATTCATATTTTGGATTGAATGAGTATGACGCGGATCAGCAGAGCTTTTATGGAAATTTCATATACCAAAGTATGATTGGTACTACCGATCATCAGTTCAAAACTGGGGCGAGCATTCAATATGATCGATATGATGAAGTATTGAATATCAATGACTATGGCCGAACCGAAGTGGTGCCCGGAGCATATTTTGAGTACAGCTATTCCTTTCTTGACAAGTTCAATGCCATGGCGGGTATCAGAGTAGATCATCATAATCTATATGGTACGTTTATGACGCCAAGAGTCCATTTGAGGTATGCACTGACTGATCAAACAGTATTGCGAGCATCAATGGGTAGAGGTCAACGAACGGCAAGTATTTTGGCTGAGAACATTGGTGTTTTTGCGTCGTCGAGACAGATCATCGTTCAGGGTGATGGGAGTGATAAACCTTATGGTCTGGATGCCGAAGTGGCCTGGAACTTTGGAATCAATTTGACTCAGGAGTTTAGGCTGGATTATCGAGAGGGTAGTTTTAGTGTAGAGTACTATCGCACCAATTTCGAAAATCAGATCGTAGTGGATCTGGATCAGAGTCCTCAGCAAGTAGCTTTTTACAATCTAAATGGAGAGTCCTATTCCAATAGTTTTCAACTACAAGTGGACTATGAAGTCCTGAAGTTTGTTGACATGAGAATCGGTTATCGTTGGTTTGATGTGAATACAACTTATGGAGATGTTACTTTGCAAAAACCGCTAGTTTCGGCACATCGAGCTTTTTTGAACCTTGGCTATGAAACTCGCTCAGATTGGAAATTTGATTATACATTCAACTGGCAGGGTGAGAAGCGAATCCCGTATACTGGTAGTAATCCGTCGGATTACCAGCTACAACAAAAATCGCCGGATTTCTATTTGATGAATGTGCAAGTGACTAAAAGTTGGGGTGAACGATTCGAGGTGTATGTAGGTGTAGAAAATTTACTCAACTATAGACAAGAGAATCCAATATTGGCGAGCGATGATCCATTTGGCGATTATTTTGACAGTTCACTGGTCTGGGGGCCGATTTTTGGTAGAAATACCTATGCGGGTTTGAGATATAAAATTAAGTAAGTGAAGAGAAAAAGTGGAAAGTTAAAAGTAGAAAGTCTTCTCTCTTTTGACTTTCTACTTTCAGTTTTTAACCACCAACTTAAACCCCACGCCATGATAGTTTTCTATATCAACATTTTCGTCTGTTTTTAGGTATTTCCTCAGCTTAGAGATGAACACATCCATGCTTCTACCTTTGAAATAGTCATCGTCTCCCCATAGGGCAATCAACAACTCTTCCCTTTTTACTAACGTGTCCTTGCGGTCGGATAGAAATTGTAAAATCTCGGCTTCTCGTCGAGTGAGTTTTTGAGTTTGACCACCTATCGACAGCGTGAAACTATTTATGTCAAACGAAAAGTTGCCTAGAGGCCGAACAGTTGATTCGCTCGTAGCGGATCCTACTCTTCTCAAAAAGACCTCAATTCTATAAGTGAGCTCTTCCATAGAAAAAGGTTTGGTCATATAGTCATCCCCACCGATTTTAAAGCCTTCCAATTTGTCTTCCTGCATGCCTTTTGCAGTTAGGAAGATGATGGGGGTTACTTTACTACGTTGTCTGATTTTTTCAGCCAGGGTGAAGCCGTCCATTTTTGGCAACATGACATCTAAAATGCAAAGGTCAAATGTCTTATTGTCAAAGTCGTTTAAACCTGCCTCACCATCTTTGCTCAATTGGACCACATAGCCTTTGTTTTCTAGATTGTCCTTTATGACAAAGCCCAAGCTTTCATCATCTTCAACTAATAGAATGTTTTTTTTCATGCTTTGGGGAGGTCTAAAGTGAACGTAGTGCCGGATGTAGAACTTTCTAACGAAATCATTCCGTCATGTGCTTCAACAATCATTTTTACATAATACAAGCCCAGTCCAAACCCTTTGACGTTGTGAACATTGCCGGTAGGCACACGGTAGAACTTTTTAAAGATTAAATCCTGTACTTGTTTGTCAATGCCTTTGCCGTTGTCCTGGATGGCAATTGACAATCTGTTTTCTTTGGAAACAGTAGAGATATTTACTTGCGGAATATTTTCATTGTATTTAATCGCATTGTCCAACAGATTATAAATGATATTGGTGAGGTGCACTTTGTCTGCCGAAATCATTGCTTCTACCGTCTTTTCAGAAAATGTAATCTGTCCTCCTTGTGTAAGGTTCAATTGGGCACTTTGAATAGACTGCTCTATCAATTCGTTGAGATTAAACTCTTGTTTGGTAAGGCTGATAGTGTCTTTTTCCACGGTAGCCATTTGCAATACTCTGTCCACCTGATTTTGTAATCGTGCGGCTTCTTTTTTTATGATTTGCGCATATTGAGACAGCCTTTCAGGTTGATTGGTAATTTCATCGGATTGAAGTACATCGGATGAAAGTGCAATCGTAGAAATAGGCGTTTTGAATTCATGAGTCATATTATTGATAAAGTCTTTCTGAATTTCAGATAGTTTTTTTTGCCTAAAAATGGCCATTAAGGTATATCCAAAAAATATAACGACTACGAGCAAGATTATCGACGAAAAGCCCCATATCCACATTTCGCCAGCCAGCGTAGAAGTTTTGTTGGGGAAGTAGACACCAAAATAGTAGGCGTCTTTATTAAGTTGAGGAAAAGTTGACGAAGCAGGGGCCGACTGGGTGTTTTTCTGGAGGTCGATGTATCGGCCATAGACCATTTCGCGATTGGTACAGTCGAATACACCGTATTCAAAATTTTCTGCGATCTCTCGTTTTTGAAACTCACTCTTTAGAATGGCTTCTAGCAGTTCGGGTGCGATTTTATTGTTGAGGTTGACAATGAAATAATTAGAAGAAAGCTGTTCGATGGGGTCTGGTAATATTTCATTTTGATTGATTTCGCACAGTGTGCTGGTGACGTTGAGCAATGCCAGATTCACATTATGCTCAAACTGTTTGTTGCTTAGATCAAATGCCTTGCCCACCCAGAAAATCTGAATGAAAAGAATGCCACCAATAGAAATGGCAGCAAGAAATACCACAAGTCTGAATGTCTTTCTGTTCATGGCTATTTACCTACTCAAAGGACTTCATTCTATATCGAAATCCTGTTGATTCTACTGGCTTTAACATTACATTAACAATTGATAGGAATATATTAACAATGCTTTTTCTGTCCATACATCACATTTGGAGGGTAATTTATTTTAAACTTAAATAATAATACTATGAAAAAGTACCTAGTATTTTTGACATTGGCTGTTGCCATAGTTTCGTTAAATTTCACAACTACAGACAAGCCCACAGTTGGGGCAGTGATGTCATGGAGTCTGACTGAATATGACTTTGGTCAAATTCTACAGAACAAACCGGTTACGGCAGATTTCAAATTTCAAAACACTGGAAGCACACCTTTGATGATAGTTTCAGTAAAAGGCTCGTGTGGATGTACGGTAGCGGCTTACACCAAGGGTGAAATCCTACCTGGCCAATTTGGTGAAGTAACCGCCACCTACAATGCCGCAAAGATTGGAGCATTCAACAAAACGGTGACTGTCAATGCCAATACCGGCACAGGACCCATCACTTTGAGTATAAAAGGAGAGGTGGTCAATTAAAACAAAAAAAGGCTCTGAAGTTATACTTCAGAGCCTTTCTCTATGTTTTTTACGAATATTAGTCGTTGTCTACTGTTTCAGTTTCCTTGTTGCCACAATAAGTACACTTGTACTTTTGTGTCGTATAGCTGCCTTCATCTTCTTCGCTTTCTAATCTAAGCGTTCTGAATTTACAACTTGGACAAAGTTTGTTAGGATTACCTACATATTTTTCAATGACAGTAACTTTGGTTTCTTCATCTAACCAAACATCGTAGTCAAAGTGATTCAACTCCTCTTCGTGAATCATTTCTTTAGTTAAATATGCATCTTCTTCTTCCTCATTGAGCAACCTCATAGGTTTTCCGCTAGGAGCTTTTCTCTCTTTGAAACGGATTTTTGCCAACTTATCTTCAAGAATAGAAGGGTAATAAATTCTCAAATAAGAATTGATTGCCGAGCCTACCAAAAAGGCAAAGCCTAGAGGTAAAATGAGCTTCATGCCCAAAGCTATCGAGTTGGTCAAATCCCTATCCTTAATTAGAACAGCTGAAATAAAAATGGCACCAGCAGCTACAAGGCCAAGAGCAGCAGTCCAAAGTACGTTGATCTCATTCTTGGCTCTAAAACGATATCTGGTAGATCGTCCTGATATTACCTGTATTACACCGTAGTAAAATAGATAACCAATTAGTGATCCGCTAACGAGAATAATTGCTATAAATTCAGCGAGATATTGTGCATAATGCAACATCTCTACTAAAGACGCATCGGGTTGATTCATAATATTCTTTTAAAAGTATAAATATTCACATTTTAAAGATAAGAAAAAAAATAGGACTTGGACTCAACTATTAAAAAATATGAGAGTTTCGCGCAGAGTGTCCTATGCATTGACCTTAGCCAAAGCTTCTTCTATATAGTCAAATGTGGATAATACTTCTGCTTTGCCGTCAATAAAGGCCACATCATGCTCAAAATGTGCAGAAGGCTGCTTATCTGCTGTAATAATGGTCCAACCATCTGATAGTTGCTTAACATTTTTGGTGCCCATATTGATCATTGGCTCTATTGCTATCACTAATCCATCTTTAAACAAAGGCCCTCTTCCACGCTTTCCAAAATTGGGTACCTCTGGAGATTCGTGCATTTCACGCCCTAACCCGTGTCCAACCAGCTCACGTACTACTCCATAACCATTTTTTTCAGCGTGCTGCTGAATGGCATAACTCAAATCACCCATACGGTTACCTTTCTTGACTTGTGCAATACCCAGATCAAGACATTCTTTAGTAACCTCAAGTAATCTCTTAGTTTTGGGATCTACTTCACCAACTTCAAATGTGTAGGCATGATCTCCATAAAACCCATTCATTTTGGCACCAATATCTACACCTACTACATCACCCTCTTCTAATGGTCTATTGGTAGGAATTCCATGAACCACCTGTTCATTCACTGAAGTGATAATAGTGTTGGGGTAATCATAAAGACCTAAAAATCCAGGTTCAGCTCCTTGATCACGAATGAATTCTTCGGCCATAGCGTCTAGCTGAAGTGGAGTAATACCTGGCTGAATCTTAGAAGCCATCAATCCAAGAGTCTTAGATACAACTAGCGCGCTTTGTCTTATAAGCTCTATTTCTTCCCTGGTCTTATATTTTATCATGTAGATTTCTAATAATGGAGTGCAAAAGTATAGGAATAAAATAAAAAAACCGTCCCGATAGCTATCGGGACGGTTTTAATGTCTCTTAGAGAAGGTTTCTTAGATCACCCCTTCAAGCACTTGCTTGATAGGTACTCTCTTGCCATCCTTGAAAGCTACAATCCAGGCATCTTTAACGCCCATTTCTCTCAAGTACTTTTTGAAAGTATCGGCTTCCCAGTAATCCTTGAACATGCCAATGGTGTACTTCATTACGCCATCTTTTTCATCCAATTGGAACGATGGGTTGCCTTGCGAAAATTTGGACAAATCCTTCTTTTTAAATGCACCAATTTGAACTTTAAATAGAACGCCTTTAGTACTCACCGCTGTTTGAGCTCCTGCAGAAGAAGCATCTTCATTGCTAGGAGCAGCTTTTGCTTTCTTTTTTGCGTCGGCTAATTCTCTTCTCAAACTTGATACCTGATCCTGATAGTCTGCGATCTGATCATCTTTTTCTTTGATGCGATCATCAACGCCGGCTACTTCTTTTTTCAAGCTACTCAACTGACCTTTAAGAGACTTATTCTCTTCTAAAAGCGCTTTGTATTGCTCTGGGCTAAGTGCTTTAATTCTTTTTTTCCATTCTTTCTTTTCTTGTTTTGACATCTGTGCCTCCGCAGTTTGTGCGAATCCCACGAACATCAGAAGTGAAAAAATTGCTAGTATATTCTTCATGGTTTTATGATTTAATCCTACTTATAATGACTAATGTACAAAAAAATTAATCTAAATATAGGCCAATTTAGTCAATAATTGTACTTTTTCAAGTTTTTGAAATGTTTGATTATTTTTTTAAACTACCTACCATATCAGCAGGTACTACCCATTCGTCAAACTGCTCATTGGTTAATAGTTCTAATTCGAGAGCCGCTTCGCGTAGCGTTTTCCCCTCTTTATGTGCTTTTTTGGCAATTTTAGCTGCATTTTCATAGCCAATATGTGTGTTCAAGGCAGTGACAAGCATGAGAGACTTTTCAAGTTTCTCTTCTATCACAGCATGATTTGGTTCAATACCAACGGCACAGTTATCGTTAAATGACTCACAAGCATCTCCAATTAATCTGGCTGAATTCAACAAATTGTAGATCATCATAGGTTTGAAGACATTCAATTCAAAGTGACCGGTCATACCACCAGCCGAGATCGCTACATCATTTCCAATCACTTGAGCACACACCATGGTCAAAGCTTCGCATTGTGTCGGATTTACCTTCCCAGGCATGATAGAAGAGCCTGGTTCGTTTTCTGGGATGGTGATTTCTCCAATGCCACTTCTTGGTCCAGAGGATAGCATTCGGATGTCATTTCCTATTTTCATTAAACTTACTGCCAACTGTTTCAAAGCACCACTAGATTCTACGATCGCATCATGAGCTGCCAAGGCTTCAAATTTATTTTCAGCCGTAACTAGTGGTAGACCCGCATGTCCAGCTATTTTCTCAGCGACCAATTCTGAATATCCTTCTGGTGTATTCAATCCCGTTCCTACTGCTGTACCTCCAAGTGCTAATTCAGACAAATGGGGCAGTGTGTTTTTTAATGCTTTCAACCCAAAGTTCAATTGAGCAACGTAGCCGGAAAACTCATGACCCAAGGTCAGTGGAGTAGCATCCATGAAATGTGTTCTTCCAATTTTCACTACATCCTTGAAGGCTTCTACTTTTTTAGCTAAAGTATCTCTTAGCTTCTCTACTTTAGGAATAGTAGTTTCTACCAACATTTTGTAGCCTGCAATGTGCATAGCTGTTGGGAAAGTATCGTTCGATGATTGCGATTTGTTCACGTCATCATTTGGATGGATGGCTTTTTTGTCGTCCGTCAAAGTTCCACCGTTGATCACATGAGCTCTGTTCGCAATTACTTCATTAGAGTTCATGTTCGACTGTGTGCCCGAGCCAGTTTGCCAAACTACCAACGGGAATTGGTCATCGAGTTTTCCTGCTAAAATTTCATCACATACCTGACCAATCAAGTCTGACTTACTTTTATCCATCACACCCAATGCGGTGTTGGTCTCTGCAGCAGATTTTTTTAAGATGGCAAATGCACGGATAATTTCCATTGGCATTTTCATGTGTTCACCACCAATTTTAAAGTTCATCAATGAACGCTGGGTTTGTGCACCCCAATATTTTTCAGCAGGGACTTTTACTTCCCCCATGGTATCTTTTTCGATTCTATATTCCATAATGTATGATTTGCAATACTCAAACAAAGATAGTACGCTTTGCGAGTCTTTAATAGATTTTTTTAGCTAGTAATTTTCGAAATGTAGTGCCAGAGCACTACTCCGATTGTTACAGATATATTAAGCGAATGTTTGGTGCCGAATTGAGGGATCTCTAAGCATTGATCCGAAGCAGATATGACTTCCTGTTCTACACCAAAAACTTCATTCCCGAAAATGAATGCATATTTTCCATTAGAGCTTGGATGAAATTCATTGAGCATCAAACTTCCTTCTGCTTGTTCTACTGCCAATATTTCCCAATGATCTTCTTTTAATTGATTGATGGCTTCAATTGTATTATTCACATGTACCCACTCTACAGTTTCTGTGGCACCCAGAGCGGTCTTGTTAATATCTCGGTGAGGAGGTTGGCCTGTAATGCCGCAGAGGTATATTTTCTTTACGTTGAATGCATCGGAGGTTCTGAAGGCTGAGCCCACATTGTTCAAACTGCGTACATTGTCGAGTATGAGAATGACATCATTTTTCCTTACGTCTTTATAATCCTCAATGGAGTGACGATTCAATTCTTCATTCTTTAATTTTCGCATGAAACGAGTAGCCTTTAGTTCTTATGGTTGCAAATAAAAATGATTCGGAGAATTTCTGCTTAGTGTAGTGTCAATACTTTCCTCGACTTATTAAATTCGTGGTTTGATCTAAAAGTGAAATGGCGACCGCAAAGAAAGAAACTCCCTTAATGAGACAGTATAATGCCATCAAGGCCAAACACCCTGATGCGTTGTTGTTATTTAGAGTGGGAGATTTTTACGAGACCTTTGGAGAGGATGCGGTAAAAGCTAGCAGGATACTAGATATTGTGCTCACTAAGCGTGCCAATGGATCAGCTTCTCACATTGAATTGGCAGGATTCCCTCACCATTCCTTAGATACTTATTTGCCCAAACTGGTAAGAGCAGGTAATCGTGTAGCTATATGTGACCAACTTGAAGACCCGAAGTCAGTAAAAGGTATTGTAAAGAGGGGAGTGACAGAACTGGTGACTCCTGGGCTAACTCTCAACGATAATGTTCTAGATCAAAAGAAAAATAACTATCTCGCTTCCATTGCCTTTGGTAAGAATGTGCACGGTATTGCTTTCTTGGATTTAAGCACAGGTGAGTTTATGGTGTCTGCTGGAGACTTATCTTATATAGATAAGGTGATTCAAGGCTTTAACCCTTCGGAAGTCATCTATTGCAAAAAGGACAAAGAGCAGTTTGCATCTCAGTTTGGAGAAGATTTTAATACCTTTTGTCTGGAGGAGTGGATCTATGGATTTGACTTTGGGTATGAAAAATTGAATGCTCATTTCAATACTAAAAACTTAAAAGGTTTCGGAATCGAAGATTCAAAAGAAGGTATTTGTGCGGCAGGGGCGATTCTTTTTTATTTGGAAGAAACTGAACATAAAGAAATCAGTCATATTTCTTCGGTCTCTAGAATTGATACAGATAAATATGTGTGGCTGGACAAGTTTACCATTCGGAATCTAGAATTGGTGTATGCTCAGCAGGCAGATGGCGTGCCACTTTTACATGTGCTGGATCATACTTGTACACCCATGGGCGCTCGGCTGCTTAAAAAATGGATGGTACTCCCTTTAAAAGAGAAGGCTGAAATCGAATCTAGATTGAATGTAGTCGAGGCACTAATAAATGATTCAGAAACTACTGATCAAGTGCTTTCTCATCTACAGCAAATTGGCGATGTAGAACGTTTGGTTTCAAAAGTAGCTGCACTTCGCATAAATCCTCGAGAGCTGCTACACCTAAAAAAGGCACTTAAAAACATTGCCCCAATCAAGCAAATCCTGGAGGGCACTTCTGATGAGCACCTAAAAAAATTTGGAGACAAGTTGAATCCTTGTACTCAATTGATTGAGAAAATTGATCTCAATTTGAAGGAGGAATTGCCGTTGAATGCAACTCAGGGCAATATCATTCAAGATGGAATAGATGATGAGTTGGACGAGTTGAGAAAAATTGCTTTTTCAGGTAAAGATTTCTTATTGCAAATCCAAGAGCGAGAAAAGGAGCGCACGGGTATCTCATCTCTAAAAATAGCCTATAATAAGGTGTTTGGTTACTACTTGGAGGTATCCAATGCACATAAAGACAAAGTGCCAGAAGAGTGGATTCGGAAGCAGACGTTGGTCAATGCTGAACGATATATCACAGAAGAACTAAAAACCTACGAAGAAAAAATCCTCAACGCGGAAGAAAAGCTAAGTAGTATTGAGCTGCGATTATTTAATGAACTGGTGGCCTTCACTTCTGACTATGTCTTAGAAATTCAGAATAACGCTCGAAATATTGCACAGATAGATTGTTTGGTGTCATTCGCTAAAGTTGCAGTCAAAAATAATTACTGCCGCCCTTCTGTCAATAACGAAAAAGCTATTGACATCAAAGAAGGCCGTCACCCAGTAATAGAAACACAATTGCCGGCTAGCGAAGAGTATATTTCCAATTCGGTATTTCTTGATGACTTGTCTCAGCAAATCATGATCATTACAGGACCAAATATGGCGGGTAAGTCAGCCTTACTTCGTCAGACTGCTTTGATTGTATTGATGGCTCAAATGGGTTCCTATGTGCCTGCAACCTATGCTAAAATTGGCATAATAGATAAAGTATTCACACGCGTCGGTGCTTCAGACAACCTCTCAAAAGGTGAATCGACCTTTATGGTAGAAATGACTGAAACTGCTAGTATATTGAATAATTTGAGTGAAAACAGTTTGGTGCTGATGGATGAAATCGGGCGAGGTACAAGTACATATGATGGGGTATCTATTGCTTGGTCGATTGTTGAGCATTTGCACAATCATGCAAAGTGTCATGCCAAGACTATGTTTGCGACACACTATCATGAATTGAATCAGATTGCTGAAGATTTTCCGAGAGTGAAAAATTTTAATGTTTCCGTGAAGGAGTTAGATAACCGAGTCATTTTTATGCGGAAGCTAAAAGAAGGTGGCAGTCAACATAGCTTTGGTATTCATGTAGCGCAAATGGCCGGTATGCCAAATGAGGTTGTTATTCGTTCCAATGAAATTCTACAACACCTTGAAAAAGATAAGATCAGGGAGGAACATGACGAAAAAATTGAGTCTTTGCCCAAGAATAATTTTCAGTTGAGCATGTTCGAAAGCGACCCTCATTTTGAAGAAGTATTGGGGCTGTTGAATAAATTAGATGTCAATACCATCTCACCAGTTGAAGCGTTGCTAAAGCTGAATGAGATTAAGACTATATTGAAAGGAAAAGGTTAAACTTATCGTGGAAGTTTGAAATTCAAGGGCAGTGCCATTTTTACTCTGACTGCCTTGCCATCTATTTTTCCTGGTGACCATTTTACAGAGTTTGAAATCAATCGGAGAGCTTCTTTGTCACAATCTTCATTTAAACTTTTAAGGATCTTTGCGCTAGAGACACTGCCGTCTTTTTCGATTACATATTCTACAAATACACGACCTTCCACATTGGCAGCTTTTGCCGTATCAGGATATTGCATATCAGTTTGAATGTATTTGAAAAAAGCGGACATGCCACCCGGGTAAGCCGGTTGCTCATCGGCAAGAGAGTATATTTTGTCTCCATCTTGAGCTTGTGATAGAGTAAAGGAGAAACTTAAAAGGAAGGCAACTAATGCTAGTTTCATGTCAATTGAAATTATTCGTGTGGCAATATTAATACGAAACGATCACTTTACATTCTATGCTGATTAATTGAATGTTATCTTTCCAGCCAATTCAAGAATTCAGGAACTCTAACTCTACTTATCAATATTTGGTCTTTAGGTTCAGGATCAAGGATTACTTCAAGTCTGCTATTAAAGTATTTGTTGACCATTTTTATCGAATGAATATTGGTTATAAACTTTCTGGAAAGCCTGAAAAACTCATTTGGATCTAGCAATTCAACTAATTCATCCAGTTTGTAATCTATAATGAACTTTGCGTTTTCTTTTGCCACCAGGTAGGTGTAGTCATTTTCAGAATAGAAATAGGCAATATCGTCTACCGATACATGCCTCAGTCGATCCCCGGTTTTTATGATAAAACGTTTCTTATACTCTACGGCTTCCATACTCATATTAAGGAGTTTTTCCACTTGAATGGAATTGAGTGAAGGTGTTTTTTGAGGGGAAAACTGGTTTTTAATTGCGCTATATTTATCCATAGCCACTTTAAGCTCTTTTTCTTCAATAGGTTTGAGCAAATAATCTACACTATTAACCTTGAAAGCCTGGATGGCATAGTTTTCAAAAGCAGTGGTAAAAATGACAGGGCAAGTAATTTGTTTTTGATTGAAAATCTCAAAACTCAAACCATCCGAAAGTTGGATATCCATGAATGCTAAATCAGGTTCATCGTTTGTGTCGAACCATTCCACGGCGTCTTCCACCGACTCCAGACAATCCAAAACTTCTATTTTGTAGTCGTCTATTCGCTCTAAAAACCTTTTTAGTTCTTCTTGCGCGAATTTCTCATCTTCAATAATTAACACCTTCATAATCAGGATCCAGTAATGGAATTTTGACCGTAAAAAATTCTTCTGTTTGTTCAATGACCACCTTCTTGTCGGTCACGATATCATAATGGCTGCAAATATTATCCAATCCAATTTTAGATGAATAGCCTTTCGAAGATTTTAGCCGTAATGAGTTTTTAATAACTATTTGGTCTTCTTCCAATGTGATCCAAAGTGAAAGTGGGTATTTTTCAGAAACTACATTGTGCTTGATGGCATTTTCTATAAGGAGTTGCAGCATCAAGGGAGGTAGTTGATGTAGGTTTTTGTCTTCAGATATAGCAAATTGGAGATTGAGTTTATCACCAAAACGCAAGCGCATGAGATCAATGTAGGAGGAAGTGGCTTTGAGTTCTTCTTCTAATGTGACTAGACCCTTGTTTCTATGTTCAAGTACATTTCTATAAACACTAGCCAATTGTCTGATAAAATGATAGGCGGTTTCCTGATCTGAATAGACCAGTGAAGACAGTGTGTTGAGGCTATTAAACAAGAAATGCGGATTTACCTGAGTTTTGAGCATTTCATGGCGAAACTCCAAACTTGATTTTTTAAACCTTTCTAGCTCAACCATTGATCTTCTCCAACGATTCAAGAAATAGATGCCCATTTCGATTGCTACTACTATAACAGTAATTGAAAAAGTGGTGGTGATGACTACTACATCATCAAACATAGGCCGAACGACTGGTTTACCAAGGAGATGATTAAATATGAACTTAAGACCAGTTACGGCAAAAACCACAAACAGACTATTAGTTGCTAATTGTATGAAAAACCTCTTTGAAATGTTTTCCACCCATGGCATATTTTTCTCTAGACGGCGGTTTATCCAACGGACACCTTCGAGGATAATAAATGCAATGACAATAGCAATGAGGTATTCTTGCCATTGGCTACTCAGACCATATTCTTCATAAAACAGACTGTAGATAAAGTCTACAAAAAATTGGGTGCCTATACCCATGATGAGAATGCTAAGCCAGCGCCACCAGTTTAAATTATTGTTTGAATATGTGCCTGGAATTTTCAATTCTTTATTTGTGAATAAACGTTGACTCATGAAAGGTAAATAAAAAAAGGATCCTGGTGGCCAGACCAGGATCCTCAGCATGATACAAAAACAAAACTACTTAACGATTATTTTTTAGCTGGCCATGCTGATGCTCCAGCAGATAATGATGAAGATTTATTTCTTCTCTATTTTTTTGATCACGGTGTAATATTTGTTAGACACTTTGTAAGAATACAATCCGGATGGAAGTGCCGATACATCAAATCTTTTCAAAATGGCCAGATCTTTTTTTACCGTTTCGCTATGAAGCGTTTTCCCTTTTTGATCGATGATTGCAATTTGTATTTTGCTGTCAGCAGGATTTACCAGTTGTAAGTAAACCATATCGTTGGAGTGTGAAAAGATGTTGGCTTTTACTTCTGTTCTTTCTTCTTTTCCTGCTTTGTCCACGTGAGCCAAAGCTGATGTCGTAAGAGCGAAGAATGCGACTACTGTTAATTTTAAAGCTTTCATAATAAATTTTATTTCGTTGTGAACAATTAATTACAAGGCAAGGATAGCCCTGAACAGAAGATCTTAGAAGTGAAAATCGGTGACCTTCATTTTTTTGAAGGTGAAATTCAAAATCTATTAGTTGAGTTATTTTGGCTAATTATATCGTGTTTTCGAGGACTGCATCCCCCGTTATGTAAAGCTGTCAAATGGCAGAAAATGCACTGATAATCATTCCGTTCTGAGTTTAATATCAGTTCAGGATAGTATGATTCATTTTTATTAAAAAAATACAAGTTTTAAAATAGCCGAAGCATGTCAGACAAATCCTTTTGATGCAATTAATTCTTTAAATAGAACAATTTTTGAGTGGATTTAATGCTTAAGAGTTTTAGGATTCGTTGAATGAAGTTAAATTAGCGGATTAATCTATACATCTATTCCTCATTACAGCAATGAAACAGCGCGCTCAGCTTATTCTCCTCCTTTTATTTATTACTCCTATTTTTATTTGTAGTGCCCAAAAGGCAGAAGATCCAGCATCAGACCACAAGGCATATAAAAAGGGAGCAAGACTATTCAAAAATGGAAATTATGTAAAAGCCGAGGAGCAATTTCAGATTTTGTTGGACTCTGGTTATCGTGATCATGACCTGATTGCATATCAAGCGCAGGTTCATTTGGAACTGCACGAACCTCATGCTGCTAAAGATGTTCTATTATTGTCGAAGGATCGAAATCAGGATTTAGATTATTTATTAGCGATTTCACATTATTATCTGGAAGAATTCGAAGAGGCTTTTGTTGAGCTCTCGTTTGTAACTGACACAGCTACCTATCATGTGAAAGAAATGCACGATAGAATAGAAGATGTGATGCATCACTATCGAGATGCTCAAGGATATGTAGTTCAGAATTTTGGTCCAGAGGTCAATACAAAGTTTAGAGAATATGCTCCCGTGATGTACGATGGGTTTAGTGAACTACTTTTTACTAGTAGAAATGACTCAAGTGAATATACGGCGCATGATGGCCTCGCTTTTGAAGCTATTCATGATACACGAATAGATAGTTTGAATAAGTGGCATGTAGCTGATCCTTTTGAGTTTCATACTAATCATGAGCAAAGACATGACGCCACTGTTCAGGTTTACCAAAACCACAATAAACTAATTACCTTCCATGATGGTCAACTTTTCAAATCTCATAGAATTGATAACGTATGGGAAGAGGATGGGCCATTAGAATTGCATGCGGATGAAGTGGCTACAGATACACACTGCCACATTGCCGATGATGAAAGTAGTATCATTTTCGCTTCAGATTTTCATACCTATGGTCACAATCTAGATCTTTTCACGGCCTACAAATTAGAAGATGGTACTTGGAGTGAGCCAGAGCCAATAGCTGAATTGAATACTGACTTTGATGAAGATGCTCCCTTTCTGGCAGATGATAGTACATTATACTTCAGCTCAAGAGGACATGGTTCTTTGGGTGGATATGATGTATTTAAAACCACCTATGACAAGAAGACAAAAAAATGGGCGAAGCCAATCAACTTGGATTACCCCATAAACACAGTAGCTGAGGATATTTATTTTTCTACTTATGGCAAAGTGGGCTTCATTAGCTCAACCAGAAATGGAGGCTATGGATCTTTAGATCTGTACAGAATATTGTTGTTTAACGAAATCTTAATTGGTGGAACGATTACAGATGAAAAAACGAAAGAACCCGTGCCGAACGCTGCCGTAGAGATTGCTTATGACTCATTGTACTTTAGAACGTACACAGATAAAAATGGTAAGTATGAAATTTATGCACCAGTAAATAAGAATATGAAGATCACTGTTGTTGACGGTGACAGACTATTGTCTCAAGGGGAGTACTTTTTAGATGTATTTTTTAGAGAGGAAGATAATTTAGGCTTTGATCTTGAGATTCCAAGTGAAGGAGCTGTAGCTTCAGCTGCTGCTGGTCCACAGCTCATTCATGTAGAAATGAAAAATGATTTTGAGGAAAAGCCTTATATAAAATCTGTAGCAAAAGACGAAATTTCTAGCTGGTCAGATAGTCTCAAAAACCACTACGAAAAGGTTAGAATTGCTCATGCTCCTCCAGGACCGGGTACTGTTACGGTGTATCTGGAATTTAATAGTACAGAATTGAGCTCATCAGTCAGAGAAGTACTGGATGAGTTGTATAAGGATCTGTTGAAGACCGGCAGGTATAAAATTGAAATTAGCGGGCATACGGATCCAAAAGGGCCAATGGCATACAATCAGAAATTATCAGAACGCAGAGCGAAAGTAGTAGCCGATTATATGTTCGATCATGGGTATGATGCCAAACGAGCGAAAGTAGTAGGCTATGGAGAAACCAAGCTTATAGACAAAACCAAATCTGCTGAAGCAGATGCGAAGAACAGGCGCGTAGAAATCAGGTACTACTGATCAAAAAGGTCTGTTTATTGGACAGATCATTTGGTAACTAGCTCGCCGCAAAGGTCTGTTTTTATCAATTGAGGTTAATGCCACTACAGTCAATAGTTTTATACTAGCCGTCAAATTTCAGGCTCATACCTAATCTTTTCAGGTTCATTCTCTTTTATGACTGATATATTCTAAAATCAAACATCTTTACGGTTGATGAAATTCAATTTTAGAATCATACTTTACTTTGGGTTTGCGGGTGTGTTATCTTCTGCATTTATGTCTGTGCTGAGATTTGTGCAGAATAATTTTGAGGGAGATATTATAAACGTCTGCGGAAATTTCTTTCTTAATGCAATTCAAGGCTACCTCTTAGTAGTTATCGTAGCTAGCGTGGTGTTATTGGTTTTGTCATGGATCAATAAAGTATTTCCCTGGAACAAAAATGCTTATCTGCGATTTGCAGCCGACCTGTTAATTACTCCTCTGGTGGCTGTCGTGGTTATGGTACCGCTTTCGATTACTACGTTTTACGTAGGCATGGATTATGATCATCCTACATTGAGAGATCACATGATTACTAATTTGGTGATGGCTATAGTGATGGACATGATCATGGTGGGAATTTATGAAGGGTATTATTTTTTTAATTTGTGGAAAACTTCATTGGTCAGAAATGAACAATTGAAAAAAGAAAATATGACCGCCCGATATGAGGCACTTAAGAACCAGATCAACCCTCATTTCCTTTTCAATAGCTTGAATACGGCTTCTGCCTTAATTCATGAAGACCCTAATAGAGCCGAAGAGTTTATCGATGAGTTTTCAAAAATTTATCGATTTTTGCTGGAGCACCAAGATAAAAACCTTCACTTGTTAGAAGATGAATTGACTTTTGTTCGTTCTTTTTTGTCGTTACAGGAGATAAGGTTTGGTGAAAGCTTGCAGTCGACAATAGCGGTTGAGGAACACAAGCTGAAATATTTGATACCTACTCTTTCGCTACAGCTGTTGGTTGAAAATGCTATTAAACATAATCAAGTCACTGCTGAACAGCCGTTGAATATATCTATCAAGGACGAAGAGGACATGATTGTTGTGAAGAACTCTTTGCAGCTTAGGTCTGAAAGTCTCAAGTCTACAGGGATTGGGTTGAATAACCTAAACGCCAGGTATGAGATGCTGGCCAGTCTGAAGCCTGTTTTTCTAAAAACTGAAAAAGAGTATGTTGCAAAGCTCCCATTGATCAAAGAGGAATAAAATGACCCGAGTTATCATTGTAGAAGACGAACCACTGGCTGCCCAAAAGCTAAGTCGGCAGCTCAAAAATGTTGATCCAGATATTGAAATACTAGCCACGCTGGGTTCAGTATCGGCAACAGTTGACTTCTTGTCATCGGACTCAGTGGACCTTGTTTTTTTGGACATTCACCTCGGGGATGATTTGAGCTTTAGTATTTTTGAAAAGGTGCAAGTTTCGGCTCCTGTCATATTTACTACTGCCTATGATGAGTATGCAATCAAAGCATTCAAGGTAAACAGTATTGATTATTTGCTGAAACCTGTAAATAAGACAGACCTAAAACAGGCCCTGACGAAGTATTACGAACAAAGACAAAGCCTGCAAACGCCTGTTGATTATCAATTACTGATCCAAACACTTCAATCAGGAACATCGGAATCTTATCAAAGCCGGTTTTTAGTATACAAAGGGGACAAGGTGAAAAGTGTTGAGGTGGAGGCTATTGCTTATTTTTTTGCGGAAGGGAAATACGTATATCTAGTGGATAAGGGTGGGCAAGAATTCCTCATTGATTACACGCTTGATAAGTTGAAAGAGTGTTTGAACCCTCAACACTTTTTCAGGATCAATCGCCAGTTTGTTATTCATATTCAATCCATTCAAGAAATGACAACCTATACCAAAGGGAGACTTAAGATTGACTTGAACCCACCAGCCAAGAAGGATGCAATCGTCAGTATTGAGCGAGCGTCTACTTTCAAAAATTGGCTAAACAAATAAAATTCATCGCGTCATGACCGGTTTCACTCCACGAATTTCCGGGTTCGTCTGTTACCAGTTTGTAGCTAGGTGAGAATTGATTCTTTTAGTGTTGTAAAAACAAGTAAAATGGATCAAAAACAAAAACTCAATTCGGAACAAAAACCTAAGAAAGGAAACTCATCTCATGCAAAAAAAGAGAGCCCGCCGTCAGAAATTGATATCAAAAAATTGGCCATGGTTATGAACTTGGTCTGCTGGTGACTATATCCCCTCTTCTTCCAAAATCTTGTTCACCTTTGTGATTACACTATCAAGGTCTAGTGCGGAAATGTAGATTTTTTCTATAATCTCCTCTTGCTCTTCTGGAGTCATTCCCTGGATTTTAGAAACATTGATTAGACCCAATAGATTAGACAGTGGAGCGCGTACTTCATGAGAATTGGAGAAGGCATAGTCACGGAGTTTTTTGTTTTGTGATTCTATTTTTTTCGTACGCTCCTTGACTAGCACTTCAAGGGATTCGTTCATATTTTTCATTTCTCCATTTACTTGAGCGAGTTCTTTAGCCTGACGGGCAATTTGTTCTTTTTGACTGGTGATTTCGTCGTTGAGCTTTCTGAGCAACTTAATTGTTTTTTGCTTCTTAATATTAAACCGGTACCAGAAAAAGGCAGTCAATAGAGCAAAGACTAAGCAAATAACCAGAGCAAATTGAATAGCATTTTGTCTAGCAATCTTGAGGTTTGATGCCTGAAGTTCATTGGCTTTTAGTTGATTTTCTTTGAGTAGAAGCTGGTTTTCTTGTTCAATTTGTGAAAGTCGGTGCTTGGCTTCTAATTGAGTTACATATTCAAGTTTCTGACGATTATACAAACTGTCTTTATAAGCCATATAGGTAACTGCTTGTTCATAGGCTTTTTTATTGTCTCCTCGATTGGCATAGATTTTATGAAGTGTTTCGGCGGTTTGAACTGCTTCTGGGATTTGGCCTATCTCTGTGGCAATTTTTAAGGATTTATTGGCTAATTCTATGGCAGTATCTGAATACCCCATCAGGATGTTACAATTGGCCATATCTCGAAGTACTTTGGCCATCCCTCGTTGATAATCAATTTCCATATAAAGATTATAGGCATTATCGAGCTTGTCTAAGGCCGGTTTGAATTGCTCTTTTTTGTAAAGGATGACCCCAAGAAAGTTATCATTAACGGCTACACCTTTGATATCCTTAAGTTTTACGAACTGATCTCTAGCCTTTTGAAAGTGCTCTTGAGCCTCATCCATCTGGCCTAAAGTCAATTTTAGTTCTCCAATATTTTCAAAAGCATTAGCCACTCCCCATTCTTGTTCATTTAGTAGATCTAGTTCCAGTCCTTTTAAGAAATACGACTCAGCAGATTCGTAATCTTTCAAACTTGATTTTACCAGACCAATATTGGTATGAGTAAGCCCGATAAGCGGATCGCCATTTTGTTTAGTAATCTCTACTGATTTCAAGAGGTGAACCATGGCGCTGTCATATTCTCCAATCAAAGCCATAAAAACGCCTAGATTATTTAGTACTTGCCCTTTAAGAAGCAAATCGTTCTGATCGTCAGCAATACCATTAGCTTTAGCGAAGTAATTAAGGGCTTCAGGGAAATCTCCTAACTCAAGATATACCCATCCAATATTTTTGTATACCATGCCCACCTTGCTAGAGTCTGACAATGCCAGAAACATTTCTAATGAGGTTTCAAACTGTCTTAGAGATTCCGTATAAAGACCTTTATTATGTTTGATCAGCCCGTCGATCCGAAAGTATTCCGCTTGACCTGGAACATGTTTAATGTCTTGACTAATAATAAGGGCTTGTTCTGTGAAATAGGTAGCGCTATCGGGATCAGATCGATAATACCTAAGGCCGAGAAGGTTGTACGCGTCAGCTTTATTTTTTAAAGAGCTGGTGGTTTGTATTGTTTTCTTAAGACCATCAATATGAATCTGCTGTGAGTAACACAGGTCTAACCACCCAATTTGGATAAGAAACAATAAGCCAACCTTAAGAATTTTACCCATATTGAAAACCACTATTTCCAGATGCGCTGTGATCAACGACGTGAAATCAGAAATTTCTAGCTAATTGAGTGTATCAAGGGTAGGCTGGTTATGGAAGATAAAAAATAATTATCAAAAAAGGAATTGGCGGATTAGCTCTTTAAAAATAAAGCCATGGTTATGCGGTGAATCATTTATTAGGAACCTAATGGGACTTGATTCAAATTATCTGTATCGTGAAGTATCTTCAAGGTCTCTTTGAGAACCGTGCTCAAATTGATATTTCATCACACCTAGATAAAGGCTCATAAGAAACGAGAGAATAAGAATAGAAATTACCATAGCTATTAAATAATTTATATAACAAGGTTAGCAAAGGTTGCATTCTGAATCTTGTCAAGTTTATTTAATATCCTGCCAACAACTTGTCATCGTTGGCTTTTTGATTCAAGCAAAACAAAGTCCGGGGGAACAAAAAAAAAGACTGCCTCCCGATAACTATCGAGAGTAGCAGTCTATTGGTGCACACGGAAGGATTCGAACCCTCAACCCTCGGAGCCGAAATCCGATATTCTATCCAGTTGAACTACGTGTGCATTTTTAGATTCAAGACCTAGAGAACCAAGATACAAGAACATGTCTTGACTCTTGGTTCTTATCTCTTGAATCCCTTAAATCAATTCTTTCACCTTAGCAGCCGCATCTTTCAATACGATTGCTGAGTAAACTTTCAAGCCTGATTCTTCGATGATCTTGGCGCCTTCTTCTGCGTTAGTACCCTGAAGCCTTACAATGATTGGAATATTTATCTCTCCAATGTTCTTGTATGCTTCAACCACACCACTTGCTACTCTGTCACATCTTACAATACCTCCGAAAATGTTAATCAAGATAGCTTTCACGTTAGGGTCTTGCATAATGATTCTGAACCCCGCTTCAACCGTTTGTGCATTGGCAGACCCTCCAACATCGAGGAAATTAGCAGGCTCACCGCCAGACAATTTGATAATGTCCATGGTC
The DNA here is from genome assembly GCF_965223055.1 of Reichenbachiella sp. Taxonomy (GTDB): domain Bacteria; phylum Bacteroidota; class Bacteroidia; order Cytophagales; family Cyclobacteriaceae; genus Reichenbachiella. Next base: position 61,405 of record NZ_CBDCVM010000012.1, read on the forward strand.
GCCATTGCCAATCCAGCACCATTTACCATACAGCCAACGTTACCTTCTAGTTTCACATAGTTAAGGCCAGATTTAGCAGCTTCTACTTCTGCTGGATCTTCTTCGGTGTAATCTCTAAGCTCTGCAATGTCCTTGTGTCTGTATAATGCATTGTCATCGATGTCAACTTTAGCATCTACAGCCAATATTTTGTTGTCTGACGTTTTCAACACAGGGTTGATTTCAAACATCGACGAATCAGTAGCTTCGTAAGCTTTGTATAGTGAGAAGATAAATTTCACCATGCCTTTAAAAGCATCACCTTCAAGCCCAAGAGCGAAAGCTACTTTTCTTGCTTGGAATGCCTGAAGCCCTACGGTTGGGTCGATCCATTCTTTTATAATTTTTTCTGGAGTTTCTTCAGCTACAGTTTCAATATCCATACCACCTTCAGTAGAGGCCATGATGACATTACACCCTTTTGCTCTATCTAGCAAGATTCCTAAATAGAATTCACTTGGCTCAGATTCTCCCGGATAGTAAACATCCTGCGCAATCAAAACTTTGTTCACTATTTTACCTTCTGGTCCAGTTTGGTGTGTCACCAATGTACCTTTTAAAATATCTCCAGCTTTTTGTGGAACTTCATCTAGGCTTTTAGCCAATACTACACCATTAGATCCGGTTTCATTGACTTTTCCTTTTCCTCTTCCTCCAGCATGGATTTGTGCTTTAACCACATACCATTCTGTGCCAGTATCGGCATTCAATTTCTTAGCAGCAGCTTGTGCTTCTTCAGGAGTTTCAGCTACAATACCTTCTTGTATTGTTACTCCGTATCCTTTGAGTATTTCCTTCGCTTGATATTCGTGAATGTTCATATCCTAAATGTTTTTGTGTCCCGTCGGGATGCCTTTGGCGCGAAGCTACAGCAATACCGTGGTATTTTCAAGTGTAATTTGTTGTCTGGCGCTTTAACCTATGAGATTTCTTGAATAAAATCTTTAATTTGGACAAAAGCACATTTCAATCATTTAATCTCTTGAACCCAGATTCACTTTCATATCGGATTTTTAATGCGTCTCTTTTATACTTCATAGGTACACTTGTGATTTTTTCTATTTATCGTTTTTTTCAACAAGAATATCTTATTGTAGGTTTTTATGCCTTGGGAATAGCTCTGGGTGTTTGGGTGTATCGCTTGAGTAAAAGAGGTAAGTACCTCAATAGAATAGTGATTCCTTCAGTTTTGTGCAGTGTTTTATTTGGTGTGTTTTTTTGGTTTAAAATTGGAGGTGTGCAAGGTGGGGGCCTGGTATTTTTCACTTTCATCTTGATCTCTATAATTGTAACACCAAGGAAGTATAGCAAATGGATGGTTGCCACATTGGCCATTCTACAATCTGCACTAGTTTGGGCCGATGTATATCTTAAGGACTGGCCCATTTGGGGAGACAATCCCAATGCTACTTGGGTTTACCTCATAGCCATATTTGTGAATATGTCAGTAGTGTGGATGCTGAAGTATAATTACGATTTGAAAGAAGAAAAAATCACTGAATTCAGCCATGGATTGAGAGAACTTCATCGATTAAATCTGAGGTACGATTCCAGTTTGGATGAAGTTCTATCAGATTATCTCAATTCAGGAGCTGAGTTGTTTGGAATAGAAAAAGGATTCATTGTAGAAATCCAAAATGGGGAGCCAGTCATTAGAAATGTAAATGATACGGATGCTTCAGGTGATTATACACAAGAATTGATTTCGCTCAATAAAAGTGTAATCATGGAAACAGATTTGGAACAACGAACCTTGTACAGAGCGGGTAATGTGACGAATCTCAACCGAAAAGACTTAAACGGAATCGTACCAAAATATTTTATTGCATCACCTATCATGGTCAATAATGCCATGTACGGTGTGCTATTATTTTCCTCCAACGAATCTCGCCGAAATGGATTCGAGGAATATGATATAGAGATTATGGAATTGATGGCTATGAATATTAGCCACCTTTTAGGCATGAAACTCTGGAGTGAGCATCAAAGAAAAACCGATTTAGAGCTTCACCTTAGTGAAAAGAGATTTAAAACCATATATGATTATGCTAGTGTAGGAATTTGTGTGTGTGATAAAAAAGGTATGGTGCTTATGGCAAATAGAGCACTTCAGGAATTGCTTGAGTATTCTGAAGCTGAGTTGCTAGGAGAGACTTTTTATTCTATTTCAGGAACGGAAGACTTGGATGAAATGGATATGGACATCAAGCAATATGAGCAGATTATTCTGGGTGAAATAGATCACTATACCATTGAAAAAAAGAATGCGACAAAAAACGGGAGAGAAATATTCATTCACAAGACCGTTTCCACTGTTCGGGATGAAGAAGACAAAGTCAGGTTTACTGTGATGATTGTAGACGATGTCACCAATAGAAAATTGAATGAAAACAAAATTCAAAATCTTAATCAGCAACTAGAAGAACAGGTGGATAAAATGGAAGTAGCAAATAAGGAATTGGAAGCCTTCAGCTACTCTGTTTCTCACGATTTGCGAGCGCCATTGCGGGCCATAGATGGTTTTTCAAAAATTATCCTGGAAGATCATGAAGATGAATTTAGTGACGAGAGTAAAAGACTTCTAAATGTAATTATCAAAAATAGTGGTAAGATGGCCATGCTTATCGATGACCTCCTCACTTTTTCTAGGATTTCGAGAAAAGTGACTGACTTTAGACCAATCAATTTTGACGATCTCGTAAACGGAATCATAGAAGAGCAAGCTTTAGAAAAATCAATTTTCGAAATAAGATCATTGCCTCAAGTAAATGGAGAGCCTACTTTGATGAAACAGGTGTTTTCTAATTTGATTGGAAATGCAGTGAAATTTAGTAGTAAAGAGCCTCAACCGAAAATTGAGATAGGTGTAGAAGAGCGAGATGGATTTTTTGAATTCTATATCAAAGACAATGGTGTGGGATTCAATATGGCTTATTATAATAAAGTGTTCGGCGTATTTCAACGTCTACACACTGACGCTGAGTTTGCTGGTACTGGTGTGGGATTAGCCATTGTTCAAAAAGTGATGATAAAGCATAATGGAAAAGTGTGGGCAGAGAGTGAAGAAGGAAAAGGAACTACATTTTATTTCAGCTTGCCTAAATAAAATTCAAAAATTGTAGATTAAAAATGGGTTGATTATATTCATGATCTTTTCAAAAATAAATTAAATGCCTGATCAAATTGAAGCGGAAATTGTTTTAGTGGAAGACAATCCAAACGATGCGGAAATCACTATACGTTCATTAAAAAAGCATCATTTAGCCAACAAATTGGTTTGGTTAAAAGATGGTGTAGAAGCACTGGATTTTTTATTCGCAAGAAATGAATACAAGAATAGGGATGTTAAAAACTTGCCACGTGTCATTTTTTTAGATTTGAAGCTGCCAAAAATAGATGGCATTGAAGTGTTGGAAGAGATCAGAAAGAATGAAATAACTAAGAAAATTCCAGTTGTAGTACTGACCTCATCTAAAGAAGAGCAAGATGTAATGAAAACGTATGACCTGGGGGTCAACAGCTATATAGTCAAACCTGTTGAATTTGAAAACTTTGCTAAGGCCATTGCTGAAGTTGGTTTTTATTGGCTCATTACAAATACTACACCTACGACTTAACTATCCAATTGAAAGACAATAAGCTAAATATACTAATCCTCGAGGATGTAGCCGAAGATGCCGAATTAGCGCTCTATGAACTCAAACGTGCTGGTTTTCAATTTGAATATCATCGAGTGGATAACCTGAAAGATTTCAAATTCAAACTATTTGATTTTTTGCCCCATGTCGTTCTTTCGGATTATAATCTGCCTTCTTGTAGTGCTATCGATGCCTTTGATCTTGTTAAAGAGATCAATTTGCCTTTCATCATTGTCTCGGGAATAATTGGGGAGGAAAATGCGGTAGAAGCCCTTAAACTCGGCGTTACTGATTTAGTCTCAAAAGATAGTTTATCTCGATTGCCTATCGTGGTGGAACGAGCGCTCAACGAACAGAAAGTAACTCGTGAGAAAAAATCTGCCGAACATGAGTTGATATTGAATAAAGAACGGTTGGAGTTGGCGCTCGAGGGTACAGACCTCGGGATTTGGGACCTGGATTTTATGTCCAATGCTATTGTCTATAATAATAAGAGTCTTGAGATTTTAGGATTCGATGCGGAGGATGCCATTCAGGATTTCAAATATTTTCAAAAATATGATACCGACGAGCAGCAATATGTTGTTGATGCCATGAATGAGCATATAGCAGGGGAAGCACCATTTTTCGATCAAGAATTCTATGTGAGAAATAAAACCGGAGCAGTAAAATGGGTATTGGCTAGAGGTAAAATTATTCGACGATCACTAAAAGGTGAGCCGTTACGTGCGTCTGGTACTTTATTCGATATTACTGAGAAAAAAGTATACGAAGAACAACTTCGAAAAAATCAGTCCATTCTTGAGAATGCAGAGTCAGTGGCTCATGTAGGCAGTTATGAATGGAATGCCAAGGGAAATTCTTTTGTCGTATCTGCAGAGTTTCGTCGCATATTCGAGCTTACGGATGAAGAAGAACTTTCGGTATTTAAATTGATTCGGCAAACGATGCATGAACAGGACAAGCCATACTTTAAAGAAATGCTGGCTAGTGGAAAAAATTTCTTTGACATCGAACATCGGATTGTGCTTGGTGAAGATTTGACCAAAATTGTGAGAAATACAGGAAATATATCCACAGGAAATGATGGCAAAATCCTCTCAGTATTAGGTGTAGTTCAGGATATCACAGAGCAACGCGAGATTAGTAAATCCATATTCAATGCACAGCAGTTTGAACGAAGTCGGATGGCTCGTGATATTCACGATGGCATAGGCCAGATGCTCGTAGCTGCTAAATTTAAGTTATCTTCACTTGAAGCTAATTCGGAAGAGGAGCTTACTCGAAAAAAAGATGATGTGGAGGATTTGCTTGCAACTACCATTGAGGAAGTTCGCCGGGTATCAAGAAATTTATCGAACCGTCACCTGGAGGAATTCGGATTGAGCAAGACCATGCACTATCTGATGGAGGAGATTGAAAATATGGGTGAGTTTGAAGTTGATTATGTAATTGACATTCCAGATGATTATGATATGGAATTATCCAACACCATTTATAGAATAGCTCAAGAAGCCATAAACAATATTGTAAAATATGCTAAAGCTGAACATGTTTCTGTTCGGATCGAAGCGGTCGATAAAAACATTGTACTAGAAATAAAAGACGATGGAATAGGCTTTGATACAGAAATTAAATGGAATGGTATAAAAAATATGAAAGAAAGAACATCTTTGCAAAACGGACATTTTGAGATAACTTCTGTTCCGAAAAAGGGTACATTAGTAAAATCTTGGTTCCCAATAAATAATTAAACCGCCATGTCAAAAATATCAATACTCGTAGTCGATGATCATTCCTTAGTAAGAGAAGGCGTTATAACTATGCTTTCTATCTACGATGATTTTACTATCATCGGAGAAGCAGAAAGCGGAGAAGAAGCCCTTCAAAAAATAACTGAGCAGGCACCAAATGTTGTATTGCTGGATATTAATATGCCAGGAATGAATGGAATTGAAACAGCCAAAAGAATAGGAGCAGAGCACGAAGGAGTGAAAATCATTATCCTATCAATGGAAGTGACCCAGGATCACATCTCAGAAGCGATTAAAGCTGGAGTGGCTGGCTATTTAGCTAAGGACACTAAAAAGGACATTTTAGCAGAAGCCATACGTAAGGTGATGCAAGGAGAACAATATTTCGGGCAAAAAATCTCCCAAGTCATATTCAAAGGATTTTACAACCAGAGTAAAGGAGAACGTGTAGCTAATGAAAACAAAGACCTAAGTAAACGCGAGGTAGAAGTGTTAAGGCAAATTGCTTCGGGCTTGTCCAATCGTGAAATTGCAGATAAGCTGTTCATTAGTATTCGAACTGTAGACGCTCACCGAAACCACATTATGCAGAAGCTTGGATTGAAGAGTACGGCACAATTAGTGAAGTATGCCATCCGTGAAAAAATCATAGAACTGGACTAATTCTTTGTATTTTTCTCAAAGTCGTAGGTAATATTCCTAGTAATGCAAAAAACACTTAAATCCCCACTAGGGGATTTTTACTTTGTAGCTATTCAGGCATAAAATATTCGGTGGGCTATTTTTCAACCGAATCTTATAATAGTACAATTTTGAAATTCAAAACATGGCTCTAGCGCGTTTTTGAATGTTTAATACTCCTAAAAATCTAATTAAGAAAAACCTCTATTTTTTCTGACTCATATCCCATCTACTTTTGAATTGTAGTTAATCGTTAAGGCTTTTAGCTACCGTTTATTTGACCAGTTTTCAATCTAAACGATAGAGCTATGAAAGGATATTTTATAAGATCGTCACGTGTGACACCCTCTATATACTTCAACCCATCTAAAGGGATTTTTGATATGAGAGGGAAGTCAAGTCCAGAAAACCCACTGGCATTTTATAATTATGTACTTGAAAGTTTAGAAAGCTATGCCGAAAGTGGCACAGCTTCAATGACAGCTAACTTGGCATTTGAATATTTCAATACAAGTTCTTCTAAATGTCTATACATATTCATGAAGAAACTGTCCAAGATTGATGAAATGGGGAAAAAAGTAAAAATCAATTGGTACTTCGAAGACGGAGACGAAGATATGAAAGAGGCAGGCGAAGATTTGTGCAGTTTCTTCGACATGGAGTTCAACTTCATGGAAATACCAGAGATCAAAGTACTTGGAGAAGAAAAACAGCCAGCATAATGGCTTAAAGATAATGGGATAATACAGGTGGATTAAAAGGGTTGCTCTAGTGGCAGCCTTTTTTTATGCCCTTTTTTGAATACTCTATCCATTTCTTGCGAACATCAATTCCAAATTCTAATCTCTAATGCCTTGACTCTAATGTCTGGATTCATATATTTGCTGCACAACGAATGACTCATGCTGCAGGCAACAAACATTGTTAAATCTTACGGAGAATTGCAAGTGCTCAAAGGCATTGACTTTAGAGTAGAGACAGGTGAAGTCGTTTCTGTCGTAGGAGCTTCTGGAGCCGGTAAGAGTACTTTATTGCAAATCTTAGGAACATTAGATCAACCCGACGGAGGGTCAGTAGAAATCAATGGTCAAAATGTCTTCAAACTGAATTCTAAGTCTTTGGCATCTTTTCGAAATCAAGAAATAGGTTTTGTTTTTCAATTTCATAATCTGCTTCCTGAGTTTACTCTTTTCGAAAACATTTGCATCCCAGCCTATATAAATGGTAAGAATGGCAAAGGTTTAGCTGATTATGCCAGTCAATTAATGGAATTATTGCACATTGAGCACCGTAGAGACCATAAGCCATCAGAATTATCTGGAGGAGAATTACAAAGAGGTGCCGTAGCACGTGCCCTTATAAATAAACCCTCCCTAATTTTTGCAGATGAACCTAGTGGGAATCTAGACTCTGTAAATGCAGAAGAGTTACATCACTTGTTTTTTCAGTTGCAGAAAGAACTAAATCAAACTTTCATCATCGTCACACACAACCAGGACTTAGCCGAGATGACAGATCGAAAAATTGTCATCCAAGACGGGCGTATTTTAAGTTAAAATTTTACAATTATGAATTTATCGAAGGGGGTGCAGTTTATGATCATCTCTACCTTCACCTTTGCCTTGATGAAAGTGTGTGTGAAAATGATTTCGCACATTCCGGCTATTGAGATTATTTTCTTTCGATCTATTATCTCTATTTTACTTTGTGCCTTCTTCTTTTTGAAAGACAAAATCAATCCATGGGGTTCTAATAAAAAAATCTTGATTTTGAGAGGAGTAGTTGGTTCCATCGCTCTGGCCTCCTATTTCTATATACTTCAACAGATACCTTTGGCCGCTGCCGCCAGTATGCAATATATGGCACCGATATTCACTGCTATTCTGGGTGTTTTTATCGTCAAGGAAAAAGTGAATCCAAAACAGTACTTGTTCTTCTTTCTTTCCTTTTTAGGAATTTTGGTCATTCAGGGCTTTGATGCAAGAATATCTCTAATTCATTTGGTGATAGGCATCGGTGGTGCGGTATTTACGGGCTTGGCCTACAATTGTATTCGAATTCTCAAAACTTCCGAACATCCACTAGTCATCATTTTTTACTTTCCTATGGTATCACTCCCTTTAGCAGGAATCATATCCTTGTTCAACTGGGTTACCCCTAATGGGTGGGACTGGATGTATTTGCTTTTGGTCGGAGTATTTACTCAAATTGCACAATATTTTATGACTAGATCATATCAGGCAGAGGAACTCTCAAAGGTCTCTATCATAAACTATATGGGTATCATTTATTCTTTGGCTTTTGGGTTCATCATTTTTGGTGAGACCTACGAATGGTTGAGCTATGTTGGAATGGCGCTGGTAATAGTCGGAATTATTCTCAATCTCAAATACAAGAATGCTTGATCCTTTTCAGCTAATTCTTAATTTTGAAAATGAAACAGTCTTGAATCTCAAATTTTGAATTAACCTATGTCCGGACATAGTAAGTGGTCAACCATTAAGCGAAAGAAAGGGGCAGCAGATGCCAAGCGTGGGAAAATTTTCTCTCGGTTGAGCAAAGAAATTTCTGTGGCAGTGAAAGAAGGTGGAGGTGGTGACCCAGAGGGTAATCCACGGTTGCGTATGGCCATCCAAAATGCCAAAGGCGCGAATATGCCTAAGGATAATATTGAACGCGCGATCAAGAAAGGATTGGGTGGCGATGCCAATTCTTATATGGAGTTGACATTTGAAGGTTATGCACCGTTTGGTGTGGCGGTTTTTGTGGAGTGCTTGACCGACAATCAAAATAGAACGGTTCAAGAAGTTAGGGCCGCCTATAGCAAGAACGACGGCAACATGGGCACCAATGGTTCTTTGGAGTTTATCTTCGATAGGAAAGGGGTATTCACTTTGCCTATCACCAAGGAAATGGACATTGAATCCCTAGAATTGGAATTGATAGATGGCGGGGCGGATGATTTCACTGTAGAAGATGATTATCTGACTGTGAAGTGCCTCATGGAAGACTTCGGTAACCTCAACAAGAAATTTGAGGAACTGAATCTGGAACCCGAAAATGCCGAACTACAGCGCATTCCAAACAATACTAAGGCCGTTGGTGATGAAGACTTTAGGAAGATCATGAAGCTCATCGATGCCCTTGAAGACAACGACGACGTGCAGCAAGTGTGGCATAATTTGGAGGTGGGTGAAGGTCAGGAAGCGCTGTTGAACTAATTCAGGTAGCTTAGTGTCTCTTTTTTAATTTCTCTATATCTATCTTCAAAATTGGCTTTTTCAGATTTAACCAATCCAATGTAATTGTCTGAACAACGCACTTTACTTCAAAGTATATGGTTTTTGCGGACTCTTAAACCGCTATATAGACATTGCAGGATTAGTATTATGAGAAGGACTTTCTTCTCCCAAGGTTTAAGATTGGCATGGTGATGATCCATCCATTTAAAAAGTGTCAACAAGATCCTTTAGGGGCACAAATGACGGTGCCATCCTGCAACTCACATTCTCCCATACCATCAGGACAGTCTCTGCCGGTATCACAAGAAGAAAAGAACAAAATGAAACACAGTGAATAGAGTAGAAAAAGTGGCTTTTTTATCATGGTAACTTGATCATAAGTAATATTGTAAAGTAATAAAAAAACCTCGATCCCGAATACTGTCGGAACCGAGGTTTCAATTTCATTGCAGTGATTCGTGTCCTCACGAATCAATTGCTGTAGCCTGAACGCTCAGGTTCGTGTCTCCACGGACCAAGTCCAATTACCCAATCTTAGCAATCAAGTCAGCGGCTCTGTTAGAGTATCCAGCTTCGTTGTCGTACCAAGAAGCAACTTTTACCATCTTACCGTTGGTAGAAGTGATACCAGCATCGAAGATAGAAGAGTGAGGATCACCTACGATATCAGAAGAAACGATTGGATCTTCAGTGTACTTCAAGATTCCTTTCATTGGTCCTTCAGCAGCAGCTTTCATCGCAGCATTTACTTCTTCTACAGTTACTTCTTTAGACAAAGTAGCTACCAAGTCAGTGATAGAACCAGTTGGCGTAGGTACTCTCATTGAGTTACCATCCAATTTACCGTTCAATGCTGGCAATACCAATCCTACAGCTTTAGCAGCTCCAGTAGAAGTAGGTACCATATTGATAGCAGCAGCTCTAGATCTTCTCAAGTCACCATGAGGTCCATCTTGCAAGTTCTGATCAGCTGTGTAAGCGTGAATCGTAGTGATATATCCTTGCTCTAGGCCGAAGTTGTCGTGCAATACTTTAGCGATAGGTGCTAGACAGTTAGTCGTACAAGAAGCGTTCGACATGATTTTTTCTTCACCAGTCAAAATTTCTTCGTTTACACCCAATACTACAGTTGGGATATTTCCTTTGGCAGGAGCAGAAATCACAACTTTCTTCGCTCCGGCAGTCAAGTGTTGGCTAGCGCCTTCTTCGTTTACGAATCTACCTGTAGATTCCAAAACTACATCTACACCCAATTTGCCCCATGGCAAGTCAGAAGGAACTCTCTCAGCAGTGATACCGATTTTTGTTCCGTTTACAATGATTCCATCTTCAGCAGCCTCAACAGTTCCGTCGAATTTACCTTGAGTAGAATCATACTTTAATAAGTGTGCTAACGTCTTAGTATCAGTCAGGTCGTTGATCGCAACGACTTCCACATTTTCCTTTTTCAATAATGCTCTGAACGCAAGTCTTCCGATTCGTCCAAATCCGTTGATAGCAACTTTAATCATTGATTAATAATTTAGTGTGTGTTAAAAATTTTGGCAAAACTAATAGGTTGAACGACTAATTCAAATATTTGGTTCGTAAAGAAACCAACTGTTATTTGGATGTTTGTTAATTTTTCAACAGATAATATCAAGATATCATAATAATTATAGACTTTCGTTGAATTGATCGCAAAAAAAGCCATAGAAACCGGCATAAACTGGTTCCATTCGAAAAATTGGAAGGTTTATAAATTTCAAAAAGAAATGTGGCAAGCGTTTTTCGATTTACCCAATGGCTTGCTGAATGCACCCACCGGAAGTGGCAAAACCTTTGCACTTTGGATTCCTGCTGCTGTCAATGCCGCTGCTTCCAAAACACGGAAAAAGAAACTAAAAGTAATTTGGTTGACTCCACTAAAAGCACTTGCCAATGATATCAAGTTAGCACTCGAAGACTTTAGTGAAGCCAATGACCTAGGGTTGAATGTGGCCATTCGAACGGGCGATACGTCTACCTCAGATAGAAAGAAAATAACTGACTCCGCTCCTGATGCTTTGATCATTACGCCAGAAAGTTTACACCTGATGATGAGTCAGAAAAATGCACCCAATTACTTCAGTGACTTGCAGTGCGTGATTGTTGATGAATGGCATGAATTACTTGGGTCCAAACGAGGTGTACAGGTGGAATTAGCATTATCCAAATTGAGAGCTTGGTCAGATGCTAAATTGAAAACCTGGGGAATATCTGCTACTGTAGGGAATATGGATGAAGCTTTATCAGCACTCACCGGACCTAATCAGACAGGTCAAATCATCCGTGCCAACATTCAGAAAAAGATTAACATCAAATCTGTCATACCCAAAAAGATTGAAAACTATCCATGGGCAGGTCATTTGGGTATTCGCCTGATGAAAGAAGTGATGGAAATTGTCAAAAAGAATAATACAACGCTTTTGTTCACCAACACAAGATCTCAAACCGAAATATGGTACCAGGGCATCATAGATAAATATCCGGAAATGATTGGGCTGATGGCGATGCACCACGGCTCCATTGACAACGATATCAGAAGATGGGTGGAAGATGCGCTCAACGAAGGAAAACTCAAGTTGGTGATCTGTACTTCGAGTTTGGATTTAGGTGTGGATTTTCGACCGGTGGACATGGTGATTCAGGTAGGAAGTCCTAAAGGAGTCTCTAGATTTTTTCAGCGAGCAGGTAGGAGTGGTCACGGGCCGGGTGAAATAAGTCAGATGCGATTCGTACCCACTCATGCGCTTGAGCTGATGGAAGCTACTGCGCTTAGGTCTGCCATTCAGGAAAATTTGTATGAGCCTCGTAAACCTTTGACTGGCTGCACCGATGTGTTGGTACAATATCTTGTTACGCTGGCGGTGGGCGACGGATTTCTACAGGAAGAAGTATTTGAGGAGATCAAAGCCACGCACTGCTATCAAGACCTGACGCGAGAGCAATGGCAATGGTGCTTGACTTTTATTACCACAGGAGGTGAAAGTCTGTCACAATACGATGAGTTCTCAAAAGTTGAAATTCTGAATGGTGTATATAAAGTCAACCGCCAGCGAACCGCCATGCGCCATCGGTTGGGCATGGGCACTATCGTGGGTGATCCTTCGCTTAAGGTTCGCTTTCAGACTGGGGGATATATAGGTACAGTTGAAGAAAGCTTTGTCTCTCGACTCAATACAGGTGATGTATTTTGGTTTGCTGGTCAGGCTTTGGAGTTTGTCAGACTCAAGGACCTCACAGTTGTCGTAAAAAAGGGCAGGAAGAAAAAAGGCATCGTGCCAAGATGGGGTGGCGGACGAATACCGCTTTCCTCTCAGCTTTCCAGGCTGCTGCGGCAAAAATTCGAATTGGCAGCACAAGGTACCTACGAGTCAATAGAAATGAAACGCCTCAAGCCCCTACTGGATTTGCAATCAAAACTTTCTCTTATCCCAGATAGCAAGACTTTACTTATAGAGAAGACACAGACAAAGGAGGGTTATCACATATTCGTTTTTCCATTTGAAGGCCGAGCGGTGCACGAAGTACTGGCTGGTGTTGTGGCTTTTCGTATCGCTCAATCCCAGCCAATTACCTTTTCTATTTCAATGAATGACTATGGATTCGAGTTGCTATCAGATCAAGAAATTCCTATTGAAGATGCTTTGGAGCAGGACCTTTTTTCCTCCAAAGATATTTTTTTCGACATCTCTTCATCGATCAATCAGTCGGAAATGGCCAAAAGAAGGTTTAGGGATATAGCAACTATTTCGGGTTTGGTTTTTCAAGGACACCCTGGACAGCCCATTCGGGGCAAGCATCTTCAAATGAATTCAGGGATTATCTATAAAGCACTGGCTGATTATGACCCTGATAATTTACTGCTGAAGCAGGCGGAAGAGGAAGTCCTTTCGTTACAGTTGGAACAAGAGCGGTTCTTAGAATCCATGGAGCGTATCAATCAGCAAAAAATTAAATTGATTCGGACAACCCAGCCTACACCGTTTTCATTTCCTATCTTAGTAGATGGCATGCGAGAACGGATCAGTTCTGAGAGTCTAGGCGAGCGTATTGCCAAGATGCAGGTGAATATGGAGTAGTACTTTCATTTTTTTGTCATCTCGATCCCGATAGTTCTCGGGAGAGATCTTAACTTACTTTGTTATCGATTCTTGATTAATTTAAGGACATGAAACAGTTGATTATACTCTTTGCAATAATTTATCAATCCGCAAACATAGCATTTGCCCAAGACCCTATTATCGGCCAATGGAAAACTATCGATGACGAAAGCAATAAGCCTCGTTCAGTAGTAGAGATTTACAAAAAGGGGGATCAGTACTATGGAAAGGTAGTTGATATGTTTCTTGAGCCACACGAAGATCCAGACCCGGTGTGTGATGAGTGTGATGAGGATGATCCGAGATACATGCAGAAGACTTTGGGTATGGAAATATTGAAAGGGGCGAAAAAAGATGGAGACGAATATGTGGGTGGCAAAATACTAGATCCAGAGAATGGGACGGTATACAAGTGCAAACTGTGGTTAGAGGATGGAGAATTGAAACTTCGCGGATATGTCGCTTTCTTTTACCGAACTCAAACCTGGATAAGGAATGAATAAAGAGTTGGAAGGGCGTTACAATGAAATGTGGAAAAACGCCCGATCTCAATTCAGAAATGGGACGTGTTCAATAGATAAATCCATCGATGCTAAATCGGACTTAAGACGTGGTATGACACTCTTGGCAAAGCCAAATCAGGCGGTCAAAAATAGCATCTCTACTTTTCAGTCTGAACTTAAAAAAGTTGAACCACTTCAATATTACCAACCATTGGAAGACTTGCATCTGACCGTTCTTTCGATAATTTCTTGCTACGCTGGATTTGAATTGGCTCAGATCAATTCAGAGGATTATCTACATCTCGCGAGTGAGTGTATCTACGAACCCATGGAGATTAGACTCCAAGGAATAACGGCTAGTTCAGCAGGAATATTAGTGCAGGGGTTTCCGGATGGGGATAGCCTTGAGAGTTTGAGAAATAAGCTGAGAGAGACGTTCAAATCTTCATCGCTTCAACATTCCATTGATAGCCGATATAGTATTAACACCGCTCATCTGACAGTTATGAGATTCAGAACCCCAATCGCTGATTCAGGCCGATTCGTTCGGCTGCTAGAGGAGTTTCGGAATTTATCTTTTGGTAGAATGAGGATTGACCAGTTGCATTTGGTGTTCAACGACTGGTATCAGCGCAGCGAAATCGTTAAGAATCTAGCTACTTTTGATCTTAGTTAATGTATAGTTTTTCATGAAGCACTTCAAAGCCAATATTCAGAATCAAACCTTTTACCTTTTACCCGAAAAAGTGATTTTTTGGAAAGAACAAAAGGCTCTGATTTTGTCCGATTTGCATATCGGAAAGGCCAGTCACTTCAGGAAAGCAGGAGTGCCCATATCCTCACATATTCATGTCAATGAGTTTTTTGTTCTTGATGCTATTATTGAAGAATTTATTCCCGAAAAAATCCTTTTCGTCGGAGACCTTTTTCACAGCGATCATAATCAGGAATGGGAATTGTTTTACAACTGGGCGCACAATTATGAGCATATAGAATTAATCTTGATCAAAGGCAATCATGATGTCTTGCCGGAAAGCCTCTATCGAAATTCCAGATTGCAAGTGGTGGATGAACTTAACATGGGTAATATAGAATTCACTCATGAGCGCAATGAAAATTCTGAATGCTACAACATCTCAGGTCATATACATCCAGGAGTGTCTTTGAAAGGCTCAGGGAAGCAGTCTTTGAAACTTCCTTGTTTCCTATTTAGAGAGGATCACGCCTTCCTTCCTGCCTTCGGTCATTTCACCGGAATAGCAAAAATAAAGCCTTCTAAAAAAGATAATATCTTTGTGGTAGCAGAAAACGAGATTATTCACGTTAGCTAATTGGACTATTTGTCGTAAATCAGCTATATTGATAGACTGTTGACAAATTTCTACCCGCAAGGGTTACAATTAGTTACATTGTCGTATTTAAACTAGAGCGAGAGCTTAGAAGGAGTCATGAAAGATCATGAAGTGTTAGAACGGGTGAGTAGAGGGGATGAGGCAGCATTGGACTACCTGTACAAGAAACATTACAAAATGATGACCCGCATTGTGCTAAACAATAATGGGACGGAGGATGAAGCGAAAGACATCTTTCAAGACGCTCTCTTGGTATTTTGGCAGAAGGCCGTATCTGGTAAGTTGGTATTGACTTCTAAGATTAGCACATACATTTATAGTATTTGCCTGAATCTGTGGAGAAAGGAGTTGGATCGAAAAGGAAGGCTCTCCTCTGAAGAAGTCGAAAGGACTACTTATCAGGAACATGATAAGAATGAAAGAATTAAAATTATAACCGATTGTATTAATCAATTGGGGGACACCTGTAGAAGAATACTAACCTACCACTACTTCGATGGATTGTCGATGTCAGATATTGCAGACAAATTGAATTTTGCAAATACCGACACAGCCAAAACCAAGAAGTATAAATGTAAAAAGAAACTTGACCTAATGGTGAAGCGGACTTATTCTTCTCAAGATGTACTAGACTAAGAAAAATGGGAATTAATAAATACAGCAGTCAATTAGAAGCTTACTTCAGCGGCACTATGTCGGAAACTGACCGTATCCTGTTTGAAGGAAGAGTAGAAAGCAATCCGGAACTTAAATCCGAATTCGATAGACAAAACGATATCGTAGAAGGACTAAAAGCTCATCGAAGAGCTGAACTCAAGACTAGACTCAACAATATTTCTGTAGAGCCGACGTTGATCGGCACCTTGATGCAAGGCTCTGTAATGAAATCATTGACGTACGGGCTCACGGCTGTCATAGTTGCTACTGGCGGTTATTTCTTTTATAATAAAGAGGCTTCTATTCAGTATCATATAGAATCATTAGATGCTAAAACTGAATATGCGCTTAGCTCTGCGCTTAATCCAACAATTCAGAATCAATTGGATTATAGATTTGAAGGAAATCTTCAAATGCTTGATTATGTGGATGCCACTCCGGTAATGAAGAAAAGAAGTATTGTTGACGAAACTCCTAAGCAAAATATTGCCTTTGAGGTACCAGAAGTAACCCCAACTCACGAAGATGCTTTTGATGGCATGGCGGTTGACTTTACAGCTATGGATCGTATTGATCAAGTATCGGGTATATCAGAAGTGGATAAGGTTAACATTCAAACCATCAATTCAAGAAAATACAATTTCCATTATCGATTGGAAGACAACCGATTATTCTTGTATGGAAAATTCAATGAGTCCCCTTATGAGATCATTGAGATAAGTACACCAGGGAGTAAGAAATTATTTTTCTACTATCATGGAGACTTCTACCAATTGAGAAAGAACGCTTCTTCGATTACTCCGCTGTCCAAAATTGAGAACAGAGAGCTCATCCATGAACTGGATGAATTGAAGAGTAGAGGATAATCTGGCTTGTATGCTGTAAAAGTAAAGGCCATGGTTCGTGTCTCCACGGACCATTTATCATTATTATTTTATTTAGTCCTTCTCGCTATTTTCAGCAATTGCGCTATTTTTGGCCATAGACTATGGCAAAAGACAAAAAGTTTAGAAAAAAGAAAAAGTTAGGAAGTTATCCCTTTGTTAGCGTAGTATTTAGCGTAACACTTGCCTTATTCGTAATGGGTCTGTTTGGCCTCCTGCTAATGATGACTAAGAATCTCACCACAATCATTCAGGAGAATGTTGAAATGCAGGTGTTTCTCAACAAAAACTTAAGTCAAAACGAAATCACAAAAATTATTAAAACCCTTTCTTCTAAGGACTATGTGATTAATAAGGAAGGTATATCGCAAGTTTCGCACATTACCAAAGAAGAAGCGGCAAAGGAGTTTTATGAAGAAACAGGAGAAGACTTTGTGGAGTTTCTCGGAGATAATCCTTTGAGAGATGTAGTGGTGATTAAAATAAGCCCCGAATTTCATGAGTCACAAAATCTGGTAGAGATAAAAAAAGAAATTGGATTCATAAGAGGAGTGCATGAGGTGACTTACATTGAAAGCTTGGTCAATAGCATTCGTGAAAACGTGAAAAAGGTGAGTTTCGTCCTCATAGGTTTTTCTGTGATTTTGCTGACTGTAGTAGTGATTCTGATCAATAATACGATAAAGTTGGCTCTATTCTCTCAGCGCTTCCTAATACGTAGTATGCAACTTGTAGGAGCCACAACCAATTTCATACGCAAACCGTTTTTAATGCGAGCTTCAATGTTCGGGTTGGTTTCAGCCGTTTTAGCCATTGGTTTGCTAGCTTCTCTTATGAGGTATCTCAATACTGAGGTTGATGGCCTTTTAGAATTGTTGCAACTTGAGCAATTGATAGTGCTAGGCACTGGAATCGTATTGATCGGTATATTTGTAGGTTTTATGAGTACATTTGCGGCCATCAGGAAGTACATGAAAATGTCACTGGACGAACTTTATTAGATTATGAGCGACAAGAATAAATTAGCCTTTCAAAAAATCAATTATATGATCATGCTAATTGGTGTGATAGTATTGATTCTTGGATTTATTATCATGAGTCTGGATACTGAGCCTTATGGATTTGGTTTTCTAGGCCTTACGTTAGGTCCTATTGTAGTGCTTCTGGGTTTTGCCATAGAGTTTGTAGCTATTCTGTACAAGCCAAAAGAAAAATAAATGACCTTTATTGAAGCATTAATCCTTGGGATCATCCAAGGATTGACGGAATTTCTCCCTGTGAGTAGCAGCGGCCACTTGGAGCTAGGCACCTATTTTCTAGGTGTACAGTCAGAGGATAATCTTCTTTTTTCTATTATTCTTCATGGAGCAACTGCTTGTAGTACCGTGGTAATCTTTAGAAATGATATTCTAGAGATCATCAAGGGCATATTCAAAATGGAGTGGAATGTGTCCACTCAGTTTGCAGTGATGATAGTACTCTCCATGATTCCTGTAGGCATTGTTGGCGTATTCTTTGAAGATCAGATTGAGTCATTTTTTGGAGGAAATATACTTTTGGTAGGAACAATGTTGTTGGTCACTGCGGCCTTGCTAGCATTCACCTACTTCAGTAAGAAAAACGATGGAGAAATCACCTTTAAAAATTCCATTCTTATTGGTTTAGCTCAGGCTATTGCTATCATGCCTGGAATATCACGATCTGGCGCTACCATATCTACTGCACTTCTCCTGGGTATCAATAAAGAAAAAGCTGCTCGTTTTTCCTTTCTCATGGTTTTACCTCCAATTCTTGGGGCCATGCTATTAAAGACAAAGGATTTTTTGGAAAATCCTGAAATTGCTGCCAATGTATCTGGGATGAATTTAACGGTCGGCTTTTTAGCTGCCTTTTTTTCAGGCCTATTGGCTTGTCAATGGATGATCTCGATAGTTAAAAAAGGAAAGCTCATTTATTTTGCAATTTATTGTGGAGTGGTTGGCTTGTTGGCCGTTGCTGGAGGTTTGTTATGGTAGAACCTATTCCGATTTCCGAAATGGACTTCGATAAGGGAGAAGTCTTCCTGGTTGACAAGCCTTTGGAATGGACCTCATTTGATGTGGTGAAGAAAATTCGTGGCAGACTGAAAATCAAAAAAGTTGGGCATGCCGGAACTTTAGATCCACTGGCTACTGGTCTACTTATCATTTGTGCCGGTAAGGCAACAAAAAAAATCAACGACTATCAGGATTTAGGAAAAACCTATACAGGAAAAATGGTGTTGGGAAAAACCACACCATCGGTAGATTTAGAGACAGAATTTGATAGCGATGAACCTTGGGAACACGTCACTAAGGAACAAATAGAAGAGGCAGTTGCCAAGTGGACTGGTGATATTATTCAAATCCCACCTATCTATAGCGCGGTCAAAGTCGATGGTGAACGAGCCTATAAAGCCGCTCGGCGTAAGGAAGATATCAAGTTAAAACCTAGAGCTGTTCAAGTACCAGTGTTCGAAGTGGATGCCAGTAAATTGCCAGAAATCAGTTTTAAAATTCAATGTTCTAAGGGTACTTACATTCGTAGTTTGGTTAGAGATGTCGGTGAGGAGTTGGGTTGTGGAGCGTACATGTCAGAATTGCGTCGAACAGCTATCGGCGAATTCAAAGTTGAAGATGCTTTTGTATTAGAAGATTTTATTTCACGATTGCAAAGAGATTAGATTTGCGCTCATAATTTCATCCATGGTTATCGTAGAAGGACATCAAGCCATACCCAATATTCAAAATGCTATTGTAACCAGTGGCACATTTGATGGTGTGCATTTTGGCCATCAGAAGATTCTCAAGAAAATTGTAAAGACCGCAAAGGATCTTAACGGTAAAAGTGTGGTACTAACTTTTTGGCCTCATCCACGCTTTGTTTTGTTTCCAGAAGAAAAGACACTTAAACTGCTTTCAACATTCGAGGAGAAGGCAAAGCTATTAGAAGAGGTAGGGATTGATTATTTGGTTAAAGTAGAATTCACTAAGGCATTCTCTCAATTATCTTCTGAGACATTCATTCAAAATATGTTGGTGGAGAAACTGAAAACCAAGAAGCTAATCATTGGATACGATCATCGTTTTGGGAAGAATAGATCAGGCAGCTTTGAGTATTTGAAGGAAAATAGCGATCGTTTTGGATTTGAAGTAGAAGAGATTCCTCGTCAGGATATTGATGATGTGGGGGTGAGTAGCACCAAGATTCGTCAGGCACTGTTTCATGGAGAGGTAGATTTGGCGGCCGAGTTTTTAGGTAGATCGTATAGCCTTAAAGGCACCGTAGTAGAAGGAAAGCAAATTGGTTCTCAATTGGGTTTTCCTACCGCAAATATCAAGGTCCCAGAAGAGTTTAAGCTAATTCCTAAGGATGGTTCTTATGCCGTAAGAGCCAAAGTTGGAAATAAGTGGCGCAAAGGAATGCTTAATGTAGGAATCCGACCTACTATTGGTGGACTGCATAGAGTCATTGAAACCCATCTTTTTGACTTTGACCAGGAAATTTATAATCAGCCGATTCAAATTGAATTTGTAAAGCATCTTCGTGATGAGAAAAAATTTGATTCTCTTGACGAACTAAAAAACCAACTGCAAAAGGACAAAATCACCTCCTTGGAGCTTCTTAAAGAATATTAATCTTGTCTTTAGATTATTGCTATCCGATTCATCTGGATAAATCATAAGTTTGTAACTTCCGTACAAAACATTAAACAACATTAACTGCTATGAACAAAATTGTAGCTGATGCTCAGGCTGCCATAGAAGGAATAGACCATGGCATGACTCTCATGCTGGGTGGGTTCGGTCTTTGTGGCATACCCGAAAATTGTATTTCAGCCTTGAATGAAAAAGGCATTTCAGATCTTACTTGTATTTCTAACAACGCAGGCGTCGATGACTTCGGTTTAGGACTTTTGCTGCAGAAAAAGCAAATCAAAAAAATGATCTCCTCTTATGTAGGGGAGAACGATGAGTTTGAGCGACAGATGTTAAGTGGTGAACTTGAAGTTGATTTGATACCTCAAGGGTCATTGGCTGAAAGATGCCGAGCTGGAGGTGCAGGTATACCTGCCTTTTTTACTCCAGCGGGCTACGGTACAGAGGTAGCTGAAGGTAAAGAAGTAAGAGAATTTAATGGCAAACCACATATTTTAGAATCTGCCCTTACTGCAGACTATGCGATCGTTAAGGCCTGGAAAGGAGATAAGTTCGGAAATTTGGTGTTTAAAGGCACAGCCAGAAACTTCAACCCTCCTATGGCAATGGCTGGAAAAATCACCATTGCGGAAGTTGACGAATTGGTGGAGCCAGGGGAGCTAGATCCAAACTTTGTTCATACACCTGGGATTTTTGTTCAGCGTATCTTTCAAGGAAAGGATTACGAAAAGAGAATAGAGCAACGAACAGTAAGAACAAAAGAATAACCCAAATTTCTAAAAGATATGCTTGATAAGACAGGAATAGCAAAACGGATTGCACAAGAATTACAAAACGGTTGGTATGTGAATCTCGGTATCGGTATCCCTACTTTGGTTGCAAACTATATCCCGGAAGGAATTGAAGTTGAATTTCAATCTGAAAACGGCATTTTGGGTATGGGACCTTTTCCTTATGAAGGAGAGGAAGACGCTGATATGATTAATGCAGGTAAGCAAACGGTAACGCTACTGAAAGGAGCATCTATTTTTGATTCTGCTACCAGCTTTGCGATGATACGTGGACAACATGTACAGCTTACCGTATTGGGTGCGATGGAAGTTTCAGAAAATGGCGACATAGCAAATTGGAAAATTCCGGGTCGAATGGTGAAGGGTATGGGAGGAGCGATGGACTTAGTGGCTTCTGCGGAAAATATTATCGTGGCCATGATGCACACGAATAAAGCTGGTGAATCGAAAATTTTGAAAGAATGTTCACTGCCGTTAACAGGTGTTGGATGTGTGAAAAAGGTGGTCACGAATATGGCAGTGCTAGACATTACTCCTGGCGGCTTTAAGTTAATAGAAAGAGCTCCAGGCGTTTCCGTTGAAGAAATTCAAAAGGCTACAGAAGGAACATTAATTGTTGAAGGAGAAATTCCAGAAATGAAAATTTAAATTTTTTCAAAGGCTAATCTTTGGAAAAGAATAATGCTTAGAGCAGGAAGGCTTTCTAGTCCTCCTGCTTTTTTGTTTCTTTGCGCCTCAATTGCGCAGATAAAATCAAAAATAATTTAGATGAAGAAATCAAAAATTAATATCGAGGTTACGCTCGACGAACAAAACATTCCTGAAGATATCCAATGGTCCGCCGAAGATGCTGGTGCTGAGCAGCAAAAAACGAAGTCTATTTCAATAGGTATTTGGGATGACAAAAAGAGAGATACCTTGATGCTAGACCTCTGGACCAAGGATATGAATACAGACGAAATGAAACAGTTTCATATCAATCTTCTGGGTAGTTCAGCAAGTACACTTTTGTCGGCTACTGGTGATGAGTTTATGTCGTCCGAAATTTCCAATTTGTGCGAAAAATTGGTGCAATATCTGAGCGAAAAGTAGTATGCATGCATAATTTTTATTGAAAATCACTATTAGGTGCTCAATCAAGGCTGATTTTATAATTTTTTCTTTAATATTAGAGACACGAAATTATTTTTTCGTAGCGTAATGATCAGCAAAACACTTAATAATGATTAATATGAGTAAACTTTTTACTAAGCGATTTTATCTGAGTTTGGTTCTCGGAGCACTGATTTCATTCGGGGCTCAGGCGCAGACCAGCATATCAGGAAGTGTTGTAGATAGCAACACTAAGGACCCCTTACTAGGCGTGAGTATTCTAGTTAAAGGCAAAGTAGTTGGTACCATTTCGGATACCGATGGTAATTTCTCACTTAACGTGTCTTCGACACCTCCACTCACCTTGATCTTTTCCATGGTTGGATATAGTCCAACGGAAATTGAGATCAGTGATGCAAATGTTCAAGGACTCGAAGTAAGTCTGGAAGAATCATCCATTATGGGACAGGAAGTAGTTGTTTCTGCTTCGAGAGTAGAGGAGTCTGTGATGCAGTCTCCGGTTTCCATTGAAAAAATGGATGTTTTGGCCATTAAAAACACTCCATCTGTAAGCTTTTACGATGCCTTGCAAGGATTTAAAGGTGTGGATATGAGTGCACAGAGTTTGACTTTTAAGTCTGTTAATGCAAGAGGATTTGGAGCGAATGGAAATACTCGATTTGTTCAGTTAATTGATGGGATTGATAATCAAGCACCTGGATTGAACTTTGCGGTTGGTAATATCGTGGGTATCAATGACCTGGACCTTGAAAGTGCTGAGATGATTCCTGGTGCTGCTTCAGCATTGTATGGACCAAATGCCTTGAATGGTATTTTGCTATTAAATAGTAAAAGCCCATTTGACTACCAAGGATTGAGTGCCTATGCCAAAGTGGGTGTCAATCATGTGGATGGAGAGGACAACGATCCTGCCATGTACAATGATTATGGCATTCGTTACGCAAAAGCATTTAATAACAAGTTCGCTTTCAAAATCACAGCTTCCTATTTAGGTGCAAAAGATTTTAGAGGCGTAGACTACAGAGATCAAAGTACCACAACCAACGGTGTGGAGCACGGCGGTTCTGTAGAGACTACTGGTAGAAACAGACAAAACAACAGAACTTATGATGGTGTAAATACCTATGGTGACTTTGGTTTCAACTTAGGTTTGATTCCATTATTAGACCCTGCATTCGGAGCTGTAGATGGTCAGCTGCCAGGCGGATCTGACGGTGCTTTTACACCAACTGGTTTTACAGAAGCTTCTTTTGTGGACAACAAAACTGAAAGTATCAAGTTAGGTGGTGCATTGCACTATAGAATAACTGATAACTTGGAAGTATTTGGTCAATTCAATTGGGGATCAGGTAGCACAGTTTATACCGCCAACGATAGGTTTGTTTTGGATAACTTTTCTATTTGGACAGCCAAGTTAGAATTGAGAGGGTCTAATTTCTACCTGAGAGGATATACTACTCATGAGAATTCTGGAGACACTTATGCAGCCAATACTTTAGCTTCTCTGATGAACCAAAAATATTACATTCCTGATTATGCCTTGGGATTCTTAGGTGCCAGAGGGCAAGGAGCTTCTATTGAGCAATCGCATGCTGTAGCCAGAGGATATGCAGATGGACTTCAAGCCAATTATGCACCAGGTACTCCTACTTGGGATACAGATTCTAAGCAGATAAAAAGTACTTCTATTTTTGAAGGAGGAGCGAAATTCAAAGATGCGTCTAACATGAATCATTTCGAAGGAAGCTATAACTTTTCTAATCAGATTGATTTTGCGGAAATTGTTGTGGGAGGTAATTTTAGACAATACAATTTAGTGTCAGAAGGAACACTTTTTGCATTGAACGATGATGGAAGCGAACAATCATACAGTGAGTATGGTGGTTATGCACAAATTTCGAAGGCCTTATTAGATGACAACTTAAAGGTTCAATTGTCCGGACGTTATGATAAAAACGAAAATTTTGATGGGCAATTTTCTCCAAGAGTATCCGTAGTAGGTACGGTAGCTGGCAGTCACAATTTCAGAGGTTCGTTCCAGAAGGGATTTAGAATCCCTACTTCTCAGGATCAATTCATTGATTTAGATGTTCAAACCAGAAGGTTGATTGGTAGCAATAAATTATTGGTTGATAGATATAACTTCAGGACAAACACAGTTTATACAGAAGCGAGTATTGCTGCTGCGAGAACTGCCGCCGCTGGAGGAGATGCCAATGCAAGAGACTTATTGGTAAACCCAGCAAAAGTCCATGAGGATTTCAAAACTGAAAAAATTAAAACTTTTGAAATTGGCTATAGAGGGTTGTTCTTAGAGGATCGATTGATGATTGATGCCTATTACTATCACAGTACTTATCAGGATTTTATTGCTGAGATTACATTCGGACAGGCTGTGGATGCGACAGATGGAACTACAGCTGATGGTTTTGATCCTGTACCTGGCTTTGATCCAAATTCTGATGCTGGTAAAGATGCTATTATAGCCAATACAGTACCTGGCGGAAGAATTCAGAACTATGGATTTGATACGAACGCTGATGGAGACATTAAGTCTCACGGTTGGGGACTTCAAGCGGATTACTCTTTAGGAGGTGGATACACTGCTAGTGGTAATGTTGCGTACAACGAATTACTTGATGATGAGGATTTAGTTGCTCAAGGATTTAGATCTTCATACAATACACCGAAGTATAGATTTAACATGTCTCTAGCTAACAGAAACGTAGTAGAAAACTTTGGATTCAGTTTGGCCTACAGATGGCAGCAAGCTTTCTATTGGGATTCATCGTTTGGTCAAGGAGTTATTCCAGCATTTGGAACAGTGGATGCACAGCTTAGTTACAAACTGTCAAACATCAAATCTGTTGTGAAAATTGGCGGTAGTAATATCTTCAACAATAGATATACAACTTCATTTGGCAACCCAAGAATGGGTGCTATTTACTATGTGTCGATCACTTTCGATGAATTCTTAAACTAATAAAGAGAACAAGATGAAAAATTTAAAAATATTTACTTTACTACTTGTCTCTGCATGCATCACATTCTCATGTGATGAGGAGGATAAGTTGATCAATGAGATTTTAGTTAATAACCCAATTCCACCAAGCCCTGTTCCACCAACTGGTACAGCGGGAGATTTGGACCTAAGTACGTATGTTTCACTAGGAGCATCTATTACGGCTGGAGTAGGCGATGGAACTTTATATGATCTTTCTCAAGCCTATTCTTTCCCTGCTTTGTTAGCAGATAGATTTGCACTTGAAGGTGTTGGTGGCGGAGTTTTTAATCAGCCTACTATCAATTCAGCTGATGGGTATACTGGAACCGATGGGACCACTATATTTGGAAAATTGATATTGGATCTGGATGCAAATAACGATGGAGAATTGGGTGATGCAGCCATTGTACCTTCAACAAGCGGAGATATACCCGCTGCCTATGAAGGAGACAAGGCTACGCTCAATAATTTTGGTGTAGGTGGAATTCAAACCGCACAAATATTAACTCCTTTGACCGGAGGACCGGATGCAGAAGCTAATACTGCTTACAATCCTTATTATGCGAGGTTTGCTTCTGAGCCAGGTGTCTCTACGATTTTGGGAGATGCAATGGCTAGGAATCCTACATTCTTTACACTTTTTCCTGGAGGGAATGACGTGTTGGGCTATGCTGTAAGTGGTGGCACAAAAGATGCACTATTAACTGATCCTGCACTTGTTGCGGGATACATTGGAAACATTTTGGATGGTTTAATGTCTAAAGGTGCCAAAGGAATCATCATGAATGTGCCTAATGTAGCTGTATTGCCCCACTTCCAGGCAGTTCCAAGAATTATTGAAGTACCAGAAGCAAGCAGAGAAGAGCTATTGGCCGGTATTGGACAAATTAATGCAGCTATTACTGGTTGGAATGCAGCCGTGGCTGGATCCGGAATGGAGCGCCCTATGCTAAGCACCGATATGGATAACTATCCATTGTTGATTGAAGACGAATCATTGTCTGATGCAGCAGTTCCAAATCCAGCAGGTGGAGATGATATAGTGATTCCAAAAATTCGAAACATTGTAGGAACTCCTATTGCAGCACTAGGTGGATTGACCGAATTGGTACTTTTACCTGCATTGCCAGGTGTCTCTTCTGGTGAAATTGGGATTTCACCTTTAGCTCCGCTCGAAGATGAATTAGTTTTGGATGCTACTGAATTGGGAACCATGTTGCCAAATCTGATTGCAATTAATACTGCTATTGGTACAGAAGCTACTACTCGAGCAGGAAGCTTGATGTACATGGATGTGAATACACTGTTGACTGAAATAGCTACCGGTGGAGGATATAGTTCTGCCGAGACAGGAGGATATAAACTTTCTCCAGACTTTACACCGAATGGAATGTTTGCTAATGATGGTGTTCATTTGAACCCTAGAGGTGCAGCTATTATGGCAAATGAAATTATTAAGAAGATGAACTCAGCTGTTGCAGACGGTGGTTATGGTACGGGTATCCCATTGCATAGCGATGTGATGCAGTTTCCAGGATCTACTTTCCAACAATAAAAATATCCAATAGATGACTTGAAAACCCTGATAATTACTATCAGGTTTTTTTTGTGTCTATACATAAAGTGAATGCTTTTTGGCTGAGCAGAACGATTATAAATAACCAATATGTTATGCATGCATACTAAAATTTGAAAATTCTTCTGTATTTTAGAGGAATGGAAACTAACCCAAAATGCTTCCTTTCAAGGGTGACTGAACTAGCCTCACTCCATCAGAGTTACTCGATAGAGAACTCTGATGTCTCTGTAAGAAATGCTCAGCGTACTTTACAAGTGACTCTGAATGAGGTGGAATTCGAGGTAAATTTTGGGCATAAAAAAAGGGTCTCTGAATCAGAAACCCTTTCGTTATATTGTGGTGATGAGTGGGCTCGAACCACCGACTCACGGATTTTCAGTCCGATGCTCTACCAACTGAGCTACATCACCGCGTTAACGAGGCACAAAAGTAAAAATAATTGTTAATGCTACAAACATTTTAGTAGATATTTGAAATAAAAAAATAAGGAGAATATGACATGGATTTTACAAGTAGTTTTTGTGGTTGTTGTAGCCATTCCGATCTACTTTTTGATACGAAGAATTAAGCAGATCAGAAGCAATATTTTGCTAGGGAAAGACTTGGATCGCAGCGATAAACCTGGCGATAGATGGAAAGCCATGTTTTTGATTGCGTTTGGTCAAAAGAAAATGTTCAAAAAACCCATTCCAGCATTTTTACACCTTTTGATCTACGTGGGATTTTTGGTCATCAACCTAGAAGTGCTAGAGTTTATGATTGATGGCTTGCTTGGCACGCATAGAATATTTGCTCCTTATTTAGGTTCATTTTATAATGTGGCCATGAATTTCTTCGAATTTCTTGCATTAGGTGTACTTATTTCATGTGTCGCGTTTTTAATTAGAAGAAATGTAATTAAAGTACCAAGGTTCACCAAGCCCGAAATGAAGGGTTGGCCTGCAATGGATGGCAACTTGATCTTGATCATTGAAATTGTATTAATGTTTGCCATTTTGAAAATGAATGCGGCCGATCAGGTTTTGCAAAGTAGAGGCGTGGCGGGGTATGTGGATACTGGAAGCTTGATGATTTCTAGTCTGTTCATTCCATTGTTTCAGAATTACTCGGATGGCTTTTTGGTGGTTATAGAAAGAGGCGCATGGTGGTTTCATATCATTGGCATTTTTGCTTTTGCTGTGTATGTCACTTATTCGAAGCATCTCCATATCTTCCTAGCATTCCCAAATACGTATTACTCCAACTTGGAACCCAAAGGAAAAATACAGAATATGGATGCGGTGACGACCGAAGTGAAGTCCATGCTTGGTATGCCTGTAGAGGGAGCTGGTGAACCACCTGCCGAAGTAGGAACATTTGGTGCTAAGGATGCTACAGATTTGAGCTGGAAGAGCTTGATGGAAGCCTATTCATGTACGGAGTGTGGACGATGTACATCGGAATGTCCAGCTAACCAAACTGGCAAGACCCTTTCTCCAAGAAAAGTGATGATGGATACTAGAGACCGATTAGAAGATATTGGTGCTGGTAAAGGAGAGGGTAAGACCTTGTTAGGTGACTTTATTACAAAAGAAGAAATTAATGCTTGCACGAGCTGTAATGCATGTACAGAAGCTTGCCCTATCAACATTGATCCGTTATCTATCATTTTAGAAATGAAACGATACGTGGCTATGGAAGAGTCTGGCTCGCCAGCTTCATGGAATTCCATGTTCTCCAATATTGAAACAAATTTTGCTCCATGGAAATTCTCTCCAACAGACAGATTCAATTGGGCACAAGATTTAAACGACAAAAACTAAGCAC
The DNA here is from genome assembly GCF_965223055.1 of Reichenbachiella sp. Lineage (GTDB taxonomy): Bacteria > Bacteroidota > Bacteroidia > Cytophagales > Cyclobacteriaceae > Reichenbachiella. The sequence goes on from NZ_CBDCVM010000012.1 coordinate 90,249, forward strand.
ATGAGCGATACTATTAAAGCACCAACGGTAGCAGAATTACAAGCGAAAGGAGAAACTCCAGAAATATTGTTTTGGGTGGGATGTGCCGGCTCATTTGACGACAGATACAAAAGAGTGACTGTAGCCTTTACAAAAATATTGAACAAATTGAATGTCAATTTTGCAGTGTTGGGACCAGAAGAGTCTTGTACTGGGGATCCTGCCCGTCGGGCAGGCAATGAATTTTTGTTTCAAATGCAGGCGATGGCGAATATCCAATTGTTGGATATGTATCAGGTGAAAAAAATTGTGACGGCTTGCCCTCACTGTTTTAATACCCTAAAAAATGAGTATCCTGATCTTGGTGGAAATTATGAGGTAATTCACCATACTACCTTTTTGCAAGGATTGTTGGACGAAGGAAAGTTGAAAGTGAGTGGAGGATCGTTCAAAGGACAAAAAATCACCTACCACGATTCTTGTTACTTGGGTAGAGCTAATGATATTTACGAAGCACCTAGAAACGTATTGAAATCATTAGATGCTGATTTGGTCGAAATGAAGCGTTGTAAGACCAAAGGCCTGTGTTGCGGAGCTGGTGGAGGTCAGATGTTTAAAGATGCGGAAGCCGGTGATAAAGAGATCAATATAGAACGTACCGAAGAAGCACTAGAGACTGGTGCTGAGGTGATAGCCTCAGGTTGTCCTTTTTGTATGACTATGCTGTCTGACGGAGTGAAAAACAAAGAGAAAGAAGAGGAAGTGCAAGTGAAGGATATTGCGGAAATATTGGATGAAGCGATGGACTAATCCTTGCAAAGCTGATCGATGAGAGCTTGCGCTAAGGTCAGGCCAACGTCAAGCGCTTGTTGCCAGTCTTGACAAGCGGCTTGCGAGTTGCCTAAGTCATATTGTACAGTACCTCTATTTAAATAGGCTTCACCGTATTTAGGACTCAGTGTAATCGCCTGATCGAAATTTTTTAATGCTTCTTGGCTATTTCCGAGCGTGAATAAAGCAAATCCTCTTTGGTAAAAAGCATCTGCATTTTGATTATCCAAAGAAATAGAGACATTAAAATCTATAATCGCTTTTTCATTTTCTCCTAATTCTGACAAGCATGTACCCCTTAGAAAATAGAATTCAGGGTTGTTTGTGTTTTTAGCTTGCAGTTCATTAAACATGTCCAGCGCTTCTTCGAGATATCCTTCGGATAAAAGCCCGTGAGCTTCTTCGATAGATGTTGTTTGTGCACTGACCTGCCAAAAGGCACCAGCAATGATTAAAAGTGTTAGCACCCTTTTCATAAACCTTTGTTTTGTTTATCTAGCCTACGTAATTTCTATGAAAAAATACGGATTACCAATTATCTTACTTCAAATAGAAAGGATCATATGAAGATTATCAATATGTGGTGTAAGTCTTTTTTGCTGCTATTCATACTGAACCCAGTATTTTCGCAGAGTCAAGACCTTGAGTCCATATTAGACAGGCATTTTGAAGCCATAGGCCAAGAAAACCTGATTGCTATGCGCTCCATTGTGATGGAGGCTCGTGAAATGGAAGGGTTTTCGAGTGGGAAGAAATACACGATTACGAAAAAGTTCCCGAACAAGATCCGTGTAGAAGGAAAATGGCAGGAGCAAATGTACGTCAAGGCTTTTGATGGAGTAAGGGCATGGACTATAGCGCCTTGGACAGGCGTGCATACGGCTCAACTTATGACAGATCGAGAGAGAGATCTTTTCGTAATGGACGTTGGCGTTGGGTCTCCATTGTATGATTACGGACTGGGCAATACACTACAACTGATTGGATCTGAGCGAGCTGATGATGCTAACCATTACGTGATTCGTTCAACTATGCCTTCAGGGTTTTATGTTGATTATCTAGTAGATAAAAAGAATGAACAGATTCATTTGGCAAGAGTGTATAAAGAAGAGGAACCTGACGCTGTGGCCTACGAAATCATCTATAAGAACTATAAGAATCTTGGCGGAGTCTCTATACCTTTTGGTTTCGAGAAGAGAATTGAACGTAGAGTGACCTCAATTGTTATCGATGATATAGTTTTTGGTCAAGGTGCTCCTAATAGTATTTTTAATAAGCCCGAAAATTAGTTGATTAACTGATTGTGAATGCTTAATACTTGTGGGATAAGTAATTGATCACCATTGTTGTTGATTATAACATCAGAGAGTTCATTCCTACTTTCTTCGCTGACCTGCTTGTCAATAATACCATTTATTTCCTCTAGAGAACGTTGAGGATCTCTTTTTTGCACTCTTTGTATACGGGTTTCTATAGAGGCGAATACATTGATTAAAAAGTCCAGTTGCTTGTAAGAATTTGATTCTATGATGAGAGCAGCTTCCTTTATAACGTATGGGGCGTCCTGGCTACTTTGCCATTTCTTAAAGTCTTTGCCAACAGCAGGATGCACCAGAGCATTGATTTGTTCTGTTTTCTTAGGGTCACTAAAAATGGTCTTTGCTATGAAAGGACGATTTAGTACACCTTGGTTGTATGCTTCAGATCCAAAAAGAGCTATTATTTTTTTAATTAGCTCTTTATCATTTTGCATAAGGTATTTGGCGCGTTCATCGGCTTGATAGATAGGAATTCCTAATGTTTCGAAAATCTGGCAAACTGTTGTTTTCCCAGACCCTATGCCTCCGGTTATTCCAATAATTTTCATTGCTCTTCTGCGAACAAGAGTTTGATTCGATCAGAAGAGAGGACAATATCCTGTGCCTTTTCGTGGGCATACATCAATATAGGAGCTACGGTGGAATCATCCATGTTTCTCATAGAATAGTCCGCAGTGACACTAAAATCCGATTCATTGACATCATCCTCAAACTCCTCCTTAATTGTGTAATACAATAAAACACTACTATCCGCAAGAAAGGCCGATGAGTCTTCAGGGAAATCCAATTGCTCTATTGGAATGTTTATTTCGCGAGCTAAAAATTTTGCAACTTCAAATTGTACGGTTGCATCAGGTGGATCTACATGGACATGATCACCAACAAAAAAATTCATTTCTTCTTCGAAATTCCCGTCTATGCTGATGTTGCTAAAATCTAATTGGACATAATTAGGCATTTCTAACATGGTAGATTTAGGTCCGGAGACAACTGCGCTGTCTACGTTGCAGCTGATTGGGCTTATCATACGATAGGATTGGGAAAGAGGAATAGAAATGCTATCCACAAGCACAGGTAGTTTTCTGGTTACTTTGTCTTCAATATTGAAAAACAGCGTATCAGTAACTACATAAATCAAGCGCAGCCCGTCCAACTGATCTGAGATCATGGGAATGAGGCTTGATCTGGTTAAAAATTTGATTTCGGTTGGATTGTCTAACGGAATATTGATGGGAGTCGCATTGATTCGAAGTGTTTTGCGGATGAGATTCCATCCTCCGCTGGTCACGTCAATTTTAATTTGCTTGGCTAGAGGTTCCATTACCACCACACTATCTTCGGCAAAGGTGTAGGACAAAGGGTAGTCGACCCTTGTGTCGTACGATTTGTTCATGGCATTAAAAAACCAAAAGGTAGTTGCCCCTAATATCGAGAGCACAACTACCTTCCAGTTATCTTTTAATCCAGGTAATAAAAACCTAAATATTCCCATTCAGTTATTTGTTCATCAAAACAATTAGCTTGCTAGTTTTTTGGAGTTTTCCATTGAAATGGAAGACTTCTCAATCTTCATTTTAGCGCCTTTGTCTATTTCTAAAGTTACGGTAGAGTCATCTACTGACAAAATTTTACCGTGGATTCCTCCAATGGTAACCACCTGATCCCCTTTAGACACACCTTCAGAAAAAGTCTTTTGATCCTTTTGCTTTTTTTGTTGTGGTCTGATAAAGAAGAAATAGAAGATGACCACCATGACTCCGATCATGATCAGATTTGAATATCCTGCGCCACCTGCCGCTGCTTGTAATAATATGAAGTTTAACATGCTTCGTTAATTGTTATAAATGATTGACTTAAGACGGAGTGTCAGCATCCTTAGGTGCTGGGGTCACGTTCGCCTTGATTTTGATTCTCTTCTGCTTTGGGTAAGTATTTGAAGTGATAGTAACCGTTTTGTTTTGAATACCTGGCTTCTTTCTACTGTTGAATTTCACTTTGATCTCACCTTTTTCGCCAACGCCGATTGGTTCTTTTGGCCACTGAGGAACCGTACATCCACATGAGCCAGTAGCACTGGAAATAATCAAAGGAGCATCTCCAGTGTTTGTGAAAGCAAATACATGCTCTACTACATCACCCTCGTTGATGGTACCGAAATCGTGAGACTCTTCGTTGAATGCAAACTCAGGAAGTGGTCCTTCAGGTTTTACTTCAGGCTGTTTGTTAGCTGCAGGTTTTGCAGAAGTTATAGATCTTGCAGCTGCTTTGTCAGAACCTTCCAATTCAGCTACTCGGCCTTCTAATCGTGCGATTCTGTCTTCTACTTTGCTGTTGGAGCATCCTGTGAAAATCATGACTAACACAGCCAGACAGGCAGGAATCATTTTTATATTTTTCATAACTAGTATGTTTAATTGAAATTATTGTTAGAAATAAATGGAAGTAAATTTAGGTAAGGCGCATCAATCGAGAGATAACACATGTGCCCTTAACAACTATTTAACAATTGAAATAGTATTTTATCCTTCTTCCCCTTTGATTTTAGTGATAAGGCCGTTGACGTCATCCAATAAGCGTTCTGCTTTTTCCTTCGCGTCACTTACTATTTTGTCTCCCTCAGTTCTGGCTTCATTGTCACTGAGTTCTTTGCCTTCAATAAATTCTTTCACTAATTCGTCTAGCTTTTTGCTATACTTATCCAGTTGGTATGAAAGTTTGTCTCTTGTGTTTTCTCCTTTGTCTGGCGCATACAAAATACCCAGGATAGCTCCTGCAGCTGCTCCAGTTAAAAATGAAAAAAAGGAATTTGAATTTTTACTCATATTATTTGTTGTCTAGCAGTCCTCGTCCACTTTTCTTGATTTGGCCATCTTTCTGCAATTCTACTGAAAGCACATCCAAAAGGCCATTTACAAATTGTTTACTCTTAGGCGTACTATAAAGTTTCGATAACTCAATATATTCATTAATGGTTACTTTAACAGGGATCGATGTGAAATGAATCATCTCTCCTATGGCCATTTCAAGAATGATCCTGTCTGTCAATGCTACACGATCTATTTCCCAATTCTTAGACTTTTCTTCAATCAAAGATTCGTAATCTTCTTCTTTGTCAATAGCCAGGTCGTATAGCTCTTTCAAAAATAACAAATCCTCTTCCCAGTTCTTAGAAAGTTCCATCAATATTGGTTTGCTTTCTTCTGTTTCAACAGATTTTAAAGTTTTCAATACCATACTTCTAAGGATAGGCTTGTTTTCACTCCAGCCTAGATCCAACGCTTCGAAATAATCGTTGATGTTGTCGTTTTTGAATATGATTGATTTATACAAAGTCTGTACAAATTCCTGATCATCCTCAAGTGTTGCTTTTGCCAGATTATCATACTCTTTGAAAAACTCTTGCGGCTTGATGTATTCTTTGTACCAAGCTCGGATCAAATCGGTGTCCCACGCCACATTTTTTCTAATGCGCTCTTCTTCTAAAGCTTCGAATCCTTTCAGATTATTGATGACAATATTCTTTGCGAAATTATCATGGGTGTTGTTTTTCTTTCGCTTTTCTAGCCCAATCAATTCCTGAATTTCCACAATGATGTACAAAAACTTGATGTAATCATCGTAGATGGAAGTGATTCCAGATAGCAACCTTTTTTTGAAATGCTCTTTGTTGGCAGTGAGCTTATTGAGGTAAGCTTGCTGCTGTTCTTTAACCACTTTTACAATTTCAGGCTTGGAATCTTCAGGAATGGCATCGCCTCCTTTGTGAATTAAAGCGCTAAAGGCTTTGCCTGTTTGCTCGCGATCTTTGGCCAATTCTTCTTTGTCCTGCACCTCCATGGAATTGAGGTCTGGCAAAAAGTTGTTTTCTGCTTCTTTTTTGCAGATGTTGAATTCAGCCTCTCGGGCAGTATGATAGGCGAATATCGCCTGCATACCTTTGATACGTAAAGAACGTCTGTTTAGCATTAAATCAAAGTTTTGAGCCATCCGAAGATCACTCTGGTCATTTATAGTGGCAACTTGTTGTTCCCAATCGCTGTGATTCTATTTTCAGCGATTTGGATAGCTGCTGCCTGTGGTGTAGCTCCAGATTTTGCGCATAGATCAAATACCTCAAGGGTAGTGTCATAGATTCGCTCAGTCTGGTTCATCACTCTGTCTCTATTATAGTTGCCTTCATATTCATAGTAAACATTGGTAATTCCACCTCCATTGATTAAGAAGTCTGGCGCATATAAAATGCCTTTATTTACTAATGCCTTGCCATGAATTTTTTCATCCAGCAATTGATTGTTAGCTCCTCCTGCTACAATGTCACAGTTGAGCTTATCAATATTCTCATCATTCAAAGTACCACCCAATGCGCATGGTGCGTAAATATCGAAATCAGTATCAAAAACCTGATCAGCAGCCACTACTTCCACAGGGAAGCGATCAGTAATCTTTTTGATTTTGTCTTCAAAAATATCTGAAATTAAAACCTTCGCATTTTCTTTGATCAGGTTTTCAATCAAATAAGTACCTACGTTGCCAGTACCTTGAACTAATACTTTCTTTCCTTCTAATTTTTCTGAGCCATAAGCTTTTTTAGCAGAGGCTTTCATACCCATGTAAACGCCGTAGGCTGTTACCGGAGAAGGGTCTCCAGAACCTCCCATGAAGTCAGGCAAACCAGTAACATAAGGAGTTTCCATTCTCACGTACTCCATATCTTTAGTACTCATGTTTACATCTTCGGCCGTCCAGTACTTTCCTCCCAGACTGTTGACGAACTTACCAAACCGTCTCATCAATGCCTCGTTTTTAAGTTTTCGAGCATCTCCGATCAATACGGCTTTTCCACCTCCAATATTCAGTCCAGCAATGGCATTTTTCAATGTCATCCCTCTTGATAGTCTCAAAACGTCAGTAAGTGCCTCCTGGTCAGAAGCATAATGCCACATTCTCGTGCCTCCCATCGCAGGGCCTAAGACCGTATTATGAATGGCAATAATGGCTTTCAATCCGGTAGCCTTGTCGTGACAAAAAACTACCTGCTCATGATTCATTTCTTCTATTCCGGAGAATAAAGACACTTCTTCTTTTTTGAGTGGTTCGTTCACCTCTATCATATTTTTGGGTTTATGATTGTTAACGTTGTTGGGTACTAAAAATAAGCGCAAAGTTAGCTGATTTTTAGTCAGATCAATAAAATTAGTTATTGATTAATTGAGATTTTCTAATCTTACGGCTGAGACAATTTTAATATCTTTTAATACCAACTTTCAAAAAACTATACCGTTTGAACTTTGTATTATTGCATTTTCAAAAGCATTTTTTGGCCATTCTGAATGAAAGACCTCGCACATCTGAATAAGTATTTTTTTAAATACAAGTACCATTTGATTCTCGGTACGGTGTTTATCATCATTTCAAATCTTTTTGGAGTGATACCTGCAGTTGTAGTCCGACATTCATTTGATCTTATCCAGGGAAGTTTTCAAGTGTATAGAGGCTTTGAAGGATTTGATTTGCAATCGAACACCTACGATTTGTTTGCTTCGAGCATCTTAATCTTTGGTATGGTGATATTGGCGTCAGCTATCCTCAAAGGTATATTCATGTTCTTTATGCGTCAGACCATCATAGTGATGTCTCGGTTGATTGAATATGACCTGAAGAATGAGATCTACGAGCACTATCAAACCCTTTCGCTCAGTTTTTATAGAAAAAACAATACAGGTGACTTGATGAATAGAATCTCTGAAGATGTGAGTCGAGTAAGAATGTATGTTGGCCCGGCCATCATGTATGGGATCAACCTATTCACTATGTTTTTGATCGTAATCCCTTTCATGCTTTCGATCAATGTTGAGTTGACCTTATACTCCTTACTGCCGTTGCCATTTCTTTCTTTTAGTATTTATTATGTAAATAATATCATTAACAAGCGTTCGGAGGAAATACAGGAGAGTCTTTCTGGGCTTTCTACTTTTGTTCAAGAAGCATTTTCAGGGATTAGAGTAATCAAGGCGTTTGTTCGTGAGCAGGATTATAATGATAAATTCTCAGTCGCTAGTAATGACTATAAGAAGAAGTCTCTTCGATTGGCGTTTGTTCAAGCACTCTTTTTCCCGTTGATCATGAGCTTGATAGGGTTGAGTGTAATCTTGACAGTGTATGTCGGTTCTATTGGGATTTTACAAGGTGAATTGAGCACCGGAAATATTGCTGAATTTATCATCTATGTGAATATGCTGACTTGGCCAGTGACGGCATTGGGATGGATTACTAGTATCATTCAGAGAGCGGCTGCTTCTCAAAAAAGAGTGAATGAATTTCTCCATACCAAAAATGATATTGTATCAGAGAAGAATATTGAAAAGGATATATTCGGTGACTTGACTTTTGAAGATGTAAACTTTACCTATCCAGATTCTGGAATTGAGGCATTGAAAGGTGTTTCCTTTGATGTGCAAGCTGGAGAATCTATTGCCATTATTGGCACGACTGGCTCAGGTAAAAGCACAATCGCCAATTTGCTATGTAGAATGTATGATACTACTGCCGGATCAGTGAAAGTGGATGGCTTGTCGATAAAGGACTATTCATTGTCTACCATTCGAGGGAATATTGGTTATGTGCCGCAGGATGTTTTTTTGTTTTCTGAATCGATTGCTGACAATATTTCTTTTGGCAATCAGAAACTAAGTGAAGCTCAAATTCGACAGGCCGCTGATCATGCGGATCTTACTGAAAATATTGACCGTTTCCCAAAAGGTTTTCAGACGATGCTCGGGGAGCGGGGAATCACACTTTCTGGTGGCCAGAAACAACGCGTGTCAATTGCTCGAGCCATAGCACGTGAGCCTAAAATTTTAATCATGGATGATTGTCTGTCTGCCGTAGATACCAAGACGGAGAACAGTATTCTCAATAGCATGAAAAAAATTATGGTCGACCGGACCACAGTTATTATCTCTCACCGTGTGTCTTCTGCTCAATTAGCTGATAAAATTATCGTTTTGGATGACGGGAAAATCGTGGAACAAGGTTCTCATGAGGATTTGATTGCAAAGGAAGGTACTTATCATTCACTTTATCAAAAACAAATACAAGGTGAAGAATTGGCTGTGAATAGCCAATCCTCACCTCGTGTATTATAGCGGATTAAAAGATATTGTGGTATGCTTTCATTTTTTCTGCTGTTGATTTCATCAACCAATTTTGCTTGTATTCATTTTTTGAAAGATTAATTTGCCTTTCACTATTGGCTAGCTTCTTTACTTTTATATAAAGCATAGGACGATATGAAACTTCATCATGTTCTGAACTAGCAATCGATAAATTATACTCTTTGGATTGATCAATGAGCGTAAGTACTAAACCTTTATTATTGTCCTTGCTTTCTACCCAAGCTTTGATTTGTGATCGGTCAAGAAGCATGGGGACGATGCCTTTGTACTTCATCTGTGTAGGGTCAGGTAGCATGAGCATGTCAGTATAGTCATAGGCACTAGACGCTACTGCGGCTGTCCCTGGGTCAAACCATTCATTATCACTATAAGGCCCATTCCAAGTCGCTTCATTTTCAAGAAATAGAGGAGCATTCGGAACTATTGTTTGAATACCCAAAGCATTGATTTCTCCACCGTCGATGATGGGAGTTTCTACTCGGATATACAAGACAGCTTCAACCACTTCAAAATCATGTTCGTCTAAATCATCCAAAACAGATTCTACTCCTTCAAAGTGAATGAGGGAATTAGTTGGATACATGAATCCATTGGCAGGATTGATTTCGCTGCCGACTATTAACTCCTCTTCATTATAGCCTTCATTGTCTAATTTGGCAATGGAAACATCTGAAGTGCCTGTATAATTTTCTATTCCATTTGAAAAATAATACTCAGCGTAAGCCGATTCGACTGGTGCCTCATTACATATGTAAGCCGTAGACACGACTTCATCATCATCCAACACGCCATTATTGTTGATGTCTTGACCCGATAGAATTTGAATTCCACCATTTGGGCAATTGGCGCCTGGGTTTTCAGTTTTCGACATTGTCAATGCTGAATAGCCATTCAGACCATCCATACCATGGCATACATAGTTAGTAGATTCGATTTCATCAAGGTCTAAAACGTTATCGGCATCTTCGTCTAGTCCAGTTTCGATTTTTAAACCACCATTTTCGCAAATAATTCCAGCATCTTCAGCTGTTATAAGTGAAAGGTTAGTTGCTCCTTGAGCTCCCGAGTCTCCGTTGTTTCCATGGCACAGGATAAATGAAGTTTGTATTTCTTCTTCAGATAATTCTGCATCTGAATTCAGATCTAATCCTATGTAAATGATTACGCCTCCTGTAGAGCAATTTTCACCTTGAGGTTCAATCTCTGTCTTAGAAAGAATCTCTGCAGCGACTTCACCATTCTTACCATGACATAAGAAATTGATAGTGGAAACCTCATGTTCATCCAGAATTCCATTCTCATTATTATCATTGCCTGCTTTCAGTAAAAAACCTCCATTTGGGCAATTGTCTTGACCTACGATGGTTTCTGTTTCGATAATGCTATCCATTATCGCGTCTTCAATTAGAGGATCCTCTGTAAGAGGCTCCTCAATACATGCCATCATTAATGATAAAAGAAATATCGCTGTAACGATGACTAAAAGTTTAGATGTGTTGTCAGTTTTCATCTTCTTAGTATTTGGTTTTGCTTCACTTGTGTCATGATTTTTTCATTATCATGCCGTGAGTCCTATTGTTTTGTTTCGGCTAATGTACGGAGCGCATAAGCTCTGGATTACCCTTTATGGGATCAATAGGGCTTTGTTCACCCGTTGTATACCTCACGAAATGGCACATCGTCAGAATATTAAACCCTTGTGTCAGAAAAGTTAAGTTTCCCTTTGAAGACCTTTTTTAATTCATACTAAGAGGCAATCGGTTTTTCATTTTGGATTCAATGACTTATTCTTACCGTTCATCTAAAAGAAAAGAAATGAAAAAGTGGCTATTGATACTTGCTGTATTGTCATCTTATCACTTGCAAGCGCAAAAAACATATGTGCACTGTGGTACTTTAATTGATGGCTATTCGGACAAACCCATGAATGAACGAACCATTGTCATTGAAGATGAAAGAGTGCTGGAGGTAAAAAAGGGGTATGCTAGTCCAGGGGATGGAGATTCGGTGATCGATTTAACAGCCTATACAGTGTTACCAGGGTTTATAGATATGCATGTGCATTTGGAGCATGAGACGGGGAAGAACAAGTACATGAATAAATTCACTCAAAATCCAGCGGACAAAGCTTTTGAATCTGTTGTGTATGCTGAAAGAACGCTATTGGCCGGTTTTACTACGGTAAGAGATTTAGGTGGGTCAGGAGTAAATATTTCTTTGCGAAATGCTATAAACAAGGGCCTGATAGATGGGCCGAGAATATTTACCGCTGGAAAAGCATTAGGGGTTACTGGTGGGCATGCGGATCCTACGAATGGCTACAGCCAAGAACTCATGGGTAATCCAGGCCCGAAGGAGGGAGTGGTGAATAGTGTGGAGGATGCCAGACAAGCTGTACGCCAGCGATATAAAAACGGAGCAGACTTGATCAAGATAACAGCTACTGGAGGGGTTTTGAGCCTGGCAAAGAATGGAACCGGCCCTCATTTTCAAGAGGATGAAATAGCGGCTGTTGTGAAGACAGCAAAAGATTATGGTTTTCATGTGGCTGCTCATGCGCATGGAGACGAAGGTATGCAAAGAGCTGTTAGAGCAGGGGTTACTACCATCGAACATGGTACTTACATGAGTGAAGAAACCATGCAAATGATGAAAGAGCGAAATACGTATTTTATCCCGACACTTTTGGCTGGGGACTTTGTAGCAGAAAAAGCTGCCGAAGAGGGCTATTATCCAGAGATCATCGTGCCGAAAGCTGCTGCGGTCGGTCCGCAAATTTTTGATACCTATAAAAAGGCAGTGAAGTTTGACGTGCCGATCGGATTCGGTACAGATGCAGGAGTATTTCTACATGGGGAAAATGGAAAGGAATTTGAATTGATGGTTGCAGGGGGAATGTCTCCAATGCAAGCTATTCAATGCGCAACTACTGTAAATGCCACTATTCTCAAAGAGGAAGGTAATATTGGGAGCATTAAGAAAGGTGTTTATGCTGATATTGTAGCGGTAGAAGGCGACCCAATCAAGAACGTCAAATTGTTACAACAAATTCCTTTTGTAATGAAAGGAGGAGTGGTTTATAAGTCAGTTAATTAATTTTCTGAGAACATTTCTACAATGACAGAGTTGTCGTCATAGAGCTTTTCTAAAGTATAATTGCGTAGTGTTAAACCTCTTTCATCGGCCAACAATTTCAATCTGCCTTCTACTTTTTCTGTATTAGGCATAACTAAAGGGTGCATGGTGAGTGCTGCTTGAAATGTGGTTTCTCCTTCTATTTCAAGCACTTGCAATCCTGTAGGTATCATCGAAACATCATTTTCCAGTAAGATGCCCACGAATCTTCGGCTTTCATAGTCACCAAGTGTGTCGTCTTTGTAATTGATTATGGATAATGTCCCTGATAATGTTCCATCTGCTATATATCCTTTCATTTCTTCAAATAGAAAATGTTCTTCTTTTGAGGTGAGTTTGCCCTGAACTTCCTTGCCTGCAAGACTATATTTGTTGTTTTTGGAAACAGCAGTTTGAATCTCTTCAAATCCTCCAAGGTTAAAATAAAACGTTAATAGAATGATGAATAATGCCACAAATGAGGCAAACCAATAAAAGTATTTTTTGTGAAGAGTGCTGATTGGCATATTTCTTTATTTACGAGCTCAAAGCTAGAAATAAAAAAGTGAGAATTCATCAGAAATGAAAAAAGTCCCAGACGATAGTCTGTGACTTGATCTCCTCGTGACCTTGTCAGGATTCAACGCCAGACGGCCAGTCCTGAAACCTCCTGAGTCTAAGGCTCGATGCGCTGATCCTTAGTCGTTCCGAATTCCGAAAGACAAACGAGGGCTCTTTTTAAGAGCCTGGTTTTGTTACTTCAATGTCTTCGCTGAAACAAGTTTCGCTTGCCACTAATACAACAAAACCCCAGCAATTGCCGGGGTTTGTCTCTCCTCGTGACCTTGTCAGGATTCAAACCTGAAACCTCCTGAGCCGTAATCAGGTGCTCTATTCAGTTGAGCTACAAGGCCAAATATTTTTGCAAATATAGTTGAGTCTATGAGTTTGTCTCAACCATTTAAAAGTATTTTCATTAAAAAAAAGACTGCCGTTGCCGTCCCATAATACTTGATCACCAACCACCGATTTTGTACATCATGCCACCAGAGGACTACCCAGGGTTTGTAAAACAATCCTATAAGGAGGAGTGTCAATGAACTGTAGCACAAAAAGGAAGTGACGTATTGAATCGCTTCCACAGGGCTGACTTATAGTGAGCGTTTGATCTCTCTTTGTTCGAAACCTTCAATCACGTCACCTACTTTGATGTCGTTGAAGCCTTTGATTGAGATACCACATTCGTAGCTGTGTTTCACTTCAGTCACGTCGTCCTTGAATCGCTTCAATTGTCCGATCTCACCTTCGTAAGTCACAATACCGTCTCTAATCAATCGGATGCTGTTGGCACGCTTCACATAACCATCAGTGACATAGCAACCCGCAACGGTACCCACTTTCGAGATTTTGAATACTTCTCTCACTTCGATGTTTCCAGTGATCACTTCTTCAACGGTCGGAGCCAATAGCCCTTCCATGGCATCTTTCACTTCGTTGATCGCATCGTAGATGATAGAGTATAGTCTGATTTCTACTTCTTCAGTTTCAGCAATTTTCTTAGCACCTCCGGACGGACGTACTTGGAAACCGATAATGATCGCATCCGAAGCAGAAGCTAGGAGTACATCTGATTCAGATATTTGCCCTACACCTTTGTGAATGATATTCACTTGAACCTCCTTGGTAGAAAGTTTCAATAATGAATCAGACAATGCCTCTACAGAACCATCCACATCACCTTTCACAATTACATTCAATTCTTTAAATGAACCAATGGCCAAACGACGACCGATTTCATCCAAAGTAATGTGTTTCTTAGTTCTAATGCTTTGCTCACGTTGGATCTGCTCACGTTTGGTAGCAATTTCTCTGGCCTCTCGGTCAGACTCCATGACGTTGAACTTATCTCCAGCTTGGGCTGCACCATCGAGTCCTAGCATTTGTAGAGGAGTAGATGGGCCAACTTTCTTTAGTTTCTTACCAGTGTGGTCGAACATGGCTTTTACCTTACCGAAATAAGAGCCGGCCAATACAACATCTCCTATGGCGAGTGTTCCTGATTGTACCATCATGGTAGTCACGTAACCTCGTCCTTTATCTAAGGTAGCTTCTATAATAGAACCTACAGCCTTTTTGTTAGGATTAGCTTTTAGCTCAAGTACCTCTGCTTCAAGCAATATTTTTTCTAATAAGTCTTCTACACCTTGTCCAGTCTTGGCTGATATTTCCTGACACTGGTATTTACCACCCCAGTCTTCAACTAATATGTTGTTAGATGATAATGCCTCTTTGATTTTGTCAGGATTGGCATTTGGTTTATCAACTTTGTTTATCGCAATAATAATAGGTACTCCTGCTACTTGTGCGTGATTGATTGCCTCTTTGGTTTGTGGCATCACATCATCATCAGCAGCTACAACTATAATTACAATATCAGTGATTTTCGCACCTCTTGCTCTCATTGCAGTAAAGGCTTCGTGACCCGGTGTATCAAGGAAAGCGATTTTCTTTCCTGATTCGGTCATCACATCGTATGCACCAATGTGCTGGGTAATTCCACCAGCTTCACCCGCGGTAACTTTAGAATCCCTTATATAATCAAGTAAGGAAGTTTTACCGTGATCGACGTGACCCATAATCGTTACGATTGGTGCGCGGTCTTCGAGCGTTTCTTCAGCATCTGTCTCTTCAACTACATCTACTTCATCATCTTGAGTGGTAAAGTCTACGCTATAACCGAATTCATCGGCGATGATAGTAATTGATTCAGCATCTAATCGTTGGTTGATCGAAACAAACATGCCTAATGACATACATGTAGAGATAATGTCATTTACAGACACATCCATCAAACTAGCCAGGTCATTTGCAGAAACGAATTCAGTCACTTTTAGTGTCTTAGATTCTTCCTGCTCCTGCATTAGCCTTTCTTCTTCGGCATCCGCTACAGCTGATCGTTTCTCTTTTCTGTATTTTGATCTACTTACGTTTGAGCTGGTTTTTCCTCCACTCAATTTAGCAAGTGTTGCTTTGATCTTATCTTGAATTTCCTTGTCAGTCAATTCTTCTTTAACAACTTTCTTTTTGCCTTTTTCGAAACGTCCGCCTCCACGTCTGTCTCCTCTTTGGCCGCCGCCGCCAGCATCTTTCTTGGATGTGCTGATACGTTTTCTAGGGCGTTTTTTGTCTCCTGAAGTATCGGATGAAGCTACTGGTTTGCCTTTGTCACCTTTTGAAGGTGTTTTTGGGAGTTCAATTTTACCCAAAACTTTAAGTCCTCTCAGTGAATCAGCTTTGGCTTCAATGGTTTTACTATCTACTCCAGATTCTGGAGCTTTCTCTTCAGTTTTTGGAGTTTCAGGTTCTGGAGTTTTCTCTTCCGCTTTTGGAGCTTCTTCTTTCGGAGCTTCTTCTTTTTTGACTTCCTTCGCCTTTGGTTCTGCTTTTTTAGGCTCTTCTTTTGGAGTTTCTTCCTTCTTAGGCTCCTCTTTTTTCGACTCAGGCTCTGGAGCCTTTTCTTCTACTTTAGGAGTTTCTTCTTTTTTGGCTTCTTCCTTTTTAGGCTCTTCTTCTTTTTTCTTCTTGTCTCCAAGATCAATTTTGCCTACTACCTTGATGCCTTGTAATTTAGGACTGTCTACAGATGACTCGTCTGCTTTTTCAGTCTCTTCAGTCTTTTCTACTGCTGCAGGAGCGTCTGCGGCAGTGTTGTCGGTAATGAGAATTTCTTCTTCTTTAACTGGCTCTTCCGGTGCGGGGGTAGTTTCCGCTTTGATTACTACATTGTCCCCAGACTTGGAGCCTATAGAAAGGCTACTTGCCTCTTCTTTTTCATGTGCAGAATCGGCATATTCTTTTGCAAGAATTGCATACTGATCCGGGGTAAGCTTGGTGTTGGGGCTTCGCTCTATTTCATGCCCCTTTTCAGACAAGAATTCTACGACGGTGTCTATCCCGACGTTGAGCTTTCTTGCTGCCTGATTGAGTCTTATCATTTTACCTTCAGCCATAGTCAATTAAAAAGTATACTTTCTGATTAAAATAATCAGCTTATTGTTCAAATTCTTGTTTTAAGACACCCAACACATTGTTGATGGTCTCTTCTTCCAAATCAGTTCTTCTGAGCAACTCTTCAGTAGATAGTGACAAGACACTCTTTGCAGTATCCAAACCGATTTTTCTCAATTCGTCGATTACCCAATCTTCGATTTCGTCGGTAAATTCTGCCAATGCTACATCTTCCTCCTCTAGTCCGTCTAGCTCTCTGAAGACATCAATCTCCATATCTACCAGCCTGCTCGCCAATTTGATGTTTTGTCCCCCTTTACCAATTGCCAAGGAAACTTGGTCTGGTTTCAAGTAAACAGAAACTCTTTTGTTTTCTTCTTCTATTTTGATACTTGTAATTTTCGCAGGGCTCAATGCTCTGGTAATATACAAGTCCATATTGTCAGTGAAGTTAATCACATCGATGTTTTCATTTTGCAATTCACGTACAATACTGTGAATTCTAGAGCCTTTCATACCCACACAGGCGCCTACAGGATCAATTCTGTCGTCGTAAGATTCTACGGCTACTTTTGCTCTTTCCCCTGGTTCACGAACTACCTTTTTGATGGTAATTAAACCGTCGTATACCTCTGGCACTTCGCTTTCGAAAAGTCTCTCAAGGAAAGTAGGAGAGATTCGAGACAAGATAATTCTTGGGTTGCCGTTCACGATCTCCACACGATCTACGATGGCTCTTACTGAATCGCCTTTTCTATATCTGTCTTTACTGATTTGTTCTGATTTAGGAATCGTTAATTCGTTACCTTCTCCATCGATCAACAATACTTCTCTACTCAAAGTCTGGTACACCTCGCCGTTGATGATTTCACCCACTAGGTCTTTATACTTCTGGAAGAGAATATCTTTTTCTAAGTCCTTGATTTTCTGAATTAGGGTCTGACGTGCTGTCATGACCATTCTTCTACCGAAATCAATGAGTTTTACTTCTTCAGCAACTTCTTCACCGATTTCGAAATCAGGCTCTATCTTTCTAGCATCTGTCAAGCTGATTTTGTCGTGATCCCAGATGTCTTCAGAATTGTCATCAACAATTTCTCTAAATCTCCAGATTTCAAGGTCACCTTTGTCAGCATTGATAATGATGTCAAAGTTGTCATCATACTCAAACTTTTTCCGGATCATGGTTTTGAATACATCCTCGAGTATTCTAATCATGGTAGGACGGTCTACATTTTTGCTTTTTGCAAAATCCGAAAACGACTCTATTAATACAGAACTATCCATTTTATTATTTGAATGAAACTAGAACAATAGTTTTATTTATATCTTCAATATTGATGACTTTGGTTTCAGTGGTTTTTTTCTTTTTATCAATCAAAATATCTAATTCGATTGAAGCGTCTTCCACTTTTTTCAACTGACCTTCCACAATGGATTTGTCATTCAAAGTCACTTTTACATTCTTGCCAATGTTTTTGACATATTGTCTGTTCAGCTTGAGTGGATGATCCAATCCAGCCGATGAGACTTCTAAGGTCAAGGGTTCATTGAGCTCAATTTCTTCATCGATAAAATGCGAAACCGCTCTACTCACCTCACTACATTTTTCTATAGTAATTCCTTGATCTCCATCCAACAACACGATCAGTTTACCGCTGCGGTCATTTCCTTTTTTGATTATATCTACCAAAAACAGGTCGTCCTGCTCAGAGAGGATATTTTCAACAACAGTTTGTACTTGATCTACGATGCTTTCAGTCACAATTCCTACTATAAAAAGAGGGGACTGAAGTCCCCTCGCTCAAGAAATCTATATTTCGAATGCAAATGTAGAGGAATAATCGGTCAAAACAAATATTTGAGTGTAATATGGAAGATTTTGCTTACCCCAAAAAAGAAATCAAAACGCCTGCTGCAACTGCTGAACCAATGACTCCAGAAATATTGCTAGCCATGGCGTATTGAAGCAGATGGTTGGATGAATCGTGCTTCAGTGCTATGTCATTGGCTACGCGCGAGGCCATAGGTACTGCTGATAATCCAGTGGCCCCGATTAATGGATTAATTTTCTTTTTGGCCAACAGGTTGTAAACTTTCACAGCGAAGATGCCTCCGGCTATGGAGATGGCAAAAGCAATGAAACCGCCGACAACTATCATGATGGTTTCTACATTCAAGAAGGCCTTAGCAGTCATGGTAGCTCCTACGGTGAGCCCAAGGAAAATAGTGGCTGCATTCATGATCGAATTGGATGCGGCATCGAACAATCGGGAGGTATTACTACCAATCTCTTTAACAAGATTGCCAAACAAAAGCATACCAACTAATGGGATTGAAGAAGGTACCATAATGGCAACAATAGTCCCTAAGGCAATAGGGAATAAGATTTTCACCGCTTGTAAGTTTTTTATGGTTGTCCCCGGAGGGTAGAGCTTGTCCTGTTTTTTCATATTGATGGCTAGTTCATGTTTACTCATGGTAAGCTTCACCACAAAAGGTATAATCACAGGAACCAAAGCCATATAAGAATAGGCAGCGATCGCAATTGGGCCTAATAGATGGGGTGCTAATTTGATGGTGGTATAAATGGCTGTTGGCCCATCGGCACCACCTATAATGCCGAGCGCAGCGGCTTCCTTCGGCGAAAATCCGATCAAAATGGCGGCGATTAAAACCGAAAAGATTCCGATTTGCGCAGCAGCGCCAAAAAAGGCCAATCTTAGATTTCTTAGCATAGGGCCAAAATCAGTGAGTGCTCCTACTCCCATAAAGATGATTGGTGGAAGAAAGCCAGTCTTGATTAAAGCATAATAAAGAAAATTCATGATACCATGATGCTTGGCGATTTCCAGTAAGTTTAGATCTTCATCAATTTTAACCACTCCCATCTCTCCTCCCGGAAAATTGGCCAAAAGGACACCAAAAGCTATGGGTACCAGCAACAGTGGCTCATATTGTTTTCTGATGCCCAGGTATAGGAGTCCAAAAGCTACCAGAATCATCAGGAGATTTTCAGGATGAGCGGCCAGGTTACCGATGGCGGTCATTTCATATACTTTTCGAAGTAGTTCCATCAAATACTGATTAGTTCAATTTGAATATGACATCGTCATCGAAAATATCTTCTCCGTCTTTGACGCAAACTTCTGCTATAATACCACTTTGATCAGCTTTTACTGCATTGACTACCTTCATGGCTTCTATATAACAAATCACATCGCCTTCTTGCACCGTGTCACCTACTTTTTTGGCAGACTCTGACGGGTCTTTGGTCAGAAATACTTTACCTTCCAGAGGAGCCAGGATCTCTTTTAATTGTCCATTTGAAGCAGGAATTGGTTTGGCTGTAGACTGCGACTGATCCTGATTCGACCCACCGTTGTCATACGTAATGTTCACATTGAACTTTTCTCCGTTGACATCCACTTGAATAGATTTAGGACCTAAATCCCAGGAGCCACCAGATGAAGCAGTCGTTGACAATGGAGTGCTTTCTTCAGCTCTTCGCTTCGCTAAATCAGCTTCAAAATCGGCTTTAGCTTTTCCTGATTTGAAATCAAGGTATTGTTGAGGATGGAGGGCGTATTCCAATAGTTCTTCATCGTCCTGGCCAGCCTCCCAACCTTTTTCTTCCATTTCTTTTCTAAGGTCATCGAGACAATCAGGGACTAAATCAGAAGGATCACCTTCAAAAAATTCCCTTCCTTGATCTGCCGCCAATTTCTTCAGATCATCACTTACATCTCCCGGAAGGCGACCGGATTTTCCGAGCATCATGTCCCAGGTGTTGTCATCTAAAAGTGACCATCTTTCTTTGCCTTTCTCCATTTGCATGACATTGACCAAGGCGGCGTTTTTCACATATTGGCTGTAAGGTGTTACCAAAGGAGGGTAGCCCATCATTGGCCAGACATGCTGTACCTCGTCAAATAGCTTTATGAGCAGATCATCTTGTGAAAGAAGAGGTTTGTTATTTTTTTCTAACCACTTATTCAGGCTTTTTAGATTATTTTCCAAGTCAGCCATTAAACTCCCCATCATTCCGCCCGGTAGCCCTGGCGCAATGAGCAACGAATTCATGAGTCTATTTTTTGGATTGATATAATAACCTAAAAAGTCGTCAATAAACTCTTGAGTGAGTGTCCGTACCTGCATATAGGCTTTCATATTGATGTCTGGCAATGTATAACCAGCATCTTTCAATACCTCATGGACAGTGAGCAAGTCGGCGTGAACAGTACCCCAAGACAAGGGTTCTACGGCTACATCTACAATATCGGCTCCAGCTCTGACTGCTTCGAGTGAAGAAGTAACAGAAAACCCAGGCCCTGAATGGCCATGATATTGCACCAGAATATCAGGTTTAATTTCTTTGATGCCAGCTACGATCTTGCCAAGAGATACGGGTCGTCCAATGCCAGCCATATCTTTGATACATATTTCTTCAGCACCCAGATTGATCAGTTCTTCGGCCTTCTTGATGTAATATTCAACGGTATGGATTTTGGAATAGGTAATGCAAAGGCAGGTTTGCGATATCATGCCACCTTCTTTTGCGAAAGCAATGGATTTTTCCAAATTTCTGGCATCGTTGAGGCCGTCAAATGATCTCGAAATATCAGTGCCTTGCAGTTTTTTTACTTTAAACATGAGTTTTCGCACGTCATCAGCTACTGGATACATACGCAGGGCGTTTAGCCCTCTTTCAAGCATTTGAGTTTGAATGCCAGCGTCGTTGAATGGCTGAGTCCAGGCCCGATTGGAGATGTTGGGGTTTTCTCCGTATAGCAGATTGATTTGCTCAAAACCTCCACCATTCGTCTCGACTCGTTGGAAACAACCCATGTCAATGATGGGTTGGGCTACTTTGACCAATTGATCTACACGTGGCATATATTTTCCTGATGATTGCCACATGTCACGATATACCAGACACAGTCCTATCTCTCTTCCCATAATATCAGTTCATTTTTGTGATGTTAGTAATTTTCCCTTTGCCCTTGGTAAATATTTCAACAGCTGAGGTAATGGCAGCCACTTTAGCTGGCGCAATTTTTGAAGTAGGGGCAGCTGATTGGTTGGCTGTTTCAAGAGCAGGAACAAAACGGTTCACGAAACGTATCAACAGCTTTCCGACAAGGACAACACAGAGTAGAACGATGAAAACTGTAATCATGCCAACTCCCATAAGTAAGAAAGCGGTGCGAAGTTCTTCTGTCATAAATTTTGCTAACCTATTGTTAATTACTTAATTGCAACTTAAATAATATTGTAGAAACCGATAGAATTCGTATGAAAAATATTGAAACAGAAATATTGATAGACGCGCCGATAGAGGTAGTTTGGCGTGTGCTAATGAACTTCGAGGCCTATCGCGACTGGAATCCATTCATTACTGTAGAAGGAGATGCCGTACTAGGCAACAAACTGGATGTGATCATTAATATGGATGGAAGAAAGAATTTTTTTAAGCCTAAAGTAGTGGCTTATGAGGAGGGGCGTAGATTTGAATGGACAGGAAAGCTGCTTCTAAAGGGGTTATTTGCTGGTAATCATTATTTCAAATTGCATCCCGTAACGGAATTTCAGACTCAGTTTATACATGGGGAAAACTTTACAGGAATTCTCCAAGGACCTATCATGAAAAAAGTTCGTGACAAAACAATCAAAGGTTTTGAAACGATGAATGAGGCGATGAAGACTTATGCTGAAGAGCAAGTAATTTAGTATGCACGCATAATAAAAATAGTGGTTTTGGTTGATTTGGGTAGTTGAATTTTATATTTTTGAAAGTTCACCCGTTCAAATTATGGCTCGAATGACCATAGTTTGAAGCTTTAACAACAACCCATGGAAGCATACGCAAAAGCCGTTTTATACATCATACCTGTTTTTTTAATACTCATGGCAGCTGAAGCGATTTATGGCTTCGCTGTAAAAAAAAATACCTTCAGAAGTTTTGACACCATTACGGGTATTAGCTCAGGCATTACCAATTCAGTTAAGGATTTGCTAGGCCTTACCCTGGTAGTAATAGCCTATTCCTGGTTGTATGAGAAACTAGCGTTGATAGAGATTGAAAGTACCGTATTGGTTTATGTAATTTGTTTCGTTTGTATAGACTTCTCAAGCTATTGGATACATCGATTGAGGCATCATGTCAATTACTTTTGGAACGAACATGTGGTGCATCATAGTAGCGAAGAGTTCAACATGGCCTGTGCACTACGTCAGAGCATATCCTCATTTTTTGGGATATACTCAGTTTTGCTTATTCCAGCAGCATTACTAGGGGTGCCACCTAAAGTAATTGCAATTGTTAGTCCCATACATTTGTTTTTGCAATTTTGGTATCATACCAGACATATTCCCAAGCTTGGGTTTTTAGAATATGTCATTGTGACTCCTTCTCAGCATAGGGTGCATCATGCCATTAATCCGATTTATCTCGATAAAAACCTTGCTGCAATTTTTTGTGTTTGGGATCGAGCATTTGGCACATTCCAAGAGGAGATGGACGAAGAGCCTTGTGTATATGGAGTGAAAAAAGCCCCTATGACATGGAATCCCATATTGATCAATTTTCAGCATTTATGGCTACTAATGAAAGATGCCTGGCGAACCAATAATTGGCTGGATAAATTTAGAATTTGGTTTATGCCACTGGGATGGAGACCAGCAGATGTGAAAGACAAATACCCTATCGACTATATTGATGACCCTAAGGATCAGATCAAATATGATACAAAAGCTTCTAAAGCTTTGCATATCTGGTCATGGATTCAGCTAGGTATGACCCATCTTTTTTTGATTCTAA
The DNA here is from genome assembly GCF_965223055.1 of Reichenbachiella sp. Lineage (GTDB taxonomy): Bacteria > Bacteroidota > Bacteroidia > Cytophagales > Cyclobacteriaceae > Reichenbachiella. The sequence goes on from NZ_CBDCVM010000012.1 coordinate 113,495, forward strand.
TGCTGGTCAATTTTACTGATATCGGATTTCCTAATTTGTTTCTTTATGGTGCTTTTCTTTTCATACACATCTATGCGTCCAGTGAATTGATGGATCTCAGGAAGTCTGCCCTGTTTTTTGAGGCAGTGAAGTGTTTGGGTGGGTTGTATTGGATTTGGCAGACTGGTGATTGGTTTGGCCTGAGCTCATTTTGGACTATTGGGGCTGAACTAACTACAGGTTACTTCATAGCTTCTTTTTTGATCACCACAGGTTTTGTAGTTAGAGAATTTAAATCATCTGAGATGCATAGTGCAAAAGGGGCGTAAAAAAACCATCCCGGAACATCGAGATGGTTTTCAGATTTTGGTTTAAATACAATTAACTTTTAGAAGCGATCCAGTCTGCAACCATTTTTTCTAATAAGTCTAATGGAACGGCTCCACTGGTCAAAACCACATCATGAAATTCTCTGATGTCGAACTTCTCACCAAGTTTTGCTTTAGCATCTGCTCTCAACTCTAAAATTTTAAGCATTCCGATTTTGTAAGCCGTAGCTTGAGAAGGCATTACAATATGTCTTTCTACCATTCTTACACACTCTCTTTCACTTCCAGAAGTGTTGTTTAAGTAATAAGCAATTCCTTCATCACGTGTCCATTTCTTTCCGTGGATGCCTGTATCTACTACCAATCTGCATGCTCTCCATAGCTCCATGGCCAAGCGGCCATAGTCTGAATATGGGTTTTCATATAAACCCATTTCTTTGGGTATAAATTCACAGTATAAGCCCCAACCTTCAGTGTAGGCCGTATATCCACCAAATTTCCTGAATTTAGGAATACCTTCAAGTTCCTGCGAAATACTTCGTTGCATATGGTGGCCTGGAATGCCTTCATGATACGCTAAAGCTTCCATTTCGAATTTCGGCATATTCTTAGAATCCGCAAGATTGGCATAGTATGTACCTGGTCGGCTACCGTCCAGTGCAGGGCTTTGGTAAAATGCTTTCCCAGCTGATTGTTCTCTGAATGCTTCTACTCTTTTGACAATCATATCAGCTTTAGGTTTAGTAATAAACAACTCGTCTAAACGGCCTTTCATATTGTTGATGATCGTCGTGGCACTGTCCATGTAGGCTTCCTTACCTTCATCTGTATTTGGGTAATAAAACTGATCGTCTTCCTTTAGGAATTGAAAGAATTCCTGCAACGTGCCTTCAAATTCGACTTGCTCCATGATCGCCCTCATTTCCTCATGAATACGGGCGACCTCTTTAAGTCCGATTTCATGTATTTCGTTAGAGGATAAGTCTGTTGTTGTTGTTCTTTTTAGTGCAAAATTGAAAAAGACATCGCCCTCTGGAAACTTCCATGCACCGTCATCTGTAGTTGCTCTTTTTTCTTGTTCAGTTAAGAATGAAATAAGCGATTCGTAAGCTGGTTTTACGCTAGTTAATAGTGCATCATTCGTTTTAGCCAATAAAGCATTCTTTTCTTCTTCAGATAAAGAATCAAGTCGGTCAATTTTTCCAGTAAAGTCAGCCAATAATGTACTAGGCTCACCTTCAGAGAATGGCGCGCCTTTAAGAATATTTTTAGAATCAGAGATTACTCGTGGAAAAACGAACTTTGGAGGAACGATACCATTTTCTTCTCTGGTTTTGAGATTGACAATGAGTTGATCAAATACATCCTTGAGCTTCTCTAATCTGGAAATATAAGCTTCAGCATCCTCTTTATTTGTGATCTGGTGCATATTGATCAGAAATGCTGGTTTCCCGGAATGCATGCCGAACATTTGGTTTACTGGGTAGTTGTAATACCTGTATTTGAACCCTTCAATCTCTTGTTCACAAGAAGCCACAAACAGATCATAGCTCACTTTAGTGTTTTTATCTAGCGCCTCGTAGTTGATGGAGTCCTTCAACCATTGCAATTCTTGTTTGGTAATTTCCAACTCAGCTTTAGCATTCTTGTCAGAGTAATCATCCCATTTGTCTTGATTGTCTTTTATCCCAAGATACGTCTGATACTCTGGGCTTCTATTAAGACCGTCGTTGAATGATTTTTCAAAAAAATCATTAGTCTTTTTTGATTCAGCTGCAATCTCTTCAGCTGAATATGACAATTTTTCTTGAGTGGGACTGCATGCCATAGCCAAAGCTAGCAGTGCCAGTAATGAGTTTTTGACTTTATTCATTTTTGTTTTTTTAGTTGAATGCGCAATTTATTGAGTTGAAATGAAAGATTTTCCTTTGATTCAGGATACTTTTAACTGTTTGGGTGTTCGTTTGACCATATTAAAACTTATTTAATCAATGAAAAACAGAGTACTTCTCTTTCTTGTCTTTTTCTCATCCCATCAATTATTTGCTCAAGAGACGTCTGGTGTACCTGTTGGAGAATTTTGGCTCGGATTGCAGTTTGCAGTTCCAGTTGGAACCTTTGCTGATGATATAGACAGAAAATTGGGCTATGGAGGAAATTTAGGAGGTGTTTGGAATCCATCGAAAAAGAGCAATTTTTTTCAGATTGGCCTTGATATAGGAATTAACTATATGGGTAAAGATAAAACTGAAATAGGCGGGCTGCCTCTTAAAACAACAGCCACACTTTTCACGACGCACTTAGTTACACGGCTGAGAGTACAAACCGATTCTCATATAAAGCCTTATGTAGATTTGCTTGGAGGAGGGAAGTTTTTTTCTACAACTACCAAGTACAACAATGACCTTTTTGATACTCTCCTGGATATGGAGGACAAATCTGTTTTTGCCGATCAAACGAAAGGTGTTTGGAGCTATGGTGCCGGATTGGGTTTTTCCTTTCTAAAGCAAGCGTTTGGAGCGGATTTGAGAGTTTTGTATCTAGCCAGTGGCCCCATGGAGTATATTTCCCCAAAAAACTTAAGACAGGATGATTTTGGAGACTTTTACTATGAACATCAGGAAATCAGCAGGACCCACATGGTCTTTCCTCAGTTGAGTATCAGTTTTGACCTTTGAATAACAGAAGGGAGCGCTTAATTATCTCATAGATTCCATGTAATTTCGGGATTCAATTATCCTCATTCAAAAAATGAAAAAAATTGCTTTTGTTACCGGAGCAACTTCCGGAATAGGTGAAGCTATTGCAAGAATACTCGCTCCTAATTATGCGTTAATTATTTGTGGCCGAAGAGTAGACCGGCTTAATAAGTTAGCCGAAGAGCTTAAGGGTCAAACGGATGTGCATATTTTATCTTTTGATGTGTCAGATGCCGATGCGGTAAATGACGCCATAGACTCGTTGCCATCAGAATGGAAAGACATTGAAGTCTTGATAAATAATGCTGGCAATGCACATGGCAGAGCACCGATTCATGAAGGAGATTTGGCAGATTGGGACGCTATGATAGATGGCAATCTGAAAGGACTCTTGTATGTCACCAGAGCTATTTCTCCTGGAATGGTAAAAAGAAAATCCGGTGATATTATTAATATAGGTTCTATAGCAGGAAAGGAAGTTTACCCCGACGGGAACGTCTATTGCGCTTCAAAATTTGGCGTAGATGCAGCTACTAATGGCATGCGATTAGACCTCAACCCTTATGGTATTCGAGTGGTAGGAATTCACCCTGGCCTTGTGGAAACGGAATTTTCCATGGTGCGCTTCAAAGGAGATGAAGATAAAAGTGAAAGTGTATATCAAGGAATGACTCCTTTATATGCCGGGGATATTGCTGAAGCGGTAAAGTTTGTAGTGGAGAGACCACCTCATGTGACCATAGCAGATATGACGATTTTTCCTACGGCTCAGGCAAGCAGCACCATTGTCAACCGACAATCTTAAATCCATGATGAACTGGAAAAGCTTAATGTCATCAGCCAGAATTGGTGATAATAAAGAGAATAAAACTTCAAACCCGTTGCGAAGTGATTTTGAGATTGATTATGATCGGATCATTTTTAGCGCTCCTTTTAGAAACTTACAGGATAAAACCCAGGTTTTTCCATTGCCTGATCAGGACTTTGTACATACCAGACTTACGCACAGTCTGGAAGTCTCTAGTGTAGGAAAGTCTTTGGGGAAGAATGTAGGCGCTTCAATAATTAAAAAAAATGAGGAGCTGTCCTTCTTGACTCCTTATGATTTTGGGGCCGTAGTTGGGGCTGCTGCATTGGCTCATGATGTGGGTAACCCGCCATTTGGCCATTCAGGGGAACAGGCGATTTCCGACTATTTTCTTCATAATAGTAAGGCCCAAAAGATAAAAGACCTGCTTACCTCTGAAGAGTGGAACGATTTGGTTCGGTTTGAAGGAAATGCTCAAGGTTTTAGATTATTAACTAAAAATCAAAAACAGGGACTTCGGCTAACTTTTGCCACACTGGCTGCTTTTACCAAGTACCCATGTTCTTCTACCCTGCCCAACCGAGACAAGTCTAGAAAAAGCCAAAAAAAATACGGCTATTTCAAAGCTGAGGAAAGCGTATTTTGTGAAGTGGCCGATCAACTCGGTTTAGTACAGCTTGAAAGGAAAGAGAATGTCTATGCCAGACATCCTTTGGCTTTTCTGGTAGAAGCAGCGGATGATATTTGTTATAGCATTATTGATCTGGAAGATGGATTTGGATTAGGGCTGGTCACTTTTGAAGAGGCTCGAGAGTTTTTGGCAGAAATACTCGGAGATCGATATTATCCAGAAAAATTGGAGAACATCGCTAGTGATAAAGAGAAAATTGGGGTCTTAAGAGCTGTGGCAATCAATACATTGATACATCAAACTTCTGAAGTATTTATGGCACATGAAGAAGAGATCTTGAAAGGAGCATTTGATAAGGCGCTTACCGATCTCATTCCTGCTGCAGGTACCTTGGAAAGGTTGAGCGCTTTTTCTGTAAAAAGAATCTATCAGAGCAGACAAGTGTTGGAGAAAGAAGCTGCAGGGTTCGAGGTGATCGACGGACTGCTGGAGTCATTCATAGAAGCTGTTTTTTGTAAATTTTATGATAAAATAAACTACTCTGGCAGACACAAAAGTGTGTATCGACTTTTACCTGCTGAAATTCAATTCAAATTAGATTGGGCGAAGAGCCCTTACGAGTCTGTTTTGGAAATTACTGATTATATATCTGGCATGACCGATAGCTCAGCCGTCAAACAATTTAGAATTATGAAAGGAATAAGCTTGGCTTAAGGCCTGGACAATGTTTATCTTTCACAGAGAATGGGAACTATGAATAAAGACTGGCAATTACTCACCTTTCCGGATGTTTCCGATCTTTCGCAAGTACGTGAACAATTTCATCAGGCGATACAAAACGTCGCTGCTGTTGGGCGTTCTTTTCTGCCACCAAGTGATGAAGATGAAAATGCCAATTTAGAATGGGATTTTAAACTGCAAAGAATAGTTGGTCGCTGGGTAGATACGGAAAATAAATTTAGGTCATCTATTAGCCTGAACAAATTTGAGGTTTATCTGGTAGATGAACATTTGCAGACCATATCTTCCATTGCCATGGAAAATATCAAGCAGACTGATGTAATGGTTTGGTTAGAGCATGAATTGAGTAAACTTGGTGCGGATTTTTCCAAAATCAATTTGAATTACCCTTATTCGATACCAGAGTATGCTACAGCGAAAGGTGAACCTTTTCATATAGAAAATATGGCTGCCGCTCAAGAATTGAGTAAGCTGTATCACAACACCGCTGCCTTGTTAAATAGTCTTGTGAAGAGTGAGGACAATGCTTCCGAGATAAAATGCTGGCCGCACCATTTCGACATAGCAGCAAGGATTACTTTGCTGGATACCGGCGATCCGGAAACTTCCAGAAGTATCAACATGGGAATGTCGCCAGGTGATAAATATTACGAGGAACCCTATTTTTATTGTTCCCCATGGCCTTACCCTACTAAAAATTTAATCGATTTGAGTGCAGTAAAAGCGCACTGGCATGAAGATGAATGGGTTGGAGCAGTTTTGCCAGTTAGCCAATTGTCTTCCCATAATTTGATTCAAGATCAGCGTAGGCTAGTGTTGAAATTCTATAATACCTCTTTGAAATTTTTAAAGGAAGTATTGTAATGAATATCCATGAACCTCTGCAATTGCCATGTGGTGCAATCCTTAAAAATAGACTGGCTAAAGCCGCGATGACCGAACGATATAGTGAAGGAAATCTAAAACCAAATCGAAAGCATTTTAAGCTTTATGAAGATTGGGCCAAACAAGGCTCCGGATTGCTGATTACTGGTAACGTGATGCTCGAAAAATCTCATTTGGAATCGGCAGGGAACGTCGTTATGCATGAGTCGTTTTTACCCGAGTTGACAAAGTGGGCAGAGGCAGCTACTTCTCACGGCAATCATTGTTGGACACAAATCTCTCATAGTGGTAGACAGACTTCAATTTTCAATAATTTGAGGCCGGTTTCAGCCTCGAATGTCAAATTAAAGAAACTTGGTTTTTTTGCTAAACCCAGGCCTTTAGAGGTCGATGAAATTCAAGAACTAATTGATAAGTATGCGGATGCTGCGGAGTTGTCTAAGCGAGCGGGATTTACAGGCATTCAGATACATGCAGCTCATGGTTACTTGATCAGCCAATTTTTGTCTCCCATTACAAATAAAAGGACAGACAAATGGGGTGGTAGCCTTGAAAACAGAACAAGATTTTTGTTTGAAATAGTCAAGGCTACTCGGAGTCGAGTGGGAAGTGATTTTCCAATAGGTGTAAAGATAAACTCATCTGATTTTCAGAAAGGCGGATTTAGCGAAGAGGATTCGCTTTGGGTGATACGGCAGTTAGAAAAACTGGGCGTTGATTTACTCGAAATTTCGGGAGGCACCTATGAAAACGCAGAATTTTTGCTGGCTGAAAATATCAGACAATCAACCAAACAAAGAGAGGCATATTTTCTTGATTTTGCAGAAAAGGTAAGAAAAGAGAGTTCCATTCCACTTATGGTTACCGGAGGTATTCGATCATTGAAGTTTTGCAATGAATCCTTGAAAGACAATTTGCTGGACGTAGTTGGCATAGCCAGACCATATCTTTTATATGATGATTTTGCATCCAGATTTTTGGCTGGAGAACTAACTCCAGACGCCTTCTCCGTCAGAACCGGGATAAAGGCATTTGAGGATATGGCAGAAGCTGGATTTTATAATTTGCAGTTAGATCGATTGGGGACAGGTAAAAAGATTGATAAAAGCTATTCTCCTGCTAGGTCAGCTTTTCATTTAATAAAACATGAATTTGTAAAGGCTTTAGCCAATAAATTTGCAGGTTAGAGAATTTGATTGAAGAACAGATGACCCATCCAAAGTATTCCGTAATCATTCCTGTGTACAATCGTCCCGACGAGATGAAGGAGATGCTTGATAGTCTGCAAAACCAAACCATCAAACCATTTGAAGTTGTTTTGGTGGAAGATGGATCAAATCAGAAATCTGATTTTTTGGTGGATCAATATGAGTTGCCAATATTTTACTATTTCAAAAAAAATACCGGTCCAGGAGATAGTAGGAACTATGGGATGGATAGGGCAAAAGGTCAATACTTTCTTTTTTTTGACTCGGACTGTGTGCTTCCTGAAGATTATTTTGAAAAATTGGACCAGTCGATCGAAGAAATCAATCCAGATGCCTTTGGAGGACCTGATGCTGCACATCCAAGTTTCTCCAATGTCCAAAAAGCCATCAATTATGCTATGACTTCCTTCTTTACCACAGGAGGGATTAGAGGAGGCAAGAAGCAACTGGACAAGTACCAGCCCCGCAGCTTTAATATGGGACTCAAAAAAGAAGTTTACGAAAAGGTGGGTGGGTTTTCCGATATTCACCCTGGCGAAGATCCCGATCTGAGTTTTCGTATTATGAATGCCGGATACCGTGTATCATTGATCCAAGAGGCGGTGATATTTCATAAGCGTAGGATAGACTTTGGAAAATTCATCAAGCAGGTCTACAAATTTGGTGTGGTCAGGGTAATTCTGAATCGTTGGTATCCTGGCACAGGAAAGCTTGTGTATATGCTCCCTACTTTGTTCTTGTTGGGAGTGCTGAGTTTACTAGTTGCCGCCCCGTTGACTGCTGGTTATAGTTTATTGCCCTTAAGCTTGTTTGTAGCGTTGATTGGATTAGATGCCTGGAGAACCAATTCTTTTCTGGTTGGGTTGTTGGCAGTTCCTGCTTCTTTTATACAATTGCTAGGTTATGGTTTCGGTTATCTAAAATCTCAATTCAAACTAAACCTGTTTGGACAGTCTGAACGAAAGGCTTTCCCGTCTTTCTTTTTTGACAAAAAATAAACCCCGACTAAAAGCCGGGGTTCGTTTATTAACACTATTTCCTGCCGTCTACAGGATAAGCTATGAGAAAAAGGTTGCTATTTCAGTCATAGTTTTAAACCACCATGAGAGGTTCTGATTTGGCTATGTTCAACTCGCCAATAATCTTGTGTGCTAACACTTTGTCATCTCCAGTAAATTCCATGAGTATAGTTAGGGCGTCTCCCAAATCACTAGTTTTCTTCAAAGACTTGAAGTCTACTGAGCTCCCGTACTCATATCTTTTGGTTACAGAATTATACCAAATAAGATGCATAGCCAATGTGTTAACGTTTACAAATAAACCTAATTCTAAGTGTTCGTATCTGCCAGTTTACTTTACTCAACTGTCAAATTCTATCTAAGTATTAAAAAAACGAACCGTCCTCAATACTAGTTGAAATCACTACGAGTCACCTACTTTTTTCGACCTAGGACGCTAATCTTACGATGGATTGCGTATTTGCAATGTTTAATTGCTCTATAATCTTGTAGGCCATCTCCTTAGAATCTTTGTCAAATTCCATGAGCACCGTATATGCTCTGGGATTATTGGCTGTTTCAATATCTAAATTAAAAGCAGCCACATTTCCATATTTATACTCGTTTAGGTCCGGGTTATACCATATAAAATGCATATGCTTTTTAGTTTAGTAATACCCCAAAGTAAGGAAGATTGAAATTTCGTTATCTGCCAAAAGTGTTAACAATGCTGACAAAATTGACTGCCAGAATACGTCAGGATGTTGAATGTTTTGCCAAAAGCTTTAATTAACTGTCAGGAGGCTTTACAAATCTGTCATTTGGCTAGCGCCTATTGAAAAAGGTAAGAAGTAGTGTTTACTCTTTATTTAAATTCATAGTATCCACTACATATTGTCCTTTTACTTCTTTGAGTAAGATAACAACACGAAATGTACCGGATTTGGCATTATACATTCCTATATTGTATTTAAGCCCCTCAGGAGAAGCGCCTTTATGTATATAATCGAAATTCTCTACTTGATTTTGTTGGAAGAAGTCCCTGAGTACAGATTCTGCTTGAATACGGCTATAGTTAGCTCCTGAATCATCTATTTTCAATTCTGTTACCTCATTGAAATATTTGATGAGTTCTTTTGCACTACCGGCGTTCAAGGCAAGTTTTACGTTTTCTGTGGTTGTCTGCCCGTAACTGGCTATTCCAATGAGTAAGGTAATGGCCAAAAGAAGAGACTTTTTCATAGTATTAAATTTGTCTGATAGAAGCGAATATTATGCCAAGAGCACTAAAATTAGGGCTTTTCTGCAGGCATTCAAATTTTGTTTATTGAAATCATTAAATCCAAGGATTGGCTTTGCCAACAAAAAGATTGCTCTTTCGTTAGGAGAAGTAAAACTCAGAATTATGAAACTACTACTTTGGCTTATATTATTGGTCATTTGCTGGCCGTTGGCCATCGGACTATTTTTCCTTTATCCACTCATTTGGTTGTTTTTACTACCCTTTAGGTTAGTAGGGTTTGCAGTTGAAGGCGTGTTTGCATTCATCAGAGCATTGTTCATGCTTCCTGCAAGGGTACTTTCTTAGTCTATTTTTTTGTTTATGTAATAGGTAATAACAGGAACTAGTTAATACCTATTAATTTACCAAAGGTCAAAACTTACCATTATGAATAAACTTGAACAATTCTTCTGCTACTGTTCTGGCGCTTCCTTCTCTATACTCAATAGATGCACTTCGGAGAAGAGCAAATTTGTTGGGGTGGGAGCTACTGTATTTTTTACTGGTTTGCTTGCTGCTATTTCATCAGCCTATGCGATGTATTTTGTATTTGATCAATTGATTTGGCCTTTAGTTTTTGGCTTAGTCTGGGGTCTAATGATTTTTAACCTGGATAGGTTTATTGTACTGAGCATGCGAAAATCCCATGACTCTTTCAAGGAGTATATTCAAGCTGCACCAAGAATGATACTGGCAGTTTTAATCGCTCTGGTTATTTCAAAACCGCTTGAGCTAAAAATTTTCGAAAAGGAGATAATTACCGAATTGGATTTAATAAAGCAGGAGTTGATAGCAAGTAGTGAAAAAACTATTCAGGCCAGATACAGTTTCATACCGATTCGCTCAAATCAGAACAGAAAACTTTAAAAGAGGCTCTTGATAAGAAGGAAAAAAATAGAAATGAGTTGCTAGATATAGCAAGACAAGAGGCGGACGGAACTGGAGGCAGCGGAAAAGTTAACCCTGGACCGATATACCAAATCAAGAAAAAAAATGCAGATCAAGCTCAAGCAGAGTTAGATGAATTGATTACGAAAAGTGAAGCTATTGATCAGAAAATTGTAGTCGAACTTGAGCGGCTTGATAAATTAAAGAAAAATGACCTGAGTCAGATTGAAGTGAATGACATCAATGGAGTTTCTTTTCAGTTGACTGCATTAAACAGACTGGGAAATAAATATGATACCATCTATTACGCCAATACTTTCATCATTCTCTTATTCATCATGCTGGAAATTGCACCCATTTTAGCCAAGCTGATCTCACCAAGGGGACCTTATGACGACTTATTGGAGGTGCATGAAAAGCACTTTGAAAGCTATCGCAAAGAAAAAGTGTATAAATCAGAAAGAAGAGTGGAAGATTATGTGGTTAGTCACACTAGTTAGCCGGAACCAACTTGTCTTCTTTAAGGACAGGTACTAGATCATAAATGCTCTGTTTTACACAAAACTCAATGTCTTTGATGACATGCAATTTGTTCAAACGTTTGGCATGAGCGGAATTCTTAACCGTTTCAAAGAGATGATCTTTTACAGACTGGTAGTATTTTAGAGAAAGGTGCGCGGTGTCACAGGCCAATTCGTGGGTATCGGTCAATAGATCTACCAAAGCCCCAGCAAAAAGGGTATCTTCCATATTGGTTTTGCCTTTCCACCCGGCACAATGCACAATCACATCTTTGTCTTGATTGATGATGTAGTCAGCCACTGCCTGGATATTCAAAAAGGCACCCACAAGCACTTGATCAGCTGTAGTTGACTTGGTAATGGCCAAAGTACCATTGGTAGTGGTTATTACGATAGGTTGATCTTTGATTTCTTCGTTCATATAACTGAACGGTGAGTTGTCCAAAGGAAAACCATCTACTTGTGAGCCACCACGCTCGGCAGCACACAAGAAGCCTTGGTCTAAATATGACTTTGCCTCTTCGAGCGTAGCTACCGGAATGATTTCTTTTGCCCCATGTGCCATGGCAGTGACCATTACGGAGGTCGCTCTTAGAATATCAACAACAACTACAATTTTTCCTTCAAGATCATAGAGATCTATGAGATTTGGAGAGAGACAAACGTCTATATTTTTTTTCAATCTATTTTTTGTAAAGTGGTAATTTGGTTACTATGGCTTTGAGTGACTTATTTCTAACCTGAATATAAATTTCTGAGTCTGCTTTGTGATGTCCAACTTTCACATAGCCCAAACCAATACCTACACCCATTAGTGGAGACATGGTACCTGAAGTTACTTCACCAATGATATTGCCATCGGCATCAGCTATTTCATAATGCCCTCTTGGAATACCTTTGTCTTCCATAATGAAACCTACCAACCTTCGGGTAACGCCTTCTTCTTTTTGCTTAGCAAGATTGGCAGAGTTTGTAAATTCTTTAGTGAACTTAGTCACCCAGCCAAGGCCAGCTTCGAGTGGAGAAGTGGTGTCTGTGATATCATTTCCATAAAGGCAGTACCCCATTTCTAGTCTCAAGGTATCTCTGGCGCCAAGACCAATAGGAAGAATGCCAAATTCTTCGCCAGCCTCAAAAACTTTTTTCCAAACCGCTTCGGCGTCCTTGTTTTTGATATATAACTCAAACCCACCAGCTCCAGTGTAGCCTGTAGCTGATATGATTACGTCATCCACACCTGCTATTTTGCCTTCCACAAAGGTGTAAAACTTGATTTCACTCAAGTCAACATCTGTCAATTTCTGTAAGGTTTCAACTGCTTTTGGTCCTTGCACGGCAAACAGTGAATATTCATCGGAAAGGTTGGTCATTTTTACTACTTCCGTATTGTACTTGGAAATCCAGTTCCAGTCTTTTTCGATGTTAGAAGCATTTACAACAAGGAAGTACTTTTCATCAGCCATGCGATAGATGATCAAATCATCCACTATGCCGCCCTCTTCATTAGGCAAACAAGAATACTGTGCCTGGCCATCCACCAATTTTGAGGCATCGTTGCTACTTACTCTTTGGATAAGGTCCAAGGCTTTGGGCCCTTCCAGAAGAAATTCTCCCATATGAGAAACGTCAAATACACCAACGCTTTCACGTACCTGGATGTGTTCTTCTTTGTCTGAGCTATAACGTACCGGCATATTGTATCCGGCGAATGGGACCATCTTTCCACCAAGAGATTCGTGGAGGTCATTTAGGGCGATTTTTTTAATATCCATGGTTGTTCAATTTAGTCCGGCAAATCTAACCAATAGGCCTAGAGCTCAAAAATATCTCTGAATCAATTCCGTTAGAATTTTATCAGAAATAAGAAGATGTAAAATTGATATTGATTTGGGTAAGATTATTATCAATCCACCTTTTCTACCACCAAATTGTGATTGGTATAGATGCAGATATCAGCTGCTATATTTAGGCTTTCTCTAACCATTTCTTCTGCAGACAATTGGCTTGCATGCTTTTTTAATGCTAAAGCAGCTGATTGAGCGTACATACTACCTGACCCAATTACTGCTATGTCATTATCCGGCTCTAATACATCACCCGTGCCTGATACTACTAATATTTCGTCTTTGTCAGCCACGATGAGCATGGCTTCCAACCTGCGAAGATAACGATCCATTCGCCAGTCTTTGGCCAATTCGATGGCGGCTCTTTTCATATTGCCACCGTAGGAATTGAGCTTTTCATCCATGCGTTCTAAAAGCGTGAAGGCATCTGCAGTAGAACCGGCAAAACCAGTTACAATTTTACCGTCTTGAAGTTTCCTGATTTTTTTCACGTTGCTTTTCGCAACGGTATTGCCAAGTGTGGCTTGACCATCCGCACCTATGGCTACTTGTCCATTGTGTTTGATGGCACAAACAGTGGTTGATTTTATTTTTGGGAATTTCGACATGTCTATTGGTTTAAAAAAATTCAAACGAATAAAAAAAGGAGAGGTTAACCTCTCCTTTCAAATTTGTTTTTATATCAAGATTCTTACAGGATCTTCGATGAATCCTTTCAGTGTTTGAAGGAAAGCTGAGCCTACAGCACCATCTACTGTTCTGTGATCACAAGTCAGTGTGATTTTCATTACATTGCCAGGTACAATCTCTCCGTTTTTCACGACAGGAGTTTGTTTGATTCCGCCTACTGCCAGGATACAAGACTCTGGCGCATTGATAATTGAAGTAAACTGCTCAATACCAAACATGCCCAAATTAGATACAGTGAACGTATTGCCTTGCATTTCTTCTAGCTGAATTTTCTTTGCTTTGGCTTTAGCACCAAAATCCTTCACTTCAGCTGATATCTGAGCCAATGTTTTGGTGTCTGCAAATTTCACGACAGGAACCACAAGACCTTCTTCTGTTGCCATGGCCACACCTACGCTTATATGGTGGTTCTTTCTGATACGATTGTGTGTCGTCACTTATCCAGTAAGTGTTAACATCTGGATGCTTTCTCAAGGCAGCTGCTACAGCTTTGATCGACTATATCATTAAAAGAAATCTTCACCGGTGCCAGTTCATTGATGCTTTTTCTTGCTTCTATGGTTTTGTCCATGTCGATTTCCATGGTCAAGATAGAAGTGTGGTGCGCCAAATTGACTGGCAGTCAACTCCTTTTGTAATTGCCTTTCTCATTTGAGAAGCTGGTACATCTTCGTAGCTTTCTATGCCAAAGGCGCCTGTGGCAGCTACTCCACCTGCAGCTGGGACAGCCGAAGGAACAAATGCTTCTACATCTCTTTTAATGATTCTTCCACCATCACCAGTGCCTGGGATCAATGAAATGTCATATCCTTTTTCTTTAGCCAAACTTTTTGCCAATGGACTTGCTATAACTCGTCCATTAGTATTGACTGCTGGAGCCGCCTGAGCTACCGGTGCAGGTGCGGCGGCAGCTTTTGGTGCGGCGGCAGGTGCTGGAGCCGCTTCTTTCTTTTCTTCTTGAGCAGGTGCTTCGGTATTCGCAGCTTCTGCTTTTAGGAGCGTCTCGAAATCAGCTCCTTTTTCACCAATGATCGCAATCACGCCATCGACTGGGACGCCGTTTCCAGCTTCAACTGCTCTATATAGTAGGACACCGTCGTCATATGACTCCAGTTCCATTGTTGCTTTGTCTGTTTCTACTTCAGCTAAAATGTCACCAGATTTGACATCATCGCCAACATTCTTTATCCAAGAAGCAATGACTCCTTCGGTCATCGTATCGCTCATCTTTGGCATTTTGATCACCTGAGCATTAATACCTGAAGTGTCAATTTTTTCTGCGCTGGCAGCTGGTGCCGGAGCAGCGGCGGGAGCTTCTTCCTTAGCCGCTGGGGCTGAAGAGCCAGATATATCTGCCAAGAGATCATCAATTTTCTCACCTTTTTCACCAATGATAGCAATCACACCATCTACTGGAACGGCGGATTTTTCTTCTACTCCGATATGAAGTAATACGCCATCGTCGTAAGATTCTAATTCCATCGTGGCTTTGTCCGTTTCAACTTCGGCCAAAATGTCTCCAGATTTTACTTCATCCCCTACTTTTTTTAGCCAAGACGCGATTACACCCTCTTCCATGGTGTCGCTCATCTTAGGCATCTTAATTACTTCCGCCATTATTTATGATTAATTAAAAATCGAACGGCTAAATTAGCTCGAAATAGGGTTTAATCAAACTTATCTAAATTGAAAATTTTGATTCGTTTACGTTAACGGTGAAAAAAATATAGTTTTCGAAAAGAATCGCTTAGAATATTTTAAAATTTTAAATTTGAGCAAAAAAAACACGTAGTAATTTTCAATGCCGATAATCCATTCTTCTGACTATCAACGTCCCAAACTTCTTTTTAATAGACACCTTGAAACGATAATTCCGGGAATTATACGCCAAGTGAAAAATTTGCCTTCCTATGAACGGATTAGAATTGATACACCAGATCAAGATTTTTTGGATTTGGATTGGTACCGTTCTGATTCTGATAGGTTGCTCATTTTGTCGCATGGATTGGAGGGAGACAGTCATAGGCCTTATATAGAAGGCATGGTAAAGAAATTTCATAACGAAGGGTGGAATGTGATTGCATGGAATTGCCGAGGTTGTAGTGGAGAAATGAATAATACGGCGAGGTTTTATCATAGCGGTGCAACTGAGGATTTGGACATTGTAGTGAATTTCGCTTTGAAACAAGAGATTCCTAATATTACCATGGGTGGCTTTAGCTTAGGTGGAAATCTCACGTTAAAATATTTGGGTGAAGCAAAACGAAATAAAAATATCAAATCTGCTTTTGCTTTTTCTGTTCCAATTGACCTAAAAGGGGTTTGTCATGAAATTGATAAACCTCATAATTTTATTTATTGTAACCGTTTTTTGAAATCACTTAAAATAAAAGGAAAGGCAAAAAATGAGAAAATTCCTGGGTCTGTTGATGTAGATCAGCTTATGAAAGTAGAGAATATGTATCAGTTTGACAATGTGGTGACCGCTCCATTGCATGGGTTTGATTCTGCTGATGATTATTATGCTAAGTGCAGTGCAAGAAATTTTTATCGAAGGGATAGAGGTTCCTACGCTTCTTGTAAACGCTTTGAATGATCCTTTTCTCTCAGAATCTTGTTTTGACCAAACAAAATTCGAATCTTCGAAAAATGTTTATTTTGAGATGCCTAAATTTGGAGGCCATGTGGGTTTTTCTTCTAAACAAAACAATGGCACCTTTTGGTCTGAAGACCGAGCTTTTAGATTCATTAATCAGCTTTAGAATATTTTTTTATGTTAGATAGGTATGCGATTTACTCAGATTTTGAAGCTATAAATGCCAGATATGGCTTGAAAGGTGAAGAGTTTACTGTACCCAACTATAACGCCGCCCCTGCCCAACAACTTCCAGTGGTGACAGATGCTGCTAAAGGACAAATTTCTTTTGTTTTTTGGGGCACAAATAAAGAATGGTCTAATAATAAAAGTATCTCTCCTAAATTGTTGACTTGCGAAAGAGACCAGTTGATGTCTAAAACTACACTGCGGAATGCTTTAGAAAAGCATAGATGCTTGGTGCCGGCTAATGGGTTTTATCAATGGAAACAATACAGCAAGAAAAGAAAAACGCCGCATTATTTTTATAATCCCTCCGAAACCATGTTTAGCCTTCCTGCTATTTGGGAGGAAAATGAAGACATGGACGGGAATGTGCATTTCACATTTAAGGTCATCGAAATTCCCAACTACATAAATATACCTGAGTTTGGGACAACTATGCCTGGAGTGATCCCCAAGGACTTGGAGAAAAAATGGTTAGATAGTTATTCAACCCTGGAAGAGTTAATGGATATACTCAACAATACTGAAAGCCTGGGACAAATCAGCTACCACTCTGTATCTCCGCTGATCACCAATGTATCGAATAATGGAGATCATCTAATCAAACCAGAATCGTCTGTTGACCAGTTGGGAAATTATACGCTGTTTGATTAACTGCTAGTCAGTAGTTTCTATTCTTTTCAAAAATTCGTATCTTATTACAAGCATATTGAGATTATAGACAATATGATGTAATGTATTTTAGAAAATGTACAATACTTGTAGTACTGTGTTCACTTTCTTGGTGGTGCTATAGTCAAGACGTAGAAAAACTGGAAAAAAAGGCACAAAAACACTTCTATGCAGAAGAATTGCTTACTGCTGCACAGGAGTATGAACAAGTGCTGGAAATAGATTCAGACAATCGAACGGCCGCCTATAGATTGGTGATCTGCAATGCTTTGCTCGATCCGAGGAACTCACCCATGAGTGACCTACTAAAATATAAGAGCACTCAAGGCAAGCGTGATAAATTTTATTATTACTGGCTGGGGCGTGCCTATTTTCATCAAAATCAATTCAAGAAGGCAGCGGATAGTTGGAACAAATTTTTGACATTAGACAAATACAAAAGCTCCTTAATAATAGAAGAAACTAAGTTTTTCATTGATTGGGCTGAGCGGGCTGAAATCCATCATAGCCTTTCGGAAAATTATGAAATAGATCAGCTGCCTGCTCCTGTTAATTCTAGATCCATCGAGTTTAGTCCCGTTTATTTTAGCCAATCCAATGAATTGCTCTTCCTTTCTGACAGACAAGGAGATGGAAAAAAGGAGCCGTTTCAAACCTATCATAGCATAAGGTCAGATGGTGTCTGGAGCGAACCTACCATATTGAAACATTTTGGGTCATTTGAAGAAAAAAATGCCAATATAGAAGTGGTGAATGAATCAAGTAAAATCTATTTGTACAAAGGAGACAAGAAAGGTAGCCTATATTCCAGTTTCAATGATGAAGGAAATTGGACCAAGCCAGAATCGCTGAGTCGACAGGTGTCAGAATCAAAGTTGGAGTCCCATTTTTTTATCAATGAGGATGAAAACACTATTTTATTTGCCCATAGAAAAAGGGGAAAGTCAGCTGATTTGGACCTATTTATATCCAGATTGAATCCTGAAAACAATCATTGGTCAAAACCTGAATTGCTGTCCGAAATTCTTACTTCAGAATTAGATGAAGATTATCCTTACCTCTCAGATGATGGAAACACACTTTATTTCAGTTCCAAAGGATTTGGTTCGATTGGGGGCTATGATGTATTCAAGTCAGAATTCGATGCTTCAAACAATAGTTGGTCAAGACCGATCTCTTTAGGCTATCCTACCAATTCAATTGGTCACGACATTCAGTTTAAAATCGATAACAATACCAATTCAGGCTATTTTGTTTCTGATAGGCTCAGTGCTATGGGCGGGTATGATATTTTCTTTTTCCATGAGTCCAATAAAATCTTACTCACAGGGACTATTATAGATAGTAAAGGCTTGCCTGCAGAAGATGCTGAAATTCATTTTTACCCTAAGAGAAATACTGGATTGGAATTGAAGACGATGACGGACCAGGATGGCAAATACGAGGTGAATGTAGGCAGCGATGATCAACTGAGGATTGAAATCTTTTTTCATGACGATTTGGTATACCAGGAAGTGATACAAACCCCTCCAGCGTCTGTGGGTACATTAAATAAAGACTTTTCCATTGACCAGGAAAAAACACACATTGCTGTAACGAGCGATTATCATGATCCTGCCTATACCGATGTAGAAAATATTGGCAGTAAGTTTAGACCTACGAATAAGGCACTACTTTCCAATATCTATTTTGGATTTGGTGAAGTGCAATTGGATGCATCTGAAGCTCCAAAACTGGAGCCCCTTCTGAAAGTAATGAAAGAAAATATTGATTTGAACGTGGAAATTGCCGGACATACTGATAATATTGGCGATGAAAAGACCAACCTAAAGATTTCAGTCCTAAGAGCTAGGGCTGTAGCCAAATATTTGACTGATCATGGTGTTGCGAAAAATCGCGTGGTTACCAAGGGCTATGGATATGCCGTTCCACTGGCATCTAATGATCAGGAAAAGAGGGCCGAGAATTAAATAGAAGAATAGAGGTGCTAGTATTAGAGTAGTACTATATTCGAAGAGCCAAAAATGATAAATATGAAAAGTGCGAAGATTATCGGAATGGGACATTATGTTCCTGACAATGTAGTCACCAACCAACAGTTGGAACCACTCATGGATACCAATGATGCCTGGATTCAGGAGCGAACAGGTATCAAAGAAAGAAGACATGTTAAGCCTGGAGGAGAGGATACTACTTCTACCATGGCGACTAAGGCTTCAAAAATGGCTATAGAGAAGGCTGGTGTTGCAGTAGATGATATCGATTTTATCGTTTTTGCCACACTTAGTCCGGACTACTATTTTCCAGGCCCAGGAGTAATGCTTCAGAAGCAGGTAGGCTTCAAAAAAGAAATTGGAGCCATAGATATTAGAAATCAATGTTCGGGTTTTGTATATGGCATTTCTGTAGCGGATCAGTTCATCAAAACTGGGATGTACAAAACCATATTGGTGGTAGGAAGTGAAGTGCATAGTGGAGGTTTGGATTTCACTACACGAGGACGTGGTGTATCTGTGATTTTTGGTGATGGTGCAGGTGCGGCCGTTTTGCAGGCCACTGATGAAGCAGGGAAAGGTATCCTATCTACACACCTGCATTCCGAAGGTCAGCATGCCGAAGAGTTGGCACTCATTGGTCCGGCTACTACAGATTGGGTACCCAACTATATTGAAAGGAATGATCCTGAAGATATTCGATACTATCCATACATGAATGGAAATTTTGTTTTCAAACATGCTGTGGTTAGGTTTCAACAAGTCATTCAGGAAGCGCTAGTTCAGAATGGATATCAGGCTGACGACATAGATATGCTCATTCCTCATCAAGCCAATTTACGAATTAGCCAATTTATCCAGAAGCAAATGAAGCTTTCTGATGACCGTGTATTCAACAATATTCAAAAGTACGGCAACACTACGGCTGCTTCTATACCATTGGCCTTGAGCGAAGCACTGGAAGAAGGCAAAGTAAAAGAAGGAGATCTGGTATGTTTGGCAGCCTTCGGTAGTGGATTTACCTGGGCGTCGGCTTTGATCCGTTGGTAAAAATTGTTTGAAATTTTATCGATCCTAGCACGTTAATTGTTTGCTTTGTGGCAAACGACTAATCTTTCTATGCATTTGAAAAAATGTACACTCTTATGTCTAGTATTTATACTTTCCCCTTTTTTTACCAAGGCACAGAATTTTTATAAAGAAGTGACTGTTGATACCACATTTCAGGCAAAAGGAGTGGTTGTTTCAGGAAAACGTGAAGGATATTGGAAGTTTGAGCGAAGAAGGGATGGCATGATTGTGACAGGCTACTACTCGCAAGGAATTCCAGATAGTGTTTGGTTAAAATATTTCGATCAATCTGTATCGGAAGCCATTCTTCTAAGAGAAGGGAAGAAAGAAGGGCCCTACAATTCATTTGACAATTTTGGAAGTCTTATTTCATCGGCGAATTTTGAAAACGATGTGTTACACGGGGCATATTTCGAATACTATGACAATGCGTTAGTTGCACTTTCAGGCTATTATAAGGAAGGAAAGAAAGATAGTATATGGATAGAGCGTTCTTCATTGGGCAATAAGAATTATGAAAAATTTTATGAGGATGGATTGCCTGTCGGCACTTGGACTTACTATTATTCCAATGGAAGAATAAAACGAACAGAAACTTATCAATTTGGATTGCTCAACGGAAAAGTCGAGGAATATCATTACAACAGAAAAAAAACACTAGAAGCCAATTATATTAACGGTGTACGCAATGGAAAGTACAGAGAATATTTTAAGGATGGTTCACTAAGTGTAGAAGGACAGTATCAGTCAGATTTGAAATCTGGTACTTGGGTGAGCATGACTCCTCAAGGTATCATGTTTTCGATTGGTCAGTATCAGGCAGGTCACAAGCAAGGACTTTGGAAATATTTTCATGAATCTGGGACTCTTCAGTCAGAAGGCAAATACAAGAATAATTTGAAGGACGCGCAGTGGATAGACTACTATGAGTCGGGAAAATTGAAGTCTATAGGAGCCTATCAAGCAGACCTAAAGAATGGTCTTTGGGGGCATTTTTATGAAAATGAACAACTGATCCAGGATGAAAACTGGAAGCACGGATTGTTGTTGGATGTGAGTGAATATTTTTCTGAGCAAGGAGAAACTCTACCTAAAGGAACCCTTTCCAATGGAAATGGTAGCCGAAATGTATATTACCTTGATGGCGAACTGCAAGTACAGGAAAACTATCTCGATGGACTTCCGCATGGCACATGGATTTCTTATCATGATAATGGGAAAATCTCTTCAGACGAAAAGTATAAAAAAGGAGAGCCTACAGGAACTTGGAAATATTATAACCGCAAGGGAAAACTCAAGCGTTCGAGACGGTTTTGATTTTTATCAACATCACCGTGGCAATTGAATGTGCTCGCTGCTTAGCCATCTCGGCTTTCGCTCCTGAAAACAAATCATCTATAGTTTCGCAAAAAACTTTAACCCATCGGTCAAAGTGAGCTTGAGTCATAGGCGATTTCTCGTGCATGGCCACATGAGGGGTAATGGGGTTGCCCTTGTACTTGGCATGATGAAACAAAGTGGTTTCCCAGAAGTCAGCAATCTTTGGAAGGTGATGATCCAAGTCCAACTTTACAACTTCAGTGAAAAAAAAGCCAATTTCCTTATCTGCCATAATTTTCTCATAAAAAGTATGGATGAGTTGATCAATGTCTGCCCTGTTTTGGATGTCTGTCATGATTGCCCAAAGGTACTGATGAACTTTGGACAATCTGACTAATGAATGCTGATCTATATCACTTAATTATTGGAAGAGATCAACTTTATGATAAACCACATCAGATAACTCACAACAAAAATAATCATGCCATAAATACTGGTGATAGAAGAAACCCGAATACCTCCGGCTAACATAGCGGATGATACTGATTCTACTTGACTGATATGCTGTAGCGCACCATACAACCCAATGAATTGTCCCAAGATGCCAAATACAAGTGCAAAGAGTCCAACAGACTTAATCAAAGCCAATTGACTTTCGTCTTGAGTTTTATTGACCAAGTGGAAAATAGTTAGGCCTAGGCTTATGGCTAGTGTGATGGTCAGAATACTCATAAATAGAATGCCTCCTTCAAATAATAAATCAATCATGATATTTCTTTTTTTAGTTTGAAAATATTTGTTCCAAAGCTAGGAGGAGGCTTTATTCGCACCTAGGTAGAATCCGTCGCTAGACCTGTCGGTCGTCGACAAATGCCGCAACTGTGAATATATTTAGCGAATATTGAAAGAAAAAACCAATGACAATAAAGAGTCAGAGCCTGTTTTGGCTGGTGGTGTATATAGTGCTTATTCTCCTTTATGGAAATTCATTTGAGAGCTATTTGTACTCCATATATTTCGTTACTATTCTATTTCCCGTGGTGATTGGTACAGCCTATTTCTTCAACTTTTATTTAGTTCCGAAATATCTAATGAAAGGAAGAAAGGGAAAATTTGTTCTCTATTTCATCTATCTTTTTATTGTCTCTGCCCATTTGGAGATTATTATGATCTTTCTAGCCTTTATTTATTTAGCCAATTATCGAGTATCGGCCATGCACCCTTCTATTTTGGATGTATCCAATTTGAGCGTGACTTTATTCGCTATTGTTTTTACTCAAGGGTTCTTTTTATTATTCAAAAAATATCAAACCTCTAGTAATAGAGTTGAGAGATTGGAATATGAGCAGAAGAAAGCCGAACAGGGTTATTTACTAGTGCGTGTGGAAAGAAAAAACCGCAAAGTCCCTCACGAGCAAATTTTATATATAGAGAGCCTTTCCGATTACGTTAAGATTCATACCAATGGTGATAACTCACCGATCGTCACTAAGGCAAAAATCAGTAAGATTGAAAAAGAACTACCCAAAGAATTCATTAGAGTCCACAGATCATTTTTAGTCAATAGAAATGAAATCACAAGCTTCAATGCTGAGCAGGTCCAAGTAGCAGGTGAGCAATTGCCGATCAGTAGAACTTATAAACAGAAAGTCAAAGAGCTACTAAACAAATCTTAAAGTATCTGTTTCAAGTGATGATTGAGGTGATCAATATAGTCTTCCATCAGAAACTTCAATGTAGGCACCTCATCCTTTACTGGAATGGTTTTTTGTAGGTCTTCGTCAGATAAATTTCTCCAAACACGAGCGATTTGCAGGTTCAAAGCTTCCCATAAGGCTTTGACAGATGCTAAATTTTGACTTTCGTAATCACCAGCCTTCACCCAAAAATTTTGATCGTACCAAATGTTGGTTTGATCACCTTGTTTGATTCGGATGAAACGATGGATATTGTTCATGGCAGAATCAGCCAGGTGTCCAAGTACTTCTTTTTTGCTCCATTTCTCCGGCGTGGGTTTGTTATTCCAGGCTTCTTCTGATATAGAGTCAAATTGTTGAAGGGATTGCTCAATAATTTGAGTGAGCTGTTTTGCTAGCGTGTCGGTCATAATTGAATGGTTTCTTTTCCAAAGATGATCTAATCAGATTGGAAACAAGCATTCGATTCATGAAAGGATTGAATACTGTCTAACAATTTGTCTCAAGTCTATTTTGTTTTCATCAGTAGCTGTTTGATGGAAAACGCATGGAAGTAGAAAGCAATGGGAACCAAGATGGCTGGTAAGAATATGACTGGAAATTTTCCGACTTCAGTATTCGCAGGTTCGTTCATAAATATGCGCAGAGGAGTGGGCATAGAAAGTACCGCAATGACCAAAATATTTGCAAGAAGTACTAGACCAAAAACATTCCAGGCAATAGCCAGTTTTCTATTTATTCTTCCTCTTGCGAATGCCAGATAGGCAGCTAGTGGAGCAGTAAGGCCAACGAGAATGTCGAAATTCTGTCCTTCAAAAGTCATCTGAATAGGCGTGACACCAGCAAGTAGTAACAGCCACAAAAGGAATTCTACTGGTACCCTAAATATTTGTATGTTGATCAAATATTTGGGAGGAATAGATTGCAAAATGAGTGAGGTTTGTTTTGAACTCAAAATGAAAACAAGTACAATAGCTGGAATTACTATAAACAAAGCGGGTCTGGGAGGTAGGCTGTCAAAATCAGTGGTAAATCCCGAGAGTGAAGCCACTGAAGTAAAGGCTATCCAAATAGAAAGAACAATCCAGTATCGTTTGAGTATTCGTTTGCGCTGCGTTTCTTCAAAATTTTTGATTCCAATTTTCAAACCTTTGAATATGACGAGGAGGCAGATAGCTGTGAGAATGACAAAGGAAACTTGAGCAATGAGATAATAATTCATGATTACTTGTTTTATGATAATCAAAATTAAAAACTCAGTCTTGCAACCGTGATGACCAAAATTGCTAATTACTGGTAAATGACGAAGGTCGTTGTCCTGTCAATTGATACATCATTCTACTCAAAGAGCTACCATTTTCGATGCCGACTTGCTGGGCTACAAGGTAGAGTGGTAATTGATCCTCTTTGATTAGCGCAATAGCTTTTTGGAGCCGAATCTGCTTGATGTATTGATGTGGAGACACTTTGAAAATTGATTTGAAAGTACGTAAAAAGTGAAATTTAGAAAGCATCGCCACTTCGGCCAATTGATCTAGTGTGATAGGCTTGTTGAAGTTGGAGTGAATAAAATCTACGGACAAGTAAATCCGCTTGATCAGCTCTTCTTTGGTGGCGGATCTTACACTAAAAAGGTTCTCAGTTTGACGAAGTTGTTTATTGTTTTCTATCAATAGGTAACTCAGCAGGTCAAAAAGACTACTTTCCTTTTCTTCATTTTGATAGTTGGCTTGTACTTTTTCTACAAGTGTATTGAACTGGGGTCCTCTGAAATGAGTCCTGACACATTGGTTGAATTTGATGACCTGAGTACAAGGTTCATCTAAAAGCTGGTCATCTGATTTTGTGAGCGTATGAATAGTGTCCTGATAGAGCTTTTCACCAAAATGAATGTTGAAGGTTTCTGTAGATTGTTTTTCGTTTATCAATAGGTCATAGTGTTGACCATGATTGCTGAGTAGATAGGTGTCGGTATTAAGCTGAACAGATTTTTGATCGCAGGTCACTTGGCTCTTACCCGCAAGGTTTAGAAATAGAGAGAATGGCCCTTTGATATCTGTTCGCTCCACCTGCTTGGTTTTTACATTTAGTATCGCAGTTGGCCAGCCCATAGCAGGCAAAGGTTTATTATCCCATGATCGCTTCTCTGAGAAGTTTTGCTGAATGGCTTTTTTCAGCCAATGAATATCTGGGAATTCGGAGAGTAGCATCAGGGCTAAGTTTTTTTCTTGTTTTACGTTAAATTTCCAAAAAGATTTAAAGAAAGAGATTTTAATATGCAACCACAAGAGTATTTTGCCATTCTGCCTTTATTGATTTACGGCATAGCCATAGCCGAACTAGTCTCCCCATGGAGGATTTTTTTTGAAGATAAAAAACCATACATTCCTTTTATCCTGACCGGTATTTTGATGTTGGAAGTTGCATTTCATAACTTCTACCAGTTTTTCACACACCTTGAAAATACCTTTCAATCATATTATATTTTTCTTTCTTACTTACTCTCACCCTTGGTTTTTTTGATGGCGACACATGTCTATACACCTGAAAGTAAGGAGAATCTGGATGTTCGGATTTATTTTCAAAAGCGGTTCAAACTACTCATGATATTGCTCTCTGTATTTGTTTCCTCTCATTTTATCATAGAGGTAGGACTAGACATCAAAACGTTGGTTCGCTCATTATTTATAGCAATCATGTTGGTGGCTGCATATACTCGTTGGATCTGGTTGATTTATATTATTTTGTTCTTGAGAATCAGCTATACATGGTATTTAGTTACTTGATCCCTGGCAGACCCCATCCTCTTTTTACAGCTAGTATTCTAATGCCCATCACGACGACAACGGCAATCCATATAGACCAACTGGCTGGAAGTGAGGTAAAAGTAAGTGCATAGTAAAGGGATGCTCCCGCTAAACATGCTGTCGCATATATCTCCTTTCGAAATATGAGCGGAACTCTGTTAGAAAGCACATCTCTGAGTACGCCGCCAAAAACCGCAGAAACTGCTCCCATCATTATCGCAATAGCAGGAGATAGGCCATAAGTTAGCGTTTTTTGCATACCCAAAACGGCAAAAAGACCGATCCCAATCGTGTCAAACAAAAACATGGTTCGTGTGAGTTTCACTATCCACTTTTTGAAAAAGTAACTAAAAGCCAATGCGGCCAAAACCGTATAGAGATAGTTGGTATCCATCATCCACCCTACTGGCTGACTGCCTATCAGAATATCGCGAAGCGTACCTCCACCAAGCGCAGTGATCAGTGCAATGACAGCAGACCCGAAAGCATCCATCTTTTTCTCAGAAGCTGTAATAGCGCCTGATATGGCGAATACAAACGTACCAATAATATTGAGCGTGTAAATCAGATCCATGTTAATCTACCCAGTGTAATACATTCCTGATGACCGACCATTTTTTCTCCTCTATTTTTGTACCCTCTCCCAATATCCAATTGCAATAAAGTCGATCTAATGTGCCGTCATATCTTTTCAATTCTATCCAATTATTCAAATAGCGCTCTAGGTTAGTATTGTTTCTAGCCAACATGATAGCTACTGGTAATTTGATGTGTAAATCTTTAGGTCGAACGACACTATAATCTGGATAGACTAGGGTCCAGGCTGAACCGGCCTCTGCACTGAAGAACATGGCATCCGCTTCCACCTTTCCAGTCAAAAATTGTCTTGCACTCGATATATTTTGAAATTTTACTGTTGGCAGTTCTTCTTGTATTCTCACTCTTAAGTAAGAAGATTGATTAGTAGCAAAAATGGCATCAGGGTCAGCCCAAATATCTGCTTTGGTTTTGAACCTATTCCTGTCATAATCTTTGACGAGCAAGGCAAGATTAATCTCGGCATATGGTTGGGTAAATTCTACATGTTCCATGACATCACCCAAGACAGGATGCCCAGATAAAAATATATCTACATAACCACTATTGACATAGTTAACAATACTACTTCTTGGAACTTCTACCCAATGAATAGTCACATTGAGCTCTTTGGCCAAAATGTGCATGAGTTCTACATCATAGCCGACCATTTCGCCATTATTGTTTCTGAATACATATGGAAGTGCATCTGACATGTAGCCAACTTTCATAATACCACTTTTTTCAATGTCCAGTATGGATTTGGGTATACGTTGAGTTAATGAATCGACATGTCCTTCTGGGGCTCTTATTGATTTAATGTCCATTTTAGCAAACGATTCATATTTATCAAACGACGCCTGAAAGCTATCACCTATAAGTAGTTTGAATGGTAGTAAAGTCACCACTGTAGCTACAGTAGTGATTGAAATGGCTCTAAAAACCTTCGGCCAACTTATTTTTAACAATCCTTTGGCATAAGCGATGGCAATGACTGATAGCGTAAATAAATGAATGGCTCCTAGTACCACTCGAATTCGATCGGTAAATGCCGTACTGACGATAAATAGCTGAAAGACATCATGGGGCAAATGCAAAACATCTAATAGAAATGGAATGCCAGCAATGGGTGCCACAAAACTGCTCATCAGTACAGAGGCCAGGAAAACCGCTTGATCATTTATGCTAAACTCTTGCCCGGCAAACCAAGCTGCAAATGGAATGAAAACCATGATGACCAAAGTGCCTAAATTCGGAAATGGATAGGCCAAAGGCATGACCAATTCTGCGCTGGAATCTATCTCCTCATCTTTATGGCCATATTTCTCGAAAAGCGACTTGATATTTTCAATGAGTTGTGGCAACAGAATCACAATCTTCCCAGTCGCAAAAATGGTGATCAGTGAGCTTTTAGGGATACCCAAAATGTCCTTGTATTTGAAAGGAGTGATGGCTGATACTATCATCGGTAGAAATAGAAGACCTATGAGTATTACTGCCATGGTATAAATGACCATATATACCTGGATCAACCCAAGCTCATCCAAAGAAAGTGTGGCTGTGGTGTGAGCAGCAATACCAAATAGGCCGTAAGGAGTCAATTTTACAATGTACTTGTTGGCTTTGTTGAGTGCATCAGCGATCACATCAAAGGCATGAATCAATTTTTTGTTGTCAGGAATAGAATTGAGAGCAATGCCTACAATGATAGAAAAAAGAACCACGGCCGGAACCACATTGTTAGACATAGCACCAAACAAGTTGGAAGGAATGTAAATCTTGATAAAATCAATCGCCTGGGGAGGAAGCACCAGACTGGAACTGAAGAATGAAGAGGATTGCCAGGTTGGAAAAAACATAGGAAGCACAACCAAGAATACTAACCCCACACCCATGAAGCATATCAAAATTATAGTCGCAGAATAGATCAGCTTTTTTTGTTTGGACAAGTTGATTTTGCCCAGATTGCCTAAGATAGAAACCATGATATAGGGCATCACAGTCATTTGCATCAAGCCAATAAATGCATCACCTATGAACCCTAAGGGCTCCGCATATTCTCCTAAAAAGAGCCCAATAAGTATGCCTGCAAAAAGGCCAATAAATATATTTCGCGAAAGAGATTTATTCATGATGGCAATATAGTTCTAGTCCGTAAAAACATCGATAAACTTAAAGCTCTCCCCATCAAAAAATCCAAGGTCACTCATCTTGGCTTTGGGGATGACGAGTAACGCCATGAAAGACAATGTCATAAAAGGCGAGTTGAGTGATGAGCCCAGCGATTTTGCGAAGGCGTCTATTTGGCTATAGGCTTCAGCCACTTCATAGCCATCTTTTTCAGACATGATGCCGGCTACAGGCAGCTCTAGCAGCTGCTCTTCACCTTTTCCAACGGCCGATACGCCACCTTTAGCTGCGATAATCAAATTCACTGCCATGGCTATCGACTCATCATCTACACCAACGGCAATAATGTTGTGTGAATCATGGCCAACTGAAGAAGCGATGGCTCCTTCTTTCAATCCAATATTCTTGATGTAACCAATGGCAGGCGTCGCTTCTTTGTAGCGGTTAACCACAGTGACTTTCAGAATATCTTCGTCCGTATTCGTTTGGTTTTGGTTGTAGATCAATCCACTGTCAAACGAAAGTAAATTGGTAATAAGCTGACCATCCAGAGCTTCCATCACCTGGACTTTGCTTCCTTTTATCTCTATTTTGAATTGATCTGCAGTTTTTGGTTGGCAATCAAAATTATTGATGATTGTGTTTTGGACTTTTGGGATGTTGGAGGTGCCGTTTTCAGCCACCATTGCTCCATTGATCCAGGTCTGTTGAACATTGAAATCTTCGATGTTGTCAACCAATATGAAGTCTGCAGGATCATTTTCTTGCAGTAGTCCGATATTCATATTGTAGTGATTCACAGGATTGACACAAGCAGCTTGCAGCACTTTATACAAATCATTGCCCTTGGCCAAGGCGCGTTTCACTAATAAATTGATATGACCTTCTACTAAATTGTCAGGGTGCTTGTCATCCGAGCAAAACATGATTCTTTCATAGTTTTTATCCAATAGAGGAATAAGGGCTTCAAAATTCTTGGCGGCACTTCCTTCACGAATGAGGATTTTCATACCACAGTCGAGTTTTTCTTGTGCTTCTTCCAGCGTAAAACATTCATGATCGGTGCTGATTCCGGCGGCAGCATAGGTCTTGGCTTGTTCGCCTATCAAACCAGGGGCATGACCATCTACTGGTTTGCCCAATGCTTTGGCTTTGGCTATTTTGGCGAAAGCGGTCTCGTCATTGAATAGCACACCAGGCCAGTTCATCATCTCAGCTAAATAGTTGATTTCTGGTTTTTTGAGTAGGTACTCCACATCATCTACATTGATTTCAGCACCAGCAGTTTCAAAAGTGGTAGCAGGTACACAAGACGGGGCGCCGAAATGAAATTTGAAATTGATCTGCTTTCCATTTTCAATCATATATTCTACCCCTTTCACGCCAAGTACATTGCCGATCTCATGTGGGTCGGAGATGGTGCCTACCGTGCCGTGAACTGCGGCTAATCGACCAAACTCAGAAGGAACCAACATAGAACTTTCTACATGCACATGCGCATCTACAAACCCTGGCAGTATATATTGGTCTGGTGCCTCATCTGTTTTTTCAATGTTTTGAATTACACCATTTTCAAAATGAATGACAGCGGGATAGGTTGAGCGGTTGAGGATGTCTATGAGTTGGCCGGAAACTTGATTCATTGTGAGATAGTTATTTGGGATGAAGTTAATGAGTAATTGGCTATTGAAACCTTATTATTTCATTGTTTCCATAATGCATTGCTTCAATAACTCATTATTTCATTGTCTCAATAAACCTCAGTTGTATATTTTTGCGCCTCGCAGCAGCCGAAAACTCTAATTTCAACAATGAAAATTAAGTATCTGACCAAAAAGGCCATATTTAAATTTATTGACTCCGCCCTCAAAGAGGACATTGGAGATGGGGATCATAGTACGCTCGCGTCGATACCTGAAGATTTGCAGCAAGAAGCCAGATTATTGATTAAAAGTGATGGTGTGATCGCAGGGCTGCAACTCGCAGAATGGATCTTCAAAAGATTCGATACCGAACTAGAGGTGACTTTGCTCAAGAAGGATGGCGATGTGGTATCAGAGGGTGAAGTCGGACTGACAGTGAAAGGAAAGGCACGATCTATTCTTTCTACCGAAAGGTTGGTGCTCAACTGTATGCAACGCATGAGTGGCATAGCTACTTATACAAGAGAGCTGGCTGACATGATTAAGCATACTGGAGCGCAATTGCTAGATACCAGAAAGACTGGCCCTAACTTCCGTATTTGTGAAAAGTGGGCAGTGAAAATAGGCGGAGGAGAAAATCACCGGTTTGGCTTATATGATATGGTGATGCTCAAGGACAATCACGTGGATTATGCTGGTGGCATCAAAGCAGCAGTAGAGCGCACTAAAAAATACCTTGTGGAAAATGACAAGGACTTAAAAATAGAGGTAGAGACCAGAAATTTGGATGAAGTGCGTGATGCGATAGAGGTAGGCGGTATCGATGTGATTATGCTGGATAATATGCTGCCTTCTGCAATGCGTGAAGCCATCCAGCTCATTGGGGGTAAATGCAAAACGGAAGCCTCTGGAGGAATTACTGAAAAGAACATAAAAGAAATGGCAGAGACTGGTGTAGACTATATTTCGATAGGTGCGCTGACACACTCTTATGCCAGTTTAGATATTAGTTTGAAAGCAATTAAATAATAATGAACGTAAAAACTAAAAAATATCAAATGACCACAGGGACGTATGTGAAGTTGGCATTTGGCAATTTGATAAAAGATCAATGGTGGGTGATTTTGATTTATTTGGCTATTTGTGCCGGGTATTTTTGGATTCCAAACCACTGGTGGATCACAGGCGCAAGTATCGCCTTGACGTTGTATATCTTGTTTTGGTTGATCCAGTTTGCTGGAATCTCGCAATTGGAGCAGGGCAAGTTCATGTTTGAAAAACTAAGCTATGAAATCAATAGTCAGCAGATTTTGATCAAACTCAACAGCAAGCAAGGTATGCCCATGAAATGGGAAAATATCAAAAGAGCCGTAGCAGGCAAGGATCATTTCCTTTTGACCATAAATAAGGCACAGCATGTGCACCTACCACACAGAATTTTTAACTCCAACAACGAGATCAAATTCGTTGAGACTATTCTGAAGAGAAAAGGATACATTAAGGAGTAGATTTTCTATTAGCGAAACACGACTATTTCAAACTCTGCGTCACTTCGATCGATGGAGAGAAGTCCCTTGCTGACTGCAATGCCGCAGGGGACTTCTCGATTCCTCGAAGTGACGTTTTTATATTTTTTCACTACGCTTTTCAAATTCCTCAAAATACAGGCATGTCAGTGATCATTGAGGTTTTGATTTGGCCTTGAATTAATTCCGTTCAGAAATTCAGATCTAGAAAATTAGGATTAAATCCATTGTTTGATCCCGAATGAGTAGTCATTCGGGAGAGTTTGGATTTAAGTACAAGAATAATCTGAATTTTAGGAATTTATTCTCAGCCTTGATTTCTTTGCCTACTTTCTTTATCAAGAAAGAAAGTAAGAGCCTGTCTGGCTTGAAGACAATCGTGCAAGAACCCAAAAAACCAAAACGCCACACCCCTAAAGAAGCCAAACTCAAGGCCGCAAACTTCTGCGCCTACCAGGAACGGTCACAGAAAGAGGTGCGCAATAAATTGTATGATCTAGGTCTTTACCCAGATGAAGTAGAGGAGGTCTTAACCGATCTCATCATGGACAACTTCATCAATGAAGAACGCTTCGCAAAGGCCTATATTGGAGGCAAGTTTAGAGTGAAAAAATGGGGTCGAAAAAAGATTCTTCTAGGAATAGCGCCACACAAACTGTCTCCTTATTGTATCAAAAAAGGGCTGGAGGAAATAGACGAAGAAGATTACTTTCAAACGCTCGAAGAGCTGGTTCTGAAAAAAGCAAATGCTGTGAAAGAAACCGACCTATTCAAAAGACGTAGTAAAGTAGCCACTCATGCGATCTACAAAGGATTTGAGTCAGATTTGGTATGGGAAGTAGTCAAGCGATTGGTGGTTTGAACTTTTGATTTCGAAAAAGAGTTTAGTCAAGAACCAAATGCCACAAATCTGGACTATTTATTATATTGACAAACCAAAAACTCAAGTCTTACCTCCATGGATATCATACCAGCATCGCATAAGATTTTGGACCAGCTGACTTACCTACTGGAAAATCTCACCAACGATGAATATAGCAAGTCCCTGTTAATCCTTCACGACAATTCTATCGGACAGCATGTACGTCATTCACTGGAATTTTACACCTGTCTTATGAATGGAAGACCCCATGGATTAGTGAATTATGACGAAAGGGAGAGAGATGTGTTTTTGGAAAGCAATACATTGGAAGCATTAACTATTGTAGCCAATCTAAAGGGGGCTTTAAATGAGATTAAAAGGAATCAACCGCTTAAACTTCTACAACAAGGCTATGCCGTTGATTCCAATGAAAAAAATGAGGTGGAAAGCAACCTCTATCGTGAACTGATTTATAATATTGAACATGCAGTTCATCATATGGCGCTGATGAAAATTGGGCTAAGAGAGCTAAAACCTGATCTGGAGCTGCCTAATGATTTTGGTGTGGCCAGTTCGACCATCAAATTTCGTCAGTCCCAGCAAGCCAACGCGTAAGTATCTTTTATGAACATTGCGGTAGAAACAGAAAGTCGGATTCGGGAGCCAATACAGAAAAAAAAAGCTTTATGAAAAGTTGAACACCAGTGTATTTTGGGCAAAGATATTCCGCTGGGAGTTTTGGCCTTTTTCCGTATTCTATTTTCCAGTTATGTTTTATTGGGCCTGGCTTTCGCTAAAAACAAGATCATTTTTCTTTTTTACAGCTTCCAACCCAACCATAGAATTTGGTGGGATGCTGGGCGAATCAAAAGACAAAATATTCAAGTTGATTCCTGATCAGTACATTCCCAAAACCTACAAACTGAATCCATCGGTTGATCAGGACAGTTTTCTGGAAAGGTTGAAACTAGAAGGACTAGATTATCCATTCATTTTGAAGCCCGACATAGGCGAAAGAGGCTGGATGGTTGAGATGATAAAAAATGAAAAGGACCTGACAGATTATTTAGATCGTATTCAAGTGGATTTTCTTGTGCAAGAGTATGTGGCTTATGACGTGGAACTGGGTGTGTTTTACTACCGTTATCCTAATTGTGGTCGCGGTACGGTGAGTTCTATTGTGATGAAAGAGATGCTTGGTGTTACGGGCGATGGTATTCGTTCGATAGCGGACTTGATGACCGATGATGCAAGGGCGAAAATGCACCTTGATCAGCTAAAATTAAAAATGCCTGACAGGCTTAAACAAATTCCGAAACGTGATGAAAGGGTAGAGCTCAATCCAATTGGGAACCATAGCCGAGGCACCACATTCCTTAATGGAAATCATCTGATTGACTCAAGGTTGATTGAGGTGTTTGACAAGGTCAGTGCACAAATCGATGGTTTCTATTTTGGTCGATATGATTTGAGGTGCCACTCAGTCGAAGACTTGTACAATGGCGAGCATTTCAAAATTCTGGAGCTCAACGGAGCAGGTGCCGAGCCGGCCCATATCTACCAGCCTGGTTTTTCTTTAATTCAAGCATACAAGGACATTATCCATCATCTAAAAGTTCTGGCAGACATTTCTACTTTAAACAAGAAAAATGGAATTCCTTATTACAGTTTTCGCAAAGGTTTGAAAGAAATCTTGAAAATAAGAAAGTACAATCAACAGAAAGTTACATGAGTTGGTTGATACTCTTTGGTGCAGGTTTTTTCTTTAGTTTCATCGGTTCCATTCCGCCAGGTAGTATTAATATCAGTGCCCTGCAGTATGCACTCGAAAAGCGAATTAGGGCAGCCTATGCCTTTGCCGTTGCTGCAGCTGCTACTGAATATTTGTATGCTGCCATTGCCGTTCGGTTTCAGATTTATCTTACTGAAAGTGCAGATATTTCCCAATATTTTCAAATGATCACTGGGTCGGTTCTCATCTTATTGGGAGTATTAAATCTGTTCAAAAAGTCTAGGAAAACGAAAGTCAAAAACATTGGTGAAAAACGAAATGCCTTCAAGAAAGGAATCTTACTCAGTCTGGCAAATCCACTAGCCATTCCTTTTTGGCTGATGGTAACCGCCTACCTACAGAGTATGGGTTGGATAGTTATGTCCGATCAAAATTTCTGGATTTATGTGACTGGCATTTCCACCGGCACCTTTTGCTTATTAGCCACAGTGATCAAACTGGGCACCAAGTTTAATGCCATCCAGGGTAATGTCCTTCTGATCTATCGTGTGTCGGGCCTGATCTTTATTGGAATGGGAGTTTGGAGTTTTGTTTCGCCTCACCAATAGAAACAAAAAAAGGCTGTCTCAAAAGTTGGCCGTCATTGCGATCCTGATGGCTATCGGGATCGTGATGACGAGTTTAAGACTTTTGAAACAACCTCTTTTAACAATTGCGTCTTTGATTAGATACTTTGAAGTGATCTTTTGTAGAGCTTAAAAAAGAAGGCTGGCAGCACACCTAAACCAACAACAAGTGCGGCCAGAGCAACCATCTCACCAGACCCCTGCCAGTTCATAAATTTGAACCACAGAACCAGAGTCAGACCTAAAGCAGTAACTATCCATAATATTTTTTCCGTCAGAGAGTTCACGATTTTTCCGGTGCTTTCACTTAAAAGTAGCATTGGAACAAACAAAACTGCATTTCCTGTGCCTCCTATGAGCAAGCAGACATCTGCTCCCTCCCAATAGAGACCTTCCCAGCTGAGGACCTTAAAAGTGGCTCCTACGACAAAGATTAGGCTAAACAAAAAGCCGAGTGTGTAAGTGATTTTTTTCATCATTGTAAATTTTTTAAAATTGATTAATAAATATGTTTCTTGTTCTATTTCCTGGCACCCATTGGGTGTAGTTTGAGCAAAGGCCTCGTCAAAGGCCTCTTCGAAATCCTTTCCAGCCTCCAGTTTGGTTTCGACTACACAGCATAAATGATCGATCAAATCATCTCTCAATGAAATATTTGAGAGCTGATCTTCTGCTACTCTATTGATGATTTTGTCTACGTATTCTTCACTCATGTTACATTAGGGCTTAGTGATGGAGGGTTAAAAATTACTTGCCTCATGGTATTTAGAAAACTGTCCATTTCTTCCAGAAGAGCTACTTTTCTCTCTTCTCCTTTGGAGGTTAGACTATAGTACTTTCGTACACGCTTTCCGATCTTTTCTTCTTCGAAAGTCAGCACACCATCATCTAGCAACTTGTGTAGCGCAGGGTAAAGCGACCCTTCTTTGATCAGAAGTTTTCCATCGGACTCAGTTTTGACCTGTTGGGTGATCTCATACCCATACATCCTTTTGTTGTCAGAAAGCAATCTTAAAATGATCACTTCCAATGTTCCTTTCATTAGTTCTTTTGAATACATAGAACAATAATACATAGATAAACATAGTATTGCAAATTTTCATGAAATATTGAGGTAATGTTGACTTTCTGTTCCTCATCGCACCATCAATACTACATTTAGGTATTGAGTATTTTTTTACTATATTGCAATACTACATTTAGGTATTGCTTATGAAAAAGTATCAATTAGGTGAATTTGAAGAGATTGTATTGCTCACAGTAGGCGTGCTGTATGACCATGCCTACGGTATTGCGATCAAAGATGAGATAGAAAAACGCCTTGAACGAAAGGTGAGTCTAGGCGCTTTGCAGTCGGCGCTTCGCCGTATGGAAGAAAAAGGTTTTCTGGAATCCGAAACCGGAGAGACTACCGCTAAACGTGGGGGCAAACCCAAACGATTTTTCAAAATGACGAGCTTTGGCCGTAGAGCCCTGGAGTACAACCGTGACGTACGTGCCGAACTATGGAAGGCACTACCGGATATGGTGCTCGAAGCCAAATTCGTATGATAAAAAAAATCGCAGACCGACTTTTTCGGTGGTACTGCCATCCTGATTATTATCCTGATATTCAGGGAGACCTGGAAGAACTCTATCAGGACAAAAGGGAAGCATCTCCTCGAACTGCGCAATATTACTATCTGATCGAGGTACTTAAGTTGTATCGACTTGCTCTCATCAGACCACTATTCAAAAACTCATTATTTAACTCCACAGGCATGTTGAAAAACTATTTCAAAATCAGCTTCCGAAATCTGGTGAAGCAAAAGGTATTTTCTGCCATCAACATCATAGGTCTGGCCATTGGCTTGGCAGCCTTTTTATTGATCAACCAATATGTCCAGTTCGAAAAGAGCTACGATAAGTTTTTCACAGATTCTGATCGGCTCTATCGACTCACTACAGACCAGGTACTGGATGGAGTAATTGGCACGAGAGATGCCATGTCGTTTGCACCATCGGGAGCAGCGCTGGTAGAAAGAATACCTGAATTTGTGAATGCTACAGTTACTTATCAATTTATAGAATTGATCATTAGAAAGAATGACCGATCACTAACTGAAAAGCGCGTGATTGCTGCGGATAGTAATTATTTGGAAATGTTTGATTACAAAGTGATTGCCGGAGGTGATCCAGGTGAGATGCTCAAAGATCCAAAATCCATTGTGCTGACCGAATCACGAGCGAAGGCTTATTTCGGAGATGAAAACCCAATCGGGCAGACATTGAAAGTATTAAGTGGCTTCGAAGAAGGATTTAAAGTGACAGGTGTGATCGAAGACATGCACGAAAATACGCACTATAAGTTTGATGTCTTGCTTTCGATTTATAGTCTGCAGGATAGATTAGATGATGATGGTTGGAATAGCTTTAATTATTATACGTACCTGCAATTGGCTCCTGAAGCAGACATCGATAAAGTAAGAAACAAGATGCCTCGGATGTTCGAAGTTTCCGGAGAAGACGAATCAGATACTAATTTGGAATTTAACCTTCAAGCGGTAGAAGACATTCATCTCTACTCAGACTATACTTATGAACCAGAGATTCATGGAAGTAATGAAACGGTTATTTTCCTCAATGTCATTTCTATTTTGATCATTATCATTGCCTGGGTCAATTATATCAACCTTTCAACAGCGAAAGCCATTGATCGAGCCAGGGAAGTGGGTGTGAGAAAAGCTATAGGTGCGTATAAAACGCAATTGATTATTCAATTTTTATTTGAGTCATTTTTACTCAATATGTTGGCAGCATTTCTGGCGATTGGTATGGCGGAGATTGTCTACCCAGGTTTTAACCAATTAGTAGGCAAGGATATAATTGACAATGTATGGTTGAATAAAGCTTTTTTGTTCAAAGTGTTCTCTTTTGCCTTGGTTGGCTCGATTGTGTCAGGTTTGTATCCCGCTTTTGTATTGTCCAACTTCCAAGCAGTGACGGTACTAAAAGGAAAGTTTAGAAATTCAGCCAAAGGCACTTTGTTGAGAAAGGGTTTGGTTATTGTTCAATTCACTGTTTCGTTGATGCTGCTGGCGGGCACGTTTATCATAAATCAACAAGTGGCTTATATGCAATCTGCGGATAAGGGGATTGACATGGACTATGTAGTAGGACTGAGCAGGCCTCGCTATACCGACAACAACCGAGAAGAAATGATGGAGAAGTACAGACAGTTCAAAGAAAGTTTGCTTAACCATCATGCTATCGAAAATGTTGGATTTACTAATTCTCTACCCGGAGGAGATTTGTCTGACATTGGTTCCACCACTGGCGAAGTACAGGTCGTTGGTAAAACCAATATTTTGGAAGGTACCACCTATATGCAATGGTGCGACGAAAGATATATGGATGCTGTGGGCATCAGACTGGTAGCGGGCAGGACTTTTAATGCTGATATGGCAACTGATACTTCTGCCATTATTGTCAATCAAGCTTTTCTGAAGAGACTGGGTGTTAAAGACTTTGAGTCTATGCTCAATGAAAAAATACAATACGGTGAAAGTGAAGATGGGCACCTCTATCGTTTGATTGGAATCATGCAAGATTACAATCGTACTTCATTGAAAAATAAGGTAGAGCCCACTTCTATCTTTTTCAATGAATATTCAAACCGTGTAGTGGTCAGGTTTTCTCCGAGCAATTACCAAGATGGTTTAAAACATCTGGAGTCTACTTACCAAAGCTTTTTCCCCAACACACCTTTGTCTTATTCATTTTTGGACGAGCGGTTTAAAATATTATTTCAAGAAGATCAGCAGTTTGGACAGGTGATAGCTACTTTTTCTATTTTGGCCATTATTGTTGCGTCACTTGGGCTCTTTGGCCTGTCGGCTTTCATGGCGATCAATCGTGCCAAGGAAGTAGGGATCCGAAAAGTTTTAGGCGCTACCATTCCGCAGATATTGGTCATATTCTATAAGGAGTTTGTAGTGTTGATTGGTCTTTCAGCCGCGATTGGCATTCCATTAGTCTATTACACCATGAACAATTGGCTGGAAAATTATGCCTACCGCGTGGACTTTCCATGGATGTTTATTGGTGTGTCCATTCTTTTAGTGATCGCCTCAGCTTTGCTCACCGTTGGTTATCAAACCATTAGAGTAGCTGTGAAGAATCCAAGTGAGACGCTGAGGTATGAATAATAATGTACTATGGTGACAACACCAACGAAGGCGAAATGATAATATAGCTCAGGGTTTAAACCCTGAGCTATATTATTTACATCAATGCCGTCACCAACTGCATTACACCAATCACCCCAAAGATTACACCCCAATACTCCATTTTGATCCAAAACAACGTGTGATTCGACTTTAGCTCAATTCGCTCACCAGTAACTTCATCAACGACTATTCTACCCCGTGCATTATTCCATTTTTTGCCTAAGTAGAAATTGAGTGCCCCTGCCAATAGAATGCTAAGAGGAAAAGTGTAAACACCTACTTTTTCAGAAGAAATTGAGATAAGTAATAGAATAGAGCCTACTAAAATAAGTGGTGTCAAAATACCACGTCCGGACCAAATAATCATGAGTAAAGAACAGTTATTGATGAATATCTAATTGTGTAACCAGTGCAATTTAGTTGGTGTTTTTATGCCCTTTTAATAAATAAGCCAGATAGTATGACCTCAAAGCTAAAGCGAGCAAGAAAGGAATTAAAGCATAATGAACAACTTGAGGTAAGAGTTCTCTGAAAATAATGAGTAAGAGTTGTAGCCCACCGAAAGCCAAAAAATAGTACCTCAACCAAGCAGTCTTTGATTTTTTCAATAGGAAAAATAAGGCTGCCAAATTTAGCGGCATGGCCCATAACAAATTGAAATTATACTTTGACAGATGGTCTGTGCCAAACCATAAGAACAACAGAAACAATCCTAAAAGTCCTGTGATCCCGAATAAGATCACATCTATAAATCTGTAGTTGGCATTGTATTTCAATTCTCTATGAGTAATCAGTCCTACCACAAAAAACACTACCACAAACAAATGAATAGGTTTGAAGCCATCAGAGCTTGGTTGCTCAGAGCTGACATTCATCAGTTCTGAAGATGAAATAATTGGAGCCGTCGTGCTGTCGGACTTTAGCCTGGCCGTTTTCAGAGCCTCTTCTAAATACAAGGGCATGTATTGGTACTGAAAGCCATTGGCGGTCTCATCGATTTGTGCGCCCAAACAAATATCTATACCCAAATCTCCCCACGGTTGATAAGTCAAATATTTGTCCATTAAATCGCGAAAACTCATTGAATCGCTGGCATAGCTAAAATCGTATTGGATGCGATCACCTAAGGCTAGATCGAGTACATCACGCATTCTTGTCGCACAGTTGTCATAGCAATAGTTGTAGTAGTAGTTGGCATTTTCCGGCTTTGCGTTATCGATGAGAAAATCAAAAATGGCTTGTTTGTCTTCTTGATCTATATTTAACACATGTTCACGCCAAGTGCGATCCTCTCTGAAATAGTATCTCTTATAAGCTTCGTAATTGCCTGTACCGAGCTTGTAGTACAGCTTCCCTTTCGTAAAATTCAAATAGAAATTGGGCTGATCAAAATCGAAAATGCCATAGTTGAAAACCATATCGATACGGTTGATCGGGTCACTCACACGAAAGGCACTATGCCCAAAAGCAGAATACAACTCTACCTGTGTAGGGTCTAGAATAAGTACAATGACTTCTGCATCTTCTGATAGCTCTACATTTGAGGCCCGAGCGGAAAACTGAGCAGTCATTAGGGATAAAACAAACAAGAGCCGATAAGTGAATGACATCGATAGGTATGTTTAATTTTGAGTAAAGAAAAGCCGAGCAGGTTTGGTTTCAAAATTTGTATCTACTAAAATACGTATCCATCAAAATTTTACCTTCTGTTGCATTTCCATGATAGTCTCAACATATTGACCAAGCTCTCACCTGCTAAGGCGATGAATGCTGCGAAAGTGTTTTCGAGCTATTATCAGTCGAAGCACTTGGGTCGCTTTGTCAATCCATCTTTACCACTGAGCATGGCATTTGAGCCCACGACATCATGCAATCTTCGATGCCCTGAATGCCCTAGTGGTTTACGTTCATTCACCAGACCAACGGGTATGTTGGATGTTGACTTTTTCAAAGAGAAGATTATGGAGGTAAAATCACATTTAACGTATCTGACCTTCTACTTTCAGGGTGAGCCTTATTTGCATCCCGGTTTTTTAGATATGGTGGATCATGCGGCCAAAAACAAAATATACACAGCTACAAGCACTAATGCTCATTACTTGGATAACGAAAAAGCGGAAGCCACGGTTAAGTCTGGTTTGGATCGGCTGATTATTTCGATAGATGGCACGAGCCAGGTCACTTACGAACAATACCGCGTAGGCGGACAGCTGGAAAAAGTTTTGGATGGCACGCGCAACATGGTCAAGTGGAAAAAGAAAATGAAAGCCAAAACGCCACATTTAATCTTTCAGTTTTTGGTCGTTGGGCCTAATGAACATCAGATAGAAGAAGCCCGACATTTGGCTAAGGAAATTGGGGTGGATGAGATTCAATTCAAGACCGCACAGGTCTATGATTTCGAAAATGGTTCTGATCTGATTCCTGAAAACCAAAAGTATTCTCGT
The DNA here is from genome assembly GCF_965223055.1 of Reichenbachiella sp. Classification (GTDB taxonomy): domain Bacteria; phylum Bacteroidota; class Bacteroidia; order Cytophagales; family Cyclobacteriaceae; genus Reichenbachiella. The sequence continues at coordinate 155,130 of NZ_CBDCVM010000012.1, forward strand.
TATACTAAGGGGAAGAATGGTAAATACAAACTCAAGAACCCACTGCACAACCAGTGTTGGAAAATGTGGCAAAGTTGTGTGGTGACCTGGGATGGCAAGGTAGTACCTTGCTGCTTCGACAAAGATGCTTCGCACGTGATGGGTGATTGGAACAACCAGACATTCAAAGAGATCTGGTATAGCGAGCCATACGAAAGATTCAGAAGAAGCATCCTTACTGCTCGGGCTTCTATCGACATTTGCAAAAACTGCTCAGAAGGGCTCAATGTATCTTTGACCGATGGCTAAACCAGAGCAAAACCTGTACTTTCTTGCCTTAATTCCAGATGAGCCAGTGTTGTCGGAAGTGATCGCCTTCAAGAAAGAAGTGAAAGAGAAATTCAACTCCAAAGGTGCACTTCGATCACCACCGCATATCACCTTGCATATGCCTTTCAAATGGCGCGCTGACAGGGAAGACTTTTTGATCGAACAGCTTTCGAAATTCAGGTTTGACCTATATCCCTTTCAAGTGACTTTGGATGGTTTTGATTTTTTCGAACCTCGGGTGGTCTTCGTTGATGTAGAAAAAACTAAAGTCTTAACTCAATTGCAAAAAGAACTTTCTGATTTCGTCCGACGTGAGATCAACATCTTCAATGCTGATTATAAAGACAGGGGCTTTCACCCACACATGACCATCGGCTTTCGGGATTTGAAGAAAGCTGTTTTTCCTGAGGTTAAAACTTGTTTTCAAGATCGAAAGTATCAACGGCAGTTTGAGGTATCAAGATTCTGCTTGCTCAAGCACAATGGCGAGCGATGGGAGGAGTTTAGGTGGATGTAGAAGGGCTTTCCTGTACTCGGGTCCGCTAGTTTTCTTATCTGCACTTCTTGCCTTGGTTCGTGTCTACACGAACCTAACCGTCATGGACTGCAATGAAGTCTCGTGTGGACACGAGCCATGGCGGAAGCAGTTCAGTTAGATTTAATCAAAGCTCGCCTCACCCCAATATTCAGAATTAGACAATTTCAGGCTCTTCATTTGATCCCCATTTTCAACATGCACAATATTGGTTTGGTCATCATAGATTTCCATAAGTGTTTTGTTAGTCACTTTTAGTGATTTCACCTTTTTCACGCCAGTGATTACCTGATAACAATACATGACACTTTCTTCTTTTTCCGAACCTAGATAAATAGCACTTGCGGATTTACTATTGAGGTGGTAGGAAGTTTTTTCAGTTAGGTATTTACCAATCATCAGGTCTAGCTTATCAGGGTCGTCCGGATTTAAAACATCCACTTTTTCTTTTGACCAATCTGTCAAGGCTATTTCAAGATCATCCAGAAAGATACGATGTGTGATTTCTAGTTGTTTTTGCTTTTCGTCAAACTCAATTTCGCATACCGATACATGAAATGCATGTAGCGACATACCGCTCATATAATTTATCAGCAAAAGAAATAAATAGGTCATGTATTACACGTTTTCCATTATATGTTTACGGTCGTTAGACAGTAGAAGAGAACAAAAGTAAGTAATCTTCTCAGAGGCGTTGGTACTTTTATTTGAGTGGTAATTTTCAACTAGCATGTCAGAGTTTCAATTGTTTTTCTCTTTAGGAAGAGAACACATCTTAGACGTAAATGGCTACGATCATATCTTGTTCGTGATTGCACTGGCTGCCGTTTATTTATCCACCGACTGGAAACGAGTGTTGATTTTAGTGACAGCTTTTACCATTGGGCACTCGATCACTTTAGCACTTGTGGCACTTGATGTTTTTACTATCAATTCTAGCGTCGTGGAATTCCTAATTCCTGTTACAATTTTTATAACCGCAGCCTCTAACATCTGGCGACGAGAACAATACATTCAAGCCAAAATGAGTCGGCTTAATTATTATTTCGCCCTCTTTTTTGGATTGATTCATGGTATGGGATTCTCCAACTACCTAAAGGGAGTATTAGGAGATGAGACTTCTATCATTACTCAGCTATTTGCCTTCAATTTGGGCTTAGAGGTAGGACAAATTATAATCGTTGTGGCCTTCATGGGTATAGGCTACTTGATGAATAAATATATAAGTGTATCTAGAAAAGACTGGATTTTGGCTATTTCATCAGCAGTTGCTGGTGTGGCGATTACGCTAATGATAGATACAAAATTTTGGTAAAAATAAAACCAGTAGAAATGAAGAATAATATTTTATGGGTACTTCTATTGAGCCCAATCTTTGTATTTGCCCAAGGCGAATGGAAACAAAAATTTGAACAATTGGGAACAACATTGCCTACAGCGAATAGCTACCGTACAGCATCTGGTGCACCAGGCAAAGACTATTGGCAGCAACGGGCTGACTATGTGATAGAAGCTGAGTTGAACGATAAAAACCAATCTTTGACTGGACGTGAAACGATTACCTACTTCAACAATTCACCAGATCAGTTGAGCTACCTATGGTTGCAATTGGATCAAAACATGAGAAGCAAAACTTCTGATACGCCGCTGATTACGCCTGACGAGATTGAGTCAGAGATGTCTGGATCAAAAATCCAAAAAATTACTCAGAGCTATGAATTCGACGGTGGATTTAAAATTTCGGAAGTTTCCGACGAAATGGGTAAACCATTAAAATACTTTATTAATAAAACCATGATGAGGGTGGATCTACCCAAGCCGTTGGCATCTGGTGAGCAAATTTCGTTCAACGTGGCTTGGTCATACAATGTGCAAGATAGAATGGAGCTGGGAGGTCGTTCAGGTTACGAGTATTTCCCAAATGACGACAACTACTTGTATACCATTGCGCAATGGTTTCCAAGAATGGCTGTATACGATGATGTGGAAGGTTGGCAGCACAAGCAGTTTTTAGGTCGTGGAGAGTTCGCTCTTGAGTTTGGCAATTACAACATGAAATTGACTGTACCATCAGATTTTGTAGTGGCGTCTACCGGCGAGTTGCAAAATGAGAATGAAGTCTTAACAAAAGTCCAAAGAGAAAGATTTGCAAAAGCTAAGCAATCATTTGACAAACCAGTTATCATAGTTACCGAAGAGGAAGCTAGAAAAGCAGAAGCTTCAAAAGCTTCGGGCAAGAAAACATGGGAATATTATGCAGAAGACGTGAGAGACTTTGCTTTCGCTGCATCAAGAAAATTTATTTGGGATGCACAGGCGGTGAAACTAGATACTAAGACTCCTTTAGCAATGTCATACTATCCTAAGGAGGGCAATCCACTTTGGGAAGACGAGTCTACCAAGGCCGTAGCCAATACCTTGATTACGTATTCAAAGCATACGATTGAATACCCTTATCCAGTGGCTATTTCAGTTCATTCGGCATCAATCGGAATGGAGTATCCCATGATCTGTTTCAACTACGGGAGACCTGACGCAGACGGAACCTACACGGATACCAAGAAGTGGGGAATGATTGGTGTGATTATTCATGAAGTTGGGCACAACTTCTTTCCTATGATTATCAACTCGGACGAACGTCAGTGGAGTTGGATGGATGAAGGGTTGGATACTTTTGTTCAATCATTGACTGAAAAAGAGCACTACCCAGACAAACCACTGAAGAGAGGTGAAGCGAAATTGATTGTGGATTACATGAAAGGGGATAAGGAAGGGATCAGACCTATCATGACCAATTCAGAGCAAATCCTGCAATTCGGGGATAATGCCTACGGCAAGCCGGCAGCAGCTTTGAGTATCTTGAGAGAAACCATTATGGGGCCAGAACTTTTCGATTATGCTTTCAAGACATATTCTGAAAGATGGGCCTTCAAAAGACCGAGTCCAGCAGACTTTTTCCGTACCATGGAAGATGCGTCCGCAGTTGACTTGGATTGGTTTTGGAAAGGTTGGTTTTATACAACTGATCATGTGGACTTGTCTTTGTCAAAGGTCAAGTGGTACAAGATGGACATTCCAGAAAACCAACTTGAAAACAAAGGTAAAAAGACAAAAAAGTCTAATCTTTCAAGCGGGGAGTCTAATCAGAACTTAATGGATTTCGCCAGCGAAGCTGAAGTATTTAATTACCAGAATGTAGAGGAAGCGGCTGCTCTTTCTAGCAGAAAGAAAGAATTCATGAATAAGATCAACGATCAGTCTATCAAAAATGCTAATGCCAATCGTAATTTTTATGAATTGACATTTGAAAATGAAGGAGGTCTGGTCATGCCAATTATTTTGGAGTGGACGTTTGAAGATGGGTCGGTAGAAAGAGAATATCTACCCGCTGAAATCTGGAAGAAAAATGAAAATGTCGTGACCAAAGTGTTCGCAAAAGATAAAAAAGTCACAAACATCATAGTAGACCCGAATAAAGAAACTGCAGATGTAGCGACGGATAACAATGTGTTTCCACGAATTGAAAACAACTCTCGTTTTGACAACTTCCAAAACGGCGGAGAATAAGAAGATTTTAAGATTAGGTTAGGTTGGTTTGGGTCGCACTGAGGAGTGCGGCCCTTTTTTATGCCTGATCTACTGAGTAGATATTTATAGCTCTTTCCTTTCCTTTCAAAGCTACCTTACCTAGCAATTCTTGTTTAAAGAGATGTAAATTTTTGATTTGTTGTGCAAACTCTTCTGATACTAGAAGGCTTTTACCCAGTTCATTGCACTTGTTCTGAATTCTAGCTCCAGTATTCAATACATCTCCATGATAGGCGATATCTCTTTTAATAAAACCCACTTCTGCGGCAGTGACAGGGCCTTCATTGATACCCGCTTTAAACTCAGGAACAAACCCAAAATCCTTTTCAAATTTTGAAGCATGCCTTGCCAATTTTTTTTGAAAAGCAAAGAACAGTTCTATACTATATTTTCTGGCATCGAAATCTGATGAGTCCCAAGTCAATACCGCTTCATCTCCGACATATTGATAAATCTGAGCTTGGTAATCAAATACAATCTCATTGAGGTATAGAAAACACTTTTGGATCAAATTAGAATACATGATATGTCCGAGTTTTTCCGCATATGCAGTGGAATCCTTTAAATCCAAAAACATGAAAATCCTATTCTCGATCACCGGTTTGTGGTATTTGCCAATAAATATATGCCAGAGATTTCCAGGCCCGTATTTTTTACTCACCTCAAGTATAAAATTGATTATGACAGAAAAGAGCGTTAGAAAAAAACCGAAGGCGATGTAAAACTTCCAAGAAGTAAGTGAGTGTTTCATATCTTTCATACTGCTTATAGGAATGAAATCAAATTGTATCATTATCCCAAAAACGATTAAAAATGCAATCACGAACCCTATTAAATAGAGACTTGTTTTGATTAACATTATTTTTCCAAATGACTCTTTTCTGAGTGAGGTATTTTCTGATATCCAATAAACGACGAAGAATACTGATCCAAATACAAGTCCAAAAATGCTACTTTCTATATACTGGAAACCAGAATTGAAATAATCGAAGTAGGTTTGATTTTGAACAGTTGGTAATATTTCAAGGAATTGAAATATTATTGCTTGAAAAAATATGCCCACTGCGGTAATACATAAACAGGCGATTATCCAAGAAATAGTGATGAACAACCAATCAATCAGGTTTTTATTCATTTTCATGTTATGAGCAAATTTTTATGTTGTCGGTTGAATCCGACAATACCTTGTAATCCTCCAGTATGTACACATATTAACCGACTGCCACTGGAAAATTTCCCGTTTTTCATCATATCTACCAGACCATACATCATTTTTCCTGTATAGACAGGGTCTAAAGGGATTTGAGTTTCAAGGTAAAACTGATTTATAAATTTAATAAGATGACTATCGAATCTAGCATAACCCCCAAAGTGGTAGTCATGGATGAGTTCCCAGGATGAATCGGTCACTGTCAAATCAGAAATCATATCATTGAGATATGATTCGCCTTTCAGACTACTGATTCCTATGGCTTTTTGGTGACTATCAAGACCATTAATAATTCCAGACAGCGTGCCGCCAGTGCCTACTGGACATAGCACCGCATCAAATTCTTCAGTAATTTCATGCATTATTTCTTCGACCCCTTTTAGTGCTAAATGATTAGTGCCACCTTCGGGGATAACAAAGGCCTGATATTTTTCTTCTAATTCTCGTACCCAGGTTTCATCATTTCTATTTTGATATTCTTTTCTGGAGATGAATTGAAGGTCCATCCCATTCGCGGCGGCTTGCTGTAGGGTAGGATTCGAATGAGCATTTAGTTCGTCTCCTCGAATAATGCCTATGGATTTAAATCCAAAGCTTTTACAAGCAGCAGCAGTAGCGGCAATATGATTGGAAAAAGCACCGCCAAAAGTAAGAATGGTCGAATATTGTTTTGCTTTTGCTTCAATGAGATTGTATTTCAACTTTCTCCATTTATTCCCTGAAATCTCTGAATCAATGAGATCCTCTCGCTTCATATAGACTTCCACTTTTTTCTCCGAAAACAGAGGAAGTGAGATGGGGTCTATCGGAGTAGGGTATTCTAATTCAAACATGACTTAAAAGTAATGTGTAATAAGGAAAGCCAGTATTTGAATGAACAAAGGATGATATTTTTTATTAATTTGTAGATCCAATTCAAATGAACAACTTAGGGATTGGAAAACCAGCAAACTATCCTTGTTTTAAACGCATTGAACTTCAAATATGGCTGAAACATTGACCAGATCGATTGAATCTCAAATAGAGCACTCAAAAAGTGAACGAAGAAAGAATAGATTGAATGCTTATGAATTAGGTACTGAACTTTTATTCAATACTAAAAAGGATTTGGATGAATTAAAGGGAATGATTGGAGCAGAGGATGTGAGATATCAGTCCATTGCCAATTTGTTGGCCGCTGAGATATTGCAATGTGGAATTGATTATTTCAAGGCAATGAAAGACAATTCGGATTTTTCAGAAGCTAGTTCATTGGAAATATTGAATAGTGCAAAGGAAATTTCTACAGATGCTCAGATTAGAAAAAGAATCCAGGATAATATCGAAGGAATAGGAGACTGGGTGAGCAATCAGGCACTTAGAGATAGCCAAAATAACATTTACGATTTCAATAAGATCTTATTGAAAACTGCCTTCTCTTTTATGACCTGTGATGGTCATATTGCACCAAACGAGGTCGCACTTATTAGAAAAATGGCTGAAGAAGATCATGCCTTTGGCGATATAGATATTGATACTGAATTAGACTTTCTAATAGAAGTGATTAATACTATGGGTATGGGTTTCTTGAAGGATTATTTCAAAGTATTGAAAAATGCCCAACTAAAGCAAGAGCAGGAGTTGAAATTGGTTGAAATGGCGATCAATACACTTTATGCAGATGGGAAAGTGGATTACAAGGAAGTTAAGTTTTTCCGAATCTTCAGATCACTACTTAGCGTAACAGACAAACAAATTTCAGACTTGAATCCTCAGTTGCCGGATGAATTTCTAGAAAGTGATATATTCAGTCATTCCTATCTAGGTCAGTTGTTCGATGACTATTTTGAGAAGGCTGAGATTCCAACTTTTGAAAAAGTATCAGAACAAAAAAGGACTGCCTATGTAGATCCTGAAAAATATAAGGAAAACTAAGATTTCATTTGTTTTCCGAAATGCTTTTCTACAATATCTAGAAGGTGATCTTTAGTAATTGGCTTGGTAATGAAGTCAGAAACATCATGGTATTTTTCTGCCTTATCTTTATCTAATTTGTTGAGTGAGCTTGTAAGCATTGAGATGACAATACCTCCTCGGAGGTCTTTTGGTAATACCTTGTAAGCATCCAAGAATTCGAATCCATTCATAACAGGCATATTGATATCCAAAAGGATCAATTCAGGCTTGGGATAAGTTTTGCCATTCGTGGCAAATTCTCCTTTGTTTTCAATATAGTCTAGTGCCATTTTTCCATTATGACACTCATGAATTTGACCCTTATAATTGCACACATCGGTCAGCAAGTGCTGTTGCAGAAAAAGAGAAGTAGGGTCATCGTCTACTAATAGGATATTCGATATTACGTTGATGTCAATCATTCTTTATTAAGAGGTAATAGGTAAGTGGATAGTAAATATAGTGCCTTCGTTAGGAAAACTTTTAACTTCTATGTTACCATTATTTTTTTCGATTTGTTCTTTCACTAAATATAGCCCTATGCCGGATCCTGGGATTTTAGAATTTTCACTAAATCGTTCAAATAAAGTAAATATTTTGTCTCCATGTGTATTCATATCGATACCAGAGCCATTGTCTTCAAACAAGATGCGTACTTGATTCTCCTTTAGACTCGAAGTTATTTTGATCTCAGGATTGCGATCTGGGTGAGCATATTTGATCGAATTGGACAATAAATTTTTCAAAATACTATTCAGATATGTTTCAGAGGCGTACACACTAGGCGCTTCTAGGAAATTCGTGATTATTTTGGACTTTGAATTTTCTATATCATTGGCTAGTTCTTGTAGGACGTTTTGTGCAATGCTTTCTAAGTCGCATTCTTTAATCTCCAACTCACCAGATTTTTCATGTTTCAAAAGAGTCATAAAATCTTCGAAGGTTAGCAGCCAGGTATTGATGGAATCATGGATTCTATTTATTACTTCCGTCTTTTTATTTTCAGGTAATTGGTGCTGATCAGTTTTTAAGATTTCTGATAAATTCCTGATATTCAATGCAGGTCCTCTCAGGTCATGGGTTATTTTGTAGGTAAGGGTGTCAAGAGACTCATTTATTTTTCTCAAGCGTTTATTTATGTTGTTCTTTTTTTGATGTGAGGCACCTAATAGATACCCCGCAACTCCTAATACAATAGGAGCCGTATCTACTACATAATGGATCACATTCTGATTGTGGAGCAGTAATATGGTTGAAAGTGAAAAATCCAGATTATGCAACATCGCATCTATGAACTGTGAAAATAGCGGAAATGAGAGTCCAAATAGAACTCCTCCAATAGTGTATTTGCTATGCACAGAAAGGGCTTTTTCCTCCATTGTTCCAATGATCAATGTACCTTCTTGGCCAATGTTTAAAGCCTATTTATCTCCAAAATCAACGGAGTCTGAAATATCTTTAACCTGTGACAAATCAAACATGGGTAGCGTACTTTCTTTAAAATAATTGCTGTAAAGCTCCTTGATGTAGATGTCTGTAAAGGCATCTTTGTGGATGAAGTTTTTCCCAATTTTAGGGAATTTGTCTAGGATTTTTTGATCTGGCGATTTAAGTGCCGTTCTCAATATTTTTAAGAAATTAATTTCCTCTCGTTTTACTTTGTCGTCGGCAGTAATAGTTTGGATTGCTGATTCTAAAAGCAGCAGTTCTTGTTCTTCAGTTAAAGTTGAATTATTCAATTTTTTGAAGTAGTCATCAAAAAAATCCAAATTCTTGAGGTTTATGAGCTCAATCATTTGATTAAGTTCTTTATCTATATCGATGCCCGTTAGATCCACTTTTTCTTTTGCCAATTTCTTCAAGAAATCTACTTCTTTTGGTGAAATGTGACCGTCACAAGTCATGAATGAGAAAACTGTCTTAACGAGAAGTTTGGCGAAATCCGATTGATTTGTCATTTGAGATACATTTTAATATTGCTGCCTTTGCTGCTTTAAGATAATCAAAATATCTAAAACTAATACTTACCTTTGCCGACTATGCAAGAGGAATCATTTGAAGAAGATTTATACGAACATCACAGAATAGTGGCCGACCCAGGACAAGAAATTTTGCGAGTAGATAAATTTCTAATGGACCGTTTGCCCAATGTAACTCGAAATAAACTTCAAGCTGGCATTAAAGATGGCTTTATCAAAGTCAATGAAAAAGAAATCAAACCTAACTACAAAGTGCATCCTGGCGATGTAGTGGTAGTGGCTTTGCCAGAACCTCCAAAAGACACAGATATCGTTCCAGAAAGTATTGATATCAATATCATATTTGAGGATGATGATTTACTTGTGGTAAACAAAGAACCAGGAATGGTGGTTCATCCAGCTTATCAAAATTGGTCTGGTACTTTGGTGAATGCTCTGGCGTATCATTTCAAGAATTTGCCGACCATGCCTAACAATGATGGAAGACCGGGTCTTGTTCATCGTATCGATAAGGATACCTCTGGGCTTTTGGTTATCGCAAAAAGCGAGAAGGCGATGACCAGTTTAGCCAAACAGTTTTTTGACCATAGCATAGAGAGGACTTATTATGCTTTGGTATGGGGAGAACCGGTTGAAGACAAAGGTACCATTGATGTTAACTTGGGTAGAAGTTTAAAAGACCGAAGAGTAACAGCTGCTTTTCCTGAAAATGACCATGGACGAAAGGCCATTACACACTACGAAGTAATCAAAAGGCTACGATATGTTTCCTTGATCAGGTGTAACCTGGAAACTGGCCGAACCCATCAAATCCGTGCTCACATGAAGCACATTGGTCATCCGCTTTTTAACGACATGACTTATGGAGGAGATAAAATATTGAAGGGTACTACATTCAGTAAATACAAGCAGTTTGTTGACAACTGTTTTAAAATTATACCAAGACAAGCTCTACATGCTAAGTCATTAGGTTTTATCCACCCAACCTCCAATAAATTTGTTCAATTCGACTCTGAGTTGCCCCAAGATCTCCAAGAGGTGATCGCGAAATGGGAGCACTATGTCAATCACATAGATTAAATGATTGTAATTAAGTATCTCTGGTATTATTCTTTTTGGATTATTGTTAGGATCGGCTTGCGTCTGTATTATAGCAAGATCAAAATAACAGGTCTGGAAAACATTCCTAAAAACACGCCAATCATCTTTGGCTCCAATCATGAAAATGCTTTCATTGATGCGCTGTTGATCACTACAAGTAATACGAGATTTGATCATTATTTAGTGCGTGCTGGGGTATTCAATAATCCTATAGCCAAGGCCTTTTTCAATTCACTGAACCTGATGCCTGTATACAGAGCGCAGGACGGGGTCAACCCGTTGGAAGCCAATAAGCAGATTTTCAAAGCTTGTTTTGAAGCTTTGGCTAAGAAATATGCCGTTATGCTTTTTCCGGAAGGAGAACACAATATGAGAAGGCATCGGAGGGTGCTGAAAAAAGGAATTAGTCGAATCGCGCTAGGTGCTGTAAATTTTGAAGGAGGAGCCCCAGAGGTTTCGGTTGTTCCTGTGGGTGTTAATTATTCAGATCATGTGGGATTTAGGTCTACTGTCCATGTTGTTTTTGGAGAACCTATAGTAGTAAAGAAGCAGGAAGAAAATGCAGAAAATTATAATAAACTAACAGCCCAATTTACTGAAGCATTGAGTAAAGTTCATGTCTCTTTGGATAGAAAGGAATATGTCGGGCTAGATGCTATATTCTTTCATGATCAAAAGGCTCATGAGTTAATCAATCCTGACAGAATCAATGAAGCTGCTCGAAAACTATCTGGAAAAACTGGGGATATCCGTGAATTTGCTGAGCAAAAAAAGGAACTGGAAGAGAGAGGAATGTCTTTTCCCTTTAGGCCAATCGCCTCAGGTGAAAAATTGGTCATGTTGCTTTTAGCTCCTTTGGCGTTGATTGGATTGTTAGTCAATCTTCCGGTGCTATTACCGGTGTATCTATTTGTGAAAACCAGGGTAAAAGAAGCTGAATTTGTGGCTTCTCTAAAATTTGGATTTTCCCTGCTAGGGTTTTGCATTTGGTGGTGGTACTTAGTGAGCTGGTCTTATGATTTTACCTCTCAATGGCCTGTAGCAGTGTTATGTATAGGAATCTCCTTCTTTAGTTTAGTTGCTCTAAATGGATTCATTAGGAAGTGGAAAAGATTTCAATTGACGCGTTTACTATCCACGGACCATGTGTTAAAGGAAAAGTATTTGACTTTTGTCGAAAAAGTGAATGAGGTCAGAAACGGACTATTCCCAAATAGCTGAAGCAAATCGTTGTTTGTCGTGGATGTCTTTGTAAATTTTTGGTTCGCTATAGCCATAGTGTTGAAATAACAAGAGTGTTTCCTTGCCAAATTGCTCATTGATTTCGAAGAAAAGCACACCGCCTCTTTTTAAAGCTTTTTTAGCTTTCTCCATGATGGTCTTGTAAAAAATCAGAGGATTTTCGTCAGCCACAAAAAGTGCCAGTGGAGGTTCAAAGTCCAATACGTTCTTTTTCATTTGTTGCTTTTCCTGGTCCATCACATAGGGTGGGTTGCTTACGACTAAATCCAATTCTATATGTGGAATTTCATCTTCTAGAATATCAAGTGGAGAGAAAACGGCATGGGCATTTAGCTTTGAAGCATTGTGCTGAGCAATTTGGAGAGCTTCAGGGCTTACATCGTACCCAACTATCTGTGAATCTGCTATGGACAACGCGAGTGAACAGGCAATGCAACCTGACCCTGTACCTATATCAGCCATTTTAGGCTTTTCCCAGTTTTTAAAACTACTGATGATTTGGATGAGTAGCTCCGTTTCTTGACGTGGTATTAGAACATTCTTATCTACATAAAAAGTGTTGCCATAAAATTCTGCTTCTTTAAAGATATATTGGATGGGTTCATTTTTGAGCAATCTCTGAACAATTGACTCATAGTTTTTTAGCTGAAAAGTGTCTGGAATAAATGGATCATTAACAATGATAGCAGTCTTCGAAATATTGAATACTTTATCTAAAACGATATAGGACAATGCCTGGCTTTCCTGGAGTCCAAAAACTGGATTTAGAAGTGAAGTAGTGTTTTGAAAAGTATGCTTAGGAAAGTATTCCTTCATGAAACAAAAATAACTAAACGGTGTAAATTTGATTACACATAATGAGCGAAAGCAAGCGCTTGATTGTAAGCTAATCTTGAATGAATAAGACTTGATAAAATGAGCAATCTGGAAGACGAAGTATTTATGCAACGTGCCTTAGAATTGGCTGAACAAGGGCTAGGTGTGGTGAGCCCAAATCCAATGGTAGGATGTGTAATCGTACATGAAGGTAAAATAATTGGGGAAGGCTGGCATGAAAAATATGGAGAGGCGCATGCTGAAGTGAATGCAATCAACAGCGTTAAAAACAAGAAGTTACTGAGGGAAGCAACTGCCTATGTGACTTTAGAGCCATGTGCTCATTTTGGAAAAACACCACCATGTGCTGATTTACTTATCAAACACCAAATGAAGCGAGTTGTGATTTGTAACCAGGACAGCTTTCCGTTAGTTAATGGAGGAGGGATAGCAAAACTCAAAGAAGCAGGAATCGACGTAGAAGTAGGTGTGCTTTCCGAAGAAGGGAGAAATCTTAACAAGCGTTTTTTCACCAGAGTAGAAGAACAAAAACCCTATGTCATCTTAAAATGGGCACAAACGGCCGACGGTTTTATTGCCAGAGAAAATTACGATTCTAAATGGATTAGTGGAGAACATTCGAGAAAACTGGTACACAAATGGCGTGCTGAGGAGGACGCCATCTGGGTAGGAACTAATACAGCCAAACATGATAACCCCAAACTAAATGTAAGAGATTGGAAAGGGGATGACCCCATAAGATTGGTTATCGACAAAAACTTAACGCTGAGCCGAGATTTGCATTTATTTGATCAGGAGATACCTACTATTTGTTACAACCTTAAAAAAGAAGGAAAAGAAGAAAATTTGGAGTGGGTGAAAGTAAAAGAAGAGAATTTACTCGAAGATATTTTCCTTGATATGAGACAACGCGGTATCCAGTCTGTATTTGTGGAGGGAGGAGCACATCTGCTTCAATCCATTATTGATCAAGGGTTGTGGGATGAGGCGAGGGTCTTCTCAAGCGAAACACAGTTTGAGGCTGGAATATCTGCCCCTTCTTTGAAATGTGATCCTGAAGAGTCAAAACAAATTGAAAATGATCAACTAGAAATTTATTATAATCAATAAAAAAGCCTTTCTGATCAATTTCAGAAAGGCTTTCAATTAGTAATTTTCTATTGGATCAACTACCACATCCTACACATTCGAATTGTGAGTTAGCTTCGCCTTCCTTATCATTAGCAGGAATGAAGTTAGTATTCTCTTCTTTCGATATGGTAAACTTGATGGCATCGGCTGCAGCTTTAGTTCTCAAGTAGTACATACCAGTTTTCAATCCTTTCTCCCATGCGTAGAAGTGCATCGAGGTCATCTTACCGAAGTTAGGCTCTTGCAAGTGAATGTTCAAGCTTTGGCTTTGGCAGATATATGCACCTCTGTCTGCTGACATGTCGATGATTGACTTTTGAGAGATCTCCCAAACTGTTTTATAGAGATCCTTGATGTTTTGAGGAATCTCAGGAATGTTTTGGATAGATCCATTGGCCTGCATGATTCTATTTTTCATGCTGTCATCCCAAAGGTTCAATGCAATCAAATCGTTCATCAAGTGCTTATTTACAACAATAAACTCACCTGAAAGTACTCTTCTGGTATAGATGTTTGAAGTGTAAGGTTCGAAGCACTCGTTGTTACCCAAGATCTGAGAAGTAGATGCCGTTGGCATTGGAGCCAATAGCAATGAGTTTCTTATGCCATGCTTTTTCACTTCTTTCTTCAGGCTTGTCCAATCCCATCTTTCAGAAGGAGTAACATTCCACATGTCATATTGGAAAATACCTTTTGACACTGGAGACCCTTTGAACGTCTCGTAAGCGCCATCCACTTTAGCGATATCTTTTGAAGCAGTCATCGAAGCGAAATAGATAGTCTCGAAAATTTCGCTGTTCAATTGTCTAGCCTCCGGAGAATCAAATGGCATTTTCATTTGAATGAAAGTATCTGCCAATCCTTGAACTCCGATACCGATAGGACGGTGTCTCATGTTGGAGTTTTTAGCCTCCGGCACTGGGTAGTAATTGACATCAATTACTTTGTTCAAGTTCTTCGTGATCACATAAGTGATATCGTACAGCTTTTGGTGGTCGAACATACCATCTTCGGTAATGTACATTGGCAAAGCAATAGAAGCCAAGTTACATACTGCTACTTCATCTGGAGACGTGTACTCCATGATTTCCGTACATAAGTTGGACGACTTGATCGTACCCAAGTTTTTCTGATTCGATTTTTTGTTGGCCGAATCTTTGAAAAGCATGTAAGGTGTTCCGGTTTCAATCTGAGATTCGAGTACTTCAAACCATAGGTCTTGTGCTTTGATGGTTTTTCTACCCTTTCCTTCAGCCTCATATCTTTCGTACAGCTTCTCGAATTCATCCCCATAGGTGTCGGCCAATCCAGGGCATTCGTTTGGACACATCAATGTCCAATCGCCGTTTTCTTTCACTCGTTTCATAAACAAGTCTGGTACCCATAGGGCGTAGAACAAGTCTCTTGCTCTCATTTCTTCTTTACCATGATTCTTTTTCAAATCAAGGAATTCGAAAATGTCCGCATGCCATGGCTCAAGATAGATAGCAAAGCTCCCTTTTCTTTTTCCACCGCCTTGATCAACATATCTGGCCGTCATGTCGAAGTTTCTCAACATCGGCACAATGCCATTAGATACGCCGTTGGTCCCTTTGATGTAAGACCCTGTAGCTCTTACGTTGTGGATGCTTAGTCCAATACCACCAGCTGATTGAGAGATTTTAGCTGTCTGCTTCAATGTATCGTATATCCCGTCGATACTATCATCTTTCATCGTCAGAAGGAAACATGAAGATAGCTGTGGCTTTGGAGTACCTGCGTTAAAAAGAGTAGGCGTAGCATGCGTAAACCATTTTTCAGAGAGTAGGTTGTACGTTTCGATTGCTGCCTCAATATCTTCCTTGTGAATACCAATCGCTACACGCATCAGCATGTGCTGTGGTCTTTCCACAATTTGCCCATCCAATTTCATCAAATACGAACGCTCCAAAGTCTTGAAACCAAAATAATCGTAGCTAAAGTCTCTATCATAGATGATAGAAGAATCTAGTAACGCTGCATTTTTCTTGATAATACCATATACATCAGTAGCTAGGAGTGAAGCATTTTCTCCAGTCTTAGGGTCGATGTAAGTGTAGAGTCTTTTCATCGTATTCGAGAAAGACTTGCTTGTTGTCTTGTGCAAGTTAGAAATAGCGATTCTAGCTGCGAGTTTAGCAAAGTCAGGGTGCACAGTAGTCAACGAAGCAGCCGTTTCAGCAGCAAGGTTGTCTAGCTCTACCGTAGTTACTCCATCATAAATTCCAGAGATTACTTTTTTGGCAATGTCTACTGGCTCAATGAAGTTGGTGTTTAGTCCGTAGCAGAGTTTTTCTATTCTGGCGGTGACTTTGTCGAATTTGACGGATTCTCTCCTTCCGTCTCTTTTAAGTACTAACATAAGGCAAACAGGTTATAAGTATTAGGGATATATACGTATATAATATTTTAAAAATCTTCGTCTAAACTAAATTTAACTGAGTCGTCATTCGCATCTTTCATCACGCCCGCCTTTTGATACTCAGCTACTCTCTTTTCAAAGAAATTTGTTTTCCCTTGAAGGGAAATCATCTCCATAAAATCAAATGGGTTGCTAGCATTATATTGTTTAGAACATCCAAGCTCTAGCAATAGTCTGTCAGCCACAAACTCAATATACTGACACATCAACTCTGCATTCATTCCAATCAGCTTCACTGGAATAGCGTCAGTCACAAATTCTTTTTCTATTTCTACTGCATCTATAATGATTTTCTCCACTGTCTCTGTAGATAGTTTATTTACCAAGTGGTCATTATATAATAAGCATGCAAAATCGCAGTGTAATCCTTCGTCTCTTGAAATCAATTCGTTAGAGAAGGTAAGTCCTGGCATCAAACCTCGTTTCTTCAACCAAAAGATAGAGCAGAAGCTACCTGAGAAGAAGATTCCTTCTACTGCAGCGAATGCAATCAGTCTTTCTGCAAAAGATCCATTGTCGATCCATCTCAAAGCCCAGTCGGCTTTCTTTTTAACGCATGGAATCGTTTCTACTGCGTGGAATAATTTATCTTTTTCTTTATTGTCCTTGACATATGTGTCAATGAGCAATGAATAAGTCTCTGAGTGAATGTTTTCGATGGCAATTTGGAAGCCGTAGAAAAACTTAGCTTCTGTGTATTGAACCTCCGAAACGAAGTTTTCCGCAAGGTTCTCATTTACGATACCATCACTGGCAGCAAAGAAGGCTAATACATGAGTAATAAAATGACGCTCGCCGTCATTTAAGTTCTCCCAATCTTTTAGGTCCTGACTGAGATCAATTTCTTCGGCAGTCCAGAAGCTTGCTTCTGCCTTTTTATAGAACTGCCAGATGTCATCTTTTTCGATGGGAAATAGTACAAACCTGTCCTTATTCTCTTTAAGTATAGGTTCGTCCTGTGAGATGTCTTTTGCCATTTTTCTTTACTTCATTTCTTTTTGAAAAGGACAAACAATAGTCGTGACTAATGATACTGAAGCCAGTCATTATTCGCCTTTTTCGTGTCCTACACGAGGCAGGACGGTGGTGTTCATTTCTCTATTGGATTACTTGTTCGTTAGTGTGTCGAGTCCTTTGAACAAGCAGTACAAATATGAAAAAAAGAAGGTAAAAAGACAAGGCCGAAATGGCCCCCAAAACGTGATTCTTGACGCGATAAAAAAAACATTTAAATGATTGAAATATAGCATGTTGAAAGCCTTTATTTTAAACCATAACTTCTATTCATTTGCGCTTGAATCGGGGATGCAAAAAAGATGAATTTTTTTTTATTTTTTTATATCGACTAAAATGCTATTGAAAGGGTTTGATTTCTCTTAGATAAATTTTACTTTTGCAAACCAATTTTTAAAACTGGATTTATTACAAATTATGTACGCAATAGTTGATATAGCCGGTAAGCAGTTCAAAGTAACGCAAGATCAGTATGTTTACACTCCTCGTTTGGAGGGTGAAGCTGGCGCTTCCGTAGAGTTTGACCGTGTATTGTTAATTGATAACAATGGTAAGGTCAAAGTAGGTGCCCCAACAGTGAAGGGTGCCAAGGTTTCAGGTAAAATCCTTGCTCAGGAGAAAGATGACAAAGTAATTGTCTTCAAGAAAAAGAGAAGAAAAGGATATAAAGTGAAAAATGGCCACAGACAGTCATTGACTAAGGTTTTAATCGAAAATATTAAATAATATAATACCATGGCACATAAGAAAGGAGCAGGTAGTTCGAAAAACGGAAGAGAATCCCATAGTAAACGATTGGGAGTGAAGATATTTGGTGGACAAGACATTGTTGCTGGAAATATCATCGTAAGACAAAGAGGAACGCAACACCATCCAGGAGAAAATGTTGGAATGGGTAAGGACCACACTTTGTTCGCATTGACCGACGGTGTAGTTGAGTTCAGAAAAGGAAGACAAAACAGATCTTTCGTTTCAGTAGTTACTCCTGAAGCGAAGGCTTAATTAGTCTTTTAAAGATATAAAAAGCCATCTTGCCCCGATAACTATCGCGGGCGAGATGGCTTTTCTTGTATAAAGTCTTTAATATTAAATTTACTCTTCCTCTAGTTTGCTCAAATCAAATTCTTTAAGGAATTTTTGGGCTTCTTTCACATTTTGAAATTCAAAATTCTTGATTTGTCCATCAGTAGAATGGATATCTACTTTTACCATAACCACTCGCGGCCCGTCGTTCAGCGGATCTTCCACGAATTGAGTGGTTTCAGTTACCTTAAAATCACTAGCAGATTTTTGATTTGAAAGTTTAACGGTCCTTCTTTTGATTCGTTTGCAATAGGTGCATTTATAATGCTTTATAAGTTCGCCTTCCTGACCTTCAGTGATTTCCTGAGTAATTTCTTCCTTCTCAAGCCTCAATGTTTGAAATCCACACCGATCACATTCCATCGCATGTAGTCTGCCTTCATATTTTTCAATATGTGTATCACCAGTTTCTATATCGATCCAAACATCATAGTCTACAGAAAACACATCCTCTTCAGCTTGCATGCCTTCGTCAAGATAAGCATCCTCTTCCTCTTCGCTAAGAAGCTTCATTGTGTTGCCAGTTTTTGGATTCACTCTGGGTTCATACCTGTAAGCTTTTAACCTCTTCGCTTGCTGGGTAGGATAATAAAATTTTAGCATGAGCAGTGCTACGTAACCATAAAGTACGCCAATGCAAAGTGATATGAACAGTCGAATCCAAAACCACAAGAAGGAATGACCCAAGCCTTCTGCCTCATAAGTATTGCAGATGAAAAATATAGCGGTTGCTATTGAAAAGTGCGCACTGAGCAAAAAGCCATATTCGCGCTTGCTAACCAAGTCGTACTTATCTTTAAATACTTTAGTACTTACCAACTTTATTTTATAGTAAGCGAATATGAAAATTCCAATACCGAGGAAGAGCGGTGAAAGAATGTACATGGCATTACTCCATGTTGATAAAAAATTTACAATTGATTCACTCATTATTAATTAGTATTTGTATTAATTAAAATTATAGATCGGAGCCTATCAGCCTAAAGATAGAAAAAATTATATACCGCCAAGATCTCGTTTCCTTGATTTTAACATCATTAGAATTGTGAACCTGTATTCATTCAATAAATTATTTGGTTGAGTGATGGAAAAGCATTCTTGAGTTGTTTTTACATTAGAGGAATATTTGAATAAATAGACTTTATTACAGGGAGAGAATTCTTATAATTCAGGAAATCGTTTATGTAATTTTTAGCATTATAAGTTTGTTGAGTTAGATTTGGTTATGAGATAACTAAAGATGGCAAGTTTAGAATTCTTGTTGGTTTTATTTGTATTATTTCAAGAATAGTAATTAAATTTTTCGGTGAAGCAAAGAATCATAGGTATCGTATTATTACTATGCTATTTGAGTAGTTGTATTCAAATAGAAAACACAAAAGACACGCAAGTAAAAAAGTCTATCGTGTCTGATGTATCCAATTTGGGTGCAGAGGTTGTGGAAGAAACAGAGCATGAAGCGGTTTCATTGCTTGGCCAAAAACTGTATCCTCCTGTTCTTCCTGAAAAAGTTTATCAAAAAAGACAAAAGCAGTTAGTAGAAGCGGAAGAAAATTTTAATAATAATCCTGATAGTCTTGAGAATATAATTTGGTATGGAAGAAGATTATCCTATCTGTATCAATACAAATATGCTATTCAGATTTATACTCTTGGTTTGAATAAGTTTCCTGAATCTTATAAACTCTATAGACACCGAGGGCATCGGTATTTATCTATCCGACAATTTGACAAGGCAATTCAGGATTTGGAAAAGGCTGTTTTTTATTCAAGGAATGCACCTGTTCAAATGGAGACGGATGGACTCCCAAACCGAAGAAATATCCCTCGAAATTCTGTACAATTCAATATTTGGTATCACCTGGGGTTGGCTTATTATATGAAAGGCAATTACGATAAATCTGTGTCTGCCTATAAGAAATGCATTGCTATTTCTAACAACGATGATATGCTGGTTTCAGCAACGGATTGGTTGTATATGACTTATAGGAAATTGGGCAATATGGAAGCTGCCGAAACTTTGCTGGAGCCAATTAAAGTGAAAATGAATGTGATTGAAAACTATGCCTATCACAATAGACTTCTTATGTATAAGGGCTTAAAAAAACCAGAGCAGTTATTCAACACCGAAATTGAAGAAGAAATTTCCATCGAAGACATAACTTCAGGTTATGGAGTTGGCAACTGGTACTATTATAATGGCGAATCAGACCGAGCGGTTACAGTGTTCAACCAGATCATAGACAGCCCGTACTGGATGGCTTTTGGCTATATTGCTGCTGAAATCGAGCTTGCAAACCTCAATACCGGTTCTTAACCGATTTCCACTTTCACGTCATCACTTTCAGGGTGCCCCACACAAAGGAGTACGTATCCCTCAGCTTTTTCCTCATCAGACAATCCATCGTCTTCGTCCATTTTGATGGTCCCTTGCAGACACTTTCCTCTGCAGGCTGTGCAGAGTCCACTCTGACAAGAGTATGGCATATCTATGTTGCGATCCAAGCCAGCTTCCAAAATGGTTTTATTTGCTGGTACTTCATAGGTGTATTCTTCACCTTCTAATAGAATGGTAACTTCTTTGGCTCCGTTGGCATCGGCGATGATAGCACTAGGTGATGTGTTGCCTGCAACAAAACTCTCCTTAAACTTTTTGTCTTCAGGGATTTTTAATTCTTCCAGGGTTTCCCATACGATGTTCATTAGAGGCTCTGGGCCACAGGTCATGAAAGAAAAATCTGTGTATTCCTCACCTTTCAATTCAGTAATGATCTCAGCAATCTTCTCTTTAGTCATATATCCTATATGACCTGACCATTCTGCTGGAGGAGTTTCTAGAAAATGCACAACATCCAGTCTTTCTTTATATTCTTCCTGAAGTGATTCTATTACACTTTTGAAAATGATCGAATCAATATCTCGATTTGCATAAACAAGCGAAACTCTACTTTCTGTTTCGTTTTTCAACAAAGACTTAGCAATGGACATCAAAGGTGTAATGCCGCTACCTCCTCCAAAAAGGAATACTTGTTTTTTATTGGAAGGAGCGATGTCTAAAACGAATGAACCCATAGGTTCCATGATTTGAATTACATCCCCAGACTTTACTTCGGTGTTGATATAATTGGACATGATGCCACCGTCTACTGCTTTGACAGTTACTGCCGGCAATTCTCCTAGTGAGGGTGCACTGCACAAGGAATAGGCTCTTCTTACTTTCTTTCCATTAATAGTTAGAATCAAAGTGATGAACTGGCCCGGCTGATAATTCAGGTCACCATTTTCAGGCTGTTCGAACACCAAAGTGACCGCATCATTGGTTTCTTTGACTACTTCCTTTACTGTCAAGTTGATATATCTTGAATCAGTATTTTCCTTCTTCTTTTTCTTCTTAAAAAAACCAAAAGCCATTCTAAATGTTTTTAAGGGTCAATGCCCTGTGTTTATTATACTAATTTCGAGGAGTAAAATTAAGTGCTAATTGACTGTTGCCAAAATCATTTGATAGACTTAATTGATGAGTTCATTTGAATAGTTTCTGATTTAGAAATCTCGCAGGTCCCACAGCCTTTTGGACAACCATCTTTTGCTGTAAATTCCAGATATATCTTTCGTGCTACAAAAAAGGCCGCCAAACCAAAAAATATCCAAATCAATAATTCCTGTACCATTTGATGGCAAAATTACCAGTGCTTTTTGATAATCGCTAGCATTTCGGCATGTATCGTATTGGCCGCTAGAATTTCACGGCCGAAGAGGTAATTGTCCCCACCAGAAAAATCAGTCACCGTGCCACCTGCTTCTTCTACAATCAATGCACCCGCAGCTATATCCCAAGGATTTAGGTTGTATTCAAAATAACCTTCATACCGACCCAATCCAACATATACCAAATCGATAGCTGCGCTGCCTAGTCTCCTCAAACCATGCGCATTTTGCATCAACTCATTTAAGATGGATTGATATTCAGGCATTCGGTCAAAATCGTAATAGGGAAATCCCGTGGCGAGCAAACTGTCTCCCAGGGTGGGAAGTTTAGAAACCTGAATGGATTTATCATTGCAAGAGGCACCTCCATTTTTGTAAGCATGGAAGCAGTCATCTCGACCAATGTCAAATACAACGCCTGAAACGATTTCCTTTCCTTTCGTTAGAGCTATACTGGTGGAATATATTGGTAGACCATGAATGAAATTCGTGGTACCGTCTAGCGGATCTATAATCCATTTGTATTCGGTGTCTGATTCTTTTTCTGTCCCTTCTTCTGTAATGAAGCCAGCTTCGGGTAGAATTTTTTTAAGCTGCGCAACCATCTTTTTCTCGGCTTCTTTATCTACGTAAGAAACGAGATCGTTTTTTCCTTTGAGTTCTACGTCTTCGTAGTCAAAACTTTCCGCTTCCTTTTTGATGAATGCGCCACATTCGAGTGATAGGTCTACGACTTGTTCGGTAATTTTCTTCAGATTCATTTTCCAGCAATTATCACTACTATTTCTCCTTTTATTTTTTTGTCTCCAAAGTGGTCGATGATTTCCTGAATGGTACCATTTACGGTTTCCTCATATAATTTAGTCAATTCTCTAGAAACAGAAGCTTGACGATCAAATCCAAGTGTATCGCCGAATTGCTTTAGCGCCTTTACTAGACGATGCGGAGACTCATAAAAGATCATGGTGCGCGTTTCTTCAACCAGTGCCTGTAATCGAGTATGCCTTCCTTTTTTTTGTGGTAAAAACCCTTCGAAGACGAAGCGGTCACTGGGCAAACCAGAGGCTACCAGAGCAGGAACAAATGCTGTAGCACCGGGCAAGCATTCCAATTTGACGTCAGCTTTTAAGCATTCGCGTACCAATAAAAAGCCAGGGTCACTTATGGCTGGTGTGCCAGCATCTGATACCAATGCCATTGTTTTACCAGCTTTAAACTCTTCTATGAGATTTTCTATTTGCTTGTGTTCATTAAAAATATGGTAGCTTTTGAGCTGATTTTTGATATCGTAATGTTTGAGCAAAGTGCCGGTGGTACGCGTATCTTCGGCCAGTATGATGTCCACCGTTTTCAACACTTCCAATGCACGTAGTGTAATGTCTGCCAAATTACCAATAGGTGTAGGCACTAAATAAAGAGATGCGTTGAATTCCATTAGCCGAGCAAGGAGTCTATTTTTTGAGCCAATTTCCGATCCTTTTCGGTCACAATATTTCCAGCATCATGGGTTGAAAGCGTGATGGTTACTTGATTGTAGACATTGGACCAATTGGGGTGATGATTCATCTTTTCTGCTTCTATAGCCACTTTGGTCATAAAGCCAAAAGCTGCCGTAAAATCTTTGAACTTAAAGGTTCTTGTTAACGTGTCGTTTTCATTTTGCCACATAGTCGTAAAAATAGGTAGATACTTGCCTAAAGTTATAAACTTTGAGAAAGTTCATGGGAATGAAGCACGAAGTCTTTCGAGCTTTATTATCATTGCGCGATGCAAGAAGTACCCACTATAGAACTGCTTGGCCTGCAGGTAACTGAGCCCATGACATGGATTACCAACTGGCTGGTAGCAGCTGCCTGTTTTGTGTATGGCCATCGACTATTTTATGATGATCGTGCAGACCTCTCACAGAAGTTTTGGGCGCTATTTTTCTTGTTTATGGGTTTGGCTTCAATCACAGGGGGTACGGCTCATGGTTTTATCCATTACGTGGGTCATAAGTTTCATCATGCAGCCTGGTTGTTGAGTGGTATTTCTATTTTTTGTGCGCAGCTAGCGGTTTTGCCATTAATAGAGAATTCTAAGGTCAAATCAATTGTTAGAATTTTTTGCTACACTCAGCTCATGGTTATGTCGGCTTCTGTGCTCATATTTCAACATTTTTCTAGTGTATTAATTGATTCTATAGTTGGCTTGATAGGCGTGGTGATTCCTGTGTCGTTGGCTCACTATGCCAGATACAAGGACAAAAGATCTGCACTAGTCATTATAGGTGTACTGACTAATTTGATACCGGCATTTATTCATTTGTTTAAGATTTCCATCAATGAGTGGTTCAACTTCAATGATATTAGTCATGTAGTAATGATTGGATGTTTCTATGTGATGTATAGAGCAGCTAAGACTGAAGTCAATCAAGCTCCAACTAGCATTGTGAATGCTTAACTAATCCTTCAATAAATCCGGCAACCAGGTAACTATTTCTGGAAAAAGTATAACGGCAACAAGTAGTAATATTTGGATGGCGACAAATGGAATAATTCCTCTATACAAGTGACTGGTTTTAATCTCAGGTGGCGCCACTCCTTTGAGGTAGAATAGCGAAAAACCGAAAGGTGGCGTAAGAAAACTGGTCTGCAAGTTGAGTGCAATCAATATCCCAATCCATATCAAATCAACACCCATAGCCGCAAAAATTGGTGCAGCCACCGGCACAATAATGAAGATGATTTCGATAAAATCGATAAAAAAACCTGCCACAAAAACAACCAATAGCACGACAGCCAAAAAAAGATGAGGAGAAAGCCCCCCATGTGTAATTAGGTCAGACAACAATCGGTCTCCACCCATGGCACGAAAAATCAATGAAAACGAAGTGGCTCCTACCAATATCATAAATACCATGCAGGTCAGAAACGTAGTGTCCCGCATCACCTCTTTGAGAATGGATAAATTTAATTTCTTCTGGATGGCGGTCAAACCCATGGCGCCAATGGCTCCGACAGCTGCCGCTTCGGTTGGAGATGCAATCCCGGCAAAGATGGAACCTAAAACAAGTAAGATGAGCATGAAGGGTAGAACGAAAGCTACCACAATTCTCTTCCATGCTCCTTCTGACCAAAAGTCTTCTCGCTCCTGTCTACTTATGCTTGGCGCTGACTCTGGTTTGAGATAAGAAACAGCGATGATATAAATGATATAGAGCCCAACGAGAACAACGCCTGGCACAATGGCGGCCGTGAAAAGATCTCCTACCGAAACATTCAATACCGTACCCAATAGGACGAGAACCACAGAAGGAGGAATGATTTGGCCCAATGTACCTGATGAAGCTATAGTACCAGTGGCTAAAGTAGGTGAGTATCCTCGCTTGAGCATGGTGGGCAAGCTGATCATGCCCATGGTGATGACCGTAGCCCCTACAATACCAGTGGATGCTGCCAGCATACCTCCAACAATCACCACTGAAACGGCCAGACCACCTTTCATTTTGCCAAATAGACTGGCCATAGTGTTCAATAAACTTTCGGCTAATCCTGATTTTTCAAGCATAATGCCCATAAAAACAAATAGCGGGACAGCGATCAGGACAAAGTTGTGCATGGTACCGTAAATCCGAAGAGAAAGCAGATAGAAAAAGTCAATGTCATATATGAGAACTCCTGCTAAAATAGAAAGTCCACCAAGTGTAAATGCCACTGGATATCCGAATAGGATCAGAATAAAGACTAGCGCAAACAGCAAAAGCGGCAAATATTCTGAAATCATTTATTCGCTGGATTTAGTAGGTAAGACAAAGCGGTCAGAACTTCCGAAATGGCTTGTATCAGCAATAAACTCGCACCAATAGGTATAGTGGATTTTATGATGAATCTGTGAGGGAGCCCTCCTGGTTCTGGACTGGATTCAGCTATTTTCCAGGCATCTATCACAAATGGTATGGAGGTTTGGATCACGACCAAACAGAATGGGATGAGGAAAATGATTGTACCTATCAAATTGACCCATGCCTTTTTAGTTTCACTAAAACGAGAATAGAAAACGTCTACTCGTACATGCTTGTCATGTTTAAGCGCATAGGCCGATCCTAGCAAGAATAAAGTTGCAAACAGATGCCATTCGAGTTCTTGATTGGCTGAACTGCTCCAATTCAAAGCATATCTTAATACTACGTCCAGACCTATTAATATGACAAGGAGAAGACTGAGCCAGGAAACTAACCGTCCAGTTTTCTCAGTGAACTGATTGATATTTTTAGCGAATCGATTCATGAAAATTCAGCTCGCAAAATAGAGAGAAATTTTTATCTATGATATCTCAAAGATCTATTTGTGTTGAATCCCTTGACGAGAAGCCATGATGGCTGGTTGTACGGATGCCACAAAAGTGATAAAAATAATAGTGAAGGCTGTGAACAGAAAGTCTGTTGCAATAATTTCAATAGGGTAAGCCTGGGTTACTGATGAAGCTACACCCATGGAAATAATGCCATAAGTTTGTTGTAGCCAGGAAATAGTGAATCCCAGAATGAGTCCGCTCCCCGCTCCGATAAAGGCAATGATTGCTCCTTCGGTTAAGAATATCTTGCGAATAAGTTTTTTTGAAGCTCCCATCGCAAACAGGCTACTAATATCCGGCTTTTTCTCAATGACTAGCATGGAAAGAGAAAAGAAGATGTTGATGGAAGCGATGCCAACAATCATGGAGAAAATGATGAATACAAAAAGTTTCTCAATCTTCAGTACCTTATATAAGTCGGCATGCTGTTGGTCGCTATTGAGCACCGTATAGGAATCTCCTAAGGCCTTCGATAGTTTCGACTGAATCCTCAACAAATCCATTTCGGGATCTACCATCAGTTCCAATGAAGTGCGCTTGTTTTTATAGTCAAATAATCTTTCTGTAAAACTTATAGGCACAAAAACATAGTTGTCGTCGTATTGTTGCTCCAAGGCGAAAACAGCACCAGGCATTATATTCGCGCGATTATAATATTTGTACGGGTCTATCGTACCCGGTTTTACATTTTTTGGGTAGAAAAACTGTAAAGCCAAAAAATCATTACGAAGAGAAACGCCCAGATTGAATTGTATGCCTCTACCGATAATAGCATACAATGTATTGTTGTCTTGAAATTTCAATTCCCCTTGTCGAATAGCATCCTTCATTCGCCCCTGTTCGACAAAATTGTCACTCATGCCTTTTATCTTGACAATCATTTGGGCGTCGTTGTAGCGAATCAGAGCATTGTCTTCGATGACTTCTGTGATGTCCAGAATACCATCTATGCTTTCAATTTTTGTTTTTAGGTCTTCAGTAAATTGAAATGACTTGCCTTCACTGGGTAAGACCTGTAAAGGTGCATCGAAGGTGCCGTAGATGGATCGCAAAAGTCCTTCCATTCCATTGAATACGGAGAGTACAATGATCAAAGCCGCGGTACCGATAGACACCACCAGCATAGATATAATGGCTATGATGTTTATGAAATTTTTCTTCTTCTTAGAGAAGAAATAGCGTTTCGATATAAAAAATGGGAGGTTCAAATGTTAATCTTCACTTTCGTCTTCTTCCGATGCAGGTGGGATATGAAGACCCGACAATAAATCTTCGATTTTCTGAGCGTTTTCTTGGGTGTCATCCAGATAGAAATTGAGGTCAGGGACTATTCGCACCTGTTTGCCTATTTTTAATCCGAGTGCCTTTCTGATTTCACTCTTTTTAGATTTTACTAATTCAAGAAATGCTGGTTCATCATCTACCATCATGAGGCTCAAAAAAACTCTAGCAAAGCTCAGGTCAGGGCTGACTTCTACATCTGTTATGGTAACGAATGCATTGCCAAACCAATGTCTGGAATCTCTTTGGAATAATTCGCTCAGGTCTTTTTTAATCAACCCTGCGTACTTCAGTTGTCTCGTGCTACTCATATCTCACTGCAAATATCCCGATTAATCCGTGATTATTCGTTTTGCGTAACGAATAATTGACGAAAATACTGATATTCAGTTTTTTGTCAGGATTAACTCAGACATTTATAGTTTCTTATTTGATGAAGATAATATTCAAATCGTCAGAGTTAATTTATATTATATTTTATTAAAACCTTATTTTCGTCGGCGTTGAGTTTCATAAAAAATAATAAGTTGCCCCTAAAGCACTAAGCAGACAAGGAGAAAATCTATTTTTGTGGCTTGAGAATATTGTCAAATCAAACTAAATAAATCTTGCTAACATTCTTTAAAACCAATGATCCTTACCGCTTAGTTGGTGTTTTTTTGCTTTTGTTGGTGATTCGTGTGCCCATGTTTATCTCAGGGGTTCCGATGATTTTGCCTGAGTTGAAGTGGTTGTTGATCGGTGAGCGATTGGGTTCTGGTGATTACATCATGTATCAGGATGTTTGGGATTATACGGCACCACTGGCCGTGTTAGTATACAAATGGTTCTTTATCATATTTGGCAAGACTCGAGTGCCATATTTCATTCTTTCTGTTTTACTGGTAGTTGTGCAGGCTGGTGTTTTCAATAATGTGATGCTCAGAAACAAAGCGTACAATGGAAGTACCTATGTGCCGGCACTCTTATACATGGTTTTCATGAATTCGTATTTCGACTTCCTGACACTATCGCCGGTTTTGCTTAGTATGACTTTTGTCCTACTTGCGATGAATAATCTCTTCAAGCGGATGGATAATCAGACCAAGGATGAGCTATTCATTTTCACGGGAGTATTTCTCGGAATTGCCGCATTGTTTTATCTGCCTTCTGTTTGGTATTTTGTAGTGACTATTCTTTCGCTGGTACTTTATACCGGGTCTATTCTCAGGAGAATGATGCTGCTTGTTTATGGGTTTGTTATAGTTGCAGGCTTAGCAAGTTTGTATTTCTATTGGTATGATGATTACCTTATTTTCCAGCATCATGTGGTGAATTCACTATGGACTATTGATACCTTCAAATATCTAAACTGGACCGAGTTAACAATTATCACTACGGTACCACTATTGATTTTCTTCACCTCTGTTTACAAAGTTCGTAAACTAGGCAAATACATCAACTTTCAGGAAAAGATACAGCAGGTGATGCTGATGTTTTTTTTATCAGGCTTTTTGGCTATGATGATGGCAAGGGAGATTTCTACCTATCAACTCATACTGTTTGTACCTACAGTGGCCTTTTTTGTTGCACATTATGTGTTGATAATCAAGAACTGGATAGTTGCTGAACTAAGTGTTGGTATCATCGTGATCTTGGTGTTGTATAACCACCTGGCTTTTTCAAATAAATGGTTTCATGTAGATCGGTTTGTGAGCTACGAATCTATGATGATTGAAGAAAGTGAGTATAGTCGACTCTTGACAGGGAAGAAAGTACTTGTCTTGGGTGATGATTTGCACCATTATAAAAGCGCTTCTTTGGCCACCCCCTATCTCAATTGGCCCTTAAGTCAATTACAATTGAAAGCACTTAATTATTATGATAACAGTGCGGAGGTATTTGTAAAATTCAATGAGGATTTACCCGAGGTGATCATCGACCAGGAGCAAACTATGCCGGAATTATTGAGGATCATGCCGACGATTGCTTCGCAATACATTCACCATGAGGGGTATCCTGAAATCTATTTATTAAAGGAGTAGCAATTTTTTTAACAAGAAATTTTGTCTACTCTATTTTGATGTCTACCACCCTCAAAGTCAGTCGAAACAAATGCCGAAACCATTTCTTTGGCTATGTCTAATGATACAAATCTGGCCGGAATGGCAATTACGTTGGCATTATTATGTTGACGGGCTAGTTCTGCCAAATCTTTTTGCCAACATAAGGCTGCACGAATGCCTTGGTGCTTGTTGGCAGTCATGGCTACACCGTTACCACTGCCACAGATCAAAATACCCAGATCATTTTCAGAACTTTCCACGGAAGTGGCCAAAGGATGGACATGATCGGGATAGTCTACCGAATCACCTGTGTCAGTGCCAAAATTCTGCGTGCTATGACCTGCAGCTTCTAGCATATCAATAATTTCCTTCTTGTATTCAAATCCGGCGTGATCTCCTCCTATGGCAATTTTCATGGTTTTGGGTTTTGATTATAAAATTAATCTAAATCTCTTGAAATGTTTTTGAACGTCTTGTTTGATATCATGATACTAAACTGGTACAGGCCAATCAAAGGAATTGCAATCAGTATCTGACTAAAGGGGTCTGGTGGTGTGAGCATAGCTCCTAACAAAAATATTGCAACAATGCCGTGTTTTCTATAACTCTTCATAATATCCGGAGTTAACAAACCAGCCTTAGTCAGGAAGTATACCACCATGGGTAGCTGAAACAAAAGTCCACATGCCAGTACCAAAGTAGTAACGGTAGAGACATAGGATACAATGTCAAATTCGTTTAGTATCGAAGGATCCAATTGGTAATTAGCTAAAAAATTTACCGAAAGAGGAGTGAGGATTAAATACCCAAAAAGTACGCCTATAGTAAATAACAAGCTCACGTAAAAAACTGCTCCTCTGGCTAGTTTTCTTTCCTTGATATAAAGGCCAGGACTGATGAATCTCCATATTTCCCAAAAGGCATAAGGAAAAGCCGCAATGATACCTACTGCAAATGATGAAGTAATGTGCATCGTAAACTGACCAGTCATCTGTCTACTCTGGATGATGAAAGGTAGCTTGTCAATGCAGAGTGCCTCTACCTGGATCAGGTTACCGATATGGCATAGTTGCTGATAAGTCCAGAAATCAACTCTTGAAGGTCCCAGTATCAGTGTCCCAAACACAAATTCTTTTGAGACGAAGGCAGCTATAGTGAATACACTGATAGCTATGAAGGCACGAATAATGTGCCATCTTAGTTCTTCGAGATGATCCAAGAAGGACATCTCTGACTCATCTGCAAGGTGTTGCTGATCCGCGGGCAGTTGTTGCATGTACTTATACTAGAGTATCTAAATGCTTGTATAACGGAAAGTCCGCCATCCAGTTATTGACTTGTCCTCTTACAGCGGCTAAGTTTTCATCGCTTTCAGGATTCATCAAAACTGTATCGATCAAATCGACGATTTTTGTCATATCCGCTTCTTTCATGCCTCTGGTAGTCACAGCAGCAGACCCAACTCTAATACCTGAAGTCACAAACGGAGATTTGTCATCGTAAGGCACCATATTTTTGTTGACAGTAATGTCAGCTCTTACTAGTGCATTCTCAGCTAGCTTTCCAGTCAAGTCCTTAGATCTTAAATCTATTAGTGCGCAGTGGTTGTCTGTTCCTCCTGAGATCACATGATAACCTTTGCTCATAAAAGCGTCAGCTAGCGCGCGACCATTTTTCTGAACCTGAACGATATATTCCATGTAGTCGTCAGAAAGTGCTTCTCCAAAAGCAACAGCCTTCGCGGCAATAATATGCTCTAATGGTCCACCTTGTGTCCCTGGAAAAACGCCAGAGTCCAACAATGCAGTCATTTTTCTTAGCTCTCCTTTTGGGTTTTTCAATCCAAATGGGTTTTCGAAGTCTTCTCTCATCAAGATCATACCACCTCTTGGACCTCTCAAAGTTTTGTGCGTTGTGGTAGTAATGATATGACAGTATTCTAATGGATCGTTGAGTAGACCTCTTGCTATTAAACCAGCTGGGTGAGAAACATCGGCCAGCAATATGGCACCGACTTCATCAGCTACTTCTCTAAATTTGGCATAATCCCAATCTCTACTGTAGGCAGAGGCACCACAAACGATCATTTTAGGCTTTTCTTTTTTTGCCACTTCTTCCAATTGATCGTAATCAATTCGGCCAGTTTCTTTGTCCACACCATAGAAATGTGGCTCATATAATTTTCCGGAAAAGTTTACCGGAGACCCATGTGTCAGATGACCTCCATGCGAAAGGTCGAATCCTAATATTTTGTCTCCAGCTTTCAAGCAAGCCAACATCACTGCTGCATTGGCCTGTGCACCTGAGTGTGGCTGAACGTTTGCCCAGGTGGCGCCAAACAATTCTTTGGCTCTATCAATGGCAATATTTTCAGTTTGATCAACTACTTCGCATCCGCCATAATATCTTTTGGCTGGCAATCCTTCAGCGTATTTGTTTGTCAATACACTTCCAGCAGCTTCCATCACTTGTGTGGAAACAAAGTTTTCCGAAGCGATTAATTCAAGGCCGTTTTCCTGACGTTGTCTTTCTTTTTCGATTAAGTCAAATACTTGTTGATCTCTCTGCATGATTTATGATTTTCTATGAGGCGCAAAAATACGAGAAGGCAAGATGTAAACAAAGAAATCCAATGGGGTGAAGAAGAAAATTATAAGATTGGAAAAATTTGAATTGAAAAATGGAAATATCGTATGAATCTTATCTTTTGGACCCTCTGAATTGCGATTTATTCCTTATATTTTCGAACTATTTGAAAAGGTCTTACTTCCAAAATCAATAACAAGCGCTGTTCTTAATTGTGAAACCTAACACAGGCCTATGGATTGGTCCATGAACATTAGTCAATGAGTGAGATAGATATCCAACAAAGCTTATTAAGTATAGTAAAGAATCCTATATTCAGAATAGATCATTCTGGTCAGATATTGGAATGTCATGTTCATAAGGAATTTAATGCATTACCTATTTCTGAGAGACTGGTTGGTAGAAACATTAATCAATTTGACTATTTGCCCAATGGGGTAGATGTCGTTCGATTCTGTTTAGATAATCAAAAATCAGAAACTACTTTTTTTTCAGTGCCTGATACTGAAGGGGCAGAAAAGTATTTCGAAGTAGATATAGAGCCAGCTTCAGATTCGGAGGTAATTGCCATTGTAAGAGAAATTACTCACAGAAAAAAGCAGGAGGCAGAGCTTATTCAATATTATAATCTTATCCAGAACATATATCAAGGAACAGCGGCTTCTACGGGGCATGCTTTTTTGGATCACCTTACTCAGCAGCTTTGCAAGGCATTCAACGGTGACTTTTCTTTTATCGCCCTTTTCGATAAAAAGGAACTGAAAACGGTTTCGTTTTCTACTTATAATAAAATGTTGGAGCAAGAATCATGTAAGATTGAGGGAACTCCGTTTGAAAACCTTCACCACGAAGAGATAATAAGTATTCCGGCTGATTGTCAATTGGTTTTTCCTAATTTCGAACTTCTTCAAAAAAGAGACATCCAGGGTTTAATAGGCATTCCATTGTTTTATCCTGATAATAATAAAAAGGCTGCAGGGGTGATGTGTGTAATGTTTAACAAGTATTACCACACTTTTCAGCACTATGATAAAATTCTGAAGATCTTTTCAACCCGAGCGGCAACAGAACTTGACCGACTACACAGAACAAAGCTGTTAGAAGATAGTGAGGAAAAATTTAAGGCGATGTACTATAATACTCCGGCCTTATTTAATTCGGTGGATTCAGAAGGAAAAATTACTGAAGTTGGCGAATATTTTTTGGAAGCTACGGGTTTTACTCGTGAGGAGGTTGTTGGAAAAATGGCATTTGATTTTCTCACACCTGAATCTAAATCTTACGGTTTGTCTAAAGTCTTTCCTGAATATGTTCAAACGGGGTATTGCAAAGACATACCGTTTCAGTTTGTGAAAAAGAATGGAGAAATTATGGATGTGTTATTTTCATCCGTAGTTGTCAAAAATAAGGCAGGAGAGTTTCTAAAGTCGCTGACGAGTTTGCAAGACGTCACTGAGGTAAATAGTCGTAAACGAGCCATTATTCGAAGTGAATCCAAAGTGTCAGAAGATGCTCAAAGATTGCAATCGCTTTTTGATCATTCTCCAGTAGGAATAATTATTCACTCCAAAGGAATAATCAAGAAAATCAATGCCGAAGTAGTGAGACTGACCAAAGCAAAATTTGCCAAGGAGATTTTAGGAAAAAGTCCGATGGATTTCATTCACCCGGATTCTCAGGATGTGGCTAGTCAACGGATTCATAACATTTATACAAAGAAAACTGCTCACAAGAATGAACAAAAGTTTATTTGTATGGACGGAAGTGTCATTTGGGTGGAGGCTATGGGAACTTTAATTTCATTTGAAGGTGAGCCTGCTGTACAAATTGCAATTTATGATATCACAGAAAGAAAATTGGCTCAGGAAAAAGTATTAGAAAACGAAAAAAATTTACAGAGACTTAATGGACATCTTACACGCCAAAATAATCAATTGGAGGAGTTCGCTCATATAGCATCGCATAATTTGCGAGCACCTATCACTAATATGATGTCCCTAATTCAAATCAAAGAAAGTGAACAGGATGAAGCTACCGATCATTTTGTCTGGGAAAATTTGAAAAAGGGTGTAGCCAATTTGGATGAAACAATAGTCGAGCTTAATGAAGTTGTCAAAACTTCTTGGGAACTGGATAAAAGAAAAAGGAAGGTCAAATTATCACGAGTGCTTGATAAAATCCTTGCAAGTATAAAAAGTGAATTGATCGAGGTAGGAGGTAAAGTGGAGGGAAACTTTACAGCATTTGACTCAATTATATACCCGAAAGTCTATATTGAAAGTATATTGATTAATTTGATAACTAATGGGTTGAAGTACGCAGACTCCAAACGCTCACCTTTAATTCGTGTTAGAACATTCATTGAAAATGGGATCAAGTACATGGAGGTGCAGGATAATGGGCTTGGAATTGAAATGGATAAGTATGGTGACAAAATATTCGGACTTAGAAAAACATTCCATAATCATCCAGAAGCTCGAGGTGTAGGCTTATTCATCACGAAAGCACAAATAGAGTCTATGGGAGGAGCGATCAGAGTTGAGAGTAAAATAGGTGAAGGATCGAATTTTATTATTAATTTTGGAACAGAGTGAAATTAAAGCACTTACAACCAGCTGAAATATAGCGCTTGATTTTAGGAATAGCAGTAAATGAGCGAAAAAAAGAAAATTGCCGTAATCGATGATGATGAAGTTTTTCAACTGATCATCAAAAAGCAAATCGAGATGAAGAATATCGAATGCGATATCCTGAACTTTTATAATGGTCAGGAAGCTATCGATTTCTTCAAGAAATTAGAGGCTGAAGGGGCCAACGGGAATGCACCGGACTTAGTGATGTTGGATGTCAACATGCCTGTCAAAGATGGTTGGGGATTCCTTGAAGATTACGCACATATTTCTAAAGAGATTAAGAGTAAAATCAGCTTGTATATGGTTACGTCTTCGGTAATTCAGTCAGATATAGACAGAGCAGGAAACAACGCTGATATTGTTGGTTTTGTAAGCAAGCCACTCACCAATGAAAAGCTTGAGGAAATCTTCTCTTAAGCAATAATCTTCTTCAGATTGTAAGAATAGTAAGGCAACGGACACAAATGAATTGTTCGGTTGGATTTTAGTGCCTTGTGCATAGTTGTTATTTTTAAAACAACATTTCACCAACATTAAACAAAAACTCATTACAGCCTTATGAAACTTGAAATTAAGAATCTTTCTAAAACGTATGCCAATGGCGTACAGGCACTCAAGGATATCAATCTTGAGATTAATACTGGTATGTTTGGTTTACTTGGACCAAATGGAGCTGGAAAATCCAGTCTGATGAGGACTCTGGCTACACTTCAGGAACCAGATTCCGGTACAGTCACTTTCGGTGATATTGACGTCCTGAAACAAAAAGACGATGTCAGAAAATTATTGGGCTACTTACCCCAGGAGTTTGGCGTGTATCCAAAAATATCAGCAGAAGTATTGTTAGATCATTTGGCTGTTCTAAAAGGCGTTACGATTAGGTCTGAGAGGAAAAATCTGGTTTCCTCCTTACTGCATAAGACCAACTTGTATGAATCCAGAAAGAAAAACCTAGGAGGATATTCTGGAGGGATGAAGCAGCGTTTCGGGATTGCACAGGCATTGCTTTGCGATCCTAAATTGATCATTGTGGATGAGCCAACAGCAGGTTTGGATCCTGCGGAAAGAAACAGATTTCATAATCTGCTAAGCGAATTGGGTGAAAACACGGTGGTTATCCTCTCAACTCACATTGTAGAAGATGTCAAAGAGCTCTGCACTGATATGGCCATTATCAATAAAGGGCAAGTGCTTCTCAAAGGTAATCCGATGCAATCGATTGATACGATTAAAGGAAAAATCTGGAAAAAGGTGATTGAAAAATCAGAACTGGAAGATTACAAGGAGAATTATCAGGTCGTCTCTGAAAAATTAATTTCGGGTAAGCCAATTATTCATGTGTATGCAGACAGCCTACCCGATGGTTCTTTTGAGTCTGTCGATGCGGATTTAGAAGATGTATACTTTGCTCAGATTTTTGGTGCCGAGCAGAAGGCACTCAATGAGCCAGTAGCTGTTTGATTTTCGAATTTAAATTTTAAAACTATGTTTTTTGAAATATTCAAATTCGAACTGAAGTACAGGTCGAAGCGACCAGCTACTTATATTTATTTTGGAATTCTTTTCTTAATGGCATTCCTGGCCATGACTACGGATATAGTTAGAGCCGGTGGAGCCAATGCCATGGTCAAGGAAAATGCTCCTGCCGTCCTGGCTGCCATGACTATGAATATGTTCTTGATCATCATGTTTATGGCGTCAGCAGTGATGGGAGTAGCAGTACTCAGAGACTTTGAGCACAAAACAGAGTCTTTGATGTTCAGCAACCCGATTAAAAAACGAGACTATTTATTCGGAAGGTTTGCCGGATCATTCGTTGTGATGGTTTTCATTGCCAGCGGATTGAGTTTGGGTTTTATGTTAGGAGAGTTTTGGCCAGGTATAGGCTCTTGGTGGCCTGGACGTGAGGCAGACAAGCTACTGCCTTTCAATGCCTGGTACTATTGGCAGCCGTTTTTTGTGGTGATTATCCCCAATTTGTTTTTCACAGGTGTGTTGTTTTTTGCCAGTGGTTCTTTGAGTAGAAATATGCTGGCGGTATACACACAAGGTATTGGCTTTTTTGTGCTGTATAGAATCGCAAGAAATTTCACTGGAGACTTAGATAATAAACTCACAGCAGCCATTGTAGATCCTATGGCTTCGAGTACTATTCAATATATGACTCAATACTGGACAGTGGCCGAACAAAATACCTTACTTTTGCCACTGGAAGGAGCTTTTCTATGGAATCGTGTGCTCTGGATTTCCTTGGGAATCATAGGTCTAGTTGTGACGTATTATAGCTTCAGCTTTGATGTGGTGCGTACCCCGTGGTTTGGTCGAAAGAAAAAGGCCACCGAGCAAACAAAATTAGAACCTATAGAAGTAGAAATACCTAAGATCTCCCGGTCATTTGGTAAGGGATCGATCTTCAAACAATTGGTCAAACAATCCATATTCTATTTCAAAGTAGTCACAAAAGAAGTGACATTTTTAGGGATTGTACTGAGTGGTTTGGCATTGATATTTATCAGTTCTACCAACATGAATAGAATGTATGGTGCAAATACCTATGCCAGTACTTATGCGGTCCTAGAGCTGATTAGCGGATCATTTAGCATCTTTTTTGTGATCATCGTGGTGTTTTTCTCTGGCGAATTGATTTGGAAGGAGCGGGCAGTCAAGATGGATTTGATCTATGATTCTATGCCGGTAACTGACGCGATCAATCTACTCAGCAAATTTTTCGGGATGCTTTTGGTATATGTTGTGCTTATATTATCCCTGATTGTATCCGGAATTATTGTTCAAACGGCTAAAGGATATTATGATTATGAGATTGGGCTATATTTTACCGACCTATTCTCAAGCACCTTTACTTTTCTGGCACTGTTTACCATGTTGTCTTTTTTTATACATGTCATGGTAAACAACAAGTTTTTGGGACATGCGGTTATCATATTATTTTTCATTACCACTGGGATTTTATCTTCATTAGGATTGGAGCATAGCCTTTTTCAATTTGGGTCAGCTAACCTTGGGACATATTCGGATATGAATGGCTACGGTCATTATGTTACGTCATTTTCTTGGATGGACTTGTACTGGTTTGGATTCTCATGTTTTTTAATGGCCATGGCCATATTCTTTGCGGTAAGAGGTTCGGAATCTATTTTGAAGACCCGGTTTAAAATAGGCAAGCTGAGATTGACAAAGCCGGTGGTGACTTTCATTCTTAGTTCATTGATGATTTTTGGCCTTTCGGGATGTTATATTTATTACAATACCAACATTCTCAATGAATACCAGAATAGCGATGAACAAGATGAGCTACAGGCGGATTATGAAAAACAGTTGAAAAAATATGTAACGCTTGCCCAGCCAAAAATTGTAGATATCAATTTGAGTGTGGATATATATCCTGAAACTAGAGATTTTACTGCACAGGGTTACTATATCATTTCTAATAAATCAAATGAAGTGATCTCGGATGTGCATATTCAAGCTGGCTCCGATCAAAGTTTGAAAATTTCAAATTTGGAATTTGAAGGAGGAGCTGAAATCAAAGAGGAATTTAACAAGTTTAAATACACCATTTATTCATTAAACAAACCCATGAATCCTGGAGATTCGATTAAAATGGATTGGACTGTGGAATTTAAAACTGTTGGTTTCGTGGAAAGTGGTTCCAATACGAGTGTAGTCTATAATGGTACTTTTTTCAATAATTTCATGTTTCCTTCATTTGGATATAATGAAAATTTTGAGCTCACGGCTATTGACAAAAGAAAGGAGCAAGATTTACCTGAAAAGGAAAAAATGCTCAAAAGAGACGACCCAAGAGGATTGTCAATGTCGCTGTTGACAGATGATGCTGACAGGGTCAATTTTGAAATTGTAATGAGTACTTCTCCAGATCAGGTGGCTATCGCACCCGGCTATTTGCAAAAGCAATGGGAAAAGGATGGGAGAAGCTACTATCACTATAAAATGGACAAGCCAATACTTCCTTTCTTTTCTATGATATCTGCTCGATATGAAATCATGAGAGATGTGTGGGTAAGTGCTGCAGGTGATTCCGTTGATTTGGAAATTTACTATCACAAGGGCCACGAGTACAATTTGGACCGTATGATGAAATCGATGAAAAAGTCCTTCGATTATTTCACCACTCATTACAGTCCTTATCAATATGACCAAATGCGTATCATGGAGTTTCCTAGATACTCTTCGTTTGCTCAATCTTTTGCCAATACAGTTCCTTTTTCTGAAGGCATTGGTTTCAATTTGAAAATTGAAGAAGATGATGTGGATATGGCTTACTATGTAACGGCTCATGAGCTGGCGCATCAGTGGTGGGCACATCAAGTCACGGAAGCCAATGTGCAGGGCAATGCGATGCTTTCTGAAACCATGTCGCAATACTCTGCCCTGATGGTGATGAAACAAGAGTATCCCCCAGAAATGATGCAGAAATTCTTGAAGCATGAATTGGACAGATACTTGCGTGGACGAAAATCTGAGACGCTACAAGAACGTCCTTTGGAACTTGTAGAAGGACAAGGATATATTCACTATCGCAAGGGATCAGTGATCATGTATGCTTTTCAAGACTATATCTCAGAGGATAGTGTGAATGTTGCACTCCAACGATTCATTGCAGACTACGCTTACCAGGAAGACCCTTATGTGACTTCAGATATGCTGGTAGACTATTTTAGAGAAGTGACACCAGATAGCCTTCAATATATTATTGATGATATGTTTGAGAACATCACTTTGTTTGAAAATAAAGCTAAGACTGTGAGTTATAAAAAGATGGGAAAGAAGCAATACGAATTGGAATTGATCTTTGAGTCTAAAAAACTAAGGGCTGACAGCCTGGGCAATACCTCTGAAATTGCAATGGAAGACTGGGTGGATATAGGAGTCTATGGAAAGCCGACAGATGGCGAAAAAGATCGTTTGATTTATTTGAAAAAGCATAAAGTAACCGCTGGTGAGGCATCTCTGAAAATAATGCTTGACGAAGAACCAGTGAAAGCGGGAATAGACCCGATCAATAAATTGATTGATAGAAACCCGGATGATAATGTCAAGTCTGCTGTAGAAGCATTGGGTAGCTAGTATAGGAAAGGGGGGCTGAGCAGCTCCCTTTCTTATTCTTCTCTTTCGAAGTAAAGCGTATAAAAATTCTGCTTTCTATTTTCATCAAACCCGCGTTCTATGTTATGACGATTGCCATGCACATAGACATGAAAGTTTTTGTCTAGTTTGATCACTGAGCGAATGAAACGCTTGGTGTTTTTAATGGCTGGTTTAGAAATATCGAAATGCTCAAGATTTAATTCTGGCTGTTCCACTTGTTTCTTCTCTTGAAAATTTTCAAAGTGTTCAATGAGCTCTGGTGCTTGGAGTATTTTTTCCTGATAGTCAGATTGATCAAATTGATCATTGGCCTTGATATAATCTATGGATTCATTGACGAAGGCAATTTTTTCGGTCTTGGTCTGACCTGCAAAAGCTTCCTGCGCGAATTCCTGCATGTTGTTGATGATACTTTGAGTATGAAAATATTCATCATTAAATGGCTCTACACCTAAAAAGTCTTTTTGCCAATATTGCGCGTTACTTGATTTGTTGGTTTTGTCTACCATCATGGTTTGGTAGCCATTCTCAGCATCTGTGTTGAAAATAATGAGGCCTTTGTCTAATTTGTTGATGCTGATGCCTTCTTCACTACTGATGTCGAAAACTCCACCGTGGCCCATGATTTTGATATAAGTGTCCTTGTTTTCGACTTTGAAGATCCCAATCGCATCCGTTACTTCATCTCCTAGTACGCAATCTTCGAAATAGGTGACCATCACGTCTCCGTCTTTTATATTCTGATTTCTTGAATGCGTATAAAGATGTTTGGCAATCTCAATTGATTTTTCATGCAGGTGGTTAGGCGATTCAAATATGGCCTTTACATAGCTGTATATTTCATTGTATTCCAACGATGTTTCATGTGTGAATCTAAAGCGCTCTTCAGCTTTAAAGGATTTGAAAAAATATTTGACCAATAGTTGATTTAAATCACGATCGACGATATTCAATGCTTGAGAAGAATTGATCAGACCATCTTCCTCTGTGATTTTATGAATGGCAAGGGATTTAAGTACAACTTCTGAAGAAATATCCATAGGAAATCAATTGATTAGAAAATCTAAATTAGGGAGTAATTGAACCCAATTCCAAGAAGAAATTTACTTATTGAGGTATGCGCCAGACTTGATGTCGGCCAACCATTGTTGGTTGGCTAAATACCAATCCACAGTTTTTTCAAGTCCTTCCTCAAACTGCAAGGAGGGTTTCCAACTAAGCTCTTTAGATATTTTCGTGGAGTCGATAGCGTATCTGTGATCATGACCTGCGCGATCAGTGACGAACGTAATGAGTGATTCGCAGGTGCCAGGAGCTCTATTCAGCTTCCTATCCATAATTTGGCAAAGTAGTTTTACCAGATCAATGTTTTTCCATTCGTTGAATCCACCAATGTTATAAGTTTCTCCTTTTGCTCCTTTATGAAAGACCGCATCTATCGCTGTGACATGATCATGAACGAAAAGCCAGTCTCTAATATTTACACCCTTACCATATACGGGTAAAGGTTTTTCATCTATAATGTTTTGAATGCAAAGAGGAATTAGTTTTTCAGGAAACTGATTGGGTCCGTAGTTATTAGAGCAATTTGATATTACTACCGGCAAATTATAGGTATTGCTATAAGCTCTAACAAAGTGATCTGAGCTAGCCTTAGAAGCTGAATATGGAGATTGTGGATCGTATGCAGTGGTTTCGTAAAAAAACTCGCCATCTGCTAATGAACCATACACTTCGTCCGTTGAAATATGATAAAACAGCTTATCTACTTTGTTGTTTTTCCACAGTGCTCTGCAACTGTTCAATAAGTTTACTGTCCCAATAATATTGGTGTTGACAAAAGCCAATGGGTCTTCAATTGAGCGATCAACATGAGACTCCGCAGCAAAATGAATGA
Organism: Reichenbachiella sp.; assembly: GCF_965223055.1. Lineage (GTDB taxonomy): Bacteria > Bacteroidota > Bacteroidia > Cytophagales > Cyclobacteriaceae > Reichenbachiella. The sequence continues at coordinate 197,149 of NZ_CBDCVM010000012.1, forward strand.
CACTGTCAAATTGGTGTTCATTGAAAAGTTGATCCAATAGATCACTATCACAAATATCTCCTTGAATGAAATGATAGTTTGGTTCTTTATCAATCTCGGTCAAGTTGTTTGGGTTGCCCGCATAAGTAAGCTTATCGAGATTAAAAATTTGATAGTGTGGATATTGACGAACAAAATACTTTACGGCATGCGATCCGATAAATCCAGCCCCACCCGTAATTAATATTTTCTTTGCCATCATCTAATTAAAGTGTTTTTTGCCAATTCCACGCATCCAATAAGGATTGCTCCAAGCTAATCTGTGCTTCCCAACCTAGAAGGTCTCTTGATTTCGTAGCATCCGCATAGACAGCTTCAACATCACCACCTCTTCTATCTCCAACGGTATAATTGAGTTTTTGTCCTGTAGATTTTTCGAATGCACTGATTAACTCTAATACTGTGTTACCATTGCCTGTGCCAATATTTACGGCTTCACAAGTACCTTCGTTCTTGTTGATCAAAAACTCTAAGGCCTTGATGTGTGCCTTAGCCAAATCCGTTACATGAATAAAATCTCTGACACAACTGCCATCTTTGGTGTTGTAATCACTGCCAAATACAGTTAAACTCTCCCTTATACCTGCGGCCGTTTGAGTAATAAATGGAACGAGATTGCTAGGAACTCCTAAAGGCAATTCACCAATCAATGATGTTTTATGAGCACCAATGGGGTTGAAGTATCGAAGAAGAATCGATTTGTAGTTCTCATCTGCTTTTGATAAATCTTGAATGATTTTCTCACAAATGATTTTGGTCGTCCCGTAAGGTGATTCAGCACTCTTTATTTGAGCTGCTTCATCTACCGGAAGTTGATCGGGAGTTCCGTATACCGTACATGAAGAGGAGAATACCAGATTAGAACAACTGTGTTTTTGCGAAACTTCTAAAATGGCGGTTAAGCCTCCTACATTATTTTCGTAATACTTTAGAGGCTCTTTGACAGACTCTCCTACCGCTTTGAAAGCAGCGAAATGAATAATGCCATTTATTTTTTGTTCATTGAAAATTTTATCAAGCAATTCCTTGTCTCTGCAATCGCCTTCGTAGAATACAATGGACTGTCCTACAATTTTTTCAATTCGATCCTTAATCCAAGGTTCTGAGTTGTTTAGGTTGTCTATTATGATTGGCTTAAAACCAGAATTTATTAGTTCTACACAAGTGTGAGAACCAATAAATCCAAGTCCCCCAGTTACAAGGATATTATTCATAGTTATTTGTTCACAGTTGCTCGACCGATACTATAGTATGTATAACCTAGTTCGGCCATAGTTTCAGTGTTGTAAAGGTTTCTGCCATCAAAGATTAATTTGCTTTTCAATGTGCCGTCTAATTTAGAAAAGTCAGGAGTTCGAAACACTGGCCATTCCGTCATAATGAGTAGTGCATCTGCTCCTTGGGCAGCATCATATTCATCTTTGCAGAATTCTATCTGATCGTCCAACAATTCTTTAACATTTTCCATAGCCTCAGGGTCGTAGGTTTTAATCTTGGCACCTGCAGCTAAAAGCTCTTTGATGTTTAGCAATGAAGGGGCTTCTCTGATATCATCAGTATACGGCTTGAATGCGAGTCCCCATACAGCGAAAGTTTTGCCAGATAAGTCTCCGTTGTAATGTGTATTGATGCGATCAATCAATTTCATTTTTTGAGCCTCATTTTTATTCATGACTGCTCTAAGAATCTCGAAGTCATAGTTAACCTCATTTGCAGATTTTGCCAAAGCTTGCACATCTTTTGGGAAGCAGCTTCCACCATATCCTATTCCTGCAAATAAGAATCTTTTACCAATCCTTGAATCTGTACCAACTCCTTTTCTCACAGCATCTACATCTGCTCCAACCAATTCGCACATGTTTGCGATTTCGTTCATGAAAGTAATTTTGGTGGCTAAGAATGAATTAGCAGCATATTTGGTCAATTCAGCAGATTTTTCATCCATGACGATGATTGGATTGCCTTGTCGAACGAGTGGTGCATATAGGTCATCCATGATTTTCTTAGCACGTTCAGAAGACGTACCTATTACCACTCTATCGGGTTTCATGAAATCATCTAGAGCTACACCTTCGCGAAGAAACTCAGGGTTCGAAACAACGTCAAAATCGACTTTTGCTCCTTTTTTGATATTTGCAGTTACTTTTTCAGCAGTGCCTACAGGCACTGTGCTTTTATCGACTATGACAGTATAGTCTTCCAACAGTGGACCAAGATTGTCAGCTACACCTAATATGTACTTAAGATCTGCGGAGCCATCTTCTCCTGGAGGTGTTGGTAGAGCTAAGAATATGATTTTAGCGTCTTTTATTCCTTCTGCTAAGTTTGTAGTAAACTCAAGTCTTCCTTGTTTGATGTTTCTTTCAAATAATAAATCAAGGCCTGGTTCATAGATAGGCATGATTTTATTCTTTAGTTTTTCAACTTTATTCTCATCAATATCTATGCAGGTTACATGATTTCCTGTTTCAGCAAAACAAGTTCCTGTAACCAATCCTACGTATCCGGTTCCTACAACTGCAATTTTCATATTCTAAGTCAATTTTTAAAGGCGCAAAAATAAAGCGAAAGGTTTAATATTTGGAACCAATCTTACATTAATAAGTAATTTTTATAGATAGCTATTCTGGTGTCGTCTGACTTAACTTTTAGAATCTTTTTCCGCGGTTAAGAAACAATATTTAATTCTGAGAGTATAATTGGCGAAAATGTTTTTTAATATTGCTGTTAACAATTGATAACCAACAAGATAAGATGAATAAAATTAGCGAAAATACGCCGGATTTGGTTGCTGAAAACTGCCAAATGATAAAGGACATGGTAAATGATTTCTGTGAAAAGGAAATCAGGCCAAATTTCATGAAGTGGGATGAGAGTCAAGAATTCCCAATTCCCCTGTTTAAGAAATTAGGTGAGCTAGGACTGATGGGTGTTCTTGTTCCTCAAGAATATGGAGGATCTGGTTTTGGCTATCATGAGTACGTGACTGTAGTTTCTGAGATTGCAAAAGTTTGCGGTTCGATAGGTTTGTCGGTAGCAGCGCATAACTCACTGTGTACTGGGCATATTATGCAATTTGGTAATGAAGAGCAGAAAAAGCGGTGGTTGCCAAAATTGGCTAGTGCAGAATGGATAGGTGCCTGGGGTTTGACTGAACCAAATACTGGTTCAGATGCTGGAAATATGAAAACTACTGCTGTAAAAGATGGTGATCATTGGATAATTAATGGAACGAAGAACTTTATTACACATGGTATTTCTGGAGATGTTGCAGTGGTAATGACTAGAACTGGAGAGCCAGGTGATTCGCATGGTATGACAGCATTCGTAGTGGAAAGAGGAACGCCAGGATTCTCTGGAGGGAAGAAAGAAGACAAACTTGGAATGCGAGCATCTGAAACTGCAGAAATGATTTTTGATGATTGTCGAGTACCAGCTGAGAACTTACTCGGTGAAGTAGGAGAGGGATTTGTACAAGCTTTGAAAATATTGGATGGTGGTAGAATTTCGATTGCTGCTTTAGGACTTGGCATTGCTCAAGGAGCACTAGATGCTGCAGTGGCTTATTCGCAAGAAAGGCAACAATTCAATCAGTCAATTTCTAAATTCCAAGGCATCTCCTTTAAAATAGCTGATATGGCTACACAAGTCATGGCTTCCAGGTTATTGATCAAAGAGGCTGCCGAGCTGAAGAATCAGGGCAAGAGTGTAAATCGAGAATCTGCCATGGCCAAATTACATTCGTCGGAAACTGCCGTAAGCGTGTCGAATGATGCAGTGCAAATATTTGGCGGTTATGGCTATGTAAAAGACTTTCCAGTAGAGAAATTCTACAGAGATTCGAAGCTTTGCACTATTGGAGAAGGAACGTCAGAAATACAAAAGCTGGTTATATCAAGGACGCTTTTCGATAAGTAGAGCAAATAAATTAAGATAATTATAGAATCGGGTTGTGAATTAATGACAAGTGTCATAAATTTGCAGCCCGTTTAAAAATAGAAGATAATGTTGATTATTAACGTAAAAGAAAACGAATCAGTAGATAGAGCTTTGAAGAGATTCAAAAAGAAGTTTGAAAAAACTGGTGTTTTGAAGCAATTGAGAGCTAGAACAGCTTTTAAAAAACCTTCTGTTGCTAGAAGAGAAGAGTTGATTAAAGCGGCCTACAAGCAAAAAATGTACGCCAAAGAAAACTACTAAGATCAGTAGTTTTTGTGCTTGGTTTTTTATAAGTTAGTATAGCCTTCAATCAAGGTTATACTAATGATAAAACCATTCCTCAAATACCTCCTACAAGAAAAGAGATACAGTTCACACACTGTACAAGCCTATGAGACTGATCTCCTTCAGTTTCAAGATTATCTGGAATGTATTGATTTAGAGTTGACCCTTGAAGAAGCAGGCCACAAAATGCTTCGTGCCTGGGTGGTTTCATTAATTGAGGCTGATATTAATCCGCGCTCGGTGAATCGCAAAATTGCTTCCTTAAGATCTTTTTATAAATTCCTACTCAAGCGAGAGGTGATCTCGGAAAACCCGGCAACCAAGCTGCGACCTCTCAAAACAGCAAAGGCCCTTCCTGAATTTGTCTTGAAAGATGAAATGGATGTCCTATTGGATCGGGTTGAGTTTTCAGATGACTTTGAAGGGACTCGTGATAAATTAATTATCGAATTGCTGTATGGCACAGGAATTCGTTTGTCCGAATTAATACATCTGAAAGACCAGGACGTCGATCATTTCAATCAAAGCATTAAGGTTTTAGGTAAAAGAAATAAGGAGAGAATTATTCCTTTGACTTTGGGTAACATTCGACTCATCGAGGCGTATGCAAAAGTAAAGGAACAGGTCGTAGCAACAGATGATTGGTTGCTCACTACCGACAAAGGAAAAAAGTGCTACCCAATGATGGTGTATAGAATCGTACAGAAGTATTTGGGATACATTTCAAAAGTGTATAAAAAAAGCCCACATGTGTTGCGGCATACCTATGCGACACACTTATTAAACAACGGTGCAGATCTAAATGCAGTCAAAGATTTACTGGGACATTCCAGTTTGGCGGCTACTCAGGTCTATACGCACAATTCTTTGGACAAACTGAAGTCAGTATTTGATCAGGCACATCCAAAGGCTTAAATTATTTTCTAACATTAAATATTAATCTTATGAAGTTACAGTTTCATTCCCTTCATTTTGACGTAGATCAAAAATTGGTTGATTTCATTCAAAAGAAAGTTGACAAATTAGAGACGTTTTATGATAGGATCATTGACGGAGAGGTTATCTTAAAGGTCGAAAAAGACGGCGCAAGAGAAAACAAGATAGTAGAGATTAAATTGAATATACCTGGTGGACAGGTTTTTTCTAAAGAGCAAGCAAAGTCATTCGAAGCTGGAACTGATGAGGCGGTAGAAGCCCTAAGAAGGCAACTAAAAAAGAAAAAAGAAAAAATGATGGCTCACTAATTGGGTCAATGTTAAATATATAACCCTGATGGTGTCCATCAGGTTTTTTTTGTGGCCAATTTCTAGTTTACTCTACTATATTTGACACATGCAAAATCAGTATCTAGAGGTTCTGGAATTGAGCCCGGGAGCTTCTAAAGCTCAGATCAAATCGGCTTATCGGCGATTGTCGAAAGTATATCATCCTGATGTGAGCAAGGATGAAAATGCTAGAGAGAAGTTTATAGAAATCAACGAGGCCTACAAGTTTCTAACGGATGTTGGTCCACGACCGTCCACCATTCAATCCAGTGCTCCCGCTTATGATTACGATGTACAAGATCACGCGTATGACGATTGGAGAAGAAGAGCAAAGGCCTATGCAAGGAAGAAGGCTAGAGAAGCTGAATTGCGACAAATCGAATTAATAAAATACTCTCTTCAAGGAATAAACGTGTTTGTTGCGTTTGTTGCTATTTTTAACATATTACTCATAATAGATAGTCAGGTTCAGCCAGAGAAATTTTCTGAATATGAATTTGTGGAAAAGGAAATTAGGTTTAAACGAGAAAGATATACGGACGTCATCTTTTCGAATCATACTTTTAGATTAATGACCGGTGGCATATCAGTCCCAAGAGGTTATCAAGGAGTGAATATCTTTGCCACACCCATCTTGAATGTTCCGGTTAAACTGGAAGTAATTGGGAAAGACTGTCTTACTGTCCATATTCCTGAGTACAATGTTTTGATACATTTCCGGCCTTTGATTTTGGCTTTGATGTTACTTGTATTCCTGTATCAATTTGCCTCACAAACTATGGATACGAAATTGACATTTGGTATTTTCGTCATATTTATTGAATGCTTTCAGCTGTATTTATATTTTAAACTTTAGTAAATGAAACTGGCCACAAGAATAGTGGCCAGTAAACTCAAATAACCATTTTATTTCGTTATCCTACATAGGATAACTGATGTTGGATTGTACTTCTACTATTTGTGCTGTATGTCTTTCCGTGTGCGCGCTGAGCAGAATGGTCCATTGATACGCAGACAGCTTGTCTCCTAATGGGCTCGGCCAGTAGTAAGTATTCAAATCTACATCCGTGTTCTTTACGAAATCCATGGTCGCTTGTCTCGCAGCCTTATATTCTGTCATAAACTGCACCGGTGTTTTCAATGCGCCAGTAGGTTCGAATCTCTCGTTTGTTTTTCTTCTTTTGCCTTCCCCTCTATCTTTTAGTCCTGCAATAATTTCTTCATTTGAAATTAATTTAGTCTCATCTACTTGACGGTTTGCTTCATCTGTAATGATTTTGTTCTGAATCATTACGAGTATGTTTCGTTCTGCAATCAGCATGTGCTCGCAGATGTCAGCGATAGACCAGGATTCTGGATCGGGTTTATAGTTCCATTGTGCCTGAGACAGATTCTCGACAGCACTAAATGCCAGCGACATAGAGGTGTCCAGATAGTTAATCGTGTACTTGATTTCTTTTTTTGATAATGACCGATTTGATCCTGCGCTGGTGAGTACCAAAGCAAGCATCATAAGTGAAATTGTTTTCATAGTAATTAAATTTTGGTTTCTGTCCATAGTTACGGCCGATGCTAGTGGATGGCAGAACAATTGTCAATTACTAAAATGAATGGTAGGTGATTTTGGAATGAATGGTCTTACTGAGTCATCCATTTTTTGAAATCAACACTCCGGTAACGACTGATCATGGCTGCCGCTGGAATCTCAGGAGCTGAGGGGGATAATCTGATTTGAAGTTTCTGGTTTACCTCCTTCATCACCGTATCAATGGCGTGCAGTTTGATGAGATATTGTCGATTGATTTGAAAGAAGGATTCAAGATTATAGGTGTTTTTCACTTCATTGAATGAGTTGAATTGCGTGAGGATCTTACCTCCGTCATTGGTAATCAGGTAGACCATGCCTGAGTGGGAAAATAAATAAGCGATATCTGCCTCTTCAATCAACTGCGTCTTTCTTCCATTCACTATTTGCCATACTTGCTTGGCTGGTGATGCTTCCACAGATGTGTGATATAAGTAAATGTCTCTTGTGATAAAGTACAAGGTTTCCATCAAGATGATCAATTCAGCAATGAAGAGAGAGGAAAGAAATCGTGTCGCTGGCGTTACTACCCCAAAGACAAAATAGTTGATACTGTAGATCAATAATCCAAAAACCACGGCGGTTAATATTCCAGAAATTAAAAGTTGGTAGAAAATGGACCGGCTACTGAAGTTTTCCTTTGCGTACCTCTTTTTCATCGTTCCATAACAAATGAAATTGGTCTCACAGCAGATCGCACAAATAACCAGGACAAAAGAAAAGGTAAGAATAGGAAATTGGTACTCAGGATCAAAAGGTAACTTTTTGTAGGCAACCAGGTGAGTCAATATCATAGCCAATACGGGTAAAATCATGTAACGGAGCACACGAGTGTTGGTATGATAGAGTTTGGCAAGCATGTCTATGGCTTACGCAAAATATTAATCCAAGGTTGAAAGTCATTTCCTTTCATTTTGCAGAACTAATATTTTAAAAGTTCGTATATTACCTCTGCAAAGTAAAATTATATATAATGAAACGAAGTACAATCGGTGAATTTGAAGAAATGGTCTTGCTCATGGTTTTGATCTTACAGGACGAAGCCTATATGATCAGCCTTCAGAACCAGCTATTGGAACAAGCCAATCGATCCATAACCATGGGCGCATTGCACACCACGCTTTCTAGACTAGAGAAGAAAGGATTTCTCACTTCCGAAATGGGAGAACCAACCAAAGAAAGAGGGGGGAGAAGGAAACGAATCTACCAGGTAACAGCAGCCGGCAAAACTGAGCTAAGTACTATCAAAGAGATGCGCAAATCCCTATGGGATCAGGTGCCACAATTTGCCTTACAATTTGGTTGATGCCAACTGAAAACCATCATATACCTGGTTGGGCGCTGTGGCTCGTTCATCGACTTTGTAGAGAAGGACTGCATGAAGAGATCGAAGGCAATTTGATAGAATATAGGGAAAGACTCAATCCTAACACTTTAAAATCTAAGTGGCAATTTTTCTATCAAGTGTTGACCTATTTGCGACCGTCCACCATGAAATCAATAAGTCAAAACTCAAAATTTTATATCATGTTCAACTTTAATATCGTGCAGACCATAAGGGGACTTTGGATGCACCGTTCTACTACCATACTCAATATTAGTGGCTATGCCATAGGCATGTTGTGCGTTTTTGTTTTGTTTTTCTACATCAAAGGCGAATTGGCTCATGACAATTTTCATAAAAATAAAGATGAAATATATCGCGTAATTCGTCTGAGTGAAATGAACGGAGAGAACTACAAGATAGGGGTTACTTCTGGCCCTTACGCACCGCATTTGGCATTGGATTTTCCAGTAGATGTTCAAAGTACGCTGAGAATATATTCCACAGAGGCACTGTTTGAATATGAAGACAAAACTTTTAAAGAGGACAAGCTTTTATTTGCTGATCCAAATTTTTTCGAATTCTTCTCTTTTCCACTGTCAGTAGGGGATCCCGCTACGGTATTAAATGAGCCAAATGCTATTGTGCTTTCCAAAGCAGCAGCTCAGAAATATTTCGGAAACGAAAACCCATTGGGTAAAACTCTGATCTTAGATAAAGAAGAACCATTTGTGGTTAGTGGTGTGATGGATGAATGGCCGGCTGATTCACATTTAGACTTTGATTTTATGGGGTCGATGAAGTACATCGAAGATTTCAGTTTTATGAAAGGCTGGTGGAATAATGGACTGTTTACCTATGTGCGAGTAGAAACGCCTTTGATTGCTGAGGGACTTAACAAAAAATTTCCTCAGTTTATGGATAAGTATTTTGGAAAGGACTTCGAAAGGTCAGGAAAGCGAATTGATATTGAGCTGGAATCACTCAACGATATTTATTTTGATCAGGTCAGATACGACTGGGCCAAACATGGTAACAAGGATGCGGTGATCTTACTGGCAGGAGTGGCCTTGGCCATATTGTTCATTGCCTGTTTCAATTATCTGAATCTCGCTGTTGCTTTAACATTTAGAAGAGCCAAGGAGATAGGCATGAGAAAGGTGTTGGGTGGCAATAAGATGAGACTGGTGTTGCAATTTCTTGGTGAATCTACGCTGGTTTGTTTGGTGGCTATTCTCTTGGCGATTGGGATGACCGAGGTGGTGTTACCTACATTCAATCGTATGTTCGATCTTTCAGTTGTCACTTCCTGGTTGGATCCATTGGTTATTGTTTTTTTTGTAGGGTTGCTTGTCGTTACTGTGTTACTTTCTGGTCTATATCCGGCAATTCTACTATCAAATTTGAAGCCGCTGGAGGTTTTCAAAGGACAGACACATCTCAGAAAAAACAACTTATGGTTGAGAAAGGGGCTGGTCATTGCGCAGTTTTCTATCTCCATTTTCATGATCATTTCCACACTCATCATCAAAGAGCAACTGGATTATGTGAATAATAAAAGTCTTGGTTTTGACAGAGAGGCCATTGTGATGGTTGATTTTGATAACGAAGAAATTAGAGACAACAGGGAGGCCTTTAAAACCAGATTACTTCAGAGCTCAAAGATCAAGTCAGCCACTTCCATGTCTGGTGAGCCAGGAGGGTACCACGACGGAACAACCGTTGACTTTTTAGGTGATGTGGAGGATATAAGAATGCGTACCGCCTTTGTGGATGAAAACTATTTGAGCGTGTTTAATATTGAATTAGCGATAGGCCGAGATTTTTCAAAAGAATACAGACTCAATGACGCACACGCTGCTTTGGTCAATCAAAAAGCACTTCAGGATTTAGGGCTTTCGTTGGACGAAGCCATAGGGACTAAGTTTAGGATACCCATGTGGGATACTTTGGAGCATGTGGTAGTGGGTGTTACGGAAGACTATCATTTCAACTCTTTGCGGAACAAAATGGAGCCATTGATGATCGTGCCTGGGCACTACCATCGTAGAATGGGCATCAAGCTTGACCCTAATCAGATCTTTGATGGGCTCAGAGAGGTTGAGGAGATTTATGCTGAGTTGGTGCCAAATTACCCTATCTCGTATGAGTTTATGGACGACTCTTTGGAGCAGCTCTATGCGGAGGAAAGGCAGCAAAGTCGAATCTTTCAGATGTTTTCAGGCGTTTCTATTTTTCTCGCTTGTTTGGGCATTTTTGGGCTGGTATCTTTTGTGGTCGAAAGGAGAAGAAAAGAATTTGGCATTAGGAAAGCACTGGGAGCCAGTGTGGTTTCCTTGCTTCAAATTATATCCAGAGAGTTTGTTTTGATGATAGCCGTGGCGAGTCTGATTTCAATTCCTTTGGCTTGGTATGCTATTCAGTTGTGGCTCGAGAATTTTGCCTATCGAATAGAGTTGATCAATTCTTGGGAAATATTTCTAATCGGAGCATTGCTGTCCTTGATTTTGGCCCTGATTACCATATTTATAAGATCCTTGCGCAGTGCCAATGCCAACCCTACAGAAAGTTTGAGGTATGAATAATTGATCTAATAAAATCATACGCTTGGCTTTTCGTTAATGAAGTAATAGATATATTTATTCTATGAAAAAATTAATCTACCTGCTCACTATGGGCAGTTTTCTTGTTATGCTTGGCGCATTTGTATCAGAAGAACCTTTAAATGACGGACCCTATGTTTTTGAAAAGGGTAAGAAGCTACTGGTCCGGTGGGTCGAAGATAGTGTGGCGAATAAAAGAATGATCTCATCGAAAAATTATTCTAAATTCAAAAGCAAGGACGAAAAGTATTTTAATCCCAAGTATCTATTCTCAGGTTATACTAATAAGGACACTAAGACTTTTGATTTTCAAGGTGTGAAGAAAATTGCGGCACTGAGTGACGTACATGGACAGTACGACCTGTTTATTAAAATTCTTCGAAATAATGGCATCATAGATGCTCAGAATCAATGGGCTTATGGCGATGGTCATTTTGTGATTGTCGGAGATATATTTGATAGAGGAGACAAAGTACAAGAATGCTTGTGGTTTGTCTATCAGTTGGAACAGCAAGCTGCTGCTGCCGGCGGCAAAGTTCATTACCTGCTAGGTAACCATGAAGTGATGGTTTTGACTGGGGACTTGAGGTATATTCATGACAAGTATCGTCAGACAGAACAATTATTTCAGATGCCTTATTGGCAAATATTTGGACCAGAATCTGAGCTTGGCAAATGGTTGCGGACTAAGCCTGTTACCTTGCGTATCAATGACGTTCAGTTTGTGCATGGGGGATTAGCACCTTCATTAGCTGCGAGTAAGTTTTCAGTTGAAGCTATTAATCGAATTTTTACAGATCAAATCATTGATGCTGTTCCTGAAGACTCGATATATAATGACCCAAAAATTAAATTATTGGATGGCTCTCAAGGGCCAATTTGGTACAGAGGATATTTCAAGGATGCAAACTTTACAGAGTCTCAATTGGATATGGTATTGAATTACTATGAGGTCAAAAGAGTAGTGGTCGGTCATACTTCTCAGGAAGAAGTAAAGTCTTTGTTTAATGACAAAGTCATTGTAGTTGATTCTAGCATAAAGCTCGGAGAATCGGGAGAAATCCTTTTCCTTGAGAAGGACCAACTATCGGTAGGTGATATGATGGGGAAGAAGCGAAAGCTTTAAATCATTCTTTCTCGGGATACCAGTTGATCAAGCGAACTTCTGTCTCGTCAGAACTTACATTGATTGTTCGTTTGAAAGATTCCACATCACTAAACCCACCTTTTCCACGATAGTGAAATGGATAGACCACCTTTGGCTTGAAATCTAATACGGCATCCGCTGCGGCATCTACAGTCATGGTGTAGGGTAGGTTCATGCAAATGAAGGCGATGTCAATATTCTTAAGAGCCCTCATTTCGGCAATATCTTCCGTATCTCCGGAAATGTAAATTCGTTTGCCCCCAATGGTCAATAAATATCCATTGCCTCTGCCTTTTGGATGCCTGGAAGTAGAATCTTCAGGCAAGTTGTACATTGGTATGGCCAGGATGTCAACACCTTGAATGGAAGTAGTTTCTCCATTGGCTAGGACCGTTAGATTAGTGAATGCTGGAGTCAGTTGATCTACTACCGCCTGAGGCGCAAGGATTTGAGTGGATTGAGCTTCTAATTCATTCAAAGTTTCCAAATTCATGTGGTCACCATGTATGTCTGTGATCAAGATTAAATTAGCCTCTGGAACGCCTTCAAATGCCTTTTTTCCACCATATGGATCTAGGTAGATCGTGAGCTCTTGGTATTGGATGGCCATAGTCGAATGAAGTACAGGATAGATTTTTATTTCTCCATCTTTAGCAGAAATGATTTCTGGATTTGGGCTTTGCCTGGTGGCTAATAGGCTACTAAGAATGAAACTGAAGAGGCAGATGATCGTTCGCATATAAAGTTGAATTACGGTTTGATTTCAATTTAATATTTTTTCTAAGTACACCGACTATGACTATCGAACAACTCACACAAAAATTTCAAGAAATCTATGACGGAAGCCCGTGGCACGGGGCGTCATTGATGACTTTGCTCTCAAGTATTCCAGCGGAGCATTTTACTAAGATCGTGACTCCGGGCAAAAAATCCATGGCCCATTTGCTGGAACATATGCTGGCTTGGCGCCAATTGGCTATAGAGGTACTCAAAGGAAATAAAGAATATGATGTACCGATAAATAGTGATAAGGATTGGCCAATACCAAAACCTGTAGGAGATGCCAAAGTCCATTATTTGTCCAAGCTATCCGAGTCTCAAGAATCTCTGTTGTCGTTGCTGAAGACTAAAAATGATGATTGGCTTCAAGAGCAAACGCCCAACAGGTCCTATAATAATGCCTATTTGATCCAGGGTATAGTGGAGCATGATTTGTACCATTCTGGTCAGATCGGAATTTTCAATTCACTACTCAAGGACTAAAACAGCTCCATCTGATTATCATCTTTGATTCTCCTGAACAGGGTCAGGTCGAAAGGATGCTTTTCCAAGCCTAGTTTGTACTTGCGTCTGGCCAAGGCTACCATCTGATGAATCTGATTCGACAGTTCGCCTTCTCCACGCATCCGCGTCTTGAATCGGCTGTCCTTGAGTGAGCCGCCATGCAATTCTTTGATTTGGTTCAACACCTTTTCAGATCTATCTGGAAAGTTTTTCTCTATCCAATCGGTGAAAATCTCTGGAATAATCCCATTGAGTCGGATAATGGTGTAAGCCAAGTCCGTGGCGCCATTTTCTGATACTTTTTCGGCCAGCTTCATGATCTCCATACTGTTGATAGATGGGATGATGGGTGCCATCATGACCATCGTAGGAATGCCAGCTTCAGATAGACTTCTAATGGCATTCAGTCGAACACCGACTGCACTAGTTCTAGGTTCCAGCAAACTTCTGATTTTGTCTTTCAGCGAAGTGAGAGATATCACCACTTTGACTAGTTTCATTTTAGCCATTTCGCTCAGTATATCTATGTCACGGGTGACCATCGCGTTTTTGGTTATCACGCCAATAGGATGTCGATATTTCAGACAAATTTCCAGAATCGATCTGGTGATTTTCAGCTTTCGCTCTATGGGCTGGTAGCAGTCCGTATTGCCTGACAACATGATGGGCACTGGCTTCCAGGATTTGGATTTAAGTTTCTCTTTGAGCAATTCGGCGGCATTAGCTTTTATTAGGATTTTGGATTCGAAATCGGTGCCTGCGCTATAGCCCCAGTATTGGTGTGAATTGCGCGCATAACAATAGATGCAACCATGTTCGCATCCTTGGTAGGGATTGAGAGAATACGAAAAACCAATATCAGGACTGTCTACTTTGTTGACAATTGTTTTGGGATGAACTGTGATGTATTCCGTTTTAGGTTTTCGCTCCTTTTCGCCAGCTTGATGTAAGTGTTGCAAAAAGGATAAATCTTTTTCGTAGCTGTGTTCTAAAAAGCGATTGTCAGGGTTGATCTGAGCTCCCCTGCCTTTAATGTAATCCATGAAATTGATGTGTTTTACTTTCCCGCAATGAGTCTACTAAATTACTAAAATAATTAGTAATTATATTGTAAAGTGTCATCAAAAAAGAAATCAACCTATAAGTCAAACCCGGCAGTGTCTAGGGTATCTGCTGCTGCGGGGTATATATGTTCCCTCGACAAACCTGCCAGTCGCCCCCGAATAAAGGAACGATGAATACTTCCACGGTGGATTGTATCTTCATGATTCATCAAAACATAAGTTCAAAGTTCTTGACGGCAAGATCCAAAGCAAGGGTAAGAAGCAATTAGAATTTCCTTTTGACGGCCGATCAAAATTTATCATATTGCTCCATTAAAATTTTAAAGAATGGCAGGATACAGTCTCATCACGCACAAGGGAAAAGAAATACTATATGTCGATTATCAAGACATGACTAAAGAGGAAATACTACAAGTAATGGATGATGCCACGGACTATGCATTGGAGCTCAACAGACCACTCCTTCGTCTATCCAATATGACGGGTGTTTTTGGAGTGAAGGATGTAGTAGATAAAGCCAAAGAGAGTGGAAAAAAGACCAGTCATCTAACCATAAAAAGGGCTGTGGTCGGTATCACTGGAGCTAAAAAAGTGCTATTCAATGGTTTCAATAGAGTGTCAGGAAATAATTCCAAAGCCTTTGATTCGGTAGAAGATGCTAAGGATTGGTTGGTGATTTAGATGACAAAGAGTAATATTAAAGCGACTCATTCTCCGTTATTCCTTGCAGAAATGATTTTCAACTGGAACAAAAAGCGTAACTGCTGACTTCACATTTGTTCCTTTGTGATTATTTCTAAAATACATAAGGTTCATTCAGCAGTCACCGTCAGGTTTTTGGTTTTTATCAATATGCTTTATTGATTCAAATGTTGATCAGGATTTGACGTGATTTAATTTTTTACTCCTTAGTTGTTCGGCTACTTTTGATTTATGAAACCTTTTTTATCCGTTTGTTTTTTTCTGATCTTGCTTCATTTATCAATGACCTTGTTTGCTCAAGGAGAAAAAGATAATTCCAAACCGACCAATGTATATTCCCAAGTAGACAATTATTTTGAATATGCTACTGGCCCAGGGTATCATACCTATGGGTATAATCCACGACTCAGTTATACACCCAATGAAGATAATTTGATTTTGGTGGACTTGCCTTTCAAATATCATTCGGTTTCCCAGAAGTTTGGGTTGTCTGATGTAAGGGTTCGTTATTTTAATATTCCCTATCGAGATTATAGTAAGACCTTTGGGTCGTTTGGGGTGTCTTTGGATGTTACGGCTCCAGTGGGTAATTATGATCATCAATTGGGTTCGAGTTCATGGCGATTATCACCGGGGCTTACTTGTGGGATAATGGCGGATAAAACAGGCACCCTATCATTTTTTCCAACCCTATCATACACCTATACCACCAAACCAACGGCTGAAAATGTACCGGAGGAATTGAATGAGGCTGATCATGGCGCAAATTTTCAGGTGTTGGCTTCCTATGTGATCAATGATGATGCATTTTTCTTGCTTACTCCGATCTGGGATATGAAAGACGTGGATGATGCACGAGAAGATGAGTTTATTTTAGAAGCAGAGTTGGTCTTCGATATCTTCAGAGACAAGTTCCAATGCGGAGTGTTTTACAGAGGTGCTTTTCAGAGTAAACTTTATGCTTATAGCTTGAATTTTACTCTCTTTCTATAAACAATCACAGCGAATCTCTAAAGTAGAGGTGAATTAACTGAATTCTTGTGTTAGTTTTGGAGGCTATACAATTATCTAATTTATATGAGAATATTTTCTATAATTCTAGTATTGTCCGTATTATCCTTCTCGTCTTTCGCTCAATTTGGAGGTGGAGATCCAGCCAAAGTAGAATTAGACTCTGCCAAAAAAATAAAATGGGCGGCCATACCAGTTCCGACATGGGATCAAATTACTGGTTGGGGAGTTGTTGGAGTTGTAATGGGTTATTACAAACCCAATAGACTAGACACGATCTCTCCTACAAGCAGTTTTGGTGTAGTAGGTATGTATTCTCAAAACAAGAATTTTTTTGTAGGTGGCTGGAATCAGATGTATTTGAAAGAGGATCTTTGGCGTCTTACACTTGCTGGTGGATCTGGTGACTATAATTTTCAGTTCTTGGATCGTATCATGGATCCTCCGACTTTTATAAAATTCGGCACGAAATACTCATTTATATATGCCGCAGCCACTTATAACGTTTGGGATCGATTGTATGTTGGAGGACATTGGGTTTCTTATGCTGCTGATACGGAATATCAAATTGACCCTCCATTCACCGGTCGAAGCAAAATGCATGCGCCTGGGCTTAATGTGACCTATGATTCCAGGGATGATGTCAATTTCCCGATGAGCGGTTGGCAAGTAAATTTAACATCTAATCACTATTTGAAGAAATTGAATGAGCCTGCTTTGAGTTTCGATAACTGGACAATTGATGTCAATAAGTACATCAGCGTACGCAAAAATAAAGATGTGGTAGCGCTAAGAGCCATGACCAGTTTTAGTACTGGGGATGTACCTTTTGAAGCGCAAGAAGTAATCGGGAATACGGATATTCCAGGCTATACTGAAGGTCGATACCGAGGAGATGTTAAAATTGCAGCTCAATCAGAATATCGATTGCATCTCTACAAAAAATGGCGATTAGTAGGTTTATTGGCTGCTGCAAGCGTGACTGACGAAGATGGTAAATTCACTCAGCTTCTGCCAGCTGCAGGTGCAGGGATTAGGTACAAATTCATGAAAGATGAAAAATCGCATATTGGATTAGACTTTGTAAGAGGAAAAGACGATTGGCAGTTAGTGGTGCGGTTTGGTGAATCTTTCTAAGAAAGCAAATATTAGAGGTATCTTGGAAAAGATTAATTTAGGTAATGGATGGCTAGGCTTGGGGTTCTTACTCTATTCGCTGTTTGTATCACTGGAAGCCAACGCTCAAGAAAATAATTATTGGTCTGTCCATCAAGGTACGGTCGGAGCATTGAATGGTGGCGCTGTGATTTCTAATGATAAAAACCTATCTGCGGCATACTACAATCCTGGAATACTTCCTTTTGTTAGAAGTTCTAGTGTATCAATCAATGTGCTTTCATATTTCATAAACAATGTGGACATTGAAAATGGTGCCGGAGAAGGATTAAATTTAGATAATCGGTACGCAGGAGTAATCCCTCAAAACGTTTTTGGAATTCTAATGGCTAAAGACAGCTCTAAGTGGACCTTCTCATATGCTGCTTTGAGCCAGGTGTATTCTAATCTAAGATTCTCAGTGAGACAGGAGGCTGATTTGGACCTTATTTCAGATCGTGATGAGACAGAGCATTATCTGGCAAATTTCCGGTACTCAAACAATTTAAAGGAAAATTGGGTGGGATTCTCTGCAGCATATAAAATCAATGAGAAGTGGGGGATTGGGATTTCTGCTTTTGGTGTGGTTCGATCTATGCAGTATGATTTGTTGCAGGAGGCCAACGCTATTGCAGTGAATTCTGACCCATCTTTTTATAGAACAATTGCTACTTCAAATCTCAATGAAAGTATCACATATGTAGGATTTGGCCTGTTATGCAAATTAGGTGTATCCTACCAATTGGAGCGATTGAAATTAGGGTTCACATTTACTAGTCCTTTGTTAAATGTTGATTTTATAGGAAAAGGATTTATGACACGTTCTGTTTATGTGTCTTCAGATGTTTTGACTGAAAGTAATGTAAGATCTACCACAGACCAGAAAAATGTCAACACACGACTCAAAAAACCTTTGACTTTAGATTTTGGAGCAAGTTATTTGTTTCACAAAACTGAATTGTCACTACGAGTAGCCTATTATTCAGCAATAAATACATATGATATGATTCATAGAGAAGACCTCTCTTCGTCGAGTATTTTTGATGGAGGGGCCGCTTTTGGTGTACCACAGATGGCTAACAAAGCAGTAGTGAATTTTGGATTAGGTGTGATTCAAAAATTGACGACAAACACATCGCTGTATCTCGGGTTTAATACTGACTTTAATAATTTTGATAAAAATGCAATAATTGAATCACAAGACTTTGTTCCGACAGTAGATTATTGGGATTTGTATCAATATGCGGCTGGTTTGAGTCACAGACTAAAAAGTTATGAATTGATCTATGGCCTTTCTTATTCTAGAGGAAGGAGCAAAGGGGATAATCAAATAGTAAATTTATCTGATCCTCAAGAAGACCTTTTTCTATTTGGAGAAAAAACGAACAGTGCAAATACAAAAGTGGATCGAGTCAATTTACACATTGGTTTTGCTTTCTATTATTAGAATCGATAGGCAATGACGAGTGTAGAAGATTTTCTGTCTCCAATTCCCACTTGAAAAGCACCACTGAAACGGTTCGATATATCTCTTTGAATGCCAACCATAAAATTCCATGTTTTAGGCTTCAAGGTAAGTGAAAAGTCATTATCCACTCCATCCAACTTGAAAGACCCACTTAAATCTGTATCGGTATATTGATATTGCGCACCAACCATGAAGTTGACTAGTCTGGGCATTCGTAATCCAATCAATGGAGTAACGACAAGGGCTTTGACAGTCGTTCCTGTTCCTTCTGAAGTTTGAATCATGTACTGGCCTGCTACAGTTGCAAATAGGTTTTTATAGCCTCCGGCAGCTGTCATGCCAAACCCGCCTATAGAACCTGCGACATCAACATTGAAATTAATTTGATCTACCGGATCACCGATCCAACCCAGCAAATCTTTCATTTCTTCAGTCAAAGGCAAAATCACATTTGTGCTTCCTCCTATTCTTCCGTACAAGACGGATAAGTTTAGAAAGGGAAGAATCCAAACATCACCCATCCCGGCGACCACGGCAATATCAGCATCTACAGTAGAGTTTGCTTCTTCCAAAACCAATTCAGACAAATTGATATCATTTAG
The DNA here is from genome assembly GCF_965223055.1 of Reichenbachiella sp. GTDB lineage: Bacteria > Bacteroidota > Bacteroidia > Cytophagales > Cyclobacteriaceae > Reichenbachiella. The sequence continues at coordinate 216,622 of NZ_CBDCVM010000012.1, forward strand.
TATGATGTTATTCAATCCAAATTGTTCTGTTTGGAAGTGATTGAATAAATTAATGCCCCAGGGAAGAGGCAATTCATAACCCGCCTTTCGAGCAGCATTTCCGAGGAAAGGCATAGATCGTTCCAGTTTGATCTTGAAGGTATCAGAAATTCCTGTACTTGAGAGTGTGCTTTCTGAAATCGGATATTCAGAAATGGGTTCTTTTTCTTTCGATTGGTATGAGATTACCTCAATCAAATCATTGTAGGTGTAATTTTCTTTCTTTTTTAGGCCTTTTCCTTTAACTAGGTATTTACTTAATAGATAGCCAGTATTTTTATTTCCAACAAAAGATAATTCAATCAAAAATTCATTGTGTTTAATATTTTCCGATTTGAAATTGCTAGAAGACAAAGTGATCCGTTGCAAGTCACCGTTCTTCAAAAATACCCTGCCTTGTAATTTGCTGTATCTTTTTATTTTAAGCGGTAGTCGGGATTTGTTGATATTAAAACCTAAAACTGTACTATCGCCTTCTTCATAAATAAGACCAACATCACTTTCTTCAATCAGATCAAATCCTTGTAATTCTTTGAATTTTTCGTTTTGACGAGATACATACCCTTTGATTTTCTTTTCGGGCATCCTCTCATACACTTTTTCATCCTTTACAATGATGAAGAGTTGGTTGCCATAGGCATAGTGAGGATCATAATCCATTTGAACTTGGATGTCATTGCTCTTATTATTCGTTTCGTCCCTGAGTTTCCAATCAGCAGTAAAAGAGGCTTCCTCTTGATACATTGGAGACAAAATAAGGTTAAATATCTTAGGAGAAATACCGTATTTGGCGAGGTAGGTTGAGTTATATGGTTGATTGTAATTTATGGGTTGAGAAAAGCCACTCAAATAGCACATGACAAGTACAAATGTGGCCAAATAACGCATCATAAAAATTGGCAATAGGTTTATTAGTTTTTTACAAGTCATATGCTAACTTTATTTACTTGACATAAATATCAAAATTAAACCAAATTCTCAATCTCATGAATATATTATCCCTTTTCGGTCAGAGCTTTAAGTTTTACATATGTTCACTCTTAATACTTGCCTCATTTACTGTTTCAGCGCAAGATGAAGAAATTGACGCATCCAAACCTACAAATTTTTATACATTCCTGGATAATACGCTGGAATACCAGGAAATCAATGGCGGGAACTTGTTTGGGTATAGAGGGAATATCACCTGGGCCCCTTCAAGTGAGCATCTTATTCTAGGGGAGATACCCTTACTTCACAATAGTGTGACAGATAAATTTGGAATCGGTAATATAAGAGCTAGGTATTTTTATCTGCCCTATAAAAATTATGATAAATTTTTTGGAGCATTCGGACCTTCTGTAGATGTATTTGCACCCACAGGCAGTTTTGAAGACGGATTAGGAGATAGTCGCTGGACTATTTCACCTGGGATTACAGTCGGTTTGATGGCGGCAGACTGGATTCAGTTTTTCCCGATTGTGTCATACCAGTATTCTTCCAAACCAGTCAATGATGCTGCAAAAATGGCAATTGGTGATTTTTCAACCACTGGATTCACATTTCAAGTGATTACTCCTTTAGTTTTCTCCGATAATTTCTTTATACAGGTTACTCCGATTTGGGCTAATACAAAAACCAACGGCGTAACTACTGATGGTTTTGTTCAAGAAATATTCGGTGCCTATACGTTGGCGAATGGAATGCAGCTCACAGGGTTTTATAAAAGAGATTTTGACAACAGTTTAAATACTTTCAGAGCTGGACTGACTATCTTTTTGTAAGTACGATTAGTGCCATCTGACAATAATCTGATAGAACAACAAGCCCTCTGGGTGGGCGTTTTCGCCAATTTGATAATGGCGTTTTCAGGCTATTATTTCTATTTTCTGACGAATTCTGAAGCCTTGTTGCTGGATGGTAACTTTTCCATGATAGCTACTTTGGTAAGTGGCATAGCAGTTTATATTTCTAAAGTCAAACACAACAGAAGTGATTCTTTCCCTTTTGGACTGTATCTCTATGAATCGCTTTTTGTGTTTTTCAAAGGGCTGATACTATTGGGTATTATTTTGATGGCCTTATTACAAAACGGGATCGAAGTAATACATTTTTTTATGGGGGACGAAATAGGCCAAGTGACTTATGGCCCCATACTTTATTATGCAGTAGCCATGGGAGTGCTGTCATTTGGCATGTCAATGTATTTCAACAATCGGTTTAGAGCCACGAAGAGACAGAGTACCATCCTTCAGGTTGAAGCCAAATCTTTGATTATTGATGGCATTATGTCTTTGTTGCTTGGGGCTTCTTTCTTGATGATTTCTTTTATCCCAGAGACCAGTCCTTTGGCTTTCCTTCACTCGATTGGAGATGCTATTTTAGTAATCATATTGAGTGTGGCCTTTTTAAAAACTCCGCTCACCATTCTAAAAACATCCTTTATAGAGATTGGTGGCGGGAGTCTACAAGACCAAGAAGAAAAAGAAGAGATTATCAGCTGGTTGAAAGAATGTAGCAATGAACATCTGACCTATGAAAAAAGTTTTATCAATAAATCAGGGAGTAGTTATTTGGCTGTAGTTTATTTATCTTCTAGTCGTACGACAGTTGAAGTTAAGAAGATCAGTGAGATTCGCTCCCAGATGTTTGATAAGCTTATTGCAAAGTACAACTTTACCGATATTGAAATTATTATCAGCTAGATTAAAGTTTTGAAAATACATTGAAAACCTACATTAGGTTATAAACGAAAGTTATATTCTATTGACCAAAAAAACGAAATGTGTGCCATAAAAAAAGCGAATCTATAAGATTCGCTTTTTTTATAAGTATCAAACTTTGCTTATTCTACAGGCTTGATAGGACATGTTGCCATGATCTTCTCTACTGCCTTAGGAATGTTTTTGGCTCTTTTAGCTGGATCTTCAGCAACTGTTCCTGACCCAATACTCTGCCAAATCAATTTCTTTGTCTGTGTATCATAGGCGCTGACAACTAAAGTACCTACCTCATATTCTGTTGTTGTATAGTTGGTCGTAGATGTACCCATGCCACCATATCCGTAGCCATATCCGTAGCCCCAGCCACCACCGTAGCCACCAGTGTTCATGTAGTTGGTATGTGCCGTTGTGCTTTGCTTGGTGTCCGATACTACATAGAGTGCGACTTCCATATCGCCTTTTCCATTTTCTACCAGTTCCAGACCTCGCTTTTTAAATTCAGCCCCAAAAGCCGTTTCTATTCTTTCTTTGTCCAAATCAGTCATCAGTTTGTCACTGTTCTCAGCCCAGCCGTAATATTCAAACGTTTTGTAAGTAGAAAAATCGACAGAGTTGTCCATGTCAGATACAACCTTGACGGATGCACAAGATGACAGGATTAAAATTGATAAAATTACTAAGGTGAAATTTTTCATAGTTCTATATATAATTTATTTGAATTCAATTATAAATGAACATAAACCTGGAATACCCTTATTAAGATTCTGTTCATTTTGCTTTCTTAAAGAACAATTATTTTTACTCAATTTTCAATAAGATGGTTCAGTTTTTTTAAAAATCTCTGTCAAAATCTATAGTCTTTCAATTAAGAAGGGCTGGCTCAATTTCCAAATATTGCTCGAAAAGAATTGGTTCAATCATTAAAAATACCCCTTTGAATGAAAAGCGTTTTTCCAATCGGATTATTTGTTAGATTTCAGAGCAATGAAAACAAAATTGCACTGACTTGACTCTTTTTTTTAGGAATTTAATTATTATAGTAGGCTATTAGTCAATGATTTAAAAATACTATTATCATCATTGACTTTTGTTTAGCAATAGATTTTTATTGCTTCAAAACCTTAGACAAAAAATGGATAGCCTGGTTCGGTGGATAGTTTAGCCTATGAAGTATAACCATGAAGTGTGATTTAAAAAATTGACTTTAGAAAAACAGGAATGAAAGTGGGGTTGAACTAATTCACATCTATTATCATTGAAGAGAATATTGAAACAAACCAATTCACATGAAAAAAATAAATCTGCTATTAGCACTATCTTTTACTGCTATTCTCTTTGGTTGTAAGCCTGAAACCAAACAAGAAACTGCAGACACTGTTTTCACCAACGGCAAAATTTATACTGTCAATGAAGCTCGGCCATGGGCTGAAGCTTTTGCAATCAAAGACGGGAAGTTCCTAGCCATTGGAAGCAATGACGAAATAAATGCTTATGTAGCAGATGCCACGGAAGTGGTGGACTTAAAAGGGCAATTTACCACCCCAGGGTTTATCGATACACATTTTCACTCGGTTGCAGCTTCTATTCTAACAGCTGAATTTAATACGGGTGCAGCGGAGACCAATGAAGAAATGTATAAAATGTTGCGCGAATTCGCAGCATCCTTACCTGAAGACCGAACAGAACCCTTAATTACGTATGGTTGGCATTTAACCAATTTCCCAAAAGAAGGGCCTAAAAAAGAAGATTTAGATGAAATTTTTGGTGATTTACCGGTGCTGTTTGTGCGTTCAGACGGTCATGGCGCTTGGGCAAATACTGCCGCTTTAAAAGTAGCCAACATTACAAAAGATACACCAGATCCTACAGAACAAAGTTATTACCAACGCGATGCAGATGGTAATCCAACAGGATTTATTGAAGAAATTCCAGCCTATTTTGGTGTGTATTTCCCGATGGTTGGTGATATTTCTGAAGAATGGCTTGAAAGTGTAGTTACCAAAGCCTTTCCAAAGTTTCCGAGTGTGGGATTGACAACTGCCTTTGATCCAGGGGTGTTATTTGCGCAACCCATTCCCGCTATGAATGCCGTTCATGCATTTAATGAAAAGCATGGTGCCGTGATGCGCGTATCCATGTCGCATTATTCGGTAAATCAAGAAGATGATTTTGCTGCTGCGCAAGCCTTAATTAACAATTCAAAAAGTACCGATGTGTATTCAAACTCTATAAAAATTAATGTCGATGCCTCTATTGAAACAGGTACAGGCCTCTTAAAGGAGCCTTATATAGAAGGTTCGGGTTATGAAGGCACGGGTATGACCGTTTTTCCTATAGATGAATTCAAAGCACTTGTAGATAAATGTTATGCTAATAACATCAACATGCATTTTCATGTGTGTGGTGATGCTGGTATTGAGCTTGTTGTAGATGCTATGGAAGCGTCAATAGCCAAACATGGAAAAGACAAGGCTAGAGCCAATATGACGCATGCTATGATGATAGATCCAGCAGATATGCCTCGATTTAATGATGCACAAGCAGGGGTTAGTTTCTCAGCCTTATGGATTATGCCAGGACCATCCATGGATGTTAACTATGATGTGGTTGGCGATAGAGCTGACGATTTTTATCCTGCCGGTCGTGTGGTTCAAGCAGGTGCCAAAGTAGGTATTGGATCAGATTATCCGGTAGCCACTACTTTTCCAAGTTTTGCACCTTTGGATAATATTGAAATGTTTGTCACCAGAGCCAGAGCCGGACAAGAAGGAGCGCTTATGCAAGGAAAAGACATAGATAAATTGTCACTTGAGGATGCCATAAAAGCGGCCACCATAAGTAATGCATGGTTAATGAATGGCGATAAAGAGTTTGGTTCTATTGAAGTAGGAAAATCTGCAGATTTTGTAGTACTAGAGAAGAACTTGTTCGATGTGCCTTCTCATGAAATTAGTAAAGTAAAAATAAACGGCACTTATTATAAAGGAAATCAAACGTTTAGCGGGAATTAGAAAATAATTTAAACCTGATTAGGGGTTTTAAATAAAACTTGCACTGTTATAATTAGTAGAACAAGTATTAAAACTGAAAACATAAATTAAAATGAAAACCTTAAATTCAACAGTCATTCTTCTCGCAGCTGTTTTTCTAATAGCATGCGGAGAACAGAATACTTCAAAACAACAAAATGTAACTGTAGTTGAGGCGGATAAAGTTTTAACTAATGCAGTTATTGAAACCATGAATCCAGATCAGCCAAATGCAGAGGCTGTGGCCATGAAAGATGGTAAAATCGTATTTGTGGGGTCTTCTGATCAGGCCAATGAATTTGTTGGAGATAACACAGAAGTCATTGACCTTAAAGGGAAATATGTAACGCCTGGTTTCATTGAATCTCATAACCATGTAGTGGCATCTGCATGGACAGTTTATGGTGTGGATTTAAGTGGTGCGAGATCTGTAGACGATATTGGTAAAATTCTTAAAGAATACGTAGATGCACATCCAGACGAAGAAGGTCCATTGGTAGGTTTCGGGTGGTTGCCAAATATAATTGGAAGTCAAGGGCCAAGAGCTAAAGATTTAGACAAATGGGATTTAGGCCGTCCAACAATTGCTATAGGTAATTCTGTACACGATGCAGGATTGAACACCTTGGCCTTAGAAGCCGCAGGTATCACCAATGAGACTCCAGATATTCAACCAGGAGTAATGTATTGGGAACGTGATGCTCAAGGTAACATTACTGGCTTGGCTATAGAAGTGATTTACTTTGAAGCGTATATAAAAATGGGGGCATGGCAACCAGAAAAAATGGTACCAGAATCTATTGAAAACTTACAAGGCTTTTTGGCTAAACAAGGAGTAACCACGGCTATGGTACCAGGTTTGGTAACACCAGGAGTTGCTGTGAGTACAGATTTAATGAAAAAAGACATGCGTGATATCATGAAAATTTTGAAAAAGCGTGTAGACAATGGAGAAGCGCAAATGCGTCTTAATGTAATGCCCATGTTCAAATTACCAGATGCAGATCCGCAAGATGTTGTAGATTTTACTTTAGAAATGCGTGAAAGCTATAATGACGACATGTTACGTGTAAACAATGTTAAAATCCATCCTGAATTGGCTTGGGCTTCCAGAGGAGCTACACAATTAAAGCCTTACAAAAAGGCAAACCCAGAAGATGCTTTTACTTGGGGTGATTATGGTGTTTCGCCAGATAGAATGTATGAGGTAGTTAATCGTGCAAATATGAGCGGCCTTGACATAATCACACATGCCGATGGAGCAAGATTGGTAAAACGCTTAACAGATATTTACATAGAGGCAAAAGAAAACTATGGAGATGTGCGTAACAGGTTAGACCATATTTCAATGATGGACAATGCTACTAAAGAAAAGGTAATAGCAAATAACATTCCTACCAATGCCACACCGGTTTTTATCAACGAGATGGATGCTGGCATGGAAGGAAAAGACATTTTTGCAACAATGGATGAAGATTATGTTAAAGAATGCTATGCGCAATACACGGAGATTGCAAAACGATATAAAAACCTTTCTCTTTCTGGAGATACGCCGGGGTCTAGCATAGATAAAGCTTATCCAGCTTACTTGATGCAACAAGCTATGACTTTAGTAGAACCTTCTTTAGAAGGCTCAAAACCGTTCCCAACATGGAGACCAAAAATGACAATTGATGAAGCACTTCACGCCTATACTGTAGCTCCTGCATGGCAAATGCGCATGGAAGACAAAATTGGATCAATTGAAGTAGGCAAATACGCTGACATGGCTATTTTCGAGAAATCATTAAGAGATATTAAACCAGAAAACCTTGTAAAAGAAAGTATCTGTGTCGGTACAATTCTAAATGGAGAGTTTACTCATAAAGAAGGACTATAAAACATGAGGTCGTAATCTTTTAAAAATTGGGAAAGGTATCTTCAAATCATGGAGATACTTTTCTGATTGATAGAAATAGAAAAATAATTAGGGGTTTAAAGTAAAACCTACCCTGTTCTAATTAGTAGAACAAGTATTAAAACTGAAAACATAAATTAAAATGAAAAAACTCAGTCTATTAGTTACCATGTTAATTGCTCTAGTCATCACTAGCTGCAAGACAGAATCAAAGCAGGAAGCTGCCGATATGGTATTTACCAACGGTAATATCTATACGATAAACGAAGCCCAACCTTCAGCCGAAGCGGTTGCGGTAAAAGATGGTAAAATTGTATTTGTGGGCTCAACGGCCGATGCGCAAGCCTATATAGGAGACAATACCGAAACCACAGACTTGCAAGGTAAAACCATGATGCCTGGTTTTGTGAGTGCGCATGACCATTTAATCGCTTCATCATGGACATCTCTAGGGGTTCAAATTTATGATGCCAAAGATAGAGCCGACGCCATAAGAATGATAAAGGAATACGCTGAAGCCAATCCAGATAAAAAAGTCATTCAAGGGATAGGCTGGGACACCAACATGTTAGAAGGTTATCCAACAGCTAAAGATTTAGATGAGGCTGTACCAAACCGTCCGGCATTTATTCTAGACAATACCATCCACGATGCTTGGTTGAACACGGCGGCTTTTATAGCAGCAAACATTACGAAAGACAGTCCAGATGTAGTACCTGGTGTAACCTTTTGGAAACGTGATGCCGATGGAACCCCAACAGGAGTTGGTATAGAACTACAGTGGTTTGAGGCGTATGGACAAATTGCCTGGGATCCAGATAATATGATTCGTGAAAGTGCAGAACAGTTATATACGATAGGGGCGAGCAACGGAACCACAACATTTTTAAATCCGGGCATTGTAACACCTAATATTAAAGATGTACATGGTGGTATGGAGAAAGATTTTGTTGTAGCTATGGACATATTAAAAGGATGGGAAAATGACGGATCTTTAAAAATGCGTACCGTGGCTTTACCTATATACAAATCGGCTGTAGGTGATCCACAAAAATTTGTAGACTTTGGAGTTAAAATGAACAAAAAATACAACTCTGACAAATTGATGGTAACCAGTTTAAAAATTCACCCAGAAGGGAATACGGTTGCAGGAACAGCACCTCACGTTGATAACTATCCTGGTACAGATCACAATGGGTCGTTTAATGTGCAACCAGAGGAAACCATGACTATTGTTACAAAAGCTGCCGAAGTTGGTTTAGACGTAATGGTACACACCGATGGCGATCGTTCATCTAGAGCAGCAGTAGACGCTATTTTAGCAGCTCGTAAAATTGACCCTAATAACCGCAGTGCCTTACACCATGCTATTTATGTGCATCCAGATGATCAACAACGTATCATTGACAATAAGATTCCAGTAAACTCTACACCTAACTTTACCAATACTTTTGGTAACGGTGATAAAGACAATGTTAGAATAAGAGGATTAGAGCAAGTAAATTCATCATTAGGTAGATATCCACATTTTGCCAGAAACGGTGTAAGAGTGAGTATTTCTGCCGATGTACCGAGTACACCGGCAAGCATGCAAGGACCATTGTTTGTTGTACAGTGTGCTGTAACTTTAAAAGATGCTTCTAATCCAGATGCTACAGCCTTTCCAGAAAACAGAACACCAATGACTGTCGAAGAGGCAATCAGGGCGATTACCATTGATGCTGCTTGGCAATTGCAAATGGAAGATAAAATTGGTTCAATTGAAGTGGGTAAATATGCAGATTTGGTAGTACTTGGGGAGAACCCTTATGAGGTTGATCCTGAGAAATTGAAAGACATCAAAGTGATGGCTACCCTGATGGATGGTGAATATACTTTCCAATATGATGAGAAAACAGCCTTGTTGATGGAAGGGAAACTGTTGGCCTACGCTGCACTTCCAGGAGCATTGACAGGTTGCAATCATGGTTCAAACAATCATAGACACGAACGTTAAAATTATTTAATAATACAAAATGGAAATCCGCAAAGATTTCCATTTTGTATTAAAAGAATGATATGAGAAAGTTTACAAGCCTTGTTTCTTGTCTCTTGCTGATAATTGTTGTGCAAGCCAATGGCCAAGCCCTCACAGGTCATTACGGCCCAGGTTTATTTGGGGTACGTTCTGCACATGGATTTCCGATGGGATGGTCCTATGTCAACGTCACACACATCTATTATGCTGGTGAATACAAAGACAATGATGGAAAGGTTTCTACATTATCCAAACCCGTCAATGTGATTGCCAATATCAGCGGAGGTATTTGGGGCAAACGATGGAAAAAACTAAATGCCAATTATAATGCAGCACTCATTTTACCGTTTACCAACCTTGCTCCCAATCCTGAGACTTTGGAAATCGACCCTGAGCGCATTGGGCTAGGAGATATCAAGGTCATTCCTTTGATGTTATCCTGGAACTTTGATTGGTTGGCTGTGAACGCGAGATATGCAGTTTGGATGCCTACGGGAAGTTTTACAGCTGGTTCAAATAACAACCGAGGAAAAGGTTTTTGGTCCCATAATGTTGGGGTAGGGTTGACTGCTTATTTGGATAAAGAACGCTCATGGAGTTTGAGTTCAATGAATACCTTCGAGTTCAATTCCAAACAAAAAACAACCAACATACGACCTGCATCTACCTGGGTGACAGAATGGTCCATAGGCAAGACCTTCGACAAGGTTTTTAATTTGGGTATTATTGGATACAATACCAATCAATTAGGAAATCAGGAAGGGGGAGCGGATCTTTCTAATGTAAACAAGTATAGAGTGAATGGAGTAGGGATGGAGCTAGGGTACCGAACATCTACTAAGTGGGTGTTTTTGACACGTTGGTATTTGGAATATTTGGCAGTAAACCGACCGGAAGGAACGGCCATTCGCTTTATCTTGCTAAAGAATTTTTAAAATCAATATTCGTATAGAAACTCATGAAGAATTTAGCGTTGATAATTGCTGTTTTTTGTTCTTTGACTGTTATGGCACAAGACGATCAGAATATTATTAAAGCACTTAATGATTCAGAAGCAGAATCGCATGATGAAGAGGATAAAATAGATCGATTTGACCGATGGGCCTATTCTAAAGAAGAACATGCAGCTTTTTTCTACTTAGCCCCCATGTGGCAAGCAGGAAGCGGCAATGACAACACAGCACATAATATTCATCATGATGCCGGCGTCATTTACAGGTGGTTGATGATCGACAATGATCGGTACCAACTCAATTTGCACGGCTGGGTAGAGCAAACAAGTTTATGGTCTGGAAGCTATCCGAAAAAATTCTCCGAACAGTTGGGCATGATTTCGATACCTAGTGCCTCGGATGAACAAGATCATGATGTGAGTTTAGAAAATCTATACGTTGAGAATTTTTTGATGAGTGGAAAACTGGATTTGACCTTTGGTAAAATGGATCCTTTGTTTCTTACCAGTTTTACCAACTATTCCGGATGGGACAAATACAATTACTTTTCTAAGAGTTCGGCTTCTGACCCGGTTCCTGATATTGATGGCGGTATGGGATTTTATACGGAGATACATGCTTCGAAATCCTTAAGTTTCGGGGGAATGGTGACGGATGGTCAGCAGAAAAATAATTTCCTTTATGCGCCAGACTTTAGCAGTTCGTTGTGGAATTACTTTGGGTTTATGCGATTCAAAATAGGAGCTGGAAAAGGTTTGTATTCTGATCATAATCTTATTTATTACTACCAGGGAGGAGAAGGAGAAACGCCGTCCGGCTCAGGGGTATTGTACACCGCCAATCAAGGTTTGACTGATGATCTTATTTTGATTTTGAAGTTTTCGAATGGAAAAAACCGAATTGACAAACTCAATGCTGCTTATGTCGCTGGATTAACCTTTAAAAATCCTTTGGGTAGAAATGGCGATCAGGCAGGTTTTTCAACAATGATCAATAGCCGTGCAGGTCAGGAGGAGTTTGGAATGGATTTTTATTGGAGATTCTTCGTGAACCAGTACCTTAACTTCGCACCGAATTTTCAATTTTATAGAACGGTGAATGATGAATTTAATTCAGTTGTAGGGTTGCGTGCTTTTCTGACTTATTAATGACTATGAAGTATATATTAACTTTTTTTTCTTGCCTTCAGCTGTTTTATGTCTCTGCACAAGAAGTTGAATCCAATGACGTTGATTTATCAAAGCCAACGAATATATATACAAGGCTCAATAACAACCTTGAATACACTCAATCAGAGGTAGACACATGGGGATATAGAGTCAATTTGAATTATGCTGTTGGCAAGTTTCAATCTACGCTTGAAGCTCCATTTTTGTATAATCAGAAGACTGAAAAATTTGGCTTGTCTGATATTCGTTTGCGCTCTTATTATGTTCCGTATGTGGATTATGATAAGTTTATAGGAGGGCTGGGTTTGTCGATGGATATATTTTTTCCCACAGGCAGTATGGAAAATGGGTTGGGAACGGAGCGGTGGAGTCTGTCTCCTGGTGTTGTTGTAGGATTGATTTTTTCGGAAACCTATTCTTTGTTTCCAAATTTGTCTTATCGTTACCAATTTGATAGTAGAGATGAGTTGTCTAGAAAAGATCAACATGGGATTACTTTGCAATTAGTCAATTCGATTGTGTTTTCTACAAGGTCATATATATTATTAACACCGATGATTTTATACAACGAAGTCAATAATCCTGAAAAGGATGATTACGGTATGGAAGTAGAGTATAATTATATGGTGAAAGCCAATAAGCTTCAAATTGGTGCGTTTACCCGTCATTTGATTGCATCCAAAAGTCAGAACTATCGTGTTTTTTTAAGAGTAATTCTTTGAGACTGGATTTTGCGATAATGTAGAGCACTGTTTTTGTTTCTTTGCTAACGAGTCAAGGCAATGCCACCAATGAACCCTTGAGTGCTCTCATTGTATCTCAGAATGGTGTTTCCTGCACCATTCCAATAATCCAACATTATATAAAACTTCAATCTTTTAATGAATCTGTCGACAGGATAGGTCGCAATGACATGAAAAGTATTCACGTTTTTAGCGAAAATGCTGTGGGATTCTAGTTGAAGTCCCCATTTGGCTCGCCAGGTGAGTTCAAAATCGGCATTGCCCCAATAGTCTTGAATATCTTTGGTTCTTTTTTCCGTTTTCCAGTAGGTCCAAACTTTAGGAGCAAAGAAAAAATGGTGACCCCCAGATTTCCAAACCAAAGTAGGCTTGAAATAAAATTGATTAGTTGACCTGGAGTATATTGTTTCTCTTCCATTCGAATGATGTTGAAAGCCACCTTCCAAATCGATTCTATGGATCCATGATATGTTTTGTCCATCAATTTTCTGATACAAAAACATGAGCCCCGGCTTGTAACTCGTATCATAAAATGGTTGAGACTTAGACGACAAGTCCCAAAATGAAAGTTGACTGTAGATTAAATTGAATCCTCTATATCGATCATAGATACTCTGGTTTTCCTTTTTGGCAATACTAAATATTTCAAACCTAAAACTGATTTGAAAATTGGCATATATTACCTTGTCTTCAAAATCCGAATTTTTCCCATATCCTAAGGCAAAAAATACAGGGTCATGAGGGCCAAAAGCATTAAAAAAACTACTGGCTTTTTCATTGCTTCCCTCGTAAATTGAATCCAATTGAGCAAATAATGATACTGAAGAGGTAAAAAACAGAAATGTGATGACCGCTTTTCGAAGAATTAATTTCATATCTCAAAGAAAGATAATTATTAAAATTTTATTGCAAGGAAGGATTATTTCAACAGGCGTCATACAAACTGTGATTTTTTATCAGTTAGCGTCCCATTCATGATCCTCAAAGTTAGGAGCTAATTATGGATATTTGATAGAAAGAATATGCTTAACCGATTTTCCTTCGAACTAATTACCTTCTTACCAGCCAATCCTTACATTTGCACCGGACCAAATACAATTCCAGAACGATGGCAAACCTAGAGTGGAAAACAGAAAAAGAGTACGAAGAAATCACCTTCAAAACCTTGGATGGTGTGGCACGGATTGCATTCAACAGGCCAGAGTGCCGCAATGCTTTCACCCCCAAAACAGTTGATGAGCTGTGGGAAGCCCTCATCATTTGTCATGAAAGTCAGGATATAGGCGTGGTATTGATCACCGGTGAGGGGCCGTCGCCCAAAGATGGCGGATGGGCATTTTGCTCTGGTGGAGATCAGCGGGTGAGATCCAATACGGGCTACAAGGGCGCCAATGGTGTCAATAGATTCAATATCTTGGATGTGCAGCGTCAGATCCGATTTATGAACAAGGTAGTGATAGCCGTCGTGCCAGGCTGGGCGGTAGGCGGCGGTCACAGTTTGCATGTGGTTTGTGATATGACCATTGCCAGCAAGGAGCATGCGATTTTCAAACAAACAGATGCAGATGTAGCCAGTTTCGATGGTGGGTTTGGTTCGGCCTATCTGGCGAGACAAGTAGGGCAAAAGAGAGCACGAGAGATTTTCTTTCTCGGCGCTGACTACACCGCACAAGAAGCTTATGAGATGGGTATGGTCAACAAAGTAGTGCCACATGAAGATTTAGAGCAAACGGCCTACGACTGGGCACAAGAGATCATGACCAAGAGCCCGACGGCTATCAAAATGCTGAAGTTTGGCTTCAACTTGATCGACGATGGATTGGTTGGTCAACAGGTGTATGCTGGCGAAGCCACCCGATTGGCTTACGGTACGGATGAAGCGGTAGAGGGCAGAAATGCATTCCTGGAAAAGAGAAAACGCGACTTCTCGAAGTTTCCTAAGTTCCCTTGATGTACATAAGCTAGTGCAGTGTAATGACAATTGAGGTTCATTTGATTCTGGCATTGAATTAATTCTGTTAATAAATTAGGATCAATAGGTCTTAGGATTAAATCCACTGTTTGAGCGGAGCGACGGCCCGCCGAAGCGGTTTGGATTTAATTACCTGTACTATCCAAATTTTAGGAATTTAGCGGTTCGCCGCTGCGATCACAGCCTTGATTTTTTTCTTACATTTTTCATCAAGGAAAAAAGTAGAAGACTGTCAGTCTGAAGATTATTAAATACATCATGATCATTGTTGATGATTATCCTAGTTCTCTTCAGACCGCTCCAACAACTTTTGATCCATGTTCTTAGTAGCCTTCGCACCAAGTTTTTTCATTTTCTCTGCGCGGTTGATCAGGTTGCCTTTGCCTTCGTATAGTTTTTTGGCGGCTTCTACATAGACCTTTTGAGTCAAGTCGAGCTGGCGACCAATGCCTTTTACATCTTCTGTAAAGGCCACGAATTTATCATATAGGTTGCCGCCTTCTTTGGCAATTTCTATGGCGTTGCGGTTTTGATATTCTTGCTTCCAGATGCTGGCGATGGTTCGCAAAGTAGCGATCAAAGTCGCTGGACTCACAATTACGATATTTTTACTGTAGGCATCATTGAATAATTCTGCATCTTTTTGCACAGCCAAAGAAAAGGCCGGCTCAATAGGAATAAAGAGTAAAACAAAGTCCAACCCTTCTACACCATATAAACTCTGATAGTTCTTTTCACTTAAGCCTTTGATATGCGCGCGAAGCGAAAGCAAATGTGCTTTGATCTGCTTCTCTTTTTCTTCTTTGTCATCGGTATTCGCAAATCGCTCGTAGGCAACTAGAGATACTTTTGAATCTATGATGATGCTTTTGCTATCTGGTAAATTCACCACCACATCCGGTTGAAATCTGTTGCCGTCTTCGTCAGTCAACGATTGCTGTACAAAGTACTCACGCTGTTTTTCCAGCCCTGATTTTTCAAGAATGCTTTCCAAGATAAATTCCCCCCAATTGCCCTGTGCTTTGGTGTCCCCTTTTAGGGCTTTGACTAAGTTTTCAGCTTCTTTAGTAATCTTTTGGTTTAGTTCTTTGAAGCCGACGATTTGCTCTTTCAATGCAGAATGCCGTGCAATATTCTCTTTGTTGGTTTCTTCTACTTTCTTTTCAAAGGCGACTATTTTCTCACCCAGCGGTTTGAGTAGCTGGTCTACTTGTTCTTTGTTGTGAGAAGTGAATTTTTTGCTATTCTCTTCCAGGATCTCGTTGGCCATGTTTTTGAACTCAGCTGAGAATTTCTCTCGGATTTGGTTGAGTTCTTCTTTTTGGGTTTTTAGCGTTTCTTGAAGATTGCGATAATCTGACTCTAGCCGTGTATGTTGGTTGTTGAGTTGAACGTTCATTTCGCGTTCACTCTGAAGTTTGTTCTCCAAATCTTTCGAACGTTCATTAAGATTCTGCACTTTTTCAACCTCAGATTGCCATCTGATTTCCAGCTCTTTGGCTTTGAGCTGGTCATCCGCATTTTGTGGATGCTGAAACTTTGATTTGGCGACTAGCCAAGCGGCGCCAGCTCCTAATACAAGGCCAGTAAATAGATAAACGAAATGATAAACTTCCATGAAACAAATCTATGAAGTGTAAGTAGATTTTGCAGGCTGCATGAATCTATTTTTCTAATAATCGCCATACAACCGCTGCAACCAAGCAAAGAATTCCATACTCCAGGCCAAGGCTATATGAAGAATAACTCCGCCCCAAATCCTTTTAGAATAGAAGGCTAAGATGCCTATGAGATATCCGCCGAATACGGAGCTTATGGCTTCAGTAATAGGTTTGCCATAATGGAGAAACATATAGGAACCTACCATAGCGAGTACAGCTTGCCCTCCGAGTACTCTGGCAAATCCTATGACCAAGAACCCTCTAAAAAATAATTCGACATTTAGGAAGTTAGCTCCATAGACTCCTTCATAGATCAGCATAGGAATCCAGCCAGCCAGCTCATGTTTTTCGGCAAATCGATCGCCACCACTGGGAATGTATCGTGGGTAATAATTGGTAAGATCTGAAAGAAATGACGCCAATCCTATGCCGATCACCACTACAAGTAGCAATATGCCATAAGGTCTGAAATCAGTTTGTTTCAAAGTCAGTCCATACCAGCTTTTTGTCTCATCCCTTTTCTTTTCATACCAGTAGTAAAAAAATAGTATAGGGAGGAAGAGCGTAAAAAATGATTTGCCTCTCCACATGACTTTACGAGCAAAACGATAATCTATGACGTCTAAATGCTCAATCAATGAATAATGGAAATAAAGGGATCGGCTGAAGCCTATAATCGCAAAACCGAAAATGAACAACAACCAAAATTCTTTCGACCTAATCCAAGCGCGATTAATCTTGAAAACATAAAGAAGGCAGCAGGTGACCAAAAAAGGAAACCCCATATAGATGGACATATAGAACCAATGCCAAGGAGTTTTTCTATAGGAGTCTATAATACTATCCTCAAAATCAAGTGTAAAATTGAAGTAGGTGCAGGTGATAAGAAAAATCGCAACACTAAAATAAAGCCCGACATGAAAATGCTCTTGTAGGTATATTGATAAGTATCTCCAAAGTTGTTTCATCTAGTCTTCTGGATTGTTGGCGGAATGTGGATGTGCATCCAATCGATAAATATAAAGACTATGTTCATCAATAGACAAGATAAACAGCCGTTGTCTTAAGTAAGAAATTGATTAACTTTTACGAAATTTTTTCTAATTGTGAGAAGCGTAAAATCTTGTTTGACTCTGTTGATTCTGGTTTGTGGCATGCAAACCTTCGGTTATGATCAACCTGTCGTCTTCCCTGAAGATTTTTTGAATGAATCATCATCACTTGTTGATCAACTGAGAGTTTATTCTGATCCTACCAAAGAGATTACTATTAAAGAAATTCTCAGTACTCAACCACACTTCAAGCCATTGAATGAAGAGCTGTCAAGTGATCAAGTTCACTGGGGGAGACTTAGATTAGTCAACAATCAGAAAGCCATTAAGCTCTATTTGTTGTACGTAGGCAAGAATGATTTTATAGACTGCTACTTCGTCGAAAACGATACTATAGTTCAGCACGAGCAGAGTGGTTATATGTATCCGCAGCGGCTCAAATCGGTACCTAAGGGCAGCTATTATATTCCGATTTTGTTGAATGCTAATGCTTCACAAGATGTATATATTAGAATAGAAGAAAAAATTCATAACGACCCTGAATTTGATCTGAGATTAACGAGTGGCACAAATTGGGTTTATGAAATCCTGGACAAACACATAGTTGATTTCATATTTCAAGGCCTCTTTTGGATTGTATTGATTTACAATTTGTTCTTGTTTGGAACAACAAAAACCAAGGCCTATCTGTACTATGCATTTTATCTCGGTTGTATTGCTATCAATTACCTGTTTCTTACAGATATATTACGAGAGTATATTTTAAATGAAGTGCCTTGGTACACCATTTATTTTATACCTACTACAATTCTGGCAGCCGGAGCCTATTGGATTTTTGTCAATGATTTCATCAGTGCCAAAAAACACTTTGTACTCTACCATAAATGGATAAGGATAGTATCGATGGTAGATATTGGTATATTCTTTCTAAGTATCGTAGTTATCTACTATACAAAAGAAATTTATGTGGTGACACATGGACTTCGGGTGGTCGCTTTGCTCAATGCTCTATTGATATTTGGTCTGATTTATCGAATTTATGATTCCAAGTATGAGATGGTCAAATACTATATGTATGGTACTGGTGCTATGGTAGTCATGGGTGTGATCGATACCATTCTTTGGGATCCTTCGACTTCTCAAGCCAATTTGCTGAAATATGGCTTGATCGCCGAAATAGCGGTTTTCTCAGTTGGACTTGCACAAAGGAAGAAAATCCAGGAAAAGGAGAGAAGAAAGGCTCTGAACAAACAAATAGACCAACTCAGAGTCAATGAAAGTTTGGCACAATGGCAGAAGGAAGAGTTGGAAAAAATTATTGATCACCGAACCAAAAAAATTAAGAAAAAGAACAAAAAACTGAAGCGAGCCATCAAAAAAGCTGAAACCGCAGCTCGTGTTAAATCTGACTTTCTTTCGGTGATGAGTCATGAGATTCGTACACCGATGAATGCGGTGATAGGAACCATACACTTGCTTCTAGATGAAAACCCTAAAAAGGCACAACTGGAGCATCTCAAGACCTTGAAATTTTCCTCAGAAAATCTTTTGATTTTAATCAATGACATACTGGATTATAGTAAAGTAGAATCTGGTAATGTCCAATTGGAACACATAGATTTTCATTTGAGAGAATTAACCAAAGGACTGGGCAATACTTACGAAAAGAAGGCTGCAGAGAATGGAGTTAAATTCAATATACTGATCGACCACAATATTCCTTCAATGCTGAAGGGCGATCCGGCGAGACTTACTCAAATATTGAATAATTTGATCAGTAATGCGCTCAAATTCACTCCAAACGGAGAAATTAAATTGCTTATTCATTTATTAGCGAGAAGTAACGGTCGGGTAAAATTAGAGTTTGCCGTAGAAGACACCGGTATTGGTATATCTAAAGATAAACTCAAGTTGATTTTTGAAAGTTTCACTCAGGCACACGCAGATACCACTCGGAAGTACGGTGGTACTGGATTAGGATTAGCCATTACCAAGAAACTAATCAAATTGTTTGATAGTCAGATTTTCGTAAAGAGTAAGGTGAATAAAGGGTCTAAATTTTATTTCTCACTCTACATGGAAGAAGCTGCACATGCCAATGCCTCGATAGAATTGGACGATGTGATCATGAAAGAAGAGGTGAAGGGCAAGCGAGTACTGGTAGTAGATGACAATGAAATCAACCTGATGATGGCTAAGAAATTTTTAGACAAATGGGGATTGATTTGTGAAGTAGTGACCTCTGGTCAGGACGCTTTGGTAAAAGTTTTTGATACCGATTATGACCTAATTCTGATGGACCTTCAAATGCCCGAAATGGATGGATATGAAGTAACAGCTACTATTCGAGGTCTTGACAACATTGACTTGAAAAACATCCCAATAGTAGCCGTATCTGCAGACACCTACGACAATGTCAAGATTAAAATTGCTGAAGTAGGCATGAACGATTTCCTTTCCAAACCTTTTAATCCGATGGAATTATTGACGATGGTACATACCTATACCAGAGGGGCAACTACTGCTTCTGCTTTACTTTAATTTTTTTTGGATAAGTTTGGAAGGAAAGAGGATCGCTTGGTCTGTTATTGAATTATCATATATGATCTCATCTTGTAAAGGAAAAATTGTTTTGCTTGTTGCATTATTATTCGGGACTCATACTCGGTCTTATACGCAGGTAGAATTTCAAAAGGACAGCATTACTCAACTTATTAACAAAGCACAAAAAAATACTTATAAAGAGCCTGAACTCGCTGAATCATATGCCAGGCAAGCACATGAGCTGGCACGAGCTGAAAACTTGATTATTGAGCAAGGCGAAGCATTGAGGATCATTGGAGGCACTTTTTACATAAGGGGTGACTATGATTTAGCCTTGGAAAATTTTTTGGGAGCGCGTCAAATTTTTGATGAAGCAAAGGATACTTTAAAACTGATAAGAATTCTTAGTAATCTAGGATTGGTATACAAAAGCCTGGAAGACTATGAGCGGTCTTTGGCATATTACCAAATGAGCCTTGCCCTTACCACTCCCAGAGATTCTGTTGTACTTTCTAAAGTGTACAACAATATTGGCGTGGTGCATAAAAGACAGAAAAAATTCGACAGTGCAGCTTATTATTTTAATAGGTCTTTAGGACTAAAGCAGGGATTAGGAGATAAGAAAGGCGTAGCTAATACCTTAACCAACCTAGGCAATGTAGCCTCTGAAAAAAATGATAACATGGGAGCCATTCGACTTTTCAGACGTTCATTGATTCTTGAAAAAGAATTAGACTATGATGAAGGAATTGCCAAAAATGTAAATAACATAGCTAATGCCTATTTGAAATTGAATGAAGTGGACAGTGCAATTTATTATGCCTTGATGGGGTATGAAATTGGAATTAAACTAAAAACTAAAATTCAGATCAAAGAGTCAAGCGATATATTGTCTACTTGCTATGCGGCTAAGCGAAATTTTAGGCAAGCTTATAACTATCAGCAAATTTATGCACAGTTTAAGGATAGTCTGAGCAATGAAAGCCAATCCAGAAAAATCGGAAGATTAGAGTCCAAACTTCAACTGGCCCAACAGCAATCTGAAATAGAACAACTAAAGTTGGCTAACCAGCTACAAGCCAGCAATCTCAGAGCTTCAAGAAACCAGATTATCTGGATATCAGTATTATGCCTAACGATAGTCTTGGCCGCTGTGGGGATCTACTTTTTTAGAGTGCGAGCCTACAGAGTGGAAAAATTGGCACAAGCTAGCCAGCTAGAAGCACTGCAAAAAAGATACATAGAGCTAATAGAAGGCCCTAGTACTTTTGATCTATCATTGGATTTGGACAATCTTAATCAAAGGCTCGTCAACCCACTCACAGAACGCGAGTATGAAATTCTACAGGCAAGTCTAAAAGGATTAACCAATCAGCAAATAGCCGACAAAATTTTTGTTTCTTTAAGCACCGTAAAATTTCATTTGGGCAATGTGTACAATAAATTTGGTGTAAACAATAAAAAAGAAGCACTGGAGTATGTGGTTAAAACTTCTTAGCCTTTTTACATGTTTTTTGGCCGCATGCCAATTTTTGATTGCCCAACCCACCATTGAGCAAGCCTATGCGGAGGAAGACTATCAAACAGTGATCCGTTTAGCGGATTCATTGTTACAAACGCCTACGGAATTAGAAATTGCGCGTCTTCACCAAATGAAAGCAGATGCCTGGTACTATCTGGGAGAGTTGGAACACTCTCTGGAGGGTTACTTTAAGGCGATTCATGCTGGAGAAAATGCCGAAGTGCGCAATGATTTACTACTATTAGAATGCTATAGTCATGCTGGCTTTTGTTATAGAGAGATGGGCTTGTTTCAACAAGCGCTTCCTCATTATAAGCATTCGCTAGGTATTGCAAAGCGCATCAAGGATTCCATTGAGTGCGCACAGCAATACTACAATCTAGGTACATTATATGAACATCTGGGTAATTATGAAAGAGCCATTGAATTATTGGATAGTGCTTATCAGATTGACTTAGCCTTGAAAGATACCGTTGCCCTGGGTTTTGATCTCAGTTTTCTGAGTAAGCTAAAGCATCAAATGAAAGACTTCGACAATGCATTGTATTATGCTAAAGAATCATTGGTGTTGCTTCCGCTGGGAGGAGGTAACGCCAACTCACATGCCAATAGAGTCAAGCAAGTAGGTAGTGTCTTCTTGGCTCAAAACCAATTAGATAGTGCTTCCTATTATTTGGGAGCTGCAGAAAGAGAATATTTGGAAATTGGGGATCAATGGCGATTAGCTAATTGCAGACTGGAGCAAGCCAAACTGAAAATCAGACAAAAACAATACTCAGAAGCAGTAAAAGTAGCCGAAAAGGCCAATGATTTTTATGCCCAAAAAGGAGAAAGTCAGCATTTAATTCATTCCAACAATATTCTAGCCCAGGCTTATGGAGAGATGCTCATGGTGGAGAAGGCTTTAGGAATTTTAGAGGAAAATCAGCTAAAATGTGAGCGATTAGGAGATATAAAAATTCTTCGTGACAACTACAAATTGCAAGGTGAACTGTTTCTTAAAATGGGAGATGAACAAGCGGCTAATTTGATGAATCAAAAATTTGAATCCCTTGAAGATTCCATTAATGAATACTCTAACAAAGAACAGCTTAATCGGTTAGCCCTTCAGGTGAAATTCGACAAACTGGAACACGAGAATCAAATCTTGACAGAAAAATATGCTACCAGCCAAACTGACCTGGTGGATCGAGATTATCGATTGGGTTGGCTCACCTGGGCTGCTATTATTGTTTTCGTTTTGTCCACCTTTATCATTGTGGCTATAGTTAATAAAAACAAGAAGCAGCGACAGCTTTTAGAGAATGAATTAGAAGAACTTCGCAGTCAAATCAAAATCTTACTCGAAGGCGACACATCAGAACTTACTGCAGATTTGTCCAAAATCAATGAGTGCTTGAATACTCCGCTCACAGATCGAGAATTTGAAATTTTAGGCTATGCCATAGGTGATCTCAACAATTCTCAAATCGCAGAAAAAGTTTTCGTATCAGTGAATACGGTAAAATACCATCTGAAAAACGTCTATGAAAAGTTGGGCGTATCCAATCGTAAGCAAGCCTTGGAATATATTGTGCGCGCCAATTAAATGGAAGATTCACAAGTCTGCCGCTTTGCTTTAATAACCTGCCTGAACCCATTTCTCTTATAGCTGTTTGCTGCTTTTTCACCATGCCGTATTCATTTTAATTCTAAATTTTTTTAATGGTAAAAAGTGCTTGCATTGCCTCTGAATGAAGTTTTTTTGAAAACTACCCACCTGGGTAGGAAAAGAACTAGACTCATAGTATAGGCTATTACTTTAATGGATAAGCGAATTTCGGTGTAGAAACTTTTAAACTTTTATGCCATGAAACTCAATGAAGCCATCGAGACTCAAGCACTCGATAAACTGAAACAAACCTGGATGCACATAGACAAGGTGCTCCTTTCTATTCTCTTTATTTTTCTTTTCCTACTATCAGCCTTTTCGGCACTGGCGCAGGCGCCATCTATAGTAAGCCTTGAACCAGCGCACTTAAGCGATCATGTAGAGCGCAATATAGGCACATTGACGATGCACTTCAATGAGCCAGTCTTTGAAGGAGAATTGGGTGAGAGCTATGATCATTTCAGACTAAGGAGGTTATATACCAGTACAGATATACAAACTTTCGAAGTGGACGATCCTGCGCAGGTGACCATCTCTGGATCGACTGTAACTTTAAAAAATGTTCAAACGCTAGACTATGGTGAGTCCTATTATATTTCTTGGCCTCAACCGGGTATTCTAAAGGATGCAGATGAAAATGGACTTCCATCTGCTGCTGGTAATACTACATGGAGTTTCACCACGCAAAAATCTGATTTGCTCGTCACCTCTACATTCCCCGCCAATGGCGCTCAGTTTGTTGAGCCCGATGCCACCACAGATTTTGTGATTACATTCAATCAGGATGTGACCGGAACAACGAAACAAATAAGGCTAAGAGAAGTAGGGGAAACCTCTTCCACAGACTACTGGTACATTGGCAATTCTAGTTATGTGACTATCGATGGAAATACAGTGACCCTGCATAGAAACAGCCGGACAATGGATCCAGGAAAGGATTATTATATATATACCCAAGATGATCCATTTAGAGACTCAGAAGGCCGGTATTTTGAAGGAATTGATCATCAGGAAACGGATTTTTGGTATTTCTCTACCAAAACCGAAACCACTCCGCCTGGAATAAAAACTTTGATTCCTGCTAACGAGGAACAGGGAGTAGATCGTACAACATCCACATTTAGCATTCAATTCGATGAGGCAGTATCCCTTGATACTAAGGGAAGTGATGTGGTGTTGTATCATAGGGAAGGAAAAGGAAACAATACGCCTGTAGGGTCTACAGACTATAGAGGTATTAGCTATATCAAAGGAAGTTATCATATCACCTTCTCAGGGTTAGAAGGACTACAATCTGGTGCAGAATATTTCGTCGCCATACCTGACGATCTGTTTTATGATAGTCAACAAAATTATTTCGAAGGTACAGATGAGACTAATTGGCGTTTTCTTGGAAATAGAAAACCTACAAAAATAACACTTAATGGTAGTACTGTTTTAGAAAACCAACCTGCAGGAACAGTAGTAGGGACCGTTTCGGGAACAGATTCTGACAATGGAGACCAAACCACCATTACTTTAGTGGGTGGCACGCATGTCAGTTCATTTGAAATCGTAGGTAATCAGCTTCGCACGACCGAAGAATTAGATTATGAAGCAGGAACAACACGCAGCATCACATTGAGAGCCACAGACAATGCAGGAGAATATATTAACTCGGCTTTCGCCATTAATGTGGGTGATGTGGATGATACCCCCCCAATCCTTACGACTGCTGATCCAGCGGATGGCGCTACTGGGGTTGATATCAGACCTACACTGACCTATACTTTCAATGAAAACATAGCCATTACAGACGCTGTTACTTCTACATTTTATCTAAGGCCCTCTGCAGGTGGCAATGCTGTTGCGAGCTGGCAAGCAACCCCAAGCACTTTGCCAGCAGGAATGAGTATTGTGGGCAACCAGATGATTTTTGAAGTAGCCACTACTTTGGCTTATAGCACTTCTTATTATATATCAGCCCCGGCCATTGCGGATTTGGCAGGCAACGAGGCGTCCGCTTTTTCTAACGAGTCTTTTACCACACGAGCTATATCTTCCGAAAAGGAAGTGTTAGGCGTGACCATTCCCGGCATTGTGGGTGATCCTGTCATAGACAATGAAAACAACACCATCACAGCCACCGTGCAAGCGATCAACCCTTCCAGGCTGGATGTTGATTTTGATCTTTCACCTGGTGCTTCGGCCAGTTTTCATTCTAACCCACAGTATTATCAAAATGGGGTTCCGTTTCCATTTACTTTAAGAGCGGAGGACAACAGCTTTGAATCTTGGACCATTACGCTCAATTGGGAAGGACTAGAAGGATCGTACACCGTGGGCGAAAATGGTGTTTTTACCACCATCACAGATGCCATCAATCAGGTAAACCTTGCCGGAATGTCCAATGATGTGACCTTTGAAGTAGAGGATGGATACAACGTGACCAAAACAGTCTTCTTGTCCAATCCGGACCCAAGTCATAAGATCACCATCAGGCCACAGGCAGACGCTACTCAGATAGATCTCTATCCAGAGTCGAATTTTGGATCTGTGTTTCGATTCAATAGCGTAGTTTCCAACATGGTCATAGATGGAGCAGATCCATCTACGGGAAATGTAGTAATGAACCTCAACGCTAATCTTGACGGGGTAGAAGGCATCAATTTATTTGGGTCTGGTGCGTATGACCTCACACTGCAAAACCTTCGGTTCAATATTTTGAACAGTGCTGGAATACGAATGAACAGCCAATTTGCTACAATAAGTGGGATTCATATCATTGGTTGTGAATTTGTTGCGGCAAATACAGCAACAGATGCACAAATTATGGGAGTGGATCTGTATGTTTCAACCATCTCGAATATTAATGTTATCGGTAATAAGTTTTATAACAAAGCGGGAGCTCCAGATCCGTATATCTACTACGCAATATCGGTTGGAGATGCGCTGACCGATGTGATCAACAACTCCATTTCCATACGTGGCAACAGAACCAGCGGTATCGGCAATGCCACTAACATCTTGCATAATAGTATCCATGTGTATGGTACCAGTACAGAATCTAATGAATCCCATAATGCAATTAGTAGAGGTACAAATATTCAGAACAACAATGTAAGTATGACTAGAACCTCTGGGTCAGGCAGCTACAAAGGGTTCGTGGGGCTCTCCTCGCTTCAGGCGGAAGATGCTGGCAATAATGTGTACATCGCCGATGATGGCGTAAGCACTACAGGCTACGCGCAAAATGCTACTACTCAGTCTGCACTGTCAGCTATCGCGCCTACGACTACTTATGTAAATCCTCAATTTACAAATGCTTCCACTGCTGATTTGTCATTGACTGGATCCTCATTGGAGGAAAGTGCTTTGAGAAGTACGCCTGTAGATGGCGTGAATGAAGATATATTAGGAAATTCCAGAAGTAGTGTTGCTCCTTCTAAGGGCGCCTACGAAGTGCCCAATAGAGCTTCTGACTTCCTTACTTTTAGCATTCCGCAGCAGCTGAGTGATGCCATCATCGACAAAACAGCTCATACTGTTACAGTAGCTGTCAATGCAGGTACTTCGCTCACGAATCTGGTGCCGACATTTACCATCTCTCCTGGTGCTAGTGTTGACAAAGCGAGTGGAGATGAGCAGGATTTTACCAGTCCAGTATCTTATTTCATTCAAGACGAGCAAGAATATGCTAATCAGGAGTGGGAAGTGACCGTATCGGAGCAAAACCTGCCACCAACTGATATTGCCCTGTCTCCGTCTTCTATAGATGAAAACGAAGAGGCAGGCACAGTAGTGGGTGTGCTAAGCGCAAGCGACCCTAATGGCGACGAGATTATATTCTCCATCATAGATGGAGACAATAGTCAGCATGGTGATCTATTCGAAATTGACGATGAAACTAATGAATTGAAATCGAAAGAGCCATTCGATTTTGAGCAAAACGAAGAACTGTTTATTCGC
This sequence comes from Reichenbachiella sp., assembly GCF_965223055.1. Classification (GTDB taxonomy): domain Bacteria; phylum Bacteroidota; class Bacteroidia; order Cytophagales; family Cyclobacteriaceae; genus Reichenbachiella. The sequence goes on from NZ_CBDCVM010000012.1 coordinate 243,521, forward strand.
ATCGAAGCCGACGATCAGGCCGGCGAAACGGTCGAAGCAGCTCTTGTTATTACCGTCAACGACGTGGACGAAATCGCACCTGCTATCTTCAGCATGTCTCCCGAAGCAGAAGACGTTGACGTTGCTTTGACGGCTAGCTTTACAATCACCTACGATGAGCCGATACAGGAAGGAACGGGCTCCTACATGCTCCGTACGATAGGCGGGCAGCTAGTAGGGCAGCCTTTGGATGTTTTAAGCAATGATGTTGTGGTCAGTGGCTCCACCGTCACGATCACTCCGAGCAATAATTTGCTATACAATCAGTCGTACTATGTGGAAGCCGCAGCAGGTGTAGTGCAAGACGCATTAGGCAACCCAGCCCCAGCCATAGCAGAGTTAACCTGGCATTTCCATACAGAGACCATTATCACTAGTTTAAGCCCTGCAGATGAGGCTGACCATGTTAGCCCATTTGCAGAATTGGTCATCACTTTCGATGAGCCAGTGGCCAAGCAAACTGGCGGAGTTTTCAGAATGTTTAGAAAATCAGATGATGTACAGGTAGGTGTGGATTGGAGTTTTAATGGTGCCATAGCTTCTAGCAACACCATCACTTACGATATTCCAATAGATCTCGAACCAGGAGTGGAAGTCTATGTCAATATCATCGGAGGAATCGAAGATGCTTCAGGCAATCCGATCGATATAGTAGGAAAAGACACTTGGAATTTCACGCCTGTGATCCAATCGCAAACGGTTACTTTAAATGAAATTGATTCCAAAACCTATGGTGCAGGGCCATTCAACTTCACACCTGCGACATCAACTTCAGGTCAGGTCATCACCTACACCAGCTCCAATCACTCGGTGGCCACATTGTCAAACAACCTTGTGACCATTCATGGCGCAGGTGAAACTACAATCAGAGCCACTCAAGCTGGTAATACTTACTACGAACCGGCTTTCGCCGAACAGACTTTCACCGTGGATAAAGCGCCGCAGTCGATTACTTTTCTCGGCCCTGCTAATATGACCTATGGTGATGAAAATCACGTATTGAACGGCAGCGTTATTCCATCAGATGATGATGTGATCTATGAGATTATCGCTGGTGATGCCGTGGAAATTGATCAGGAAGAGTTAGAACTAGTAATCGTGGGGACTGGCGAAGTTACCATTAGAGCGACTGGTTCAGAGGCAGCAAACTATCTCGCACCAAATCCGGTAGAACGAACCTTTCAAGTTTACAAAAAAACAATTACTGCACAGCCAAATGATGAATATAAAGTTTATGGCCAGTCAAATCCTGCATTCTCTTTGTTCTACACAGACTTGGCCTATGGAGAGACTGCTGACGTCATAGATACAGATCCAGAAATTAGCACAGATGCAGACGAATCATCACCAGTTGGTGAATATGATATCACACTAGATGGTGGCATGGATGACAACTATGCCTTTCAGTTGGAAGACGGCGTATTGGAAATCACCAAAAAGACGCTAACCACCAAAGCCAACGATGCTGGTCGAGAATATGGTGATGCTAACCCAGCCTTTTCTTTTAGTTTCGAAGGCTTTGTACCTGGAGATGATGCGGGTGATTTGGTGGGTACGTTGCCATCGATCACTACCAGCGCCTTGGCTTCTAGTCCTGTGGGTACTTATGATATCACCGTGGCTAACGATGGTGTAGATGCCAACTATGAGTTTGAACCTGCAAATGGAACTCTGACCATAGTGAAAGCCGAGATTGACGTATTCGTTCAATCGACTGATAAAAATTATGGTGATGATAATCCAACTTTTGAAATGATGTTTGAAGGGATCAAAAATGGAGAATCCAGTGCGGTCTTTACTGCTCAGCCGATCTTGACTACTTCTGCTACTAAATACAGTGATGCCGGGAGTTATGCCATAGAAGCTAGTGGAGCCGAGGCGCAGAACTATTCTTTTGATTATGACAATGCTACTTTGACCATACACAAAGTAATAGTAGACGCCACTATACAGGATGCAGAATGGACATACGGTCAACCAAGTTACAATTTTGAAATTGTATATGATGGATTTATAGCGGGTGAAAGCGAAGCTGACTTGGACAATACCCCAGTTGTAACTACAGATGCTAATGAATTTAGCGATGTAGATACTTACGATTTGATTGTAGAAGGGCATGAAGACACCAACTATGATGTGATGTTCACAGACGGTACACTCACGATCAATCCGGCACAGCAAGTGGTAGTGATCGAAGACATTACCGACAAGGTGAAAAATGCAGCTCCTTTTGATATTATAGCAAGTGTAAACAGCAACACTGAGCTTCAATACTTAGTCGAAGGAGAAGCTGCCGAGCATGATGGCAAAACGATAACACTCACCGGTGAGTTAGGAACTGTAACCGTAACGGTAACTGCCCCTGCAAGCCTAAACTATCTGGAAGACTCTGAGCAGATCACTTTCGAAGTGAACGATAAGCAAAGACAGACTATTACCTTTTCTGTAGGAGATCAGACTTACGGAGGAGAAGTGTCGCTAGCAGGCGAGTCCGATAGTAATCTACCTGTGTCCTATGAGATTGTATCCGGACCATTAGCCATCACAAACGGGATATTAAGTTTTACCGGAGTGGGCGATGCGAAGATCAAAGCGGTTCAAGGCGGAGATGAGGTGTACAACGAAGCTGAGCCAGTTGAAATTACTTTTTCTGTAATTCAGGCGCCTTTGAAGGTTACGGCTAATGATGCATCTATAGTTTATAGCGAAGATCTTCCAGAGTTAAGTTTTTCATACGATGGCTTTGTCTATAATGAGACTGCTGCAGTTTTGAGTGAGATTCCAGTGGCCAGCACTTTGGCTACAGCGAACAGCGACGCTGGTATTTATGATATAAGCCTATCTGGTGGCGTCGCCGAAAACTATGCGCTGACATTAGTAGATGGTACTTTGACTATTGAAAAAGCTACTGCGACAATAACACTTTCTGATCTGACGTATGATGAGGATGGCACAGCTAAATCACCTACAGTAGTGACTGATCCAGCCGAATTAGAGGTTGTCCTTACCTATGATGGAGAATCAGCAGCTCCGAGTGCTGCGGGCAGTTATGAAATAGTGGCTACCATTGATGAAACCAACTATTTGGGTTCCGCTACTACTACATTGACTATCAATGAAGTAGCAGTGACAGGAGTACAACCTAAAGCAGTGGAAATTGCGGTGTATCCTAACCCGACCTCAGATTGGTTAGCTGTATCTGGACTCACAGATAAACTGGCACAGCTTTCTTTGATTGATATTGATGGGCATGTAGTCCTTAGCGAAATCGTAACACCGAAACAGCGGATAAATGTAAAGAGTTTAAAAGCTGGCTTATATCTGCTTCAGCTGGAGCAAAAAGATCTCACCACAACAACAAAAATCCTTATCCACTAATAAGCTAGGCATAAAAGGTTTAGGATAGGTTAAGGGCAGCTTCGGCTGCCCTTTTTTGTTATTATCAATTCACGATCATTGTTAAATAAAATCTCAGTATTATATTGTCTTTATAATACCGAATACTCATGAGAGTTAAATACAATCTAATAGTTTACTTCTTTTTTATTAGTTGCTCTTTGAAGGCTCAGGACAAATGGTCTCAGCATATAGAAAAACTGGATTCCATCCAGAAATCAAGCAGTGAATATGCTAATTTGATTGTTGAGATAGCTTGGCAAATTAGTGATTTGAGCCCGGATTCGGCCATTTATTATGGCGAACTCGGTTTGTCTCTAGCAGAAGAATATCAAAGAGATACCATTCGCTACCGATCGCTACTGGGTTTGTCAGGGGCCTGGTCTAGAAAAGGCGAACACTCAAAGTCAATTGAGTTATCCTTGGAAGCTTTACAGTTATCTGAAAACTCAGGTGATACCACGGCTATATTCGATGCACTCAATAATATTGGAATAGATTATTACTATTTAAACGACTTTGAAAAATCTCTGGAATATTTCAGAAAGTCGGCAGATGTCATAGAAGAATTTCGTCCGAATCAACAAAAAAGCCGACATCAATTTGCCAATGCATTGATGAATATGGCATTGGTAGAAGCTGAATTAGGCAATACTTCTAAGGAGATAGAAACTTATCGCAGGGTACGGGAGCTATTCAGCAGCATGGGAGATACAAGAAGTGTTGCATTAGTTCATTTCAATTTAGGCAAGTCTTATTATGGGTTGAGTAATATGGATTCTGCTGAATACTATTATGACAAAGCGTTGAAGGGATTTAAGATTCATCGTTGGACTTCAGCAGAATCCGATTTAATGACCAATTGGGCAGAGTTGAAGTTTGACAAAGGAGAATATTTCGAGTCGATGAATTTTTTGAAAGAAAGCCTGATACTCGCTCAAAATAGTTCCAATGAGCTCCAAGTTCAATTTTGCTATAACCTGATGGCTAGAATATTTGAAAAGCAAGGAGTGTTGGACAGTGCATTAATTTATCAAAGGAAATATTTTGAGTCATTGAATCAAACCCGCGAAAAGGAAAAAGAAGAACATGCTGAAGAATTGATGGCAAAATATGAATCTGACAAAAAAGAACAGCAAATCGCAAATTTGGAGCAGGAAAAAATAATTGCCACATTGGAGTCGGAAAGACAAAGACAGTTTATGGTTTTTACTGTTTTGCTTTCCTTACTACTATTGGCTGCAATAGTTCTTGTTTATTTAAGGTACAGATCAAAAAAGAAAACCAGCGAATTATTAGACGTCAAAAACCAAGAGCTGGCCAAACTCAACAACACCAAAGACCGACTATTTTCGATCATTTCACATGATCTTAAAAGCCCCTTGTCGTCCTTTCACGCAATAACGAGGAGCTTGTCAGACAATTGGGAAAACCTGGGAAAAGATCAACTAAAGGATTTTATTATTACGCTAAGAGATTCGTCCGCAGATGTGAAAAACATGATGGACAATTTGCTGAAATGGGCATTGGCGCAGACCGGAGAGTTAAAGTACTCACCCCAGTCTGTTGCTCCATCGGAGGTCATTGAAAGAGTAAAGAATCAATTGGAGCCAGTAGCTAAGATCAAGAAGATTTGTATTGCTAATGAGGTGAAGTCTACTAACTCCGTCTCAGCCGATCAGCAATTTTTAGAAATTGTCATTAGAAACTTATTGAGCAATGCTGTGAAATTTTCAAACATTGAATCCGAAATCAAAGTGCGTGTGACCTCCGAAGGAAGCAACGAAGTAATCAGTATTCAGGATAGCGGTGTGGGTATGGATCAAACGGAGATCGATCAATTGCTGGAGGGAAGCATAGTTGCCCAGGATATTCAGAATTCAACTGAAAAAGGCACTGGCCTCGGCCTCACCCTGTGCAAAGAATTGATTGCTAAAATGGGTGCTGAGATGAGTGTTTCAAGCGAAAAAGAAAAAGGTACTACTTTTAAGCTTGTATTTTCAAAAGCGGCCTAATGCACAAACTTTTTTTAATAGACGATCACAAAATAGTACGAGACGGCATCAAAGCCATGCTCCTAGCCAAACCCAATATTCAGGTAGTGGGTGAGGCTTCATCGGGTGCTGAGGCCAAATCAACCATTCAACTAAAACAACCCGATTTGGTGTTTGTGGATTTGAAATTGCCAGATACCAATGGGTGTGAACTCATTCCAACCTTGATGGGGTTTTGCCCTTCGGCCAAATTTGCATTGCTCACAGCGGATCCCAATCCCGTCGACCTGAAAAGAGCGCAGCAAGCAGGAGTATTAGCGTTTTTGACCAAAGACATGGAAACTACAGAGTACTTTCTGGCCTTGGATAAAATGATAGCTGGGCAGAAATACATATCTGCGCCGTTCTCGGATTTGCTCATCAATACAAACGTGAACTATACTCCCAGGGAGGTGGAAGTACTTAAAGGCTTCTCAGATGGCCTTTCCTACAAGGAGATTGGTGCACAGCTTGACATGAGTCCTCGAACTGTGGAAACGCATAAACTCCGCATCATGGAAAAAATGGGAGTAAAAACAGTCGTGGAAATGGTACGCCAGGCGATTCGTGAAGGGTTGTTTAGTGCTTAATCAAGCCTTGAATGGATAAGATCTCGTCACTTTTACCTCATCGAATAATTTACTTAAAGGATTCAGCACAAGATTAAACTCATTTGGACTGCAAACGGACGCCACTTTAAATCCGAGTTTTGTGTAATCCTTGAGGATTTGATCCCCCATCTGTTGAGATACGATGCCCGGAGGATCATGGTCCCATCCGTGTGGCAAGGGATGGATTTCTTTGTATGGTACATCTGGTACCTCTATTTCATATACACTGTAGTCATCTGGCAAGCAGCTTAGGTCTATATGGCGAGCGAGCTCCGCCCTGGCCAAAGCCAAAGAGCTGGCTGTATAAAGCGCGTGCTGGCCTATGTTATTCCAACGGCCACCGTACAAAAACGCACCACGTCCGTCCATCGGATTGTGTTCGGGTGGGTAAGTTTGACATATACGATAAACAATCATGCAAATATACCGTATCGAATTCGGCCAAGCTCTTGACTAATCATTCGAATGCCTTCATGTGTATCTAACCATGATTTTGGAGGCGTATTGTTTAGGGCGGCTATTGGTGATTTGAGCCATCGCAAAAATTTCTCACGCTGACCAAAGGTCTGGAGGCCTTCATGATAGAGCTGAGCCAATTCTAGCAATCGATCAGACTGTAGACCGGTAAATCGCTTGCCTGACTGTATATGCCTTTCGAGGGTCTTTGTAGAAATGGCGGTGAGCCTGGATAGTTCAGCCTTACTGAATGTAAAAAGTGACATTAAATCCTGAACGAATTCAGGCAATACTCCTTGTCTGGATAGCTCGATTCGATGGGTGGGATTGCCGTAGGCTGCTACGGCATCTTGTACGGTGTACAAGTCAGTTTCTTGTGTATTATATTTGGACTTTTGTCTTTCGTACATAGACAAATGTACTAATATTTCATTGGAATAAAAAGCTCTCCGGAAAATTCCGTACCCTTAACAGGGAATATTCCCGATTGAATGGCAGCTGTTTAGCATAGAATTTTGAATTCATTCTAAACTTTATGCTACCATGAAAAAAATTACTTTACTAATCGGTTTATGGATAGGCCTGTCCAACGCAGGGCGAACACAGACTTACGACAACCACACCAACTTCATAGACAATAATGGAAAAACCGTATACCTAGAAGATATGGTTTTCGATGATGATGGTAATATCTATATCTCAGGATCGCTGACGGCTACAGCGAGTGCATATAAGGATGTGGATTTTGATCCAGGGGTTGGTACAGCCAATATCACGAGTCCGAGTTTTGTGAATGAATCAACAGATATGCTTTTTCTTGCCAAATACAATGCTGCTGGAGAATATCAATGGGTACGGTGGATGTATGAACAGCTTGATCAAGCAGGTCTATATGGAGGCAAGTTGGCTATTTCAACAAACGGAAACGTCTACATGACCGCCAACGTAAAAAATTCTGCAAAATTGAGTTCTGGCGAGGATATCCTCGGGCCTTATGTTTTTGGAGTACCTGTGAATGGATATTCTGGTAAGGTTATAGGATATACTTCCGCTGGTGTCTTGGATAGAATTATTGAAACACCATTCGAAGAAGATGGTAGTGTGTATATGGAAATCAAAGATCTGGTTGCAGACCCTATATTGGGTCATGTGTTTATTGGAGGTATTTACAGTGGATCGCCCAATTCATTGCCTTCTACTGCGGAAGAAAGTGCCTATTTGAGCTATGTATCTACTGTAAACGGTTCTTTCTTTAATACCAAGACAATTACCGAAGGGGGAAATAATGCCTCCATAAATGCATTGGCTTGGATAAGTGATGGAAGCTTAGCAGTTGTAGGGGGAGTCGGTGGTACTCCAGATTTCGACCCATCCGGATCTACGCACACAGGAAGCGCTGGAGGATTTGTGGCCAACTATACATCAGGTTTAAATTTTGTTTGGGCAAACACCGGAATAACCGGTAGTTCTTACACAGCAATAAAGGAATCTCCATCTGGAAATCCTAGTACCGTATTTTATAACTCCTCTAGCAAAATATCACTCTTGCATGAGTTTAATATTGATAATGGCACCCAGCTTTCGGCCAATCAGCTGTCGGACGAGCAATTTTCTGCTCAAGATTTTGCATTTGCTGCCAATGGAGATGTTTATGTTGTAGGTACAATTCTTCAAGGTGGGTCTGCTGAAAGCAGGGGCATCGTAAAAACGTTGAGCAATGGAGATCAGGCCTATACGACTCCTATAAATTCCAACCTCAATAGCCATTTCGGGAGGCTAGAATACGACAATGATATAGTTACCCTTTATGGTAATACTTCAAGTTTCGATGCGGATCTATCGGCACAAACCGTACTGCTTACAGACGGCATCAATAAGGTCGCTTACGATGTGTCCGAATCTGACACCCCTCCAACAATCTTGAGTTATACGCCTGAACACGGAGCTACGCACGGGTCAGGGAATCTGACATATACGGTAGAATTTGATCAAAACATCACTTACGTAGGAGAAGATGGATCAATCTATTTGCGTCAAAAAGGGACCTCTTCAGATTACGATGTGAAGGCAGCTGATGTGTCTACAAGTGGAACTACTGCAACCATCGAAATAAATACTGCCCTACGTGATGGATCAACTTTTCTACAGTATGAATTGTTCATTACTGATACGGCATTTGAAAGCGAGGATCAATTAGCTTTTGATGGAAATATTATTACACGACCTACGGTCAATGTTAACTACCAAAACCCAACAATCTCTTCTTTGTCACCATTGGATGGTGCATCGGAGGTCGCATTGAATGCTAATCTTGTTATTACTTTCAACGAGAATATCCGTGCGGGGCAGTATGCCGGAGATGCTCTTTATGATATTCGTGTTAGATCCAGTTTGACTAATGAGCAAGAGTTTTTCTTTCTTTCCGACCCAGAGGTGACAGTAGGTACTAATAGCATCACTATCGATCCTTCTTCCAATTTCGATTCTAATGATGAACTATATGTCAATATCTATTATGGAGTTGTGGAGTTGGACGTAGCTACGGATGGTTTATACCTCAATCCTATCACATCAGGTAGTCAGTGGAATTTTACCACCGAAGCAGGAGATCTGGAGGATCCTTATATCAATGGAGGGCAATATCCTTCTGTTGGTTCCTCATGTATTGGCACGGCAAGTTTCAACGTCACCTTCAATGAGCCTATTCAATACGGAACAGGTGAAGTAGAATTGTATAAAAGTGATGGAACCAAGGTAAGCACCTTAGACATGGAAAGTGATGTGGGTCGATTGGACAGACAATTGTCCAACTATCGTTTTCATTTCAGCTTTGACTACACCTTGGATTATGGACAGGAGTATTACATCCAAATCTGCAATACCTGTGTAGAAGATATAGCTGGCAATACTTTTGATGGTGTACTGGACGACTCCTGGAATTTTACCAGCCGTACTAAACCCACAATTACCACTACCTCACCAGAACACAATGATACTAATGTGGGGCTTGAAACAGATGTTGTATTCACTATGAGCGAGCCCGTGCAAGTGAATTCAGGTTCGAAAAGCGCCATATTAAAATATGTCAATGGAGATGGGGAAGTTACTTCCGTTCCAGCTTCCAGCTTTGTGTTCAATATGGATGGAACGGTTACCATTCCACTGCCTACATTATCGGAAAATACAGCTTACTATCTGGAGCTTGAAGCCGATGCTCTCAGCAGCAATTGCGGAACTAAAGTAGATCCAATCACGGGTAGTAGCACACTCAGTTTTACTACCTTATCCAACAACGAACCACCCACTGACCTCACACTATCCTCTAATACCATTGAAGAAAACAATGAGACCGGAGATGTGATCGGTACATTCAGTACTGCGGATGCAGATCAGATTAGTGGTTTCAACTATACGTTTGCTGCAGGTGGAGTAGACAATGGCTCTTTTTCAATCACTGGTCTTGGGGAGCTTCGAGCGAGTGGGGTATTCGATTACGAACAAAAAAACACCTACAACATACGGGTGAAAACCACAGACAGCAAGGGTGCATCGTTTGAGAAAGACTTTGAAATTCAAGTGCTGGATTTGGATGAGATAGCGCCAACCATTTCCATGCTGACTCCTACCAATGGCGCAACAAGTGTAGCTATAGACGCTGATTTAGTACTGACTTTTAGTGAAGAGGTTCAAGATGAAGGCGGATATATTAGAGTGAAAAGGGCTGATGGGTCACAAGTAAACGTAAGTGGGAGAATAGCATCACATACTGACCAATTTACTCTCACTCAAAATCAATTAATTATTCATTTGGCCAATGCCAATTTGCAACCGCTATCGCATGGGGTTCAATACTACGTTCAAATAGACGATTGGGCAATCGAGGACTTGAATGGAAACAACTTTGCTGGCATTGCGGATAACGCAAGCACTTGGAGTTTTACGATAGAAAAGGCTACGCAGTCCATCGATATTACTGCAGTGAGCGATAAGCTGACCTCAGATGGCTTATTTGATATTCAAGCAACCACAACAAGTAATTTAGCCTTGAGCTACAACGTGGTCAGTGGCCCTGCTACCAACAGTGGCAAAACCATCACATTAAACGGAACTACAGGTACAGTAGTCGTGGAGGTGAGTCAGGCAGGAAACGATTTTTATCATCCAGATTCCGAGACAGTAAGTTTTCAAGTCAACGATCCATCTAAGAGTGAACAAACCATCACTTTCAGCATTGATGATCAGGTGTATGGCAATACGATAGATCTGACAGCGAGTACCACTAGCGGCTTGCCAGTAAGCTACGAGTTGCTTAGTGGACCGGCCACAAGATCGGACAACCAGCTATTGTTGACGGGAGTGGGTATCGTGGCGGTACGTGCTACTGCTGAAGGCGATGATACTTACAATCCTGCAGTGCCAATCGAACTCACTTTTGATGTAGAAAAAGCTCAGCTCACCGTAACAGCTCAGGATCAGTCAATAGTATATGGTGAAGCTTTGCCCGTATTGACAATGGCTTACAATGGTTTTGTAAATGGCGAAGATGCGGGTGTACTCAGTGAAGTTCCTACTTTGAATACAACAGCCACTGCTGACAGTGATGCTGGTATTTATGACATCGAACTATCTGGAGGAGCTGCAGACAACTATGCCCTCACTTTGGTTGATGGAATGTTGACTATTGCCAAAGCCACCGCAACTGTGACGTTCTCTGATTTAACTCATGACGAAGACGGCACAGCCAAATCTCCTTCTATTGTGACGGATCCTGCGGATCTTACAATTATCGTTACCTACGATGGGGTCGCTGATGCACCGAGCGCTGCAGGTACTTATGAGGTAGTAGCCACTATCGACGATGTCAACTATTCGGGGACAGCCACGGCTACATTGGCCATCAATGATGTAACAGTAACAGACGTAGCACCGGCCTCTGTTGAATTGGCTTTTTATCCTAATCCAACTTCGGAATGGCTGTCGGTTTCAGGTCTCAAGGGGCAAACGGCTCTTCTAACCTTGATGGATATGGATGGACGATTGGTGATGCAGACCACTTTATTGCCGAAATCTCGCTTGGATGTTTCCAATTTGAAGAAGGGTATTTATATGCTTCGCTTGGATCAAAATGATATTACCACAACAACAAAAATCCTTATCCACTAATAAGCTAGGCATAAAGGTTTAGGGTAAGTTAAGGGCAGCTTCGGCTGCCCTTTCTGTTTGAATTGCATATCAGAGTAGTATATGGCTCTATGAATTTCTAAATTAAAAATTTCAGATATTCATGCTTATATTTAACATAACCAACTGCAGGAAGTAATGAAAAGAAATGTTCTTAAAATAATACTGATTGCAATCAGTTCTATTCTCAGCCTTGCATTAATCACAATCGCATTTGTTCTCAATTTTGTATTTAATGCAGAAAAAATAACACCCCTGGTGACTGATGCTGTCAATGATGAAATAGACGCAGTACTTCATGTAGAAAGCATTGAGCCTACTTTTTTTTCCTCTTTTCCGAATTTTCAATTAAAAATGAATAGTGGAAGCTTATTGTATCCACTAGATAGCACGTTTGCGGAGATTGCTCAAAGTGATACTTTGGTTTCCTTTTTATCTTGTTCAATAGAGGTCAATCCGATCGCGTTTTTGTTGACCAATAATATTGAACTAGTAGAATTTGAATTGGTAGACCCAAAAATATTTGCACTTGTCAATCAGCAGGGTAGACAGAATTGGGATTTAATAATGAAGGACAATGGGGAATATGCAAGTGAAATAGAATCTACTGATTCTTTGAATCAAGCATCTGACGATTCTGATTATGACCTTCAAATCGACCTCGAAAACATTTCAATCAAAAATGGATATCTAAAATTCATGGATCTGCATGCCGATGTGGAGGCCGAATTGGAATCTTTAGATATGTCTTTTGCTGCCAGATTGGATTCGGCCTATTTGAGTGGTTTACTCGGCTTGAGTATTGATCAAATTTTTTTCAAAAAGGAGGATCAAACTTATACGGACGATCTTTATTTCGGTATTGAAACAGAATTAATGATTCAGCGAGAATCATTGAAAATTGAGATACTCAAAGCTGCAGTGAACTTGCAGGATATTGCCTTTGCAATGAGCGGTGTGTTACAGCCAGGTATAGAAGAAGGTGAGTTAGATATGGATATGGACCTTTCGCTTAACGTGCCCAAACTGTCGACAGTTTTGGAGCTAATTCCGGAGCATATTGTAAGTAGCAAAAATGAATATCAATCGACAGGAAAAGTTGGTCTGGAAGCCAATCTGAAGGGAACTTATGGGTTAGATAAATTCCCAGTTTTAGATGCAAATCTTTCGATTGAAAATGGTTCGGTTGCTTATCATTCTATGCCAAATAAAATTGATCATTTGTCAGCTAATATTGGAGCCTATATCGATTTGTCTGATGACACGGAGTCTTATGTTGACATTCAAAAAATTAAAATAAAGGGTTTCAATACCAATGTGGAGCTTTCAGCTAAAATCCAAGATGCACTCCATAATCAGGATGCAGAAGTGAAAATTAGTGGAGATATCGACTTTACTGCACTAGCAAAGACTCTACCCTTGGAAGAAGGCGTAAAAATTCAAGGCATCATGCAAAACCAATTGATGGGAAAGTTCAGTGTATCTGACATTCTTAAAAAAGATTACGGTCGGGTTTGGGCTCAAGGACAGGTAGCTATGAATGACCTGTATTTGGAGAGTTTAATAGACTCTGTGAAGCTAAAAGTCGGAAAATGTGCTATTGACGTTGGTGCCAACGAAAGCACGGTGCAGGAAAGCAGCATAAAAGGATCAGTGCATCTGGATTCTTCCCAACTTCAATACGCAAATAATATTGATGTATCCATAGCACGTTTGGGTTTGAATTTTGAATCGCAATTGAGTATGGATACTTCAAAAATATCTTCACTTCACTCCACATTTCAAATTAATAATGCCAAAGGGTCTTTGGATAGACAAATAGAAGGTGAAGTGAATAAAGTGAATATGATTGTCGATTTGGGGCCTGATAAGATCAATGAAAATGTACCCGTTTTAAAATCGAAATTTTTAATGGACAGTGTAGGAGTGAAATCTTCTTTTATGTCTTTGGGGATGCGAAATGCAAATTATGAATTTGAGTCTTTGCTCTCTGAAGAAGCAGATGGGCATATTATCGGTGCCATCGAATTTAGCGATTTTCAGCTCACTCCTTATCAATTCCCATTAGAGTTAAAGATGTCTCATTCAAAAATTACCACAAGAGATGGAAACATAGAATTGAATAATGCTCAGATGGCACTAGGTAAATCAGACTTGAAAATAACCGGAAAATTGTATGATGTGTTTGGTATCATTACAGAAGCCAACGAGATCAAAGCGAGGCTAAGCATAGCATCTAAATTTATTGATTGTAATGAATTAATGAGTGCGTTGGCCTTACCTAGTGAAGAAAACAATAACGACGAAGCCCTCAATGAAGATCCAGTTGAGGTGCCTGAAGATGGGACAAACGATTCCAATGATATGCAACTCTTTGAAGTGCCAAATTTTATTGACTTTAGATTTGAAAGCAAATTTGACAGTGTATTGTTGGGTGATATGTATGTGAATGATATCCAAGGTTTAATAACCATAAAAGACCAAAGTATTCTTATGGAAAATTTAAGTTTGGTCACTGAGGCAGCAAAGATGAAAACCTCTTTGAAATATTCTTCAAAAGATACTTCAGGAGCATCTATAGGGTTTGATTTTAGGTTATTGGACATTGATATTAACCGGGTTATATCGATGTTAGATGTCGTAGATTCTTTGATGCCTATGGCATCTTCTTTTGCAGGAAATGTCGATTTTAAAATTCAAGGAAAGGCCAGTCTGGACAAAGAAATGCAAATGATTCCAACATCAGTCAAGTCTATTCTTTCCATTGAAGGCAATAATATGAGGATCAATGATAGTGAAGCTTTTCGCGAAATTTCTAAATTATTGATGTTTAAGAATGAAAGTGAAAATTTGATTAATAGCGTAAAGTTTGAATTGTTACTGACCAATGGTGAGTTAGAAGTAGTCCCTACCATTATTAGTATAGACAGATATCGGGTGGCTCTGGGAGGGATGCATAGGTTAGATATGACTTATGATTATCATATTTCAATTTTGAAATCACCTATGCCATTTAAAGCCGGATTAGACATACAAGGCGATTCATTGAATTTAAAGTTTAAACTGGCAAAAGCTAAATATAAGAAGCTGTTTCCTGATCCTAAATCAATAAAACCTGTAGAACTGGATCCAGCTTACCTTGATAAAAAGGAAAAATTATTAGAAGAAGTAAGAATATAATGTTGGTCATCTAATGCAAAAAATGTTTGTCATACCATCTTAAATTTTGCCGTTGACTTAGTTCGGATGTATGACTAAAATGACAGTCAGATTAAAGGTAGTTTTTCGTTTGACATTCGAGTGGATTTGAAGATTGTGATAGATCTATTGACCGAAAACAGCGAGGGATTTTCATTCAATTTGAAAGGCAACCCAGGAATGTTACATGACAGTCTAGGATATTGATTATTTTGCATAACCATCTTAAACAAAACCAAAGTGAAATACTCGATCGAAAACGAACTATTTAAAGTAGAGGTTGATGAATGTGGGGCAGAGCTTTGTAGTATTTTATCCAAGAATTCTGGCCATGAGTACATCTGGCAAGCAGATGAAAAGATTTGGAAAGGCTCGGCTCCGGTCTTATTTCCCGTGATTGGGAGTTTGAAGTCAGGAAGTTATTCATTCGATGAAAAGTCTTATCAATTACCAAAGCACGGATTTGTAAGAAATAGTAATAAAGTTCGCTTGATCAACCGTACGAGATCAAGGCTTTCATTTATCCTTTCGAGTGATGATGAAACCTTAGCCATGTACCCTTTTAAATTCGATTTGAAAGTGAGTTTTTTCTTGTTTGAAAGTAGGCTTCAAATATTTCATGAAGTAGCAAACACAGGAGAGGATCACATGTATTTTTCTCTAGGGGGGCACCCTGCTTTTAACTACCCTTGGAAAGAAGGAGAAAACAAAGATGACTACTACTTAGAATTCGAACGAAAAGAGAATAATTCCATTTTTGAAATTTCTAAAAAAGGACTTTTAACAAAGAATGAAAAGCCAATGTTGGAGGAGACCAATCGACTTCCATTGAAAAATGGATTGTTTGACGATGACGCATTGATATTCACAGAATTGAATTCTTCTGAAGTAAGCATTAAATCGAAAAGCTCCAAGGGGAAGATCAGTGTCAACTTTGACGATTTCCCGTTTCTTGGTGTTTGGTCGAAACCCAATGCCGACTTTCTTTGTATAGAACCTTGGGATGGGTTACCCGATTTTGAAGACTCAGATCAGGAGTTGATCCGTAAACCAGGAATCATTAAACTAGGACCAGGAAGTATCCATTATGCATCATATACCATTCAAATTTTTGAAGCTTAGTCTTGCGCTAGGCTTATTCGTTTCGATCTATTCATGCCAGCCAAAAGATGTCCCTTTATCGGAGGATTATTTGAAAGAAGATGCTGAATTTAGAGAACGTCTATCTAAAGGCAGAGATCATTATTTAAAATTGGTGGGATTGCATCCATTAGTTCAAGGAACTAATTTATTTGGATCTTCTGAAGCGAATAACATACAAATGAGTAGCAAGGGATTGCCTGCTACTTTAGGTGCTATCGAACTACAAGGTACGAAGGCCACATTTACAGCGGCTGATAGTTTAAACATCAAGGTAGTATCCAATGACTCGACCATTTATTTGTGGGTCGATCAGTTTACAGAATCTTCGGAGAACGGAGCCATGCTTAGATTCAACCAAGTAGAATGGCAAGTGATCAAAAGATTGGATGATTACTTTCTGAGAGTCAAAGACCAAGAAGCTGAAACCGCAAAAGCATTCAAGGGATTTCAGAAATATCCATTACAAAGCAAATTTGTAGTGGAAGCCGAATACAAACCTTTTGACAATACTCAAACGAAAGAAGTCAATACTCAATTAGGCACCAATCAGCAGATGGACTTTGAAGGCGTTTTATCTTTTGATTTGAATGGAGAAGCATTAGAACTTGTAGTAGGCACGGGAGGCTTTTTAATAGTTGGAGATTTGACCAATGATGAAACTTCTTATGGTGGAGGGAGATATGTATATGTAGACCTACCAGAGCAACCGGGAAAAGTAACAATTGATTTTAATCGTTTATATAACCCACCATGCGTTTATTCAGAATTCACCACCTGTCCTTTGCCACCTGCGCAAAACGTACTTCCTATTAAAATTGAAGCGGGTGAAAAATATGCACGTCTATGATTTTTCACGATAGAAATAAATTAGAAACGAAGGAATTGGTGTCTGGCATTAGTGGTCAACTCATTCATACAGATACGATGTCGATTGGATATTTTGATATTGCGAAGGGCGCAGTATTGCCAGAGCATAGCCATGTACACGAACAGGTGACCAGTATATTAGAAGGTGAGTTAGAAATGACTGTAAATGGTGAGACTAAAATTATGAAAGCAGGCCATGTGGCTACCATTCCATCCAATACTCCTCATTCAGCAAGAGCGCTCACTGACTGTAAGGCAGTCGATGTATTTAATCCGGTGAGAGAGGATTACAAATAGATTGGCCTAGCCAAACATTTGGGAATATATTGAAATTATTTTATCTTGATCACTCAAAAAAACCAATCGTTATGACTAAGAACATCATCATAGGAGTACTCTCCTTTCTCATTGTATTTTTCGTTTTATTCGCTAACATCAAGGCCAGTGAAGCAGAGAAGCAGAGTATTCAAGCAGAATTGAACTTGAAATTAGCAATGGAAAATGAAACCAAAGCCAAAGCTGAGCAAGAGAATGCAACAAAAGCAGCTGCTCAGCTTGCCATTGCCGAACAGAAAGTTGAAGAACTAAAACGTGCCTTAGAAGTTTGCAAATGATCTTCGCCCTCGTTGGTCTTGAGACCAACGAATCTTTAGTGTTTTGTCGCCTACAAATCAGCAGTAATAGTTTTATGCCTTCTTCGCTCGACTTCCCAATTTAATCACCTCTAAATCCTTTGGTTTCCTGGCTTCAAGGGTGAACCTGAGAAGTGTACGCTCTTTATGAAAACCATGTCGTCCGGCAGCACCAGGATTCATATACAATACTCCTGGCCTTTTTTCATCATGCATCACGGCCAGAATATGGGAATGCCCACAGATGAATAATTGAGGGAGGTGTTTGTTTATTAAGGGCCGTACCCGTGGATTGTACCTGGGTGGTTTCCCGCCAATATGGGTCATAAATACCTTCACTCCTTCGCACATAAACATTTGATCTTCTGGAAATAGCTGACGCACATCTTGTCCATCTACATTGCCGTAGACACCCAATGTAGGTTTGAATGCCCCCAATTCTTCTATAATGGCTGCCGTACCTACATCTCCAGCATGCCAGATTTGATCTACTTCTTTGAAGTAGTCAAATACCTTGGGGTCTAAAAAACCATGGGTGTCAGAGATCAGTCCTATGCGCAATTTTTATTAGATTTGATGGTCAACAATTTCTTAGAGTGAGGGTTTAACCCACCTGCAATTAAACTCGAAGTTGGCACTTTTTTCTAATTAAACAACAACGCGATGCCCATACGAAGACCATTCAATTTACAAAAGTGGATTGATGAAAATAGAGACCTTCTCAAACCACCCGTCAGCAACAAAAATCTGTATGTAGAATCAGAAGATTATATAGTGATGATTGTGGGTGGTCCCAATGCCCGAAAGGATTATCATTACAATGAGACTGAGGAGCTTTTTTATCAATTACAGGGTGATATCACCGTCAGGATTCAAGAAGATGGTGAAGCAGTGGATATCAACATAAAGGAAGGAGAGATGTACTTGCATCCGGCCAAGGTTCCTCACTCACCTATTCGAGGAGAGAATACTGTCGGCTTGGTGATCGAGCGAAAACGCAGCAGAGATATGGATGATGGGCTCATGTGGTTTTGTGACAAATGCAATACCAAATTACATGATACCTACTTCTATCTATCTAATGTGGAAAAAGATTTCCAGCCCAGGTTCCGGGAATTTTATGCCTCAGAAGAGCTTCGTACCTGCAAGAATTGTGGGCACATGATGGAGACTGATCCTCGTTTTGTTTAACGAATGTTGGGCTGGTGAAAAATTGGGGCATGGTGCGGGAAGAGACCTTGCGCCTTTAAATTTTTCTTGATTTTTGTCTGCTTTTCAGCGGTCCGCCGCCGCGGCAAGGAAAAGTAGAGGCCTCTCCGGCCAGAGGAGGGGTGCTTGTTTTTTTATTATTTTCATTTTCCGATTGCTCATTCAATAAACCATGCAATACCAAAACACATTATCCTTCGCACAAGAATGCGACACCCGAGATCCACTAAGATCCTATAGAGATCAGTTTTATATACCCCAGCACAATGGTGAAGATTGTATCTATCTGGTAGGTAATTCTCTGGGCTTACAGCCTAAGTCCACCAGAAGCTATATTGAACAGGAACTCAAAGACTGGCAAGATCTCGGCGTAGAGGGTCACTTTGATGAACGGGCTACCAGGCCATGGTTTCATTATCACAAGTTTCTAAAAAGCCATCTGGCAAAATTGGCTGGAGCCAAAGAAATGGAAGTGGTGTCGATGAATAGCCTCACGACTAATCTCCATTTGATGATGGTATCATTTTATAGGCCTACCGCAAAACGGTTCAAAATCATAACCGAAGCAGGAGCTTTTCCATCCGATCAATATGCCTTGGAGACGCAATTACATTTTCATGCCAATAGGGGAGGTGAAAGACTATTCGATCCTAAGGAAGCCTTGGTTGAGCTGAAACCAAGACCGGGTGAAGAAACGCTAAGAACTGAGGATATTCTTGCGACTATAGAAGAGCATAAGAATGAGTTGGCATTAGTCATGATGGCCGGAGTTCAGTATTATACTGGGCAGCTGTTTGATATTCCTGCTATCACTAAAAAGGGACATGAGTGTGGTGCTTTGGTGGGATTTGATCTGGCCCACGCCTTTGGTAATGTGCCACTGAATCTTCACCAAGATGGTGTGGATTTCGCGGTTTGGTGTTCGTATAAATACTTGAATTCAGGCCCAGGTAGTGTATCTGGGATATTTGTACATGAACGACATAGCAAAAACTCAGACCTACCAAGATTCGCTGGATGGTGGGGGCATGATGAATCGCAAAGGTTTCAGATGAAAAAAGGGTTTATTCCGATGGAGGGAGCCGATGCCTGGCAGTTGAGTAATGTGAATGTGTTGCCAAGCGCTGCACATTTGGCTTCGTTAGAGATTTTTTCTAATGCCGGAATCGAAAATTTGAGAAAGAAGAGCATTCAATTGACTGGGTATATGGAGTTTTTGCTGAATGATCTAAACAGCGAGAGAGAGAAAATTCAAATCATCACACCGGCTGACCCCGAACAACGTGGAGCACAATTGTCTTTATGTTTAAACAATGGAGGAAAGGACTTATTCAACAAACTCGGAGAGAACGGCATCATCGCTGATTGGCGTGAACCAAACGTCATCAGAGTGGCAGCCGTGCCCATGTACAATTCGTTCGAGGATGTATGGAGGTTTGTAGATAGATTGAATCAGCTGATTCATTGAGTTCTCATCAACAACCAAAACCATCTCCACGTTTCGCTAGTCAGTTCCCAACGTTACTCCGTTGCATCATGCCATGTCGGTTAATTAGGAATAGATTAACCAGCGGTTGCCTTTGTTTGAGTACTCTTTGTATAGAATTACAATTACGGATGAATTAAGTGGAGCCCGCCTTGATTTGTGTCCTCTCTTGAGCTAGGGTTCCTGTCCTCTATTTACGCTATGGTTCGCGCCTTTAAAATTACAATGTCGGATAGAAATAATGTGACACCGCCTTGATTAGCATCCTCCCTTGTGCTTTGGTTCGGGTCCTCACTTCCGCTTTGGTTCGGTCCTCACTTCCGCTATGGTTCGTGTCCTCACGAACCAACTCACTTTCGCTTCAACAAATCCATCCTTTTATTCCTCGCCGTCAAATTCAACTTTGACTGAAGTTATTATCTCACAGTTCAACCAGATGGGATTACGTAAAAAACGAATTGCCCTATAAAATAACTACGTAAAAATTTGTCAATACTTAGAAAAACTACGTATTTTTACGTAATAAATCTAAGATATGGAAAAGATCATAGTTATTGGCAACGGGATGGTTGGTTATAAGTTTTGTGAAAAACTGCGTGCCAAAGCTCCAAAAGAACAATTTTCAATAAAAGTATTCGGTGAAGAGCCTAATGTGGCATACGACAGAGTACACTTGAGTGAGTACTTTTCAAACCAATCAGTGTCAGATTTGGAGATGGCACCTCGCAAGTGGTACGTAGAAAATGATATTGAATTGATCACGGGCGAGCTAATTGTCAATATTGATCGAATAAACAAAAAAGTCACGAGTCATACCGGATTAGAAGCTGATTACGACAAGTTGATATTAGCTACAGGGTCTAGTGCATTTGTGCCACCAATCAAGGGATCGGAGATGCAGGGCGTATTCGTATACCGAACCATTGAAGATTTAGAAGCCATTATAGAATACGGTAAGACTTCAAAAAAAGCAGCAGTATTAGGCGGAGGTCTCTTAGGTCTAGAGGCCGCCAAAGCCATGCTCGACTTAAATCAAGAAACACATGTGATAGAGTTTGCGCCTCGCCTCATGCCAAGGCAATTAGATCAGGGGGGCTCTGATGCATTGAGAGGTAAAATGGAAGAACTGGGTGTGAATATTCACATGAATAGAAACACGGCCAGTATACTGGGTGAGGATAAAATGACCGGACTGGAGTTTACTGACGGTCAGTTGCTAAAAGCTGATATGCTCGTAATTTCTTGTGGTATCAAACCAAGAGATGAATTAGCTAAACAATGTGGCCTTGAAGTAGGTCCACGAGGAGGTATAGTAGTGAATGACTTGTTGGAGACAACGGATAAAGATATTTACGCCATAGGTGAGTGTGCGTTACACAAGAACTTTATTTATGGACTTGTAGCTCCTGGTTACGAAATGGCAGAGGTGGTAGTAGATCAATTGCTAGCCGGAGACGAAAAAGTTTTCGAAAGCTACGACATGTCCACAAAGCTCAAATTGATCGGAGTGGATGTCGCCAGTTTCGGTGATGCACTTTGCGAAAATGTACCTCACAAACCGATCGTATTCGAAGACAGCCTAGAAGGCATATACAAGAGAATCAACATCTCCGAAGATGGAAAAAAATTACTTGGAGGTATTTTAGTGGGTGATGCAGAAGCCTATGGTATGCTCTTGCAAGTAACACTCAATGGTATGGCTTTGCCACCAAATCCTGAGGATTTGATCTTAGGAAGTAGGGGAGGCGAATCTGCAGAAATGGAGCTGCCTGAATCAGCACAGATTTGCTCTTGCGAAAACGTAACAAAAGGCGATATCTGTAAAGCAGTATCTGATCAAAACCTGGAAAATATTGCCGATGTAAAGTCGTGCACTAAAGCTGGAACTGGCTGCGGAGCTTGTACACCTATGGTTACGGATATTTTCAACGACCAGTTGAAATCCATGGGTAAGACTGTTAAAAAAGTACTTTGCGAACATTTCGAATATTCTCGTCAGGAACTATTCGATTTAATAAAAATAAAAGGAATCAAGAGTTACGATGACCTCCTGGATGCATATGGATCGGGCGATGGTTGTGAGGTTTGTAAGCCAGCAGTGGCTTCTTTGATGGCCAGTATTTGGAATGAGTTGATATTGAATCAAGATACGATTCAGGATACTAACGACAGATTCTTGGCCAACATACAAAAAGGAGGATCGTACTCTGTGGTGCCTAGAATCCCTGGAGGTGAAATCACGCCAGACAAGCTCATCGTAATTGGGCAAGTAGCCAAAAAATATGATTTGTATACTAAGATCACTGGTGGTCAGCGTATCGATTTATTCGGAGCTTCTGTCAATCAGTTGCCAGATATTTGGGAAGAGCTGATTGACGCAGGGTTCGAAAGTGGACATGCCTATGGCAAGTCTTTGAGAACAGTAAAAAGCTGTGTAGGCTCATCCTGGTGTAGATATGGATTGCATGACTCCGTGTCCTTTGCCATCGAAGTAGAAGAGAGATATAGAGGCCTTCGTTCACCACACAAGTTAAAAAGTGCGGTATCGGGTTGTAGAAGGGAGTGCGCTGAGGCGTTAAGCAAGGACTTTGGAATCATTGCAACAGAGGTAGGGTGGAATTTATACGTCTGTGGGAATGGCGGTTCAAATCCACAGCACGCCTTATTGTTGGCTGGTGATATCGACTCTGAGACTTGTATGAAATTTATTGATAGATTTTTGATGTTTTACATCAAAACGGCCGAACCACTGAATAGGACAGCTACCTGGTTGAACAAGCTTGAAGGTGGGATCGAATATTTGAAGCAAGTAGTGGTAGAGGATTCCTTGGGCATTGGAGCAGATCTTGAAAGAGAAATGGACTTTATGGTGGACACGTATAAGTGCGAGTGGAAAGAGGTAGTAAACAACCCTGAATTGAGAAAGAAATTCACACATTTTGTAAATGCTGATATACCAGATCCGACCATGAAGTTTGAGGACTTTAGAGGACAGAAGAAGCCTGTAGATTGGGATAAGGAATTAGTAGAAAGCAAATAACCAAGCAATGACTGAGACATTAGAATATAAAACGGTAACATCGGAAGAAGTAGAAACCTGGGTAGAAGTTGCGGCAGAAAAAGACTTTCCTGCTAATGGTGGAGTATGTGCCGAACACAAAGGATTGCAAGTGGCAGTTTTCAATTTTACACGCAGAAAGAAATGGTATGCTACTCAAAACCTTTGCCCACATAAGCAGCAAATGATTTTAAGCAGAGGAATGCTGGGTTCTGAAGGTGAGGAACCTAAGGTGGCCTGTCCGTTTCACAAACAAACCTTCTCATTGAAAGATGGAAAAAACCTAAACGGTGATCATTGTGCGCTAGCTACGTATCCAGTTAAGGTAGAAAATGGGTATGTTTACGTAGGATTTAAAAACTAATTCAGTAGAAATCGTAAATTTTGCATCAATATCAACTGATGTTGGCCAGGTTTACGAGCCATCATTACCGAAAAAAACTATTTATCGAGTCAAAACTCATGGCATTTAATCCTCACTTTGTGAGTAAAGACAATTGAAAAAGACGCAGGCACTTAGCAAACTGGTTAGAATATTTATGGCAGCTTCCTTCGGAGTTGCCTTTTTAGCCGTTATTGGTCAGTTTTTGCTTCTCGAATACCTAGAAGTCGAGCATATCAGCCAGCCACAGCTTGTTTATTTGGCTCTCGTTGTTTTTTTATTTTTAGTGGCGTTTGGCACCATCATGAGACCGGCCTACTTAGAGTTCAAATCTATTTACGCAGCGTTGATCGAGTCCGAGGAGTCTGCCAAACGAATGACAGTAGAGTTGAACAAGTTGTACAATGAGCTGGGAAAGTCTTATCAAGATCTCGAAGCAGTCAACCTTGTTCAAGAAGATCCTACGACATTGATGAAGTTAGATATGAATGGTGATATCGAATATACTTCAGATCATTTAAAGCAAATCATGTCCGTAAACGGATCTGGTTTTGCAAATAATCTATTCGATTGGTTTAAAGAAGAAAACTTGAACGATGACTTCATTACTAGTCTGCGAAGTATTCTTTCCAGGGGCGAAGCATGGAATGGAGAGATCAATGTTACTAATCTGGATGGAGACTTGATCTGGTTGGACCTTTCGATGCAGCCTGTGACTAATGGGGTGACTGGTGAAACCAAAATTTTAACTATTGGTCGTGATGTCACAGAAGTAAAAGAAGCCAAGCAAAGATCCAGGGAAATCAACAGAGAAGCGATTGAGAAAAGAGTGAAGGAGCAGCAATATCGTTCCGTACTTATTCTAGAAGGACAAGAGGAAGAAAGAAAACGTATCTCTCAGGAAATCCATGATGGCATAGGACAGATGCTTACAGGCTTAAAACTCAACTTAGAAGGAATTACACCTTCAAATTCGCCACACATGAAAAAACGAATCAGGGATACCAAGGACCTGATGAAAAGTGTGATTAAAGAAGTTCGTCGAGTGTCGTTCAATTTGACGCCGAGTAGTTTGGTGGACTTTGGAATTACTCCAGCCATGAAAAAAATAAGTCAGGAGGTCACAGCCCTATCCAACACAGTGGTTGAGTTTGACAATAAAACCAATTTCATTAATCGGCTGGATAAAAATGTAGAAACGAACCTGTACCGTATTGTTCAAGAAGCCGTAAACAACGGCATCAAATATGCTGAAGCGGACAAAATTGTGATTAGCTTTGAACACAACCCATCGCACCTTATTGTAATTGTAGAAGACAATGGAAAGGGCTTTGAATTTGAAAAGCTAGAGAAAACGGGCCATTTCGGTGCATCCGGACATGGTATTTTTAATATGAAAGAAAGAGCGGCCTTTATCAATGGCTCTTTCGATATTCAAACAAAACTCGGGGTAGGAACGAAAATTATTATCAAACTACCTTTAAGCTAGACTTATGGATACGATAAAAGTAATCTTAGCCGACGATCATGTCATAGTACGAAATGGAATCAAGATTTTGCTGGAGAGTGAAGGCGAAGTAGAAGTAATTGCAGAAGCTTCGAATGGGCAGGAAGCCATTGAGAAAGTGAAACAATTGAAACCAGATATCTTGATCTCGGACATTCGAATGCCAATTATGAATGGTCTCGAAGCCACGGCAGAATTAAAAAACGTCTCACCTGAAACTAAGACGCTGATCCTATCCATGCACGATGATGAAGAATACATCATCAAGAGTGTAGAGTGTGGAGCTTCAGGTTATTTGCTCAAAGACACCACCAAAGAAGAATTTGTGAAGGCACTAAAAAGTATTCTCGAAGGACATAAGTACTTCAGTGGCGACATTTCTGACGTGCTGGTCAATGGTTATTTGAATAAGAATACGGGAAGCAGTGCAGCACCAAGTGATTCGAGTACGATGGTGAAAACGGACTACCATATCACCAAAAGAGAAAAACAAATCCTAAAACTGGTCTATAAAGGCCATAGCAACAAAGAAATCGCCGACGAGCTAGGCAAAAGCATTCGTACTGTAGAAACTCATCGTTTCAACATCATGAAAAAGCTCGAAGTAGGTAACATCACGGAGCTCATTCGAAAAATAGACAGCGAGCCTTATATTATTGGGTAGAAAGTAAGCCAACATGACATTCAAATTTAATTTATTTGGTTGGGCGTTGATATGGTTAGTCTTGGCTTTATGTACTCCATTATTTCCAATTTATTGGATAGCGAATTTTGACACCTTGGACCTTGGAGAGAGAGCGTTCTTATTGTCATTTGGATGGATTCTAATGCTAATTGTAATAGTTAGTCTTTGGGTAATTATCTTAACTGAATTTAACAATTTAAAGATTTCAGAAGATGAAATTGAATTCAAAAATATTTTGACGGCTCGGAGTAAAATTTTTGAGAAAAAGGATTTAAGAGGTTTTAAAACAGAATTAACTAAAGGGTATCTGTCAATTAACTTAATTGGAAAAAACAATAAAACGCTGAAATCTATTAGAGAGATCTATTATGGTGATGTAACTAACATTGTTAAACTTTTACAACTAAAGTCATTAGATAAATAGATAAGAAAATTTTACTGTTTGAGCGTAGCGAGTTTTAAAATTTTCTAGACTTTTTGCTTACTTTTTTGGCAATGAAAAAAGTAAGAGCCTTCCCGGCTTGAGGGCTGATGCTTAAAAATTTATCATGCGATCAGCTTTTGGACCATAGCGACACAAATTCAACTCTAACATGCCCCAAGATTCTATTCATTTCCAATGATGATTTATTAATTGATTGTGTGTTGGTCTAAGAATTAATTACGTATAAATACGTAATTAATACTCAAAAACACGTACTTTTGTTCATGACTCTGAACAACATCAGAGCCTGGTTCAAAATCAATGGAAATGAGTGCGTCACAAAAGAACCTTCCAGTAAAAGCTAAAACAACCTGCTCCTATTGTGGTGTAGGCTGTGGTATTGATGTAGAAATCAATAAAAAGGGAATTATTGAGCTCGAAGGCACTCCTGATCATCCGGTGAATAGAGGCATGCTTTGTTCAAAGGGCCGTAGTCTAAACTACGTAGTTCAGGATCAGAGTGATCGCCTCCTATATCCACAAATGCGTGGATCGAAGCATCATCCTTTAGAAAGAGTGAGTTGGGATACGGCTATCGATCGTGCTGCAGCTGTATTCAAAACGTTTATTGAAAAGCACGGACCAAATTCAGTAGGATTCTACATCTCCGGTCAGTGCCTGACAGAGGAATACTATTTAGTCAACAAATTGACTAAAGGATACATCGGTACGAACAACATCGATACCAACTCGAGATTGTGCATGAGTTCGGCTGTGGTAGGCTATACCAAAACACTTGGTGAGGATGCTGTGCCGATTGCCTATGAGGATATTGAGTTGGCAGATTGCTTCCTGATCGCTGGGGCTAATCCGGCGTGGTGCCATCCGATTTTATTCAGAAGAATCGAGCAACGAAAAGAACAAAATCCAGATACCAAGATCGTGGTGATCGATCCGCGGGTAACAGACTCTTGCGCTTTGGCTGATTTGCATTTGCAGCTCACTCCCGGTACGGACGAGACCTTGCTGCATGCGATTGGCCGGGTATTGATCGAAAATGGGAACTTCGATTTGAAATTCATTCAGGACCATACTGATGGATTTGAAGACTATAAAGAAAAAGTGTTTGAGACCGCACTGGAGGAAGCGGCTGCGATTTGTGATGTGTCCATAGATCAAATCCAGCTCGCTGCTGAATACATTGGTGACGCCAAAGGCTTCTTGTCGCTGTGGACGATGGGCTTGAACCAGAGTTCACAGGGCGTAAATAATAACCTGGCCTTGATCAACCTGAACCTGATCACAGGCCATATCGGCAAGCCAGGGTCCGGTCCCTTCTCGCTGACTGGCCAGCCCAATGCTATGGGTGGAAGAGAAGTTGGGGGCATGGCTTCACTGCTAGCCGCGCACCGCGTACAAGCCAATGCTGATCATAGAAAAGAAGTGGCAGACTTTTGGGGTGTGGATAGTATGCCAGACAAACCGGGCTTGACTGCAACACAAATGTTCGATGCGCTGGACTCCGGGGAGATGAAGGCCGTTTGGATTATCTGTACCAATCCGTCCGTGAGTATGCCCAATGCCGATTTGGTAGATCGAGCACTGAAAAAGGCCAAATTTGTGGTGGTGCAGGATATTTCTTCGAGATCGGATACGGCCAAATATGCTGATCTGGTATTACCAGCGGCTGGATGGTTGGAGAAAGAAGGTACCATGACCAATTCGGAGCGCAGAATTAGCTACTTGCCAAAAGTAGTAGATGCGCCGGGAGAGGCTTTACCGGACAACGAAATTTTGATTCGTTTCGCCCGGCGGATGGGATATGAAGGATTCAATTTCCACTCGATAGAAGAGATTTATGCAGAACATTGCCGACTGACCAAAGGGACAAACATCGATATCTCAGGATTGACTTATGCAAGATTGAAAGCACAAGGTACAGTCCAATGGCCGGTGCCTTCAGAGGATCATCCGGGTACGCCTCGCTTGTTTGAGGACAAGAAATTTTATACCCCAACTGGGAAAGCTCAGATATTGCCAGGAGGCAATAAAAATGAAGGAGACCAGCTTTCAGACGAGTATCCGCTCATATTGACCACCGGACGAATACGAGATCAGTGGCATACCATGACCCGTACGGGCAAAGTGAATAAGCTGAATAAGCACATTCCGAAACCTTACCTTGAAATTCATCCGGAGGACGCCAAGGCCAAGGGCATCGAAGAAGGCATGCCTGTAGTGATAAAAAACAAAAGAGGCGAAGTACGGGTGAATGCTCAGATCACAGAAAAGATTAAAAAAGGAGTGGTATTCCTTCCCATGCATTGGGGCAAAGTACTTCAAAACACCTTCGGCAGAGCTAATAATATGACCAGTAAAGTTTTTGACCCTACATCGAAGCAGCCGGGGTTTAAATACTCAGCTGTGAGTGTAGAAAAGTATAGCAAACCGAAGGAGAAGGTCGTCATCGTAGGAGCTGGAGCTGCTGCGTATCGATTCATCAATTCTTATCGTACGCTCAATACGGAAGATGAGATTCATGTTTTCTCGAAAGAGGAATATCCCTTTTACAATCGGGTTTTGCTACCCGAGTACGTGAATGAGCACAAGGAGTGGGAGGATTTGCTCAAATTCAAATATGGTGAATTCGAAGAGCTGGATGTAGTACTGCACAACTCTACCAGTATCGAAGATTTAGACAGACTTAGACAGACCGTGACCGATTCTCACGGTCAGGTGCATTCGTACGACAAGCTGATTTTGGCCACAGGATCTCGCGCCTTCGTGCCTAATAATATTCCAATGGAACTGCCGGGTCTGTTTACCATGCGCGACCGATACAGCGCCGATGGACTGAAAAAATATATCGACAACAAAGGTCACGTGTTGATCGTGGGGGGTGGCCTACTGGGACTGGAGCTGGCTTCTGCACTGAGAGAGATAGACGTGGAAGTGTCTATTGTGCAGTTGTCCACTCGTCTGATGGAGCGCCAGCTCGACACCATGGCGAGTACGCTGCTACGACAGATGATTGAAGAGATGGGCGTGCATGTGTACACCAATGACGAGGTGCATAATATCAATGTGCGGAATGAAAAGGACATCAGGATAGACCTGAAAAGTGGTAAAAAAATCGACTGCCAGGCGGCGGTATTTGCTATTGGTACCAGACCCAATGACCAATTGGCCAGAATAGCTAATCTCAAATGTGGACGTGGTATCATTGTCAATGACTACATGCAGACCAGCGAAAAGTCTATTTATGCCATCGGCGAAATCGCTGAGCACAATCAAAAACTCAACGGTACCACAGCTGCGGCTGAAGATCAGGCTGATATCGCAGCCAGACATATTGGTGGGGATTTGAGTGCTCTGTATACAGGCACTGTGCCGATGAATATTCTCAAGTTTCCAGAATTGGACCTTTGTTCGATTGGCATGGCTGATGCGCCATTGAGTATGAAGGATTACGATGAGATCATCTTCATCGACAAGTCGATGAAGTATTATAAGAAATGTATCATTCACCAGGACCGGCTGGTTGGTGCAGTGCTCATGGGAGATAAGGCCGAGTTTGCAGAATTTAAAGAGCTGATCGAAAACGAAGTAGAGCTATCCGAAAAACGAAAAGAATTGCTACGCTCTGGACAAGCTGCCGAGCCCATGCTGGGCCAGCTGGTCTGCTCCTGTAGCAATGTGGGTACGGGTAATCTGGAAAAGGCGTTTGAAGGTGGATGCAAGACTTTGGCGGAGTCCTGCCAAACAACAGGTGCAGGTCTGGGATGTGGTAGTTGCAAAGGAGAAGTACAGCAATTGCTCAAAAAGCATTTGGAGCAAAAAGAAGTTGAGCTCGTTTCCTGATTCATTTATATTTGACACAAAGTATTAGCAATGGAGAAAAAGAATTTGGTCAGGGTATTTGTGAAGGGTGGTATTCTTTCTCCCGGAGATTTTTTACGTATTTTGACAACGGCCAAGGAGTTGGGTACGGAATTTATCCATTTGGGCTCTCGTCAGGATATCCTATTTCCGGCGAAAGACCGGAGCCAGGCACTGCTCGAAAATATTTTTAAATCCATCAATACCGAATACGAAGTCAACGAGTTTACACATCAAAACGTAGTGAGCTCATATGTGGCACTGGATGTGATGCCTAACAAAAAATGGTTGGTTCCCCATGTCTATCACCACATCTTAGACAGTTTCAATTTTAGAGCGAAGCATCGGATAAATCTGGTGGACCCTTCGCAGAGTATGGTGCCTTTGTTTACTGGGAACATCAACTTTATAGCATCCACTACGGACAATTATTGGTATCTCTATTTGCGTTTGAAGCAATTCGATAATCTGCCCATTCCATACAGCAAAGTCATCCACGGTTATGATTTAGCGAAAGCGGCGAAAGCTCTGAATGATTTGGATATGAATGATGATTCACTGTCATCCCAGGATATTTTTTCGGTAGTGGATCAACAAGAGCTCAACACGCTGAACCCAGAGGAGGAACTGAAATACCCAGCGCCGGCATTTCCTTATTATGAAGGATTGAATCGAGAGCCTGGGGGCAATTATTGGTTGGGTCTTTACTGGCGTAATAACAAATTTACGGTCAATTTTCTGATTGCACTTTGCAAAAGATGCATGGAAACCAACGTGGGTAAAATAAGTTTAACGCCATGGAAATCTTTGATTATCAAAGGTATAGAAGAAAACTATTTGTTGGGATGGGAGAAATTGATGGGGCGCTTTGGGATCAATCTTCGTCACTCCTCACTAGAGCTCAATTGGCATTTGCCTGTGCTGAGTGAGGAAGCGCTGGAGCTGAAAAATTACCTGGTTCGTGCCCTGGATCAGCAGGACATCAGTACTTCTGGTTTGACTTTTACCATCAAACCCAACGACGACATTTACTTATTTACATCCGTGGCGATTGAGATCAATCCAGCTGAAGGAGAAGGTAGCAATACCTACAATATATTGTATGCGAAAAGCTTCAATCCGAATTCAGCGGAGTACCTCACTTATGTGAAAAATGTCACTAAAAATGTGCTGCCTGCGCTATTGATGGAATTGAGTGTGATGTATTTCGATCAGATCGAAGACCAACCCAAGTCCACGCCTAAAAAAGAGGTGGCACCACCCGTATCAGTGTCTGAAAGCTATCAGTGCAAGCACTGCCTGACTATCTACGATGCTCAGTACGGCGATGAAGCCGCCGATATCGCTCCGGGCACTAGCTTCGACAGTTTGCCGGAGAACTATATTTGCCCCACTTGTGAGTCGAAGAAGGGTGAATTTGTGAAGCTATAGCAGATACTTTTATCCTCAGTACCTTAGTTCTTGGAGTGTTTCCAAGGATCAAATTTTCCTTTCATATGATCTTGAGATTGAATAATTAATACCTTCGGTACCTGTTGGCCTGTTTCCGCGGATGCTTGCATGATGGCTGCAAAGCCATATTCGTAGCAGAAGTAATAGGTTAGATTTGAGTTTTGGTAAATAGATGAAAAGTATTGAAACGAATATCCCGCATCTACTAACCTTTCTCGGCGAACAGTAGATTTTCCTTCAGGACAAAAGTTTTTAAGAATAGTTCTGTTTTTTCGAATCTGCCGATTGACAGCAGCTATGATTCGTTCATGTTTTCTTTTGTGGAGGTTGTGAAAATTTGCTCGACACTGGGAATCGCAAAATTTCTTGTCTAGTCTCCCAGTCATAGGCTGGTCGCAATGCAGGCACTTTAAATGATCCATAAGGTTAAAGGTTGGTTAAATAATCGATCTACTCGTGTATTTATACGTTTATTTACGTAACTACACGTTTAAAAATAACTTTATTATTTTGTTTTTCTCGTGGTTTACACCATGAATTCTACATACAGGCAGAAGCAAATTACTTTGAAGCATCTCTATATGGATAATCAGAAGATGATTGGGCTCAAGTTTTATCCTGACAAGATCATACAAGCTCTAGTAAAGGAGCTGCCAGAAGTAAAGTGGAGCGAAACCCATGGTATGGTGGCCATACCGAATAGTCCTGCTAATCTAGATGCCATATTTTCAAAATTCAAGGGTGTGTCATGGATCAATTGCACCCATTTCTTTCCCAACAAACCTGTCAAAAACGGCCATGAAGACCTTTCTGTAAACAGTTATCGTCAGCGTGTACCCAAAAAAGGCTGGAGATATTGTCCGGAGGAGTTTTATCAAAAGCTAGAACTGAAGAAGTATGCACTCAATACAGCCAAGATATACATTGGAATGTTTGAAAAATTCATCAATCACTTCGATTGCAGCATTAAATTGACAGACATAAACGATTTGATGATTAGAGATTATCTCAAATATTTAGTTCAGCAAAACCGATCCGATTCTTACGTTAATCAAACCATTAATGCCATTAAGTTTTACTATGAGGTGGTGAAAGAAATGCCTAATCGATTTTATGATATAGAGCGACCATTGCCTACCGAATCATTACCAAAAGTGTTGAGTAGGAAGCAGATCAAAGCGATGATCAGCTCAACGACAAACTTAAAACACCGATGTATTATATCTCTTTTATACTCCGCTGGTTTACGTCGGGGCGAACTCCTCAACCTCAAACTTTCAGATATCATCAGTGATAGAATGCTGATCTGTGTAGAACAAGGAAAAGGAAAAAAGGACCGATACACACTATTGGGAGAGCAAGTGCTTCAGGATTTGAGGAAATACTATCTACAAGCTAAGCCTTCCTACTATCTATTTGAAGGTATATCTGGAAAGAAATACAGTGGAAGCAGCGTAGTGAAAATTGTACAGCGGGCTGCTTTCAAAGCAAAAATTAGGCAAAGAGTGATTCCCCACATGCTCCGCCATTCATTAGCCACGCATTTGCTCGAAGACGGTGTTGACCTACGATATATTCAAAGTTTATTGGGACATAATTCCTTGAAAACAACTGAGATTTATACACATGTTGCTGTAAAAGGAATGAATAAAATAAAAAATCCAATAGATTTGATGTTAACATAATGGATGTAAGTGTAACAAGTTACACTTACATAAATGTTGTAAGCAATTAGGGAGATTCGGGCTGAAAATTAATGAGGGAAATTTATCAATTCTCTGCTTTATGAATTGAATTCAGAAGCTAACGTCTTGAAGACAGAGGTTTGAAAAAGCAGCAGAATTGATTGAAAATTGTACTTTTACTGACGTCAGTCTGTATAAGAAAGATTAACGAATACATATCAATTAAATACATCAAAAAACATGAAACCACTGAGAACAAAATTTGAGATTATCTTTAAAAAAACAACTTTGACCGTGTTTATAATGGTTGGATTAATAAATTTCTCCTACGCTCAAGAGGAACCTATTGACAATATCAAAATCCCAAAGGTAGAGTATCGAGGAGGAATATATTATTTAGAACTTGATGCTGAAACACCTTACAAAAGAGGATACCAACATGGTAAAGCTTTGAATTTTATTATAAACAAAAAAATTAGAGATTTTAAAGAATGGCTAAGAGAAAACGCTGGTATTACTGAGCCTGATAAAATGATTCAGGAATTTGCGAAAAACACTGGCCACATTAACACTGTAAAAGAACTAGTCCCAGATTTATATCAGGAAATGGAAGGAATAGCAAAAGGTGCCAATGTAGATTTTAATGAATTATTTTTGTACCAAAGCTTTGATGAACTGTTTTTGTTTTTGATGAAATCTGGATCTATCAAATTTGGTGATGGACATTGTACGACTACTGGAGTATATGGCAGAAAAAACTTACCTAATTATGTTACACATAACAATGATATCCCTACTTACCACGAAGGAGCCGTAACCGTTTTGAAAATACGATACCCAAATTCAGACCTAGTAATATTACAGCAAACTTTCGCAGGACAGATAGGACAAAATGGAGTTAATAATTATGGAGTCGCAGTAGGTATTAACACCATCGCGGATTTACCAACGAGTGATCAAGGCATTCCTGTTTCTTTTAACGTTAGAAAAATATTAGAATCTAAAAATAGAACAAAAGCTGTTGACTATTTAAATACAGTTCATTTTGGAACTGCCATGAACTATATGATTGCTGATAGAGAGAAAGTAATCTCAGTAGAAACATGGAAAGATACTGTTGTTGTTGTTGATAACTATAAAAATAATTATGCAGTTCATACAAATCACACTCTGCAGGAAAATGCTCCTGTGGCTTTCAAGATGGATGCAAATATGGGAGGAGGAAGCTATGGATATACTTTTGAAAGATTGGAGTTGGCAGAAAAAACACTAAAGTCTGAAAGAAATACAATTAACTTTGAGAGTATAAAAAAGCTAAAAACCACACGCCCAATCCTTGTTAATCCAGGCTCGGCAACAGGTAGGACTTTACAATGTATGATTGTTGAAATACCAAAAAAAGGAAATCCAATCTTATTCACTACTCCAGACTCTCCAAATTGGTTTACACATGTGAAATTTGAATTCTAAAAAAGCTACAATAGTATCAATAGTGATAATTTGAAGTCAAGGTGTAGTAAGTCACAACCTTAAATAAAAAAAGCATACAACACTGTATAAAGAGCATCGTCGACCTATGGGACGACAACGCACCATATACTAACCGTTATGCCCAATTTAAAAAAAAGCAACCGCATAAATAGCACATTTGGTTTTTGCCGACACGAAAGCCAACGCAAAAAAACCAAAAGAGCTATTTTCTTCCAACGCTTGAAAATTATGTATTTAAGTATTTGCTTAAATAATAAATAACCGTAACTTTGTTTTATGGATAATAACTCTTGCATTAGACAACAAGCCGATATTGAACAAATAAATCGTTGCAAAGACACAGTTTCGGAATTAAACGAATCCTTCGACTATTTAGCAAACGGACTTTCATTAGTCGGAAATAGCATTCGACTGAAAATTCTTTACCTGCTATTTGAAGAAAAAAGACTTTGCGTTTGTGATTTGAGCGATATTCTCGGAATGAATATTTCTGCTATTTCTCAACATTTGAGAAAAATGAAAGACCGAAATCTATTGGAAACCGATAGAGAAGCCCAAACGATTTTTTATTCACTCACGGCTGAATACGAAAAAATGCTAAATCCATTCTTTGAGATACTTGATAAAAACAAAATTTTAGAAACGATATGAAAAGTGAAAACAAATTAATTGGTGCAGGTTTGCTAACTGCAATTACAGCTTCTTTATGCTGTATTACACCAGTTTTGGCTTTAATTGCAGGAACAAGCGGAATTGCTTCAACATTTTCTTGGATAGAACCTTTTAGACCTTATTTAATCGGACTTACAATTTTAGTTCTTGGTTTTGCTTGGTATCAAAAACTAAAACCTCAAAAAGAAATCGACTGTGATTGTGAGACGGACGAAAAACCAAAATTTATTCAATCTAAAAAGTTTTTAGGAATTGTAACCGTATTTGCAATTGTAATGATGGCTTTCCCATATTATTCAAGAATTTTTTACCCAAACTCAGAAAAGCAAATAATTGTAGTTGACAAATCGGACATTAAAACAACTAAATTTAAAATCAGCGGAATGACTTGTACGAGTTGCGAAGAACACGTAAATCACGAAGTAAATAAACTCAATGGAATTGTAAACTCAAAAGCGTCCTATGAAAATGAAAATGCAATCATTGAATTTGACAAAACCAAAACCAACGAAACGGAAATTGAGAAAGCAATTAACTCAACAGGCTATAAAGTAACCGACAAAAAAGAAAACTAATGGAAATTGTACTAAAATCTGAAATCACTTGTCCAAACTGCGGACATAAAAAAGTGGAAGATATGCCAACAAACGCTTGTCAATTCTTTTACGAATGTGAGAATTGCAAAACGGTTTTAAAACCAAATGAGGGAGATTGTTGTGTTTATTGTTCATACGGAACTGTCCCTTGTCCGCCAATTCAAGAAAATAAAAGTTGCTGTTAATAGATATGCAAAAAACAATCTTTGAAATAACCAAAATGGACTGTCCTTCAGAGGAAAATTTAATCCGAATGAAATTGGACGAAATTTCAAGTATTGCGAATCTCGACTTTGATATTCCGAACCGAAAACTGACCGTTTTTCACAGCGGAGAAACCGACCAAATCGAAAAGTCCGTTATCGAACTGAATTTAGGCGGAAAGAAAATCTCGACAGAGCAAACCGACCAAACGGACTTTAACGAAAATACAAACCAAAAAAGACTACTTTGGATTGTACTTGCTATCAATTTTTCCTTTTTCATTATCGAAATATCCACAGGACTGATTTCTAAATCTATGGGATTGGTTGCTGACAGTTTGGATATGCTTGCGGACAGCTTTGTTTACGGAATTAGTTTGTTTGCTGTTGGTGGAACGATAATTAAGAAAAAGCGGATTGCAAAACTTGCTGGATATTTTCAAATCACACTTGCGATTGTCGGATTTATAGAAGTTTTAAGACGTTTTTTCGGAGCGGAAAAACTACCAGACTTTTCGACAATGATAATCGTGTCGCTTTGTGCACTTATCGCAAACGGAATTTGCCTTTACATTTTACAAAAGTCAAAAAGCAAAGAAGAAGCACATATGAAAGCAAGTATGATTTTTACCTCAAATGATGTTATCATAAATTTGGGAGTTATAATCGCTGGACTTTTGGTAAATTGGTTGAACTCAAGCAGACCTGACTTGATTATTGGAACAATTGTTTTTGGTTTGGTAATTCAAGGAGCGTTTAGGATATTAAAATTGAGCAAGTAACTGAATAGCCAACACTTAAAGCCATACACATTTGCAATTCGCTCAACCCGACACGCATGCCGAAAATTGCAAAAGAGTATGTCTTTGCCAACGCCACAAACAGAGCGTGAAAAATAAAAAAAGGGCATAACAATGGCTAAAAAAACATAGGGGTTTCAGTGGTAAATGGAAGGTTTGGAGCTTTTAATCAAGTCCGCCAAACCAAAATTTTGATAATGAAAAAAGAAAGATAATTATAAAAATATTTGGCTTGGCTAAGTGCTAAACTGAAAGGGCAGTGTTTCAAACTCCCCTACGTTTCTTAGCCGGGTCGTTGTATGCCATGTGGGAACGTAAAAACCACCGCACATTTTAGCACATTTGGTTTTTGCCAACGCATAAATCCACCCAAAAAAACCAAAAGAGCTAAAATCCCCACCACCACCCAGCTTAAACTTCTGTAAAAAGAAAAACAAACATTCATTAAAAGTTCATACATTAGCGTTTCATGCTAATTGATATGAATAAAAGAGCAATTAATCGACTTAAGGTAGTATTGGCTGAAAGGAGCAAAACCAACAAATGGCTTGCTGAGCAGCTGAACAAGAACGAAACAACAGTTTCAAGATGGTGCACTAATGAGGTTCAACCCTCCTTAGACACACTAGTCGAAATTGGAAAATTGCTCGGCATTGATGTTAAAGATTTGCTCAACTCAACACTTGACGAAAAATGAAACTAGAAAAGCAAATAGACGAGAAGAAGAATAAAATCTACTCTCCCATAAAAGACCAATGGTTCGTCAAGACTCCAGAAGAAGAAGTGAGACAAGAATACATTGTTCACCTTGTTAATACATACGGGTTTAAACTTGACCAAATGGCTCAAGAAGTCAAAGTCAATAATTCTAAAAGAGGTCAAGGAAAAGCTCAAGCCGACATAGTTATTTGGAAATCTAATGAAGACCGAACTAACGACAACAGCCCGATCATAGTAATAGAGTGTAAAGCTGAACACATTACGGTTCGTGAAGAGGATTACTACCAAGGGTACAATTATGCATCATGGGCTGGTGCTGATTTTTTTGTAACCACAAATCTGAAAGACACTAAATTCTTCCGAGTTGTAAAAGGAAAAATGCCTAAACGACTAGAGGAGGTTGTGGAAATCCCAAATGCAGAACAATTAGATGACAGTAAAAAAATTGAAGAACTCTTAAGTAAAACGAAGGCTTTTACTCGAGATGAATTTAGTAGACTACTATTCAAGTGTCATAATATCATCAGAAATAATGACAAACTTTCACCTGAAGCAGCCTTTGACGAAATAAGCAAGATCCTATTTATGAAAATTCGTTATGAAAGGGAACAATCAAAAACCAAGGCTCTATTCTCTAGAAGTGAATTTGAAGAATTGAAATCTGCTTATGAAAAGATTACTGGAAAAGGAGGTGTCCCTTTTTACCAACATTTCTTTGAGCAGACTAAGGAAATTTTTAAAGAAGATGATTTATTTGACACGAATGATTCTATCAAAATCAGAGAAACAAGTTTTTTACAAATAGTTAAAGAGCTTGAAAAATATAACTTATCAGACACTTCTGACGACGTAAAAGGTATTGCTTTCGAAGAATTTTTAGGGAGAACATTTAGAGGGGAACTAGGTCAATTCTTTACACCTCGTACCATAGTGGATTATATGGTTGAAGTTCTGGATCCTGAAGAAGGTGAACTAGTATGTGATCCTTGCTGCGGCAGTGGTGGTTTTTTGATTAAAGCTTTCGAATATGTTAGAGAAAAAATAGAAACCGCAATACAAAGTGAAAAAGAACTCATTAAGTCTCAATACTTTGGAGATAATTTTGGGGAATTACATGAGAAGAAACAAGAAGAAATAGCCAAAGAGGTCGATGATTTATTCGCTAAATTAAATTTCGAATTAGACATTAATAATAAAGATGGCAGATTAAGAGAATTATCATATGAATGCATATTCGGTTCTGATGCTAATCCAAGAATGGCACGGACAGCGAAAATGAATATGATTATGCATGGAGACGGTCATGGAGGTGTTCATCATCATGATGGCTTACTTCCTGTAAATGGCATCTTTGATGGTCGCTTTGATGTAATTCTAACCAATCCACCTTTTGGCTCTAGAGTTAACAAAACATTAAAGGTTACTTCTTCCGATATACCTTCTGCCGAAAAAATCAAGTATTATGAAAATCGTTATGGAGACTATGAATCTAAAGTAGTTAAACAACTTAGAGAATGGTCTGAACACGATAACGGACATGGTAAAAGTAGAGGAAAAGCCTTGCTAGATATTTTTGACGTTGGCAAATGGAGTGGCCTAACCGAAGTACTGTTTCTTGAAAAATGCTTAAACCTTTTAAAACCTGGTGGTCGTGTTGGTGCGGTTTTACCTGAAGGCGTATTAAACAACAGTGCTCTTCAAAAAATCAGGGAATACATTGAAGGCAAAGCAAAAATTATCAACATAACTTCAATTCCTCAGGATGTCTTTATAGCATCAGGTGCTACTGTTAAACCAAGCCTTCTATTTCTGAAAAAGTTCACTCAAGAAGAAGAAGCCACATATTCCAAGCTAGTAAAAACTACTACCAAAGAAATAAATGATAAACATAAACCTGCTCTGGAAAAACTAAAAAAGGAGTTTGAAGCAAAAGAATTAGAGCTTAAAAAATCAAAGGAAAAAGCAGCCCTTTCTGTGTTAAAAGCAAATTACAAAGAGAGTAAAAAGCAATTGGAAGAAGTCATAGTTTCTGAAATAAAGAAAATCGTAAAAGATAAATTTGATTATGCTATTCCAGTGATTGAAGTTGAAAAAGCAGGTATTTCAAGTACTGGTGCTCCTTGTGAAAATGAATTGGAAGAAGTTTCAAGAGAATTTCAGGAATACCGAAAGAAAGAAAAATTATGGTCTAACCCCATAAGTGAAGTTCAATACCCAATAGCTGATGACGGTGGCATTACAAGGCTGAGATTATTGGATGGTAATGTTGTAGGTGAACCTGAAATATTTTATGGAAAGCATGCAGACTAATACTTCACACAAATATATCAATGAGGTAAACTTTCGAGATATATCAAACTGGAGTGCTGGTTCCATTTTGCACAAAGATTTGCTATACAAAGAAGGTTTTTCCCTGCTTCCAATAGGCGAGCTTATCACTAGAAATAAGGAGAAGGAGATTATTGAAGATGATGGGCTTTATAAGCAAGTCACGATAAAATTATATGGTAAAGGCGTCATTCAGCGTGGTAACGACTTGATAGTCGGCAAAACAATAGGTACTAAAAACCAATACAGAGTCTCGAATGGACAATTCATTATGAGTAAAATAGATGCTCGTAATGGTGCTTTCGGTATTGTTCCAGAAGAATTAGAAGGCGCAATTACCACTCAAGATTTTTTGAGCTACAATATCAATGAAGACGTTATACTTCCACAGTTTTTCGTTCTAATAACTGCTTCCAAACGATTCAACGAACTTTGTCAGAAAGCAAGCTCTGGCACCACTGGAAGACAAAGAGTAAATGAAAAAGAATTTCTAGGCTTCACAATACCAGTTCCTTCAAAAACATTACAATTAGAAATACTAAGCAACTATAATTCAAAAATATTAGAAGCGAATCAATTATATCAAAAAGCCAATCACCTTGAAATTGAAAGTACGGCATTCTTCTTAAAAAAATTATCCTTACCACCCCTTGGCAGGGTAAAAGTTAAAAAACGATTCGAGCTCTTTAAATATAAAGACTTAGAAAGATGGGATGTCTTTTCATCAGATAACGCGATTTACAATGAATTGAAAAACTCAAAAAATCAGGTTCAGTGTTTAGGAGACTACTTTTCATTTACAAAACGTGCATGGTCAAAAAAAATAGAAACCAAGGAATACTTTGACTACATAGAAATTGGTGGGGTTGACCCTCTTTTCGGAATTAAAGAATCTACCAAGACATTGACAAAAAAAGCTCCAAGCCGGGCATCCCAGACCGTGAAAGAGAATGATTTAATTATTGGAACTACTAGGCCTTACTTAAAGCGATTTGCCATTGTTGGTAATCAACACGATGGTCAGGTATGTTCTTCTGGTTTTTCAGTTATCGAACCTAAATCAAATTACAATCTATCATTCCTTAAGATTTATTTGATGTCAGACTATGGGATTGAACAACTAAAGAATCAAATGTCAGGAGCACTTTACCCTGCCATAACAATAAGTAAACTTAAAGACATATTGATACCTATTCCTCCGAAGAAGGATCAAGACTTAATCGTTTCTAAAGTTGAGGCAATGAAATCTGATGCCATGCAATTCTTGAAAAAATCAGAACATCTAAGAGAAACTGCTCTCAATGAATTCGAATCAGAAATATTTTATTAGAGTATAATCATGATAAAACTCAAATCATTTGAAATAAAAAGCACCTTCAAAAACCTTGACTCATTGCATCTTGATTTTGAAAAAAGTAATGGAATAACACTTTTGATAGGAAATAATGGTAGTGGTAAGAGTAATCTGATTGAAGCATTGAGTAGTGCGTTTGCGGGGCTTTTTGATCGTGATTTTGATCCTACTTTTAGCTATGAATTATCTTATGAAAAAGGTGATGCACCGATTACAATCTCATACGACCACACCAAAACTTCAAGAAGTCGATATCAATATAATTTGAGTGATACAACTGATTATTTGCCCAATCAAATAATTAGCGTGTACAGCGGAGAAGAAGCGAGACTATGGAATAGATATTATTTCAAATTTTATGACGACTTCATGAAAAATGTAATTAGTTCAAAAACTAATTTTTCAGAGCGTCAAAAAATGGTATTCATCAATAAGTATTATTGGAATACTGCTTTATTAACAATGATCGTTTCAGATTTAGATTTATCAGATATTCTAGATGATCGAAAAATTGATAGAATCGAACTCGAATTCAAAAAACACAATACCGATAACATTACAAATTATAATTCTAGAAAACCAAATGACGTAACACGTTTTGCTGCAAGCATCTTAACCTTAGCAACACAAAACACAGAAAACCCTGAACGTTACTCTATTTCTTTGGATAATTTTAGAAGCAGTATTCCGTACACTCATACCGATTTATTTAAGCTACTTTCTATATGCCTACTCCCGAAGGAAGATAACTGGAAACTGATCAATAAGATAGAACTGTTTTTTGAAGATGGCTATTCTACAGAAGAGTTAAGTGAAGGAGAAAAGAAACAGATCTTAATTAAATTTATCACACGGATTTTTGCGGATGACAATTCACTTCTATTAATGGATGAACCTGATTCACACATCCATATCAGCAATAAAGAAAAGATTAAAAATCTACTTTACGATTTAGAAGACAAGGTTCATGTTCAATCAATTCTGACTACACATTCTCCAACTTTAACTCATTGCTTTGAAAATGACAATGTGTACATGCTTGTCAACAAAGATGGAAAAGTCACTATAGAGGATAAAACCAAACAAGAAATTGTAAATGATTTAACCAATGAGTTTTGGAATTTACAGGAGCAAAACATTTTTAATTCTTCTCAAAAACCAGTTTCATTATTTGTAGAAGGGAAACACGATAAAATTCACATTCAAAATGCTTTTAATACTTTAAAGTCTGATTACCCAGAACTAAGTTTTGATATTTTCAACATGAATTCTGCTTGCAACATCCCACCAATGATGTTGGGACTCAGAACAAGTGAAGTTGATTATGGAAAGCTATTCATTGGAATATTTGATGATGATGATACTGGAAGAACAGAATTATCAAACACCAAAAGTCAATTTCCTAATAGTCAGAATAAAAAAAGACATGAATTGGGGTTCTATGCATTTAAGTACCCGAAACATTCGGATCACAAAAGCAAAGCATTTACAGTTGAAAACATGTTCGATTCAAATCACTTTGAAGAAGCATTTAAAGAGTCTTTAGCGGAATATCAATTCAAAGGAAAATCTCTTGATTCAATAACTGACGAGACAAAAGATAAAGCAAAAAATATACTAGCAGAAAAAAGCAAAGATTTCACTGAAGAAGACTTTAAACATTTCAGAGCTCTTTTTGATCAGATTAAAGCTATCAAAGTTGACTTTGAAACCAATTATTCTCCTGAGCCAGAAGCCGAAACTCCTGCTGAATCTATTGTTCGAGAACTTTTTCTTTTCAACAACGCATCAGGATATTTTAATCCTGAAACTCATGAACTGACATTATTGAGGGGGAGTAGAATCAATAGAGAATATACAC
This sequence comes from Reichenbachiella sp., assembly GCF_965223055.1. Lineage (GTDB taxonomy): Bacteria > Bacteroidota > Bacteroidia > Cytophagales > Cyclobacteriaceae > Reichenbachiella. The sequence goes on from NZ_CBDCVM010000012.1 coordinate 286,869, forward strand.
CTTCAACTAAAGAGCCATATAAGCAGACAAGAAATACATTGATTGAAACATTGTCTCATAACATTGATGGGAACGAAATTGAAATCTTGCAAGATCATCAGTTTGACACGCCAAGTGGTGCTGCTAAATTTGTTAACGCTGGAAATAGAAACGGCTGGACGAGTTGGAAAAATGAGCACGGTGAAAGTTTAAAGGATAAGTATGGAGATGCTTGAGCCAGCCCTTCTCAGCCATACACATTGGCAAGTCGCACAAGGCAATCACACAAGCCAAAACCTGCCAAAGAGTATGTCTAGCAACCGCACGGTGGTAAACCGAAACAGTCTGCTACAAAAGGAAAAAGACGGCATACAACAAGGGTTAAGAAAACATAGGGGTTCGGTGGTGTTCGAGAGTTCAGAGCTTTTGGATAGTCCGCCAATCCAAAATTTTGATAATGAAAAAAGTAATTAAATTATAAAAATATTTGGCTTGGCTCATGATCAAACTGAAAGGGAAGCATTTCAAACTCCCCTACGTTTCTTAGCCAGGCGTTAGGTGTAACTACTCCCATGAGCATAAGAACCCAGGTAAAAAAACTTTTGGTTGACGGGCTAACCAAGGACGAGGTATTCAATGAACTCAACAGCCAAATTGATGAAGAAAAATTAAGAAAATCGTTAGCTTCTCTGCCAACTCTTCATCAGCGAATAAGAAACAGGGTTTTGCATAGTTTACTGGTTTTCTTACTTTCTCTGAACGTTTTATTCAATTTAGTAGAACAATTGGGTAACAACTTCACAACACTCTATGATCTAATTATCAATTTATTCATCCTAATAGCAGTAATTCAATATAGAAGTTGGATCTTTCTCGGAGGAGCAATCTGGTTCTTATCCATGTTTGGATTAACTTCTTATCAGTTCAACGATGTACTAAGTGGTGGTTTAACTCAACTAGAACTAATTACCTTTCTAACACTAGGAACAACGATATTGCTAATATTTATCCTTATGCTAACTATCAAATACCGTGTTTTTCCTTACACAACCTTCATTTTATACAAGCGTAACGAACTTGACAAAGTGATATATCAAAAAAACACCTAACAAGGTGTTCCATGAATAACCCTATCGCTATCTAATTTACTAATATTCGTTCTCAATTTCTTTTTTAAAGACTTTTTTATGTTGGCTTTGATTCAATTGGCGGATCACAATAAGTCAAGGATGGCCGCAGTTTTCCTGTGTGAGTATTGTTGTAATTCCCACGCCTTTACTTATTGTGAGTTGTCAATTTCCTTTGTCTAGCATAATACAAGTCATGCTTCCATTAGTGATCCAGTTGTCGGTCACAGCTTCCCATCAGATAGAAAATTACACCTCGCCACATACTATGAGCAAGAGCTCAGGGCTCACACCATGTTAAGTGGTCGAGGTGTGTATCTTTTGGTGGACTTTATTATTACTAGCTTCTGGCTTTTATTTAACCAATCCTACTTCATAGGCTTCTCCTGTTTTGAGTACATGATATATTCTTGATAATAATTTTCTGGCTATGATTACGATCGCCCGCTTTTTGGTGTGGTTTTGCAGCAGCTGCTCATAACGTATGAGCATCGCCGGATCCTTTTGCACACTGCTCCAGGCGCATTCAATCAATGAGCTACGCAAGGCATTGTGCCGACGGTAAGTCATGTAGCCTTTTAAGTCCCGTTCACCACTTGAATGCGTCATTGGCTTTAAGCCGACAAATCCATTGAAATGTTTGAAGTTGGGGTAGCGGTTGATGTCCTCTATTTCAGTCAATAGCTGAACGGTAGTCAAGGGACCAATCCCTGGAATTCCTCGTAGTAGTTTTGCTCTTGTCTTGTACTTGGCCTGCCTTTGTAGTCGTCGAACAGCTATTGATGTTTTCAGAAAATGAGCGTAGACAAAGTGATATTGTTCTAAAAGAAAATCAACAGTCAATTTGGTGCTTTCAGACTCAAATTGTACGGTAGGAATCCAAGCCAAAAATGGTTTACTCCAATAAGCATTGTCGTATGCTTTTGGTAAGTCTATACCTGCGAACAAGAACTTATCCTTAATGCGATTCTTTATTCTTACCAAATCACCCCATAACTTCTTACGATATCGAAACAACTGTCGGTCCCCTTCGGTATCCACCTGAGGAACGTAGATCCCACGAAGTAAACCAGCTCTGAGTGCCTTGGCTATTTTACGACTATCCACCGGATCTGTCTTTTCACTACTTTCCTTATTAGTGGTGGGAATATCTGCTGGATTGACCACCAAACACCGATAACCATAACGCTCCAATACCCTGAAAATCCAAAAACCAAGCTTTGATGCCTCATAGGCACAAATCACTCTAGCTTCCTTAAAATGTTTGTCAATATAGGACTTCAGTGCTTCTGGATGGGGTGGTTGACTAAAAGTTCGATGATGAATACTGGCTGAAAATATACTGACAGACCAGTTTCGCTTGTGAACATCAATGCCAATGAATAAATTGTATTTACTTAAATCATCCATGATATAAATCCTTTGGTTTTTAGTATTAACGCCATTGGGTTATATCATGGGAACTAGGAACGAATGCCCTTGCGAGCTTACCGAATCAATGCCAGCATCAGCACCACCGCTCCTCGCGGAATCTCTACAATGCCGAGAAAGCATTCGTGGTATCAGTAGCATTCCAAATCAAACGTAATGACCAAACAGACTTTTGTGGTTGAGCTCGGATCGGTTATCTTTCTGCCTTAATCAATCTGTGAGGGCACATCGTCCTACACAGGCGTTGTGAGTTATCGAATTTCATCCTTTGCATTTTAACAAATCAATTGCATTACTGTATCCAAGTGAATACATTTGCGTATGTATTCTATAGAAAAGACTGGTGAATTCGATAAGTGGCTTAGAAAGCTTAAAGACAAGCGAGCTAAGGCCAAAATACTTTTCAGAATTCAGCGAATACAAGAACATGGCAACTTTGGTGACTGTGAATCAGTTGGACAAGGAATTAGTGAACTTCGAATTCACTATGCAAAGGGCTACCGAGTCTATTTGAAAGATGTGAATGGTAGAATTGTGTTTCTTTTGAATGGAGGTGACAAGTCGTCTCAACAAAAGGACATTGATAAAGCGAAACAACTTTGGTTGGACTACAAAAATGAAATTGATTAATCATGGCGACTAACAAAACATCAAAATTCGACATTGCAGAATATTTAGAAGATGATGAAATGATTGCTGAATACCTTAACTCTGTTTTGGAAGATGGTGATTCAGCAGATATCCTAACTGCTATTGGACACATTGCGAAGGCTCAAGGAATGACTAAGATAGCAGCTGAAACAGGGCTTAGTAGACCAAGTCTCTATAAAGCATTATCCAAAGGGGCTAAACCTCAATTTGAAACAGTTTTAAAAGTTTTAAGGGCAGTTGGCAGTAATCTACACGTAGGAACAGCTTAAAAAAACGACTCACAACATGCTGTATCAAATCACGGCGATTCAGATGTAGACGAAAGTTCTCTGCATTCTGGAAGCCCCGCCATATCTCAGATTAGCTCTATGGAATTGAAAAAAGGATAGACCAAATCAGAGATTTGGCTATCTTGTAGCCGACACTTAAACTAAATCACACGCCACGAATGAAACAGCGGCGTTACCATCAACAAAATTTGAGATAATGCCGCTAATGCCTTGAGATAAAATATCGTATAAGATGATTTTTATGGTTATGATCGGAGTAATCCTAATACTTTGGATTTCTACCTTCTTTAGATAGTCTAAGGAAAGACTTTATAAATATCTTTTCGATAGGAAACTCTAGCAAACTCAACTGTCGTACCGCCATCAGATAGAAATATTCCAACTCTTAACTGACCAACTCTGATTCGATAAGCGTCTTGAAAACCTACCAATTTCTTAATCCCTGAAACTTCATGAATTGTCTCAACCGACTTAACCTCTTGAATCATTGCCAGTAGAGCTTTCTTATCCTTTGGCTGTTTAACTTTATCCAGATCCTTGCTGAATTTCTTGAGGTATTTGACGTTCATTAACTGGCTAGCTTACCTAGAACGTCATCCTCAGATGTTAAGTCAGAACGATCAACATCTTTCATCAACAACCCTAATCCAAGATCCTCTTGCTCTTCATCAGACAAAACCTTTGAAGCAACTCCAAGTTTTTTAAGTAACTCAGCTACAAATCGCAGCTCCTTTTCATTTTTGGGATTTATGACTATTGAACTCATACGGTAAAGATACGAAAAATGATCATAACAGTCTGTGATAAGGTCATGCCCATGCTCACTTACCGAATCAATGCAAGAAGATGTTCCACCGATCCGATTGGAATCTCTAGAATACCGAGGAATGGGCATCTGTATCCGCAGCATTCTCGAATCAACAGAATTCCAGAAGACCGACTTTTGCTGTGTAGACCGTATCGGTTACCTTAGTGCTTTTAGAAACTGTAGAGGCACGCCCTATACAGAGACGTTATGATCAATGACCGAATAGATGTATTTTTGAAAAACTAAACTTATCCTAAATGAAACTTTTTAATAGATTCTCTTTACTCATCCTGTTTTCATTATCCATTTTCAGTTGTGATCAGCATAATGATGACTCTATTCAATTAACTGGAGAAATTCAAATCGATTTGCAATCAATATCAAACAACTCAAGTGGGAGGCGTTTGAATGTTTTGTTAAGTGATGCAGACGCCATATTAATCACAATAGAAAATGGAGATGAGTCATCCACGGAATACAATTTAACAGAAATTGAATTGTATCAGATTGATGGGAATTATATTAGCCAGAAAATTTCTCTACCTATTGGTGACTATAATGTTACAGAATTTCTAGTCATAGATGCGGATGACAACATAATATATATTACCCCATTAGAAGGTTCATCTCAAGCGCAAAACGTCATAGATCCGTTACCGATTTCATTTACAATTACAGCGGATGAAATCACAGGGATAGAGATAGAAGTAATTTCAACGGAAGAGTTAAGTTTCGAGGATTTTGGGTTAGCTGGATTTAATTTGTCAGAAGTTAATCTTTTTTCGTTTTTAATTAATGCTTCCGAACAAGGCAATTTGGATTTATTGTTAAGCGCTGAAGTTGAAATTTCTAGTGAAACTTATACCTTTTCAAAAGGACTGCAGGCTATTGCAAACAATTCATTAGTAATCAAGGATGGATATTCTAATTATGATTTGAGAATATCAAGTGAGGGTTATGACGTTTTCACTACTACCATATCTAGGGATAGTTTATTCCAACATAGAACGACTCCGTTAACCGTTGAATTAACACCTGAAGGTTGGAGTGCTGGCGAAGATTGGATCGATTCTCGAGATGATAAAATATATAAGACAGTTCAAATTGGTGATCAAGTTTGGATGGGAGAAAATCTTAAAGCGACATCATTAACAGACGGGACACCAATTGAAAACATCATTAACCAGGAGGATTGGATTTTATCAAATAATGCAGCATATAGTTGGAATTCGAATGACGAAAGTACATACGAAGAATATGGTATACTTTATAATTGGTATGCTGTAGAAACTGATATGCTATGTCCAACAAGTTGGCATGTAGCGACGGAATCCGAATGGTTAACTCTCATAGAATATGCCGGGGGAAGTGAAATTGCAGGGGGAATATTGAAAGATACAGGAAATGATTTTTGGGCATCTCCGAATAGTTCAGCTACAGATGAATTAGGGTTCACTGCTCTTCCTGCTGGAGGAAGACATGATTATTCAACATTAGCTGAATTTTTAGATTTAGGAAAGTTTGGGTATTGGTGGACAAGTACTGAAAGCACATCAACTGAAGCTAAGAATTTTGGAATGTTCTATAATATAAGTAGGGTCGATAACTTCAGTTATGGTAAAGGAAATGGTCTTTCTGTAAGGTGCATAAAGGATTAATTACATAGCTCAGCAATTTCTTTGATATTAGCACCTTTAAAAATATGAACATAACATGCTGTATCAAATCACGGCGATTCAGATGTAGACGAAAATTCTCTGCATTCTGGAAGCCCCGCCATATCTCAGATTAGCTCTATGGAATTGAAAAAAGGATAGACCAAATCAGAGATTTGGCTATCTTGTAGCCGACACTTAAACTAAATCACACGCCACGAATGAAACAGCGGCGTTACCATCAACTAACCAAGCATGCTCTCAAGTCGACGAAAAATAGTCATAGGTGTTTTAGCAATGATGTTGACGGCGTATAGCTTATTCTATTGGCAATGGCACTTTTTCTATAACTCAATGGTGGAACATAATTGCAACTCTGAATCAATTAACGAATCCATTGCTGAACAACTGCACATCAAAACATATGAAGCTGAAGAAATTTCTCTAACTACCTCAACAGGAGAAATAGTAAGAATCGGTATACCTTGGCTTGAACATCGCAGTAGACCTAACTTTGGCTTTTTTAAAGGTTTTTATAAATCTGCATACACCAACGATTCTATTAAGTGGATTGTTATTCCAATTTTAGAGGCTCCCAAGAACTGTGAAATTGCTATTAAACCAAGGGTGTTTTATCCAACGATTAACGCTGGTATTGACACCAATTCTCCTGTTAGAGCAATCAACGCTGGTTCAACTCAGTATTCGAACCCTGTATTAGATGTGTATGAATTTAGTTCAGACAGTTTGCTGTACACATTAAATCTTTAAAATGATGGTAACAAGGTGTTCCATGAATAACCCTGTCGCTATCTAATTTACTAAAATCGTTCTCAATTTCTTTTTCCTTTGATGAACTGTGCTCATGTTGTTTGCATTATCCTTATAACGCTATACCCCTTAAGGTATAAATATGAAAATGCAAGTAATTATACCTTATCGGGTAAAGTATAAAAAAGACGATAAACATATTATAGAGTCTAACAATCGATATATCACAAGGCTCTACCTAGTTACTTGAAACTTCTGAGCATATCCGATACTTTAGTAGATATTAATAAGTCTAGAGTTACGTAGCATATATGTGAGTAATTTCATAGCAAACGCACGAATGAAGTATCCGCGGTGTGAGTATATAAAAAATTCAGTCCCTGAAATAGAACGACTATGAAACAAAAGAAAGTAATTTTTAGAATAGTATTAATTGGGGCGACCGTAGTGTCCTTGTTCTTCGTTCCTTGGCTCTTGGTCAAGGCGTGGGTACTTCCGTTACCTGATACAGTTCAAGAACAGTTAGATGAGGCTATTGAACATGGATTTGACGGTGTGATTGTTTATGTAGATCAGTCAGGCAAACCGCCCCGTTATTTGGCTTCTGGTTGGCATGATCGAGAAACCAAAATTCCTGCCAATCCTCATGCTCTTTTCAAAATTGCAAGTATCAGCAAATTATATGATGCCGTAGCAGTAACCAAATTAGTTAGTGATGGAAGACTTTCTCTAGATAAAACAATTGCGGATTATTTACCGGAACTTGTAGGTAGAATTGAAAACGTTGATAAAATATCGTTGAGACTAATGATTCAGCATCGAAGTGGCATTCCTAATTTCACCGATACGCCGAATTTTTGGGGCGCACCTACTGAAACGTTTGAGGAAAGCCTTGCATTGATTCTGGACAAGCCAGCCAATTTTGAACCAGGTACTGATTATGAGTATTGCAATACAAATTATCTTTTACTCAATAAGATAATGGATGACATTCTAGGGTACGATAACTTTCTATTCATTCAGGAAACAATTCTAACTCCATTAAATCTTAACAATACTTTCGGTTCACTCAATGATGTGAATCTAGACGATGTGATGAGTGGCTATCATGTGGGTCATCCTTATGATTTAAAGGCAGACGAACATGGTATGTTAGCCACAGCCGAAGATGTGGGTACTTTCCTACGAGCATTGAAAGAGGGGTCATTGTTTGAACCAGGAGAACAGGAAATATATTCTTCCATTTATGTATATGAGCATGCAGGTTGGGTGCCGGGATATCAGAGTTTTGCAGCATATCATGAAGACCTGGATGCTGTTGTTGTTGAATTCTATAATACAACGGATCCAGAACTGTACAATTGGAATTTGTCAGAGATCATAAACAATAGAATTGTTAAAATTCTGGAAAGACAAGTTGAGTAGTACAATTCTTAAAGAAGCTGAAAAATATCCGGATAATTATACTAGAATTGAGAAAATGACATTTTGCTATATTCCATCGATTAAAGTTTATTCCTAAACATAAATGGACAAATCCATTCAAATTATCGATATACCGAATTTGCTGGTAGCTTTTGTGCCAGTTCTGGCTGTTTTATTTGTGCTTTGGAAGTGGAAGGAGGGAGTCAAAACTTCCATATGGGCGGTAGCTCGCATGGTCATACAATTGGTCTTAGTAGGTTATGTGCTTACCTACATTTTTGAGTCTGACAGTGCTTGGATGGTGATTGGTGTGTTAGCGGTTATGTTGTTTTCTTCAAGCTGGATTGCCTTACGTACATTGAGTGATAAGAGAAACGAATTATTGCTTAAAGCATTGGCAGCTATTGTGGCAGGAGGTTTAGCCGTATTGGTTTTAATCACACAAGGTGTTCTGATGCTCGATCCTTGGTATTTGCCCCAATATCTGATACCATTGGCAGGGATGATTTTTGCCAATTCTATGAATAGTGTCAGCTTGGCGGGTGAGCGATTGACTTCAGAGCTGGAAAGAGGCATGGCCTACAATCAAGCTCGAAATACCGCTTTGAGAGCAGCATTGATTCCAATCACCAATTCCTTATTTGCTGTAGGCTTGGTATCACTTCCAGGTATGATGACAGGGCAGATATTATCAGGTGTTTCACCTTTGATTGCCGTTCGTTATCAAATCATGGTGATGTGTATGGCCTTTGGTTCAGCCGGTATTTCGGTGGCATTGTTTTTATTTTTGGTAAAAGCCAATTTTGCCTCAAAGGGAGAATAGTTCAAAAGAACAAAGCGAATAATTCACAGTTTAGCATTATCATTGCGCCATGTTCCAGCTTTTTCAGACCACAGTTCTACAATCCATTATATACCTCACCAATGCCTGGTTGATCTATAATATGGCCTTTAAATATCTCTCAGACCATCAACAGTCTGCTCTATTTCTTTGGGTTGGTATTCCTGCGATTGGGATTGTAAACTATACTTTGGCCAAAGTAATTCATCCGGATGACCCTAGAATGGGTCGACACTTCAGGCATAGTGCGTTTGCTATCTTGGCCATTTGGCTGCCTTTGCTCTATTTTTTGCCTATCTACTTTTAGTCTTTCCGTTCTTTATTAGCCACAGGTAGGGTATTATTGATATTGACCTTTCTACAAGCAGAGAAAAGTTAAAATCAACTAAATACTAATATTATGACTACCGGTAAAACTAACCCTTCAGTAGAGTCTTATATTTCTGAATCAGTAGATGCTAAAAACTCTGATGTCAAAAAGAATGATGACCGTTTTTATATCGGGTTGACCAGCTTGGCCCTAGTTGGCTTGATTACACTTTTGATATTTGCATTGGCTTAGGTTGAGATAGAATTCCTTAGCATTGAGAAAGTCCTATTTTATTTCCTTGGATTTTGTACTGTTTACAAAAAGAACATCTCCTATGGTATCATAGCCTTGGAATAATTCTTCTCCTAACTGCTTAGCGGCCTCAGATCGGAATCCCAGAATGGTCAAATCTGCATCTTTAGAATGCTCATTGATAACCTGACGATTGTCCATGCCCTCAGACCTTTCGATGATACGAACATTGTTTGCAGAGATGGGCAGTCTACCCGTTTTGATCAGTTCGAGTAATTCTTCTTTTTGTTCCTCCAATTCTTCATCATTTACGATGGCGGAGATTTTAATTTCCGCTTTTTTCCATTGCGGATGACCTAGGATAACGAACCCAAGGAGAATCATCAGGTTGGCATTATTGAAGTCAGAAGGTTTGATCCATATGTGGATTTCAGCTTTGGATTCTAATCCTCTATCACTACTGGCCAGGATACAAGTATCAAATCCCGAGGCTCGAACCATGGCGTAATTAGCCATGATTTCTTGCAATCCTTCTGGCTGATTTTTTGAAAACTCAAAGAGCATCATATTGATATCCTTTCCAGAAACACTAGGAAGCTGTAGCGCTTGCGCTACTGCTGTCGTGTATGATGGAGATACTAACGTATCCACATATACATTACTTTCTGAAATATCAGCTACTCGGATTAGACGTGCTAGTTCTTCTTTCGACTCTAAATTGGTTTCATTTGAATAATAACCTTTGATATAGTGTAAATACGTGCCGAATCCATAGCGGTGCGATATCCAACTCATCATCTCGAAAGCAGTAGGCCTTTCGAAAGAAGAACCCGAAATACAAATGACCGATGGCCTCCAATTGTCATCGTCTTTATCCGCTTTTTGGATGAAAACCTGAATCTGACGGATCAACTGAAAAATCACGCCTTGAAAAATATTGGCCATTCCAGCTTTGTCTTCATTGAATTTGGACAATCCAATATAGGTCAAAATCATAATGACTAAAGAGGCTACTGCATAAGCAGGGTCCATTTTAAATATTAAAAATAAACACATGACAGCCCCCAAGAGTGAAATGTACCATTTCGATCTGAAAGCCGGTCTGTACGACGGATCTGCCGCAAAATGCTGAAAAAACGATATGGTACATATCGCACCATAGGTTACCATAAAGAACATGGAGATCACTTTAGCCACCGAGTCAATACTCCCCATACTTACAAAGAAAAGCGCGAGCCCTACGGTTATCACAGTGGCATTCACAGGTTCGTTGGTGTTGGCTTTGCCTTTAGATAGAAAATTGTTGATGCCAACAGTAGGGAATATATGGTCTGCAGCTAATGCTTGTAGTGTCCTAGGAGCCACCATGATAGAACCCAAAGCCGAAGAGATGGTAGCTGCTGCCAAACCTATAGGAATGATAGGGCCCCAGAGTGCGATCTTGGACATGATCAATTGATCATTCACCAAATCTTCAGGACTTGCATTGACTGCGAGTTTGTATCCGATAAATACATAAATGACCATACCAATCAGCGTAGCGGAAAGCGTTCCCCAGGGGATGGATTTTTTGGGATCTTTCAGATCACCAGACAAGCCTACTCCAGCAGTCATTCCTGTAAAGGCGGGAAAGATGATGGCAAACACTATGAAGAAGTCTTGACTTTCGGTGACCCGTGCCATGAAGTCAAATTTTTCCAAACTGGCATGGTAATCTGTACTGCCTAAGAAGAAAAATGTCAACGACACAAACAAAGTAGCGACAACTATGTACAAGGCTTTCATCCCCAAATCTGCCCCTTTGGTTAGCATCAGAATACTAAGAAGAAGCACTGCAGGAATCGTTATCCATCTTTTGTCGCCGATAGCCAAACCATAAGCTTCGTTCGCCCAAGTAATGACTGGATCAAAGGCCTCTCCAAAAGCAATGACATAAAAGGCTACACTAATCGCTTGTGAAAGGTAAAGTGCGATCCCAATAGATGCGCCTATGTTTATTCCAAAAGAGCGGGAAATAATGTAATACTCTCCACCGCCTTCTACTTTTTGATTGGTGGCAATCTCGGCGATAGACATGGCCGTAGGTATCGTGACCATGTGCCCTATGATTACAATGGCTACTGTGCCTAGAAATCCTACACTTCCTACGGCAAACCCGAAACGTAAGAACATCACTGCGCCCAGGATGGTCGAGATAGCTGTGAGGAAAACCGGTAAAGTACCAAAGTTGGCCTTTTTGGATAGGAGGTTGCTCATAGTTTATTTTTTCAGGGAGACAAGGTTTAATTGATTGCCTGTACTGCAATATAGGTCAAATTGACCTTTGCTTTCTTGATAAAGAATTGCTAACTCATGACCGACATTTAATGGATTATCATGCAATAACCTTCCATCCTGATTATAGATAAACCCTTGTCTTCTTTCTTGGTCGATGAGAATGATCAACTGATTGTCAACACCAAAGTAATAATATTGCAAAACTATTTGTTCAGCTTTTGATTCCACTTTGAATTGTTCAACAAGCGCTTCGTTAAATATGGTGAGCTCAGTCGCATTTTTCTTAATGACAATGAATTCTTTTTGCGTACCAGAATTCACTAAGTGAAAAGTAACTTCTTCATTCTCTCTCACCAATTGTCCTCGGTTCGTTACCACCCCGGCCAAATTGAAAGACACCAATTCGCCAAAGTCAGTCAAAGCAGAAATTTCTGTATTGGCTGGCTTGCTGCCTTTGCTGATAAAATAGTCCTGTGAGATATTTCCTTTCAGATCAATGGGGAAGCCGTCTCTGGTTTCTCCTCTACGATTGAGATTTTGGAAAATGCCATTTTTCTGAACCAAGAGCATATAGTCGTTTTTCTGTACACGTACATGTCTGCCTAATGTCGCCGGACTACTACCCATTTTCTTTGGATTCCAACCGTCGAGCAATTTACCAGCCTTGTTGTATAGATAGTAATTGCCTTTGCTATCCGCAATCATGATCCGATAGTTTCTTGATTTATCGTAGTCAATTAAAGACAATTCATTGATGAGGTTTTCAGATTTAAGTTTGAAAGGGTACCCAGGAATGTAGGTGCCATTGCGATCGATCATATGAATGGTTTTGTTCAGAGCAAACAGATATTGGAGTTTACCATTTTTGTAGTAGTCTACTTGATAAATTTTACTTTTCAACTGGCCTTCTAGGGGAATCTGAAGCGTAGGTTTAAGATTGGCATCTAAGAGATGAAGGGTGAATGCTTCATCTTGTACCATCATTTCCAGGGTACGGTCGTTGTGATTACGAACTGCAAATGGTTTGGAAATTAAGTTGTTCGCAAAGCCTTGTTGATTTTGAACCTCAAATGATTGTGGTTTGACCTGTTTAACCAATTCTCCTGGATGTTGAAGTAGCAAACTCGTATAGTATTCTCCATCCACATGGGTGAATTGAACCGCTCCATATTCGATCTGCGACAGAATAGGTTTGTTGTTTTCCAGGTATTTGGCCCAGTTGTCATTGAGCACTTTGCCCACTTTATTGATAGCTCCTCTAGACTTGACGAACATGCTAAAATTGGCGTCTTCATGTGTAGATTCTAAGAATGCATTGGTCCGTACAGATCGTCTCCATGTATTTTCCTGATCAATGTCGTCAATCAATATTTCCAGCACTTGCTGACTGTTGCCAAAATACACATAGCTGCCATCCACGAAGTAATACACTGACGGGAATCCGTTATACATAGATCCAAACAGTCGGGCAGGAATCTCATCAATATTGATATGTTTGATTTGCCTTTCAGCATAATTTTCCAGATATAATGTAGAGTCTGTGTTGGCTTTTTGAGCTAATGATTCAAAAAATTGCGTGGCTAGTTCCTGACTTTTATGTTCGATACAGAATATCAAATCTGAGTTGAAAGATCGGCTGGACTCCAATACAAAGTACCCCACTTCGTTGCCCATGAATTCGTAAAAATCCCGAATATTGAAATCGAATCTATTTTCAAGCTCTCCAATTTGGGTCAGTTGCGAAGGTTCATGTTTTCGCCAATAATTTTTTAAGCCGATGTGCCATTGGCTTACATCCTCTACAGAAGCGTGTAGTACATAAGAAGTGCTGGCAGGAACGATATTTTTCATATCAAACCCTACACCACGAATACCATCAAACGCAGACAGGTAGTTGATTTTAGAAGTGTCATTTACAGCAAATCCCGAAAGATCTATTTTGTCATTGTCGATGTTTAAATCTAGATACATGAGATGAGTCAACCATTTCATGGGCGATGTATCGATTTCAACTGGATTGGCAAAAATGCCAGCTAACTTGTTCAGATAATTGGTGTTGATGTAGCACCGACCTGCGCCAGAATTACCCTGCGCCACTTGAGCTACTCGTAGTTCGGTTTCCTGATAAGTATTGACTTTGCTATCTGTAATCATGCGAATAGCATCTTCAACCAAAAAGGGAGACAAGCTGGCAATCAAGTAGTTTTTATGAAAAATATAGGTAAGTGTGGTTTTCTTATTTTTGAATTCTGTAATGACGTAATCCTGATAAACTCTTTCACTTTTCTCAAAGTTGAGACTATCCTTGAGGTATTCTTGCAGATCACTCAGTAAGCTGTGCTGTTGAAGTTCTTGAACTTCCAAAATATATAGCGCGGCCAGCGACTCATTGGTGTTTTGATGAAAAGATATGAGCAGATGCCCCTGATCTACGACTTTAGAAAATTGATGATTGGTCGCAGAGTCGAGTTGACTGATCACTTGTTGAACAGAGTCTAACTCAGGCAGTGATTTAAGGTTTTTGATAATTTTTCGGGTGTCATCCGGGCGCCATAGATAGGTGAAATCGTTAGGTTCAAAGACAAGGATGGAGTTGTCAGGTACAAAGGACCAAATGGTGATTCTACTTTGCTTCCAGAGGTAGAAACCTCCCCATCCGGCTCCAGCCAGAAGGACTCCAATAACGATAACAATTAGTACTTTTTTCAAACTAGTGCTTTTGATGCAAATTATGGATAGGAGAGGGAGAATGCAAGGGGAGGAGGAGGCAATTATTGAATATTCATGAATCGTAAAAGTCATTGCTCGGTCTCGATAGTTATCGGGATCCGGTGACCTAGTTCGGTAAGTGCTGGAGTTTTGAAATTGCAGAGCTTTGTATGGGCAGATTACCCTGACGCTCCTGACGTTACGCAGGGTAATGACGAAGGGAACTATCTCCTACTCCCCGCATACAGCTCATATTCCAGCAGTCGACATTCGATCCTTGCATTCATAAATTCTGTACGAGATTTTGTACGTAACCCAATAGACTTGGCAAGGTTTGAATTACCAGTAAAAATGTAGCCCATCTTGCCACCACAAGATTGTTTGAAGAAGTCGCCGATGTCTTTATAGACAGATTTGAGCATGGACTCCTCGCCGAGTCTTTCCCCATATTCAGGGTTGAGCATCACGATGCCCGGCCCAGAAGGAACAAAGGTCTTCTCGAACGAAACTTTATCAAAGTCGATCATTTTCTCTACGCCAGCAGTACGGGCATTGGCTCGAGCTGCTTCTATGGCATCTCCATTCCAGTCAGTAGCGATGATGCTTGACTTTATTCGGTCTCTGTATTCGGCTTTTGCCAATGTTTCTTTCCATAGCGAAGAGTCGTATCCATTGATATGCATGAAGCCAAAATTCTTTCTATGCAACCCTGGAGGAATGCCTGCCGCCATTAAGGCAGCTTCTATGGCTAAAGTACCACTACCACACATGGGGTTGATAAAGGCTCCTTTTTTATCATTCCAACCGGCAGATATCAAACAAGCAGAGGCTAGAGATTCTAACATCGGTGCTTTGAATGGCAGTTTTCTATACCCGTGTTTGGTAATTGTCTCTCCAGAAGTGTCGAAGTAGATATGGACTTTGTTCAAATGCCAAAATAGATAAACGACCGTTTGATCCTTCTCATTGCCTGAGTCGGGACGAACTCCGGTTTCTTCCTGCATTCTATCTACGATTGCATCTTTCAACTTCAAATTGGCGAACCTCCCATCACGGATGTAGTCGTTTTTCACATACGATTGCACAGATATTTTAGTGCCCTCAGGCAACAGTTTATGCCAAGGAATTTTCTTGGCTTCTTCATACATCTTGTCTGGGTGATTGGCTTCAAAGGATTTGATCAACCAAAGCACGCGAGAGGCCGTTCGAAGATTCAAGTTGAGGTGCATTACTTCCTTCCAGCCACCTTCTACAGTCACGCCATTTTTCTCAGCTTTAAGTATTCTATATCCCAATCCCTGCACTTCTTTCTTGAGAAATGGAGAGAGAGAGGGTTGACAGTTGATGACTAGTTTGGATCTACGCACAATTCATTTTTTTATGTAATTGTTTCAAAAGCATAAAAACCGTCATCACGAGTGAAACGAAGTGATCTTAAACTCGAGAACGTACCCGATGTCGAGATTGCCGTACTCCGCTCGCAATGACGCCACTTTTGAAACTATTTTATTATTTAGTTTCAGCAAAATATTTATAAAACCAGGTAATGGTCTCAATGCCCTTCATATAGTTGAAAACACCATAGCTTTCGTTGGGCGAGTGAATGGCGTCTTCGTCCAGACCAAAACCAAGCATGACAGAATCAAGTCCTAGCACATCCTGAAATAGCGCTACAATTGGAATACTGCCACCATCGCGCATAGGAATAGGCTCTTTGCCCCAAGCTTCTTTGAAGGCCTTGCTGGCTGCTCTGAAACCATCAGAATCAGTAGGGATCACGGCAGCTTCTCCTCCATGATGAGGTGTCACTTTTACTTTCACGTGAGCTGGCGCAATACTTTCGATATGGCTTTTAACTAATTCGGTAATCTCATCGCTATTTTGATTTGGAACTAATCTAGTAGAGATTTTGGCATAGGCTTTTGATGGTAGTACTGTTTTGGCACCTTCGCCAGTATATCCGCCCCAGATGCCATTAACATCAAGTGTAGGACGAATACCGATTCTTTCGAGTGTGGTAAATCCATCTTCTCCCTTTACATCGGCAATGTCTAATTCTCTTTTGTATTCTTCGAGGTCAAATGGTGCCTTAGCCATAGCTTCTCTTTCTGCTTGGGTAAGCTCCAGTACTTTATCGTAGAATCCTGGTATGGTGATGTGTCCTTTGTCATCGATCAAGGAGGAGATCATATCACAAAGCGTATTGATTGGGTTGCCCACAGCCCCACCGTACATGCCAGAATGAAGGTCTCGATTTGGCCCAACGACTTCTACTTCCAGGTAGCTGAGTCCACGTAGACCAACCGTCATCGAAGGACAGTCGTTGCTGATGATGCCAGTGTCTGAGATTACGATCACATCGGCCTTGAGCTTTTCTTTGTTTTCTTTTACGAATACACCCAGGTTTTCTGAGCCCACTTCTTCTTCACCTTCAATCATGAACTTGACGTTGCAAGGTAATTCGTCATTAGCCATCAAGGCCTCGAATGCTTTTACATGCATATACATCTGGCCTTTGTCGTCACAGGCACCACGTGCATAGATCTTATCATTTTTGATCACCGGCTCGAATGGAGGCGAGTCCCAAAGTTCGTATGGGTCTGCTGGTTGCACGTCGTAGTGACCATATACCAATACTGTAGGCAAATTGACATCTATGATTTTCTCCGCGTATACTACTGGGTGTCCTTTGGTCTCGCAGATTTCTGCTTTGTCCACGCCTGCGGATTCGAATTTGGCTTTGATAAATTCAGCGGCTTTACGTACATCACCGTCAAATTTAGAGTCAGCACTAACTGATGGGATTCGGAGCAAGTCGAATAGCTCATCTAGGAATCTCTGCTTGTTTTCTGATATATAGTCTATGGATTTCATATTGCGGGTTTATGAGTTGTAATGTCTTTGATGTTAAATGTCTAAAGTTCTTAAAGTTGAAAGTTATAAAGTCTTGATTAAACTGCCGAGCAGCACTTTTGACTCTCTACTTTAAACTTTCAACAAACGGTGCCATTTCGGCTTGTAATTTTTTAGCTTCTATATGCGCTGCTCCAGCAAAATCTTCGCCCGATGAGGCATAAATAATCCCTCTGGTGGAGTTGATCAAAAGTCCGCATTGATCATTCATTCCATTTTTGCATACAGCTTCGAGGTCACCGCCTTGCGCACCTACGCCAGGTACGAGTAGAAAATGGTCTGGGATGATTTTTCTGATGTCTTGCAAATATTCTGGTCTAGTGGCGCCAACTACATACATCATGTTTTGGTCGGAACCCCATTGTGAAGAAGATTCCATCACATGTTGATACAAGGGTTTGCCTTCAGATTCCAAAAATTGAAAATCTTTTCCGCCTTCGTTTGAGGTTACGCCTAAAAGAATCACCCATTTATCCTTAAATTCAAGAAATGGCTTCACCGAATCCGATCCCATGTAAGGAGCTACAGTGACCGAGTCAAAATTCATGTTATCGAAAAATGCCCTGGCATATAGCGAAGAAGTATTGCCTATATCTCCACGTTTGGCATCGGCTATAGTAAAGATGTCTTGTGGAATGTAGTTTATCGTTTTTTCTAAAGAAGCCCAGCCCGATGCTCCCATGGCTTCATAGAATGCAATGTTGGGTTTGTAGGCAACAGCAAAATCTTTCGTTGCGTCAATAATCTGCTTGTTGAATTCGAAGATCGGGTCTTCTTGGTCAAGCAAATGCGTAGGTATTTTTTTTATATCAGTATCTAAACCCACACATAGAAAGGATTTCTTTTGTTGGATTTGTTCGAAGAGCGCCTCTTTTGTCATGGCGCAAAAATAGGTGAAAGGAAAGAATTAACCTTTTGAAGACTCTAGAGATTTGGCTAAATCTAAAGATTCAATGAATGGATGGCAATAGGCTGTTTTGTTCAAATAAAAATCCATAATTTTGACTTAATGGATTCTATTCTCATTAGCCCCACAACAGAAAAGGAGCTTAAGTATGTACTTGAGCTTTTGCATTCTTTAGATATAGAGGCAAAGAAAATCAGCGAGAAAGATCGTGACGATTTTGAGTTGGCTCAACTTTTAAAGAATGTAGATGCCTCTGGTATTGTTAGAGAAGAAACAAAAGCTGTCAAACTGAATGAAACTCAGAAGAAATTGCTCGCTTTGAGCGAAGCTGAAATGGCAGGTAAAACAGTAGTTCCAGAAAAAGCGATCCAAGTAGAAGAAGACGAATGGCTAAGCAAGTAATTTGGACTAATACTGCGCGTGAAGAAAGACAGAAAATTTTGGAAAAATATTTCAAAAGGGATGGTCATAAAAACGAGTGTAAAAAGTTGGCTTTTCTTATCCGTTCTAATGTGAAATTTCTTTCTAATTACAATTTTGCAGGGATAGAGTCTAGTTATTCAGGTATGAGAGAAACTACTTGTGGTCAATGTACACTGTTCTATAAAATTCGAAATTCCTCATTGACCATTACGGGAATATTTGAAAACAATACCAAAAAATAGCCACAAGGGATGAAACTGATCAAGCATCCCGTGCTGTGCAATTATTACGTTACTTATCGCTGCAATGCCAAGTGTGGTTTTTGTGATATTTGGGAAAAACCCTCACCATACGTGACGTTCGACAATGTCCGTGAGAACTTATTGGCACTGAAAAAACTCGGGGTCAAAGTAATCGATTTTACTGGGGGGGAGCCGCTGCTGCATCAGCAAATTGATGAGTTTTTGGCTCTTGCTAAAGAGATGAATTTCATTACCACACTGACCACTAATGCTTTGCTCTATCCCAAGTTTGCCGAACGCTTAAAAGGAAATGTCGATATGCTACACTTCAGCCTGGATACTGCAGATAAACAAAAGCATGACACGATGCGTGGCGTGGCTTGCTTCGATTTTGTGATGGAGTCAATAGAATTGGCGAAGTCAATAGGAGAAAGACCAGATATTCTATTCACCGTTTTCGAAGAAAACAAAGAAGATATTCAAGCAGTCTACGAAAAAATTTGTCTTCCCAATGATTTAGTGTTGATTCTCAATCCTGCCTTTGAGTACAATCAAGTGGGAGACAGTCTTTCTGAGGAAACCCTTGACGATTTGGAAGAATGGGGTAAAATGAAAAATATATTTCTCAATCAGGCTTTTATTGAATTGAGACGGGACGGAGGAAATCATATTCATGATCCGGTCTGCAAAGCGGCTAGTACCACACTAGTGATCAGCCCTGAAAACGAATTGGTTTTACCCTGCTATCATTTAGGAGAAAAATCCTTTTCAATAGAAGGAAACTTAGAGTTGTTGTACCAATCGCAAGCCGTTCAAAATCAAATCGCGACAGAAGGTAAACTCCCTGCCTGTGAAGGTTGTACGATCAACTGTTATATGCAGCCGTCTTTTTCGGTAGAAACCAGCAAATATTTCTGGAAATCACTGCCAAGCACAGTTAAATACAATTGGGAGAAAGGAACTTGGAAAGAGCTGCTTGTTTAACCCTGGGTTTCATTAGGGATTTCGACACTAACCACTTTTTTATCCACCATGAGTTGCAAAATTGTATGCCCATCTTTTTTGGTGCTCGACAGGTATTCTCCAGAAAGTTGCGTATGACTTTCACCCAAAAACACTTCTGATGGAGTCCCTCGCTGTATGAATTGACCCTCTTCCATGACCAATACACGATCTGCTAATTTGAAGACTTCGGGTAAATGATGGCTGACCATTACAATGGTCGTTTGTATTAATTCTTGCATGGTTAAAATTTCCTCTTGAAGTTTTACGCGCATGTTGGTATCCAGGGCAGAAAGTGGTTCGTCGAGCAGTAGTAATTTGGGTTTCCTAACGATGGCTCTGGCAAGTGCCACCCGCTGCTGTTGTCCACCAGAAAGATGAGAAGGCATTCGATCCAGCAAATTACCCAGATCTGAGATTTCAATGATACGCTGAACCAATTCTTTATCTCCGGTTCCATTCAATCCATATTGAATATTTTTCAATACCGTCATATTGGGAAAGAGTGCATAGTCTTGAAAAACCATTCCAATGTTTCTCTTATTGGGTGGTACACTGAGCTTGTTTTGATGGTCGAACCAGCAATCATTTCCAATTGTAATTGTCCCTTTATCTGGTTTTAATAATCCAGCCAACATTCTCAGTATACTGGTTTTTCCCGCACCTGATTTTCCATAGATAGCAGTTATTTTCCCTTCTTCTAGTTGAGCACTTGCCGAAATGTCGACTTCTTTTTGCGAAGAATGAAACTTCTTATGTAGACTGAAATCTATCATTGGAAAGAGGTAACGGTTTTTTTGTTGAATGAATAGACTAAAGTCAAAATAATGAAACTGAATAATAGCAATAAAAGTGAATAGGAGTGCGCCGCCGCATAGTCCAGTTTATTTACACTGTCATATATCGCTATCGAAGCCACTCTGGTTTCATCTAGGTTTCCACCGATCATTAATACCACTCCAAACTCACCGATCGTATGAGCAAAACTCAAGACAATTCCAGTCAATAAAGAATTCTTTATGTTGGGTAGAAGTACCATAGTTAAAGTCTGGCACCTGGATTTTCCTAAAGTGTATGAGGCTTCTTTGAGCGACGGTGACAACTGCTGAAAACCTGACTGAATAGGTTGAATCATAAAAGGCAAACTGTATATCACAGAACCAATCACCAAACCAGTGAAAGTAAATGCAATACTAAGATCAAATGTAGAAGCTAGGAATTTTCCTAATCCGCTTTGTCCCCCAAATGCCACCAACAAATAAAAAACCTAATACAGATGGCGGTAACACAAGTGGTAGGGCAATCAATGCTTCAAAAATAAATTTGAGTCTAGAAGAACCATAGGCCAACCAATAGGCTATTGGAATACCTATGAAAAGCAGCAGTGAAGTGGTAATCAATGCAAGCTTGAGCGTAATATATAATGTGCCCCACTCAATCATTTCGAGACCTGATATCCATAGTTCAACAAAATTTCTTTAGCCCTATTTGAAAACATGAAATTATAGAACTCTTCTGAGTTAGAAAGGTTATTTTCTTTACCATGATTCAATAATACAATTCCCTGACGAATAGGAGAATAAAGGGTATCGGACAGTGCTTTCCAATTGCTATGAACAGATAAGTGAGGAGAATATAGCACAGACTGGCTCGTAAGCCCAATGTCTACGTTTTTAGTCTGGACATACTGATTGACTTGACTGATGCTTTCTCCAATTATAAGCTTTGATTTTAATTGATGAAATAGGCCTGATGATTTTAAAGCTTCAGCTGTTGCAAAACCATACGGAGCTGTTTCGGCATTAGCTATCGCAATTTTTTTTATTTCAGGATGAATCAATATGTCAATTCCAGAATCGAGAATTAACTCCTTATTCATTGTCCAAAAGATCAATTTTCCTTCTGCATAAACTGCTGGAGCCGAGGCAAAACCTTCTTTGTGAAGCATACTTGGGTGATTCATATCTGCGGATAAAAAAATATCAAAAGGCGCCCCCTGTTTGATCTGCGTGGTCAATATTCCAGAGGAACTACTTGATGTTTCTACCCTTATATCATGAGAGGATTCAAATTCAGCAATTAAACTTTGCATCGTATGTTGCATGTTGGCAGCTACGGCAATAGTTACTTTGGACTCATTAGTAGAAATACAAGAAAAGGTTCCTAGAAGTAGGAATAAGAGTGAAATTTTTTGACATTCAAAATCCGCTTTATTCGACTTTTGCAAATTTCCATCCTAACCAAGCCATTGGCAAATAGGCCGCCCCCAAATCCAGTATATTGAACCACAAGGGACTTGGAAAATCAATGATCATGGATATACCGCCATATAAAAACCAAACCCCTATACCTAGAGCAAACTTTAGTTGGTGATTGGCGGCGATTTTTGCCGCTGCAAATGCGCCTACCAGGGTTCCAAACGCATGAGCTAAAAATGGAGCTACGAAATGTGAAGGAGTAAACATGGGCATAAATTCTTTTAGACTTTCCATGTCCATAGGATTCATGCCTTCCGGAGGAGGAACAAGTGTATGACCTAGCATGATCAAACCGATATTCACTATGCTGCCTATTATTATTCCTGCAATTAGCGCTAAAATGTTTTTGAGTATAGGATTCATGATTGTGTGTTTAAGAATTACAATTTAACAATTACATAGTTGTTTTTCCTTCATTGTCTTTTGTGAAAACGGAATCAACCGGCTCCCAGAGTTCAATTTTATGCCCTTCAGGGTCCAAAATCCAAGCAAACTTCCCGTAATCATATTCTTCCATTTCTCCTACGATCTCCACACCTTCATATTTAAGAACCTTCAGTAATTCGACCAAATTTTCTACACGATAGTTGATCATAAATTCATTTTTTGAAGGAGCATAATAATTGGTGTCTGCCTCCATTGGGCTCCATTGCAAGTAGCCCACTTGATCTGGGTTGGCTCCTTGTCGGAATTCGAATAATGAACCATACTGATTGGTGACCAATCCTAAATGTTTGCTGTACCAATCTCTTGCTTTTTTGGGATCCTCACTTTTGTAGAATATACCCCCAATTCCAGTGACTCTTTTCATTTTTATTGGATTTGATTTAGTCAAATATACTTCCTTGCACAATTTCCCTGTTCACCCAAAAGTATGATTTGCAAGGATTTGACTCGAAAGTCGTTTTTAGTTGAAATAAAAGCAGTAAAGACCTAATTTAATTGGGTAGGGCACAGGGATTTTTTACTATTAATTCTTTTATATTTGTGCCTGAAAATTGGAGACAGAAAATTTAATTAAAGAAAGATGTCCTTTATCATATTAACATCAATAGTAGCATTTACAATCGTAATCCTTCTATTGGTATTTATTCTACTTTTTGCACAATCAAAACTAGTACAGTCAGGGGATGTAAATCTCGTAATCAATGGTGATTCAGCGAATCCTGTAGTAGCCTCAGCTGGTTCTACCTTATTGACTACTTTGAGTGCACAAAAAATATTTTTACCTTCTGCTTGTGGTGGAGGTGGTACTTGCGCCATGTGTAAGTGTACAGTTACTGATGGTGGTGGAGACGTGCTACCTACGGAGGTTGGTCACTTGAGTAGATCGGAGCAGAAAGAAAACGTTCGCCTAGCTTGTCAGGTAAAAGTGAAGCAGGATATGGACATCGAGATTCCAGAAGAAATCTTCGGTATCAAAAAGTGGGAATGTGAAGTCATCTCCAACTACAACGTAGCTACTTTTATCAAAGCATTTATCGTAAGATTGCCGGAGGGTGAAAACCTTGACTTCGAAGCTGGTGGATATATACAAATCGATGTACCAAAAGTGGAAGTTGATTTCAAAGACATAGATATTGCTCCTGATCCGAACGATCCTGCAGGGCCAGACAAATTCAAGGAAGACTGGGATAAATTCGGTCTTTGGGATTTGAAAATGAAAAATGATGAGGAGATCTTTAGAGCTTACTCGATGGCAAACCACCCAGCAGAAGGAAACATCGTGATGTTGACGATTCGTATCGCCACTCCGCCTTGGGATAGAGCAAAGAACGCATGGATGGATGTAAATCCAGGTATCTGTTCTTCATATGTATTTTCAAGAAAGCCTGGTGACAAAGTAACTATTTCAGGACCTTATGGTGAGTTTTTCATCAAAGAGACTGAAGCTGAAATGATCTATGTAGGTGGGGGTGCAGGTATGGCACCAATGAGATCTCACTTATTCCACTTGTTCCACACATTGAAGACTGGAAGAAAAGTGACTTACTGGTATGGAGGTAGGTCTAAAAGAGAATTGTTCTACGAGGATGACTTCAGACAAATCGAAAAAGAGTTCCCTAATTTCCAATTCGAAATAGTATTGTCAGAGCCTCTTCCAGAGGATAATTGGACAGAGAAAAAATCTATAGATGACAAAGAAGGCGATGGATTCTTAGGATTTGTCCATGACGCGGTTATCAACCATCAGTTGAAAGCACATGAGTCTCCTGAAGACATTGAATTCTACTTCTGTGGACCTCCAATGATGAACCAAGCGGTTCTTAAGATGTGTGACGATTGGGGTGTGCCTGATGAGAATGTATCATTTGATGATTTTGGTGGATAATTTGTAAGCCAAGTCATAGGAAAAAATCAAAAACCCTGGCATCCGATTACTATCGGGAGTCAGGGTTTTTTTATGTAGTTTTGACAAAGTCATCACCTTAACAATGCCTGAAGCATGGACCTGAAGCTCTATTTCGATCCCGTAGATCAAAGCCTATCCAATCGAAAATTTTCTCCTGACTCTTTTATTCAATCTGTTTATCTCAATGAAAACAAATTACCCGACATCAATCTGATGGATGTGGCGATTATTGGATTATTAGAAACCCGTGGTAGTAGCGCATTGAATGAAACTGGAGTCAAGCTCATTAGAGAGAAGCTCTATGGATTGAAGAAGGGGGAAGGCACCTGCAATGTGGTGGATTTGGGCAATCTTAGAAATGGTCCAGATTTGGATGAAACTTATAAGCGGGTTCAATCTGTATGTCATTTTCTCATGTCTAAAGATATTTTGCCAATCCTCATAGGCGGGTCACACGATTTGGATATAGGCCAGTACTTAGCCTATGAAGAAGAAGAAAAAATGGTGAGTATTCTGAACGTTGATTCTCGATTCGATTTAAATGACAAAGCTGAATCTGACCCCAATGAAAACCATGTGCATAGGATTTTTACTCATGAACCCAATTTTTTGTTCAACTATAGTCAGTTGGCGCATCAGTCCTATTTGGTGAATGCATCTGCTACCAAAGTGCTGCAGCAACTAAGTTTTAACCCTATCCGATTAGGTGCATTGAGAGATGATATCAAAAGAATGGAGCCCCTCATTCGGGAGGCAGATATGTTGAGTTTCGACTTATCAGCCCTTCAGTCAATCTATTGCCCTGGAGGTAACCGAAGTGAGATATTTGGATTGACGGGTGAAGAAGCATGCCAAATCATGTGGTATGCCGGAATGAACGACAAACTGAGTTCTGTCGGTATCTACGAATACAATCCAGAAAAGGAAACTGCAGAAAATCCTACGGCTATGGTTATAGCGACAATGCTCTGGTATTTCATAGAAGGGTTTAAAAATAGAAAAGACGAAAAGGGCTTTCAGACCAATGACTATATGAAATATGTAGTAGCCATGGATGCAGAACCAGAGGCTATTGTGTTTTACAAAAGTAGATTGTCGGACAAATGGTGGATGGAAGTGCCCAATGCCACACACATTGGCATCTATGACCGGCACTATATTGTGCCTTGTGATTATTCAGATTACGAATTGGCGACTAAAGGGGAAGTGCCTGAACGCTGGATCGATACTTATTCAAAAATGACTTAAGGACGGTGGTTGATTAATAGTTACTATTTATCAGTGATTTGGAATGACCTCCTCGTGACTATTAAATAAGTTCCTATTTACTAATAACTAATACTCTGGCATGATTAACCAAAGTATCAAGTAAACGAGCATACCTGGAAATCCAACTGAACAAATGGAAAGTACTACATAGCCTATTCTGACCAGTGTTGGGTCTAAATCAAAGTAGTTAGCAATTCCGCCACATACGCCGGCTAGCATTTTGTCTGATGATCTTGTAAGTCGTCTAGTCATAATCTTGGTGTTTGATTAGTAATTTAAAAATGCTTTTAAAATCTAAAAAGATACTTCAGTATTATTTTAAACTGTTACTTGAGTAAACTCAACAGTTTAATATGAAGTTTACTTGAAGGGTCAAATATTGGGGTCTGCTCTAGGGACTCTTGCTGGTCTAAATCAGCCTCAGAATCGAAACCTACTGCATTGGATTGAAACCCAATCACGATAGCCGCCAACACACCCAATAAAATCAGGAGTATTTTGGAATATCTGCCATTCAATTTCTTCATTACAGTAGGTTTAAATTCTTGAGTAAAGTTTGAGTTTTTGACCTTACTCACATTTTGGCAATCGCTGTGCCAACTTTTGTAACTATCAGATAATCAGGGAGAAGTAATTTCGTGAGCTTTAAAATAGAAAAAGAGTGTCCCGAATACGGACACTCTTTGACTCAAATGTGATCGGTTTAATTAATCCTTCAGAAGTTCCATGGCTTCTGACATGTTTTGTACTTCAAAGGCTTGGTATCCTGCTTCTTCACTAGTTCTATTGAACTGTAATCGAGTGATAATGTGATGTGTAATTCTTATCACCTTTGCTGCCCCGTGTTGTGCAGCAATTAACTGAACATTTTTTGATCTCAGCAGCACCTCGTGGTGATGCTGGTTTTAGTTTTGAAATGTCATTAATGATAGCAAAGCCAGGTGATAGTTTTTTGATTTCATCAATGCAGATTTGAGCAGCTTCTTTCAATTCTTGATCGGTCATAAAACCTTCGAGATGAAGCAGTAGAGATTTTGATTTGTGTCTGCTTTTATCTGATACATTCTAGCAAGAATGAAATAGCTTCCTGAAGTTATTCAGGAAGCTATTTTGACCTTAATTTTTTCCTGCTGCTGTCAATACTGCATCCCAAACCCGGAATACATTCTTGTAGCAGATTTTTTCAATGTCTTCGTCAGAATATCCTCTGTTGAGCAACTCTTCAATTAACTTAGGATAATCAGCGGCAGTTTTCAATCGATTAGGTAATGAGTTGCCCACACCATCGAAATCTGACCCAAGTCCTACATAATCAACGCCTACTAGATTAACTACATGGTCTATATGATCGGCAGCATCCTTTACATCGGCAAAGAAATCATTGTCAATAAGCCATTGATTACTAAAGGCTGTGATGGCCGAATCACTGGCATTTGGATTTTGCATCTTGAACTCCTTAAGCGCAATTTTGGCAGTATCATACAATTGACGTGACTTTTGTGATAAGAATGTAGAACCAAAATTGATTTGAATGACACCCTTGTTTTGAGCCAGGAGTTTGATCATTTCATCGCTCATGTTTCTTTCAAATCCTGGTGTGAATTTTCTCACAGAAGAATGAGAAGCTATGCAAGGTACATCCGTCATTTCCATTACTTGGTAGAAAGTGCTATCTGATACATGTGCAATGTCTACCATGATGCCTTGCGCATTCATCTCTTTGACTACTTCTCTTCCGAATGGACTCAATCCATTCCATTTTCTTGATGGGTCATAAGAAGAATCACAAATCAAATTGTTTTTAGAATGCGTCAATGTCACGTATCTGATCCCTCGATCGAAGAAATATTTCACGTTTTCTATGTTGTCTTCGATGCCGGAGCCATTTTCCATCCCCATGGGTAAAGAGATCAAGCCTTTTTCAAAATTTTGCTGTGCTTCTGCAGGACTGCCTGCTAATGCAAAGTGGTCCGGATACGTGGTGGTGATCTGCTCAACCATTGTGATCAATGAATCTGCCAATGCTTTGGAGGCTCCTGCGTATTTCTGTAGTGATGCAGGAATGTAAATGGACATGAACGGAACATTTAATCCACCTTGTGACGCTTTTGCAAAATCAAAATTGCCATCTATTTCTCCAGACAAATTTGGGATTTCTCCGATGGCCATATAGCCTTCTTCAGCCAGCTTATATGGCAGATCAATGTGACCATCAGTAATGATGAATTTTTTTGCCAGTTCTTCGGCCTGCGTTTTGATATCCAGCGCTGGTTCTTCAGGCGCTTTTTCCTGTGTTTTGTTACAACTAAATAGTGTAGCAGAGGAAAGGAGGGTGGCAACTAGTAATTTTCTCATAGTTTGACGTTTAATTTTCGAGCTGGAAATTAGATAAATAATGAGAAGAAAGAAAAAATACTTGTTTAGCGGTCTATGATTCCAATGATCGGTTTAACCCAATTCCGACAATTCCAACCAGCGCATTTCCATCTCATCTAGCTTTTCTACGATCTGCTCTACTTCACTTGACCATTCGGTGAGTTGAATATGGTCGGTTTCACCAGAGTTTAGTAGTCCAGCCAATTCTTCTTTTCTCGCTTCGAGTTTTGGCATTTCTTTTTCGATGGACTCGAATTCCTGCTTTTCCTTATAGCTCAACTTTCTCTTGGTTTCAGATTTTTGTTTTGGCTCCTCTTTTGGAGAGGATGTGGCCGATTTGGATGTAGCCTTTGGCCGTGTAGGTTCGAGGCGAAAATCTGTGTAATTTCCATGAAAATCGCGTATGGATGTGCTTTCATCCAATACAAATAGGTGATCCACCAACTTGTCCATAAAGTATCTGTCGTGAGAAACAATAAGGAGGCATCCTCCAAAATTCTGCAGATAGTCTTCGAGGATATTGAGCGTTACAATATCTAAATCATTCGTAGGCTCATCGAGAATCAGAAAATTGGGATTGGCCATGAGTACTTTAAGTAGTTGTAATCTTCTTTTCTCACCGCCGCTTAATTTCGAAATGTGCGAGTACTGCGATTTCGGAGGAAACAAAAATTGATTGAGCAACTGTGAGGCTGTCACCGTGCTGCCATCTTCCAAGGTAATGACTTCAGCTATTTCTTGAATGGCTTCGATGACTGTTTTACCGCCATCTTCCTGGATGGTGTCTTGGGTGTAGTAACCAAAGGAAGTATTAAGTCCCTTATCAATTGTTCCCGAATCGGCTTCTAATGTTCCAGTCAGTACGTTTAAAAAAGTGGATTTTCCAGTGCCATTTTTTCCGACTACGCCCACCTTTTCTCCTCTAGTGAAAATGTGAGAAAACCCAGAAAAAATGGTCTTTTCACCAAAGGACTTGGAGACTTTATCTAGTTCGAGTATTTTCTTGCCTTGACGTTTGCCGCTGATTTTGATTTCCATCTCCGATTTTCGAAGATCTACATTGGCTTTTTCTTTTGTTTCGTAGAATGCATCAATGCGGTATTTTGCCTTTGTACCTCGCGCCTTGGGTTGTCGGCGCATCCATTCGAGTTCTTTTGACAGTAAGTTTTTTGCTTTGTCTTTGGCTTGCTGTTGCCATTCTTCCCGCTCAGATTTCTTTTCCAAAAACTGGCTATAGTTGCCATTGTATTTGAAGATTTGGCCTTGATCAATTTCTAATATCTGATTGCAGACCTTGTCGAGAAAGTAGCGGTCGTGAGTCACCATAAGAATCGCTAGATTTTGAGACGATAGATATTCCTCCATCCATTCGATAATGTCCAGATCTAGGTGGTTGGTTGGTTCGTCCAAAATCAGAAAATCTGGTTCGTCGAGCAGGGCTTTGGCTAAAGCAATTCTTTTCTGTTGACCCCCGGACATATCTTTGATGGATTGATTGAGGTCGTTGATACCTAGTTTGCCCAGTACTTCTTTTAGTCGATGTTCATAGTCCCAGGCGTTGAGGCTGTCGATTTTTTCTATCAGGCCCTGCATACGCTCCTGATCTTTGTCAGATGGGTCTGGTTTTTCTATGAGCTTCCAATATTCGTTGAGCACTTTGGCTTCCGGGTGATCTCCACCAGTAATAGAATCAAGCACGGTGTGAAAAGCACTCAAATCTGGCGCCTGATCCAAAATAGATACTTTCAGATCTCTAGCAAAGGAGACCACTCCTTCGTCTGGGTTCATCTGTTTGGCTACAATATTTAGAAGTGTGGATTTGCCACAGCCATTCACACCTACAAGAGCTACTTTTTGACCTTGCTCTATACCGAATGTAATGTTTTCAAAAAGTTGTTTGTCGTTGAAGCTTTTGGTGAGCTTTTCAACAGAAAGTGCAATAGGAGGCATATGCTTTTTTTAAAATGCAGATGCAAATATAGAAGCTATATTATTCAAAGAAGAGGAATGAAAATGGAAGTGACTGATTGATTTAACTTTTTAAAATATTTTATGAATCTATAATCAGTGTTATAATTAATCAAACATAAAATTCAAGAAATACATGAAAGGAATATCTCATTTATTGCTCTTGAATGCGGCCTCAGCTGCTCTTTTGATTTCATCAGCGGCTGCAACAAGGTGTGTCTTTATTTCATCCCATTTTCCTTCGTTTTTGTCTTTAAAAGATTGGTATTCATCATCTAACTTAAATTTTTTCTTTTTTAGTTCTTTGATTTTGCCTTCCACTTCATCGCGAATGTCATCTTTAGCTCCTTTGGCTTCTACAATCAACTCATCTATTCGCTTTCCTAATTCTTTTAAGATATTTTCTACTTGTCCTTGATGATCTGTGCTCATGGTAGTAATTGTTTAAAACTAAAAGTAGCTAAATATACTGAATATCGATACTTTAGTTTTCCATCTCGTGAACTTATTTTTTGTCTAAAATTGCATATATTTTTAAATTAAGATTAATATTTATACTCATGACTACACCCTATATTGTTGGGATTACAGGCGGTAGCGCTTCAGGAAAAACATTATTACTGAATGAATTGAAAAAATCTTTCAATGAAGATGAACTTTGTATTGTTTCTCAAGACAATTATTATCGACCAAGACATGAGCAGCCAGTAGATAAAAATGGTGTTAAGAATTTTGACAAGCCTGAATCCATCGACCAACAGGCCTTTGCTGAAGATGTGGCTAAGTTGAAGCGAGGGGAAACCGTTACGCGTCAGGAGTATACTTTTAACAACCCCAAAGTAGAACCTAAAATGCTCACTTTTAAGCCTTCAGCTATCATAGTAGTGGAAGGTATTTTTGTATTTTACCTCAAAGAAGTCGTCGCCTCATTGGATCTGAAAGTATTCGTGGATGCTAAAGATTTTTTAATGCTGAAACGAAGGATATTGAGGGACGCCAAAGAAAGGGGCTATGACTTGGATGACGTATTGTATCGGTTTGATAAGCATGTAATGCCTACTTATAAGAAGTATATCAAACCTTTTAAGCAAGATGCAGATATAATTATCCCAAACAACAACGACTCTTTGAAGAATGGATTAGGTGTTCTTGTAGGCTTTTTAAGAGGTAAAATCAGTTAACCCTTCCTTCTCATTCTGATTCTTACAGAAAATGCTTAACTTTTAATAAGAATCTCCGGTAATGCATCAGAAATACTTAATAGCCCAACTTGAAAACACCAATGATAGATTGTGGTCTTATGATTCTGAATTGGTCTGTACATACGTCAATCAGAATATGGCCGATGACTATCTGCGTGCTTTTGGATATAAGTTAGAAATTGGGATGAATATCCTACACAACGTTTCCGAACCAATATATTCCATTTGGTTTGATCGATATCAAAAGGCACTCAGAGGTGAAAAGTTTACTGTTGTCGATCGGTTTGAAATTGAAGGTGTGCCTGAGTATGTAGAAGTCTCTTTTAACCCGGTTCTACAAGATGGAGAGATACTCTGTGTAGCTTGTTCTTCCAAGGATATATCTGCAGGTAAGCGAGCAGAAATCCGTGTTCAGGAAAGTGAAGCAAATCTATTTGCGCAAATAGAAAATACTACGGATAGTATTTGGTCTGTAAGTGACCAATATGCGATTGTTACTATGAATTCTATTTTCAAGCGTGAGTTTGATAGAGTATTTAGGACTAATCTAAAATTGGGAGATGTAATTATTGATTACTTACCAGAGCCCCACCGCACGATTTGGAAGGAGAGATATGACCGCTCATTAGGGGGAGAAAAATTTGAGATAGTAGAAACACATGAATTTGAAGAACCACCCACGCATATTTCTATATCCTATAATCCCGTTTTGGTTGAAGGTAAAACCGTAGGTGTGGCATGTTTTACCAGAGATATTACTGCGCTGAAAGCTTCTGAAGTAGAACTAAAAAATGCCTTGCAATCAAGAGATAAACTATTCTCGGTAATTGCTCATGATCTCCGAGGGCCTATTGCAAATATCCTTCAGCTTACCAAGTTGCTCAAAATGCAAAAAGGTGATATAGAAGTACACCAGAATGCACTCAATTTGCTCGCCAACTCTTCTTTAAGTGTCTATCGGTTATTGGATAACTTGCTAAACTGGGCCTTATCTCAACGAGGAGTCATAGAATTAAACCCTGAAAATTATCCATTGAGAGACTTAGTACACTCAGCTATTGAAGCCTATCAAATCAATGCTAATTTGAAAAAATTAAGAGTTAAAGTAGAAATCAACCCGGATATAGTTGTTCATGCCGACAAGTCCATCTTTAACAGCGTCGTGGCCAATTTATTCAACAATGCAATTAAATACACTAGCGAAGGAGGAACGATTAGTCTCGATGCGATACCAAATGGTGAGGCAGTAGTTGTTCAAATCAAAGACACCGGTATCGGGATGTCTCAAGATCAGATAGAATCTATTCTTCAAAAAAACTCTTTGAAATCTACTTTAGGAACTAAACATGAAAAGGGCACAGGTTTAGGATTGGTGCTATCTAAAGAGTTTATCAAACTGAATAAGGGAAAGTTCAATGTCAAAAGTGAAGAAGGCAAAGGTTCTATTTTTGAATTCACTCTCCCCATAGGCATTTAATCTAAGCCATGGTATGAAAGACATTTTGTACATCGTCATCTTCTTCGAGCTTTTCTAAAAGCTTATTTACATCTTCTTGCTGCTCTTCACTGAGTTCCTTGGTTGTAGTTGGGATTCTCTCAAAACCTGAAGATAAGATTTCGATATTATTCTCTTCGAAATATTTCTGTAATGAACCGAAGTCTGCGAATCCACCATAGACCATCATGCCGTCTTCATCATCAAAAACTTCTTCAGCTCCAAAGTCAATCAATTCCAATTCCAATTCTTCAGCATCCATAGCTAAAGTTTCTTTGTTCAATCGAAAATTGCATTGATGCTCAAACATAAATTCTACAGAACCTGATGTACCCAAATTCCCATCACACTTCGTAAAGTAGCTTCTTACATTGGCCACTGTTCGATTGTTATTGTCCGTGGCAGTTTCTACCAGTACCGCAATGCCGTGTGGTGCATAACCTTCAAAGAGGGTTTCTTTAAAATCACCTTGAGCCTTATCTGAAGCACGTTTGATCGCGCGTTCAATATTATCTTTAGGCATGTTGGCGGATTTGGCATTTTGCATGACTGCACGCAAACGAGAATTAGTGTTTGGGTCAGGACCGCCTGCTTTAACTGCAATAACAATTTCCTTTCCAATTCTAGTAAACGTTCGAGACATTGCTCCCCAACGTTTCATTTTACGTGCTTTTCTAAATTCAAATGCTCTTCCCATGGCGATCTATTTTATATCGTTTGCAAATATATAAAAAGGCCTTGCTCTATCACAAGGCCTTTTTAGCAGACTCTTTGAATTACTCAATCTCACATTCCTTAAATGTGATCCCATGAGATTCAAGTTCATTTAGTACTGGCTCATAGATTTCTTTTTCCGTAGGTATATGAACGCCTTTTGGACTCATTTTACCCTGAAGAATGAGTTGGGCAGATACCGCGAGAGGCAGGCCAACTGTTTTTGACATGGCAGTATTGATTGCGTCTTCACCTTCTATCGCCATATAGGATTGAATTTGTTTCGTTTCATTCCCTTCATTATATACGAATTTGTGCCACATGACAATCATATCCTTTTCATCCGGTGAGATGGTCCATTTTTTCTTAAGTATATGTTCTAATATCTGAGCAGGGGTTCCCTTTTCTAATCCGACCAATTCATCTTCAAACATGCCGAGCCATTTGAGCTTAAACATTTCATCAGATTCTAAATCAAGATTCAGATAGTGGGCCAATTTCAGTTCTACTGAGTCATCAGGGTTGTAAGACAAAAATGAGTTTATGAACTGTCGATGAGTCATTTTGGACACATCATGCAATTCATAAGTATCGTCTGTAGCACCAAGTTGGATAAAGACGTCCCAGGCTTTACAGAATCCCACTCGCCTCAAAGTGCCTCGATAGAGTGTTTTGATTCCTCTCAATTTATAGGCGTCAAGGTACTTCAGAGAATCTCTGTTGGCATACCCTTCGAAGTATCCATACTCTGGGATATGAATCACTTCTGTTCTTCTAAATAATCTTTGATATGGAATGTATTTGTATCGCCCTTCTTGAATAAATTTAACAAAACCTTGACCGGCCAATACTACATTTCTCGGATTCCAGGTAAACTTATATTCCCAAGGGTTGTCGTCCTCACTGGGGGCCAAAAGACCACCTGTGAATGTCTCAAAGGCCTGCAGCTCGTGTCCTGCATTTCGAATTCTGTCTAGTACCTTCATCGCAGACATATGATCAATGCCTGGGTCTAGTCCCATTTCCATGATCAATCCTGCTCCATTGTTTTCAAACTCGTCATGGAGCGCTTTAATCTCCTCTGTAACATAAGAAGCTGTAAGCATATTGATGCCATTAGCCGCGCATATTTTTGCTACATGAATATGAAAAGAAGCAGGCATCATGGAAATAACCAAATCAAAACCTGAGGTTAATATTCCCTGATCAGAAGCTTTGAATATGTCAAAAGATATGGCTTCTCCCCGTGAATTATCTTTGATTTTTTCTTTGGCCAGAGACTCATCTAGATCTCCCACCACCACTTGCCAGTTATTTGGCTCTGCATGTTTTAGTAGAAATTCTATCAATGTAGAAGAAGATCTTCCTGCACCAAGTACGAGTACTTTTTTCATTTTTTATTGTATTACGTTTTTGGGTATTGTGCTGTTTTTAAGTCTTGGGTTGGTTTAAAAAAGAGCAAATTATTTGATTTTCAAGCCCACTAACAAAACATTTAGTTAAAAAAATAAGTATTAAATTGTCCACATTGCTTTAGTGCATTTAAACCCATATTTCCGACCATGGCCAAAAAAATTATTCAGCAGATACAAGCCGAGGTATTCGATTATTCGGAATTGAATTCAAACGAGAAGGCACTAGTTGATGAAGCTAAGGGAATGCTGGATCAAGCATACGCACCTTATTCTAAATTTCATGTGGGGGCTGCAGTCTTGTTGGAAAGCGGAGTGATTGTAAAGGGCAGCAATCAGGAAAATGCGGCATACCCTTCTGGGTTATGCGCCGAACGTGTGGCTATTTTTAGCGCAGGGTCGAACTATCCAAAGGCTGACATAAAAAAGATCGCCATTGTAGCCAAGCCTCTTGGAGCGAATGACTTCGTTATGGCCTCTTCTTGTGGTAACTGCAGACAAGCCATGATGGAATATGAAAGTAAACAAAAGAAGCCTATTCAATTACTCTTTGTTCAACCCAATGATAAAATTTTGAAAACAACAGTAGGAGATTTATTGCCCTTTGGTTTTGATTCAAAGAGTTTGAATGGGTAAACATGTGGCTCCTTCCTAATTTCCAAGTAGATTTGAATGAGTATTACTCTTTCTGATAAAATAGTATTGAACTTTATTAATTATGAAATATAAAATAGCAGTAATTGCAACCCTTTTATTCATCGGATCATGTGCGCCAAAATTGTCTTTTACATGGACGAAGCCAAATTATGAATCTACGAATTATAAGAAAATTGCAATTTTTTCTAGTGGCAGAAATCTTCAAACTGCTATAGGGTTTCAGGATACGATGGTGGAATACCTGGGAGATAGAGGAATAACCGCAGTTTCAGGTATGTCCATTCTTAATCCGATGCAAGCAGAATCCCTGGAGCCTGAAGAGATAGCGAATGTCTTATTAAAGGAAGGAGTAGATGCTGTGATTGCTGTAGCATTGGTTGATAAAGAAAAGTCTATAAACTATAATCATGGCACTAGCACTTATATGTACGGTGGATATGGATATGGTTTTGGTGGATACTATGGTTATAGATATGGCCCTGGGTACTATGATCCTGGCTACTATTCAGAATCAACAACCTATTTGCTTGAAAACCATTTTTATGAATTGAAGGAAGGTGGAAACAAAGAAGAAGCATTAATTTGGGCTTCTCAAAGTGAGATCACAGACCCTTCAAAAAGTATTACAAAAACCTATTCGAAAATGCTCGTGAATGCCCTTGTCAAGGACGGAATAATTGAATAAAGAATATTTGATTTTCCATTGGGAAGATGAATGGAGAGCCATGTTTAGACTAGCATTTATATTATTTGGAAATGCTGTATTACTATACAGTCTCACATGTACAAATGTGAATGCTCAAACTAAAGAGCATACAGATCAAATATGGCTTGCCGGGCAGGTAGTATATAATACGAAGTCAAATTTTATAATAAATGGCGAACTTGAGTACCAGGGTGAGTATCAAAGTGAAAACGATTGGAAAAACTGGATTGCAGGTGTTGAAGTGGGTTATTTGTTAATTCCTACTTTAGAATTGAGAGGTGAACTAAAAGGCCTCTTAACAAATGAAAATGATACTTTGAGCAGAAAAGAATTAAGGCCGGTTTTAAGTGCTAAATGGGATTTTTTAAATAGAGGTAGGTTTATATTATACGATCATTTAAAATTTGAATGGAGACAACTCTATTTCAGTTCATCTGAATTAAACTCTGGTTCGCTACGTGTCCGCAACAAATTAGGTATGATCATGGCTTTGACACAAAAAAGCCCAACTATGAATAAATCGTTGAATTTGTTGGTGTCATTAGAGGCTTTTTTGGTTGAGCAGGATAATGAAAGAGAACGATTTTCGAATCGAATACGGTTGGAGTGTGGATTGAGCTATAGGTTAAGCGATCAATGGAAACTGATCATGTCCTATTATCGACAGCATTCTAGAAATCAGATCGAGGAATCATTCAGTAGTCATGAAAATATTTTGAGTCTTAAGGCTACTTATTACTTATAATAGAAAGGCTGGAGTCAAAGGAGTTGCCTAATCTGACGACCTCCTGAATCACGTTCGCTTTTGTATTTGTTCATAAACTGGATCAGTCTGTCTCTTGACAGGTTTTTCAACTTTTTTCCAGAGTCAGTGCCTCAGACCTAGATTTCTTTTCTGTGGCCCAAAGGAGTTGCCAAGGCGCTCCGCTTTTAGTAGCAGTATCTTGTTTGGCATTGTGGCGAAAAAGTCTATTGTCCAGATCTGAGGACTGGCCTTTGTAGAATTTGTCCAGAGATTTGGAGTAGAGTATGTAAACGAATTAAGACATAAAAAAAAGCAGCAAGTGAATTTCAAATGCTGCTTTTCTGGGTGAAAGACCGGAGTCAACGGGGACGCCTAGTCCGGCGACCTACTGAACTACCATTAGATCCAACTCTCTAAAACGAAAAAAGCTCCACATTTCTGTGAAGCTTTCTGGGTGAAAGACCGGAGTCAACGGGGACGCCTAGTCCGGCGACCTACTGAATTACCATTAGATCCAACTCTCTAAAACGAAAAAAGCTCCACATTTCTGTGAAGCTTTCTGGGTGAAAGACCGGAGTCAACGGGGACGCCTAGTCCGGCGACCTGCTGAACTACCATTAGATCCAACTCTCTAAAATGAAAAAAGCTCCACATTTCTGTGAAGCTTTCTGGGTGAAAGACCGGACTCGAACCGGCGACCTCCTGAACCACAATCAGGCGTTCTAACCAACTGAACTACAATCACCATTTTTGATCAACCCGTTGGTCGATCCCTTAAAAAGGAGTGCAAATTTAGAAATTTGTATTCTTAATTTCCAAAACTAATCTTGCATTTATTTTCTATCGAAGGATAAGCGCGTGCCATTCACCCCTTCGTTCATCTCACCACCGGCATAGGCCAAGTGCCCGGAGACGAAAGTATGGGTGATTTTACTTCGGAAAGATTGTCCTTCAAAAGGACTCCAGCCACATTTTGAAAGTACGTTTTCCTTTTGAACAGTCCAGTTGTCGTTTGTGTCAACCAATACCAAATCAGCATAATAGCCTTCTCTGATGTACCCTCTTTCTTTTACTTCGAATAAAATGGCAGGGTTGTGGCACATTTTTTCCACTACCCGTTCTAAAGAGATCTTTCCATTCAGGTGATGCTCAAGCATAGCGGGCAAAGCATGCTGAACCAATGGCCCACCAGAAGGGCAGTTTAAATAGCCATTGTCTTTTTCTTCTATGGTATGTGGCGCATGATCTGTAGCTATTACGTCGATTTTATCATCTAGCATCGCTTGAAAGATGGTGTCTCGGTCAAAGGCTGTTTTTACCGCTGGGTTCCACTTGATCAATCCACCTTTTGTTAAATAGTCTTCGTCGGTAAACCACATGTGATGTATACAGGCCTCTGAAGTGATTAACTTGTCTTTTAAGGGAATAGAATTGTCAAAAAGCTCGGTTTCCTTTCCAGTTGAGATATGTAGCACATGAAATTTAGTTTTGTTGGCCTTGGCTAATGCGACTGCCTTAGAAGAAGAAAGGTAACAAGCTTCTTCACTTCGGATCAAAGGGTGAGCAGTAAATGGAATTTTATCCTCATATTTCTCACGGAATAATGCCGTATTGGCTCTTACGGTGCTTTCATCTTCGCAATGCGCTGCTACGATTAGTTCCGCTCGAGAAAATAATTCAGTTAGCGTTTTTTCATTGTCTACCAGCATATTGCCTGTGGAAGACCCCATAAAAACTTTGATCCCACACACGTCCTGACGACTCGTTTTCATCACTTCTTCTATGTTGTCATTAGAGGCGCCCATAAAAAAAGAATAATTAGCCAAGGACGATTTGGAAGCAATGTCATATTTGTCCTGTAGTAATTCTTGTGTCAGCGCATTTGGAACAGTATTGGGCATTTCCATAAAAGAAGTAATTCCTCCTGCTACTGCCGCTCTACTTTCCGTGTAGATGTTGGCCTTGTGAGTCAACCCTGGTTCTCTGAAGTGTACTTGGTCATCGATAAGCCCAGGAAGTAAAAACTTACCATCAGCATCTATTACTTCTGCCGTTTCATGTGAAAGACCATAACCTATTTTTTCTATACGCTGATCTTTGATTAATACATCGTGAGCTAGTATTGCTCCTTCATTTACCATTTTTGCGTTTTTGATTAGCGTGTATTTAGCCATTCTTCTGATTTTATGCGATGAAAGTCTGTTTGATGCAATTAACATCAAGAATCGAATGAATCTTGATAAATTGCAGGACAAAATTAATTGGCTTCCGCTTCTAATTGCTATCCATGGCGAATAACATCGAAAATTTCTCAGATTTTAAGCTCAATAAGCAAGTTCTCAATGCTGTTGAAGAGGCGAGGTACGCTTCACCAACACCAATACAAAAGAAAGCCATTCCGCTGGTGCTTGCTGGACACGACGTAATGGGTATAGCACAGACTGGTACAGGTAAAACAGCTGCATTTGTTTTGCCATTGTTGATGAAACTAAAATATGCCCAAGGGCAAGACCCAAGAGCATTGATTCTTGCACCTACCAGAGAGTTGGCTTTACAGATCAATGAAAACATAAAAAAATACTCGACTTATGTAGATCTGAGATATACGGCGATTTATGGGGGTACGGGCATGAAAGCCCAGGAAGAAAAACTAGCAGAAGGAATTGATATTTTGGTGGCTACGCCAGGTCGTTTTATGGATCTTTATCGTAAAAGAGCTTTCACTACTAAGCAACTAAAGACTTTAGTTATTGATGAAGCTGATAAAATGATGGATATGGGGTTTATGCCACAAATCCGACAAATTTTAGAAATCATTCCTGTCAAAAGGCAAAACCTGCTTTTCTCCGCTACCATGTCAACAATTGTTGAAAATCTGTCCGCTGAGTTCTTGGAATTTCCAGAAAAAGTGGAAGTTACCCCGCAGTCGTCTACCGTTGATACAATTACACAGTCCTTGTATTTAGTCCCTAATTTCAAGAGCAAAATCAACATGCTGGACTTTTTGTTAGCGAAGGAAGAACTAACAAGAGTCATCATTTTTGTGAAAACAAAAGCTAATGCTGATAATATATTCAAGTTTATTGAAAGAAAAATCACCAAGTCAGTAAAGGTGATTCATGGTAACAAAGCTCAAAATACCAGACTGAATTCTATTGAATCATTTAAAAATGGAGAGATTAAAATTCTCGTTGCTACAGATGTAGCTGCGAGAGGTCTAGATGTGAGTATGGTCTCCCATGTGATCAACTTTGATGTGCCATTAATTTATGAAGATTATGTGCACCGAATTGGCCGGACGGGAAGAGCTGAGAATACAGGTATAGCCATCACATTTGCTAATCAGGCTGAAGAGTATCATATCAAGCAAATTGAGAAGTTAATTGATAAAAAAATCGAATTGGAATCCATTCCTACTGAGGTTGAAATAGAAAAGACTCCATTTGTTGAGCAACAAGAGCAATTAAGAGAAATTGACTACCGCAAAAAGAAACTAGACCCTACCTATCAAGGGGCTTTTCATGACAAAAAAGAGAATAAGTCGAAAAAGGCTAAAAAACGGCGCTAGTTAATTCCATTCATTCGTCTATGAAATTGACAGATTCGTCGAAAAAACATTTTGATTCATAGAATTTAATTTAACAGAATAAAGAAAGAGGTTATTATTGCTACAGAAAGATGGATTAAATAGTCTTTCTTTCCATAGCTGGTTGAAAAGATCTTGTGGGGAATAGGTACATCGGTACCTAATCCCACAAGTATCGATTCCTCTCCTCTAAAATTCCAGCCTTAAATCACACAATTTACAGAAGACAATAAAGTATCATTTTAAGGGTATTAGTTCGTATTTTTTTGACTAATTCAGATTAGATTTGCGCAAATTTTCGTAGGGAAAATAATTTGTTTGAAAAGCGTAAACCACGAATCCAAAATGATAGCAAATCTTAACGAGCGCACCCATTTTCAGCACCGCCACAATGGGCCATCCAAAGAAGATATTTCACAGATGCTCGACACCATAGGTGTCAATTCTGTAGATGATTTAATTGACCAGACAGTTCCAGAAAATATCCGAAAAAGAGTTGATCTAAATATTCCAGAAGCGCTGGATGAATTTAACTATGTAAGGTCAGTAAAAGAGATTGCATCTAAGAATAAGGTTTTCAAATCATTTATTGGGTTAGGATATTACAACTGTGTGACTCCGGCAGTTATCCAAAGAAATATTTTGGAGAATCCGGGGTGGTATACTGCTTATACGCCTTATCAAGCAGAAATAGCACAAGGAAGGCTAGAAGCACTGGTTAATTTCCAGACCATGGTTTCTGACCTCACAGGAATGGAGATTGCAAATGCATCACTTTTGGATGAAGCCACTGCAGCAGCGGAGGCCATGTCTATGCAATTTTCGCTTAGAAAAAAGGATAAAAAATCTGCGCAAAAATATTTTGTGGACGAAAGAATTTTTCCACAAACTCTGGATGTACTCAAGACCAGGGCATTGCCTTTAGGTATAGAATTGGTTGTAGATAAGTACGAGAACATTGATATCGCTTCTCCTGAATTTTTTGGACTTATTGTGCAGTATCCAAATTCAGAAGGAAGTGTAGAAGACTATAGGTCACTGTTTTCTGCAGCTAAAGAAAACAAGGTGTTCATTACGGCAGCTGCTGACCTCATGAGTTTGGTATTGCTTACCCCTCCAGGAGAAATGGGAGCCGATGTAGTGATAGGAACTACGCAAAGATTTGGCGTGCCGATGGGATTCGGTGGACCTCATGCTGGATTTTTTGCGACGAAGGAAGATTTTAAGAGACAGATTCCTGGCAGAATAATTGGCGTTTCTCAGGATAGCCATGGCAATAAAGCTTACAGGATGGCTTTACAAACCAGAGAGCAGCACATCAGAAGAGAGAAGGCCACTTCCAACATTTGTACGGCGCAGGTCTTGCTTGGCGTAATTGCAGGTGCGTATGCAGTATATCACGGTCCAAATGGATTGAAGAGAATCGCATCAAGAATTCATGGACTGGCTCAACTAGCCAGCCAGTACCTTGGTGAGATGGGGTTTGAGCAGAAAAATCAGGTCTTTTTCGACACTTTGAATATCAAGGTAGATGACTCAACCAAAGACAAGGTGAGAACAGAAGCTGAGTCTCGTGGCATTAATTTCAATTATTACAATAATGGTTCAATAGGAGTAGCCTTTGACGAAACGCATACTGTAGCTGAACTAGTAGAGGTTGTTTCTATTTTTGGAAAGTTTGGTAG
This sequence comes from Reichenbachiella sp., assembly GCF_965223055.1. Lineage (GTDB taxonomy): Bacteria > Bacteroidota > Bacteroidia > Cytophagales > Cyclobacteriaceae > Reichenbachiella. The sequence goes on from NZ_CBDCVM010000012.1 coordinate 329,308, forward strand.
CAAAGTAATTGAAGAGACTGCAGTTGTTGAAGCTGCTAATCATGTTGAAATTGAGTTCAATGGAGACTTTGATAGAACATCTGGATTCATGGAGCACCCAGTCTATCAAAAATATCAATCTGAGCATGAAATGCTCAGGTACCTGAAGAGATTGGAGAACAAAGACTTGTCATTGGCACATTCTATGATTTCACTTGGGTCCTGTACCATGAAGTTGAATGCTACCTCAGAAATGATTCCAATTACTTGGCCAGAGTTTGCTCAAATGCATCCGTTTGCTCCGGTAGATCAGACAGAAGGGTACAGAGAATTGATCACTAACTTAACAGAATGGTTGTCAGAAATCACAGGTTTCTATACTACATCGCTTCAGCCAAATTCTGGAGCTCAAGGAGAATATGCTGGATTATTAGTTATCAAAGCATATCAAGAGGATAAGGGAGAAAGTCACAGAAACGTGACATTGATTCCATCTTCTGCGCATGGTACAAATCCAGCAAGTGCTGTAATGGCAGGAAACAGTGTGGTGATTGTAAAGTGCGATGAGAAAGGAAATATTGATGTAGCAGATTTGAAGGCGAAAGCTGAGCAATACAAAGACACTTTATCATCATTGATGATTACTTACCCTTCCACTCACGGTGTTTTTGAGGAAAGTGTAATTGAAATCTGTGATATTATTCATCAAAATGGTGGCCAGGTGTATATGGATGGTGCCAATATGAATGCACAAGTAGGCTTGACAAGCCCTGGTCATATTGGTGCAGATGTTTGTCACCTGAACCTACATAAAACTTTTGCTATTCCACATGGTGGAGGTGGTCCAGGAATTGGGCCAATTGGCGTGGCTGAACATTTGGCACCTTATCTTCCTGGCAGCCCGTTAGTTGATATCGATAATGGAAAAGCCATCTCATCAATTTCTGCTGCACCATTTGGTAGTGCTGGTGTATTACCTATCTCTTATGGATATGTGGCTATGATGGGCCCTGATGGATTGTTGAATGCTACGAAAATGGCCATTTTGAATGCCAACTATATCAAGACCCGTTTGGAGTCCAAGTTTCCAATCCTGTACACAGGTGTCAATGGAAGATGTGCACACGAAATGATCGTGGATTGTAGAGCGTTCAAATCATTTGGTATTGAAGTGGAAGACATTGCTAAGCGACTAATGGATTATGGATTTCATGCGCCTACTGTTTCATTCCCAGTAGCTGGTACGCTAATGATCGAACCTACTGAAAGTGAAAATAAGGAAGAATTAGACAGGTTCTGTGATGCCTTGTTGCAAATCCGAGAGGAAATAGAGGCTGTAGAAAATGGAACCATGGATGCAAATGATAATGTGCTCAAAAATGCTCCCCATACAGCAGATGCAGTGTTGTCTGAAGAATGGAGCCATGGTTATTCCAGAGCCGAGGCCGCTTATCCTTTAGAATACCTCAGAACGAATAAATTCTGGCCTTCTGTAGGAAGAGTAGATAATGCTTACGGAGATAGACATTTGTTCTGTAGTTGTATTCCTGTGGAGGAATTTGAAGAGGTAGTAGAAGCATAAGTTGAAGCGGGCAACCGCATTTCAAAATATATCATTATAAGATCAAGTTAAAGCCTAGCTTGGCAAGGTTTTGGCTTGATCTTTTTTTAAATTCAATCAATGAAAAAACCTTTACTTCTCTTTTTCACGTTAGTCTTAATCTGTTGCTCAGTGCTCATTGGGCAGGAGGCAGTGGTGGCTGATGAAGAGAAGACTGCTTTGAATTTTACAAGGCCAGAGGAGAGTACGTTAAATTATAACAGTAAGCTGGCCGTCAAGCCTCTGGATTATGAGCTTTCAGTGGTAGGTGACAACTCTTTTAAGGTTAAATTCATCAACCAGCCTTCTGATTACCTGGACATTAAGATTTATGATGTGATTGGTAATTTAATTTTGAAGGAAAGCGTAAAGCAAGCCAAAGATTCAGAATTGGAATATCAGTTCGATGAAATCAAATCAAAAATATTTGTGATCAAAGTCAAATCCGGTAAAGAAAACCTCACCAAAAAGATCAACCTCTAAGATATCTTAACTTTTCCCGGTAATCACTTAAAGCATATCCTTTTCCCGTTACTTTTTTGTTTATATTGTGTCCGATATTGATACAGTTTTTTGTTCAATATGGATCGCTTTTTTATTAAAGTATAAATGAAAATGTCCTTTAATTGCTGCTGACCTGTATTTATATGTTTGGCACATATTCTGAATAGTACAAGACCAATAAAGAAAAAACCGTGGAAAAAGAACTAGGAAATATATTAATTATAGATGACGATGAGGACGTATTGTTTGCGGCCAAAATGTTGTTGAAAAAACATGCGAAAAACGTAATCATTGAAAAGAATCCTAAGAAGATTCCTTTCTTAATGAATAACGATACATACGACGTGATCTTATTGGATATGAATTTCAGTAAGGACATCACTAGTGGTAAGGAGGGTTTTTATTGGCTGGAGCAAATATTAGAACGAGACCCAAAGGCTGTAGTGATTCTGATCACCGCGTTTGGAGATGTGGAGATGGCAGTAAGAGCGCTGAAGGAAGGCGCCACTGATTTCGTTTTGAAACCTTGGCAAAACGAAAAATTACTAGCCACACTGAATACCGCAGTAAAACTTAAAAAATCCTACAAAGAGGTTGACCAACTAAAGTCTGCGAAAAAACAATTAGAGGAAGAAATCAACCAACCGTTCAAAGAAATTATTGGTGAAAGCCAGGCGATCAAAGATGTATTCAAGATCATTGAAAAAGTGGCCCAGACCGATGCAAATGTTCTCATCTTAGGAGAGAATGGAACGGGGAAGGAATTGATATCAAGAGCCATACACATGCAGTCTCTAAGAAAGGACAATGTCTTTGTCGGTGTGGATATGGGAGCCATTACCGAGACGCTATTTGAAAGTGAACTGTTCGGACACAAAAAGGGAAGTTTCACAGACGCAAAGGAAGACCGTACTGGTCGATTTGAGGTGGCTAACAAAGGCACACTCTTTTTAGATGAGATCGGCAACCTGAGCATGCCTCTACAATCTAAACTACTTACAGTGATTCAGAATCGTCAGGTAACAAAAATCGGAGCGAACAAACCGGCCAATATTGATATCCGGTTGATTTGCGCAACCAATATGCCTATATATGACATGGTGGAGGATTCTACGTTCCGACAAGATTTATTGTATAGAATAAATACTGTTGAAATTCATCTGCCATCATTGCGCGAGCGACTTGAAGATATACCGTTGCTTGCAGATCATTTTGTGAAAACCTACAGCGCCAAATACAGAAAAAGCGGAAAGAAAATTGGAGCTGCTGCGCTGAAAAAACTACAAAAGTATCATTGGCCCGGCAACATCCGAGAGTTGCAACATGCGATCGAACGAGCAGTGATTATGAGTGATGAATCTTCATTGACGCCTGATGATTTTTTCTTTTTGAACCATAAGCCAGAAGGGCAATCTGATGGAGATTCCGATACATTCAACTTAGATGAAGTAGAGAAAAATGTAATCAAAAAGGCCATTGATCGCCACGATGGAAATATCTCAAAAGCCGCTAAAGAACTAGGTCTTACCAGAGCATCACTTTATCGCCGATTGGAAAAGCATGGCCTATAGCAATAACTTCAAGGTCAATCTTGTAGTACGGGTACTTCTCATCTTTTGTACCTGTATTCTCCTTGTGGATCTATTTTATACAGATTCCTATACGCTTACCAAAGTGTTAGTTGGATCCCTGTTGATTTATGAGATCTACGTGCTTATCAAGTATTTGGATAAGACAAATCAAGAATTGGCTGGTTTCTTGAATTCCATAAAATACGATGACTTCACCCACACTTATACCACAAAGAAGACAGGAACGTCAATGGATGATTTGTATGTGCAGTTTAACAATGTCATCAAAAAATTCCGCGAAATCAGAGCAGAAAAGGAAGCTCAGCATAACTACCTGAGAACGATTGTTCAACACGTAGGTATCGGTATTATCACATTTGACAAGTCTGGTGAAATTCAGATCATAAACTCTACTGCTAAGTCCCTATTAGGGGTGGAGCTTTTGAAAAATGTAAAGCAACTGAATAGTGTTAGCGAAGAACTAGTGAATAGTCTTTTGGAACTGAAGACAGGTGGACGTGACCTGTTGAAAATCGAAAAGAAAGGAGAGGAAGTTCAGTTGGCAATTTATGCTATTGAACTCATGCGGCGAGATGAAGAATTTAAATTGATTTCGATTCAAAATATTAAAAGTGAATTGGAAGAAAAGGAGATGGATGCCTGGCAAAACTTAATTCGGGTCTTGACGCATGAAATCATGAATTCGGTGACGCCGATTTCTTCGTTGGCCGCCACTGTAGAAACAGAATTGGAGTCACAGATATATGCCGATGACTTCAAAGTTGAGAATATTTCTAAAGATGATCTTTCTGACTTTCACATGGCGCTTCAGACCATTCATAAGCGGAGTGAAGGTCTCATCAAATTTGTGAGTGACTTCAGAAATTTGACCAGAATTCCAATCCCTCAATTGGAAGATATATTGATCAGTGATTTGATTAATCCAATATTGAATTTACTTCGATTTGACATTGAACAAAACAACATTAAAATCAACCTAAGTGTGGAGCCAGAACAATTGATGGTTCGGGTAGATAAAGAACAGGTCGAACAAGTATTAATCAACTTGATTAAAAATGCTATCCAGGCCATGGGTGAGAATGATGAGCTGCAGAAACCAAAGGAAATCTCTGTATGTGCTGCTGTGGAGAGCGATGACCGTGTCATAGTAAAAATCAAAGACAATGGTACTGGTATTGACGAAGAAGCCCTAAAAAAGGTCTTTATTCCGTTCTTTACTACAAAAAAATCTGGGTCTGGAATTGGTCTTAGCTTGTCCAAGCAGATTATGCGAAAGCACAATGGCAATATCTCCGTTCAGTCTGTTGTCAATGAGGGAACCGAGTTTACACTTAGTTTCCCTAGATAGAATAATTTTCAATCTTATACGTCTGGTAAGTAACTACCCTATTTATATTAGTGGTTAGATTACCTCGTCATGGCGATTATTAGTAAGAAAAAGATTCCGTTTACGATCAGTCAAAAACTGAGAACCTACTTGCATAAGTACAAGCGGACGATCGCTGTACCCATCGAGTATGAATCCTTATTGCGTTATGATAATTCCATACCGCTTTACGACAACCAAGGAGTTGATACACTTTGGGAAACGGTCTTCTACCCACAGTCTGATATGGCCATGATTCATCATGATTTGAAACAGATCTATTCTGAAATCAAGGCCGATGGAGATGTAAGTGTGATGGACCACTTGATGGTGGAGAGAGTGGATATTTGCCAATACGGCAATACCAAACCATTCCGTGTTCGGATTGTCAATCGTATCAATGACAATTTTGATTATTTCTACATCAAAAACGCTGATGCTTCCCGAATTTATGGACTAGAATTGGAGCACCTGCTTTCCCCAAATAGAATCAATTATGTGGTGCATAAAAACACATTGATTGAAGAACATATTGCAGGAATCCCTGGAGATCAGTTTATCAAAGAATATCTCAAGGACAAAAACTTAAATGAGATTCGTTTGGCTAAAGAGTTTGTCAAGTTCAATGAACGTTGCTTTGTGAGACTGTTGGGAGATATGCATTCTAGTAATTTTGTAGTGAATATCATCCCTGATTTTGAACAAATATCGTATCGCCTGAAGGCTATTGATTTTGACCAGCAGTCATATGAGGGCAGGAAGAATATTTACTTGCCGCAATATTTTAAACAAAACAATGCGCTCATAAATATGGGACTAAAGCATATGACTCCAGAGACGGTTCGTCAGTATCAAAAGGAGGAAAGGTCTTTGATTGCCAATCGTTTGCGTGTTGCAAAATATCGAGTGGTCGATTTGATGAGAGCGATGATAGATGACACTATATCGTTTCCTAAAAATGTGACTTCGTTGAAGAAAGACTTAGCAGAGTTTTATCATGAACCTAAATTTATGACATGTCGTAATATGGGAGAGATCGTTAAACTCAGTCTTTGGATGGTATTTAAGAAAACAGAAATGTACAATTTTTAACTCTATGAAAAATTTATTTGTTGTGATGGTATTCGTTTTATTGACAGCTTGCGGTGCCAAGAAAAGTGAACCAGAAAACAATTTGAAGATTGATGAAGATGTTAATCACCCAGCTGAGGGGTTTAACTATGAAGCTTCGGATCCTGAAGCCATTGTTATAGCGGATAAGGTAATGACTGCCATGGGAGGTAGGAAAGCCTGGGATGAGACGCGATATATAAGTTGGACTTTTTTTGGCAAACGCCAATTACTTTGGGATAAGTATACTGGAGATGTAAGAATTGATTACCTAGATTGCGATGAAAAACTCTTAGTCAACATCAATAGTATGAATGGAAGAGCAGCTATTGATGGAATTGAAATCAGTGAGTCTGATTCTTTGGCAGGCTATTTGAAGAAGGCAAAAAGTATTTGGATCAATGACTCGTATTGGTTGGTAATGCCATATAAGCTGAAAGATTCAGGAGTATCGCTTTATTATTTGGGAAATGATACAACAGAAACAGGAAGAGAATCCTTCGTGCTTCAATTGGCTTTTGAAAATGTAGGCGACACACCAAACAATATTTACAATGTGTGGGTGGATGAAGAAAGTAACTTGATCACCCAATGGGCATTTTTTGAGGCCTCTGAGCAGCCACATCCTTCGTTCATTACGCCGTGGGAAGGCTATAAAAAATATGGAAATATAATGCTGTCAGGCGGAAGAGGAAAAGGCCAGCTGACAGATATAAGAGTATTGAATGAGGTGCCAAAAGAGGCATTTACTTCGTTTGAACCAGTGAACTATAAAGACTAAAAATTTATATATAATGATAGCAATAAAAAGACTATTCGTAATTGGATTGATGGTATGTATGAGTGTGTCTGCAAATGCAGAAGACGGCATATTTATTTTATCTAAAACAAAGACACTTGAAAATGGCAAGGTGGCTACTTCAGAAATATTTCTGACTGCCGATAAAATGCTGGTGAAAAACTCCGGCGCAGATAATAGCTCAATTATATTCGATGGGAAAACAGAGGTTTTCACATTCATAGATAACAAAAGAAAAGAATATTATCAATTTGACAAACCGACCTTACTTCAACTCAAAGAGCAAATAAAAATGATGGCAAAAATGATGCAGCAGTTTGCTTCTAACATGCCAGCTGAGCAAAAGGCAAAATTTGATCAGATTTTAAATCCAAATTCTGGGGATTTAATGACCTATAAGGTGAATGGAATGAATAACAAAGTAGGATCATGGAAAACTGTAGGGTACGATGGGCTTAACGAAGGAAATAAATTGTTGCAGTTGAATATTGCTTCGTATAACACTTTAGGTGTATCTGAAAGTGAATTTGGTGTGATGAAGCAGATGATGAATTACTTCAAGGAAAACCTTCAGGAAGTAGTAGCTTTATTGCCAACAGGTGGCTCATTCTCGCAATTGAATTTCGATGAGAATAGCCCCATATTGAAAGATGGCATTCCTGTCAAAACAATTGCTTACAAAGATGGTAAGGCGACCAACGAAAATGTTGTAGAGTCATTGAACAAGAAAGATATTTCAGCTGATCAGTTTAAAGTGCCAGCGGGTTACAAGCAACAGCAAATCAACATGCAGAGCATGGGTAGATAAGGATATTTCAAGTGTATTTAAAAAAGACAGTCTATGGGCTGTCTTTTTTTTAAAAATAAAACTTGGCAGCGAAAGATATTGCTTTGAGTTGTACTCGATTATTGGTTTCTTCTATCGGCGTCCTCCCAGATTGAGTTTCTATGGATAGAATAAAACTGTCAGACCCTGTGTATGCCAACTTTGTCATAAACGAAGAAGTTAGACTGCCTTCTGTTGAAAATACATTTGTCAAAGTATTAGCATATCCACCTACAATAAAAGTAATGGGCAAATTGATCCATTTCTTGAAATTTAAAGAAACATTAGAACTTACAAAGTATTGCATAGAAGGAGACTCTCTTTTTAATGTTTCTCCATAAACAAGTTGACCATCAAAATTGAAGGCCAGACTGGGTCCAATGGCATAGGAGGCTACAAGTCCACCTCCTCCGTTAAGTGCGGGAACATCACGAGTAATGTCTGCGTATGGATTTCCTTTGATCAGGTCTGAAAAGTACCTTTGAATATCCACAATACTAGATTCAGTGTTAGTAAGTTTAAAATATCCTGAAAGAGATAGCTTTTTGGTGTGTTTTATTTTGAAAAGTATACCAGGTTCAATGGAGATTAGTGTATTGACTCCACTGATAAATAGACTTTCCGCATTATTTCCTGTGCGCGCTGAGTAATTTGCATTTACGAAAAAACAAATCCATTTTTTGATTTGTTGGGTATAGCCGAAACGCAGGTTTACAAATAGCAATTCGCCATTTAGATTAAAAATTGTAGAATCTCCTACCGGAACCCCATCCGTAGAAAATACACCCGATTCCCCAAGGCCCAATTCAAGGAAAAATGAAGTATTTGTATAAGGAGATTTCATTCCTTCAAAATTCACATATAGATGATCATTGAGTGTTGGTATTTTTAAGGTCGAATTTGATGGTTGGGACAGAGATTGAAAACTGCCTACGATGCAAACAAGAAGGAGCCCTATAGATTTGATCATTTGCTATTGTCGGTTTTATTCAGAAAAAACCAAGTCAATCTAGTTTCTCCTGTGGTTGATTTTATTCTCGGCACACTGCCATTGGGCAACTCCCGCCCACTTGACATATTATTTAAACCTTGTGTATACATTAAATCGAATGCAAAACGTGCCTTCTTTATTTTGAATCTATAGCCTAATCCAAATATGGCTGTATAATTGACACTTTTCATAAAAGAACGAACATTGATTTGTTCTCCAGTATCAAGAATAGTCAGTTCAGATCTAAAATTCCACAACGTCTCAATGCCCGCCATAAATTGCCATCGTTTGTTGTCAGAAATTATTTTCAGAAGTATGGGTAAGGATAAGTTGTCTATTTCGAGAAAAGAAACATCGATAAATCTAGGTACATTTGGTTCTTCGATTCCTTGTTCTATTTGATCAATATACTCTTCATTTTCTTCGTATATAGTCCCTGAAATCTCTTTGTATCCAGGTGAAAATGTGATGTATACATCTTCTTTTATCGGAACATCAAGCACAAGCCCAACCAATAATGAACTGTGCATTCGAAAGCCCACATCAAAAAATTTGCTTACACGATCACCTTCAAATTTATTCGTTACAGAACCTATAGCAATACCTAATGCTTTCTGAGCCTGTAAATCGCTGGCCCATATCAGGATGAAGAGTATGAGAAGGTAAGGCTTTACATTTTTCATATAATCAAACATACAGTTCAGAATGATATTGGCGCATGAATTTGAAACTGAATCGATAGAATGTTATCGTTTCCATTTTTTTTACCCCAAATACTCAAATTGTCTAAATGATCAGTGATTGGGTTGATGAAACCAACTTGAATACCAACCGCAAACTCATTGGGTAAATAGTATTTAACTCCTAATTGAGTTGGCAGCTGGATGATCATGTTTCGATAAGTTTCGCCAACAGGTCTAGTGTTTGGTTGATCTATTAGGCTATCACCATTCTCATCTTTTGGATTAAATCTAAACAGTCCAATTCCTTGTGATACGTAAACATTCAGTTTTTCCTTAAAAACAAAATTGTATTGCACCTCATAATTTAAACCAAAGAAGTTACTTCTAAAGAATCTATTGGGAGTTGCGATGGCTCCACTGTTGTCGATCGTTGAATAATCGAGTTCTTGGCCTGTCACGGATCCAATGGATACTTTGAAGTTGCCGTTCAGTTTTTTGTCTTTATTTAGTTTAAGACCAAAATTGAACAGAAGTGAGCCACTTGAATATGGTTTGCCGAGGTCTCCATTGTAGTACGCTGGGCCAATCCCAAGGTGTACTTCTCTTTTTTTCTTTGCCAAAGAGTCTTGTGCCTGAAGATTGGAATTCAGCAAAGAGGAACTGAAAAATAGGAAAAGGAGAAATTTCATTTTCATAGCAAAAAAATAACCACGCTAAGGGATAGCGTGGTTACTAAAATAAATATTGTATGTCGAATTAAATAATTACAAATCAGTCAAGTCGAAAGTATCCATAAAAGCAGTAGTGAATTGACCTGATTTATAGATTTCATCATCCATCAATTTGATATGAAATGGAATGGTCGTTTTAATTCCTTCAATTACAAACTCACTTAAAGCTCGTTTCATTCTTACAATGGCTTCTTCTCTGGTTTGAGCTGAAACAATCAATTTTGCAATCATGGAGTCATAATTTGGAGGAATAGTGTAGCCTGCATACACATGACTATCGACTCTTACACCATGGCCTCCCGGCATATGCAAGTGTGTAATTTTTCCAGGAGAAGGACGGAAGTCTTTTTCGGGATCTTCAGCATTAATTCTACACTCGATGGCATGCAATTGAGGAAAGTAGTTTTGACCAGAAATTTCTATTCCTGCAGCCACTTTGATTTGTTCCTTGATCAAATCAAAGTCCGTAACCTCTTCCGTAATTGGGTGCTCAACCTGGATACGTGTATTCATCTCCATGAAGAAGAAGTCACCATGCTTGTCTAGCAAAAATTCTACGGTTCCGGCTCCCTCATATTTGATCGCTTCTGCTCCTAATATGGCTGCTTGGCCCATTTTCTCTCGAAGTTCCTGGGTCATTTTTTTTGCAGGACACGGAGTTTCTTCTGTAAGTTTTTGATGCCTTCTTTGGATGGAGCAATCTCTTTCCGAAAGGTGACAAGCTCTTCCTCGGCTATCTCCAACTATCTGAATTTCTACGTGGCGAGGTTCCTCAACGAATTTTTCAAGATACATGCCGTCGTTTCCGAAAGCAGCTTTGGATTCTTGACGAGCGTCATCCCAGGCTTTTTGGAAACCACTTTCATCTTTTACGATTCTCATACCTCGGCCGCCACCACCAGCTGTTGCTTTTAGGATCACTGGATATTTGATCTGCTTGGCAATTTTCTTGCCTTCTTCTACCGAACTAAGCAAGCCATCGGAACCAGGGATAGTGGGAACCCCAGCTTTTTTCATGGTGTCCTTGGCTGTCGCTTTGTCGCCCATTTTACTGATCATATCAGCACTAGCACCGATAAACTTGATGTTGTATTCTTCACAAAGCTGAGAGAATTCAGCATTCTCTGATAAGAATCCAAACCCAGGGTGAATCGCATCTGCATTAGTGATTTCTGCCGCAGATATGATCGTTTTCATATTCAAGTAAGAATCCTTACTAGGAGCAGGTCCAATACATACCGCTTCGTCAGCGAATTTTACATGCAAACTTTCCTTGTCGGCAGTAGAGTAAATAGCCACAGTACTAATACCCATTTCACGACAAGTTCTAATGATCCTTAATGCAATCTCGCCTCTATTGGCAATTAATATTTTCTTAAACACGTGTCAGTCTTTAATTTCAAAAATCAATTATGACGGGTCAACCAAGAATAATGGCTGATCATATTCTACTGGCTGAGAGTCATCTACCAATACTTTTACTATAGTACCAGAAACTTCAGATTCGATCTCATTGAAAAGCTTCATAGCTTCTACGATACATACAGTAGAGCCTGCAGATATTTTGTCACCTACATTTGCAAAATTTGGAGACTCTGGGTTTGCCGCTCTGTAGAAAGTACCAATCATTGGAGACTTGATTTCTACATAGTTGCCTGCTGGAGCACTGTCTTCAGCTGGTGCGGCAGGGGCTGCAGCAGCCGGAGCCGGAGCTGCTACTGGCGCTGCTGGCGCGGCAGCTACAGGTGCTGGTGCAGGTGCTGCTGAAACGGCTCTTTCAATTACCTGAGTTTCGTTGCTTCTCTTGATATTAACTTTAAACTCTTCAGTTTCTATTTTTACTTCTTCGAGCCCTGAATTAGACAAGAAGTCTATCAAATCTTTGATTTCTTTTACCTTCATCTGCTAAGTGTTTATTCGTTTTACTTCAGTTTGATCGATCAAACCAAATCAATTAGTTAGTGATGTTTAAAGGAGCATTGTAGCCCTCAATTGTTTTATTTAGTTAAAATTAATGAGAATCAGCTGATATAAAAATTGGCCGATACTTATAAAAAAAGAGTAAGAATTACTTCTTTACTCTTTCTACATAGTTTCCTGTTTTGCTTTCCACTTTAACTACATCCCCTTGGTCAATAAATAAAGGGACCTGAATCGAAGCACCTGTTTCAGTAGTCGCAGGTTTTGAAGCATTAGTTGCTGTATCACCTTTCAATCCAGGTTCAGTATACGTGATTTCCATGATCACATGGTTAGGTAGTTCGCAACCAAGAATCATTTCTTCTTCAGCATGAAAGATCACGTCAACGTTTTCTCCATCTTTAAGAAACTGCGGAGCATCGATCAATTCTTCTTCGATATTGATCTGTTCGTAGGTGTCGTTATCCATGAAGTTATACCCCAAGTCATCTTTGTATAGAAACTGATAGTTTCTTCTTTCAATACGAGCGGTATTTACTTTATGACCTGATGTGAAAGTGTTGTCGACTACTTTGCCAGTTTTGACGTTTTTCAATTTTGTTCTGACAAAGGCTGGACCTTTACCTGGTTTGACATGCTGAAATTCGATAATGAAATACAACCCATTGTTGTATTCGATGCACATGCCATTTTTAAAGTCAGCGGTTGAAGCCATTTTATTACTTTTTAATGTTGTCTTATTTAGAATCGTAGGCCCATTTCAAATAAATAGAACCCCAAGTGAATCCCCCACCAAAAGCGGCGAGAATTACATTGTCACCTTTTTTCAATTGCTTCTCATAGTCCCAAAGGCAGAGAGGCAATGTGCCACTGGTGGTATTGCCATATTTTTCAATATTGAGCATTACTTTGTTTTCATCGACTTCCATTCGTCGAGCCGTGGCATCAATAATTCTTTTGTTGGCTTGATGTGGAACTAACCAAGCGATATCGTCACCAGTCAGGTTGTTTTTCTCCATAATTTCTGCAGCCACATCAGCCATATTAGTCACTGCAAATTTGAATACCGCAGAGCCTTCTTGAAAAGCGTAGTGTTTGTCTGCTTGCACGGATTCAACGGTGGCCGGCATTCTACTTCCACCACCAGGCATATTCAAATACTGAGCTCCAGACCCATCTGCTTTTAAAATAGAATCCATCACACCGAATTCTTCAGTAGTTGGTTCTAGCAGTACAGCACCACCGCCGTCACCAAATATGATACAGGTGGTGCGGTCTTTATAATTGATGATCGAAGACATTTTATCCGCACCTACAACCAAGACTTTTTTGTATTTGCCAGTTTCGATAAACTGAGAACCAGTAGTTAGTGCATAAAGAAATCCAGAACAGGCAGCTCCAATGTCATAACTGAAAGAGTTGATGGCTCCTATTTGATCCGCGATAATATTTGCGGTAGCTGGGAATGGCATGTCAGGTGTGACTGTTGCACAAATGATAAGATCAATGTCTTTGGGGTCAGTACCCGTTTTTTCGAGTAAAACCTTAGATGACTCAATGCCAATTACAGAAGTACCTTGTCCTTCTCCTTTTAGGATTCTTCTTTCTTTGATACCGGTTCGAGAAGTGATCCACTCATCGCTAGTATCTACAAAGGTTTCGAGTTCTTGGTTCGTCAGCACATAGTCTGGAACATAACCTTGAACACCTGTAATTGCTGCTCTTATTTTAGTCATTTGAAATTTTTATTCTTTTGAACTGGTCAAGCCATTTGGCGAATAGCCAAAAAGCGTTGGCAATTTAATGAATTAATTGGCTTTTGGTAGTGAGATTGGATTATCAAAATAGTATGCGTGCATACCTCATATAAAACACAGAAAGTCTGCTTAAAAAAGCAGACTCCATATATTTTAATAAAGTTCAAAAGAAATATTAAGCTAATACTTCTTTTTCGATCACTACTTTGCCTTTGTAGTACAATTTGCCTTCGTGCCAGTAAGCTCTATGAGGCAAGTGAGATTCACCTGTTGTAGCGCAAACTACATAGTTTTTAGCTTCTGCTTTGTAGTGCGTTCTTCTCTTGTCTCTTCTCTGCTTCGAGGTTTTACGCTTTGGATGTGCCATCTTTCTATTATTTTATTTCTTTAAATCCTTAATATTTTTGAGTGCGGCCCATCTTGGGTCAATCACTTCATTTTCTTCTTTGCTACTAGTGTCTTCTTCTTCCGAACTATACACTAAAGCTAATTCATACTCTTCATCTTCTTCTTCATCTTGAAAATCCGGGTGAATTTTTTTCATCGGGACAGCTAGCGTTAAGTACTCGTAGATGTTTGATTCTACATTGAGACTTTCTTGCGTATCTGGAATCACCAAAAGTTCATCCTCGCTGTCGTCGTATTCCTCACCGTATTTCACGATCAAGTTTTCTTCGATATTGACGGGGAAATCAAATGACTCAAGACTTCTGTCGCAAATCAATTCAATTACTCCTTCAATTTTAAAATCCATTGAAATCAGTCTTTCTTTCTTATCCAGTACCACGGTGCATTTTCCGTGACCAGATTCAATTACACTGTCTTCAATATTTTCAAAGAGCTTCTTATCAAACTCAAAATCAAATTCATGAACCCCTATTTTGAGTCCGAAAATGTCGATTTTATATTGTCTGTTTTCTTTCATTTTTCCTTATATAGGAAATGAGTGCGCAAATTTAGATATATATTGTTAATAATTAAAATCTTATCCAGAAATTTGGAAGGAATTCATTAGGACGAAGAAATACCAAATACAATGTACGAAGCTCTTGATCAATATACTCAAAGATTAGAACCAGAGTTGATGGAAGAAATCAGCCAAATGGGCCACTTAAGAAAGTATAAAGCAGGCAAGGTACTCATTGACTTTGGGAGCTATTTGAAAGATATTCCCTTGGTATTGTCCGGAACAATAAAAGTAGTCAGAGAAGATTCTCAAGGGCGAGAACTTTTTTTATACTTTCTGGGTGGAGGTGACACTTGTGCGATGAGTTTGACCTGTTGCATGAATCAGAAGAAAAGTGAAATCAAAGCAGTCGTGGAAGAAGATGCGGAAGTTGTAATGATTCCATTGCACTGTATGGATGATTGGATGAAGTTTGCCTCCTGGAGAGAATTCGTGTTTGGTTCATATAATGACCGATTCGAAGAAATGCTAAACGCAGTGGATTCCTTGGCATTTATGAAGTTGGATGAACGATTGATGAGTTATTTACTGGATTGCAAACAAAGTGCAGGCGATTTTAGTATTCGAAAAACTCACCAACAGATTGCGACAGATTTGAATACATCTCGGGTGGTGATATCCAGATTGCTTAAAAAGCTAGAACAAGAAGGGCAAATAGAATTACATAGAAATATGATCGAAGTACTTTAAGTGTAACAATGGTTACTTTTAGTGAAATTTTGAACCAGTACATTTGCCCTTGTTAATCCAACTAGTAAATGAAGAACCCATTCCCCATTGTTGATTCACTCAAGTCCTATTCTGTCGGATGGTTTAAAAAAGATCTGTTCGCTGGATTAGTAGTAGGTGTGATGCTTATTCCGCAAGGAATGGCTTATGCGATGATCGCAGGTTTGCCTCCAATTTATGGATTGTATACCGCTATTGTTCCGACCATCATTTACGCACTTATAGGTTCGTCCAGGCATGTATCCGTAGGTCCGGTGGCGATGGACTCACTCATATTAGTAGCTGGAGCGAGCGCTTTTGCAGTTGAAGGAACTAGCGAGTACATTCTGGTAGTAGCTACTATAACTTTATTGGTAGGTGCTATTCAATTGAGTATGGGAATTCTCAAATTGGGTTTTATAGCAAATTTTCTTTCGAAACCAGTCATCCTGGGATTTACGTTTGCTGCGGCTGTTATTATTTCAATCAAGCAGCTCAAATATCTTTTTGGGGTTCAATTGGAAGGAGTTTCTGGCCTTCTAGATGAATTTATTTATTACTTCCTGCATATTGATCAAATTCACTTTCCTACACTTTGGATTTCATTAGTAAGTCTGTTGATTTTGGTAATTGGGAAAAAAATAACCTCAAAGATTCCATTGAGTCTAGTTGTAGTGCTTTTGGGAATGGGTATATCCTATTATTTTCAATTGGATAAACTAGGAATCAGTTTAGTAGGTTACTTGCCTAGTGGGCTACCCGAATTTTCAATCCCAACAGTCAGTGGCTTACCTTGGGGTGAATTCTTGCCATTGGCCATAACATTAGCTCTGATGGGTTTTGTAGAAATATATTCAATCGGCCAAAGGCTACAATCCAAACACAAAGCTGAATATGACATAAATGCCAATCAGGAATTGGTTAGTTTGGGATTAGCGAATGTGATAGGATCGCTATTCAGGACATTTCCTTCTACCGCAAGTTTTAGTCGATCAGCAGTGAATGAATCTTCAGGTGCTAAAACCACTTTGGCTTCTGTGATAGCGGCTATTATTGTAGTGTTGGCATTGTTATTCTTGATGCCAGTATTTCAGTTTTTGCCTCATGCGGTGCTGGGAGCAATTATTTTCGTGGCAGTATTGGGATTGATTGATTTTAATCTAGCCAAGAACTTGTGGAAGACTGACAGATACGATTTTGTCATGTTACTTTCCTCATTTCTAGGGACATTGATTTTGGGCATCGAGTGGGGCATAGGTTTTGGTATCCTAATATCACTTGTAGTGTTGGTATATAAAACATCTGCTCCTCATATGGCTGTTTTGGGAAGAGTGTCAGGTACGAATTTTTTTAGAAACTTGGATCGGTTTGATGCAGCCATTGATGATGCTTATGTGAGTATACTCAGGTTTGATGCTCGATTATTTTTTGCCAATGTGGGATCATTGAAATCGAAGGTTGAACAGCTTATTAAAGAAAAGCCAACCACGAAAAAGTTCATTCTAGATGCGCAAAGCATGATAGACATTGATTCAAGTGGTATCGAAGGGCTTGAGGATATTATCAATCACCTAAATGATTGTGACGTTGAGTTTCATATGGTGAGTATCATTGGGCCAGTTCGTGATAAGCTTTTCAAAACTGGGTTGATGGACAAAGTGGGTATGGCTCGTATTCATGATTGCATAGAAGATGCTTTATCAGACCACACGGATAAGCAGAAATTGGTTTTCCAAACTAATGCCAAATAGATTTGGTCATTATTGAATCTTTTTATTGTTTCATCAATTGTTGGTTTAGGCTTGATTGTTGTTTTATTGATTGAAAATCCAATCCATGGGCCTTTAAATGTTTTTAATTCTATTCATATGAAATACTTAATCTTCTTTACATTAATTCTAGGGTTTACTCACGTGTCAGAAGCTCAATCTAGAGCAGAAAAGAAACAGAAAAAGAAAGAATTGAAAGCCAAGTCCTTTGCTGAGTTAAAAGAGTTTTTTGAAGAGAAAAACTTTCGTTTTGAAGCAGATTGGGCAGATACTCAAAAAGGCATGCGTATCGACTTAATGAGTAATCCGAATGCATACGTTCAAAAGAGAGATACGATAAATGCTCGCTTACCGTATTTCGGAGTTGCGCAAGTGGCTACTTTGAGTGGCGATGCTGGAATTACCATAGAAAATATGCGCTTAGAGAGAGAAGAAGTAAAAATTAATGAAAAGAAGTTTAGAATAGTTTATAGCTTCCAAGTCGGGTCTACAAGGGGAGAACTGCTGAGTTGTGTATTTACTATTCAAGCGAATAAATCAGCCACACTTTCTATTAGGAGCACCCAAAGAAATTTGATATCCTATACTGGAAAGATCACTGGTTTGGAATAAGATAACATTCAGTATTATTTCTGTAATCAGTTGCCTTTATGATAATAAAAGCAATAAAAAATTGCATTATATCAATATACGTTAATTTCCCGTCGAATAATTTTATTCATTCATCGATTGCACCCATAACGAATGACAAAAAATTGTCTGATTTGTATGAGCTAGCTAATTAAGCGTTTTGAAAGCCTAATAAATAATCTTTCAAGCAATCAAAAGATGAAAACCTTAGCCACAATTTTAATCATCAGCCTGATAACCGTTGTAAATGTCCAAGGACAGTTTTATTCGGGCAAATTCAAAAGTGAACCAGTGCTTGAGGATTTTGATCATTTTGTGGTTCATCAACACCCTCATCATCATAAATATGGTGGTACATTGGATGTTAGGGCATTTGTGAAATCAGGGGAATTGTGGCGCAGTACCGCAAAAATAGTGGAGGAAAATAAGGCCAAAGAGTTCATTGATAAATTTGGTGGGGATTTGAATGTTTTATCGGTATATGAGCTCGATATTGAATTGGACGGAGAAGTATGGGAGTTTTTCATGCTAGGATACGAAAACGAACAGAATGAAGCCAGTTTTTTAGTAGTAGAAGAAATTTTTGACAATATGTATGACAGTGAGCCTGTGGAAGTACACACTTTCACTTGGGATCGCATCACTGCAAAGAAATAGCTGATTTTGGAATTTAGTGGATCAATGCTTCGTGTTTGACGGCACACTTGCAAGAATTTGCAATGAAGCACATTTGATTGGCCTTGTGGTGAAGCTGCAAGGCCAATTCCTTTTTAGACGGATCAGCAATTGTAACTTTCGGTCGAAGTAAAACTTCTTTAAACGCTCCACTTCCATCAGTGTCTTCCATCATCATACCTTCAGCGAGATCTTGATAGTCCGTAACTATGATACCTTCTACTGCGCAGAGATGTAGGTACCATAACATATGGCAGCTGCTCAATGAAAATAAGAACAACTCTTCTGGGTTGTATTTAGTTGGGTCTCCCATAAAAGCGGGGTCGGAAGATCCTTGGATCGTAGGTTTACCTTCTGCCTGAACGGTATAAGAACGATCATAAGCTTTATAGTTTTTGGTTCCTTGCCCTCTATTACCAGTCCATTTGAGTTGACTTTGGAAGGTATGTGTTTTCATGATATTAGATCAAAAAAAATAAAGCTATCTCAAAAGTAGCTCGTCATTGCGAACTCCGTGAAGCAATCTTTCGATTCGATGCGTGTCCGAACAATAAGATCACTTCGTTGCACTCGTGATGACGTATACAATGACTTTTGAGACAGCTTCTTGTTATATCATTCTGGTGTCTTTTCGTCCGGATATTCTTTTTTGAAATTAACCCAAAATTCGTCAAGGGTTGATTTCATGTCTTTTCTCAGGTAGATCAACCCAAACAAGTTAGGTAGTGTCATTACCGCAATGGTGATAGCTGAGAGTGTCCAAATAATGGTGGTGTCAGTAAAGGCCGCAAAAAAGAAGGCAACAACATATACCATCCTATAGTATTTCACAGATCCACTTCCCCAAAGGAAAGTCATAGCACGATCTCCATAGTAAGACCACGAGATGGCTGTACTGAAAGCAAACAATAACAAACCAATAGATACGATGTACTGTCCCCAATCTCCAAAAAATCCTCGTGTAAATGCTATAGTGGTAAGTGGAGCACTATGCACCAGTGATTTTCCTGTAAAAGTCACACTAAGGTTGTTAGGCTTACCATTTAGAATATTTACTGAACCTGAAAATGGCTTACCATCTTTCAATATACTTACGTCCTCAGCTAATGATCGGGCATGGATAATAGCAATATCATTTTTTATGTTGCCATTGTCAATTTCAAGTTCACCTGAGAAAACTGGTAGTGGGGCTTCACCTGAAATATGACCAAATAATTGAGTTTTACCAGCTTCTGTTTGATCAGTGTATTCAGACCCTACTACGATACTCATATCAGATACCTGAAAGTCATTGACGTGTTTTTCATTCCAAACTCCTGAAGAGAGCAGCACAAGACCAGTCACTGTACAAATCACAATCGTATCGATGAAAGGCTCCAGAATGGCTACCATACCTTCAGACACAGGTTCATGGCCTTTAGCTGAGGCATGTGCGATAGGTGCGCTACCTTGTCCAGCTTCGTTTGAAAAGAGTCCACGATTCACACCTCTATTGAAGGCAAAAGCGATAGACGCACCCAAGAAACCACCTGAAGCAGCAGAACCCGTGAATAGATCGGCAAAAATTGAAACAAAAGATGAGCCTACGTTGCTGATATTATAGAAAATCACAGCAAAAGCGCCAATGAAATAAATCAATGCCATTCCTGGTACTAGCTTTTCTGTTACCGCTGCAATTCTTTTGATACCACCAATAATAACAATGGCCAAAAGAAAGGCCAATACACCCCCTGTTACCATATGGTCAATGCCAAAAGTGGCATTGAGTGAATTTGATATGCTATTTACCTGTGGTAAACTTCCTGTACCAAATGAAGAAAGAACAGTTGCAACAGCAAACGCAGCAGCTAACCACTTCATGTTCATTTTATTCTTCATGAAGTACATTGGGCCACCGGCCATGGTGCCATCTGCTGTTTTTTCTCTGTATTTATGTGAAAGGGTGACTTCTACAAATTTTGTACACATACCTACTGCAGCAGTCATTAGCATCCAAAAAAGCGCGGCAGGCCCACCAATATGAATGGCCAATGCCACTCCGGCGATATTTCCAGTACCTACTGTGCCGGATAATGCTGTAGCAAGAGCTTGAAAGTGGGAAGTGTCTCCTTCATCATCAGATTTGTCAAATTTTCCTTTGACCACCTTGACTGCGAATCCAAAATATCTGATTTGCGGAAATTTTAAATAAATGGTAAAGAAAAGTCCCGTGCCGAGCAGGGCATAAGGAAACCAGAAGGCACTTCCTATAAAACTATCGATGAGAAGTAAAAAATCGTTGAGTTGCTGCATAAGCCGGGGTTAAATATTTTTTGTTTAGTTGTGACAGACAAAAATATAAAAACTGATAAGGAATAAAACGGAGTAAGGATATATTATGCGAATGGTAGGAATTTGATAATTCTGCCCTTATTTAGACCCAATGTTTAATTGAGTAAAATGTCTTCTTTGAGCAAATGGAAAGGGAATTTAATGCGAACGTAGTGGTTTTTGGGGTATTAGACCTTATTCAATCAAAAGAACTACGTTTATGTCGTTTGAAGATTATTTGTATTTGATACTAATTGCTTCCTTATGCCAGGGATTGATTATGTTCTTTAGTCCTTTGGGTCAGTCTGACAAACAATCGGAAAGGTAAAAAAATACCTCCCGACTTTGCAGTCAGGAGGTTCTCACTAGCTCCACCTGTAACTTTAGAGCCACTAAATCAATTTCTACTCACCAAGATTGAACGTCATACAAGTATTGTGATGGTGAGCAAATAGATAAGGATTGAAAATACCAGCTTTAAGATTTTCATGCTTCATAAGAATTTGCTTAAGTAATATTAAGCCCGGAATGAGCTAAATGGAATACCTAGAAGTAGGTATATTTAGCTTATTTCTTCCCTGAATAGCGAAATCCTTCAATCATACCCTCTTGAATGGCGTACTTGGTTAACCCAATTAAGGATTTGGTTTGTAGTTTTTTGCCGATGTGTTTTCTATGAGTATCCACGGTTCTCACACTGATTTTTAATTTTTTGGCAATTTCCTGAGAAGACAGTTCTTTGACTATCAAGGATAGGATTTCTTTTTCGCGATCAGATAGTTTCATTAAGAGGAAATCTTATGGGTTATCAAATATTGTTAGATCTCTGATAGACTGCAATCCGTATTGATAGGGATATTTAAGTCTACTCATTTATTGTATTCAGAAAACATCTTTTCGCTTTAGATTTACTGTTACCTATGGATGCCAAGTCACATTTAAAACAAAAGGTAAGTCAGCTTTCCTTGCTCACCGATGAGGAGTGGTTGGATTTTTCTGCCCGCTGGAAACCGCTCGCGGTTAAAAAAGGAGAGTACATTATTAAAGCTGGGCAAACTGAGAAACACTTCTACTTTGTTCATAGCGGTATGCTTAGGGCTTTTATGATTAATAATGGCATTGACGTGAGTGTTGGTTTTACCTATGATGGCGATTTTTCGGGTGCCTATGACTCTTTTTTGGAGCAACAGCCAGCCGACTGGAGTATGCAGGCCACAACAGATACAGAACTGTTGAGGATTGGTTATTCAGATTTAATGCAAATGTTTGATCTGTACAAATCCGTAGAGCGGTGGGGGAGAATATTTAATGCTCAAATGCTCATCGGTATAGGAAGAAGGCAGGTGGAGGTGAGGAGCTTTTCAGCTGAAGAGCGGTTTGATCGTTTGTTTGAACAGAGCCCTCACATTTTTCAATTGGTCTCACAAAAACATCTGGCTTCCTATGTCGGCATGACACCTGAGACGTTTAGTCGAATGAGAAAGCAAAAACTAGAAAAAAGAGAATGAGTTGACTTTCTTGATTTAGATCAATTTTTCAAAGCGAATGACCATCTACTTTTACCAAAAAATAAGCGACATGAACAAATTAGAACTAATCAACTCACTCATTGCTGATACACAAGAAGTAAAAAATGAAGCATTAAAATTTTCTTCATTAAGCAAATCTGATTTACTATCTAAGCCAAGTCCAGAAAAGTGGTGTGTATTGGAGTGCATAGAGCATCTCAATATAGCGGATGCACATTACATTGCGCAATTTGATAATAAGCTGACGAATGCGGCTCCATCGGATCGATCAGACTTCAAACCGGGGTGGATGGGGAATTACTTTGTGAAAATGATTAAACCCAAAGACGATGGAACCATCCCTTCACCCATGAAAACGATGAGAAAGTTCGTTCCTGAAATCAATGTCCAGCATGATACGCTGTCAAAATTTATCGAAGATCAGGACTATCTAATTGATGCGCTTGAAAAAAGCAAAACCTTAGACCTAAATAAAATTAAAATCACCTCTGCTATAGGGTCCATAGTAACTTTTAAGTTAGGAGATGCTTTTAGGTTTTTAATTGGTCACAATCAGCGACATATTATTCAAGCTCAGCAGGTATTGCAGCAAATGGAGACCGTGACCTAAGTAGGGGATACCAACTCATTTCTGAAAGCAAATTTGATCAAACCAACGATAGTTTTAGACTCTGTTTTTTTTAATATGTGTTTTCTATGCGTGTCTACTGTACGTTTGCTGATGAATAAACGATCCGCGATTTCTTCGCTAGAGAATTCTTGAACTATGAGTTGCAAAATCTCCAATTCACGTTCAGTAAGGCATTGAGTTTCTTCTATTACTTGTTTTTGTTTTTGAATTTTTTCCAGCATCAAAGACATCACTGCTTTACTATAAAAAGTACTTCCATCAGTAATGCGATCTAGGGCTAGGAGTAACTCTTTTTTGCCAGTGTTTTTGAGTACATATCCTTCTGCTTCCGACATGAGAATTTCTCCTACAGTTTCTCTATTGTTATGCATGGATAGGACCAATACCTTGATGTCATGATATTTTTCTTTTACTATTTTAACTAACTCTGCACCACTCATTCCAGGCATGCTTAAGTCAGAAATCAGAATGTCCACTTCATGTGCAGCCAAGAGATCCAATGCTGTTTGCCCGTCATTAGCGCTGTGAATTATAACATATTTATCCTGGCCAATAAGCAAAGATTGTATACCATCAATAAACATTTGATGATCATCTACAATCAAAATATTATAAGTATCCTTTTCCATTAGATGGCTAGTTTTAAGAAGATTTCAGATCCCTCGTTGACTTTTGATTTGATTCGCACTTCTCCATTTAATATTTCCATTCTCGATTTTATATTGTTCCAGCCAATACCTCTACTATCCTGAATCAATTCGGTGTCGAATCCCTTTCCATCATCCTTAATAGAGATTTCTACTTCACCGTTTATTGTGATGCTCAACCAGATATTTTTTGCTTCAGCATATTTGATGGCATTATTTAACACCTCTTGTATGACTCTATAAAGTGCAATTGCTTCACTTTCTCCGAGGCTCAATTTTTCTTCTGGGAAATGAGCATGGACATGTATTTTACCTGCTCCATTGATGATATGTATTTGCTCTTTGACTGCTGCTTCGAAACCAATGGATATCAAGGCATTTGGCATCATATTATGAGATATGTGACGGACTTCTGTGACGGCTTCATCAATTAGTTTGATAGAATTTTCCCATTGCTGATTTACTATGTTTTCAACCCTATCCTCCATAGCAGATACATTAAGTCGCGCTGTAGATAATAACTGTCCAAGTCCATCATGCAATTCTTGAGCAATTCGTTTTCGTTCTTTTTCTTCCCCTTCAATGAGTGATTTAAACCCAAGTTTCTGATTATTTGCTTTTTCTTCTGCGAGAAGAGCTCGTTGCTTGTGTTGATACCTGTTAAAAAATAGAAAGGCGGATAGAAGTATAAGCCCAGAAGTGCCAGCAGTAGCAAAAAAGCGATTGTTGGCTGCTTGGATTTCAGTCTCCTTTAACTGATTTTCTACAGATAGCAGCTCAATTTCTTTCTCCTTTTTTTCGGTTTCATATTGAATTGTTAGTGATTCTACATTTTTAATATTTTGCACATTGGATATACTGTCCTTTATCAATGAATATTGAATGTGAGCGTCAAGTGCATTTTCAAATTGATTGAGTCTGCGATAGACCGCTGTTATCTTTTCATAACAATATTGAGCAGCATAGGGATGCCCGATATGTTGTTCTATTTGCAATGCTTTGTTAAAAAATGAAATAGACTTGTTGTAGTCTTTGGTATGCGAGTAGAGTTCGGCCAAATTGATGTAGTTCCCGAGTAAACCCTGCTGGTCATTGACTTCTAAACGAGTTTGAAGTGCTTTACTCAAATTGTCTTCAGCTTGTTTGTACGATTGCTGCGCAATTTGAATATTGGCAATATTCTCAAGGCTGTACGGTATGCCCAGCGAGTCATTTAGGATTATTTTGTAGTTCAAACTTGAAGTATAGTAAAACATGGCACTATCTAGGTTATGGTCCATTTCGTGAAGCACCCCAAAGTTGTTGTGAGCATTTGCTAGTCCTATGGAGTCTCGCGTACTGACTAATAGATCTATTCCTTTGCGCATGTATTCAAATCCCTTATCCAAGTTTATTCGCTTGTACTGATATCCCAGTTCTGCATACTGCCTCCCTGCCATTGTCCAATCTTCCATTTCTTCAAGTTGTTTGATGCCGGTTATTCGGTAATGAAAACTGGAATCGTATGCTCCTTGATAGTAGAAAATTAGTGCCAGTTGATTGATTAATTTGGGTATGATTGAAGCATAATTGAATGAATCAGCCTTATCCAAAGCTGATTTTAGTAAGGTTTTGCTTTTGTCCGTATCATTTGTAAATGACTGTAAGTCAACAGTCAGCAACGTATCTAAGCATTTAGATTCCTCGCAATTTGAAATGTATGTTGTCAGTTGGTCAATGGTTTGACCTTGGGCACTTGAGGTAGTATTTAATGCCGTAAACAGAAATACCATAGACCATAATGATCTTGGAAATTTTATTAAGCGATAAGCGAACATGGCTATTTCCTTTTCAAGTAGATAAAAGCTTGATTCGCTGGTTGAACTGGTTAGTACTAATTTAAACCAATTGCTCTAAGTATTGAAAGTCGATGTGATATTCTTTTTTTAGCTCATTAATTTTTTCAGCGGCTAGTTGAGTATTGACCTTTTCTGATTTAGCGCCTATGAGCATGATGTTCTTTCTAGTATGTTCGTTCGATACAAATTCGAAGACTTTGGACTCATAGCCATGTTGTTCTAGAATGAGAGCTCTCAATGTATCTGTGACCATTTCGAAATGCCGTTCCTGAAAAATGCCATATTGCAATAATGGATTTTCCTGCGTTTTACCTTTTACTTGCTGACGAACTTGTTTGTGACAGCAAGGAGCACATACAATGAGATCAGATTTTGCGAGGATGGCTTTCGCTAATGCATCGTCTGTAGCTGTGTCGCAGGCATGCAGAGCAATTAAGATGTCAATATGACCATCATCAAATTCTTCAATTCTTTGATTAATAAACTGTAGTTTTTTGAAATCGCATTTTTTAGCTTTTTCGTTGCAAAAGTCAACGAGTTCCTGGCGGAGTTCAATGCCGGTGATTGATACATCATAGCCCTTTTCTCGTTGTAAAAAATCATAAAGAGCAAATGTTAGATAGCCTTTACCAGACCCCATATCCACTAGCTTTAGTTTTTTCTTTTTGACATTCGTTTCTATTTGGTGCTCCATAATTTCCAGATACTTATTGATCTGGCGATATTTATCTGCCATTTTTGGAATCAGATCACCATTGGAAGTGGTAATGCCTAATTCGAATAGATACGGAGTGTTTAGTGGAGCTCTTTTTAGCTTTTCTCTGTTGTGTGAGCTGGCCTTTGAGGATGCTGAGGCTTCTGATTCAATAACTGTTACTTTGCCCTTTTTATTGATCATCAACTGCCAGGTGGCCTGTCTCGTGAGTAATGTAGCATGTTTGAATTTGTCATCCAGTAGACTTTCTATTTCCTTTAGCCCCTCGTTTACTTCAAAATTTTTTGTGAGATCTTTAGTTAGGTGACGATAATTGAAAGTGAGTCTTTGGTCTCCCTTCAAATCTATCACTCGAATGAAAATATTCTGTAGCCCATTGGATTTGTATCTTGGTTTACTCAAAGTGAGTTTGGTGAACTGACTTGAATCTATGGTCTCACTCACTTTTTCTACAAAATTCTGGATGCTATTCATAGCGCAAAAGTAACAGGTTCTCGATTTTTTGACTTTTTTTGAGTGACAATAGTCAATCATGTGTAAAGTATCTGTCATCATCCCTACTTATAATCGAACTGTCACGTTAAAAATGGCTATTGACTCCGTATTGAGACAAGGGGTGAAAGATTTAAATATTTTAATCATAGATGATTCTTCTGATGAAGAATGCTTAGCTGAGATCGAACAGTTGGCGCTTGCCAATGATCAAATTCAAATCATTCGAAACGAAAACAACCTTGGCGTGGCAGCTTCAAGAAACAAGGGACTAGAATGGGCTAAAGGTGAGTTTGTCTTGTTCCTGGATGATGATGACATCTTATTGTCTGATATGTTAAAACTATCATTAGATGCTATCAATGAAAATCATCTGGATCTGGTGTCATGTAGATCACAAGTGGTTGGCAATGGCCTTTCCTTCCGGAAAATGCAGAGGTATAATCTACAGCAAAAGGGGCTGCTAAATGTCTATGAATTGAACAGTCAACCGATGGAACATCTTTTTTTATACACCCCTCAAATTCATACTTTTTTAGTCAGAAGGACAGCTATTGGAGGCACTCGATTTCCAGAAAATTTGAATTATGGGGAAGACATGATGTTTTGGTTGACACTAGTGAAAAAGGGCTTGCGATGCGAAAAGTTGAATTTCGTAGGAAGTGAATATAGACTGCAGAAAAGAAGTCTTACTCAAGAGGCAGATCATTATTCTAAAATGCGATTTTATGAGGATCTTTTGTCCCAAATGGAAGGAAACAAGGTGATCCAAAACCTTTGTTTTATTAAAATGACTTACACCAGTGTATTAGCCAGAAAGTTGATTTTTATTAAATGGATGGTCAAAGCATTTAGCCAGCCAATCCTACTTTTTAAGCATATTAGATTCTACTTTTAAAAACCTTCCGGTCTTTTGAATTTTAGAATCACTGGAGTATTACCTTTCATCTGATAGGTCTTTTTTGCATGATCGCTAACTTCATGACCGTTGTTGTCTAGGCCTATCCAAATTTCTTTGTCAAATAGCAAAAGAGCCTCAGCCATTCCATATTTCTCTCTAGCATAGAGTTTGCCATTAGGGTGGCTCGCCACATGTTGATAATGATATTTTTCTATCACTTCTTTTTTTATCACATCCACTTTGGTGATATAATTCCCGTTTCTCTCAAGTAGGTATAAGTATCCATTCTGAAATTTGGCATCCGAAAAATCGTTGCTATCCTGTTGTGGAATGTCAAACTGCTCTATAATTTTCCAGTTTTTCATATCTACGCTAATAATATTTCTGGGCTGGCGTTCTTTCACCAGGTACATGATTTGCCTATCACAATCGATCGTTAGTCCTTCCCATCCTGCATTTTTCCAGGTTCCAGGTTCCAGGTTGTATTTTTCAAAATTGATGGGGAGTTTAATTAAGTCGTTCGATTCTGGTTTTAATAGATTGATTGATCCTGTATATTCATTGGCTAAATAGAAATTTCCTTTGCAATAATCAATGGCTTCTAAATCTAAGCGCTCGGTGCTTGAAAATTCTCTTGAACTATCCGCATTCCATTTATTTTCATCGAATGATAGGGAGTAAAGAAATGTATTCCATGGCTTATCGGCGACTACATAAATGGAGTTGTACACTTGCGCAATTCCGCTTAAGTCAAAATTTAGTGTGTCGCTTTTTTCTAGTTGATGTACTGAAAGGAGCTCGAGCATTGGGTGCCCGTTTTTCACTTTTGGCGTACTAATCCAATGGCTGCTTAGTATTAATACCAGGCTTAAGGTTAAAGTTCTCATTTTACGCTACTGAAGATTTAATAAGCTTAAACCCTTTCTATCATAGCTCCAATAGCATTTAGGCGTTGATCGATATTCTGATACCCCCTGTCTATTTGTTCCACATTGTGAATCAAACTCTCGCCTTCGGCTGACATCGCAGCAATTAACAAGGAAACACCAGCCCTAATATCGGGAGAAGTCATCTGAATTCCACGTAATGGCACAGATTTGTTTAGCCCGATGACAGTCGCTCTATGCGGATCGCACAGTATGATTTGTGCTCCCATGTCGATCAATTTGTCAACGAAGAACAGTCTGCTTTCAAACATTTTTTGATGAATCAAGACTGTACCCTTCGCTTGGGTAGCAGTAACTAAGGCAATACTCAATAAATCAGGTGTAAATCCTGGCCAGATGGCATCAGCGATGGTCATGATAGAGCCATCAATAAACGTCTCAATTTCGTAGTGATCTTGCGCAGGGATATGAATATCATCTCCCTTAAATTCCATTTTAATGCCCAACCTTTTGAATATGTCAGGAATAATGCCCAAATGTTCAATGCCGGCATTTTTGATGGTGAGATTAGATTTTGTCATAGCTGCTAAGCCAATAAAACTTCCAATCTCTATCATATCAGGAAGCATAGTATGCTCTGTACCTCCAAGTTCTTCTACACCTTCTATGGTCAATAGATTAGAGCCTACTCCACTGATCTTGCCGCCCATACGATTGATCATTTTACAAAGCTGCTGCAAGTAAGGCTCGCAGGCTGCATTATAAATGGTCGTTTTCCCTTTGGCCAAAGAAGCCGCCATAACAATATTGGCTGTTCCGGTGACAGAGGCCTCGTCGAGCAACATATACGTGCCCTCCAAGTGGGAGGCATCTATATTGTAATAACTCGTCTTTTTTTCGTATTTGAATTTGGCACCAAGTTTTTGAAATCCAACAAAGTGGGTGTCTAGTCTTCTTCTGCCAATTTTATCACCGCCAGGCTGGGGTATCTTTCCTTTTTTGAATCGAGCGAGCATCGGTCCAAGAATCATGATAGATCCTCGAAGAGAACTCGCCATTTGACGATACTTCTCGGTTTCCAGAAAATGAATATCTACATCGTCAGCTTGAAAGGAATATGATTCCTCTCCTAATTTCTTAACTTTTACCCCCATTTCCTGGAGTAATTCTATCAGCTTATTGACATCCCTGATATTAGGAATTTTATGAATAGTAACGACTTCTTTAGTTAGAAGTACTGCGGATAAAATTTGAAGCGATTCGTTCTTGGCACCCTGAGGGGTTATTTCGCCATTTAGAGCATGACCTCCAACGACCCGGAATGAAGCCATTTATCTTCTTCTTTTGTGATTGGAATTTCTTTTGTTTCTGTGATTTCTGTTTCGGTCGTTATTGTCACGATCGTTACGTCTTTCTTTTCTGATAGGCTCAAATAGATTTCCAGCCTTCACTTTTTCCATATCGATATCCAATTTGTTGTTGGATAGCTTTCGGATATTTTTGTATACCACATCATCTTCAATAGAGTCTCTATTGTAAGAATAAATGAATGTTTTCATCAATTTGCCAATATGTATAATGGCAGCTTCTTGTTCTTCAGCATCTTCTAGAGTTATGGCTTTGTCAACCAATAGCTCAATGTTTTTGCCAAAGTGTCGAAATGTGATGTCATTGTTAGAATAGCCCATTTTTTCAGGCTTCTTTTCTAATATTTCTCTATTTGGGGTAGGAAACGGGCCGTCAATATCTATAGTAAAGTTTGAAATGATATGAAGATCGTCCCAGAGCTTTTGCTCCACTTCTGGTGTGTTTTGCATGGCAGGATTGATTTGTTTCATCAATTCTACCATTGTAGCAGCCTTTTTCGATCTTTCTTCTTTGTCTTCGATCGTATTGAGATGAGCGACTAAGTCCTGGACGTTTCGTCCGTATTCTTTTAGAGTGACATCTTCTCTAATTGTGTTGTATTCTATCATGAGATGTGATTTGCGCTTTATGCAAGGTTCAAAATTAACCCTTTAATTAATATAACATAGCACTGAATATATTTTTCAATCAAAAAACGGACGATTTGAGCAATTCAACTAGATAATGTGTGATGGTTGAAACTAAGCCTTTCATTTTGGAGTACTAACTCTATCTATATCGCTAAAACTAAATAATGATTAAAAAATTACTCTGGGTGGTTGGAGCCGCTGTTTTACTATTTGCCACAGTAGTTATTTACCAGATAGCCACCACCAGGAAACATAGCCCCTCCGCTACGGCACAACTTAAAACCAAGGACTTTGAAATCAAGGTGAATTATTGCAGACCTTTTAAAAAGGGTAGAGAAATATTTGGAGAGCTTTTGCCCTATGATACCTATTGGCGAACTGGTGCCAATGAACCTACAATCATTACTTTTTCTGAAAATTTCACCTTCGGTACGAAGGTTGTCCATGCCGGAAGTTATCGATTGTACACTATACCAAGAGCAGAGGAATGGGATGTGGTACTCAATGCAGAGACTGAAAAGTGGGGATTATGGGAACCGGATTATAGTTTAGATATTGCAAAAGTTACAGTGCCTGTGCAGCAATCGGATTCATGTGCAGAACAGTTTTTAATCAAGTTAATTGAAAACAGAGACGGAGCAGACTTAGCCATGATATGGGATTTCACCAAAGTAGTTGTTCCAATAAAGATTTAAAAAATTCGGCCCTGGGTGCAACTTTTTGAGGTTAAGTGTCATCTTATAAATGTACTCATAATAAAATGAGGTCAGAAGAGACGCTTCTGAACCCCAATGGTCAAAAACAGTTAAAAATGAAAAACAGGTGCTATTCAAATAGTACCTGTTTTTTTATGGCAATTACCGATGTGCCAGCTATTTTCCTTAGCTTGTGATTCAATTCAAATTTGGACGGGCCAGATTTCTTAATCAATAACATATTATGACAAGGACTGGCTGTTGCACGCTGTTACTGTTTTTAGTTAATTTTTATTCTTCAGGTCAATTATCGGATTCTCTAACAGGCTATGGTATTGCAAAGAGAATGTTCGAAACGTCAAGTCAAATTGAGTCCTTGACATATACTATTACCAAGCATGAACGAATAGATGGCAAGCTGAAAAAACAGGTGTCATTTACCAAAATGCAGAAAAACCCATATCGAGTATACTTACGACAGTCATTTCCCAATGATGGCATGGAAGTGCTCTATGTACAAAATGAAAATAATGACAAAGCCTTGATCAACCCTAATGGCTTTCCGTGGATTAATCTAAAACTAGACCCTAGAGATGGTATCATGCGCAATGATCAGCACCATACTATCTTCCAATCAGGATTTGATCATGTAGTTGCTATTTTGGAGTTCCTCTGTGATAAATATCAACATGAGGTTGAAAAAATGGTGATGTACAATGGAGAGGTCGATCAGCAAGGGCGGAGAAGTTTTGAAATCTCTTTTAGCAATCCCTACTTTGAAATTATAGACTACACTATTAGCGACCAAGAGACTATAGAAGATGTAGCTACAAAATATAAGCTTAGTGCCTATATGATTCTTGAGTGCAATCCAAAAATCAAAGATTATGAGGATGTGAACCCAGGACAGGTCATCAAAATCCCCAATGATTATTCCCCAAAACTCAATTTAGTTATTGATGCTGAAAAATTCATTCCTCTTAAAATGGAGGTGATTGATGAAAAGGGGGTTTACGAGCAGTATGTGTATTCTGAAGTCGTTATCAATCCAAAATTTGACCCGGCGGAATTTGCAGCAGGGTTTGAAAGTTATGGTTTTTAAAAACCAAACTCTTCCAAAGTTTTAAATTTTGGAAGAGTTAATCAGTGATTTTTACTTAAAAGCAGGAATACCTGTAATCTCATTTCCTAAAATGAGCAAATGAATGTCATGGGTGCCTTCATAGGTTACCACAGATTCGAGATTCATCATGTGGCGCATCATTGGATATTCTCCAGTAATACCCATGCCACCATGAATCTGTCTCGCTTCTCTGGCAATGTCTAATGCAGTAGCTACTGCATTTCTTTTGGCCATAGAGATCATTGGAGTTGTAGCTTTTCCTTCTTCAAACATTTTTCCCAATTTCCAATTGAGCAGTTGTGCTTTGGTGATTTCAGTCAGCATCTCAGACAATTTCTTTTGAATCAATTGGAACGAACCGATGGGTTTGTCAAACTGTACTCTTTCGAGTGAATACCTTCTAGCCGAATCATAACAATCCATCGCTGCACCGACAGCACCCCAGGCGATGCCATATCTGGCTGAGTCCAAACACATCATAGGCGCACCGAGGCCACTTTTGTTTGGTAATAAATTTTCTTTAGGCACTTTCACGTTATCGAATACCAGCTCACCAGTACAGCTTGCACGAAGGGACCACTTGCCGTGTGTTTCAGGAGTAGAAAAGCCTTCCATGCCTCTCTCGACTACAAGTCCGTGAATTCTGCCTTCTTCGTTTTTTGCCCAGACTACGGCCACATCTGCTTTGGGTGCATTAGAAATCCACATTTTGGCTCCGTTTAGCAAGTAGTGGTCTCCCATGTCTTTGAAATTGGTCACCATACCGCTTGGGTTGGATCCATGGTCAGGTTCGGTAAGCCCGAAGCATCCCAGCCATTCCCCCGAAGCTAGTTTTGGCAAATACTTCATTCTTTGCTCTTCGTTTCCGAATTTGTAGATCGGATACATCACTAAGGATCCTTGAACGGAAGCGGTTGAGCGCATGCCTGAGTCTCCTCTTTCGATTTCTTGCATGATCAAACCGTAAGAGATGTAGTCCATGCCACCACCGCCATATTGGGTAGGGATCGTGGGGCCAAAGGCTCCGATGTCTCCAAATTTTTTGACCATCGGATATTCGAAGTGGTTTCTTTCAGCCCAATCTTCGATGTTTGGTGTGATTTCTTTTTTTACAAAATCCCGAATCGAGCCTCGGATCATTTTGTGTTCATCGGTCAATAAATCATCGATTTGATAAAAATCTGGAGATTCGAATTCGTCAGTGAAATTTGATTTCATAAGAAGGGCTGTTGTTTAAAATTGTTTACTAAATCATTCAGGGCTCAAAATATTACCGTTTTAGGTAATTATGAAATTTGCTGCTCGCAATCTGTCATATTCTTTCTAACAAGTTAAAATCGTATCAATGACAAATTTAAATCTGTATGAAAAAATGATCTATGTCAGCTTAGGGCAATTTTTTGAGTAATTATCACATGGATTCCATGTAGTTTGCCTAATAATTACTTTTGATCTTTGTAGGTTGTTCAAAATTAGACCCAAATTTACAACATTAAACGACACAATACCCAGATGACAAATTCGAAATTTGATAGCAAAATATTGGATCAACTCCAGAAACTAGAAGAAAAGTATGAAGCCATGGGGCAGGATTTATCATCCTATCTTGATGGACTTTTGCATGCGGATTATCTCACCTATTGGGATTACATCCACTTGGATACTTTACTCAGTTTACAAAATCCAAAAACGCAATTTCCTGATGAGAAAATATTTATCCTATACCATCAGATCACGGAATTGTACTTCAAGTTGATTTTGAATGAAATCGAGCAGCTTGCTTTTGATGATAAGGTAGATGCTGACAAATTTCTATTGAGGATCAATCGTATTAATCGGTATCTGTTGCATTTAGTGGATTCCTTTGATGTGATGATCGAAGGTATGGATCAGAGGCAATTTTTGGATTTTAGAATGTCATTGTTACCAGCAAGTGGGTTTCAGTCTGCTCAGATCAGGATGTTTGAAATATCATGTACTGATTTATTGAATCTAGTGGAAGAGTCTAAAAGACCCGAAATGAAAGCTGATGATTTAGAGGAGATGTACGATCACCTTTATTGGAAAAGGGGAGCTACTGAATTGGCAACTGGAAAAAAAACGCTGACGCTCAAGCAGTTTGAAAACAAGTACTCACAAGAGTTTTTACAGCTTGCAAGTAGGTATAAGACAGCTAATATTTGGAAAAAGTATGAATCGAACTACAGATCGGCTGAGAATGCTTCTACTATAATAGAAGCACTTAGAAATTTGGATCAATTGTCGAATGTCCAATGGAGATTGGCTCATTACAAATCTGCCGTACGGTATTTACAAAGGGACCCTGAAGTGATTGCAGCTACAGGTGGAACCAATTGGCAAAAGTACTTACCGCCAAGATTTCAGCGAGTCATTTTCTTTCCTGAGTTATGGAGCCAAGAAGAAAAAGACAATTGGGGTAAGAGTTGGGTAGATGAGACTGTCTTTAAAAACAAAGGTTGAGGTTATTTCTTTACATATCATTTTCATTAATAAGTGCTTTGTCGTGCGCTCAAGGTGTGATAATTAAGACATACTACGATCAAGACAGCCAAGTGCTCAAAGAAATATTGACTGTTGACGATACCATTTCGAATAAACTTAATGGTCCTTATACTTCGTTTTACCTTTCTGGAACTAAAAAATCTGAAGGGAGCTATTTGAAAAACAAAGCGTCTGGTGATTGGACTTACTATTTCGAAAATGGAAAAGTCCGACAAACGGGATCGTTTTTGCACGGTCGGACAGTCGGCATTTGGTCGGATTATTTTGAAAACGGCAACCTGCGTTCTGAAGGCATTTTATCCAACAACAAAAAGGGTGGGGAATGGTCCTACTATTATGAAGCAGGTAGCCTAAAAAGCAAAGGTCAGTATGACGACGGTATTAGGGTCGGTGTTTGGAGCTATTACTATGAAGGGGGTGGATTGAAAGCTCAAGCTGATTTCAAGAATGGTAGTGGTATATACAAAGAATATTATGTGTCAGGCCAATTAAAGATGAAAGGACTTAATAAGGCAGGTAAAAGTGACAGTCTTTGGGTCTATTACTTTGAATCTGGGGAGAAAATGGCTGAAGGTTACTTCAAACAGGGTTTAAAAACCGGACCATGGAAATATTTCTATAAAAATGGCTATCTGTCTGCAGAGGGTGGCTATGAAAAAGGGCAGACTCTAGGCAATTGGATTTATTATTACCCGGATGGTGCTAAGAGTGCCGAAGGCCTTCAAAAAAATGGAATCAAAGATGGCTATTGGAAAATGTTTTATGAGTCTGGAGAGACTAAAGGTGTAGGGGAGTTTGATGAAGGTACCGGAGCATACAAAGAATATTATATCAGTGGAAATCTCAAAGTCAGTGGTCAATTTAAAGGAGATTATAATTTTGGGAAATGGACTTATTACGACGAGGAGGGAAATATAGAAGGATCAGCCAATTTTGATGAGACGGGCAAAGGTGAATATGAAGGATATTATCTCAATGGCAACCTCAAAATGAAAGGTCAATTATCTCAAGGAAGAAGAGAAGGAGAATGGACATTGTACAAACGGAATGGCGAAGTAGCTGGAACTTATTTGCCAGTTTATGGGGAAAATAATCCAGTATTTTTGAAAAGCGAGACCTTCGTGAAGCAGGCAAATGATGAAGACTATGAAAAGCCTGAATACAAGTTTAAGAATAAAAAATCGCGGTACTTCACACCTAGAGTCAACGAATACAAGGGTGTAATATTTGGCTCGAATCCACTATATACTCTGCTTGGTTACATGCCACTGGCTGTTGAATACTATTTACAAGAACGGCAGGGGTATGAACTGATTTACACCTATCATAGGAAGCCGTTTTTCGAGAATCATGGCAATATGTCAACGGGAGAATTGTTTTCGAAGGGTTCTAGTCTAATGTTCAGACAAAAATTTTATAGCGAGGATCAGACACTTGGCATGTTTTATTTCGGACATTTAATTGGAGCAGATTTCATTAAGCATGCTGCAAATGTAAGTCAGGGAGGTACGCTCAACACTTCTGAAGTGCAGTCCAAGGAAAACAGGTACTACTATGGTGTTTTCATTGGTGACAGATGGTTGAAAGATCCTGCTAATGCTGGACTAACTATCGATGTATATTTTGGTATAGGAATTGGCAAACGTGATTATTCGGCGCAATACAGTGGCAACACCTATGATCCCATATTCGAAGACATTGAGCAATCCGGTACGTATGTGCCAATCTTCTTTGGAATAAATATTGGCTATCTCGGATTCAAAAAGACAAAGAATCCCATACCTTCGTCTCGATAAATTCCGTGCATGAACAAAATTCTGAAATATAGGCTCAAGCCTGAAATTGCTTTAGATGAAAATCAATTGGACGCTTTCATTTCTCCTAAGGTAAAAGGCGGAGCCCATTGGAAACTACTCAAAAGATCTATTGATGCTAGAGGACGTAAAGTCTCTGTAGATGTAGAAATTGGTTTGTATGAGGGAGAAAATGACCCCTGGTCATTGGCTTATGAAAAACCCGAAACCAACGTGTCCAATAGACCTGTCGTATTGATCATAGGTACTGGGCCTGCGGGTTTGTTTGCAGCGCTGCGCTGCTTAGAAATGGGAGCAAAACCGGTGCTTTTTGAAAGAGGAAAAAACGTTCAAGATCGTCGTAGAGATCTGGCCAAAATAAACAAAGAGCATATTGTCAATCCTGATTCCAACTACTGTTTTGGCGAAGGTGGAGCAGGCACATATTCAGATGGTAAATTGTATACCAGATCGAAGAAGCGGGGAGATGTACGCCGGATATTGGAGATGTTGGTAGCTCATGGGGCCAGTGAAGATATTTTAAAGGATACCCATCCGCATATCGGTACCAACAAACTGCCAAAAGTAATAGCTGATATTCGTGAAACGATAACATCCCGAGGCGGAGAGATCCATTTTAACAGTCGTGTGGTAGACATTGTCATTAAAAATGGTGAAACCAAGGGTATTGTCCTGGCTACTGGCGACCAACATATCGGAGAAGGTGTAATCTTAGCCACCGGCCATTCGGCCAGAGACATTTTTGAATTGCTTGAAAAAAAGGCCGTTACCATAGAATCTAAGCCATTTGCATTAGGGGTGAGAGTAGAGCATCCTCAGCAGCTCATAGACAGCATTCAATACCATTGTGATCATCGCGGCAAATACCTGCCAGCAGCTCCTTATGCACTTACTACACAGACGAGAATAAACGATGTAAAACGGGGTGTATTTTCATTTTGTATGTGCCCGGGAGGATTCATCGTCCCTTCTGCTACTGCTCCCGGTGAAGTGGTGGTTAATGGTATGAGTCCATCTCGTCGAGATTCTAAATTTGCTAATTCCGGTATAGTCGTTGCGGTTGAAAATGTGGACTTGAAGAAGTATCAGAATCACGGCAATTTTTCTGCTTTGGCTTTTCAGTCTGAAATAGAAAAAAGGGCTTGTGAAGTAGCAGGAGGACAACAAAAAGCGCCTGCTCAGAGACTCGGCGACTTTATTGTTGGTAAGCTTTCATCAAATCTTCCTGATTGTTCGTATCAGCCGGGACTGGTGTCAGCTCAGCTATCCGAAGTGTTGCCTGATTCTATTTACAACCGCCTTCAGATGGGTTTCGAAGATTTCGGAAAAAAGTCTAAAGGCTATGTAACGAATGATGCCGTGGTAGTAGGAGTAGAAAGCAGAACTTCTTCTCCAATTCATATCCCAAGAAAAAAAGATACGTGGGAACATATTGAGCTAAAAAGATTGTTCCCCTGTGGAGAAGGTGCAGGATACGCTGGAGGCATTATGTCTGCGGCGATTGATGGAGAGAAATGCGCTGAAAAGTTAATTGAGCAATACATAAATGTCTGAACAGAAAAAATTGACCGTGGTGCTAGGAGCTACCACGGAATCCTCACGATATGCCTATCTAGCAGCCGAAAGATTGAAAAATCATGGTGTACCATTCAAACTCGTAAGTATCAAGAAAGGCGAAATTTTTGGGCAAGAATTTCTGGATTTGAGCACCAAACCAAAAATTGAAGGCGTTCATACAGTCACTTTGTATATTGGAATTACTCGACTGGACGAATGGATACCGTATATTTTGAGCCTACAACCCAAACGTATCATTTTCAATCCTGGTACAGAAAACATGGAGCTGGCACAAGCTGCTCAGGCACAAGGTATTGAAACTGTATTCGGCTGTACCTTGGTCATGTTGAGTACGGGACAGTATAACTAATTTGCTCTTAATACAGACTTGTCGAAGTTTGTGAAAACATAATTAAACTGAACATCAAATGTTAAACTTACAGGATGTTCAAATTGGTCGTTAGGAAATTGCCACTTGGTCTTTTGTAAAAAATTGATCACACGTTTGTCAATTTTGGCGTTTTTGCCTTCTAACATATTTACTGAATTGACTTTTCCTTGAGAATCTAATATGAGTTGAAATACTAGATTAAATGACTCATTTTTATCTGGTTTGTATTTAACAACATCAGACAGTCTTGAGCAAAAATAAGACTGTTTATATCTGGGCACATTGAACTGATAGTTGTCCATTGTCAAATAATATTTATTAGAAGTGTTTTGTCCTCTTGTGTTTTGGTAGAAATAATTATCAATAACAACATTCTCAAATGTAATGTCAGAAGGGCTATTAAGAAATTTGGCATTTACAAAATAATAGATTATTGTTTCCCCCTGTTCATTGACAGTTGAGAGACTAAGTCGTTCGGAATCAACTTTAAGTATTTTAAATGTACCTTCATTAAATATAGGGAGGTCATTAGCAGATAGTTTAAATTCATCTCCTTTGAGAATTACGTAAATACCAAATCCACTTTCGAAAGGCGCGCTCGAAGGGCGCAATATCTTATTCTTCTCAAATGTAAACCTTTGATAGGAGTTATCTATTGAGTATTTGCCGTTGGCAGGAGTTCCATCTTTTTCGTTCGTCACCTTTGTAAGAATCCATTCACCTACAAGGTTCTGATATTTGATTTGGCATTGAGCTTGAAATGCAAGCATAGAAATGCTTATTATTGAGGCGACTATCGTCTTAAGTTTTGACATCATGAGTTTTTATATTCTAGCAACTTGAAAAATGATTGAAAGCTTGCTACATTTTTTTAAATCTAAAATTACATAGGTAATTTTCTTGCTAAAAAGAAATTCTGCAAAGGTTATATATTATATGAATATAGCATGCTTTGGAATTTGTAAATACACTTTTGTCTTTATTTTCCAAATTGATTAACTAGGGAAATGTGCAAGGCCGCCCTCACATATTTGCTTCTATTAATTCCTCTGATCTCATTTGGTCAGAATAAGGAGTATGGCTTTTTTAAAACGCGTCTTGTAAATGAACAATTCATTGTGGACTATTCGGATAAGCTATCTATTAAACTTTTTGGTAGTATGAAATCGAATACGATTGCGCACGTGAATCACGAAACTAAAAAGAAATTAGAGTATAAGCCCAATGAGAGTTTAAACTTGGGTTTTGGTGTAGGATATCGGTGGTTTGGGCTTGATGTTGCATTCAATTTTCGAGGAGTGAATCACGATGACGATAAATTTGGTCACACGAAACGGTTTGATTTTCAATCAAGTGTGTACACCAGAAAATTTGCTGGGGATCTTTCAATTCAAAGATACAAGGGCTATTATCTGGATAACCCTGAAGAGTATATTTCAAATTTCGATCCTGATGGCCCGTATCCTACCCGTCCTGATATAAATACTCGACGATATGGGGTTAGTTTGTTATATGTTTTTAATCATGGAAAATTTTCCTTTAGATCAGCTTTTATATATAACCAGCGTCAAATAAAGAGTACTGGATCTTTTTTGGCAGGGCCATTTTTCAGCTATTTTCGTATGGATGCAGATTCAAGCCTAATCATTTCTGAAGCAGAATCGGAATTTGACCTTTCTCAAGATTTTAGAGGCAGTGAGTATATCAGATATGGCATAGCTGGAGGGTATGGCTATAATTTGGTACTTGGTCACCGGGTGTTTATTTCATTGAGTGTAGTTATTGGATTAGGGCCTGAGATAAAAAAAACACCTAAACTGAATGGTGTGCCCAAGAATACCGAATCAAAGTTTACTGGAAGAGCAGCAACCAGAATTGCTTTGGGCTATAATGCGCCCAAATTTTATTGTGGGTTTTCCGCTGCTGGCGTTTATGCTGGAGAACGCGACGATACCGAAGACTATCTAGAAAGAGGAGTGAGTAATGCCAAATTCTTTATTGGGAAAAGATTTAATCCTCCCAAGTTTCTGCTGCCAAAAGAGAAGTAAAAATTACTTCAGATTCTCACCTTCTTCGAGCACATTCATAGAATCATAAATCAGTACTTTGTTCCATAGGTTTTTGCAATCAGCAAGAAATTTTTTGTGAGCAGGCTCCACTTGATATTTGTCTTGTTCTTCTTTTGACCCAAAAGTGACCATAAGATGATAAGTGTAGGAGTTGTCTACTACATCTCTGGCCGTAAGTGCCGGTACACCCAAATGCGCAGAACGGATATAGTCTGAGTTTTCGATTAGTTCTTTTAGCCCTTTTTCTATTTTTTGCCGATCAGCCTCACTATTGGGGTTGTTGAGCCAAATGAGCACGGAATGTGCAAACTTACCACTGATCATGTCTTTCGTTTTGACTGGTTCACAACTCATGAACATAACAGTGATTAGAACTAATAAAGTGAAATTTTTCATACTTTGATTTTGAATAGTTTGTGTAAGATAGTCATTGGAAAATAAATAATCTAGCCGGACTATTTTCTAAACTGCTCGACCAGAGATTGTACATCCCCATACTTTGGCCAACTGGTTGGTCTTTCGAAATCCTGACCAGATGCCAATACTTTTACGTCAGGATACTTCTCTTTTACCTCTTTCCAAGAAATATCTTCCCAGTACTGCTGATCCAATTCAAAAAGCACCACTCCTTCTAATGGCCCAGATACGGCTTTGCCTATCAATGGCCACCAAAGGCTTTCAGTTTCTCTATCCCAAAACACAAACCCATCGAGGCCATCCCATACCTGTTCATCAAAATAAGTATAGCCACTCAGTCCGAAAGTCAGCAATTTGCCATTGTAGTCACGTTCATAGATTGCACCCAAATCAGCTAGAACGCAGTAAGCTGCCATTACTGGTCTTCCTCCCAGACTGTCATTTACTATTTCGTGATGGGTGAGGTCAGGTACTGAATAGGCTTTGGTTTCTCCATTCAATGAGCCTACCAAAAAACGAGTGCTGTCATTCCAGATTGTATCCGCTGCTTCTATAGAAATAAACTCAGGTGCGAGTAATGCTGGAAAGGCCTCTCTACCGATGCCATAATGAAATTGACTTTCCTGAAGTGTGAGATTGGATACATCGAAGTGCTGCGTGCTATCTTCTCCACCATACATCATACGCAAACTGGAACGGTTGAAAAACTTACCATTATCAGCTGCAACTGGGCGCTGTATTTTGGGTGGAATATTCTCTGTTTCCGAAGTGGTATCTTTCTTTTCACTTACACAGGAAATACAAAGAATACTTAAGAATAGAATCGAGAGTGGTTTCATTTTTCAAGGAGGTTTAATAGAGTCAAACTGATCTAATTTGGTTTGCAGAATATCAACATCGTGAATGATGTTTGGTTTCATGAACAAAGATGATCAATTTTAAAATTGTTATTTTTATCGTTCATTCTAAAATATCAACTATGAAAATTATCAAATCAATTGCAATAATTACACTCGTTGTAATATCTGTACAATGTACATCCGAAAAGGACAAAATGGAAAGGATAGAATTAACTGCTCAAATTGATTCTCTAAGTATGTCTCTTTCTGAAAGTCAGGCAAGAATAAAAGTTCTATTATCTGAAAACGATGATCAAGTATCTCTTATTAATAACCTTAAAGAAGATCTGTTAAAGGCGGAAAGTAAAATGAAGCCGAAGGTCGTTGCGCCAAATGAAATTAGACAATTAATTAGTGACTTGCATGCGGGCTGGGAAGACCTTGGGAAAAACAAATCAAAAGACGCACTGATGAGTAATTTTTTAGAAAAGTATTCTATAAATGCTGTTCGTTTTGATCAAAATAAAATTCCCTGGGCAAAACAGAGCAACTACAAAACCTT
The DNA here is from genome assembly GCF_965223055.1 of Reichenbachiella sp. Taxonomy (GTDB): domain Bacteria; phylum Bacteroidota; class Bacteroidia; order Cytophagales; family Cyclobacteriaceae; genus Reichenbachiella. The sequence goes on from NZ_CBDCVM010000012.1 coordinate 371,852, forward strand.
TGAAGAGCAGCTAGATGTTTTAATGCAAGGAGAAAATGTTTCCCTTTCTTTTGGCAGAGTAGAAGTTTTGTTTTCTGAGACTAATGGAGAACTCTTTAGTGTAGCCTATACTGCTACAGCAAGAGTATTTCAAGGCAACAAAGAAATAGAAACCAAGTCGATTATAAGTGTGCTGAGCGGAAGAATTACAGATAAAGCAAGAATTGGAAATTACTCTTGGGTATCTATTGATCGATGAGTTGATAATAAGAAAATTTAATACATCATTTGAAAAAGACACCAGCAAATCTGCTGGTGTTTTTTTATAAGTCATTCTATCTATTGATTTGAATTTTGGATTCAATTAAATCTCTCACCAAAAATAAATTGAACCTTTTCTGATGGTTTACGACTATACAATTAAATAAAAATCATTTAAATTCATTTCATGATTAAAACCATACAATCACTGAGCCTAATCTGCATTTTCATTTATTCTGCAGCAGCGCAAGACCCTAAGGACATTATTCAAAAGTCTCTGGACAAAGTAAATGGTAAGAGTAGTCAGGGTGAAATGGAAATGACTATTGTTCGACCTAGATATACACGCACTATGACTATGAAATCCTGGAGTCTGGGTAGAGAATATTTCTTGATTTATATCACTGGGCCTGCAAGAGACAAAGGTCAGGTTTTTTTAAAACGACAGACCGACATGTGGAATTGGATTCCTAATATCAGTCGGATGATTAAGCTGCCACCGTCGATGATGGGACAAAACTGGATGGGCTCAGATTTTACCAATGATGATCTGGTAAAAATGAATAGTTTGGTGGATGATTATACGCATAAATTGCTTGGTGAAGAAAAAATAGATGGCATCGATTGTTATCAAATAGAGATGATTCCAAAACCAAACTCTTCTGTTGTTTGGGGTAAGATCAATATTTGGATAGGGAAGGATGAATACTACCAGATGAAGGCAGAATACTATGATGAAGATTTCGAATTGGTGAGTACTATGGAGGCTTCAAATATCACTCAATTTGACGATCGGAAATTGCCTGCAAAAATGGTGATGACGCCCATCAACAAACCTGGTAATCAGACCATCATGATTAATAAAAATTTGAAATTTGACACCGATTTGAAGGAAAGCTTTTTTTCTCAACAAAATATGAAACGGGTGAGATGAGAAGAAAGATTACACTGGCTTGGCGAAACCTTTGGCGTAATAAGAAGCGCACCTTTATAACCTTAGGTTCAGTGACTTTTGCTGTAGTCATTGCTACTATGATGCGAGGTTTACAGCTTGGTACTTACGACAAAATGCTGGATGATGCAATCACAGCCTCTACTGGCCATGTGGCATTGATGGATAAGCTGTATTGGGATGACAAAACATTGCTTAACAGCATGGAATTTCCTGAGGATTTGAAAGCTACTTTAGATAAAGATGAAAGGATTGATTTATGGGTGCCACAATTGATGAGTGGTGTACTAGCATCTTCTGGTCCTCATACTCGAGGTGTATTAATCCATGGGGTAGATCCAGAAGTGCAAGACCGCCAGATTGGACTGGCGAATAAAATCATCGAGGGGGAATATCTAAAAGATACAGATGAATCAGTGTTAATTGGCAAAGAACTTTCTCAATTCTTGAGGATCGGAGTTGGCGATACACTAGTACTATTAGGCCAAGGATATATGGGAGTTACAGCTGCCGGCAAGTACCCGATCAAAGGAATTTTCGATCACCCAATGGCGGAGTTCAATAAACGCATGATTTTCTTGCCACTGGCTGCTTCTCAATACCTGTTTTTTATGGAGGGTCGATTGACTAACGTGAATCTGGTGCTGAAGGATAATGATGAAGTAGAAGGGGTTCAGGCTTACTACGAATCGAAAATGGACACCTCTCTTTTGGAGGCTAGAGGATGGCGGTCGATGAATAGAGAGATTCTATCAGGCATAGAGTCTGATAATTTCTTTGGGAAGATCATGATCGGAATACTTTATATGGTGATCGGATTTGGGTTGTTTGGTACCATACTGATGATGACCATGGAGCGAAAAAAGGAGTTTTCTATCATGATTGCAATTGGAATGAGAAGAACCAAGCTTTTGATGCAAGTCATTTTGGAGTCTATGTTAATTGCAGGAATAGGAGCGTTGGCAGGTTTGGTTATCAGTTTTCCAGTGGTCTATTTTTATTATCTCAACCCTATACCCGTGCCAGAAGAAAGTGCTGAAATGTATCGACAGATGAACATGGAGCCGATTCTTCAAATATCAATCAAGCCAGGCTACATGTTGTTGCAGTTTGCTATAGTGTTAGGGGTGAGTATTGTGGCATCGGTCATTCCGCTCAACAACATTATGAAATTTAATATTGTGGACATAATAAGAGGAAGACAATGATAATATCTCTCGCTTGGCGCAACGTATGGAGAAATAAAACACGCAGTTCAGCAGTGATTTTGGCGCTAACCGTAGGATTGTTTGGTGCACTATTTATTGCAAGCATGTCTAATGGTATGGTAGATAAGTGGATAAAAAGCACTATTGAAAATGAAATTTCTGACATTCAGATCCATCATGCCGAATACCTCATCATGGAAGAATTGGAACTGACGATGGATGTGGAAGAATTGGAGAGTGTATTGGAGAATAATGATCATGTGAAATCATTCACTTCTAGAATAAAAACAGAAGCAATGGCCATGACGGCAAATAATAGTGCTCAAGTAGCGATATACGGAATTGATCCATTCATTGAAAAGACAGTGACAGAAGTACATAACTTAATGATTGAAGGACAATATCTGGAAACAGAATCACGGTTTAAGCCAATCATTATTTCTGAGCGTTTGGCTGAAAAATTAAAAGTGAAATTAAAGTCGAAAATCATTTTTACTCTAGCTGACAAAACTGGAAACATGGTTTATGAGAACTTCAAGGTGAGCGGAATATTTGATACTAACAGCTCAATGTTTGATGACCGAAATGTGTTTGTTAGAAAAAAAGACCTGCAAAATATCTTAAAACTAGCTAACGGTCAGGTCCATGAAATGGCCATTAGAGTAACTGATCAAGATGTGTTAGCTAGCACAGTCAATGTATTGCAACATACATTTACCAAATACAAAACAGAGGATTGGAAGGAAATTAACCCAACCATTAGTATGAGTGGATCTTTGATGCAAATGTTTAATTTCATATTGGTAGGGATAGTTCTCATCGCTTTGATATTCGGAATCATCAATACCATGTTGATGGTGATCTTAGAGCGCACCAAAGAAATTGGAATGCTCAGGTCTTTGGGCATGAGAAAGAGTAAAATTGCTCAAATGATCACCTTGGAAACCATATTCCTCTGCTTGGTCGGAGGAATTTTGGGCAATCTGCTAGCGCTTGTATCCATAGAATACTTTGGTTTGGTTGGCATGCATTTCGAAAGTTTTAAAGAAGGCATGGAACAATTTGGTATGTCAGCCATTGTTTACCCTACACTTGACTATAGTTTTTATGCAATAATTACAGGGATGGTTGTTTGTACGGCTATTTTTTCCTCCATTTTCCCAATAATCAGGGCATTTAAGTTAAACCCCGCACTAGCGATAAGAGATTAATTATGAGCGTTATTCAGACCATTGATGTAACAAAAATTTATAACCCTGACACGGTTCCTGTACATGCGGTGAATGGCATTTCACTTTCTTTCGAAAAAGGAGAGTTTTCTGCCATAGTTGGCCCCTCTGGGTGTGGAAAGACCACTTTTTTAAACCTTTTGGGAGGACTTGAGTCGCCAACTACCGGTACTGTAGAGGTGGACGGGCAGGACATTTCTAAGTTGACAAGTACTGAATTGACTGATTTTAGGTTGCACAATATTGGATTCGTATTCCAAGCATACAATCTTATTCCTGTTATGAGCGCCTATGAAAATGTAGCTTTTATTATGGAATTACAGCAATTTCCTCAGAAGAGCATCGAAGAACGTGTAATGGAATTATTAGAAGCCATGGAGATAGACGATAAGGCCCATCAAAGACCGAATCAACTATCAGGAGGACAGCAACAGCGAGTAGCTGTAGCTAGAGCATTAGCCTCTCGGCCTAAGTTTATACTTGCAGATGAACCAACAGCTAACTTGGATAGCAAAGCAACAACCAACCTGTTGGATTTGATGTTTAAGATGAATGAAAAAGAGGAAACGACATTTATTTTTTCTACTCATGATGATCGCGTAATGAAACGTGCCAAGAGGTTGATCAAGCTGGAAGATGGCAAAATAGCCAATGAGACTAAATAAATTTTTAATTCTAATCCTTGCTTGGTCAGTCTGCACTGTCGCATTAGCACAGGATGAAAACATGACGCTGAATGGCTATATGAAGTATATGCATACAGTTATTGTTCCTCCTGGAGATAGTAGTATGATTACTGATAATTTTCTTCATAACCGCTTGAACTATACTTGGTATCTGAATGATCATTTCACTTTTAAGGCTTCTATGAGAAATCGGTTTTTCTGGGGCGAACTGGTGCGTGATGTGCCATTTGCCTATAGTTCCTTGGGAGAAGATCCAGGATTTTTTGATATGAGTATATTATGGAGCAATAGCTCGAGTACTGTATTGCATACCATATTCGATCGTATGAATTTCACCTACCAGAAAAATGACCTTGAAATGATAGTAGGGCGTCAACGGGTGAACTGGGGAACGACTTTAATTTGGAACCCTAATGATATTTTCAACTCTTATTCATTCTTTGATTTTGATTATGAAGAACGACCAGGTACAGATGCAATTCAGGTGAATTATTACACCAGTGCAGCTTCTTCTTTAAGTGTAGTTTATGCCTTAGCTGATAGTCTTTCAGGGAGCACGTTCGCAGCCAAATATAAGTTCAATACCAACACCTACGACATCCAATTTATGACGGGGTACCAGAAAGAATTTTTCGTAGTAGGTGGAGGCTGGGCTGGAGATATAAAGGGAGCAGGATTTCGAGGAGAGGGCACTTATTTCTTGCCAGTAAACAATAAAGTTGGGGAAACCCAATTCGTTGGTTCAATTGAGGTTGACTATACCTTCACCAATGGGCTGTACTTTCAAACTGCCTATTTATTCAACTCCCGAGGGTTGAATGTAAAGTCTGGAGACTATTCTGCATTTTATTTAGATCGAACTTTGAGTGCTCAGACGCTAAGTCCTGCAATGCATAACTTGTTTTTTCAAGTATCAGGTGCACTATCTCCTATATTAAATACCGCATTAGCAACTATGCTCAATCCCAAAGATGGTTCGCTATTTATTGGGCCAAATGTAACATGGTCAGTGGTTGAAAATTTTGATTTTCTTGTGGCCGCGCAGCTTTTTAGGGGAGACCCGATGACGCTTTATGGTGATGGAGGAACTATGATCTTTGGAAGGTTCAAATACAGCTTTTAGAAGCCACAACTAAAAGCAGACCCGATGGGGGACCCAGCGGGAATTGGTTGGGCTGGTTTTACACTGAATTTAGAAGGGTTTTTGTAAAAATATTGGATAAGCCTGAGCCCATATTGGCGATTCGCCATTGTATTTTGACTAGCACTTGACCTAGATTCCAATTTAGTTTTTAATCGATCTATGGCTTGATAGGCTAAGGCATTGGCCTGTGGGTTTGCAGCTTCATTAGTTGCCAGATTCATCAAATGAACGAGAACATTCAAATTTACTACGTGCTGAATCTCTCCTAAATATCCGACTTTTGGTTTTTGGTTCCAGGTAGCATCTAATATTTTGTTCAACAAGAATTCTAGACTTGGTTGAGAATTGTCTCGACTGTTATATTCTATCATGCGTGACACACGAGCAGGGTGTAGCATAAGGGACAAGGTTAAGTCTGAAGCAGTTTCTGCAGCGCCAATCGCATCAAAATTAGGACTGGTTCTTAGATTTATAACTTCATTAGTTCTGCCTTGGTGAAGAACTCGAGGAGGTAAGATGTTTAGTAAATCTTCAGGAAAAGCAAGAGACTCAGGTTGTACGGTATTCAGGAGAGCGTCTATTGCCTCTACTTGGGTTTTCCCCGGTATTTTTTCTGTGACTAACTGACCATCGCCTTTAATAGCATACCTGTAATTTCGTCCTCCTATGAGTTTTACAGTTGCTTCTATTTGATAACGGTGCAAAAAGTACATGGGAACTAATATTTCTTCAAGCTGAGCATAGGGCGTGCCTGTACGTATGGAGTTTTCACCTAAATTATTCAAAGCAACTCTCCGAACATCCATAAGATGATTAAGTTCATCGCTCGGATTTTTACCATTGTCCCAAAGATGTGCATATGGGTGAGAGCCGCCCCGAGGACGAGCATCCTGATCTGAAAGGAAAGTTAACCCATTGGAAAAGGAATCAGCAATGATGCTGTTTAGTGCGGCAACCTCATCGGTGTGATCTTCGAATTGCGAATAACCATAGGCGATGGCTACTTTATCCCATGCGCCAATTTTGTTGTCGTATGCATTATCTAAACTAATCTTTCCGTCAGCAAGGTCGATTTTAGGGTGAGGGTAATCCATCACTGAAGCACGACCTTCAGCACTCGACGCATAACTATGTGCCAACCCTAAGGTATGTCCCACTTCATGGGCAGACAATTGGCGAAGTCTAGCTAGCGCGAGTTTTTCCATAGTAGGGTCTACTGAATCATTTGCGTAAGGAGAGAGCAAACCTTCAGCAATCAGATAATCTTGTCTGACTCGCAAGGATCCAAGTGTTACATGGCCTTTAATGATTTCGCCCGTTCTTGGGTCGACTACACTCGCTCCATAAGACCATCCACGGGTAGATCTGTGAACCCATTGAATGATATTGTATCTGGCATCCATTGGGTCTACACCTTCTGGCAATAACTTCACCTGAAAGGCATCTTTGTAACCAGCGGCTTCAAAGGCTTGATTCCACCAAGAAGCACCTTCTAACAGTGCACTTCTGATAGGCTCTGGTGCTCCTCTATCTAAATAATAGACGATTGGCTCTACGGCTTCAGATACTAATGCTGCCGCGTCTTTCTTTTCGAGTCTATGCCTGCAAGTATATTTTTTAGACAATGACTCGCTAATTGGAGTTGCATAGTCGTAATACTCTATCCCGTAATAACCAGCTCGTGGGTCAAACTTTCTCGTTCGGTAGTTATTGTCTGGAAGCTTCAGAAAAGAGTGGTGGACAGTGACAGTGATAGCTTCTGCTGAAGGGGTTACAGAATAAATCCAGTCACCTTTCGGGTTTCCTGTAAATGTCAAAATGGCATCCACTTCTGTGTTCTCTGGAAAGTTTTTAATTCTTTCAATATTCAGAGCAGATCTGCTTTGATCAATGGAGTAGTTTCCCTGATTTGTTTGCGCTAAGGTGTTCGCCATTCCTACTGCATCTCTAATGATAAAATCAGTGATGTCAATTTTGAAAAGTCCATTGTTGTTTTCTAATATATCAAACCCCCAGATGACAGACTGAGCAAAAGCTTCTTCAACTGCACGAGTTTCATCCGGATTATCACTGATTGCTCGGTAATCGTAGTTGGGCTGGATAAGTAGTAGTTTGTTACCAGCTTTTTTGAACTTTACTATTTTTTCATTGCTTAGTTTACCGCGATCGAGTCCAATGTCATTTGACCCAACCCCCGAGGATAAAGAAGGAAGATATAAAAATTCCTCATCCAGGCTAGATACATAAAAGTAAATTCGATCAAGCCCTTCATCAATAGAATAGCTAATAAAACCTTTGGTGATATTATCATATACTTCAATGGTCGATGACACTGATTTATTCTTTTTCTTTTTTTGAGCACTCCCAATCGATGGCAGTAGTATGAGTAAGACGAGTAAATAATTCAGCTTCATTTTGGGATGTTTGAGATTAGTATTTAGTGAATTTGTTCGTAATAAAAGTGAGGCTTTTTCTAAGCACATCGTAATAGAGGGTCATATAGAAAAATGCAGTCATAAGCCAAATAATAATGATATTGAAGTAAAAGGTGTCAATTTGCAAATGGCCAAAAACTTTAACTGGAGCATAAAAATGCGCATTACCGAAGTTGGAGTCTGGTGTTTTGAAGATAGGATCCTTTTTTTGAATCAACTCATCTTCTGCCTCATATATTTTTTCTATTTCGTCTCGATTTGTGACCAGATTCTCAAGCGTCTTATTGTGACTAGCATTTTTAAGTGCTAACAGTCCGTCTTTCCCTATGGCTTCCACCATTTCATAGTAATGTGATTCGCGTTCCGAAACGGCCTCATCTTTTAGGTTTTTATATTTTTTTCTCAGCAAATTGAGTTGAGCCAGGATTTGATGATGGGAGGTTGAATCATATTTTTCCATGTTCAAAAACCTCAATCGATAAAACTGAGTGTTGCCATCTTTAGCCTGCATTTTTTCTAGTTCTTTTTTGCAGATATCTATCTCATGCTGTAGTGCATTAGATCTATTTCCAGCTTGAATATTCTGATATACGAGTCTGAGTTTGGTTTGTATTTTTGGAATAAGGTAGGCGGAATTGAAGCTCGCATCACTCATTCGCTTGTCATAATCGAAAAAATGCTTTTCGTAGTTGTTGTTGCGGAATAGTTGGACTGCTAGTGCTTCATAAGCCCAACGAGAAACCATAGCATCTCCAACAATAGGTACATTCTTTTTGTCGCCTATGTTGTAATGCAGTTCATCAAACTTGATCATAGCTCCCCCCAGCAGCAGCTGTGGCACCAGTATCAAAGGGATGAGAATATAGATGGTTACAATAGAATTCAGTCCTGAGGAAATATTCAGTCCTAACATATTGGCGAAACAGGCAGCAGAAAATAGGACAGCCCAAAAGTTGAAATTCAAGCCTCGGATTTCTAACAAATAATTGCCAAACCAAACAAAAATAAACATCTGTAAGGCGGACAAACAGAATAAATATATGATTTTGGAATTGATATAACTAAATCGGCTGAGATTCAAAAAGGACTCCCGCTCCAGAACTTTTTTGTCTTTGAATATCTCCTCTGCACTCACGGAAAGTCCCAGAAAAAGGGCAACCACTACGGTCATGAAGAGATAAACCGGTATGTTTTTGTTTTCACTAAAGATATATTCCTGGCCTACAGAGTATTTGGCCAGCACCCCTAAAATCAAAGCTAGGAGTGGGGGCTCAAGTAGATTGAGCAGAATATATTGAAGGTTAGTTTTTTTGGAAAGTAATATTCTTTGTAAGAAAATATTGGACTGCTGAGCCAAATTCGGAATTAAGAAATTGGAAGGAGGAAGCGCTGTTTGAAATTTGATTTTCTTAAGCTTGGGTGCCAAATTTTCAAGATACTTATCATACCATTGGGCAGGTGAAATTTTTCTTTGTTTGGTGGCTTCACCAACTTCATTAATTTCCTTTGCTTCTATGATGTGCAGAATTTGCTCGGGAATTACGTTACCACAGACCCTACATTCACTCTCTGCCGCATTCACCTGTGTATTCATGGTTTTAAAATACACCACGGCGTCCACTGGATTTCCATTGTAAATGGGATACCCTCCTTTATCCAAAAGCCAGAGTTTATCAAATAATTTGAATATATCTGAAGACGGCTGATGAATAATAGCAATCACTAACTTGCCTTTTCTACTTTGTTCTTTTAGTAGATTCATTACTACTTCGGAATCCATAGAAGACAGCCCAGAGGTAGGTTCGTCTACGAATAGCACAGAAGGTTCACGTAGCAACTCAAGTGCAATATTCAAACGTTTACGTTGACCCCCACTGATAAATTTATTGAGCGGACTCCCTACTTGTAGATCTTTGATTTCGTCTATGTCCAGATCTTCGAGCACTTTATTTATGGCTTGATCTAGTCTTTTTTTAGAGAAGTCACTAAATGATAAGCGAGCGTTGAAAAATAAATTCTGGTATACAGTAAGCTCTTCAAATAAGAGGTCATCTTGCGGCACATAACCAATGACCCCCGATTGTACACATCGTGGAATGCTGTGTCCATTAATTTTAATTTTTCCTCCAGAGGGTTCTATTTTTCCGTTCAGCAAATTAATTAAAGTCGACTTGCCGGTACCGCTGCCTCCCATGATGCCTATGAGCTGTCCAGACTCTTCATAAAAACTGAAGGGCTGAATTCCATTGTTGCTATTCTTAAACTTGAACTGCATCTCATCCCCATGCAAAACAAGGTTTACCTTTTTAAGGTCAAGAAGGAATTTTTTACTGATTTCAGATTCATAAATCGGCTCAATGGAATTGCCTTTAATAATAGCCCCTGACTTCAGTATGTAGGTTTTGTTTTTAGAAATTTTATTTCCTTCCAGATATAAGTTGAGAGGACCGTCATATTGGATGACGAATGTGCCAATACTCTGAATAAAAAGTACCTTAACCTGGCCAAACAAATTTTCTACATGGATATGTCTAAATTCAGAAATGCCTGGTTCCTTTTTGTTTTTCATCATCCAGGCAATCTCTTCTGGCCACTCAGTCACCTTGTTATCGATGATCATGCCATTGGCTTTAGACAATTCTTTAACGTCTGGGTCGAGAATGAAAGATGTAATGTCGTTGATTTCTTGTTTTGGAAGATTGAAGTTCAATGCTACCAGTTGCATGAAGTCATTTTCCTTGTCAGAAACTTTTTTATCCGTGTTAATCAATTCCACCAGCTGGATAAAAACAATAACACGCTCGTGTTGGAGGAGTTCTTTATTTAGCTGTTGACAGATCTTAGTGACCTGAATGATATTTTTAGTTTCATTCTCTAGTTCCTCTTCTGATGAAGAAGCCTCCCTTCTGTAGAATTCAACATAGTCTTGATATAAGTTGAGGTATTGTTCTGCAAGGTCATGATTCAACTGAGCTTCGAGATAGGGTTTCACTATGATATGGCCCGAATCTACTACTTCGTCTTTTACACTTTCAATAATGGCAAACAAGCGCATTAAAGCGTTGATAATCGATTCACTCATGCAGTATTGTAATTTGTTAAGGGTTCAGAATTTAAATATAGAAAAAAAGGCATCCCGATTCATCAGGATGCCTTTTTATTAATCGATTTTGTCTCGTCCTGAAATAGCGTTACACAAAAAACGACGTCATGAACGAACTCACAGAGAACAAGTATGTTAAAAGAACACAGAAGGACTACAGCTACGCTTTTAAATTGTCAGTTGTGTCAGAAGTTGAAAGCGGAGAGTTAGGTATAAAAGCCGCCGCTCGCAAGTATGGTATTCAGTCACACTCTACAGTTACCAATTGGCTTCGGAAATACGGTAACTTTGATTGGGTCAATAAATCAACACTTCGGATGCCAAAATCTAAAGACCAAAAACTATACGAACTCGAACAGAAAGTACGGCTGTTGGAAAAACAGAAAAAAGAGCTTGAACAGCAGGTTGAAAACGCAGATAAGAAAGCTATTTTCTTTGATATGATGATCGACATAGCCGAAGAAGAATTCAAACTCCCTATCAGAAAAAAGTCTTTACCCCAACAGTTGATCGATTCAAGGTTGAACAAAAAGAAGGGGTAACCCAGATCTGTAGACTGTTGGGGATGAATAGGCAAATCTATTACCGCTCTATCAGAAGGAGTAAACAAAAGCAAGAAATAGCCACCAAGGTAGTAATCATGGTTGAAAAGGTGCGTATGAAAATGCCTCGTATCGGTACCAGAAAGTTGTATCATTTACTTTATGACCAACTTCAGCCGCTGGGAGTTGGAAGAGACAGGCTATTTGCTATTATGAAAGCAAATCACCTCCAAATAGCACCTAAGAGACAATATCATATTACTACTGACTCACATCATCGATTTAGAAAACATAAAAACCTTATTGATGGGCTTTCCATACAAAGGCCTGAGCAAGTATGGGTATCGGATATCACCTACATTGGAACACGGAAAAACCCGATGTATTTATCGCTGGTCACGGATGCTTATTCAAAGCGGATCATGGGCTATGATGTATCGAAAAGCCTAGATGCTTCAGGTGCAATATCAGCCCTTAATATGGCTATTGCCAATCGTATATATCCTGAGCGAATGTTGATCCATCACTCAGACAGAGGGTTGCAGTATTGTTGCGATGCTTATCAGCAGTTGCTTGATGAGGCAGCAATTACTTGTAGTATGACAGAAACCTATGATCCGTATCAAAATGCTATAGCCGAAAGGGTGAATGGGATATTGAAACATGAATTTATCTTAGGGATCACCACATCAGATGTAACACTAATGGACAAACTCATTGAGCAGAGTATTTATATTTACAATCATGATCGGCCTCATTGGAGCTGTTGGATGAATACACCAGCCCTTATGCACCAGCAAGATAAGGTCAAGATCAGAAACTATAGAAACAAAAATAGCATCGAGTTGAAACCCGATGCTATCTAATATTTTATCCTAAAATCTGTAACGCTTATTTAGGACTAGTCATTTTGATTAATTGGTCTTAGCCAATAATCTCATTTCTTGTGCTTTCCACATTGCTGGAAATATCATCAAGCTGACCTTTGGTTATTCCAGTAGCTGGGTCGATGCCTTCATATATGATTTGCATGAATTGCAATAACGGTCTCACAGCTTCAATGTCCGGGTCGTCTGAATATTTTGTAGCGAATTCAGCTAATTTATTGGCAGATTTTTTTTGCTCTGCCACAATGTTTAGCATTCTTGGATCATAGTCACTGGAAATAGCCAATTGACAGGTGATGTAGATACCTTCTATCCAGCTACCTGCAACCACCAAGAAAGACATTTTGTCTTGCCCTGATTTGTTGAGTTCAGAATAAGTATTGTAAAACGATTTGGTTACAATAAGTATCAATGAATCCTTGTTGCCAAGGTTTTGTTCAACTCTTGCTACCATTGCGTCATCAAATACACCTGGAATTTCTAATCCGTCAATTAAAGTTTTAGAGGCTTTTAGCATTTGCATGGTTTCCTCCTGACTGTTATATGTACAAGCATAACTCAAATCAGCACCATAAATACCCAAATTGAGCGCTTTGTCTCTTTGTGTCTCGTACTTATCTACATTTTCGACAGGGTTGGTGATATTCCAAACAAATGCTGCTCCTGCATCCTGAAGTAATTCAGTTACTTCGAAAGATGTTGGGATGGGGTATTTGAATTCCTTTTCTACTTTTTCTTTTACATTTTCTAAAGTTGCTTTGTCTGCTTCTTCAGACTTCTTTCCTGAACTACAAGCCGCAATGCTAGCTGCAAGAACAGCGATACATACGATATTTAGAATATTTTTCATAGTATTGATTTAATGATCGTCTCTTAACAATTGGGGCAATTTAAAAGAATTGGATTAGAAAAGTAAAGCCAAATCAGTAATTTGATTTGGCTTTACCCATAATGGCTGTTCTTGTCTTCAGAAATTATCTGTTTAATTGTTGACGGCCGCAAAAATTTCATCCAAAAGACCATTTTGTTTTTTGTCATTGCGAAGTTCCCAAAACATAATACCGCCCAGTTTTTTGTCTTTTGCATATTGTACTTTGGCAGCGACCGATTGTGGGTTGTCATACGTGGCAAATTGATTTAATAATTCGCTATAGGCATAAGGTGCCATGCTTACACTATCCCAATAAGTTTGAAAACCATTTTCTTTGGAAAGTGTACTGTCCAATTTTGGATAGCTTACACCAGTCAAAAATTTCCCAGATTGGTAAAGTCCATTATTTTCACTCGGTACATTTTCCCAGACACGTGCATAAAAGGCAGCACCAATTACAATTTTATTCAATGGAACGCCTATTGAATCTAAAAACTGCACTGCATAATCTGTAGATACTTCTTGTGATGAATTGGAATATAATGCTGTGTGATGTCCAGTTTCGGTGCTAAAGCCATTGATTAGGTCGTAAGACATCAAATTTACCCGATTAAACAATGGCATTACTTTGTCCCATTCTACGGATTCGATAAGAAATTTGTCGAATCCACCGGAGGCAAAACTCAGTTCATATCCTTCACCCATGGCTGCTCTGAGCTCTTGTACCAAAGAAGTGAAGTTTTGCTTGTCATCTGGCTTGTATTCATGCCCTGGAAAGCCCTCAATAGCCGGGTATTCCCAGTCGAGATCAATACCATCAGCATTATACTGTTTTAGAACATCTACCACAGAAGATGCAAATGCTTTTCTATTTTCTAAAGTTGAGAAAACTGGAGAGCAGGTTTCACAACCTCCCCATCCGCCTAGAGAAACCAATACTTTTAAGTCAGGATATTGATTTTTAAGAGCGGTGATCTGCAGCAACGATATGCTATCTTCAGCATTGTCAATGGTCAATTGGTTGCCTCTGAGATGCATGAAGCTGAAAATAATCTGATCCAGCTTTTCTATAGGGTAATCGTTGATTTCAGAACCATCCCCGCTGTAGTAGGCGATAATATCTAGAGTAGAGGTAGTGTCAGTTACGGACTCATTGTATGCAGTTTTTTTTGTGCCACAAGCCACGAAAAATAGAGAAATAGCGATGAATATGAGATTTCTTAGAGAATGCATGTATGAACTTATTGAGTGAAAAAATGATATAAATAAATCTTCACCAATGAAGGTAAATCATACAACTTTCAGTCAAAAAGCTATTCGCTCAATGGTAGCGATAGGGCTCTGAATGCATTTTTTTTATTCCTTGTGCCTATTCGTCCCAGAGATTTGTCAATGTATAATCTGATCCAGGTAAAGCAAAAAATGCACCTGTTACATATCTATATTTTCTATCTAACTGTCCAATTTGTTCCATTTCTTCTAATGAAAGTGAAATTTCTGCAGCTTCCAGATTCTGTTTTAATCGGGCTTCGTTGGTGGATTTTGGGATAACTACGGTGTCCCTATTTACTGCCCATGCAATTAACACTTGCGCAGGAGAGCAGTTATGGTTTTCAGCTATAGCTTTTATCGTAGGAATTTCGAACAAATCTGGTTCATCTTGGGCCTTCATCTGTGGAATCCGATCTCTAGACCCCAGGGGAGAGTAGGCGGTAAGGATGATCTCTTCCTTTTTGCAAAAATCTAACAAATCTTTTTGCTGCAGTAGAGGATGTAGTTCTACCTGATTGACTTCAATTTTTTTGGAAGCTGATTCATTGACCTTTGCTATTTTTTTTGCACTAAAGTTTGATACACCAATATGCCTGACAAGACCTGAATCATGTACTTCTTCCATGCCAGCCCAAGTATCTTCTAAAGGAATTTCGTTTAAGCTAACCAACTGTTTTCCCTCCTGAGGAAAAATCACGTCTTTTTGATGGGCAACAGGCCAATGTATGAGGTAAAGGTCGAGATAGTCAAGTTGCAGTGCCTCTAGGGTCATATTCAGACATTCTTTGACATCATTTTTACGATGATGTGTATTCCATAATTTGGAGGTGATCCAAAGTTCCTCACGATTTACTTCTCCAGTCATGATCGCGTCACTCAGTGCAGCACCGATCTCTGATTCATTTTGATAGATATAGGCACAATCAATATGCCTGTATCCTAAAGATATTGCAGTGCGAATGGCCTTGTAGACCTCGCCAGGCTCAGATTTCCATGTGCCCAGTCCAAGAGCTGGTATTTGATCTCCATTGCTAAAAGGGTATGTTTTCATAATCGATGGGCTATGGTTAAATCTAATAGATTTAAAATGAGCTTGGAAATGAATTGGCATAAAAAAACCTCTTGAGCTAACTCAAGAGGTTTTTTTTATATTTTTTGTCTCGTCCTGAAATAGCGTTACACAAAAAACGACGTCATGAACGAACTCACAGAGAACAAGTATGTTAAAAGAACACAGAAGGACTACAGCTACGCTTTTAAATTGTCAGTTGTGTCAGAAGTTGAAAGCGGAGAGTTAGGTATAAAAGCCGCCGCTCGCAAGTATGGTATTCAGTCACACTCTACAGTTACCAATTGGCTTCGGAAATACGGTAACTTTGATTGGGTCAATAAATCAACACTTCGGATGCCAAAATCTAAAGACCAAAAACTATACGAACTCGAACAGAAAGTACGGCTGTTGGAAAAACAGAAAAAAGAGCTTGAACAGCAGGTTGAAAACGCAGATAAGAAAGCTATTTTCTTTGATATGATGATCGACATAGCCGAAGAAGAATTCAAACTCCCTATCAGAAAAAAGTCTTTACCCCAACAGTTGATCGATTCAAGGTTGAACAAAAAGAAGGGGTAACCCAGATCTGTAGACTGTTGGGGATGAATAGGCAAATCTATTACCGCTCTATCAGAAGGAGTAAACAAAAGCAAGAAATAGCCACCAAGGTAGTAATCATGGTTGAAAAGGTGCGTATGAAAATGCCTCGTATCGGTACCAGAAAGTTGTATCATTTACTTTATGACCAACTTCAGCCGCTGGGAGTTGGAAGAGACAGGCTATTTGCTATTATGAAAGCAAATCACCTCCAAATAGCACCTAAGAGACAATATCATATTACTACTGACTCACATCATCGATTTAGAAAACATAAAAACCTTATTGATGGGCTTTCCATACAAAGGCCTGAGCAAGTATGGGTATCGGATATCACCTACATTGGAACACGGAAAAACCCGATGTATTTATCGCTGGTCACGGATGCTTATTCAAAGCGGATCATGGGCTATGATGTATCGAAAAGCCTAGATGCTTCAGGTGCAATATCAGCCCTTAATATGGCTATTGCCAATCGTATATATCCTGAGCGAATGTTGATCCATCACTCAGACAGAGGGTTGCAGTATTGTTGCGATGCTTATCAGCAGTTGCTTGATGAGGCAGCAATTACTTGTAGTATGACAGAAACCTATGATCCGTATCAAAATGCTATAGCCGAAAGGGTGAATGGGATATTGAAACATGAATTTATCTTAGGGATCACCACATCAGATGTAACACTAATGGACAAACTCATTGAGCAGAGTATTTATATTTACAATCATGATCGGCCTCATTGGAGCTGTTGGATGAATACACCAGCCCTTATGCACCAGCAAGATAAGGTCAAGATCAGAAACTATAGAAACAAAAATAGCATCGAGTTGAAACCCGATGCTATCTAATATTTTATCCTAAAATCTGTAACGCTTATTTAGGACTAGTCATTTTTATCAAATTAGAAACCGAATGTAAAATCCCACTCTCCTCCAATTACTTTGACTCTTCCTCCTGTTGAAGGTTGAACTACAGTGAAAGTTGTTGAAAGCTCAGTTGCTCCAACTGCAACAGTAACGTCCGTTGTTCCATCTCTTACAATTACTTTTCCATCTGTACCGTCTTTAAATGCCCAAGAACCATTTGCAGGCCATACATCAGTATTTGCAGAATTAGTAGTAGAATATGTACCACCATCTACGCCGCCTGTAAATGTTAATGTCGTTGAAGACCAATCTAAAGTAGTCGCACCATCTGGAGGTGTCACACTGCTAAATGATGCTTGCCCTTTTGTTAGTGCTTCTGCGATAGCAATTCTCGCATCTACATCAATCGGGTCGTCACCGTCATCTCCTCCTCCACAGCTCGCCATGGCTACTACGAGTGATAGAACCAGCGAGTACTTAAAAATGTTTAAAAAATGTTTCATTGTTGTTGTGTGTTTTAAAATAATTAAAATCCTAATTGATCAAAAATATATCATTTTAGATATTATACCTAATCAGGTACACACATTTCGATCAATAATTGATCATAATGGGAATAAATATCAGACTTAAGATACTTCTTATTTTGATTAGGCGTCTTTTCTTACAATCGTAGCCGTCATCTCTCCTTGGCACACCACTTTGCCAGCTACTTTGGCTGTTCCTTTCATTTTAGCTATTCCTCTTCTTATAGGAGCTAGAAGCTCACACTGGATTTCAAGGGTGTCTCCTGGCAGTACCATTTTTCTGAATTTGAATTTTTCAACTCCTAAAAAATAGGCCCAATAATTCTCTGGATCTGGTACCGATGTTAAGACTAAAATACCGCCAATTTGAGCCATAGCTTCAATTTGAAGAACTCCAGGCATTACTGGGTTGTCAGGAAAATGACCTTGAAAGAAAGGCTCGTTAAAAGTAACGTTTTTAATACCTGCTACTTTTGTATCATCCTTATAAAAAATCTTGTCTATTAATAGAAAAGGATAGCGGTGAGGTAAAATTTTTGTGATTTGATTGATGTCAAAAGCCGCCGGCATTGTTGGATCATATACCGGAACTACTGATTCGGATTTTTCCATTCTAATTTTATTAACTATTGTTTGATTTGATTTGAAGGTGGCAATTTAGTGGAAATTTATTCAAGATATGTAGGTGCTGTTTGAAATTTGATTTTACTCAAATCGAGATAAGACTCATTAGTCAATGTGTCCGAAATTCTCTTCATTGCACGGGGAGATGACTTTGGGTGTAAAAAATAATGCTGTCGTATGTTCCATGTTGTTCAGCTCATACTTCAGGCCAGCAGAAGAAGTGCTTGGTCACAATTTTGCTCATGGCTTTAATATTGGGCAGGTCTGTGGCTTTCACAATATCCAGAACATGTCCTTTCTTGGTTAAAATCTTGATTTTCTGACCACTAGAAATATAAGCCGAATTGCTAATCTGACCTGAGCCTGTATAAAACTCCAACTCTTCATCGTTGAGTTTGTATTTGGATTTTACTTTGCTCTTCAAGGTTTCTACCCACTCATCCAGAGGCTTTTCACTGGCTAAGATGATTTTGAAAATTTTTCGTTCAAGTAGTTTGGTGCTCAGGCCTGATAATACAGTGTCTTTGTGTTCTCTCCAGAATTTCATAGATCCCCAAATATCACTGTCGTCGAGCAGCGCAAACAGATCCAGAATCTCAGGATCTTCTTTGAAATGTTTCAATTCTATGTTTCGCTCTAGCAATATTTTGAGTGCTGGAGTAGCTTCTACTTCAATTCCTTTTTGTGTGAGGTGTTTAGCTCTGGTAATTAGTTTAATCAGCATTTCTTCTCCACTCACTGCTGTTTTATGTAGATAAACCTGCCAGTACATCAAACGACGTGCACTTAGAAAATTTTCAATACTATAAATACCTTTTTCTTCCACTACAATTTCATCATCATGCACATTGAGCATATTGATGATGCGTTCTGAACCAATGTGCCCTTCTGACACACCGGTGAAATAACTGTCTCTTTTGAGATAGTCTAAGCGATCAATGTCCAGTTGGCTAGACACTAATTGGTAGAAAAATTTTCTAGGGTATTGATTGGTGAATATCTGTAACGCCTTAGTTAAGGCGCCATTAAATTCTTTATTAAGACGTTCAAAAAAAAGAACGGATATTTTCTCATGGGTGACGTTTTTAAGCAGATTGAATTCGAGTGTGTGTGAAAAAGGGCCATGTCCTATATCATGTAGCAATATGGCAATCAGGCAAGCTTCAAATTCATCATCTGATATTTCAACTTTTTTTGACCTTAAGCTATACAACGCTTGTTGCATTAAATACATTGACCCTATAGCATGGTGAAAACGAGTATGTAGAGCTCCTGGGTAAATGAGACTCGTAAGACCAAGTTGTTTGATTTGTCGAAGGCGTTGGAAGAAGGGATGTTCTATAATTTCAAAAATCAGGTCATTGGGTATGGTGATAAAGCCATAGACCGGATCATTAATGATTTTGTTTTTGTTAGTCATCAAATTGAGATGTGATTAGTAGGTAGTTGTGTCCGGTTTCCCTTATTTTGAACCTCAGTCAAGTTAGACCATCGATTTATTCAAAGAAATATACAATATGCGAAATTATGAAATATTATGGGCGGATGATGAGATTGATCTCTTAAAGCCCCATTTACTTTTTTTGAATAACAAAGGGTACAATGTCACACCCGTCAACAGTGGTTCAGATGCATTAGACGAAATGAACAAAAGTGTTTTCGATGTAGTTTTTCTTGACGAAAACATGCCGGGACTCAGTGGTTTGGAAACGCTGGCAGAAATCAAGACGCATCACCCTAATGTTCCAGTAGTGATGATCACGAAAAGCGAAGAAGAGCATATTATGGAGGAGGCGATTGGTGCAAAAATTGCTGATTACCTGATCAAACCCCTCAATCCAAATCAGATTTTACTATCTGTGAAGAAAATCCTGGACAATAAACGTCTGGTGACTGAGAAGACGAATATGAGCTACCAGCAAGACTTTAGGAATATTAGCTCTGCAGTGAATGAAAATCTGGATTTTCAGGAGTGGATTGACGTTTATAAAAAGATGGTCTATTGGGAACTTGAGATAGATGATACGGAAGAACGTGCGATGGCTGAAGTACTTAATATGCAAAAAGATGAGGCTAATTCAGAATTTTGTGAATTCATTGCTTCCAATTATGCGACTTGGTTAAATGATCCAAATGCTGAAAAACCTTTGCTTTCTCATCGTATCATGCGAGAACAAGTCTTCCCTTTGCTGGAAGAGAAAAAACCAGTGTTTTTCTTTTTAATTGACAACCTCAGATATGACCAATGGGAGATTCTTGAACCCATCATCTCTGAATACTACAATGTAGAAAAAGAAATCCCATTCTACGCAACCTTACCGACAACCACAGCTTATTCGAGAAATTCGATTTTTAGTGGAATGCTGCCTGATGAAATGGCAAAAAAACACAGTGATATTTGGATTTCTGAAGATGGGGAAGAAGGAAAGAATATGCAAGAAGAAGAATTTCTGAGAAGGAATTTGAAAAGAAATAATCACGACATTAGCTTTTCATATCACAAAATTTTACAAAAACAGCAGGGAAGGCAACTTGTTGCCAATGTGAACAACCTGCTTAATAATGATCTGAATGCAATTGTGTACAACTTTATAGATGTATTGTCACATGCGCGTACTGACATGAAAATGATTAGAGAATTGGCGCCAGATGAGCCGGCTTATAGGTCTTTAACGCTTTCCTGGTTTAAGCATTCCACATTGTTAGAGTTGCTTCAAATTTTAGCTCAAAAAGACGTGAAAGTGATAATCTCGACT
This sequence comes from Reichenbachiella sp., assembly GCF_965223055.1. Lineage (GTDB taxonomy): Bacteria > Bacteroidota > Bacteroidia > Cytophagales > Cyclobacteriaceae > Reichenbachiella. The sequence continues at coordinate 392,842 of NZ_CBDCVM010000012.1, forward strand.
GATCATGGAACCATTCGAGTGAAAAAACCTTACAAAATTGTCGGAGACAAAAAAACCAATACAAACCTAAGATATAAAGTGGGTAAGAATCTGAATGTAGATGATACTGAAGGTGTATTTATTTGCAGAAATCCGGAAGAACTTCATTTGCCTAAAGAAAATGTATCTAGCTCCTACATTTTTGGAATGAAGGATGATTTCTTTGTATATCCAAACAACTATAATCATTTTGTTAATTATTATAAGGATACTTTTCAACATGGAGGGGTTTCCATGGAAGAAATGATTGTTCCTTTGATTCACTTATCACCTAAGAGTTAAATACAGTGCAATTAATACTATCTGATCTGGGAGAAATTGATATCGTCGCTCAGAAAATCATTGAATATGCAGGAGAAGAATCTGTTTGGCTTTTTGAAGGAGAAATGGGAGCTGGGAAAACCACTTTGATTAAAGCGATATGCAAGCAATTGGGAATAGTAGATGAAACGAGTTCACCGACTTTTGCCTTAGTCAATGTGTATGAAAATGAAAAAGCGGAAGAATTCTATCATTTTGATTTTTATCGAATCAATGATGAGGTAGAAGCCATCGATATTGGAGCTGACGAGTATTTTTACTCTGGCCGACTTTGCTTTATCGAATGGTCCGAAAAGATACCTTCGCTAACCCCACAAAAAAACCTAAAAATTAGTATTAACTTAGATGCTGAAAGGAATCGTATGATCAGCCTCAGTAAGCATGAATAAGCATTTGATGGGAAGTAGCGTATCTGCGCTAGTCGAAGAATCTAAACTGTACCCTCAGGAAAAATTGGCCGCCGTCCGCTCAGGAAATAAGTCTTTGAATATTGGAATTCCGAAAGAAAATTCGACTTATGAAAATAGAGTTCCGCTTACTCCCAAGGCTGTTGGTGCATTGACTAATCATGGGCATAAAGTGCTTATAGAGTCTGGTACTGGCAATGCAGCCAATTTTTTTGATAAGGAATATACAGAAGCAGGAGCAAATATTACGAAAAGTGCGAGTGAGGTTTTCAAGTCAGATATAATTATCAAAGTTGAATTTCCTACTAAAAAGGAAATAGAAATGATGAGTATGGGAAAAACCATTATTTCTACTATTCATGCAGATAAGGACCTTGGGCAACGATTATCTCTTCTGAATCAAAAGAAAGCTACTTCAATTGGATATGAATTTATCGAGGATCAAATAGGCGGTCTGCCAATTGTCAGAGCCATGAGTGAAATAGTGGGAGCTGTAGTCATACCTACAGCTGCTGAATATTTAACTACAAATCAAGGTGGGATTGGAATTATTCTTGGCGGTATTACAGGGGTGCCACCCACGAATGTAGTTATTCTCGGCGCAGGGACAGTAGCTGAATATGCTGCTCGAACAGCTCTGGGACTAGGTGCTTCGGTAAAAGTATTTGACAAACATCTATATAAACTTCATCGGTTGAAGCATATTCTGTCTTCTCCAATATTTACATCAACTATTGATCAGGTAGCACTCAAGAAAGCTTTAATGGAAGCAGATGTTGTTATCGGTGCGGTGAGAGCAGACAAAGGGGTCCTCAAAAAAATTGTAAGTGAGGACATGGTGAAGGCTATGAAGAGTAGCGCTGTAGTAGTCGACGTTAGTATTGATGAAGGAGGTTGTTTTGAGACTTCAAAACCTACAAACTTAAAGAACCCAGTATTTGAAAAATTTGATGTTAAACACTATTGTGTACCTAATATTGCCTCAAAAGTACCAAGGACTTCTACAAAAGTATTAAGCAATATTTTCACTCCCATCTTGAATAGTATCGCGCAGAATGGTGGTGTGGATCAGATGATTTTTGAAAATAAATGGTTTATGAAGGGAGTATATACTTATAAAGGTTATATGACGAACTACCATTTATCAGAAAAGTTCAAGCTAAGGTTCAAAGACCTTAACTTGTTAATGGCTGCAAGATTCTAAGGATTAATTTTCTTCGTTGCATTCGGCTAGAGCCTTTTCAGCTTCGTCAGCTCTTCGCTTTGCAGTAGTCGCTTGTTCCTTTGCAAATTCAGATCGTTTAGTTTGTTCTTGGAGCTGTAGCTTGATTTCTTCAAGTTCCGTTTTCAATTGTGCATTTTCAGCTTCGAGCTCTCCGGTGCAAGAAGATAAAGAAAAAGCAAAAACTAAAGCAGTTGCCAGGAAGGTGTGTTTAATATTCATTCTGAGAAGGATTGATTTTTATATTTGTTGAAAGTAGTTATAAATTGGAATACTTCCAATGAAAACACCTGCTTTTGGCTTTAAATTATAATTGAGCTTCTAATATTGCAATTTTCGCTTCAGCATCAGCTTTTTTCTTTCTTTCCATCGCTATCACTTGCTCCGGAGCATTATTTACAAACTTTTCATTACCCAGCTTTTTGTCAATGCCTATAATAAAGCCTTTCAACCTTTTGATTTCCTTTTCAGCATCCTCTTTTTGATCTTCAGTATTGGCGTGTTCCCCTAGAGGCACAAAAAATTCTGTTCGATTAACAATAAAACTAGCGGCCTTCTCAAGTTTTTCGCTCGTCGCATCGATTTTATTCACATTTGCGAGTTTTTTAATTACCACTTCAAATGTGTCGTATTCTGACGTGTCTTGTTTTTTAATAAACAATTCAAGTGATTCTTTTGGCGAAATACCGGCACTATTTCTAGCGTTTCTTACATTAGATATGATTTCGAATATTTCAGATGTCCTTTTCAATTCATTTTTGTTGAATGAAGCTTGGGAAGGCCACTGAGCTACAATCAAATAATCATTTTCACTTCGCTGTTTAATGTTTTTCCAGATCTCTTCAGAGATAAATGGCATGAATGGATGTACTACTCGCATCAGTTGTTCTATAAATCCAATAGCTTGATCTACAGTTTTTTGATCAGTAGGTTGCTGGTAGGCTGGTTTAATCATCTCCAAGTACCAAGAGCAGAAATCATCCCAAACCAGTTTGTATGTTGCCATAAGCGCTTCCGACAATCGAAATTTGGAAAACAAATCGTTGATTTCTTCCAGAGCCTCATTAAATCGATTTTCGAACCATGATGCAGCTACTTTTGCAGCTGGATCTTGAGGAATGTCTTGAACTTCCCAGGAATTAACCAATCGAAAGGCATTCCAAATCTTGTTGGAGAAGTTACGTCCTTGTTCGCACAACTTTTCATCAAAAAGTAGGTCGTTACCTGCCGCTGAGCTTAAGAGCATGCCTACTCTTACGCCGTCAGCCCCATATTGATCAATAAGGCCGAGGGCATCTGGCGAATTGCCTAATGATTTGGACATTTTTCTTCGTTGCAAGTCACGAACCATCCCTGTGAAATATACTTTTTCGAATGGCTTATCATTACCAAATTCATAACCTGAAATGATCATTCTAGCCACCCAGAAGAAAATAATATCCCATCCAGTCACAAGTACCTGAGTTGGGTAGTAGTATTTATATTCCTCATTGTCTGGATTTCTAAATCCATCGAATATGGAAATAGGAAGCAAAGCACTACTAAACCAGGTATCTACCACATCTTCGTCACGTTTTAAATCATCAAGAGTGAGTGACGGGTCTCCAGTGTCTTTTTTAGCCATTTCTAGCGCTTCTTCTGGTGTTTTACCAACAGCTACACCGTTTTCCCCATAGTAGTAGGCTGGAATTTGTTGTCCCCACCATAGTTGTCTGGAAATTGGCCAATCTTTAATGTTTTCTAACCAGTGTTTGTAGGTGTTCTTGAATTTCTCAGGGAAAAATTCAACATTATCATTCATTACGTTTTCCAGTGCGGGAGTCACTAATTTTTGCATATCTACAAACCATTGAAGAGAAAGTTTGGGTTCTATGGCTGTATCAGGGTTTCTTTCTGAGAAACCTACTTTATGTCTGAGGTTTTCCGTTTTTACTAAACTACCTAAATTTTTTAATTCTTTGGAAATAAGCTTTCTAGCGCTTTCTCTTGTTTCGCCAATGTAGAATTGTGCTTTTTCATTGAGCGTTCCATCGTCATTTAGAATGTCGATGGTTTCTAGGTTGTGTTTTTGACCCAAATCATAGTCATTGGTATCATGAGCAGGTGTTACTTTCAAACATCCAGTTCCAAATTCTATGTCTACATATTCATCCTCAATGATTGGAATCACGCGATTGACTAAAGGTACAATAGCTTTTTTGCCTTTGAGGTGAACATATCTTTCGTCATTTGGATTGATACAAATGGCTGAATCACCAAGAATGGTTTCTGGTCGTGTGGTTGCTATGGTGACAAATTCATCTGAACCTTCAATGGCGTATTTTACATGGTAAAGTGCAGCATCTACGTCACGATATATTACCTCTTCATTCGAAATGGTAGTTTGCGCAGTAGGATCCCAGTTTACCATCTTATAATCACGATAAACCAACCCTTTTTTGAAGTAACTGATGAAAACTTCTTGAACAGCATCAGAATTTTTCTCGTCCATGGTGAAAAAAGTTCTGTCCCAGTCACAGGAAGCACCTAGTCTCTGTAGTTGATTTAGAATAATACCGCCGTATTTTTCTTTCCATTCCCAGGCATGGGAAAGGAATTCTTCTCTTGTGAGATCAGATTTTTTAATACCTTGTTCTCGCAATTTGCCCACTACTTTAGCTTCTGTTGCAATTGATGCGTGGTCAGTTCCAGGTATCCAGCAAGCTTCTTTCCCTTCCATTCTAGCTTTTCTGATCAGTACATCCTGAATAGTATTATTGAGCATATGTCCCATATGGAGCACTCCAGTTACATTTGGAGGTGGGATAAGGATCGTATAGGGCTCTTTGTCCGGATTGGGCTCTGAATGAAAAAAACCTTTATCTAGCCATTCTTGGTAGATTTTTCCTTCAACTTCTGCTGGATTGTATTTTGTAGAAATGGACATTGCTCGTCATTAAAAAAATTGAACGGCAAAATTATAAAATTTCGGCGCATAGCCATTTTTTTTAGGGGCTAATGTCTGAGGTATTTTGGATATGAGAGTAATAAAAAAAGGAACGCCTCAAAAGCGTTCCTTTTCAATTCGTTGTACTGATGGGATTAAGCTTCAGTTTCTACTGAAACCTCTTCTTCTACACCGCTGATTTTATTTCGGATTCCTAGTTCCATTTCTTCCATCAATTCTGGATTGTCCAGCAGTAGGTTCTTTACAGAATCTCTGCCTTGACCCAATTTGTTACCTTTATACGAGAACCATGAACCTGCTTTATTGATGATGCCAAGCTCTACTCCTAAATCAATGATTTCTCCTACCTTAGAAATACCTTCGCCATACATAATGTCAAATTCTACCACTTTGAAAGGAGGAGCTACTTTGTTTTTAACAACTTTTACTCTGGTTCTGTTTCCAAGTACGTTGTCCGCACTTTCTTTGATTTGTCCAATTCGCCTGATATCAAGTCTAACAGAAGAGTAGAATTTGAGTGCGTTACCCCCCGTTGTTGTCTCTGGGTTGCCGAACATTACACCAATTTTTTCGCGTAGTTGGTTGATGAAAATGCAAGTACAACCTGTTTTGTTAATGGCACCAGTAAGCTTTCTCAGGGCTTGACTCATCAATCGTGCTTGAAGTCCCATTTTGCTATCTCCCATTTCGCCTTCCAATTCAGCTTTTGGAACTAAAGCAGCAACAGAATCTATAACGATGATGTCAATAGCGCCGGAACGAATTAAATGTTCTGCAATTTCGAGCGCTTGTTCTCCATTATCAGGTTGCGAGATCAGTAAGTTCTCAGTATCGATACCAAGTTTTTCAGCATAGATTTTGTCAAAAGCGTGTTCTGCATCGATAAATGCCGCCATGCCTCCTTGTTTCTGAGCTTCAGCGATACAGTGCAACGTAAGAGTCGTTTTTCCTGATGATTCTGGCCCATATATCTCAACTATTCTACCTCTTGGAACACCACCAACTCCGAGTGCAACGTCAAGACTTACAGAGCCTGTCGGGATGGAAGGGATATCAACCACACTTTCATCAGATAATTTCATAACGGCACCTTTTCCGTATGATTTCTCAAGTTTGTCTATGGTAAGCTGTAGTGCTTTTAGTTTTTCGTTATTTTCACTCATGATGAGATTGTTTTCAGGTTCTAAATGGAAGTGCAAGTTATTTGAAAATGATGACTATCCGAATAATTTGCTCAACACATTGATTATAAAAATATTAGCAAATATATATTCAATTATTTAACAAATAGAAGTAAATACTAAAAAAATTAGTAAAAATTTCTTCCTTCAATTTTGAAATTTGAACACTATAGTTTTACTGAAGGAATAGATGAAGTGTAAAAGAAATGGTAGTCTTATGAAGAAAAAGTGGAAATGGTTAGTTCTGGTGTCGTTGGTGTTTTTTTTACTGGCCAACGCCCACCTGATAAGCTATCTTCTTATGCAAGGGCAGGGCCAAATAGAAGTGCTGTGGAATGCAACATCTATTGAAGAATTCTTGAATGAATCGAACGATGAAAAGTTAAAAACAAAACTATTAATTGTGGCGGCAGTTAAGCGCTTTGCAAAATCTGAATTGGGTTTGGATTCTGAAGGGCTTTATACCACTATTTATGATCAAAAAGGAGAGGAAATTTTATGGAATCTTACAGCTTGTGAACCTTTTGCTATGCAGTCGGTAGAGTGGTCATTTCCGATTGTAGGCACCGTTTCCTACAAAGGTTTTTTTGATCTGAAAAAGGCAAAAGATGAAGAGCTAAACTTATTGGAAAAAGGCTATGATACACGCATTAGGCCAGTAAATGCATGGTCAACACTTGGATGGTTTCAAGATCCTATTTTATCAAATAATTTGAAAAGAAGTGAGGGTAGATTGGTAGAGTTATTTATTCATGAAATCACCCATGCTAATGTCTATCTTAAAGATTCAGTAACGTTCAATGAGAATTTGGCATCCTTTATTGGGGAGCAAGGAGCTTTGTTGTTTTTAACAAAAAAATATGGGAGTCAAAGCACACTACTAAAGGAGTATTTGAAATCTGAAAATGATGCGCAAAATTTTGTGAATCACTGCTTAAAGGGAGTCTCGGATTTAAAAAAATTATATTCTGGATTTACAAGTGAAATGACTCAGAAGAAAAAGGAGAGTATGAAGGATTCTTTCATGAAAAGTTGGGTTTTAAAATTGGATTCAATTCCTTTTAACAATCCCGAAGTTTATACAGGTAGATTTAAAGACAAACTACCCAATAATGCCTTTTTTATGGCTTTTGAGCGCTATGACTCTAAAAAAAGTACTTTTGATTTACAACTAACAAATGAGTTTGACAATGATTTGAAGGCGTTTATTAGATTCTATATCGCCAACAGCGATGGGCTTTGATTATATTTCCTAAGTATTAAATAATTGTTATGTCTTTGCTGATAAGCTGGTTAAGTAATTATAATTTGGGAATTTGCAAGTAAAAATTATTGTTATAATTTTCACCTATAACGTAATCACTTTCTAATTATGTCAGGGAATAAAAAAATCCTAGTAGTAGATGATGAAATTGATATCCTGGATCTCCTTAAATACAATTTGGAGAAGGAAGGGTATCAAGTGGAGGTAGCGGATAATGGAATTAAAGGAGTCGAGGTAGCTCAGGCTTTCGTTCCAGACTTAATTCTTTTGGACATTATGATGCCTGGTCAAGATGGAGTAGAGACTTGTCGACAATTGAGAGAAGTTAAATCGCTTGCTAATACGTTTATTTTGTTTCTAACCGCACGGGTAGAAGAGTACTCTGAGATTGCTGCTTTTGATAGTGGTGCAGATGATTACCTGACCAAGCCTATCAAACCTCGTGCGCTGATGAGTCGGATAAATGCTATCTTCAGAAGATCCAAAAAAGAAATAGATATTGATGAGAAAATCACAGCTGGCGATTTGGTCATTGATCGACAAAGCTATGTGGTCACTCAAAATGGTAAGGAATTTACACTGCCCAAGAAGGAGTTTGAACTCTTGTTTTTTTTAGCTCAGCATCCAGGAAAAGTTTTTAGTAGAGATGACTTGTTGATCAATATCTGGGGGACAGACGTATTTGTTTTGGCTAGAACTGTTGATGTGCACATAAGAAAAGTTCGCGAGAAAATTGGGGACGGCTATATATCCACTATAAAAGGTGTAGGATATAAATTTGAGTTAGACTAAATATCGCTAGATGTTATTGAATTCTAAGGGACTTGCATTGATATTGGCAGCTAGTATTGCTATTATTATTGGAGCAAGCCTTCTTCTTATACCAGATCTTCCTGATTTTGTTTTTTGGATGGTTCCAGTCATCTGTTTTGGCACCAGCTACATTCTAATCAATGTAGTACTTGAATTCTTGTTTTTTAAGGAATTAAGAAACATTTATGAGATGTTTGAGAAAATTCGAAACAATGATCTGGCTACATTAAAACCTGAACGCTCATATGGTCACAGCTCACTGAATCAAATCCAACAAGAGATTTATTCTTATGCACATGTCAAACAGTCAGAGATAGAGGAGTTGAAACAAATGGCGAAATTTAGGCGACAATTCCTTGCTGATGTATCCCATGAATTGAAAACACCGATTTTCGCAGCTCAGGGGTTTGTCCATACTTTGCTGGATGGTGCGATAGACGACAAGTCCATCAGAATGAAATTTTTGAAAAAAGCTGCTAAAAATTTAGATGGCTTAGATGCATTAGTCCAAGACCTTCTCACTGTTTCTCATATGGAAGCTGGTGATATAACCATGCAATTAGAACCTACTAACATTCTAGAAGTGGTTGAAGAGATTTTTGATCAGCTTGAAGATCGAGCGGCTAAAAAGGGAATCGCACTAAAATTGAATAGTGGAGAAAAGAATGGAATATTGGTTTTGGCTGATAATCAAAGAATTCATCAAGTATTTGTCAATCTTATCTCTAATGCTATTAAGTATTCAGATGAAAATGGAGAAGTCACTGTATCATTGACTCCTAAACTTGAGAAAATTGAAATTTCGGTCCGAGACAATGGTATTGGTATTCCACCAGAACACCTCAATAGAATCTTTGAAAGGTTTTATCGGGTAGACAAGAGTAGATCTAAAGCACAAGGAGGTACAGGCCTCGGTCTTTCCATAGTTAAACACATCCTTGAAGCACATTTGAGTGAAATTAAAGTGGTGAGCAATGTAGGACAGGGCTCTTCTTTCAGTTTTGAATTGGAACGTTACAAATCGCAGTAGATTTTTCGACCCATATTACATTTTCTTTGAATTCAATAACTACATTGCTCGCATGAAAAAGAATGAATGGAATGCGGCAGAAATGGTAATTTTTGAGGACGATAATTACACCATAATTAATAAACCGCCACATTTATCCACATTAGAGGATAGAAATGATCAATCAAATGTTTTAAGCCTGTTTAGAGCAATTGATGGAAATTATCAGGTTTGTCATCGATTGGATAAAGAAACAAGCGGAGCGTTGTTGCTCGCAAAAAATGATGAGGCCTATCGTCATGCAGCTATTCAATTTCAAGAAAGAGAGGTAGAGAAAATCTATCACGCACTAGTGAAGGGCCGTTTTGTAAATGAAGCCATCCAAGTGGACGTTCCATTGAGAACTTCAGGATCTGGAAAAGTGGTTTTTGACAAACGAAGAGGGAAAGAGGCAGTTACTTTATTTCGACCTAAACAATTTTTTAAAAACTATACACTAGTTGAAGCGAAACCACTGACTGGTAGAACCCATCAAATCAGAGCGCATTTGGCATATATCGAATTTCCGATCGCAGGAGATTCATTATATGGGGGAGAACCGATTTTCCTTTCATCCCTCAAGAAGGACTTCAAAAAGAAAGAAAATGAAGAGGAAAGACCATTATTTAGTCGAGTTGGATTACACTCACACTCTATTAAACTAACAAATGTTAATAAAAATTTTATTCTGAAATTATGTGATTATCCAAAGGATATGCAGATAATTATGAAAAAACTTAATAAGTTCAATTAGTTTTCAATTTTTTGAAAAATATTATGTTTTTATTAGCTGATTTATAAATGTCGCCAAATGTAACATGGCTTCAAATATTATCAATAAAGTTTCATAAATGTTGCCAAAATAGTAATATTGCCTTTACTAGAATTGGCTGTATTGAGATATTAGCAATTTCAGCGCAGTTGATTCGCTTTTTGAAATAAAGAATTAAACCAACTTCAAGCATCATTTGATGAGAGAAGATTTTTTATTTTATTTTTTTAACTAAACCATATTTTATTATGAGAAAACTATTACTGATTTTCTTGTTCGTATCGGGCTTGATCGCACAAGCATCCGCACAGGACAGGACAGTTTCTGGTAAGGTTTCGTCTGCAGAAGACGATTCTACACTTCCAGGCGTGACGGTTGTACTTAAAGGTACAACAACCGGTACCACTACCGATTTGGATGGTAACTATAAGTTATCAGTTCCTTCTGAAGGTGGAACTCTAGTTTATTCTTTTGTGGGTCTTGCGACTCAAGAGGTTGAAATTGGTTCTAGAAGCGTTATTGATCTAGTAATGCAGCCAGATGCTCAGCAATTGACGGAAGTTGTTGTTACTGCATTGGGTATTTCTAGAGAAAAAGCTTCATTGGGATACTCTGTACAAGAAGTTAAAGGAGATGACCTAGAAAAATCAAAAGAAGTAAACATTGTTAATGCACTACAAGGACAAGTAGCAGGTGTACAAATTAATGGTACTACTGGTGCTTTGGGTGGTTCTTCAAGAATCACTATTAGAGGTGTAAACTCTTTGACTGGTAGCAACCAGCCATTATTTGTAGTTGACGGTGTACCAATGGATAACAGAAACTTTGCTACTTCTTCTCAACAAAGAGGATTTGGTAGCGGTTCTTACGATTATGGTAACTCTGCTTCTGATATAAACCCTGCGGATATTGAAACTATGTCTGTATTGAAAGGTGCTGCGGCAACTTCACTTTATGGATCTAGAGGTAGTAACGGTGTAATTGTTATTACTACTAAAAAAGGATCTAAAGGTAGCGGTATCGGAGTAAGCGTTAATTCGGCAGTTACATTCGACAATGCTTTTAGATTGATCGATCACCAAAGAGATTATGGTGGGGGTGCATCTTATTCAACAGCTTCTGGATTCAACGAATTCTATGAAAATGGACAGTTGAACTATGCACCTGCATATGGTAAAGATGGTTCATGGGGACCTAAGTATGATGGAACTAGATACGTGAGACATTGGGATTCTTGGGATCCAGGAAATGCTCAGTATGGTGAAACTAGACCATGGGTTGCTGCAAAAGGAGACTACAAAGACTTCTTCGAAACAGGTGTGACTTTGAACAATTCTGTTTCTATTACTTCTGGTCATGACAATGGATCTTTCAGATTGAGCTACACAAATGTGAATCAAGATGGTATTTTGCCAAATTCTAATTTGAGCAGAAATACGATCTCATTTGGTGCTACTCAGAAATTGAGCGAGAAATTAACAGCTAATTTCTCTGGATCTTATGTATATACTGACGTTAAAGGTAGAAATGTAACTGGGTATGACAACAAAAACCCAATGCAAGCATTTACTCAATGGTACCAAGTTCAATTGGACATGGACAGAATGAAAAATTATACCTTAGCTGATGGTGTAACGCAACAAACTTGGAATGCTCGAGGTATTACTAAAGATGCTTCTGGCAACTTGTTGAGCTATAACCATGCGCCAAACTATTTCGATAACCCTTACTGGGTACGTTACCAAAATCTTCAGAATGATAATCGTAATAGATTCTTTGGAAACATGGAATTAACTTATGACATCACTGATGATATTTCAGTCAGTGGTAAAGTAATGAGAGATGGTTACTCTTCTCAAGCATACGAAGGTATTGCTCCAGGAGGGGTAGATCAGTCTGAGTACAGAGAAACTACTCGTCATTTCGCAGAAATGAACTACATGGGTTTTATCACATACAATAAAACGTTGGATGATCTTTCTATCAATGCTAGATTGGGAGGTAACATCATGCGTCAGAACTACAACAGAACAATCAACGAAACTGTTGGTGGTTTGTCATTGGCAGGATTCTGGAACTTGGGTAACTCTGTTCAGTCTCCTCAAATTGATACTTATGCAGATCAGAAAGCGATTAACTCAGTTATTGCTTCTGCATCTCTTGGATTCAAAAACATTGTTTTTGTGGATTTGACAGCTAGAAATGACTGGTCTTCAGCTTTGAGCAAGAAAGACAGATCTTACTTCTACCCATCAGCTACTACAAGTTTCGTATTTTCTGAAGTTGTTCAGCCATCTTGGTTGTCAATGGGTAAAGTTAGAGTGGCATTTGGTCAAGCGGGTAACGATGCTGGTGCTTACCAGTTAGATGACGTTTACAATCCATTGACTCCAAACTTTGGACCTTACTCTAGATATACAGTTCCGGATACAAGAAATAACCCTGACTTGGTTAATGAGTTGACAACTGAATTTGAAGTAGGAATTGAAATGAGCTTCTTGGACAACAGAGTTGGATTCGATTTGGCTTATTATGACAGAACTACTGATGATCAAATCATGCAAGTAGCTTCTTCTTCTGCGACTGGTTACACTGCTAAGTGGGTAAATGCTGGTTCAATGAGAAACAAAGGTATTGAGTTGATGATCAACGCGGTTCCTGTGAAAATAGGTGACTTCCAGTGGGATGTTAACTTCAACATGGCTACTTACAACAACGAAGTTGTTAAGTTGGCAGAAGGAGTTGATGAAATCGCAATGGGCGGTACTTGGGCTGCTGATTTGAGAATTGTTAAAGGTGAATCTTACATGGGACTTTACGGTCAAGCTTGGGAGAGACATGAAAACGGTGGAGTGTTGGTTGACGCTGACGGAAACCCAATTGCTCAAGATGACAGAACTAACTTAGGTTCAGCTATTGCTGATTATACTGGAGGATTCAGAAACACTTTCACTTGGAAAGGTATTTCTGCTTCTGCTTTGATTGACTTCCAAAAAGGTGGAGTAGTTCACTCTACTTCTTTGCAGTGGGCTAACTATTCTGGTATGACTCCTGAGAGTGTATGGCAAGATGGTATAGACATTAGAGAGAATGGATACATTTTCCCAGGTGTTAATGCTGATGGAAGTGCAAACACTACTCCTATTGATGCTCAAGGCTACTTCCAGTCTTACTGGAATGTTGCTGCACCATATGTGTATGATGCTAGCTTTGTTAAATTGAGAGAAGCTTCTATAAGCTATACAATTCCTAATAATGTAATGGGTGGTTTCCCAATTAGAGATTTGACTATAGGTGCGTTTGGTAGAAACTTGGCTGTATTGAGCAGTGATCTTCCATACTTGGATCCACAAGGAGCTACGGGTACTGGTAACAGACAAGGACTTGAAAATGCTCAGGTGCCTTCTACTCGTTCATTTGGATTCAACGTTTCATTTAAACTTTAATGCTTAGAATCGAAGATTATGAAAATAATAAATAAATTAAAATATATAGGACTTGCTATGCTCACGCTATTTGTGAGTGCATGTGAAAATGGATTTGATGAGATCAATACTGATCCTAACTCTCCAGTTGCAGTTCCAGCAAGCACACTATTAACTAATGGTATATTCAATGTTGGCTATACTTATTGGGATAGAGATTTGAACTTTGAGTTTGGTGAACTAATGGTTCAGCACATGGCTCAAAATGAGTATACTGAAGAGCAACGTTATTCATTTGCTACATCAGATTTTAACTTCAGATGGGGTAACCTTTATTCTGGACAAAATGTAGCTGCTCCGACTGGAGGACTATATGATCTTGCTGCGGCTAGAGCATTGGTAGAAGCAAATGAGAATCTTTCTGATGCACAACGTGCAAATCAGTTGGCAGTGATTGACATTTACATGTCTTTCGGATTCCAAATGATTACAGATATGTGGGGTGATATTCCATATTCTCAGGCATTCCAGCCAGGAGAGTACCCTTTCCCAGCATATGATACTCAAGAAGCTGTTTATACTGGTATGATCAGCACAGTGACTAATGCTGTGAACAGTATCACAACATCAGCTGACGGATTCACTTCTGGTGATATTCTGTTTGAAGGTGATATGGCTGATTGGCAAGCATTTGGAAATGCATTATTGATTAGAATGGGAATGAGAAGTGGTAATTCTGCTGCTGTTGCTGCCGGATTTGGTGGTTCACTTCCTACTAGTGATGTTGCATTGGTGTTTCAAGAAAGCCAAGATGTATCTAATCCTTTTTATCAGGATAAAGTTGTTTCTTCAAGAGATGACTTTAGAATTTCAGAGGAATTGGTTACAGCTATGAATGCACAGGCTGATCCGAGATTAGAGTTTTATGCAATGCCAGCACCTGGTACTGATGTTATCGTTGGTATGCCTTATGGTTTGAGTGATGGGGATGCGTTTACAAGGAAAAACTCAACGTCTGATATTCATACTAATATTGAGGATGATCCTACAGCTCCAGCTTATTTGTTTTCTATGGCTGAGCTTGAATTCTTCAGAGCTGAGGCTATCGTAAGAGGATATATCACTGGTGACGATGCTGCTGCTTTTGCTGCTGCTATTGATCATTCTGTAGCTCAGTTCGGTGCTTCTAGCCCTGGATATGGCGCTTCTATCTCTTATGGCACTAATAAGCTAAATGAGATAGCTGAGCAGAAGTGGATTGCACTTTATACTAACGGTGTTGAAGCTTATGCTGAGTGGAGAAGATTGGGTCACCCAGCTTTGGTTCCAAGTGCTGAGGCAGTGGCAGGTGTTACAGGCATTCCTTCAAGAATGTTGTACCCTAATACTGAGGATGGTACAAATGGTGATAACCTTGCAGCTGCTAATGGTGGTTCAAATACACTGAATGATAAACTGTGGTTCATGCCATAAATTTTGATGAGAGGCTATTTATAGCTTTATATTTCATTCCTGAGCTTGACATGAGCTCAGGAATGAATAAATCATCACTAACTTTTAAATAAATATTAAATGAAGACAATACTTAATATAGCAATCGTTGCTTTACTTACTTTGACCATCGTGTCATGTAAAGACGATTTACCTGCTGGGGAAGGTATTCCTCAAATATATGTGACTGGTGCTACTACCGCTCTTCCAACTGATGTTGAGGAGTATAGCGTAGGAGATGCCGGATCTGCAACTTGGACTGTAAGTGATGCTGCTGTGGCATCTATTTCAGGAAGTGGTAGTACGGCTAGTGTAACATTCTTAAGTCCTGGAGACGTAAGAGTTACAGCTACTGTTGGATCTCAGACAGGATATGTAGATGTACGAGTATCTAGCATTGATGCTGGTGTGACTGTATCTTATGATAGTTATGGTTTCTTAAGTAAGGATAGTACTGGTACTGTAACTTTCACTTTTGATGCGCCTTTAGCTTCTGCTCCTTTATTTGGTTTGAAAGGAACAAGCGATGCTAAATTGATAACGGTTGGTACTTTGGCAGGAAGCGCTGACAAATACACCGTGGGCGTAACTGGTGGTGAAGGAAACGGTACGGCAATGGCCTACTTAAGAGACGTTATCGTTACTGATGCATTTGGTGGTGATAAGGCAGATACTCTAGAGGTTGCTATGCACACGACTGATAATACTGCGCCTGCAATGGAGACGTTTGATCAAATGGCTGCAGGAGCTGTATCTTGGGGTATGGATGTTTCAGCAACCATATCTTTTAATGAGGCAGTTCGTGCAGCAATGACTGACGCTGCTGATACAGCGATTTGGGTGTACTATGGTTACACTCGAGACATGGTCGCTGGTGCTACTGCTAAGGAAGATTCTGTTGAATTAGTCTCTGAAGACATGATTACATGGACTGCTACTTTGACGGTACCTGATAGTATCTCTCACGGTAATGGTTTTAATTATGTTAAAACAGGAGGAGAATTCTTAGATTTGGCTGGAAACGAAGTAGCTGTTGGTGTGGCTGCATCTCTAGGTAGTTTTACTATAGATAGAGAAGGGCCGAATGTGCCTACAACTACTGCAATGGAGCCAACTACAATGCCTGAGGGAGTAGGTAATCAAAGATGGGTTACTTTAGGAGCCGCATCTACTGATGTTGGATTAGCAGGAGTGGCAGGTTATCATTACTTGTTGAAAGAGGCATATGAAAGCGATACAACTGCTACAGGAGTACATAACGCTGGACCTAAATCATTGGCTGACTTTAGTAGTGAGCTAAATGAGTCTGAAACAATGAGTAAGTTGATGTCAACCGATTCAGCTCGTTATGATTTGTTTTGGATCGCTGTTGATGAATTAGGTAATGCTAGTGATATTGATAGTGCTAGGCTACAATACAACAAGAATGGTGAGTTCTCATATAACGTGGACAACACTATTCCTTAATATTTGATTAATCTTGCGAGATATTCGCATAATTATATTAAAAACCGGAAGATTCGTCTTCCGGTTTTTTTTTGTTTTAAATGAAGCTTAGTCTTTAACTTGGTGTAATTCAGTCTTTTTCTACACAAGGCTTTGCATTTCAAAAATTAAACTTCTATTTTTGTGTCCCTTTTTGAGGGGAGTAGGATTTTGACTAGAAAAAATCGATAAAAAAGTGGATTCAATAAGTTATAAAACAGCGATGACCAACAAAGCAACTGCCAGTAAAAACTGGGTAGTTGTAGATGCTGATGGAAAAGTATTGGGAAGATTGGCTAGTGAAGTAGCCAAGATGATAAGAGGTAAGCACAAGCCGGGGTATTCTCCTAATGTGGACTGCGGTGATAATGTAATCGTTATCAACTCTGACAAAGTAAAAATGACTGGTAAAAAGTGGACAGATAAGAAATATATCTCTCACACTGGATATCCAGGAGGACAGAGAGAGCAGACGCCTAATGAAGTGTTAGCAAAGTCATCCACTATTCTTGTTGAAAGAGCCGTGAGAGGTATGCTTCCTAAAAACAGACTAGGTAGAGCCTTGTTTGGTAACTTGTTTGTATATGAAGGCGCTGAGCACAAGCACGAAGCTCAAAGTCCTAAAGAGATAAAATTATAATCTAGATGGAAGTAACTAACACCATTGGAAGAAGAAAAACATCTGTAGCCAGATTGTTTATGACACCTGGAAAAGGTGAGGTAAGAATTAATAATAGGGAATTGAAAGAATATTTCCCATTTGAAATCTATCAAACTATCGTGAAGCAACCATTAGTATTGGTTGAAGAGGATGGAAACTTTGATTTCAAAGTGAATGTTGGTGGCGGTGGCTATAAAGGTCAGGCTGAGGCAATCAGATTAGCTATATCAAGAGCATTGGTAGAAGTAAATCCTGAGCACAGACCAGCATTGAAAAAAGAAGGGTTTATGACAAGAGACCCTAGAATGGTGGAACGTAAGAAGCCGGGTAGAAGAAAGGCGAGAAGAGCGTTCCAGTTCAGTAAGCGTTAATCATATTTTATTTTTATATATAAGTAAACTTAATGGCTCAATTAAAGCATAAAGACTTACTTGATGCTGGTGTTCACTTTGGACACTTGACGAGAAAGTGGGATCCGCGTATGGCGCCTTATATCTTCATGGAGAAGAATGGTATCCATATTATAGATCTACATAAATCGCTTGAATGCCTCGAAGAAGCATCAAATGCACTCAAGCAGATCGTGAAATCAGGACGAAAAGTAATGTTCGTTGCTACTAAAAAGCAAGCGCGTGAAATCGTAACTGAGGAAGCAAAGAGATTAAGAATGCCTTACGTAACCGATAGATGGTTGGGTGGTATGCTTACCAACTTTGCGACAATTAGAAAATCTCTTAAGAAGATGTCTTCAATGGACAAGATGTTGAAAGATGATGCTTTCAAAAATCTTGCGAAGAGAGAAAAGTTGATGATCAGCAGAGAGAAAATCAAATTGGAAAGAGTCCTTGGAGGAATTTCTGACTTGACAAGATTGCCTGCAGCACTTTTCGTAGTGGATATCAAAAGAGAACATATCGCTATCAAAGAAGCACAGAAATTGAATATTCCTGTTTTCGCGATGGTTGATACAAACTCTGATCCAAATCAAGTGGATTTCCCTATTCCTGCAAATGATGATGCGTTCAAATCAATTCAATTGATTATCGGTCACATCGGCAAAGAAATGGAAGAAGCACTTGCTGAGAGAAAGAAAGATAGAGACGAGAAGAAGGATCAGGAAGAGGCAGCAGCAAAAGCAGCAGCTGACGAAAAAGCAGAGACAGCAGAATAAAACAACCGTTATTGGGTGTTAGAATATACAATTGAACATTGTCCCGATAACTATCGGGACGGTGTTCAATTTTTGTTTAAAAAGATTTTAATAAGATAAAATACATTAACAATGGCAATTACTGCACAAGATGTAAACAAGCTACGTCAGATGACTGGAGCTGGTATGATGGATTGTAAGAAGGCTTTGGTAGAAGCTGAAGGAGATTTTGACAAAGCGATCGAGATTCTTAGAAAAAAAGGCCAGAAGGTTTCTGCTTCAAGAGCAGATAGAGAAACTAACGAAGGTATCGTAATCGTTAAAACTAACGAAGATAACACTGTAGGTGTATTGGTAGCATTTTCATGTGAAACTGATTTTGTAGCTAAGAATGAAGAATTTGTAGCTCTTGGTGAGCAATTGGCTACTGCGGCATTTACGAACAAGCCTGCAGACGCTGCTGCTTTAAAAGCATTAAAAGCTGAAGGAGACTTGACATTTGCTGATAAAATCACTGAATTGATTGGTAAAATTGGAGAAAAACTTGACATTGTTGCCTATGAAGTGATGGAAGGTGAGGCTGTTGTACCTTATATCCACGCGGGTAGCAAGTTAGGGGTTTTGGTTTCTCTGAAAAACACCAACGGTGCTGACGTAATAAGCGCTGGTAAAGATGTAGGAATGCAAATCGCTGCGATGAATCCAATAGCTTTGGATAAGGACGGTGTAGATGCTTCTGTAGTGGAGAAAGAAATCGAGATCGGAAAAGATCAGGCGAGACAAGAAGGCAAGCCAGAGGCTATGTTGGAAAAAATTGCTATGGGTAAACTGAATAAATTCTACAAAGAGAACACCTTGTTAAGTCAGGCATTTGTAAAGGATAGCGGAATGAATATTTCTCAATACCTAGACAGCGTGAGCAAAGGGTTGACAGTTGCTGAATTCAAAAGAATTACCATCGGATAATTAGTTGTTCGATTGAAAGTAAAAAGCCATCTTGATAATAATCAAGATGGCTTTTTTTATGTCCTTGGTTTGAAATCTTATTTCTTACCGAAAAGCCTTTTAAGCTTTGATTTTTTATCAACGACTGGTGCTTCTACTACAATTCCTGCGAGCCAGTTAGACGCCGGTTGAGTATAATCAAAGACTTTAGATTCTATTGAAGGGTTTACTTTTTTGATGGCTTCAGCTAGTACGTTAGAAGAAATGGTTGCCATCGGAGAATCAGATTCAAGCACTGCTATTTTGTCTATCTTCTTCAGCATGTCGGTGCCTTCCTTATTTACAAATTCGTTTTTAATCCAAATTCTGCACTCGGCATCATAACCTTCTAATGCGCGTCTGTCAACGAGCCAATGTACATTTTCATGTTCTTTGGCAATTTCAGAAGCCATACGCATGACTTTTTGCATCGATGGTAATCCTACGGTGCCTTTCCATCCAAACTGAAAAGTTGTATGGTCTTCATCAAACTGGAAAATAGCGTCTTCTGCTTCAAAAAGAGTTTTCATACGAAATATTAATTCTGGTTGTATAATTTGAGAAAAGGCGGACCGCAAAATTAATCCAAATGAAAAAGATAAACTAGTATGTCTCGAATGAAAAAGTCAATAATACATGAATGGAAATGCAATGGTTTGATAAATTTGCCAACCATTTAAATAAACCATATTCAATGACATCAGATCAATTGAAAGAAGCAAAGGCCCGAGTGAGTGATCTCCGGGGCTATCTTTGACTATGATATCAAAGTAAAAGAAGTAGAAGAAGAAGAATCTATCACTACTCAAGCCGATTTTTGGGATGATCCAAAACAAGCCGAAGCGATGTTGAAGCAAATCAAAGCCAAGAAAATTTGGACGGATGGTTTTGCTAAAGTCAATGCTATGTGCGAAGACTTGGAAACGCTTTATGAGTTTTATGAAGCGGATGAAGTAGAAATGTCTGAGATCGATGCTGAGTACAACAAATTTATTGTAGCATTAGAAGAGTTAGAATTCAAACGCATGCTGAGTGGAGAGGAGGATCAACTCGGTGCTGTGATGGAGATAAACCCTGGTGCCGGAGGAACCGAGAGTATGGATTGGGCTTCCATGCTGATGAGGATGTACATCATGTGGGGAGAAAAAAATGGCTATTCCGTAAAACAATTGAACTACCAGGCAGGTGAAACTGCAGGAGTAAAGTCGGCTACATTGGAATTCGATGGACAATTTGGGTATGGATATTTGAAGTCTGAAATCGGTGTTCATAGATTGGTTAGGATTTCTCCGTTTGATTCTGGAGGAAGGAGACATACCTCTTTTGTGTCTGTTTATGTTTATCCAATTGTAGATGATTCGATAGAAATTGAAGTAAATCAAGGTGATATCGAATGGCAAACATCTCGATCTGGTGGAGCCGGAGGTCAGAATGTAAACAAAGTAGAAACCAAGGTGCAATTGACACACAAGCCCTCTGGGATTGTAATTGTTTGTTCAATTGAGCGATCTCAGTTAGCGAATAAGGAGCATGCCATGAAGATGCTGAAATCTCGCCTCTATCAAATCGAAGTGGATAAGCGTAATGAGAAGCGCGACGAGATAGAAAGCAGCAAAATGAAAATCGATTTTGGAAGCCAAATAAGAAACTATGTTTTACACCCCTATAAATTGATAAAGGACGCTCGTACAGGTGTGGAGCGAACAGATGTGCAGAATGTATTGGATGGTGACTTGGAGGATTACATCAAAGCCTTTTTAATGGGGCAAGGGCAAGAATCTGAATAAATGATACTAGCAGCCATTGATATTGGTTCGAATGCCGTAAGGCTCCAAATCAACCGCCCGATTACTTACGATGGGGTAACGATATTTAAAAAGCTTCAATACATTCGTTTCCCATTACGATTAGGCTCGGATGTATTTGAAAACAACCAAATTGGAGACGAAAAATTTCGCGAGTTTGTCAAATTGATGCAGGCTTTCAAAAATATGATTGATCTCTATCAGGTTGATGAATATTATGCTTGCGCAACTTCAGCTATGCGAGAAGCAGATAATGGTAATGCCTTAGTTCAGGCTGTAAAGGCTGCCTGTGATTTAGACATTAATATCATTAGTGGTGATTTGGAGGCTGAGCTTATTAATAGAGTGATTGCATTCAATCTCCAAACCGAAGAACAGTATCTACATATAGATGTCGGTGGAGGTAGTACAGAACTCACCATCTACCATGGAGAAGAAAAAGTGATCTCGAAATCTTTTCCAATTGGAACTGTACGTCTTTTGAAAAAATCGGAACACCTGGACACATGGGATGAAATGCTACTGTGGATTCAAGAACACAAAGGCAAAGGGTCACATTTTAATGCCATAGGCACAGGAGGAAACATTCGTAAACTTTACGAGTTGACTAATAAGGAGAAAGGCAAATATATTGGCATCAAGAAGTTGGAAGAAGAGCTCCATATATTAAAGAATATGCCATATGAAGAACGTATAGTGAACCTCAAACTAAATGAAGACAGGGCTGATGTGATTATTCCCGCTTCTGAGATTTATATTACGATTATGAAAAAAGCTGGTGCCAAAAAGATCATGGTGCCAGATGTAGGGCTCAAAGATGGAATCATTAGTTATCTCTACGACAAGAATGTGCTTAACAAAAAGATATAGTATCTTTTAGCCGTGAAGAGCTTAATAACGAAGATCAAGGCAATTTCTAAATTTGTCAAAAGTGAAATCTGGATAGCCACAGAAGCCAAAGGGTGGAGGGGTTTTTGGCTTAGGGTGGTCAGAGTCCTTGTCATCACTGCAAAAGAATTCAAAAAAGACAACATTGTCCTTCAGGCATCTGCCCTGACTTACCTGACTATCCTTTCCATAGTGCCTGTGGTAGCCATGATATTTGGTATTTCCAAAGGGTTTGGGATTGAGAATATCATTCGCAATGAATTGGACAAAATGTTTCTCGGTCAGGAAGTCGTAAAAGAAACAATATTTGAATTTGCTCATAACCTGTTGGCTAATGCAAAAGGAGGTGTGATCATAGGTGTTTCCATCGTCGTATTATTCTTCACAGTGATGAAGCTTTTGAATAATATAGAAGTGGTATTCAATAGTATCTGGGGAAAACAAAAAGGTAGGAATTTAATCAGGAAATTTACTGATTACCTGGCTTTGCTAGTGATCTCACCCATACTGATCATACTTTCAAGCGGAGTCACATTTTTTGTACAAAATCAATTGAAGGTAATTGGACAAAATGGCGAAATTGAAGCCCTAATTACGCCACTTGCTGCATTCTTCGTTAAGCTGTCACCATACGTGCTGATTTGGCTGTTGTTTACCATGATTTACGTTATCATACCAAATACCAAGGTGAAATTGATCAATGGCTTAATAGCGGGTGTCATTGCCGGAACCATGTTTCAATTAGTGCAAAAAGGATTTATCACATTTTCTTTTTTAATGAGCAATTATGGAGCCGTATATGGCGGCCTTGCTGTGCTTCCTTTATTTTTCATATTCTGTCAACTCAGTTGGATTATCGTATGCATTGGCGGCGAATTGTCTTTTGCCATTCAAAAGTCCGATGAGTACATTCCAGATGAAACAAATATTAGGTATAGCATAGCAGAAAAGAATAAAATTGCTCTCTTGATTGTGCACACAATTGTAAAGTCATTTGAACAAGACGAACATCAATGGACCAAAAGGGAGTTGTCTATTAAACTAGATATCCCTCACCGATTTGTAAGTAATGCAGTAAACAAACTAGTTCATGCAGGTGTTTTAGTTAGGAGTTTGAGCGATAAAGGAGTTAACTACGTCTATTAGCCAGCTTTGGACATCAACCAAATAGATATCAATTGGGTATACAAAAAGTTGAATGAAGACGGGGATGCAACTCTTCACAATTCTAAAGTCAAGGCCCTGCAGGAAATATCACAGTCCTTGAAAGAGTTAAATAAGGACGTTGAAAAATCAAAAGGAAAACAAACTGCTGAAAGACATTTAGATCCTTTCATATAATATAAATTAATGTTGAAATAGTTATATTTACATAACCAGCGGCAGTTTATTTAAAGAAAGGAACAATGAAGCACTTCCCAAAACTAACTCTGCGATGGAGCACATATGTCTTATGCTCAGCGCTAATTTTTCAATCATGTGATGCAGATGAATCAGGCGATTTGCCAGATGAAGATGGCGATGGAATTGAAGATTCTGTCGATAACTGTCCGGGATTATCCAACCCGGATCAGGCCGATGCCAATGACGATGGTATCGGAGATGTCTGTGAGGGTGATACTGATGAAGATGGAATCTTAGATTATTTAGACAATTGCCCGGAAACTCCCAATGAAGATCAAAAGGACTTTGACGAAGATGGAATCGGAGATGTCTGTGATGAAACCACAGTAGAAGAAGACAAGACGCACATTCAAAGTGCACTAGATGGAACCTACAATTGTATTAGAAATCTGAAAAATGGCGATGCCATAGGTACTATTCTCGACGACATGATGGAATTGAGTAATGGTGATACGCCTGATGAAGTGTGGATGAATGCCGTGATGGAAAACTTGGGATCAACCATAGACACCGGAGACGAAGAGGAGTCATTCAGACTTGTGATGAGTGATATAGGAGGTGTATTCGAATTCAATAAATCTGACAGTAGTTGGACCGAAACCAATAGTTCTACCTCCAAAATTGAATTGCATTTCCCAACCTCAAAGAATGCAGCTAACAATGCTGTGTTGGTATTAGATAATTATACAGACAAGTCGTTTACGACGGATGATAGTACCTACTATCTTCCTACATCAGCCTCCTTAAGTCTATCAGTTGATGCAATAGAAGTCGTCGGTTTGTCTATCAATGAAGTGGTATATGGTACCGGCAACGTGCCTCTGCCAACCAAAGTGGATGTTGATATTTTCTTAAAACCTTCCAATTTCCATATTGTATTAGAAAGCCCGGTGGATACTAAGTTTAATCTAAATTTGGAAGTATCTAATGAAGAGGGATGTGGTTATGGAGTAGAAGTAGATGTTGAGCTAGCACATAACCAATATGATGATATAGATATTGACACTGATATCAAGTCGTTGACAGCCGGTATACACCTAGAACATTTATCTGTTGTAACTGCCTCAGATTTATCTGCATTGTTTAGCCTTCAGGACCCTACTGAGGAAGAGATTAATGAGTTGGTAGATTTGGACTTGTTGATTAACGACTTTAAAGTGGCAGATGTGGAGTATAATGGTTCCGAAGACATACTTTATCTTATTTTCAAGGATGAAACCAAAGAAGATGCCTTCAATTATTTTGAAGATTTCTTTGAAGATGTTTTAGGCCTGGTGGAGTCATATACCGGAGAGCTGATAGAAGATGAAAATTAACCTAAATAGGCCTGGCTTGAATTTTTTAAGTCAGGCTTATTTTTTTCTCACTTTAAAGGACCATGTAAAGTGAAAGACAGCTACTAATGTTCCATCAGCAGTTTTCCCTTCTGTTCTCAATTTTACCGTTTCTGAGGCTCCAGATTCCTTACACTTTGCGACAGCGTCAAAAACATTTTTCCCTTCGCAACAAGTAAATTTTACTTTTGAAGTAGCTTTTTTTACAAACTCGGCGTCCATTCCAACTATGATAGAAGCGATACTTGGCTTACTTCCCTCAATGGCCATGAGTGCCAGTGCTCCGGTAGACAATTCAGCTGCCATAGCCATCACTGCAAAATACATCGACTTGAATGGGTTTTGATTGAGCCAACGATGAGCTACTGTTGTTGTAGCATGGTCCGCTTCTAGTTCAATTACTTTCATGCCGGAAGCCCACCCTAATGGAATTTTGAAAAATAAAAAGGATCGGAATATCCACGCATTGAGCATGCGTTTTCTGTATCGAGCTTGAAATGGGGATAATGACATATATAGAATTTTTTTAACAATTGTGAATCTAGTCATTGACGATCAATTTCATCTAAAACTATGACTTAAATCATGATTCAATTCAGATACTTATCTACATTTGCATCATGCCATTGCGGTTAATCTCCATATTGCTCATTTCAGTCATGATGTACAAGCCCATCTTGTGTACTTGGACAGTTGTTGATTTTGCAATGAATAGGGATTACATATCCACCTATCTTTGTGAAAACCAAGATCGACCTGAGCTGGAATGTCAAGGTAAGTGTTTCTTGATGACCAAACTCAAAAATCAGATGCATGACAGCCAGGAGCATCGGGCTAAGCAGCTAACCCAGCTAAGTAAAATTGAACTGATGAATGTACAAGAGATAACCAAATATGGTTTTTTCAATACTGATTTTGTTTCATTAAAATCAGCAGAAGATCCAGATGTCATCAAAGGATATTTGGCTTCTGTTTTTCACCCACCCATCGTTTGATATTGTCTAATTAGACAACCGTTTTCACATTTTAAATCTCCTACTCATAGGGAGTATCTAGAACTTCTCTTTGTATAAGAGAAAGTCACAAATTATTTATTCTTTAATAAACGAAGTGCGATTAATAATATCGCTACGACACAATTTTTCAAACGATGAAAACTTTACATAACATATTTTTATTAGTTGTTTTAGTACTTGTACAAGCTTGTTCTGATGATGACGAAATCATGAATCCAGCTGATAACATGGTAGAAGTAGCTTCAATAGCCGTACCAGATTCAGATTACAAAGTAGTCATGTATATGGAAGAAGGAATGAGCCCGATAGTTGGATACAATGATTTTTCGTTGGGCCTATATACTAATGACGGTGAGTGGTTGAGTAATGCTCATTTGAGCATCACACCAATGATGCACATGACAGAAATGGACATGATGCACAGTGCTCCGTTCGAAGCTGAGGAGCATGATGCCAGCATGGATATGCTTCAATCATTCGCTACGGTATTCGTGATGC
The DNA here is from genome assembly GCF_965223055.1 of Reichenbachiella sp. Taxonomy (GTDB): domain Bacteria; phylum Bacteroidota; class Bacteroidia; order Cytophagales; family Cyclobacteriaceae; genus Reichenbachiella. Next base: position 418,997 of record NZ_CBDCVM010000012.1, read on the forward strand.
CATCGACCATGGGCAATTGGACACTTGATGTTAGTGTCATGGAAATGGACTCTGATTTCCAAGGTGAAGTATCTATTCCGGTAACGGTAGCAGCTCCTGAACCAACCAGACTGAAATCAGTGAAAAGTGAAGAAACTAGCTATTTTATAACTATGATTGATAATCCAGATTTTGCTGTCGATAGCAATGACATAGAGTTTACTGTGCATAAGCGTGAGACTATGATGAGCTGGCCAGCAGTTGAAAATCTAACGATCGAAATCGAGCCTGAAATGCCTGCCATGGGTCATGGGTCACCGAACAATGTTAATCCAACTCACGAAGGAAATGGACATTACAAGGGTACAGTGAATTTCACTATGACTGGCGATTGGGTAATCAATGTAGTAGTGAAAGATGGAGATACCGTCATTTTGGAAGATTTGTTTGAAGTAGTCTTATAAACTTAAAGAAAGCCTCATGAATTCCATGAGGCTTTCATATGGCCATGCTGAAGCATATTTTAACTCCTTTATTGATTTTTTTGACTGTAATAGCTACCCAAGCTCAAATCTCTCAAGAGGCCTGGTTGGATTCTATTCAGAGTGATTCCTATATAGGAATGGAAGTGTGGCTGGATGACCTGGAACTTTCTGAGACTAGGCATTCTGATGAGTCTGCTGCTTTTGGTTTTTATAAAAATAATCCTTTGAATAGTACAGAAGAAGTGCTGTCCCGATTACCTGGAATGAGTATGATCAGAAGAGGAAATTACGCCTGGGAACCTACGATCAATGGTTTGAGCAGTGGCCAGGTTAATGTGGCTATAGATGGCATGCGCATGTTTGGTGCGTGTACTGATAAGATGGATCCAGTGTCATCTTATGTCGAACCCAACAATCTGGAAAGTATAGTGATTGAAAAAGGAGGGGCGGGAAGTGCACATGGAAGTACAGTGGGCGGAGCAGTAGATTTTAAGTTGAAACGCCCTAGATTCAATAATGCATTAAGTGGTAGTTTGAATTCGCGCTATGAATCTGTATCCAATGGATTTAGTCAGTCTGCTAGTCTGAGTTATGGTACAGACAAATTGGCCATTAGAATGAATGGTGGTTATAGAAACTATCAAGACTATACCGACGGCAATGGCAATGAAGTGTATCCATCTGGTTATAAGAAATTCAATTATTCACTAAGTGGAGCTTATCGTATGAAGGGAAACGACTTGATCAATTTCGACATTCTGATCGATGATGCTCGAGACATTGGATATCCAGGTTTACCCATGGATGTGGCTTTTGCTAAAGCTAAAATAGGAGCCATTAGTTATACGATATTTGAACCGGTAAACTGGCTTTCAGAACTTGAGTTCAAAGCTTATGCAAATGCTGTTGATCATCTGATGGATGACTCCAAACGCATGGATGTACCTGTTCGTATGGACATGCCTGGAGACACCAAAACATATGGTGGTTACGCACAAGCTAGCGCACAACACGGAGTCCATACCTTGCAGACAAAGTTAGATGGCTATGCTACCAATGCTTATGCCGAAATGACCATGTTTATTCCTAACGAACGGGATATGTTCATGCTTACTTGGCCAGATGTAGACAGACAGGACATTGGTCTTTTCCTTGCTGATCAGTGGCAAACAACGGACAAACTAACTACTCAGCTCAGCTTTCGTGGAGAACAAGCTTTCACTCAAATGAAAAGCCAAATGGGCAAAGGACAGTTTGCCGTGTTTGGATATGATGAAGATGACTTTTCTGTTAATCATTTTGTATTGAATACTGGTGTCACATTGAATTATGAGTGGACGGACAAATTCTCTACAAAAATTGGGGGCAGCTATGGCGAGCGGTTGCCGTCTGTGTCTGAGATGTATGGTTTCTATTTGTACAACAATTTTGATGGATATGACTATGTGGGAAATCCTCGAATCAAAAAGGAAAGCTCCTATCAACTCACCGGTTCATTCAAATTCCAACCAATAGAAAAACTGGAGCTAAACGTCAGTGGTTTTCACTATTGGTTTAATGACTATATCATTGGGTATATCGACAATTCGCTGGATGCTATGACCATTGGGGCCAAGGGGGTAAAAGTATATGAAAATGTGGATGGAGTGACATTTTCAGGGTTTGATGCACAGGTTTTGTATAGTGCTTCTAAGTCTGTTCAGTTACTTTATTCTGTGAAGGCTACATACGCCACTGATGGTCATGGCACACCATTGCCATTGATTCCTCCACTCAAAAATAACTTGACTGTCGTAGGCCGAGTGAAAGGTTTCAAAATTCAAGCTGAAGGAGAATGGTCCATGGCTCAAAACCAAATCAGTGAAAATACAGGTGAAATTGCTACTCCGGCTTATCAGTTGCTGCATCTCCGTGCCAGCAAAGACTGGTCATTAGACAAAATCAGTTTAGGAGCCTCTTTAGGCATAGAGAATCTTCTGGACGAAAGCTATCGGGAACATCTCGACTGGGGAGGTGTCTTACGACCCGGGCGTAATTTTTATGCCTCGCTGAAGGTTGGCTTTTGAAGCCTAAGTTTTCTTTTTTGGAAAGTTCTCAATTCAATCACATTTAAGCCCTTCCAAAGTTTAGAACTTTGGAAGGGTTTATATTTTTAGTTAAATCAATTTCTAATATTTCCTAAATTGAATAATATTGAATTAACTACTTGATTGAATTATGTTATCCCTTCTATCCACGTGCGAAAACTGCAATAAACCACTAGCGCCTCAAAGTACCGAGGCCATGATCTGTAGTTATGAATGTACGTTCTGCTCAGATTGCGTAAATGAAGTACTACAAAATGTCTGTCCTAACTGCGGTGGAGGATTTGAAAAAAGACCAGTCAGACCCAAGTCAGGACTCAAGAAATACCCGCCAAGAGAGGTGGTAGTGTTTAAACCTGTCGATCAAGTCGCTTTCCGACCGCTCGTAGAGAAAAATCAGAATATCCCACCCGAAGAAAGGTAGTTTTTCATTTTGGTTGTAAATTGGGGATTGCTTAGACTAAGAGCCATTCGAGCCCTTGTTGGTCTTGTCCCAAGGGGATGCCTTTGGCATGACCAACGAGTATTTACTTTAAACCATTCCCAAAATGAGATTTTTATACTGTCTTTCTATCCTTGCGCTGGTATCGGCGTGTCAGCCATCAGAAACTACCGAAACTATAGACAACCCGTTCGTTGTCGAACTCAACCAACCAGTTGATTTTGCAAGAGTCACTGCGGATGACGTAGCCGCCTACGGTGAATACACCATCAGTCAATCGGCTGCCGCAGTTTCCAAAATTAAAGCGGCCAGCAATCCAACTTTTGATAACATATTTGGTGCTTTTGATGATTTGAGCAATAGTGCTGCCACGGCATACAGCAAAAGCCATTTAATGCACTGGACATCTCCTGATTCAGCCATACGAGCCACCGGGCTGCAAGGATACAAACGAATCGATTCTCTCTTTACCAGTATCTATTCAGACAAAGACCTGTACAACAAAATGGTGGACTATACTGAAACCGAAAAGTACGAGAGTCTGTCGGCCAAAAAGAAGCTGTTGGTAGATGATCTGATCGATCGATTCGAATTATCTGGTGTTGGGTTGAGTGAAGAGAATCTGGCGACCTACAAGAGATTGAATAAGGAAATCAATGACCTGACTGCTGAGTATTCTACCAATATGAATACAGCCAATGAGTTGTTGGTGCTGAATGAAACAGGCGCTGAAGGCCTGCCAGAAAATTTTAAAAAAACTTATGCAGCTGGAGAAGGAAGGTATGAGATACCGGTGATCAACGCGACCAATGGACCGGTGATGAAGAACGCCACCAGAGAAATGACTCGAAAAAATTACTATACCAAATTCTACAATAGGGCAGCAGATAAAAACTTGTCCATTCTTGACGAATTAGTTCAAAAAAGATATGAACTGGGTCAGTTGATGGGTTATGATACTTATGCCGATTACTACCTGGTGCCCAAGATGGCCAAAAACCCTACGAATGTTTGGGAATTTGTGAATGGACTGGTAAATGCCAGTAAAGGAAAAGCCATTACTGATTTAGAAGAATTGGATCAAGTCAGAGCAGCCTACAATGATGGAACCGACGAGGCGCTCGATACCTGGGATGTTTCTTTTTATAAGAATGAGATATTGAAAACTAAATATAATGTTGACTCCGAGGAGATTAGAAATTATCTACCAATGGATGATTGTCTGGCCGGCATGTTTTCCGTCTATCAAAACCTGCTTAACTATGAGTTTAGAAAAGTAGAAAACGGAAGTGTGTGGCATGAGGAAGTGGACATGTATGAAGTGTTTGAGGACGGAAAGCTTAAAGGCAGATTCTATCTGGATCTTTATCCACGACCGAACAAGGAGACTTGGTTCTATTGTGTGCCTCTAGTGAGTGGGAAGCAAAAGCCTGGAGGGTACGAAGTGCCGGAAGCGATGTTGCTAGGCAATTTCACCAGACCTACAGAAACCCTTCCTTCATTATTGAGTCATGGGGAGTTGAGTACCTTGTTTCACGAGTTTGGTCATATCATGGATCAGATGGCTTATGAAGGTGAGTATTCGCTACAGTTTGATTCCAAGTCTGACTTTACCGAGGCCATGTCTCAGATTTTTGAAAACTGGATATGGGACTACGAAACGGTAAGTTCATTTGCCAAACACTACGAAACGGGTGAAGTGTTGCCAAAGGAAACTTTCGACAACATGCTGAAAGCGAAAAACGTTGGATCAGGCTATTCAGCCATTAGCTCATTGAGAGGATGTATGTATGATCTAAACCTCTACAACTTATATAATCCGGAAAACAAAATACCTACGGATGATCTCTGGAAGAAGATCGATGCTGAGTTGGGCGTAAAAGACATATATGTTGAAGGCACGCACCCTCAAGCCAGCTGGATTCATATCAATACCCATCCGGTGTACTACTATGGCTATTTGTGGTCAGATGTGTATGCGCAGGATATGTTCAGCGTATTCGAAAAGAACGGCTTGCAAGACCAGGCCACTGGCGTGAAATACCGCAAGCTGATCTTAGCCAATGGTTCGCAAAGAGATATTGTCGAAGCGGTTGAAGAGTTCCTTGGTCGTCCTTCAAATAATGAGGCTTACATGAAGAGTTTGGGTCTGTAATACTTTCTTGAATTTTGTGAAGCTGATTTATCTCTTTGTTGGATTGCTTTTAACGTTGAACTTATCGGCGCAAAAGTCAGTCAGTTTTCAAGAAGATTTTAAGCTTTACAAAAAAGCACTATTAGACACACACCCTTCATTATACAGATTCACACCTAGGGATCAATTAGATTCTATTGAGCAATCAATAGATGCTGAAACAAGCGAATGGGAGTTTTTCCGCGCATTGACTCGTGTCCATGCCATGATCCGTGAGAGTCACTCATACCTGGGTGCTCCAGATGGCTTAATGAGACAGGCTAGCAAAGCTGAGCTTTTTCCTTTGCGAGTTTTGTTAACGGAAGACAAGATTCTCGTGACTGGAATCAGAAATGAGAGATATAATTATCTAATAGGAAAAGAGATAGAAAGTATCAATGGCCAATCTGTTAAATCTATAATTGGATCATTAGAAAAATTTTCCTTACTGAATTCAGGGAGTAATAATTCGGCCATGTACAAGGAATTGTCTGGTTATGACAACTTTTCCTTTGCTTATTACTTAAATATTAGCCAGAGCAATCAGTTTAAAGTCGTCTATGATGATGGAGAAGTAGCTCAAAGCCTAACGCTGAATGGAAGTAGTGAAAAACTGTCGGATGATTTTCCAAAGTTTCCTCAGGAGCCCATCCCTCCATATACTTTTGTTATTGATAAAGAAGCGAACCTAGCTCGGATTACCATCACCACTTTTGCTTATTGGGTAGTGGATAAGAGCATCAATGACTATAAAGCCTTCTTTAAGAATTGTTTTTCATCCATGACTGAAAACAACATCAGTAATCTGATTATTGATGTCTCAGAAAATCGTGGAGGAGAGGAAATGATAGGAGCGGAGTTGTTGACCTATTTGATCGATCATCCTTTTGACATCTACCGTCAAGTCAGCACCAAAACACTCGATTATAGCTTTACTAACAGCCTACCTAACTCTTCAAAATTAAAATTTTCGAAGAAGAATTTCTCTTACACTGACTCGTGCTTTGCGTTGCAAAAAGGGGATATTCTTCAAACCTTCGAACCAAAACAAGAATATAGATTTGACGGAAATGTCTTCTTCATCTCTAGTGGAAGGTCGAGATCAGCTACCAATATTTTGCTCGCATTAGCTAAGACTCATAAAGTTGGGGCAATCGTGGGACAAGAGTCTGGTGGTACGTTCAGTGATATTGATGGTAGATGGCGAGCCACATTCAGTTTACCGTTTTCAGAGGTATTGGTTTCCTATCCTGTCTGGCGTTTCAAAATCAATTCTAAAGGCCAGGATTCAAGAAGGGGAGTGATTCCTGATTTTGTGGTAGATAGGAGTATTCAAGATATTTTAACGGGAGAAAAGCCAGAACTGGAATTTGTTTATCAGCTGATAAGTAATACACAATAATAGATTACTGATCGTCAAATTGACTGTCAATATCTTGTTCTATTTTGATGGCCGGACGATAAATTTCAAACTCAACTCTTCGATTGAGTTTGCGATCTTCTTCAGTCACTTCTTCTACGATAGGTTGCGAACTGCCATAGCCATTGTGTTCTACCCTATTGGAGCCTACACCTCCAAATATGACCACATAATCTCGTATGGTCTGTGCTCTGTCCTTGGACAGCTGTAAGTTCAAATCATCTGAACCATATTTATCGGTATGTCCGGAGATTCTTAGATAGAAATCCGGGTTGTCATACATGAAGTTGATGATCTTGTTCAAGTCACCATACATTTCTACTTTCAATGTGGCTTGTCCTGCATCGAACTCAATGGATTCGAATTTGACTTTACTGGCGATAGGTTCTGTGACTTCATGAAACTGAACCGGTCCGTCCAGATAGAACATCTCTTCAATTCTGAAGAATTCATCCCCTTGTATAATCAACAAGTAGTTTCTGTGATTGATCAAATCAAACTCAAAGCTGCCATCAGGGCGTAAATACTTTGGAGCCACGGCGGTACCTTCGTCAAGGTCTATGACGGATACGATTCCTGTAAACGGTTTGCCAGTCAATGAATCTGTAAGAGAACCTGAAATTTTAGTTAATGCCTCTGGCTGCGCCTCCATAGGCAATGGGAAGGAGTATAAGTCCAGCATGTTTAGATCATGTGTAGCAGATCGGGAATAAAATAAATCCTTAGACTCTGAATCAATCGAGAAGTAGAACTCACTACCGCGGCCATTTACCAGCGGCCCTATGTTGATGGGTTCGCTCCATTGATCATTTTCGTGATAGGTTTTGTAAATGTCGAACTCTCCAAACTTGAATAGTTGGCCGTTGGAGCTAAAAAACAATACTTCATAATTCGGGTGATAGAATGGACTCACTTCATTTTTACGAGTGTTCACCACAGGGCCTAAATTTTGGGCTGGCATCCATTCGTTTTTGTCATTTTTGTAAGTGAAATAGATGTCCGACAATCCAAATCCTCCGATCCTGTCAGAAGCAAAATAGAGGGTGTCTTCTGTGTGCGATAAACTTGGGTGAGAATCCCAACTTACGCTGTTTACGGTAAAGCCAATATTTTGAATATCAGTCCAGACGCTATCCTCATTAAGCTTTGCCTCAAATATGTCGCAGTTGCCCATGGAACCTGGTGAATCACATCGTGAGAAGAAAAGCGTTTTGCCGTCCTTCGATATGCAAGCCGAGCCTTCATTGAATTGCGTATTGATTTCCTTCAAGTCCGTACTCAATTCCCAATATCCATCATTTTTTTTAGAGATAAACAGGTCTTCGTTTTTTCTGTAGGTCAGTCCCTGAAATCGTTCATTTCTCTTGGAGGTGAAAATCATTACTTGGTTGTCCATACCCAGTGTAGGTGCATAATCAGCTTGTCTTGAATTGATCTTTCTTCCCATGTTGAGCAACACACCTCGTGGCGGACGTATGGTGTCAATAGCTTTTCTATGCTCTACCAGCTTGTAGTAGTAATCGAGCGGAACAAAATTATCAGTCTCTTGGGTGTTGAGCGAGTCGTAGTATAATTCGATCTCTCGAATATCTATACTTTGATGGTGGTGTCTAAGTACCAGCTTATACAGCGCCGTTGCTTCTTCTTCTGTGCCATAGACTTCTGTCAATTTGGCTAGTCGCCAAATCCAATAGGTGTCAATATAAAAATTTCTGATACCGAATTGCATGACATACTCCTGTAACGCAGGATAAAGCTCAGACCATTTTTTCTCTGATTCCAATTTCTGAATATGGTTGAGTTTGGACTTATCATAGTACTCATTGACTTTGTTGATGTTCTTGAAATTGTAGATGCTGAACTGGCCTTCTGTGCCCAGCGTGTCTATCTGCAAAAGTGCACTGCTTTCCTTCTTTTTGCCCAATAGTTGAGCATTTGACGATGTGCAGGTCAGTGTCAGAACACTCAGAAGCAAGAAGATATTTTGAGATAAAAATTTAATCAATTAAAATTCCTTTTTTCGTTACATGCACATCGGCTATCTTAAGTTAGATTAGGATGGCATCAGGTTTTTCAAATTTAGTACAGGCAACTTTGATAACGAATGAAAGCCACGATTAAATATAGTTAGTTTGGCATACCGATTGTAATTATAGTACGACTAAAAAATAGACCAGCTGTTTACGTGCAATTGTGCCAATATGACAGCTTTGGAGCGAATAGTTTATGGAGTTGAATAATTTTTATAATTCTTATCTTTTTTCAGAACTGGCAAGTGAGGATGCAGAGGAGTTAATTCCGCTGGATTTGACAGGAGAAGATGATGAATTGGACCCGGCTGACCTTCCTGAAGAACTGCCGATTTTACCTTTAAAAAATGCCGTTTTGTTTCCTGGCGTAGTCATTCCTATTACTGTAGGGAGGTCTAAGTCTATTAGACTCGTCAAAAAGGCGTACAGAACAAACAAAATCATAGGAGTGGCGGCTCAGATGAATTCGAGCGCAGAAGATCCTGGTGAGAAAGAGATATACAAAGTAGGTACGGTTGCCAAAATATTGAAGATGTTGGTATTACCTGATGGTAATACCACGATCATCATACAAGGCAAAAGTCGAATGGAGATTAAACAGGTGGTGCAAGAAAACCCATACTTGACTGCCAAAGTAGATTTGTTAACAGAAAATTTTGTCGAAGACGAAAACAAGGAGACTGTTGCAATCATCTATTCGTTGAAAGACGCAGCGAAAAAAATATTGAAGCTCAATCCTGAGATTCCAAAAGAAGCACAAGCTGCATTGGAGAACATCAACAGTTTCAAATTCCTTACGCACTTCTTATGCTCCAACATAAATACTGAAGTAAAGGACAAGCAGAAATTGCTTGAAATCAATGATGGAAACAAAAGAGCTGAGGCGCTTTTGAAATACATGTTGAAAGATATCCAGGTATTAGAGCTCAAACACGAGATTCACGATAAGGTGAATACTGACATCGACCAGCAACAGAGGGATTATTATTTGCGACAGCAGATGAAAGTGTTGCAAGATGAACTGGGACAAGGTGGAGCAGAGCAAGAACTGGATGAATTGAGGTCAAAAGGTTTGAAGAAAAACTGGCCGGAAGAAGTAGCTATGCACTTCGATAAGGAATTGGGGAAAATCGAGCGCATGAATCCTATGGCTGCTGAGTACCCAGTAGCAATGAATTATGCTGAGCTATTGGTGGAGCTTCCCTGGAATGATATTTCTGAAGACAATTTCGACCTTAAGCGAGCTAAAAAAATATTGGATCAGGATCACTTTGGACTTGAAAAGGTAAAAGATAGGATCATCGAGTACCTTGCGGTGCGAAAATTGAAGAACGACCTGAAAGGGCCTATACTTTGTTTATTTGGTCCTCCTGGCGTAGGAAAAACTTCTTTAGGAAAATCTATTGCCAAAGCATTGAATCGCGAATATGTAAGAATGTCATTAGGTGGTGTGCATGATGAAGCAGAGATTCGAGGTCACAGAAAAACTTACATTGGCGCTATGCCGGGCAAGGTGATTCAAAATATCAATAAGGCTAAATATTCGAATCCGGTATTTGTTTTAGACGAAATTGATAAAGTGTCTTCTGATTTTAGGGGAGATCCATCATCAGCCTTACTGGAAGTTTTAGATCCTGAGCAGAATGAAACTTTCAAGGATAATTTTCTTGAAGTGGAATATGATTTGTCTAAAGTGCTCTTCATAGCTACGGCTAACTCATTGGATACTATTCAGCCAGCTCTTCGTGATAGAATGGAGATTATCGAAATCACAGGTTATACGCTTGAAGAGAAAATTCAGATCGCAAAGAAACATTTACTGCCAAAGCAGTTGAAGGAGCACGGATTAAAGTCAAGTCAGCTATCCATGGATAAAAAGGCCTTTTCCAAATTGGTCGATGACTATACACGAGAATCAGGGGTAAGAAACTTAGAGCGAAAAGTTGGAGCAGTTGTAAGAGATGCTGCGAAGAGTATCGCTATGGAAGAAGAATATCAGAAAAAGGTGACTCCTGATGAAATTCGAAGAATTCTTGGTGCAGAGGTGTTTGACAAAGAACTCTATCAAGACAACAAACACGCCGGTGTGGTTACTGGTTTGGCTTGGACATCTGTCGGTGGAGAGATCTTATTTATCGAATCTAGTTTGAGCAGAGGAAAGGGTAAACTAACACTTTCTGGTCAGTTAGGTGATGTAATGAAAGAATCTGCTATGACCGCACTTTCTTATTTGAAATCCAATGCGGAGAAGTTGAATTTGGATTATCGAGTATTTGATAATTATGACTTGCACATACACGTGCCAGCTGGAGCTGTACCAAAAGATGGTCCATCTGCAGGTATCACCATGCTTACTTCTTTGGCATCTGTATTTACACAAAGAAAAGTAAAGCAGAAGCTAGCGATGACCGGTGAAATCACGCTTCGTGGAAAAGTGCTCCCAGTCGGAGGAATTAAAGAAAAGATTTTGGCGGCTAAACGAGCGGGCATTAAGGAGATCATTCTTTGTCAAAAGAACAAGAAGGACATAGATGAAATAGATGAGCGGTATGTAAAGGACTTGAAGTTTTATTTCGCAGAAACTGTAGAAGAAGTTTTGGAAGTAGCTTTGCTGGCTCAGAAAGTTCCAAATGCCATGGAACTTGTAACTACAGAACAAAAAGCGTAGTTAGAACACACCTCTCTTTAAAGATATGAATATGAAAAAACTTGCTTTTGTCTTTTTATTATGGATACAAGCAGGTTTTTTGTTTGCCCAAGTAGATCGTTCATTTCAATATTTAGACCTTCCAATTGGCGCGAGAGTCGCCGGGTTGGGAGGGGTGATTAGTTCGTCTACTGACGATGACGTGAATTTATTTTTATCCAATCCCGTGCTACTAGATTCTGCCAATGACAATCATATTTCTTGGAGTTATTTAGGATTTTATGCTGATGTAAAATACAACACATTGGCCTACGCTAAGACCTTTGACAAAGCAGGCACTTTTGGTATAGGGATACAGCATTTGGGGTATGGCTCCATCGATAGTTATGACCCTTCAGGCAACTCAGTAGGTAGTTTTGATGCCAGTGAGACCGCGGTGATTGTTTCGCATAGTCATCAATTGGGTGTATTCAAATTGGGAGCAAATTTGAAGTACGTTTACTCAGGAATTTATACTTACAATAGCTCAGCATTAGCCTTTGATATCGGAGGTGCATTCATTCATCCTGAGAAGGAATTCATGGTTTCAGTGCTATTTAAGAACCTTGGGTTTGTGGTGTCTGAGTATTCTGACACGTCGAATTCTTCTTTGCCCACTGATTTACAAATAGGAGTAACATTCAAACCCGAGCACATGCCGTTTAGGTTCTCATTTACAGGTCATAATCTGCTTAACCCAAATGAAAATTACACTGATGAAAATTCATCAAACGGTAGTAAGCCAGGAATCGCGGATCGCATATTTCGGCATGTCAACATTGGTACAGAAGTCTTACTCAGTAGAAATGTAAATGTGCGTTTGGGCTACAACCATCTCGTGAGAAAGGAATTGAGTTTGTCAGAAAAATCAGGGTTGTCAGGTATGTCTATGGGGTTGATGGCGAGAATAAAAGCCTTTGAATTTTCATATACGTATACTACTTATCATGTAGATAGTGGGCGTAGTTATTTCACCCTGACCAGTAATTTGAATAGAGTATTTAAGAAAAAGTCAATTATATAAAATGTTAAATAAAGACCAATATCTTACCCCGAAGCAAATTGTATCCGAGTTGGACAAATACATCATCGGGCAAAAGGACGCCAAGCGAAATGTGGCCATTGCACTCAGAAATCGTTGGAGAAGGATGAATGTGAAAACCGAAATTCAAGGTGAAATTGTTCCGAACAATATTTTGATGATTGGAGCAACTGGAGTAGGGAAAACTGAAATTGCGCGTCGGTTAGCAAAAGTCGCTGACGCACCATTCGTGAAAGTGGAAGCATCGAAATTTACAGAAGTTGGATACGTAGGTCGTGATGTTGAAAGCATGGTGCGTGATTTGGTAGAGCAGTCTGTCAGCTTGGTCAAGCATACCCAAAAAGAGAAAGTAAAGGAAAAAGCTGAAGAGATTGTAGAGAACATTATTCTGGATGCATTGATTCCTCCAGTGAAGAAGGCACCATCTACATTGACTACAAATTCAGAAAGTACGGAGACTATTCCGGTGGACGATGCCGAACTCAACGAAAAAACACGTGAGAGATTCCGCGAGAAAATTAGAAATGGAGAATTGGATGATCGCAAGATTGACATCAGTGTGAGTCAAAACTCTACAGGTGGTGTGGGTATGATAGGAGGAGGAGGAATGGATGAAACTTCTATGATGAATATCCAGGAGATGATTGGGCAAATGATGCCTAAAAAGTCTAAGAAAAGAAAAGTGACCATAGCCGATGCTCGAAAATTGCTTTTGGAAGAAGAGTCTTCTCGTCTGATTGACATGGATGAGGTGAAAGAAGAAGCAATTGAGAAGGCTGAAAATACTGGAATCATATTTATCGATGAAGTAGATAAAATTGCAGTGGGAGCTTCTAAAAAAGGCGGCCCAGATGTTAGTCGCGAAGGTGTACAAAGAGACCTGCTACCTATCGTGGAGGGTAGTGCTGTGAACACTAAATATGGTGTAATCAACACGGATCATATTTTATTTATCGCAGCCGGAGCATTTCATTTTGCAAAACCTTCAGATCTGATTCCAGAACTTCAAGGGCGCTTTCCTATCAGAGTAGAGCTAGAAAATCTCACAAAAGGAGATTTTGTCAGAATTTTGAATGAACCTAAAAATGCCTTAACCAAACAGTATACGGCATTAATTGGCTCTGAAGACGTGGATATTACGTTCAATGCTGAAGCAGTAGAAGAAATTGCTTCTATTGCTTTCAATATCAATGCCGAAATTGAAAACATAGGCGCTAGAAGGCTGCACACAGTGATGAGCAGATTGCTCAACGATATCTTATTTGACATCCCAGATAAAATTGGCCCAAACGCAAAAATTGTAATCGATAAAGCGAAGGTTCAAGAGAAGCTGGATGGAATGGTAGAAAATAAGGATTTGAGTCAATTTATTTTGTAAGTTGCGATCGTTATGCTACTTACTACCAAGATTCCAATAGGTTATATTTTTAAGAACACGAAGAAAGATATGTTCTTTGTTTTCTGTGTGGCGGTGCTTACTGTTTTAATCTATCGTTATTATGATATAGCCAACATTCCCCCCAATATTACTGGTTTGGTGGGTACCTCTATATCTTTGGTTATCGCCTTCAAATTAAGTCAGTCTTATGAACGTTGGTGGGAAGCTCGAAAGATTTGGGGGGCTATTGTCAATGATTCTAGAACATTAGTGCTACAGCTTCGCAGCTTTACTAAAAGTCAGGAATCAGAAGTTGTAAATAGAATGGCCGAACGCCAAATTGCTTGGTGTTATTCATTGGGTCAATCTCTTAGAAATTTGTCGCCTGTAGAAGGAGTAGATGATTTTTTGTTGCCTGACGAGCTAGAAAAAGTAAAAAAGCACAAGAATGTTCCTCTAGGTTTGTTGGATTATCACTCTCTGGATTTAAGCACCTTGCATGGGTCGAAAAGCATCAATGATTATCAGCAGATGCAGTTGGATAAAACCATAGTGAGGTTGTGTGAATCAATGGGAAAAGCAGAACGAATTAAAAACACCGTTTTCCCGACAACATATCGACTTTTTCTACACTGGTTTATTTACATCTTTGTTATTTTATTATCCATTACGTTGGCTGAAACTGATGGGTATGGAGATATTCCTCTCCTTATGCTCATCACAGCTCCGTTTTTTCTGTTAGAAAAAACAGCTTACTTCCTTCAGGACCCATTTGAAAACAGACCAACAGATATTTCTGTAACCCTGATTGCTAATTCTATTCACACAAATATTAGGCAATTGATGGATAGTACCGACCTTCCTGTAGCCATTGAGAAAGGTGATTTTTACGTCATGTAGAATTCTGATGTAGTAAGTATTTCTGTCTTAGAGTCTTCTTAACTTTTATGGAATGAGGTAATTCTAGATCTTAAATCATTGAATCAAGATTGACTATATTTATAGTCTAACCCTTTTTTTATGATTGCAAATTATTTCAGACATCTGTTTGTACTCGGAAGCCTATTCATTTTTGACTATGGGTTTGCGCAGTTGGCTGGAGTAAATCAGAGATTTAATCTCAATCAATTTTCAACCAAGGATGGTCTTTCTCAAAGCAATGTTTATCAAATAATTGATGATATCGATGGGTTCATTTGGATCCTTACAGATGATGGACTTAATCGGTTTGATGGGTATAATTTCAGTGTATACAAATACGACACAGACGATAGTACTTCGATATCTGACAACAAGATGAACTGTATTGTTGAGGATTCAAATCAAACTCTGTGGATAGGAACCAGGCAAGGCGGTTTTTGTAGATATAATAAAGATAGTGATGATTTTAAATGTTTTATGAATGATGACCTGGATAGTGCTTCTCTTAGTCATAATTCAGTTATAAGCATTGTTGAGTCGAGTGATGGCAAATTATGGATTGCGACTAATTGGGGGTTGAATATTTTTGACCCAATCAAAGAATCGAACAGAAGAATCATAGCCGACTCTTCAATAGTCAGTGGTTTGCTAGACAATCGTGTATATTCTATTTTGGAAACCTCTAATCAAGAAATGTGGGTAGGATCAGACACAGGGATTTCTGTTTTCGATTTGTCTGGCACGCTCCTCAGGACATTTAAAGGCGGAGAATCTCAGGGATTGGTTGAAGGGCAGGTGAGGAATATGATCGCCGATAAAAACGGCACAGTTTGGATAAGTGTGGAGAGTAAAGGTTTATTAAGCTTTGAACCTGAAAGTGAAGAATTTACATTTTATGGTGTAAAACCAAACGCAAAAGGCTCCTTAGGTCGGGCATATATCAGGAGTTTGTTTATAGATGGTCAAGACAATCTTTGGATTGGGATGGATGGATTTGGATTCCAATTTTTGGATAGAGAAACCGGTTTGTTCCATACTATTTTGGATAATTCAAATTTGGATACAGATGTAATAGAGAAGTCATATGAAATTCATGAAGATAAGAATGGTAATATATGGATAGGTTCTTATGGCTATGGAATTTTTGTTCTCAATGTGAATAGTAAGAATTTTGCTCATTATAGTAAGAATAAATATGATCCTTTAGGACTAAGCCATAGCTCTATTCTATCAGCGGCCGAAAACAATCAAGGAAATGTTTGGTTAGGTACTGATGGTGGCGGACTCAATCTATTTAATCCCAGGACTAATAGTTTTGAATTTCTATCTAAAAAAGAGAGATATATTGGGGGTTCGGTTGTTAAATCCGTGGTGGTTGATGCCAATAACGTGCTCTGGGTTGGTGCTTTTAATGATGGTCTGACAAGAGTTGAAAAAGACTTTAAAAATGTAAAATGTTTTCATTCCGAAAATTCTGGATTGGAGAGCAGTAATATTTGGTCACTACTCAATGACCGAAAAGGAAATTTATGGATTGGGACTTTGGGAGGTGGACTTCATCTTTGGAATGAAGAAACCGAGAGCATTCAAAAAATTTATACCGTGTATGACGATGACGAGTCCATCACAGCGGTTAATGTTGTTAGCTTATTGGAAGATGATCAAGGAAATATTTGGTTAGGAACTGGAGGTCATGGAGTTCTGCGATATAACCCTGAAACCCGAGAGTCTAAACGGTTTTATTCAGATTTAGAAGATCCTTATAAATTTAGTCATAGGGAGGTTCGTTCTATGTGTCAAAGTGAAGATGGCAATATTTGGATAGGTACCACATTAGGGTTGAATAGGTATGATCCAAAAACTGAAAAAATTGAAAAATTCTTTCAATCGGACGGATTAGCCAGCAATGTAATAAAAGGAATAGTTGAAGATAAGGGAGTACTTTGGATAAGCTCCAATAATGGCTTATTTAGCCTTGATCCACAAACTAAAAAAATAGTAAAGTATAATGGTTCTGATGGATTGCAAGGAAAAGAGTTTAATTATAACCTAGGCTTAAAAATCTCAAGTGGAGAAATTCTCATGGGTGGTGTAAATGGGTTAAATACCTTTCTCCCAAGTGAAGTTCGAAGCAATACTACAGAACCAAAAGTTCTATTCACCAATTTTCTACTATTCAATAAACTAGTTGAGATAGATGCTGATGGGTTATTGAAAAAGGAAATTAATCAGGTTGAAAGACTCGAATTCGACTATCAACAATATATTTTCACTCTTGAATTTGCAGCGGATGAGCATAATTTTCCAAAGCAAAACCGTTATCAATATAAATTGGAAGGATTCGACCCCGGCTGGAATGATGTAGGAGATGTACGAGCTGCTACATATACAAACTTGCCTTCAGGTGAATATAAATTTCAAGTAAGAGCGACTAACAATGCTGGCTTGTGGAGTAGTAACATTAGAACACTGGATATTATAATTCACCCTCCCTGGTGGCAAACTAAAACCTTGTATGCAATTTTTGCGGCATTTATATTTTTGGTGATATTGGCGATCATTAGACTGCGCACCTCTTATTTAATTACTCAAAAAGTGAAACTCAAAAGACTGGTTAGAAAACGCACCAAGGAACTAGAAGAGAAAAACGAGCGGATATCTATGCAAGCAGAAGAGCTCAATGCCTTCAATGATTCTTTGAACGAGTTGAATGAAAATCTGGAAAAAACAGTAGTAGAACGTACGAACGAGCTAGTTGAGAAAAATAAAAAACTCTCAGATTATGCTTTTTTGAATGCGCACAACTTGAGAGCTCCTGTGGCCAATATCAAGGGATTAATCCAATTGATGAATCTAGATCTAACGCCAAAAGAAAAAGAAGATTATATTGAAAAAATCAAAGAGCAGGTAGAAGATGTAGATGCTGTTCTTTTTGATATCAATCAGCGACTAAAAAAAGATACCTTGATAGACAATGATGATATTGAGGAAATTTTGAATCAATCGATTAATTCCTCTTCCTCTTCTGATTCCTCCTCCTGAATCTCTGAAACTGGAGTAAGGTTGTCAGGGATTTCTTCCTCATCCATTGCTGGGAATACCTCTACAAGGTTAGTTTTTGCAATGCTAGAAATCTCAAACGGCACAAGCATGTTGTCCAGACTTTTTTCAACCTTTTCATAGGCATCTTTCACACTTTCAGCACTGGTTAAGATATAAGTCGTAATTTTCACTTCCTTTTCTGAGTCTCCGTCTACAGTAGAATACTGGACTTTACATTTATACCAATAATCAGCATCCTCAAAGTTGATTACCTCGCTGATATTGGTCTTAGAAATGGTCATGATTTGAAACTCGCCACTTACTGTACGTTCCATCGCACCATATATTCTGGACTCAGCATCAGTATACGAAACAGCATCTACCAAATGCAATTCTGAAGTTTGCTTTAATATACCTTCTTCGTTTTCTTTTGAATATTTTGCCTTACACTGATACCAGATTTTCATGTTTTATAATTTTTTGAAGTTGAAAATAAAGGCGGCAAAAATAGGACTAATCGTCATTGGTTTCCAACCCAAACAGCGAATGATATTGCGTAGAAAAATGAATTTTTCTATTTTAGAAAATCTTAATTAATTGAAGCACTATTACACATGCCAGGATTGCAAAAAATCAATTTTCAAGGAAAGGAAATCATCTATCTAGACTACCGAGGTCAATCAGAACAACAAATGATTGGTTATCTCAAAGAAGCTGAACAAACTATTCTTGATGAAAACAAACCATATCTGACTTTAACAAATATTTCTGATGCATTTGCCACCAAGAAATTTCTGCAACAAGCTGGAAGATTAGGAGAGAAAACTGAGCATTTGACAGTTAAAGGAGCTATTGTTGGATTGAATGGAGGAAAAAAGGTTTTACTCAAAGTGTTCAACAGGTTATTTGCAGGAAAGAAAGGACTTCAGCCATTTGATACAGAAAAGGAAGCACTTGAGTATCTTGTCCGCTAAATCATACGAATAAATATGAAATTTTTAGAGCAAGGGCTTGATGGCAATAATCAAGCATGGAAGTTTATCATTGTGATTGTATTAGGCTTTGTCCTTGGGCAGTTTTTAGGGGCTATTCCTTTTCTTTTCTATGCGGGTCAATCAGGTGTCCAAACCCTGAATTTTGTTGAGATGGGCCTTGATCCCAATTTTGGACTGGTACTGATGATTCTGCCTTTTGCGATTTCCTTCCTGCTTTGTTTGCTACTCGTTAAGTGGTTGCATAAGAGAAAATTTCATCAAGTAATTAATGGAGGGAGCGATATCAGGTGGAATCGGATCTGGTATGCAGTAGCTGTGTGGTCAATATTGATGATCGTTTATCTGATATTCGAGTATTTGATCGATCCGGGAAATTTTTAAATTTCAATTGAACTGGACTTCATTTTTGCCGTTGGTACTAATAGCCGTTTTGCTCATTCCTATACAGACCACTTTTGAAGAGTATATCCTTAGGGGGTATTTTGCGCAGGGCGTGGCTGGACTTACTAAAAATAGGTGGCTAGCTGTGCTAGTTCCGGGGTTGGTTTTTGCCCTATTACATGCTTTCAATCCTGAAGTAGAAGCGCATGGATTTTGGACTGTAATGCCGCAGTACATCACTTTTGGACTTTTATTTGGACTTATTTCAGTGTTGGATGATGGTATTGAATTGGCCATAGGTGCACATGCTGTTAATAACGTTTTTCTGGCTCTTTTTCTCACGAACAAAGATTCGGTTCTGCAAACACCTGCTGTTTTCGAGCAACTGGAAGTATATCCTATGCGTGACACTATAACACTCGTGGTATTGAGTGTTGTTTTCTTTATCGTCTTGATGAAAAAGTATAATTGGGATATTTCATTACTTTCAAACAAAGTGAAGGCTTAATCAATACTTTCCGTTGATTGTACCATACTTACCATTCCCAAAATAAACTTGCATTTCTAATTTGATATGGGCTTATTGTAGATTCGTTCATTAACCGTATCAAACTATGAGAAAATTATCTATTTGCCTTATTACAGTAGTTGCGCTTTTGGCAGCTTGCCAGCCTACCGTAAGGAAAAAGAACCTGAACGATCTAGCCACAGATTATGTGAGGCTTGGATTGGAGATTGGAAAATATGACCCTGTGTTTGTAGATGCCTACTATGGGCCGGATTCTTTAGCCTACACTGGAGAGGTCACGGATTCATTTCCAAAGGAAAGATTTAGAGAAAAAGTTGCTTCATTAAAAGCAGAGTTGGAAACACTAGCTAATGCGCCAGCGGCTACCAAAGAGGAAGCCATGAGAGCCAATTGGATTTCATCTCAGCTGACCGCATTTGATCGACGAATCAGAATTTTTGCAGAGGATTATGGCACTTTTGATGAAGAAGCTGAGGAGTTGTTTGGTGTGAAAATCCCGACCTATGACTCTACTCACTTTATCAAATTAATAGAAAAATTGGATCGTATTTTACCGGGAACCGGAGACATTACTGAGCGGGTTAAAATATTGACGGGTAAATTCATAATTCCTGAGGATCGTTTGGATACTGTTTTTCAGGTGGCTATCCACGAAGCAAGGAGAATAACTTCAGAGAAATTTGACATGCCCAAGGAGGAAACATTTACACTCGAATATGTTCAAGATAAAGTTTGGGGAGGATATAACTGGTATCAGGGCAATTACAACAGTTTGATTCAAATCAATACGGACAATCCTCTAGGCATAGATCGTGCGATTGACTTGGCTTGTCATGAAGGCTATCCTGGCCATCACGTCTACAACATGATGTTGGAAAAAAACTTGTACAATGAAAAAGGATGGGTGGAAATATCTTTGTACCCATTGTTTAGCCCTCAATCTTTGATTGCTGAGGGTAGTGCCAATTATGGTATCGAAATGGCGTTTCCAGAAGAGGAATATGACAAATTTGCCACTGAGGTTTTGATGCCATTGGCAGGGTTAGATACCGCAGGGGCATCTGTTTACTTCGAGTATATTGATCTTAGAGAAAAATTGAATTATGCAAGGAATGAAGCGGCAAGAGGGATAATCAATGGAACGATGTCAGAGTCCGAAATTGATCATTGGCTGGAGGATTTTGCTTTGACCACAACATCACGCCCATTCATAAAACAGAACCGTACTTACATTGTAAATTATAACTATGGCAAGGATATGGTGAAAGCGTATATTGAATCTCAATCAGAAACTTTAGAAGATCGATGGAAGCCACTAGGTGTATTGTTGAGCAGTCCGGTAACTCCCAAAGAAATGTTGCCTGAAATGGAATAATTAATGATAATTCATAAATTACGAGTTTGGCGTCTGTGGGCGCCTGACTTTATTTATTAATTTGTAATAGTATGAAGATAATTATTGTAGGAGGTCACGGATCTATTGGACGTAGAGTAGTAGACGTTTTAGCCAAAAAACATGACATCATTACCGCTAGCCGATCCAAAGGAAACGTAAATGTAGATTTAGTTGATATCGAATCTATACGTGAGTTATATGAAACTGTTGGTGATTTCGATGCAGTAATCAGCATTGCTGGAGAGGCTAAATGGGCGCCAATGAAAGAAATGAAAGAGGGTGATTATTATGTAGGGATTCGGAGCAAATTAATGGGGCAAGTCAATTTGGTACGTGTAGGTATGGAATACATCAAGCCCAATGGTTCCTTTACCCTTACTACGGGTATTTTAGCCGATCATCCTGTGGACTTGACTACAAGTGCGGCTATGGTAAACGGTGGGATACACAGTTTTGTCCGAGCAGCTGCTTTGGAAATGACTGATGGTGTACGAATTAATGCGGTCTCTTCTGGCTTAGTAGAAGACGCTATCGAGAAGTATCAAGATCATTTTCCAGGCCATAATGCGATACCCATGCGAAAGGTTGTGAATGGCTACATCAAAAGCCTGGAAGGCAAAAACACAGGTGAGATCATTAGAATGTACGACAACAGCTAACTGTACTTGAAATATTTTGGTACGGTGTTTGAATAGCTTGTTTATAAATTATTTCACTGAAAGCAGAACCATGAAAACTTCATTCTATAAATTCTTACTTACTCTTTTATTTTTCACATTAGGAACATTACAGTTAAAAGCTGACGCACCTAAAAGAAATTCTATCATTTTTTTTGAAATAGATGATTGGGTGGAAGTATTTGTAGATGGGAAACAAGTTTTTAAGCAAGCCGCTGCAGGGGGGGATTTGGATGAAGAAATTGAATTCGATTTAAATCCATTTATCAAAGGAAAAATCGACCCAATAGTTGAAATAAAATTGATTAATGCTCTTTGTCACACTTGTGAGTCTGGAAATGGATGGCGAGTAGAATTTGAAGTTTATCAAGACGATGAATCTGTAGACTACATCATCGAAGAAGGTGATAGTATGGGTGGTAATGTAGTATTTACTGTTGAATATGAATGGGGTTATATTTAGTCATTGACGAGGGATATAGACTACTTTCTTAGTTTCGAAGAAGCCTTCACTAAAATATGCTGGCAATTCATAAAGCTTGAATCTCAGTTTAGATTCTTGTAGTTCTTCTGTTAGATCCCCACCTTTCAAATACAAAATGCCATTTTGGAGTTCGTGATTGGACTCCTTTTTTATTTTGCCTTTAGTCCAACTATAAAATCCTTTCATGCGGGTAACCGCTCTACTGACGATGAAATCAAATTGATCGTCTATATCTTCCGCCCTCGAGTGAATACCCGTGACATTAGTGAGTCCCAGGCTTTTAGCGACTCCGTTTACAACCTTAATTTTCTTGCCAATACTATCTACGAGTAAAAAATCTGATCCAGGGAAAAGAATGGCCAATGGAATACCAGGAAACCCTCCTCCAGTACCTATGTCAAGGATTTTACTTCCTGATTTGAAGGATTGAATTTTTGCAATTCCCAAAGAATGTAGCACATGACGAATGTATAATTCTTCAATATCCTTTCTGGAAACAACATTGATTTTTGCGTTCCACTCCATATAGAGTGGCATGAGTTGTTCAAACTGCTCTGTTTGTCGATCAGTTAAATCAGGAAAATATTTAAAGATTACTTCTACGTCAGACATGAGGCAAAACTACTCAGATACTAACTTGAAAACAGATCAGATATGTCTCTTTTTGTCTTTAACCAAATCGTACATCAGTTCTCGTGCTCTATGAAGCTGAGCTTTCACAGTACCTAGAGGTGCATCCAGAGTTTTGGCAATTTCATCGTAGGACAATTCATCGAAGTATCTTAATCTCACCAAACGTTGGTATTTCGGTGGAAGCTTTGAAACAAACATCTGAACCAATTCTTTTTTCTGTGTATTGATGGCTTCGTCTTGAGGATTTCTGTTTTTGTCCTCTACATCAATCGTCACAGCTTCACCTCCATCATCAGTAAATGATGTGTTTAGACTAAAAGTGTTGAGCTTTTTCTTTCTGATAAAGTCAATCGTATTGTTTGTAGCAATTCTGAAAAGCCATGTACTGAAAGTATAATCCTTTTTGAACTTATGAAGATTCTTAAATGCCTTGGCAAATGCTTCTATGGTTAGATCCTCTGCGTCATCAGTATTTCGGATCATTTTAAGAATCATGTGGTAGACTGGTCTTTTGTAGCGCTCCATAAGCTCAGCAAAAGCTTGCTCGTCACCTTCATTTACCGCATGATCTATGAGTTTAAAATCCTTAAGCGCCTTATCTGAAAATTGTTTTTTTATTTCTTCCATCTAACCTTCTTAGTGAATAACGCAATTGTGCCGAAAATAGATGCATATCCTGCGTACAAAATGTCCATCACGGGTACAAGCCAAATGTTCATACGGTAGCCGAATTTTTTGGATGTCAAATTCACCAAAATGGTTATAAATAACAGTCTGAAAATCAACAATCCAGCAGGGATGAAATAGTTATTGGTTTGTACGGCTAAAATAATCAAAGCCAACCAAAAAACTAGATTAGATAAATTTTGTAGGCCTAAGAGAATTTTGTCTTTCAGACGATAATATTTGCCCACAGACCAGTGTCTGGTTTTTTGTCTCAAATATTCACTCCAGGATGTTTTCGGAATGGAATAGGTGAGTGAATCTTTACCTAGTGCGAAGCGTGTATTTTTTTTATTAGCCAATTCATTGACGAGTAGATCATCATCTCCTCCTGTGATATGTTGAATCTTGCTAAAGCCTTTGTTGCTAAGGAATGTTGACTTGCGGTAGGCTAAATTTCTACCAACACCCATATAAGGGTTGCCGGCTAGAGCGAAACCCATATAGTTCATAGCAGTCCATTGCGTTTCGAATTGAATAAAATGGCCAAGCAAACCACTTGTTCTTTCATAAGGAGATAGCCCCAAAACAAATGCTGTTTCTTTTGTAAACACACCTGTCATCTCTTTGATCCATTGCGAAGAAGAGGGCCTGCAATCTGCGTCTGTCATTAATAAAATATCATGAGTAGCGGCTTTAATGCCCATAGTAAGGGCAAACTTCTTGGCATTGATGTGATCATGTACTTGATCTACTCTGGCAAACTTGAGCTGATCGGATTTGTGTTCTAATAAGTAGTCGTAAGTGCCATCATCGGATCTGTCGTCTACTATTATGACCTCAAAATCATTGTGTTCTTGGTTGAGTAATTCAGGAATGAGTACCTTCAGATTCTCCAGCTCGTTGTGCGCACAGACAATCACAGAAACAGGTTGTTCTCTTTTGGCTTTGGGTTTGTAAGCCAAAGTTTTAATCAAAATAACCAACCAATAAATTGTCAAAATTGTTAACGAACCTGCCGCCAGCACCAATTCTATTTTCAACATTCAAAATTCTTTTTAAAATGGGAGGCAAAGATATGCCTCTAAGGGAAAAGATTATTTTATAAATCAACCTATTTTTGCCCGCAACATGAAATTCGAATTACTTCAAAAAGATCCTAAGTCGAAAGCGAGAGCCGGCAAAATCACTACCGACCATGGTGAGATTGAAACGCCGATTTTTATGCCAGTAGGTACTGCAGGTACAGTTAAAGCTTTGCATCAGCGAGAACTGAAAGAAGATGTGAAGGCTGAAATTATTTTAGGCAATACTTACCATTTGTACTTGCGCCCTGGACTGGATGTGATAGAATCAGCTGGTGGCTTGCATCAATTCAATGGGTGGGATCGACCTATGCTAACAGATAGCGGAGGATATCAGGTTTATTCACTCAAAGATCGAAGGAAAATTACTGAAGAAGGAGTCAAATTTCAGTCACATATTGACGGGTCTCGGCACCACTTCACACCCGAAAATGTAATGGATATTCAACGTACCATAGGTGCGGATATTATTATGGCATTTGATGAATGCACACCGTACCCATGCGACAAGAAGTACGCCAAAAATTCAATGGAGATGACGCATCGATGGTTAAAGAGGTGTTGTGATCGATTTGATGAAACTGAACCAAAATATGGTTATGATCAGACCTTATTTCCCATTGTCCAAGGAAGTACCTATCATGACCTTAGGACTGAATCTGCTGAGAAGATAGCCTCTTTTGGTAGAGAGGGAAATGCAATCGGTGGCCTCTCTGTGGGTGAACCGGCAGAAATGATGTATGAATCTACGGATTTGGTTTGCAGTATTTTACCAGAAGACAAACCAAGGTATTTGATGGGAGTAGGCACACCTAGTAATTTGATTGAATGTATCGCCCTAGGTGTGGATATGTTTGATTGTGTTTTGCCTACGAGAAACGCGCGACATGGTGTGTTATATACTTCCGAAGGTATCATCAATATTAAAAATGAAAAGTGGGAAAAAGACTTTTCCCCAATTGATCAAAATCTGGCTGGACATGTGGATATGAATTACTCCAAAGCTTATTTGAGACATCTCATACGAACAGGTGAGATGCTAGGTGCTCAAATTGCAAGTATTCATAACCTTTCTTTCTTTTTGTGGCTAATGAAAGAGGCTAGGGCACACATTTTGCAAGGAGATTTCTCCTCTTGGAAAAACACTATATTACCCAAGCTTTCGACAAGACTATAAAATTGAAAATTGAAACTGCTCGATAAGTACATACTATCCAAATTTTTGAAAACCTACGTTTTTGTTGTGGGGCTTTTGGTGGTAGTCATCATGGTGATAGATTTCACTGAAAAGAATGAAAAGTACATCAAAAATGATGTGCCAGCTGAAGCCATCATGCAGTACTACCTGGCTTTTGCTCCATGGATCGCCAATTTAATATCTCCGATTACTGTATTCATCACAACTGTATTGGTTACATCAGGGATGGCAGTGAAAACGGAGATTGTTGCCATCTTATCAGGAGGGGTAAGTTTTAGAAGGATGTTAGTTCCATATCTTATGGGTGCTTGTTTGATTGCTTCAGTAAGTTTCTATGCCAATGGTTGGCTTATTCCCAATTCTGAAAAGTATAGGATTGCTTTTGAAATAGAGTATCTAAAAAAGCCATTTTATTTCAATGAGAGGGATATTCATCTCAAAGTGGCGGAGAATGATTACATCTATATCCAACGATACAACAATCGAACAGAATCTGCATATAGGGTCACTATGGAAAGGATCGTTGACAACAGACTTGAGGCCAAGCTTTTTGCTAAGAAAATGACATGGAATGATTCGCTGCAATCTTGGAGGTTTAGAAACTGGGAGCAAAGGAAACTGAAAGGCTTTGGAGAGGAAATAACAAAAGGTGCGAATCTAGATTCAGCATTTAATTTATCTCCGTCAGATTTTGACACAAAATACCAGCTCAATGCAACGATGAACATGGATGAGCTGGAGGAGTACATTGCTTTGCTAAAATCAAGAGGTTCTAGTGAAGTAGGTCTTTATGAGATAGAAAAATACATAAGGTATATGCTTCCATTTACAGCGATCATCCTAACACTGATGGGGGTATCTGTATCTGCAGAAAAATCTACAAGAGGTGGCGCAGGGTTCAAGATTGCACTAGGTTTCGTGATCGCTTTTGTGTTTATCCTACTCTTTGTGCTTGTAAAAGCTATTGCAGAGGCAGGATCTATGCATCCGATTTTGGCCATTTGGATACCTAATATGGTGGGCTTAGTTGCAGCACTTATTATGTATCGATTCGTTCCTAAATAAACCCTTATGTCGGCCAATAAGACTCCATCCATGTTGAGTGCGTATCTTCAGTTACACTTTATCGTGTTCATTTGGGGATTTACTGCGATTCTAGGCAAATTGATCCAGATACCGCCTGTTGAGGTGGTTTTTTATAGAACCTTGATGGCCAGTGTAGGGTTGTTCATTCTTTTGAAATGGAGAAAATTGCCCATTCATGTGCCAAGAAAGGAGCTTTGGGTCATTTTGGGCACTGGCCTTCTCATTGCTGTGCATTGGATTCTTTTCTTTCTGGCTGCACGAATATCTAACGTTTCGGTTTGTCTGGCAGGAATGGCCACCGCATCACTTTGGACCAGTTTTATTGATCCAATCGTCAACAAAAGAAAAGTTAAATTTTATGAACCAATAGTTGCTATTGTTTCTGTTGTCGGAATTGTGGTTGTATTTCAATCTACAATTGACGCTGCTATGGGCTTCATAGTAGCAATTATATCTGCTTTTTTGGCTGCTATTTTTACTGTGATCAATGGAAAACTAGTGGCAAAACAGAATCACTTTACCATTACTTATTACGAAATGATAGGTGCTTGCGCAACGATAGTACTATTCTTTCCTGCATATGGCTATTGGTTTACAGAGGATGGTTTGTCGATGGCGCTTACGTCTAGCGATTTCATCTATCTCTTAATATTGAGTTTAGTTTGTACAGTTTATGCTTATTCGATTGCCGTGAAATTGATGCAGCGATTGACTGCATTTACTATTAATCTGACTATTAACCTGGAACCTGTTTATGGAATAACAGTAGCTGTTTTTTTATTTGGTGGTGATGAAAAAATGGATAATAATTTCTACTGGGGCACTTCCATTATTGTGCTTTCTGTTATTATGTATCCTTTGCTAAGGAAGTATTTTGAAGGCAAGAATATCAAAAGGGATATTGTCAAATAGACTCGAATTGCACTAATTCCTTAGAGTATTTTTCATTTATCGAAGAAAACAACCAATTCGTCGAAGAAAAAGTTTGATTCCTCCCATTTTTTTGATACTTTAGAATCACAAAATTCCAAAAATCAGACTGACCTAATTCAGTTTATGAAACCATCCCACCCAGGATGGTTTTATTTTTGCTCAAGATTTTCTAAAATCCCCACTTCAATATAGGAAGGTGCCAATCCGGATCTGCCAACGAAATGTTTGGCTTTTACAAAATCTTCTGGCTGCGCTTCAAAAATATTTTCGACATAGGTCTGTGGATTGATGTCCACCATCGGGAACCAAGAGCTCTGAACTTGAACCATGATTTGATGCCCTTTTTTAAAGGTATGCAAGACGTCTTGCAAGGGTAACTTTATAACTGCTTCCTTTTTAGGTTCAAATGCTTCCGGGCGTTCATAACTGTTTCTGAACCTACCTCTAATTACTTCACTTCTGACCATTTGGTGATATCTTTTCATAGAGAGTTCGGGTTGATGCGGGTAGGGTGGGTGACTGCTTGGATATACATCAATTAGCTTCACTACCCAGTCTGCGGCAGTTTGGTCCGTTTTGACTACTAAGTTGGCTAAAACGGGTCCTGCAATAGTCAGTTCTTCTTCGAGTGGTGATGAAAGATAATAGAGTACATCAGGTCTATCGTTTACAAAACTCTGGTCTGCCGTCATATATGGTTTGGGCATTCCAATGTCGTCATTGGATATGAAAGGAACCGGATTGGACGGGTCGCTTTCAAAAATATCCACTCCGAATTTATTGTCGGCCGGAGGACTTTGAGATAATCTCTTTTTCTCTTTGAAATAGAATTTTACATTTTTCAAATTCTTTGGAGGCCATTGATCAAAAGTTTTCCATTCGTTTGTGCCAGTTTGAAACATATAAGCCTCTGGTATTTTATTTTCCCCTCTTCCTTTCAGGTGATAGGCGAAGAATGGTTCTATGATGTTGTCGTTGTAAAAATTGGATGTTTTAGCTCCAAAATGAACGTCACCTAATACGTCTCCATCAGTTCTTCGCCAGCCACCATGACTCCAGGGGCCCATCACCAATGTGTTGATGATGTCAGGGTTGTTTTTTTCTATCGTTTCGTAAATCTTTAATGGACCATATAAATCTTCCGCATCAAACCAGCCTCCAACAGTTAGTACAGCGCACTTTATATTATTAAGATGTGGAAGGATATTTCTGTCTTGCCAATAATCATCGTAATTCGGATGAGCGACCAAATCATTCCAGAAAGCGATACTGTCTCCCAAATATTTCTCTTTTGCTAATGAAACTGGAGTTATCGCTTTGAAGAAGGCATAGCCATCATCGGTTCCATGCTGAAATTTTGGATTTTTTATTTTGGTAGGCCCTTTACGTGGCTTACCAAATCTAGAGAAGAAATTGAATGCATGTGGATAAAAGAAAGCGCCGTGATGATGGAAGTCATCGAAAAACCAGTCTGCGATGGGTGCTTGAGGGGAGACCGCTACTAAAGCAGGATGAGAGTTGATCATTCCTGCAGCTGTATAAAAGCCTGGATAAGAAATGCCCCATTGACCTACTTTTCCATTGTGGTTGTTTACATGGGTCAATAGCCATTCTATGGTGTCAAACGTATCCAGACTTTCATTTGTATTTCTTTTATGGGGAGTCATATTGACGAATTTTCCCTCAGACATTTGCTTACCCCGAACGTCCTGATAAACAAATATGTATTTGTCTCGAGTCATACGCATATTGGGCCCCAAGTCAATTTTGTAGTTGTTCTCACCATACGGTTGAATCGCATAAGGTGTGCGATACATAATGATCGGATATTGTTGCGAAGAATCCTTTGGTGTGTAAATGGCGGTAAAGAGCTTGGTACCGTCCCGCATGGGAATGTAAACTTCCTTTTTCGTGTAATTATTATATACAAAAGCTGAATCCTCTGCAGCTGTAAATGGGACATAAGGTTCGCGCTCAGAACTACAACCAGAGAGTAGGAGAAGTCCAATAATTGAAGCGAGTAAATAGCTGGTTACAGATTTTATCATAATTTTTTAAGCTAAATAAAGTTTCCCAAGATACCAGCCTAACGCTGCAGCTGATAATCCCAGAATAAGACTGAGCCCCATGTATAAGAGAGCAGAACCTATATTATTGGTAACCAATAGGTCAATATTCTCAACACTAAAGGTAGAAAAAGTAGTAAATCCACCACAAAAGCCAGAAGTCAATAATACGTAGTAAGGTCTGTCCATTTTACCAAAATAGTGAAACAGAAACCCCAATATAAATGAGCCAATGATATTGACAAGTAGCGTGCCTGAGGGAGCGATGCCTGGTGTTATTTTTAAAAACCACTGGGAAATTAAAAACCTAAGCATACTACCCAACATGCCGCCAAGTCCAACAAAAAGTGCTAATCTGATCATTTCTCTAGTTTCTTGAATTTCTTTTTCAGGTAATTGAGAGTTTTATCGTACTCCGTATTTTCTTGTTTACTGAGGATTAGCTGTTTGCCTGAAGCTAGTTTTATGGTTAGCTCTTCATACATTCCCCCATAGGTTTTGATAGAGGTATGGAACCAATGATCAATTTCTTTTCCATTAAAAGAGATTTTTTTAAACTTAAATGGAAATCGTGCTTCGAATTTTTCTTTGGAAATTTTTATGGTCTTCAATGAAAAAAGAATTTTCATAAGTACAAGAAGTCCGATAGGGCCTGAAGTATAAATCAATATATACCACCAAAGTTTGTCTGAAGTCGACTGAACTTGAACGACCCCATAAAAGAATATACCAAACGCAATGAATATGAAAATGCCAACAGAAAACAGCGTGCCTATTTTTGGTTTCGAAACGATCATTTACTTTTTATTTGATCGGTAAAATTATGGATATGGTCTAATATTTCTTTAAAAAATGCCTGAAATTCCTGTTCAAACCTATCGTAATCATCCGTGAGGTTTTTGACAGCTTTCTCCATGCCTGATTTAAAGGAAGTTCTTTTAGCCATTCCACTAAGCGCGAACTGAATACCTTCTAAAAACTGATAGTTGTACAACCAATCTCCAGATTCCATATAGTTGAGCAAATAGCTACATCTTTCAGGCAGTAGTGATTGGTTGTCATTCAGAAGTTTATAATGTCTTTGACAGAATACTTTCAAATCCTCTTTGGAATAATCCGACCAGTTTTTAGATAAGAAGTGATCATAATAGACATCCATGATCACACCGGCGTAGTGACGATATTCTACTGCCAGCCTCCTTTTCCCATCCAAAAATATGGGATGATTGTCAGCGTAGTTATCGATCTCGCGGTGAATCAAAATGCCTTTTTGTACTCCCAAAGGATAATCCAGGTATTTTTTTCCTTTCACAAAGTCTGCAATGAAATTGCCAATAGTAATCGATTCGTCACCAAATGATAAGTATAAATGGGATAGATAGTTCATTCCAAGATAATATAGGGCTTTTCCGCTGATTTCTTATATTTGTTAAAATCAAAACCAGCTGGTCATGTCAAAATCACATCTTAATATTCTTGTACAACTTGCTAAAGTGGATGGCATTGTAGTGCAAGAGGAGGTTGACCTCATCAATGAGGTAGGAAAGGCGAATGGAATGACTGAAGAGGAGATAGCCTCTTGCTTTGAAGAAGAGCTTCCTATTGGAGATTTGTCTACACTGACTGATGATAAGAAATACGATTTGATTTATTCAATTGTACAATTGATGAAAATCGATGGTAAACTCTACAACGAGGAGATAAAGTTTTGTGCAAAAATGTCTGCTAAACTGGGTTATGAAGAAGATGTTTTGTTTGAGCTTATGCTCAAAATCTACGCGGATCCAGATCTTTGTGCAGACAAAGAATCTCTAAAAAAGCAAATTCAAGAGTTCCTCATCCCTTGATAGAGATATCTGATGTGCCTGATCCCTCAAGTCGTATAAGTTGATTCCCATAATTTTAGCTTCCCTGGCTAATTGGTTGGAGTAGAAATGCCTGTTTGATCGATCTAGAATTACTTCTTTAAAGTCAACAATTTCATCTAGTTCTTCTAAAGAATGAATGGACTCATTTGATATAATAACTATATCAGCGTGTAGACGAAACTTGATTTCATCATTATCAAAAGAACTGGAAAAGAAAAGTAACTTCTTCCCTTGAAACACTTCAATTTTGGCAAATTCATCCAAGTGGGTAGATAATAATATGGGTGGTTCTGGTTTAGGTAGAGAGTGATGGATTCGATACGGAGTGATGTGATGAATCTGACTATTGAAATCTGAGACTGAATCAATAGAGAATAGATTCGCCTCGAAATCTTGCACCTGATCAATGATCGGGGTCTGATTGGCCGAGTAGAAAATTAACTCCCTTGCATTAAACTGTTTAGTCAAAATGGAAATTCGATGGAAACTAAAGCCCATGACAGCCAGACAAATTACCCAAACGTAAGATTTGTTTCTGAATTTTAGCAATGCAAAAAAAGCAAGTATGATCACGTATATCATCACTGTTTGGAATTCTGATATATAAATCCAATCGATGACACTGCCATTGAGTTGCTCCACTTGTTGTACGAACCAACTCATGAATAAAACCAATTTTTCCAAGAGCCACCCTATAGAATTAATGATTGGACTTAAAATCAGAGTTGAAATACCCAAAATCATAACCCCGAAAGCCGTAGGAATCACAACAATATTGGCTAATAAAAAAAAGGAAGGGAACTGATTGAAATAGTACAAACTTAGTGGGAAGGTAGCTAATTGGGCAGCTATAGATACACAAGTTAATTTCCAAAAGTAATCACCCAGCAAACTTTTAATATCCCAAATGGCATATAGTTTGGGATATACATATACAATTCCTGCTACAGCTAGAAAGGAAAGTTGGAAGCCAATATTGAATAAATAAAAAGGGTCTACCAAAAGCAAGACAAATGCGGCAAAGGCTAATGAGTTAAAAATTTGGCTCTTTCGGTTCAATACTTGAGCAAATATGATAATGCTAAACATAGAAACGGCACGTAAGATCGATGGGGAAAAACCTGTTAATAAGGCATAAAGCCAGAGTGCCGCAATGCTGATTGAAGGAACAAGATATCGTTTCAGTTCTCCTTCTGGCAAACCCTTGAATAGCCAAATTAAAATAAAATAGATAATTGATACATGAAGTCCAGATACAGCGAGCACGTGCATTGCTCCTGCTGCAGCATAAGAAGCTTTGATTTCAGT
The DNA here is from genome assembly GCF_965223055.1 of Reichenbachiella sp. Taxonomy (GTDB): domain Bacteria; phylum Bacteroidota; class Bacteroidia; order Cytophagales; family Cyclobacteriaceae; genus Reichenbachiella. The sequence goes on from NZ_CBDCVM010000012.1 coordinate 451,981, forward strand.
ATCTAACTGATCTTTTATACCCAGTAGAAGTGCTAGTACAATGGCTTGTTCATTTTTTCCATTGATCTGTGATTTTATCACTTCTTCAAAGTGCGACCTAATTCTGTAAACAGCACTCATGAGTCGGTTGCCTTGGTTTTTTTCTAATAATCTAATTTGATTGGAAGTGACGAAGTGTTGTAAATGGACATGTTGATCCGCCATGTACTGACTGAAATCAAATTCGTATGGGTTTTTGGCTTTTTCGAATTGAGATGGTGAGCCACTGACAAGAATCTTATCTCCGTAATTCAAACCAGAGGTAAGTATGCTATCCTTTCTTTGATAGAGTAATAATCTTACAGGTGACTGTATAAAAGTAGAATCTTGTAGACCTAGATCAATATCTACCAGATAAACAATAAAATTCTTTTTGTTACTAGGAAAGGAGCTTACAATTCCGATGTAAACCTGGCTGTCAGTCCATTTGGATAAGTCTGTTTTTTTTGAATTGGAAAGTGTGTATTGTTCATGACTTAGATTGCCTAGTAGGAAAATTGAAATCAATAATAGGTTGCCCCATAGGAGTTTAGGTGTTTTTTTGAAAAACAGCACTCCAATGAAGGCTATTACTAAAAATGCACAAGCTAATAAGGTACATGAAACTTCATGAGTTGCAAGATTAAAGCGCGCGACTATGATGCCAAGTGCGAATACCAGGGTGATTCTAAGGAATGGTAGGTTGGTCCAAAGAGACATTTCGTAAGCTAAAATGAAATGCTGCTGACCTAAATCTACTTAATTAATGGATAATGAAAGTTGCTTTTATGAGTTTTCTTCCTTGTCGTAGGCCTCTATAATAGAACGTACCAACTTATGACGGATTACGTCTTTACCATCTAGTTCAATAAAACCGATACCCTTTATACTTTTTAGAATTTTGAGCGATTCGGCTAACCCAGATTTTTGCTTGGTAGGTAAATCTATCTGAGACATATCTCCAGTAACAATGACCTTTGAATTGGGCCCCATACGTGTCAAAAACATTTTTATCTGCATGGGGGTAGTGTTTTGAGCTTCATCCAATAGGATAAATGCATCGTTCAGGGTTCTACCACGCATATAGGCTAATGGAGCTATTTCTATTACTCCGTTTTCCATATAGTATCGAAGCTTTTCTCCTGGCACCATATCGTGTAGAGCATCATATATAGGTCGTAAATAAGGGTCGATTTTCTCTTTTAAATCTCCAGGAAGAAACCCTAAATTTTCGCCAGCTTCAACCGCTGGACGAGTAATGATGATTTTTTTGACGTCTCTATCTTTCAATGCCTTCACGGCCAACGCAACAGAGATGTATGTTTTTCCTGTACCGGCAGGACCAATAGCGAAGACTAAATCTTTCTTATTGACAGCTTCAACCAGTTTCTTTTGATTTTTGGACTTTGGCGAAATCTTAAACCCTTTGGTGCCATAGACCAATACATCGGCATCAGAGTCTATAAATTTGTCCTCTTCTTGATTAAGGTAGGTTTTAATTTGATCGTTAGTGATTGTTCCAAATTTGTGATAATGCTCGACCAGTGAGTTGAGGATAGCATTGATTTGGATGATCTCAGGAGAAGAACCCTGAATTCGAATTTCGTTACCACGTGACACTATTTTCGACTTAGGAAAAGCCGACGCAATTTCATTGATATTTTGGTTTTCAACACCCAAAAATTCAGTGAGTGGAATGTTCTCTAGGGTAATAATTTTTTCTACCAAATGAAGTATCTAATTTGCGGTCAAATTATATTTTTGCTAGACAAAATAAACAGATTTTTCAATAGCTTGTATGGCCATCGTTACATTTCTTTCTGATTTCGGACAATCCGATCATTACGTGGCTGCTGTAAAAGCAAGCATCTTGAAAGAAAACCCTAATATCAACATTGTGGACATTTCACATCAGATTGCCGTGGGGGATGTGGGACATGCCGCTTTTGTACTGGATGCTGTTTTTAGAGATTTTCCAGCAGGTACTGTGCATCTTTTTGCAGTGTCAAATACTACGAAGCGAGAGGTCAAAAATGTGGCAGTGAAATTGGAAAATCATATTTTCATCGGAGAAGATTCGGGATTGATATCTTTGCTAAGTGAAGAACGACCATCTGCTGTGGTGGATATTAATGGGGTTAAACCTGTCCGGTCACCATTTATTGCGAAGACGTTATTTGGCCCTTTGGCTGGAAAAGTAGCTAGCGGCAAGGATATTCAGGATTTTGGAAAGCGATTAGAAGATATTGAAAGATTGATGCCATCAAGAGCCAAGGCTACCAAGAAGCAAATTGCTGGTAATGTGATTCGCATTGATCATTATGGTAATTTGATTACCAATATTATGAAGACAGACTTTGACGCCATCTGGAAAATCAACGATAATTTTCCTTATGTAATCAATTTTAGAAGAGAGAAGGTCTTGCAGTTGCATAATCATTATTCAGACGTCACTTCTGGAGAGTGCTTTGTATTGTTCAACTCGATGGGACGATTGCAGATTGGAATCAATCAAGGGAGGGGCTCAGAGCTTCTTGGCTTGATGATAGGAGATCAGGTATTCATCGACTTTACATTAGACACATGATCATAAGGATAGTAAGAATGACATTCAAGGAAGAAGCTGTAGCGCAGTTCCTGGAAATATTTGATAATAGCAAAGAAAAGATCAGATCCTTTCCCGGTTGTCAACACTTACAGTTACTTGAAGATGCTCATGCTAAAAATGTCTTTTCCACATACAGCATTTGGGAAAAAGAAGAAGACTTAAACATATACCGAAATTCAGCGCTATTTGGAAAGGTTTGGCCCGAAACGAAGCAATTGTTTGCAGCGCCTCCAGTAGCTCATTCCTATCTTCAAAAAATAAAATTGGATTGATTGCCCCTCTCTTATTGATTTCTTGAAAATCTTTAGATATGTTTGCATCCCTTTTGAAAGAGAGGCTACCAGAGGTTAAAATAGCTAAAGTAATTTTGACCATTCACATGCCCAGGTGGCGGAACTGGTAGACGCGCTAGACTCAAACTCTAGTGGCTTCACGGCCGTGCCGGTTCGATTCCGGCCCTGGGTACTCAAACCCCTGATAATCTACTGGTTGTCAGGGGTTTTGTTTTTTTAGAAGATGAGCTGCAAGGAGCTGCGTTCTTACCGCTTCACTCCAGCATTCATAGCCACTTTCATTGAGATGGAGCATGTCTTCTACGAACAGTTCAGTTCTGACTTTGCCGTTTTTATCTCGCATATCTGTATATGTGTCTATCCAATGCAACTGCGTATCTGTATGGGTAAGGGATTTCAGTTGCTCGTTTAGCGTAATAATAGAAGGCTGTAAGTGGGTGCGGCTTGGGCTTGGTTTTACTGATATGATGGCAATAGGTGATTGTGGGACATGCTGCTTAATTCGTTCAATCAACAACTTTACTGTCCTCAAAACATCCTCTGGTGTTCGACCATTAGCCAAATCGTTGTCACCTCCATATAATACGAATACACTGGGATAGATGCCTTTGAATAGTTGGCGAAAGTAGTGCAGACACCATTCATAGGTAGACCCACCAAATCCAAAGTTGATCGCTTTGTCATACCCTAAATCCGATGGCATATTTTCCCACAGCCGAAGTGTGCTACTACCATAAAATGCCATCAGGCCTTCTTCATTTCTTTTAGACAGCATCCTTCGTCTCAAGGCTTTTACTTCTTGGTCAAATTCGAATTGTGCACTATTCTCAGTCTCAATTGTTGATACCAGCTGTTCTACATATTCACGGTATTCAGCCTGATAGGCTTTCAAAAACACTGAAAGGTCTTTGGTCTTGTATTGCCTCAGCTTAGCGGATAGCTTAAAAGGTTTCTTGATTTCGCAGGCAAACTTTTTGTCTGAGATGCGCTTGTCGAAATTGGCCATCACTACTGGGACAATCAGAGGTTCGAAGTCCAAGGCCTGAATCAATTTGAATATCCCGGCTTTAAATTGGGTCGGAGACATTTCTGTGGAGTGCGATACTCCTTCAGGACTAATGATGATGTTTTTACCTTGCACCAATGTATATTTTATGGCAGCGTTGAAATTTTTCAGAGCTTCCTTTTTCGACTGATTGGATTGATCAGAATGATCTGAGTCTCGAGTGATTACATTGATGAAGTTGAACTTGTTGTAATAATCTTCATGACCAAATTCTTCTCGCTTGCCCAATCTCACCACTCGCTGGGCTAGCTGGCCATAAATCTCATAAAGGAGATAACTCAAATAGTGGGAGTCTAGGGTGATTTGAAATTGATTGGGTAAGGTGTAATATTCGTCGTTGCTCAGATGGTTGTATATGAAAATGGCCCCAGGTTTGGCCGGTATATTTTCCAGTCCCTTCACATAGATAGACGGGATAGTAAATGCCTTTTTGCACGCCTGCATACATTCGTGTAGCAGGGCTTTGTTAGATGTGTTATCACTTTCTACCGTAGTGCTGTATACACCTAAAAGTGCCTGATAAAATTCTGATTCTTTCTGAGTTTTAAGGAGATTGTCTAAACATAGTGAAGCCAGATTCTTCTCTGCTGGTTGCCCTTTTATTTCCACTTCATGCAAGATGTCTAATGCAATAGGGATAGTATTTTTGTTGGTCAGCAGGGCCGGGACTTTGTGTAAATCTGATCGTACCGATATTTTTGTATTATTTCCAGTAATAAGTGTATTGGCTACTATTTCCTCATCATTAAATTGTGAAGTAATCAATCTGGTGCGAACCGCACGTAGTTGATTATTGATGAGCCAAAGTATTCTTTTTTGAAACTGTAATTCGAATTCGATATGGTCTTCAAAAGTTTTTGAGAGGGTATCTGACGGAATATATCGTATGATAGAATCTTCAGTGGCAAAAGCATTCATGGCACTTACAACACCTAGCAACGTTGATGAGCTGACCAAATATCCTGGCGTGGATATTGATCGAAAGGGGACATTAAATTTTTTCCCGGATTCTATGTCGAATATTTGTCGGGCATATTGCACGACGCCGGATTCGAGAATGAATACTCCTTTTTTGACTTCTCCCTGATCAATGATTAAATCACCTTTTTGGTAATGTCGTCTTTGCATATTAGCCGTTAGGAGTTTCAGGTCCTGTTCTTCAAATATTTCAAAAAAAGGAGACTGAAGTAAGAATAATATCAAATCAGGAGTCGCTTCAGACTCCAGTTCGACAAAGTCAGCGGTGGTTTCCTGCTCATTGATCACTGAGACTGCCACATTGGAACCGGAAGAGAACAAGCCGCTTGTATCCCCTATAAATCGGTTGGAGTGGTGATTGATGAATTTGAAGAAATTGATTGCTGTTATTGAATGTTGTTCGAGTCTTTGGACGAGCGTGTCTGTGTTCCATTTTATGAGTTTGGCGAAAGATGAATCTACGACAGCTGTGGTTTCATTTCTATAAGGTGAAATAAAGGCATCCATTCCTATCGGTGCATAGGCCGAGTGGCTTTTGCCAGCTAATATTTCCTCGCCATCTGTCGATAAAAGCTGATGAAAGTGCACGGTGCCTTCGAGAAGCACGTAGAAATGTGTCACTCGTTCAAATTGTTTTTTTATTATGGCGCCCTTTTCGAGAGATACAATTTCCGCAATATCGCTCAACGCTAATACTGCCTGAGGCAGCTTTGCATTCATGTTTTGATCCAATTGATTATTTAGTATACTAGGTGAATTATTAATTTATTCAAATTGGATTGATGTTGAAGAATTTTGGAACTTAATAAATTTTGCTAAAAATATTTAAAATGTGCTGGAGTCTTCAAGTTACCGAACTGTTATTTCGCAGGTTTTTGGTCAATTGATTCCTATGCTTTTGAATCTGATTGATAATCGAATAAATTATAAACCCTATATATTAATATTAAGTCAGGCACAGATTATCAAACAAACTGTATATTTGAAAATTAATATTTTTTATTTGAATAATCTTGTTGTGGATGGGAAGGGTAATTAGATTCTTATTTACGGGTGTTTGGTTGTTGATTGCTGGTGTTACCTCTGCTCAGGAAGGAGATTTGTTCCTGACTCACCACCATCATAACCTTCCTGGAATAGATGATGTCAACTATCAAATAAAGTCAGATAGCAAAGGACAGCTCTACATCGCTAACCGCTCCGGAGTGATTCAGTATGACGGAAACTCCTGGAGTCACATTTCTACACCTAGTGCGGCGGTTTCATTGGACCTCAATAATCAAGATCAATTGTACGTAGGTTGTGTAGGTGATTTTGGGCTGCTGAGTATTGTAGATAAAAAACTGCAATACCAATCGCTCGATTCCGTGGCCAATGATGATGGGCTCTATTTTCAGACTTTATATCTTGGTTCTTCTGTGTTTTTTGTAAATGAGGAGACGATTGTTAGATATGATATTCCTACAAATTCTATAACAAGAACCTCGCTAGTAGATTACGATGATTTCTTTTCTAAACTGTTTGTGGTGGAAGGAAAGATTTTGGTTCAAACAGATAAGGAACTGTATGAATTTCTAAATGATGAATTGGTTGGTTTTGAATGGCCTGAGTATAATTCCAGTGAATTCATCTTCTTTGAAAAACACCCTTCAAGTAATATCTACTTAGCTGGTACGACCGACAACACCATCTACATCTATGAAGATAGTGTTTTTACCAGGAGTGAGGTGTCTGATTTATTGTATGACAACGATTCTTTTGTCGACAATGGGATATGGGTAGATGACAATCATTTTGCACTTAGCACACTAGAGAATGGTGCTATTCTCTATAATAATAATCAAAACCGTACGGTAGAAGTAATCAATAGAGAAAAAGGCCTGCCTGATAATGAAGTGCATGCGATAGGTATAGATCGAGAACATGGCCTTTGGATTTCGCATGAATTCGGATTGTCGAGAATGGAGTTGGGAATACCTTTTAAAACCTTCAGCAATTTTCAAGGTCTACATGGACATCTTTATGAAGCATTTTTCTATGACAAAAGTTTGTATGTGGCTACCAGTGAAGGGGTCTACCATTTAACGAAAGTGGAGCGATACAAAAATGTTCCCTATTATGAGACTGTTAAAAAGAAGATTGTAAAATCAATACCGTCTAAGCCTGCGCCAGAGGACTTATCCGAAGATGAGGAGCAGGAAGAAGAGAAGGTAGAGGAACAACCACAGCGAGTCCTTTCTAAGAGAGAGCAGAGAATAGCTCGTAGAAAAGCTAGAAAAGAGAAGAAAAAGGCTGAAAAAGAAGGAGGTGAAGAAAAAGTTGTGGAAGAACCTCAAGAAGAACACAAAAACAAACCTTCTCAAAAAATATTTAAACCTGTTGAAGAAGTCACCATCATTTCGAAAAACGTACGATTACGCAAGATGCGTAAACAGTTGGTAGGTGAAGAATGGGTGTTCAAGCATGTAGATGGTATTCATTTCAAGACAGAGCGTTTTTTCGTCTACCAGGAAGATCTCTACGCTGCGGGTACCAGTGGGGTTTTTCTGATTCAAGGTGATAGTGCAGAGATGGTGATTCACGAACCGATACGTTTTGTTACGCCAGAGAAAAAGCATGACCGCCTGATCGTGGGTAATATGTACAATGAGGTCAAAATCTATTACAAACAAGATGAAGAGTGGGTAGAGACAGAAAATCTCAACTTACATGGAGACCTGGTGAAAACAGCCTTTAATGATCAGGATGGGCGTACCTGGTTTGCCACTCCGACAGCTTTAATCGAGTTTGATGACATCACAGTAGATCACTTCGATTACAAAATATTCAAGTACAAAAACCAGTTCATCGACAACCCAAGACTGACCTTTTTGAAAGACCGATTATACTTGATTAACAGCGAAGGTTATTTTTATCTAGACTCTGCCAAGCTGAAAGTAGTACCGGATCAATCTCTGATGGATATATTGGGTAAACCCCTCAAGCATCTACAGCAAAGAGACGGTGAGGTATGGGTCTTCAATGGCAAAAACTGGTATAGAATAGACCATGAAAAGAACATAGAATTAATGGATGTTTTTGGGCTATTTCCTGACATGTCCTATGTGTCCGCCTATGACGATAGACTGTGGGTAATCGATGGTGCCAATGAGTTGCTCGAATACCACGAGTCCCAAGATGATAGCTTATTTACCATGAGCCGTAGTTTTATCCGAAGGGCAACAAGCAACAAAGGTGACATTCATTTGGGTGATGCCATGATATTTGACTATGATGAAAATACGTTCTTTTTCCAATTGAGCAAACCGGATTACCGAGGTATTCTGAATACTACCTATCAGTATAGAGTGACGGGTATCAGCGATAGCTGGTCCGAATGGATGAGCAATCCACAAATTACCCTGAGCTACCTACAGCCAGGTACTTATAGTTTGGATATTCGAACGCAGGATGCCTTTGGGAACATTGAGCAACTAGAATCTTTTGATTTTGAGATCAAACCGCCTTATTGGCAGACTTTATGGTTTTACAGCTTGCAAATTCTGGTCATGATATTATTGGTGGCTATTTCAGGTTATATGAATCGCCGTGCTGATAAAAAACTGATCATCATTACAGAAGCACTTACCGTGCTTGCGTTGGTTTTGATCATTGAGTTTATGCAGGCCATCGCAGTCAACTACCTTAATATAGAGAGTTCTCCGGTTATTGATTTAGGTATCAATGTGATGATTGCTTTCTGTATTTTCCCACTAGAACAAGCCCTCAAGCGCTACCTCAAAGCCGAAGAAAACAGAAGCAAAGGCATAGCAGGGAAAGGTTTTCTGGAAATTGTAGGTATTCCTAATCCGTTTGCTTCAACTGAGAAAACAAAAGGTGATTCTTGAAAAGAAGCTAAGTTTGTTTGTTACAACAAAAACCCATTCTCATCCTGTATAGCAGGAGGAATGTCATTATCATCAATCATTTCTCTCAGGTCTATCTCAATGCCTCTTGAAATAGAAGTGATAGGCACATCGTTGTAGGTGCCCTCGAATGGGTTTTCTGAATAGTCACCAATTTTTTCCATGAGGAAAAAGACCCAAATGATGAGTGCTGATAAAACTGGACAGACCCAATAAACCCAACCACTAGTGGATTTGGCGATGTCTAGTAATCCCAGCGGCACGAATAGCGCAAACATTAAAGTAAGCCAAAGAGCAGTAGAAGCGTATTGCCTAGGAAATGGAAAGTTCTTGATGCGCTCTGCTTTGCCTTGATCAGTGTAGAAACTGACCACCAACTGATGCAATTCCATATGTCTGAAATCCTCGAAAGCATCCTGATCTCTCAATTCTTGTAGACGCTGTGATTGCTTTTTCATAATTTGGGTGGCTGTATTGGTTTTGCCGTCCAGCTCTACTATTTCCTCTTTGGTAATATAGTTCTCGAGTTCCTGGTCCAAACTATTGGTATACGCCTCACAGACTGTAGGCGCATACAACTTTGAAAGCCTATCTTCATTATGCTCCCATGGTCTACTCAATCGAAGTTGGTAGCGCAAAGCGGTTAGCCAAGCGACGTGTCTATAGATCAGTTCCTTTTTTAGTTCATCAGACTTTGCTCCCTGTACAAACGCGACTATAGCCGCACCGAAACTGCGGCTGCTGTTCACTATGCCTCCATAAATCTTACGGGCTTCCCAGGTACGGTCATAAGAGCTGTTGTTCTTGAACCCCAGATAAAAGGCAACAGCAATACCCAGAATGCTTATTGGTTGCCACGGAATATAAATATGGAAATCGATGAGGTGCGAGGCACCGTATATAAGCAGGGAATAAATAAGTCCAAGGATAAAAGGTTTCTTAGACCAATTAAAGGTCATCCAAAAACCATAATTTCTTTTGGTGTACATAGGAAAACAAATCTTTTCCTAAATATAAGGTCTATCCTCTGGATTGAAAATTCTATATCTCTATGAGAGCGTTTTGATTATTGCAAAGTCCTAAAATATTCCAGAATTTTTCGTGCCTCATCTTCTGATAGATTCATATCGGCCATTTCTACACCATTGACGCGCTCTGCCAAAATTTTGGCAATGGGATCCTTTTGAGACATCTCCTTTGGATTTAGCATCATGTTCATGATCCATTCGGGTGTCCTTCTATTCATGATTCCCCAGTGTGCAGGGCCTTCCATTTGTCGGATTTCATTGTGGCACACACGGCAAAGTTGATCATAAATCTTCTGGCCTTCGGCAGCTATATTGGTGTTTACTGGTTGTAAATCCAGCTTTTCAATCGGCCCGATTCCTAAGTTTTGCATCGGATCGCAGGGGTTGGAAGGAGACATGCAATGCGTCAAAACAGTAGTGCAAATCAACAGGAGGGTAGTTTTGATAGACTTTTTCATAGTTTCAGGTTGTTTGTTCTATCTAAAATTACCCTCCTCAAAAATCAATTCATATGATCTAGCTCATGTCGAGGACTGATATTGATCTAGCCAATTGTGATTCAGCTTCTTTTTAGGTAAGGCTATGCAATGCCACACGATTACCTTCACAGTCTTCAAACACACCAATGAATCCATATTCACCTATGCTCATTTTGGGCTGCATCGTTTCCCCTCCGTTGGCATTTATTTTCACTAAGGTAGCTTCAATGTCTTCCACACCTAGGTATACTAAAGTGCCGTCATGAGAGGGTACATAAGTGTCACCTTTCAGCAAGGTGCCCGCAGCACCAGGCGCTTCTGGGTTGTTTGGAAACCATCCCATCAGTGCAGGGCCCATTTCATGAATTTCAATTTTGATGTCAAATGATTTTTCGTAGAAATCTTTGGCTCTGTCCATATCGTTGACAGGGATTTCAAACCAGGATACTGCATTCATAGTCGTTTGTTTTAAGTTTTATAATTGATTATTTAGAGATACGACGATTGGTTTTATTCATTTAGGACATTTTTAAAATTTATTTTTCAAAAAATTATTTCTCTCATCCGTTCAGCTAAATATGATAAGTATTAAAAGTTAACGAATCCATGCGTAGAATGTCAGTAGTTGGAACTGTTCTACATTTAATTACAAGTATGTTGGCTGTGATTTCATTGATGTTTCTACTCAGTCCGATTTGGATAGGGTTGACAAAAAGTGTCATCAAAAAGACCTTGCAATACACCGATTTGAAATACATTGCTATTTGTGAGATTTACCCTCCTTTTCTGCTAAAAAATAGATTGAATTTAGTAGTTCAATAAAGTATAAAACTTGTCCAGACTAAAGTACATTCTTTTTACAGCACTTTGTGTTGTGAGCTTGGGAGATCTATTTGCCCAATATTCCACAGTTGGTCTTGATCTTGATGGTGATATGGCAGCTTGGTACGATGCAGCTATTGGGCCGGGAAAGTCACCAATATTGGAGGGTACATTTTACAAACTAGAATACACCGCTCTAGATGAAACGCCTTACTTCAAGGGGGCGCATTGGGCAAAGGGTGAGTTGCAGTTCAATGGACAGTCCTACAAAGGGGTCAGTTTGCTCTATAACTCATTCAAAGATTTATTACTCATTAGAAATTCTGCTCTGCAGTATTCATCTATACAATCCACTCTACTGAACCAACAAAAAGTCGATGGATTTACTATTCATAAAAGACAGTTTGTGCACTTAAAAGACTCACTCGTACCAAGTTATGGTGATGGTTTTTATGAGAAATTTTATGAAGGCGATACCATTCAGTTTTTTATAAAAAGAATTAAAAACGAATATGTAAGATCCAGTAAGGTCGAATTCTTAGATGAAGACAAGTATTTTCTATTTGATGGCCATAAATACGTCAAATATGCTGGTAAGAATAGTCTTTATAAAACATTCCCTGACTTAAAGTCTTCATTAAAATCTTATGGGAGCAGCTTAAAAACGAAACTGAAACGTGGTGAAGAAGAAGGTATGCTCCAGCTGTTGATTCATTGTGATAAATTATTGATGGAAAAATGAAAAATCTATTACTCTTCGTTTTTCTGGGCTGTTTGATTTTTGAGGAAAGTTATGCTCAAGTTCAAAGTCCTCAAGGCTCGACTCACTTTATCACAATCAAGGAGGCACTTTATTCTATCGAACAATCTAATGAAGTAAAATTCTTCTATATGGAAGAATGGATAAGCGATTACAAAGTGGAAAGAGCCCTTTTGAAATTGCCGGATTTAGAGCAAAAACTAAAAACCCTGTTTGCCGAGACATCCTTGGACTACTTCATCAAAGACGATCAAATTATTTTATTAAACAATACTTCTATAATTACTAATCCAGCCATCATGCAGTTTTATGATCAGCAGCGCGAGGTTGATGATGGCGAGGTGGTATTTGCACAAGACCAAAGAAGCAAAGAATTGAACGTAGAGAAAATTTTGCATGCTATTGGAGTAAGAAGCAGATTCGAAAAAGGAGAAAAAAGTACCATCGCCGGATACATCAAGGATGCCCAATCTGGTGAACCTGTAGAAGGTGCGTTTGTATATATCCCTAGTCCTTATCTAGGTACATCCACAGATGCCCAAGGATTTTATTCCTTGACAGTACCCAGCGGAAAAAATAATCTGTTTGTACAATCGGTAAATATGAAAAACACTACCCGAAACCTGATGGTTTATTCTGATGGTAAACTGGATATAGGTTTGGAGGTAGATGTAATTGCGCTAAACGCCGTAGTGGTGAATGCAAACCGCGAAGTGAACGTACAAAGCCCCCAAATGGGTTTAACCAAAATTGACCCTGAAAGCATGAAGATTGTTCCTGCACTCCTTGGAGAAAAGGATCTGATCCGGGTATCAACTACTACGGCGGGAGTTCAGTATTTGGGAGAGGGCTCAGCGGGCATCAATATCCGAGGAGGCAAAGCAGATCAAAACTTGTTCTTATTCGATGGAACACCCATCTACAATACCAATCACTTCTTCGGTTTTTTCTCTGTTTTCAACAGTGATGCACTCTCTGGTGTGGAACTCTACAAGAGTGGTATTCCTTCTGAATTTGGTGGGCGATTGTCTTCTGTTTTTGATGTGAGAACTAAGCAAGCAAATCAAAAAAAGTTTTCAGGGACTGGAGGCATTGGTCCTGTGACCTCAAGATTGACTTTGGAAGCACCAATTGGAAAAAAAGGACCTACTATTATGCTTGGAGGTAGAGCGACTTATTCCGATTATGTCTTGAAAAAAATCAAAGACTCTCCCTTGAAGAATAATGATGCTTCATTTTATGATTTGGTAGGCAAAATAGATCATCAATTAAGTGAGAAAGATGAGATTTCCGTTTCAGGCTATTACAGCCATGACAAATTTCAACTGTCATCAGATACCCTATTGTCTTACACAGATTTTTCTTATACCAATCAGATACTTGCACTCAATTGGAAACACGTATTCAATGACAAGTGGCAAGGACATTTGCATACAGGAATAAGCAACTATGACTACAATATTGGTTATGATGTATTGCCGACGCAGGCCTTTCGAATAGACTTTGCGGTAAGAGAACGATTGGCTTCGTTAAAATTTGATCGATACATTTCAGAAACGATGAATTTGAAGTTTGGAGCTGAGGCCAAGTTCATAGATGTACAACCAGGTAATAAGAAGCCTATTGGAGAGGCTTCTTTGATCTCACCAGATGCTTTGAGTAAAGAACAGGGCAGATCTACTTCCATGTTCGTTTCGGCAAGATATAGCCCATCTGAAAAATTCACTTTGGATGCTGGCTTGAGGTATAATATCTACACGGCAGTTGGCCCTGCGACCGTCAGAGAATATGCCGAAAACTCTCCCAAAGATTTGAGTTACGTCATAGGAACAAAAGAATATAGCCAAGGAGAACGAATCACTACGTATCATGGAGCAGAGCCAAGGTTGGCGGGTAAATATTCCTTGAATGAGACGAGCTCAATCAAGGCCAGTTACGGAAGGACCAGACAGAATATTCATCTATTACTGAATGCAGCTTCAGTAGCTCCTACCGATATTTGGAGATTGTCGGGCACACATATCAAACCGCAAATTGCAGATCAATGGGCCGTGGGTTATTACAAAAATATTTATGGAAAGCATACCATCGAATTGTCAGGTGAGGCCTATTACAAGAAAATACGAAATCTTGTCGATTTCAAAGTTGGAGCTGATTTGCAATTCAACCAAGCGATTGAAACAGATCTGCTGCAAGGACCGGGTAAATCGTATGGTTTGGAATTGTCAGTGAAGAAATCATCGGGATGGCTGACTGGCTGGATTAATTACACCTATTCACGTTCGTTGATTCAGCTGAAAGGAGAGTTTCCTGAGGAGACGATCAACGGTGGTGAGTATTTCCCAACTGGCTACGACAAACCGCACTATATCAATACAGTAACCAACTACAAGTTTTCCAGAAGATTTACCATGACTTTGAGTGCAGTATATGCTACTGGTGTACCTGTTACCTATCCGATTGGTAAATGGGACTTCAAAAATTCAGAAAACTTGGTTTACTCAGATCGCAATGCTTTTCGCATACCCAATTATTTCCGATTGGATTTAGGTTTTAATATTGAAGGAAGCCACAAAATTAAAAAATTGGCTCACTCTTCTTGGAATTTTTCTATCTACAATCTCTTAGGTAGAGACAATGTATACTCTGTTTTTTTTAGGGTAGAAGAGGGTGAAGTGAATGGATACAAAATGAGTGTCTTTGCCAACCCGATTCCAACTATCACTTACAACTTTTCTTTTTAATGAAAATGAGAAACATAAGTGCAATCGTTTTATTACTTGCTTTCACGGGTTGTGTAGAGCCTTACGATTTTCAGGTCACTGAAACTGTAGAGGTTTTGGTGGTAGATGCACAATTGACTAATGAGCAAAAAGCACATCGAGTCGAGCTATCCCTATCTCGTGCCATAGATAGCGATACTTCCACTAAAGTTACAGGTGCAGATGTACGGATTGTTGAAGATGGAAGCTTGGAAATCAGTTTTAATGAATCTAATCCTGGCGTTTATGAAACTCATCCATCAGTTATGGGAAAGACTGGCAGCTCGTATGTCATACACATCAAATTGTCGAACGGAAATACCTATCAGTCTACACCGCAAGTTCTGTCTCCATCCGTTCCAATAGACAGCGTTTATGGTCATTATATTGAAATTCCTTCGGATCAGAATGCGGAAATTAAAAAAGGCATTCAGTTTTTCGTAGACACGCACGATGAGTCAAACGATGTTTCATTCATTAGATATGAATACAAGGAAGATTTTGAAATTAAAGTCCCATACCCATCCGGATATGAGTGGGACTCAAACACACAGACCTTTGGGCCTAGATCAGAAGATATTGGAACCTGCTACGGTGATGGTCAAAATAGAAACTTAATCATTGCGAGCACTAGTGGGCTATCTGAAAACAGGTTGAATGCTTTTCCAATTCAAATGGTTGGCGTAGACGACCCTCAACTTGAGCATAGATATGCGTTGACTGTAGTACAGTATATGCTGAATCCCAGTGCTTATCAATACTACAAGAATCTGCAAGAGAATAATGTGTCTTCCGGAAGTTTTTTTGACAAACAAAAGGGAACCATCGCCGGCAATATTTTTAATGAAAATAACTCTTCTGAGCCTATTTTAGGTTTTTTTGAAGTCGCTGGGGTTTCTATGATTACTAAATTTTTCAATTCAAGTGATTTTAGAGATCAAGGTTTTATTCCCAATTACGATTTCCAAAAATGCAATCCTCAAACAGCGCTTGACACCGTACAAATAAATGATTTGAATACTGAATTGTTGTCTTCATACAATATCGTTGAGTTTCCAGTGACCGTACCGAATGGTGCCATTATAGCCACTGTGCCGTGTAGTGATTGTAGAGTCTATGCAGATAATGTAAAGCCAGATTATTGGGATTGATATGAAAAAACTCACCTTCATTTTATGGCTGATGATTCCAAATATGTTGTTTGCACAAAACAACATCAGAGAGTCTGTGTTTACTCATCTTAGCTCTTCGGAACTATTGGTTGGAGAGACCTTACAATTCAAAAGTTATGTATACAGTGAGCAAACAGGCAAATTGTCAGGCTTGAGCCGAATCTTGTATATCGAAATATTGAATGACTTAGGCAGTCCAGTGTATCAAACCAAATTGGCCATAAACGAAGGACAATGCTCAGGTAGCATTTTTGTGCCTACGGACTTAGAGACAGGTAATTATCAGTTTGTAGCCTATACTCGATGGATGAAGAATTTTGATCAGTTTTTCCATGAGTCATTCGCTATTATCAACCCATATATTCATCAAAAATTCCTCACTCTTCCAGATCAGGAGGTCAATGTTCAGATTACTGTGGAAGGCGGGAAACTCTTGCCAAACGCAAAAAACAAAGTAGTGCTAAGGGTTACCGATCAGTTTCAAAGAGGCTTTGGGGCCAAAGGAAAAATAGTGTCAAACAAAGAGCAGGAGCCTAAGCAGGTGGTTACTAATGATTTTGGATTTTTTAGTTTTTATATCACACCAGAATCTGACGAAACGTATCAGTTGATTCTTGAAAAAGATCAAGGATTTGAGTTTTTTGATTTACCGAAGCCGTGTGAGGACTGCACGCAATTTAGAGTAATACAGACGGCTGATTTTTTCGTGGTCAAGTCAAAGACTAGTGACCCAGAAGAATTGACCCAAGTCCAAGTAGACATATTCAAAAATCAAAAAAGTGTTTTTTCAAGCCCTGTGGTTTTGAATACCGCACTCTCGATTCACAAAAGTAATTTACCGAAAGGATTGCTTCGAGTGATTTTCTCTGGCAATGGGGACGATGTAAGAGAACGATTGATTTGGAATGGTGATATGATAGCTAACCCAATCGAATTTTTGGGCCACTATGAAAGCAGCGCTCAGGTCGATGTGCAATTCCCCGATTTGCCGGCCGGGCATTTTTCAATTTCCGTAGAACAGACAGATTCGAAGCGCGAGGCATTGAATGTTCTATGGTATTCCGCTCTTAGAAATAAGATTGATCAAAACCTGCCAAGTGCATTTTTTCAACTGGCTACTGTAGAAAGTCTCGACAATATGTTGCTCACTTCGAGCTATACAGGCGGATCAGAAAATCCCGAAGAGGTGAAATATTTGCCAGAATTTCGTTCGGGCATTGTGCAAGGTAAGGTGACCAACGACCAAGGAAAGCCTGGTATTAATTTGCCCATAGGATTGGCTTTTTCAGGTGTCCATAGGCAATTGCGTGCTTCTATTACGGATTCGCTCGGTCGATTTGTTTTGACCTATGATCCAGAAGTATCTGCTGGTGAACCTGTCATTGATGTACTAGCTGAAGGAACAAATTCACAAATAGTTATTGAGCCTGAGTTTTATAGTTCTTATCCATCGTTCACCCATTTTCCTGTTGTCTTTGACTCTGCCAAAATTGCTGCTATTGTAAAGCGAAGCATACATAATCAAATTATGAATGCCTATTTTACTCCGAACCAAGAGGATAAAAACAATACTTATATTTCTCAATTTGGCGATGTAAAAAGCTATAAGCTGGATGATTACACTCGATTTGCTACGATGCGCGATACTTTTATTGAGTTAATTGTAGAAGTTGGTGTAAGTAAAAATGAGGGCAATTTTGATTTCAATATGCGCTCGCAGGATTTAGTCAATGGATTCTATGAGGAGTATCCCACTCTACTATTGCTGGATGGAGCATTTGTTTCTTCTAAAGAATTGATGAATCTATCACCTTATGTAGTGGAACGGATCGATGTCATCAATCATAAATATTACTTTGGAAAAAGTATCTTCAACGGAATATTGTCGGTACATACAGTAGCTAACGACAGAGGAGAATTAGAGCCTAAAGGAGTAAAGGCTGACCTGCTTCCTGTGGAGATAGAAAAAAGTCCACAAGTGATTCAAGTTTCTCAGGTGAAAGAACAAAAAGTGCCTGCTTTTCAGGATCTTCTGTATTGGAACCCACAAGTAGGCCACGATGGTGGGCCGTTGAAATTGGAGTTCATGACCTCCGAGGTCAAGGGGAAATTCGAAATTAAAGTGGAGGGGATTTCCAATGATGGGAAAGCCATTAGCCAGCAGGCTTATTTTACAGTTGATTAGTTATTGACCTTTCCGATTCTGAGCAAAGCCCTAAACTCCTCCGTATCATATTTTGCCATGCCAGTTCGTGTGGCTATGATTTTCCCTTCAGGAGAAATAACAAACGTGGCTGGTATCGATTGGCTTTCGAAAACTTTGGGCATCACGGAAGCTTCTTGATAGATTGGAAATGAGAAACTTTTCCTTTCGATGAAATTCTTGGCTTTGTCAAAATTGTCATCTCGACTGATCAATACAAAAACCACATTTTCATCTTGCATTTTTTTGTATAAATCATGAATGTCTGGCATCTCGGCTATACATGGTGGGCACCAGGTAGCCCAAAAGTTCAAGAATACAGTCTGCCCTTTGAATTGATTGAAGTCAATAACTTGGCCCTGTTCATCCAAGAGTTTAAAATTATAGTCAGCTTCATACTGTTCATTTTCATTTAAAACATCGGCTTGGATAATTCCCGTCGATAGAATCAAACGCTGAAAGAAACCAGCCACTTCGGCGTATCCGAAAAAATATATGGAGCAAACCAACCCAATGATGAACCACCAGTCTTTGAGAATTTTTTTCATAAATCTTTGTAAATCAAACCTAATGTAAGGATGTGGAAAACTTCTTTGAACATATACAAAAGTAGAGTGATATTAATTCCAACGGGTGATTAAATTTGATGCACTCAATTTTTCAACAAACAAAAGAATTCAGAATCGTATGAGTCAAAAGCATATTTCTTTGATCGCTACAGAGCACCATGTTCCAGTATCCGGAGTAGCAGCCGTGGTGGCCCTTTTGGATGAAGGAGCGACTGTTCCATTTATCTCTAGATATAGAAAAGAGCAAACCGGAAGTTTGGACGAAGTGGCCGTAGCCTATATCAAAGACCGTATTGGCAAGTTGCGTGATTTGGACAAGCGAAGAGAGGCGATTCTAAAATCAATTGATGAGCAGGGCAAGATGACGGATCAGTTGAAAAAGAAAATTGAAGCAGCGTTGACCATGACCGAATTGGAGGATATCTATCTTCCCTACAAGCCTAAAAGAAAGACGCGAGGTTCCATGGCGAAGGAGAAGGGATTGGAGCCATTGGCGAAATCCATTTTCGATCAGGGGTTAGGCGATCCAGAAGAATTGGCATTGAAGTATGTCAATGACGAAAAAGGAGTGAAAGATGCTGAAGAAGCTTTGCAAGGTGCGAGAGATATCATCGCGGAATGGGTCAGTGAAGATGCAGAAGTCCGTGCCGGATTGAGAAAATTGTTCTTAGACAAAGCCGTGATTAAATCTACGGTCATGAAAGGCAAAGAACAGGAAGGACAGAAGTACAAGGATTACTTTGAGTGGGAAGAGCCTTTGAAAAAATGCCCGTCCCATAGACTGTTGGCCATGAGGCGTGGAGAAAAAGAGATGGTACTCTCATTAGATATATTTCCTGATGAGCATGATGCCAATTTCTTGCTGGAGAAAAAAGTCATTACCGGGCAAAATGCCAATGTGAAGCAAGTCAAAATGGCGCTTAAAGATGCTTACAAACGACTGCTGAAGCCTTCTATGGAAACGGAAACTAGAGTGTCTTCTAAGAAGACAGCTGATGATGAGGCCATTCAAGTATTTTCAGAAAATTTAAGACAATTGCTCTTGTCACCGGCATTGGGTCAGAAAAATGTGATGGCGCTTGATCCTGGTTTCAGAACTGGTTGTAAAGTGGTGTGTCTTGACAAACAAGGGAAGTTGCTCGAATTTGAAGCGATATTCCCTCACGAACCGCAAAGAAAAACAGCCGAGGCTACTGCTATTGTCAAGCACATGGTTGACAAGTATAACATAGAAGCCATAGCCATTGGCAATGGAACCGCCAGTCGAGAGTCAGAAAGTTTTATTAGGTCTATAGGATTGCCATCCCATATCATTATTGCCATGGTTAGCGAAAGTGGGGCATCGATTTATTCCGCTTCAGAAGTAGCAAGAGAAGAATTTCCAGATCAGGATTTGACAGTTAGAGGAGCCGTATCCATCGGTCGGAGAATGATGGACCCATTGGCTGAATTGGTGAAACTGGATGCCAAATCGATTGGAGTGGGACAGTATCAGCATGATGTGGATCAAAACTCATTGAAACACTCTTTAGATGATGTGGTAGAAAGTTGTGTAAATGGAGTCGGTGTCGAATTGAATACTGCGAGTAAACAATTGCTTACCTACGTTTCTGGTCTTGGTCCCCAGTTAGCCGATAATATTGTGAAATTCAGAAATGAAAATGGACCATTCAAAAATAGAGCGGCTCTAAAAAAAGTGCCTCGCATGGGGGATAAAGCCTTTGAACAAGCGGCGGGTTTCTTACGGATTCGTGAAAGTAAAAATGTATTGGATGCCAGCGCTGTACACCCAGAGCGATATACTACAGTAGAAAAGATGGCTGCAGATTTAAACAGTACAGTATCTGATTTGGTAAAAGATTCATCTGTTAGAGCGAAAATTGATCCGAAGAAATATGTTACCGATGACGTAGGATTACCGACACTGAAAGATATCATGGATGAATTGGCCAAGCCTGGTCGTGATCCGCGTGAGCAATATGAAGCATTCAGTTTTCAGGAAGGAGTGAATGAAATCAGCGATTTGAAGATTGGTATGAAGCTGCCGGGTATAGTCACTAATATTACCAAGTTTGGAGCATTCGTTGACGTTGGAGTGCATCAAGATGGACTAGTACATGTGAGTCAGTTGTCAGATTCATTTGTGAGCGATCCTGCTGCAGTTGTTAAACTTCAGCAACAAGTGCAGGTTACCGTTACCGAAATAAATGCTGCTCAAAAAAGGATTTCTTTATCTATGAAAGCAGATCCCTTTGGCAAACCCAAAAAGAAATTTGAACGGAAGCAAGAGGCAAAACAAGAGGTTCAAGGAGACCTTCAGTCCAAATTGTCCATGCTCAAAGGAAAATTTAATAGCTAGTTCTTCGTTTTTCAATATTGTTAAGGATTTTTCCTCGGAAAACTATAATTTAATCTGGGAAAAATCTTTTACTACATTTGTGGTAAACCAGAAAATCAATCGAAAAGAGATAGAAATGCAGAAATCAATCCTATTCGCACTTATTATTTTATCATGTGGTGTGTTCCACACTTCTTTTGCTCAGAAAAAAGTTAAATATGATAAAGACATTTTTCCCCTTATAGAAGCTAAAAATTACGATCAGGCTATGCCGATGTTATGGAGTTATTTGGCTGACCCAAAAAATGCAGAAGAACCAAATCCGAATTTGCAAATTGGGCTGTATTACGAGGGTTTAGTAAACAACTATCATATTATTTCTGACTCCACTGCTATATTGGGAGCTTCTGATACTGCGGTGATATACCTCACCAAGGCGAAAACATTGATTACTGAAAAGGAACTAAAAAAGAACGATGAGTTTTATCAGGATTTTTATAGAAGAGATTTGAGGACTGGAGATTTTGGGATCAAGATTTCTGATGTTCAATTGGATATTGAGAAAAAGCTACAGAGCTTAAGAAACATCAACAAATATTCAAAATCTATTTATTCGGATCTATACGCCATCAACAGCGCCAACGAATTTTCGATGGCAGCTTATCAAGCTTTTGCTACTCAATATCCCAATATCAATGATCTGTATTTAATGGCAAATGACGGATTAAAAGATAGTCTGGCTGCGGTCGTAGATAAAAACACAGAGATCAAAGAGAAGTTTTCCAACGTTAGAGATGCAGTGAGCCGAATAGGCAAAAAAGGTTATAGCCCAGAATTAGAATGGAAAGAAATTGCTGAATATGGTGAAGATGGGCTGACTTCTGTAGATTTTTTCATCAACGATGTGGAAGCATGGAATTATGGAGAATGGGCCGAAGGTGTTGAAGACATTATCAAGCGAGATATTACCAGATTGAAAAGTCAGATATCTCAGACAAATAAAGACCTAAAAGCTCAAGGAGAAAGTATTAATGGTGGTTCAGGGATATTGAATGAAGACTTGATCACAGAAATTGATGCAAAGTTACTTTCAGATATAAGCAAGTTTGATGAAAATGCTTTGGCCATCGATTTACTAAATATCTTGGTGAGTAAAAACAAGTTTGATTATTTGACCAGCGAAACATTGAATGAACGATTGGCCGATTTGGATGATGTAGATTATCAACTAGCAGTGTCTGATAGTCTGGTGCAACTTTTGGACATTATTGAAAATGCCGTGGAGAAGTTGGTAGAGCCTGGAATCACCATTGGTGCCAAAAAATACAATAAGTTGATCACTGAGCAATATGGTGGAGAAATGGGGCTCATCAAGTATCGTCAATCATTAGAAAATGAGCTGATGGATGATAGAGAAGAATGGATGACTTACAATGAAAAATACAAATCTCGAGCTCGCTGGGGTATAAGTGAAGATGGTAGTGAATCCCTGTATCTTATTCCTCGTATGGACAGTACTTATGTGGCTAGAGATTTCTCTAAGTTTTACTCCATTGTTTCGATGAAAGATGATTCGTCTAATACGTATGTAGTGGGGCTTGAATTTCAAGGTGCTTCGGATCAAGGGTTTATTGCCCGAGTAAATAATGCCAGAACTATACTTTGGAAAAGAAATTTTGATATCAGAGGATTCGCTTACAGCGACAGTGAATTTTTGGTAGACGGAAAATTCATCCCATCTCAAGAAGGAACACTTGCCGTTTATATTTATTCACTGGTGCCTGAGTCAAAGAAAAACATAGTGGCTGTGTCTGTAACCCCAGAAGGTGAAACCAACTGGGTAAATTCATTAAAAATTAGCAGAGCTCCAGTGGATGTGAAGTTTAACGATATTGTGAAAGAGACCATCTTCTATACCAAAACAGAGGAAGAATTAGAAAATGGAGGAGGGGATCCAAACGATCCTGGGTATTTTGCTGTGGATAGAAGTGGTAACGTTAGATAAAATTTCCTTTTTTCTTGGTGTAGGTTTTCTAATCTTGTTTTCCGCGTGCGGAACCAAAGACATCACGAAGTCCTATGAAACAACTCATGCGAATAGGTTGCTTTCTGCGGATTCCACAAAAGTTTGGTCTTTAATAAGTCGGCAGCAAAATGGAGAAGATGCTTTTGGGCCTTGTACAGAAAACAACACACTCACTTTTGTGAAGGCCACCACAGATTCTCTATACATTACCGGGCGTCCTGCGACCTGTGGTTCACCTGACCCTCTAGCGATCATGTATCAAGCAAAATATACATTGGACGGGGACGAAAGGAATATATTCTTGAATTCAATCAGTCTTACAGAAGAAGAATTTCAGACCATTGGCTCCATGCAGGTGGACGAACTGACTTCTACTTTTTTAAAGTTGACCTATACGCAAAATGGCAGCACTATAGTAGAAAGCTATTCAAACTAAATTCCTTCATTTTCGACTTGAGTATGGGAATACCTATTTATCTTCCTAATTTTGCGGTTACAATTAACTCTCAATTATGAAACCGACGGTTGGTTTTATAGACGTCTATTAAATTGGCAAAAGTTCGATAGTAGCAAATAGACTAACTGTGGCCGTCAAAAAATAAGCATATGAAATTCCATAACTCTATCATCGATACAATCGGTGACACTCCTTTGGTAAAGTTGAATAGTGTGGCCAAAGGCGTAAAAGGTACCATTTTGGTTAAGCTTGAATACTTCAACCCAGGAAATTCTATGAAAGATAGAATGGCGTTGAAAATGATTGAAGATGCTGAGAAAAATGGTGTTTTGAAACCTGGGGGAACCATAATAGAAGGGACATCTGGCAATACAGGCATGGGTTTGGCTTTGGCAGCCATTTCCAAAGGTTACAAGTGTATATTTACATTGGCTGATAAGCAAAGCCCTGAGAAGATGGATATTCTTCGTGCAGTGGGAGCAGAAGTACATGTATGTCCTACCAATGTAGAGCCCGAAGATCCTCGTTCTTACTATTCTGTAGCTAAAAAATTGAACGAAGAGATTCCAAATTCATTTTATCCCAATCAATACGATAATGAGTCCAATGCCTTGGCGCATTACGAAAGTACAGGGCCTGAAATTTGGAGAGACACCGAAGGAAAAATTACTCACTATGCAGCTGGTGTTGGTACAGGTGGTTCTATGTGTGGTGTAGCTAAGTACCTCAAAGAACAAAACAAGGATGTGGTATCTGTTGGGATTGATACATACGGCTCTGTTTTTAAGAAATATAAAGAAACAGGTCAATTCGATGAAAACGAGGTGTATCCTTATTTGACTGAAGGCATCGGAGAAGATATTCTTCCAAAAAACGTAGATTTTAGTGTGATTGATCACTTTGTGAAAGTGACAGATAAGGATGGCGCATTGATGACCAGAAGGTTGGCCAAAGAAGAAGGCATGTTTGTCGGATGGTCTTGTGGCTCAGCTGTGCATGGTGCCATTGAATACGCCAAAGAAAACTTGAAGGAAGACGATGTGATGGTGATCATCATGCCTGATCACGGCACCAGATATTTAGGTAAGATTTATAACGATAATTGGATGCAGGATCATGGTTTTACTGAAACCGGCAGTTTTGCTACAGCCAGAGACATTGTAGCTAGCAAAAATGGCCAGGGTGAAGTGTTCACCGTAGAAAGTGACGCTAAAATTGGTGGTGTGATTGCTACTATGAATGATCATGGTATAGATCAGGCGCCAGTGGTGAAGGATGACCAGTTTGTAGGAAGTATCTCTGATGCTAAAATTTTAAAAGCGTTAATAGAAAACCCATCATTGAAGGATCAGCCAATTTCAGAGATCATGGATGCGTCGTTTAAGTTTATTGCCTTGGATAATACCGTAGATGTGATGTCTAAAATTCTGGATAAAGACACTAAAGCTCTACTGGTGAGAGATGATAACAATAGAGTTCATATACTCACACAAACGGACTTGTTGGTGAGTTTGACTAAATAGAATCAATTGAATATAAGATTTTAGAGCCACTTCCATTGGGGAAGTGGTTTTTTTGTTTCTAGCATACAAACTTGGTTTTATGCCGACATTGCACTCGAAGTATTATTTAAGTAATTTTCAGTATGAACCTAAATAAGCGTATTCTCTTAGTCCTTTTTTTTCTACTTATTTTCTTTACCGGTTATGCCCAACTTGACAGTTTGAAGTTAGAACTGAAAACCGCTACCGGTGAAAAACGCGTAGATGTCCTCAATAAAATTGCCTTCACTTTCGGGTATTCTAAATTTGATTCCGCCAGGTACTATGGTGAGATCGCATACAGTGAAGCCACTCAATTAAACTACCTGGATGGAAAAGTTAAATCCTATGTCAACATTGGTTACTCGTATTTTGATGAAGGTAGAATAGATACAGCCATGATTCTAATGAAGCGGTCTATTTCTGAGTCTGTTGAAAATAACAATCCTGAAGGCGAAATGGACGGCTATCTGGCTTTGGGTATTGTTTATGATAGTAAATCTTATCTTGACAGCGCAGCATGGGCCTACAAGAAAAACATTGCCATGGGCAAGTCTCTCAATAAGATACAGAAGTCTACCTCAGCTATAGGAAATTTAGGAAATGTATATCGTCAACAAGGATTGTTTGAGATGGCCATCAGTCAGTATTTGGAAGCGGCTGAAATTAATCTGGAATTGGGAAAGGCAGGTAAACAAGCTAATTTCTTAGCCAATGTTGGTTCTGTTTATCTGGAAGATCACAATTTTGAAAAAGCAGAAGAGTATTCAGCGAAGGCATATGAGTTGGTGAAAGACACAGATTATACCAGAACCAAGTGGTACGCACGCACAGGTCAATGTTTAGCCTTGGGAAACCTCGATCGTTATGATGAGGCCCTGGCCGGGTTTAATGAAATTCTTAAAGAGGCGCAAGCTTTGGGTGATCCATATCAGGAGCCAACTACTTATCATAATTTGGGTGATTTATTTAATGATAATGGAGAACATGAAAAAGCATTGGGATCTGCATTAGCGGCTCTTGAAGGTTTTGAAGCAGTTGATTCAAAATATGGAATATTGAAGTCTCACACACTTCTTTGTACCATTTATGGTAAAGTAGGAAAAGTAGATCAGGCATTTTCGCATTGTGAGGTGGCATCCGAAATGGCGCAAGAATATAATCATGAAGGATCATTGAAAGAGATATACAAATATCAAGCAGAGGCTTTTGAACTAGTTGGTAATTATAAAGAGGCCTATGCTGCCAGACTCCTGTATGAGGAGGTGAAAGACGAACAATTAGGAGAAACTCAGGATCGTCATATTGCTGCATTGACGACTAAATTTGATACCAAGGAAAAAGAAATGAAAATTCAGGTTCAGGAAGAACAACTCGCTGCTCAGCAAAAATTAATAGATCAGCAGCGTATCATTCAAGTACTCATATTGTTGGTTTTACTTGCCGTCGTGACGATGGCGGTGATTGTATGGAGAAATGCGAAAAAACAAAAAGTGGTCAATAGGCAGTTGAATGAGCAGAAAGAAACGATTGAAAAAACCAGCAAGGAACGAGAAACTTTGCTCAAAGAAATTCACCATAGGGTAAAAAACAACCTGCAGGTGATTTCTAGTCTATTGAGCATGCAATCTCGACAAATGGATGAAGGTGAAGCCAAAAGTGCTGTCCGTGAGGGGCAGAGTAGAATCAAGTCTATGTCGCTCATTCATCAAAAGCTATACAGCCAGGATGAGCTGTCTCGTATAAACATGAAAGACTATATTTCTGAATTAAGTCAGTATTTGTTCAAGAGCTACAATACAGGTGAATCTATCAAAGAGGTTTTGGAGACAGAGGAAATTCAATTGGATGTGGATACTGCCGTACCTCTGGGTCTTATCATTAATGAATTGATAGCCAATGCATTAAAATATGCATTTGATGACAAGAAGGATGGTCAATTGAAAGTGCAATTTGCTGAAGACGGAAATGCATATAAACTCATGGTGAGTGATAATGGTAAAGGCCTGCCACCGAAATGGGAGCAAAGAAAAAATATGGGCATGAGGCTGGTGCAAATTCTTGTCGACCAGCTGGAGGGTGAATTACAAATTGACAATTCGAAAGGAACATCATTTATGATTACTTTCGAAAAACATGCCGCCTAGGTAGATTAGACCTTTTGTCTTTTGGAGTCATACTACAGTAATGTGCTTTTTGTTTACAAATTATTGCAGTTCATCCCAACATTAGAACATACAATCAAATTGTCATATAGATTTAGGCTTTTCACAAACTAAAAACAACGAATGTATGCTGAATTTACCAGTTCAAGGCAGATGCCCGTCCCAATTCCCTTCTCTTAATATTGAAAGGTCTTAAGAAACCAATTCAAACGTAGATATTCAAAAATTCAGCACGTTGTTTGTCTTTTGAATGCTGAAAGCGACTCTCTTTTGAAAGAAAAGAGTCTATTGATAATTATACTATTAAATAAGCTATGCTAAGAAAGTTTATCATTTATTGTGTTATTGTTTTATCACCCACTGTTCTCATTGGTCAGTCCACCGAAATATGGGGAGTAACTTCAGAGGGAGGTCTCGGTGACTTAGGGACCATCTACAAAACAGATGAAAATGGTTTGAATGTAGAAGTAGTTCATTCCTTTATGGGGACAGATGGTCTTCGTCCCTATACATATGGCGGACCAATGCTTGCCAGTGATAATAAGATTTATGGAGCGACCGCATATGGTGGAACCAATGGCAAAGGAGTCATATTTAGCTTTGACCCAACCACTAAAGTGTATGAAAAATTATATGATTTTGATGACGCAAGCGGATGGTTTGTTTACGCTCGTTTGACCCAGGGAGCAAATGGAAAGCTATACGGTACCACCTCAAGCGGAGGTTCAAATTCCCAAGGAACCTTGTTTGAGTTTGACCTATTAACGAAAATATTTACTAAGCTTCATGATTTTGACGATGAAGATGGAAGGTCAAGCTATGGTGAGCTCATAGAAGTAGACGAAGTGCTCTATGGTATGACTTACAAGGGGGGCACCTCAGGTGTAGGTGTTATTTTCAAATATGACTTTACAGACGGCTACAGTGCGATATATGAATTCACCAGCACCACCTCAGATGGTGCTAACCCCTTTGGAGGGCTGCTTTATGATGAGGGAAGATTTTTAGGCTTGACTTCTGCTGGCGGTGTCAATGGAAAAGGCTGTATTTTCGAATTTGATTTGAATGATGGGTATACGCAACTTCATGATTTTGATGATACAAACGGGAGTAGCCCGAAAGGTACACTGGTGAAAGCAGACAATGGAAATTTCTATGGCATGACTCAATCTGGTGGTGGAGCGATTCTTGGAGTAAGCGGAGTTATTTTTGAGTATGCACCTGAATTGGAGGTCCCTTTCTCTAAACTATATGATTTGCACAACGAAACTGGCGATTATCCCTATGGTAGCTTGATCGCCGATGGAGGAAACCTGTATGGGGTGACATACTATGGTTCGGGCTACTACGAGGATGATGTGTTCGTTGAAGATCATGATAGAGGCTCGGTATTCAAATTTGAAATTTCTGGAAACACATTTACCAAATTATACAAAGGAGACGTCTGGCCAGGGATAGGTACTTTTACGGGAACCCCCTTATTATATAATGACAAACTTTATGGATTCGCATCCAATGGCTATCCTTCTTATAGCGTAATGTACTCTTATGATCTGATGGATTCTGAAGTTGCTGTTGAGCATAAGTTTGTTGCATTGGAAGGAGAAGGACCACGGGCTAGGCTGATTCAAGCCTCCAACAAAAAAATATATGGTACGACTACCTTTGGTGGAGAATACGGCGACGGAGTTATCTTCGAATATGATCCCTTTGCTGATACGCATACTGCACTACACTCATTTGATGAGGCGGGTGGTCAGCCTTACGGAGGACTCACCGAAATGAGTGATGGAATCTTTTTTGGTGCCACTTATAATGGCGGAGCAAACGGAGATGGCGCCTTATTTCGATATACTCTCGAAACGAACACTTTTGAGAAATTTCATGATTTTAATGAAGAAGAGGCTATTGGAGATCAGGCCATCAGTAGTTTGGTAGAATTGGATGGTCTACTTTATGGCACCACCTCTTTTGCTGGGACTAATGGAGGAGGGTCAATATATTCTGTTGATCCCAATACGCTTGAAGTAACCGTTCGCCATGAATTCGATGGAATTTCATATGTCACGGGTGATTTAGTCCCACATGATGGGAAATTATATGGTACGGGATACGATGAAATTTTTAAGTTTGATCCAGCGGACGATTCGTATACTTCCATCGGTACATTGCCATCCGGAAGTTCAACGAATAAGCTCATTCTAGCGTCTAATGGGCGCTGGTATGGCACTGCCTATAGTGGTGGGACTAATAGCTCTGGGGTACTTTTTGAGTTTGACGAAGAGGAAGGCGACGTTTCTATTAAATTTAATTTTGATGGAGTAAATCATGGGAAAAATCCAAGGGGAGGAATGATTGAACTTGAAGGAGTTTTGTATGGAACCACCTATAGTGGTGGAGCAAACAGTAATTACGGGACTTTTTTCAAATATGATTTGACATCGGAGGAGCTAACGAGGTTGCATAGTTTCAACTGGGCAACAGATGGCTTGGGCAGTCGACCCTTTTATACCACACCACTTGTGGTTGAAATCAAAGAGTTTCCTGCATTGTCTTTAGCTGATGAAGATAAGGTTTATGGAGATGAAGATTTTGAATTTTCTGTGGACAGTGATTCCGATGGTACCATCACTTATGCGACATCGGATGCTGCAGTTCTTCAAATCACCGATCAAGAAAAAGGTAGCATTCATGGAATAGGTGAAGTGGAAGTGACGGCTTATCAGGCAGAATCTGCCACTCACTATGAAGCCAGCGCAAAATCTACGGTTACTATCAGCAAAGGACAGCTTACTGTAAGCGCGTCTGACCAAGTCAAATCCGAAGGTGAGGCTAACCCTCTGCTCACCTTTACTTATAGTGGATTTGTATATGGAGACACGGAAAATGACTTGGACGCCGTACCCGTAGCCACTACAACAGCTGAAAAATCGAGTGAAGCAGGAAGCTACCCAATCACAATTTCAGGTGGTGAGTCCGCTAAATACAACTTCAGCTATCAGTCAGGAACGCTTATCATAGAGGCTCTGCCTCTTGGAGTCGAGCCTCATGAACGATTTCAGATTTATCCTAATCCTACGGCAGATGAGTTGTTTATAGAAAAAATTGAAGACTTTGAAATTTCATTTTATGATTCACAAGGTCGTTTTGTGGAGGTGGGGCAGATCCACCGCGACGAAAAGAGTTTAATAGTTAGTCTAAGAAGTCTGGAGCCAGGAATATACTTTGCGAGTCTTTCTTCTGAAGAAGAGTCTTATCAATTTAGATTGATCAAGAGATAATATAATATTACCACACAACAGGTCAATGAATCGCCACTCGAACTGGGTGGCGATTTACATTCTATAAGCTATCTGAAATGTGAATCAATAGTGTGCTTGGTTTGATTGGTTCAAAGAACCTTGTAAGCCCGTAAATACAATTTTATGCGGATCTTTTACAAAATTTCGCAGTTCATCCCAGTCTCACGGAATCTCATGAAATAGCTATCTACATTTATGTTTTTCACAAACTAAAATTTAGATAATCATGAAAATTTTAACACTTGGAGCCAGACTATTGGCATTGATAGGCTTGCTTTTTTTTTATTCAGTCTTGTGACCTCGAAGATTTAACAGGCAAGGATGACGATGATGATAAGGAAGTATTCAAATCAGGAGCCCTTCCTTCAAAATTTAGTGGGTATTGGTATGACGACTTGGGCAATCTCCAATATCATATATTGACAGAGGACTCAGAGCATTATATTGGTATTAATCCTGGAGTATATTATGTCTATGATGAGTATCAAATTGATGGAGATGTTTATATCGTTGTTGGAGAGCCTGATAGTGGAAGTGATAAGACTTTCTATTTGAGAGAATCAGACTCTTCTGGAGAAATAGAAATCAGTCAGGTCAGTGCGAGTTCCGGGTTTGCTAATTATTTCGAAACTCCTCCTGTGATCTCACCGGTAGCCAATTTTTCGGCCTCAGCTCAATCTATTCTAGAAGGAGAATCTGTAACATTTACAAATACCTCTAGTGCAGATGGTTCTTATTCATGGGTATTTGAAGGCGGAAGCCCGAGTAGCTCCTCAAGTGAAAATCCAACGGTTACTTATAACACTGCAGGTAAATATGATGTTACTTTAACAGTAACAAACAGTGAAGGAACTGATACCGAAACCAAGACCGAACACATTACAGTAACATCTGCAGCTGTTATGAGAGGTTTCGCTTGGTGTGGTAATTCTACGTCTGCAAGTTATACGGCTGATGCAAGTTATTCTTTCAATTCCGAAGGAGGATCGATTACCATTACAAGGTCTACCACAGGGTCTTATGCCGTTAGGTTTGCGGGCATGGCTATGACTAACGTGAATGTTCATGCCTCAATGTATGGTACTTCTGAAGGTGCAGCAAGAGTGCATTCATGGAGTAATTCTGGTAATGACTTAGTGGCTAATATCAGGACTTTTGATAAAGACGCAAATTTGGCAGATAAAGCATTCACAATATTTGTTACAGGAACTGGTTTTGACGGAGCCTATCTTTATTCGGATCAGGAAACGAAATCTGGTACATATACAGTAAATACAAGCTTTGCTTATAATAGTAGTGGAGGTTCACCAACAATCAACAGTCCAAGTAAGGGTAATTATAAAGTGACCATTCCTGGTGTGGGCTCTTCCTCTGTGAATTTGGGAAATGTTCAGGTGTCTGCGGCTGGTTCAGTTAGTTCTATTGCAAAAATCAAAGAATGGAAACTTGAAGGAAGTGATTTGGTTGTAGAAGTGAGAACCTATCATTCAGGGTCTGGAGCTCCGATAGATGCTAAGTTCAATCTGCTATATACCAAAGGCCTGACCAAAACCACCGGAGCATATTGCTGGGCAGATTTAGAAACATCGACTAGTTATACTCCACTTAGATTGCTAAACTCCGGTTCTACTACCAGCAACAGTATAACATCACAAAGACAATCCACTGGTTACTATAAATTGATCGTTAAGAATCAAGCTGGAACAGGTAATACGATTCTAGTAACTGCCCTTGGGGACAATAACAATAAGGCAACAGTTTCTTCATGGGGTTCAGATGGTTCTGATTTAGTGGCTTATGTGAGAACATACAATAGTAGTGGAGTGGCTACCGATGCAGAATTTTCCTTTTTTACTATTTATAAAGACTAATCAGAAAGCCGTTTAAAGGTTTGTGAAAAATGATGCCCTAAATTCTAAACAGCCTCTGGTTTTATTAAACGCCCTTTGCTTTGCAAGGGCGTTTTTTTATAGATTCATATATGGATGAGATTGACGAATTGAGAAAATTATTACTACACTTATAACGAAGCCCTTTCCAAATCGTGGAAAGGGCTTTCTTTATCATTAGTCTAAAATTTGGCTTGCTTTTTGTATTTCAAAATTCGTCAACCAACCAATGTTCAAATGAAGTACTGGATTTTAGGTTTAAGAATACTAGCGTTCCTAATGATGTTAATCATTATTTTACGCTAGTGTAATTATTTGAAAACTGTCTTAATTATTGATTTCTTTGAGTAGCTGCTCTGTTGCCTTTTTCAGCTGACTGTCCTCATTTCTGCTGCGTTCATCAGGTGCATTGTCCAATACAATATCTGGTACAGCGGGTCCTAATTCCATATTTTCTCCTGTTTCTTTTACATACCAAGCTCTAAATGGTAACCGTATCCAACTACCATCGATCAATCCTCTGCCGCTGGTAGATATAACTGCCCCGAAGGTAGGTTTACCCACTAATGTGCCTATACCCAATTGCTTGTACGCATGCGAGAAAATTTCAGCATTGGAATAACTGCTTTCATTACACAATGCGATGGAAGGTTTCGTCCATGCAGGCAAAGGCAGTCTTTCGCTGTATGGATAGTACTCAGTAAACTCAGTATTGTTGTTTAAGCTTTCGGTGGCACCCCTAGGAATTGTATAGGCATGTTGCTTGACGTTGAGAATAGCCATCAGGTGATCAGTAGTCCACCCACCTCCATTGAATCTAACATCGATCACAATACCTTTTTTGCCATACCCTGCTGCAGCAAGTTCTCTTTCAAATCGTTCGAAACTTGCCCAACCCATGGCTTGGATATGGATATAGCCAAGTTGACCATTCGAATATTCTTCGACTAGTTTCTTTTTTTCTTGCACCCAGGCTTTATATCGAGCGTTACTATTGCTGGACACAGGTCTGATTTCAACTTCTCTATATTGTCCACTTGTGTTTTGAACAGTTAGTAATACTCTTTCTCCTGCGGTGTCATTCATCAATTCAAAATA
This sequence comes from Reichenbachiella sp., assembly GCF_965223055.1. GTDB lineage: Bacteria > Bacteroidota > Bacteroidia > Cytophagales > Cyclobacteriaceae > Reichenbachiella. The sequence continues at coordinate 485,460 of NZ_CBDCVM010000012.1, forward strand.
GTTTGTATTAGAATCTATTGAAGTGCCATTGACAGCAGTGATAGTTTCTCCTATATCGATTGAACTAATTTCTCTATCCGCAGGCATTTGAGGAAGTTTGCCAATAACTTCTACACCTGTCGTGTTAGGCTTTAATTCAACCCCGATAAGTCCTGTGCTGGCTGATTGAGTATCTTTTCTTAGGTCTCCTCGGTATAGTCCCATATGACTCGCATTGATTTGCCCAAGCATCTGATTAAATACTGAATTAAAATCCTCTCTGGTCGAGGCTTTCATCGCTAGAGGTTTGTAGGTTTTTTTTAATAGATCAAAATCCTGGCCATGAAAATTTGGGTCATAAAATCTTTTGTCCAGCGCCATCCAGGCTTCTTCAAATATTTGATTCAATTCTTCTTTGAAATCTATATCTATTTTAGCAGATATCGGCAGAGATTCTTTTTTGTCACTTGCAAGTTTAAATCTAGCAGGCTTTCCTCCTTTTAGCGTGGCATAAATGAATTCATTTTTAGCGTCCATTACGAGTCCGGTAGGTTCTACTCCACCTGATGTAATGGCTGAGTGATCTTTTTTGTCCCAGGAAATTTTGAACAAATCGATATCTACTTTTGCAGGCTTTCCCCATCCGTCAGTACTAGTTCTGTAATAAATAGTTTTCCCATCTTTAGAAATCAAGGGGCTTATTTCATTGCCATAAAAGGCAGTTACTTGTTGGAGTCTTTCATGTATGTTTTCAAAGTCAATTTGAATAGCTGCTACTTCATTTTTTATTTCCTTGCTATCTGACTTACCCTTTTTCTTTTTCTTAGCCGGAACCGGATCTGATTGTGGTTTTTCTTTTTCGTCATCATATTTCCATTCGTCAGCTGTTTTCTCCCAATCTGATTTTTTCAACCAAAGAAACCAGATGTCATAGTCGTTGTTGCTACGGGCAGAAGTAAACACCAGCTTGCTTCCATCTGGACTCCATATTGGATCACTATCATACTTTGGGTGCATCGAAATGTTGACCGGCTTTTTACTTCCGTCTGCCTTAAGAATGTAAATCTCTTCGTTGAAATTTAAATCTTGCTGGCTATAAGCCAACCACCTAGAATCAGGAGACCAGGATAGTCCGGATGGTGGAGCCCAGCCATCTAGTAGAGTCTTCTCATTAGAAATAATTCCAGTGTTGGAAATGGATGCTGTTAGTAATTGACCTCTACCTCGTCTGAATACAAGGGTTTTGAAATCAGGAGAAATTACTAAGTCGGATTCTTCTTCATTGGTTTCCGTTACTTTGATTACATCTAGTTTTAAAGTTTTGAACAAATCACCTTGTTTGGCATCTGCAGAGCGGACAGCATAAATGTCATAGTTGCCTGCTCTGTCCGAAAGAAAAATAAGAGTAGAATCATTAACCCATTGAGGTTCTAAATCTCTGTAGGGAGAGTTTGAAACATTAATGGTTCTACTTTTTTCTTTGTCATTTTCAGTGATGAATATTTCACCTCTGATAACTATAGCGCTATAGTCCCCACTAGGCGAAGGAATGATTTGATCTACCTTGCTTCGGTAAGTTTTTTTCTCAATCGGGTCAAATCTATAATCAGATCCAATTACTAAATTTATTGGAGAGGCTTGTTTGGAGATTGCATTGATACTAAACAATTCATCTCCTTTATCAAGGAGTATAGTTTGCCCTTTATTTCCAACGCTAAATGACGTAATTCCCATATCTGTATATGAGGTGATAGACTCAATATCTTCAGTTTTAGCGCCATTAGTATCAAGATTAATCTGATGGACATTATACCTGCCACTTCTTGCAGATTGGAAGTACAGGGTTTGGTCATCACCCCATTTAGGATAAATGTCATTATGTGTATCAGTTGTTAGTTGAGCGTATGTGCCATTTTCAGAGTCATACAACCATATATCTGTATTGGCTGGGCCATCATATGCTTCTCTTTCGCTTCTACACGATCCTTTTACAAAGGCTACAAACCGTCCGTTCGGTGATTGCACTGCTTGAAAACCCAACGCATCCAAATATCTAGAAGGAGTTCCTCCAGATAGGTTAACTACTTGAATCTCGTTATCCCATTCTATTTGACGGTAGTTCCTGTTTCCGTGAAATATGACTTTTCCGTCCTGAGTCACATCACTAGGTGTATCACTTGAAGAATGAAAAGTGAGTTGTTTAGGAGATCCTCCATTCAAACCGATATAGTAGATGTCATTATTGCCATTTCGATCACTCCTGAACACAATCCCTTTGCTATCTGATGTCCAAAAAGGTTTGGTCTCATATCCTTCATGAATAGTCAATCTACGCGGATTGGCTCCGTTTGCCGCTGCAGTCCAAATGTCCCCTTGATAAGAAAAGGCTATTTGGTTTCCATCAAGACTTAGTGCTGGAAAATTAATAAGAGGCTTAGTAAGCTGAGCAAAGCTGTTAAAGGCCAATGTCCAGGCTAAAATAGTAGTTGCGATTTTTTGCATTGGTTTATTGAGTTTTATGGGCTACTAAAGTAAAATATTATCCAGTGGAAAGTTTATCATTTTGTTAACTGGTTATATATCGAAATGAAAGGTTGTTGGCTGCTATCTATTCATTACCAAACCCTTGGTGGACGAAGAGGGTTTAGGTCTTAACAATTTCTTGACTTTAGGTGGGAGAATTAATCAAGACGTCACGGTGGGTTAAAATCTAGTAGATATGCGGATACTAGCTTTGTTTGTATGAAAACTCAAACAAAACAATGGATGTCTCTTGGTCTGTTTCTGATGATGGCCTTAACAGCTTGTGACGTAGAAGATGACCCTCAGCCAGCCCGAAGAAATCAACAATCGAGCAATGATGACTTACTAGAGGTCATTGGAGTAATTGATGAATAGTCCTCCAGTTTGACTAGGAAAACTAATTTGCTTATAGCGATATAATGGATCATTTAGGTTAGATGCATTTTTTTTGTTCTAGTAGTTAAATAGAGGTTATACTTGTAGCCGAACCGATCATATTTTGTTTATGAAGCTACCCAACCTTTTAAATAAGGGATTGTATATTGTTTTTACAATAATCTCTTTCATTGACCTTTCTCCCGTATTAGCACAATCATTAAACACGTTAGAAGAGCTTCAATTATCTGGATTTAAACCTAGTTTTAATTATGAAAATTTAGATGATAATCCGGTAGATGAGGTTACGGGTCCAGAAGATATCAAGGGGTACTTCTTACGAGCTGTAGAAAAGTTGAAACATGGAGAACCGGAATCGGCTAAAGTTGATCTTGATTACGTAATTAGTCACAATCCTGATTTCGGAGGGGTTTATTATTATCGTGCATTGAGTTTCAAAGCACTCGCAAAAATAGATTCTGCCATTATGGATTTGGAGAAGGCTCTATCTACAAAGTCATTAGAGTATTTTGTTCCTAGTCATGTAGAATTAGGGTTTATTCAGATTAATCATTACCGTAATTATGATGGTGCTCGTGAGCATTTTGATCTTGCTAACAAATTGAACCCAAATAATGCTCAAGTTAATTATGCTTTGGGGTATTTGTACCTTCAAACTTCTGACTACGCAAATGCAGTGAAATTCACGAAGCGTAGCATTAAACTGGATCGGTCAAACAATCGATCCTATTATCAATTGGCTGAGTGCAGGTTGAAGGAAGGTTTGCTGGGATTGGCTCGCGAGGCAATTGATAATCTCTTAGAAATTTATCCTACTGACGAATATGCGCTGATTTTTAAATCAGCCTTATACCCATACAAGGGTCAAGTGAAAAAAAGAATTTCCGTTTTGGAAGAACTACTAGGACAAAATCCTGACAACTCTTATGCTTTATTTATGGTTGGAATGCTGTATTTGGAAGAGGGTAGAGGAGTTGAAGGGTTTAAATCAATGGCCAAGGCAATTGAGAAATCTTTATTGAATTTATCTGATACTCAGAATAACTTTATTACAAGTCATAAATATCGGCAAATTCCTGCGGTCTTGTTCGTGGCTTCGGAGATAGATGGTTATTCCGAAGAAATGGAAAAGATGGCCATTGACCTATTTTTAAATTCAGGCACTCGATTCCTAGGACCTCCAAATTTTAAATCTTACAATAAATTATGGTATTCTAAAAATCCCGTACCGACCGGTTTGTATTTGTTACATTCTATTGTTGCTGAAAATAACAATGATCTTAAATATTGGAGAACTGATAACTTAAAAATTCTCCAAAGGGACACCACAAATTATGATGTCTATAGGAGTTTGGGTAACTATTATAGCAGAGTTAAGGAATATATCAAGGCCGAAAAGAACTATACCAAGATGTTGAATTTGGATAGAAACATTGCATCGGGATATAAGATTAGAGGTGCAAATAGACTAAAGAGTGGACAGTACAAGAAAGCGGTTCAAGATTTTAACATCTATTTGTCCTTAGATAATAAATACAGTGTAAAAGTGTTAGAGGAGCGTGCTCGATGCTACTTGCAAATGGGATATTTTGAATTAGCAGAAGAGGATTTTAATAAAGTCATTGAATTGAGTCCGAAAATAATTCAAGGGGATGCTTATTTAAATCTCGCCGCTATCAAGCTTCATCAGGGTGATACTTTAGCTGCTATAACAGTATTTGACGAAGTGATAGATCGTATATTAGAAAGAAGAGCTATTACAAATGATAAACTTCCCTTATACCAGGCCTTTAACCTACGAGGAAATTTAGAATTTCAACGCAATCAATATGCAAAAGCCATTGTCGACTTTAATAGAGTTTTAGAATTTGACCCAAATTTTTACTTGGCCTATTTCAATCGCGGAGTAGCCTATTTTAATGCAGGAAAATTTGAGAATGCAGAGGCTGATTTTAATTTTTGGCTCACCGTACAAAAGGAAGATGTGAATGGTTTTTATTGGAGAGGCTGGACTCGATATAAACTCAATAACATAGATGGCGCACGTGCTGATTTAAAGAAAGCAGCTGACCTGGGAAGTATTGATGCTAAAAAACTACTTAATGAATTGATCGAGAATCCATCTGCTTCTAGCAATAAGTAATAGCTTGATTTGCCAATTCCTTTATTAGAGACATATTTGCAACTCAACACCAAAGGCATTGAATAAAAACGCACCCATTGGCATATTTGATAGCGGCGTAGGGGGACTTACAGTGGCTCAGGCTGTCAAACGACTATTACCTGAAGAAGACATGATCTACTTTGGGGACAGTGCGCATTTACCGTATGGCGATAAGTCAGCAGCGACTATTCAGGCCTATTCCATAAAAATCACGGACATCCTACTCCAAAGAGGATGCAAAGTGATCCTGATAGCATGCAATTCCGCATCTGCCGCCGCCTTTGATTTAATCAAAGCCTACGTAGGCAGCAAAGCCCATGTGATCAATGTGATTGATCCTGTGGTGGATCACGTAGAACAAAATTTACCAGGAAAGAATGTTGGATTGATAGGCACGTTGCAGACCGTCAATTCAAAAGTCTTTGAATCCAAAATTGATCAATTAAACAAAGAAGTAACTTTTAGCGCATTAGCCACTCCTCTGCTAGTACCGATGATCGAGGAAGGGTTTATTCATAATTCGGTTAGTCATGAGATTATAGCCAACTATCTTAGTGACCCTTCGTTAGCGAATATCGATGCATTGATATTGGGATGTACGCATTACCCCATTATCAAAGAAGACATAAAAGAATTTTACAAAAGCAAGGTAGAGTTAGTTGATTCTGCTAATATTGTGGCTCGAAGCTTAAAACAGCAATTAAAGGCCCTGAATTTACTAAGCGACAAGACAGATGGCAACGACCAATTTCTCGTATCGGATTACACCCCAGCTTTTGAAAAAGCAGCGCGCCTTTTCTTCAACAAGGAAATTCACCTTGAGAAGTACCCTCTCTGGGAGTAATTGTTGCTGTTGTTGTTGCTAATTTGATCCCAAAAATAGGATCATTCTTTTCTGCCTACCGGACGGCTTTATAGTCTGGAAATTCCTTAGAGAATTCTTAACTTACTTTTTTATTTAATCACTGATGATAGCCTTCTTATTCTATCTCCCATTCCTGTTGGTATTTGTGCTTTTGGCAGTCTACGCTGAACGCAAGGTGTCTGCTTTTATGCAAGATCGACTCGGGCCTATGGTGGTGGGTAAGTACGGAATTCTACAGACTTTGGCAGATGTCTTGAAAATGCTTCAAAAAGAAGATATCATCACCAAGTCAGCAGACAAAATACTTTTTGTACTGGCTCCGTTGGTGATTTTTACGGCGATCTTTGCAGGGTTTGCGGTGTTGCCGCTCACTTCAGACATTACGGGATCTCAGGTAGAAACGGGGATTTATTTCCTCATGGCAGTGATTTCACTCGATGTCATTGGCATACTCATGGCTGGCTGGGGATCGAATAGTAAGTTTTCTCTTTTTGGATCACTCAGAGCGGTCGCTCAAATCGTGTCTTATGAAATCCCATTGGGATTATCTATACTTTGTGTGGTGATGGTTACACAAACTTTGAATCTACAAGAGATGTCTATTCAGCAGGGATTGCTCCATGAAGAAAATACTTACGGCGGATTTCTAGCTTGGAACGTCATGCGCTACCCGATGCTTTGGGTGGTGTTCTTGATTTACTTCATCGCTTCTTTGGCAGAATCCAATCGTACACCTTTTGATTTGCCAGAATCTGAGTCCGAATTGATCGGCGGATTTCATACCGAATACTCAGGATTTAGATGGGCGATCATTATGCTCGGTGAGTATGGCATGATGCTGCTGGTATCACTCGTCGCAGTGGTTCTCTTTTTTGGCAGTTGGAATACACCGTTGCCGAATCTGGGAGCCGTGAAACTCGCAGATTGGACTTCAGGTGCGCATGGGACGATCTTGGGAGATGCCATTGGCATATTCTGGATCATCAGCAAAGCCATGATCTTGGTCTTTGTGCAAATGTGGGTACGTTGGACATATCCTCGAATTCGTGTAGATCAGATGATGGCGCTGAGCTGGAAATATCTGACGCCTATCGGCCTGCTGATGGTATTTGTTTGTGGCATTTGGAAATTGTGGATAGGCTAACCGACTGAAAGATTTGAAACAATATTTTAAAAATATTATCCAAACGACTTCATCCCTGGCTTATGGGCTGAAGATCACCATGCGCCACTTTTGGCAGGCCAGGAAGTCTCGCACGCCCGTGGGTGTGGAGGACAAAACCTACTTTGAGCAAAAGGATGGTATTGTGACGCTGCAATATCCGTTTGAAGAACTTCCAGTGCCTGATACCGGTCGCTACCAGTTGCACAATGAGATTGACGATTGTATCGTCTGTGACAAATGTGCTAAGGTATGCCCGGTCAATTGTATTGATATCGAGCCGGTACGTGCAGTGGAAGAAATCGGAAAAACCTCCGATGGTACCTCTAAAAGAATCTATGCGGCCAAGTTCGACATCGACATGTCGAAATGCTGCTTCTGTGGTCTCTGTACGGTGGTTTGCCCTACAGAGTGTCTCACCATGACCAAAGATTACGATTTTAGTGTCTTTGATTTGAAGGAACACAATTTTGAATTTGGTGAAATGAGCCCTGAGTTGGTTGCGGAGAAAAAAGCAGAATTCGAAGCCCATCAGGCGGAGAAGGAAAAGGTCAAACAAGCGGCTGCGGCCGCGAAGAAGGCGTCAGTTGCTGAATCGGAGACTGCAGATAAGCCAGCCAAGCCAAAGGCCGGAGGCTTTAAGCCCAAGATGAAGGCTGCTGGAGCCAAGCCTCAAAATCCAAGTATCAAAACACAAGGGGAAGCGAATCAAGAGACGGGAATTCAGAAGCCAGAAGAAGCTCCAAATTCCAAAAGTCAAAAACCAAAACCGGTCTTTAAGCCGAAAGTTAAGCCTGTGACTAAACCGGCAGCTGATTCAGATGGTGGTGATAAGCCAAAAGCGGCAAAACCGGTTTTTAAACCTAAGGTAAAACCTGTGGTGAAGAAGTCAGGAGAGGCGAGTGAGGTGTCAGAAGTCAGGAATTCGAAGTCGGAAGATGGCTCAAAGGCCAAGACCCAAAGTCCAAGACCTGTCTTTAAACCCAAGGTCAAGCCGGTGGTGAAGAAGTCGGGAGAGGCGAGTGAGGTGTCGGAAGTCAGGAGTCCGAAGTCGGAAGATGGCTCGAAGGCCAAGACCCAAAAACCAAAACCGGTTTTTAAGCCTAAGGTGAAACCGGTAGTGAAGAAAAAAGAAGAAAAAAGTCCGAAGGCGGATGAAAGCTCGGAGCCAAAAGCCAAGAGCTCAAAACCCGTATTCCGACCTAAGATCAAACCCAAAAAGAAAGACTAAGTGGAAGGATTGAATGTCATAGCGTTTTATATCCTGGCAGGATTCTCTGTGTTTTCGGCCTTGGGGATTCTTTTTGCCAAGAATGTGGTGCATGCTGTGTTTATGCTGGTATTGGTGTTTCTTGGCATAGCGGGCGTGTTTATCATTTCCAATGCAGAATTTGTAGGAGTGACTCAGATCATGATTTATATCGGAGGCGTGTTGATTCTGATGATGTTTGGTATCATGCTCACGCATAGGATAGACGGCAAAAGACTGGAAACGCAAAACCGAAGAGTGATTGCAGCCAGTTTGTTGGGGTTCGGGCTGCTTGGTGTATTGCTCTACCCACTCAGCGAGGGCTTCCCATTATTTGATTTTGAAAAAGGAGGTGAGAGCGGACTGAATGTGACTGAGCAGATCGGGGTACATCTGATGACCACCGAACTCATCGCCTTGGAAGTAACGGCCGTGTTGCTCCTGATGGCGCTTGTGGGCGCCGCCTATATTGCTGGACATAACTTAAAAAAGAAACATGGTACCGATTGAGCATTATATCATATTTAGTGCCCTGCTTTTGGTAATCGGGCTGATGATCGTGCTGATCAAGCGGAGTGTGATCATGATCCTCGTCGGGATCGAACTCATTCTCAATGCCGCGAATATCAATCTGGTAGCCTTCTCTCAAAACGACCCCAATCTATCTGGGCAGATGATGACTTTGTTTGTCATTGTGGTGGCTGTGGCGGAGTCGGCGGTGGCCCTGGCCATCGTTTACCAGATCTTCAGACATCAAGGCGTATCGGACATGGACCAACTCAACGAACTCAAAGGATGATGTTGAAATACACTGACATATTACCATTGATGATTCTATTTCTTCCTTTACTTGGAGGATTGCTGTCATTGTTAGTCCCAGCAAAGCGATCAGGGTTGTCTGTAGTCATTGTTTCTATATTGGTGCTCATCTATTCAGTTAGTGGATTCTTTAACATCCCTTTCAATTCTGGGTTGGATTTAGATTGGATTGTAGCGGGTTCAAATATTTTTCAAGTGGGACTGTATTACGATCAGCTGGCAGGCATCATGGCGATCGTGGTGGCTGTAGTGGCCTTGTTGGTGGCCATATTCTCTCTGGAGTATATGAAGCACGACGAGGCACAACCAAGATACTTTGCATTGCTTGGACTATTCGCCTTCTCTATGTATGGCATCGTATTGTCATCCAATTTATTATTGACATTCATTTTTTGGGAATTGGTGGGATTTAGTTCTTATCTGTTGATCGGATTTTGGTTTGAAAAAGAAGCACCACCGATTTCGTCTTTCAAGGCATTTTTGATGAATAAAGTAGGCGACATAGGCTTCTTATTAGGCATCTTTATCCTATTTGCATATTTCAAAACATTGAACATCCAAACGCTCATTGGGCTAGACCCGCTGAATGCTGGACTCCCCACGACTATGCTCGTACTGATGGGTGTTGGACTATTTCTTGCGGCGGTGGGCAAGTCGGCTCAGTTTCCGCTACAGACCTGGCTTCCTGATGCGATGACAGGTCCTACACCCGTGTCGGCTCTGATACACGCCGCTACCATGGTGGCTGCCGGGGTGTATTTGATGGTGCGTGTATTTCCCTTGTTGGCACCAGAGGTATTGACTGTCATTGGAGTGGTTGGCGGGATTACAGCCTTTATGGGCGCATTTGCCGCTTTCGCGCAAAACGACATTAAAAAAATATTGGCTTACTCCACGGTATCCCAGCTCGGTTATATGATCATGGCGGTTGGGGCGGGCTTCCCAGTGGCTGCCTTTGTGCATTTGACCACACATGCTTTCTTTAAGGCTGGCCTTTTCTTATGCTCAGGTAGTATCATTCACTACTATCATGAGACAAAGCACGAAAGTGGTTTTGATCCGCAGGATATTAGGAATATGGGAGGATTGCGCAAAGTACTTCCTATCACCTTTGTTGCGTTCACGTTGTGTATGCTTTCACTGGCGGGATTGCCCTTGTTTTCTGGGTTTTTGTCCAAGGAAATGATCTTGAATGGTCTGGCTTCGGCTGATCATTTACCATCATTTGTGATGGTTTTTGGCTTTGCGTCGGTATTTATGACCGCTGCATATATGGCTCGTTTGTATTTCAAAGTCTTTTTCAATGTCGAATTCAAGGATCAGAAATATACAGAAGCGGCAGCTGTAAAAGTACCGCTATTCATCCTTTCGCTGCTTTCTATAGGCTTTGTGTTTTCAGCCAATCCTTTGAACCCTGATAGTAGCTGGCTGCTGCCGATTTTAGCTGATTTCAGCGGAATAGCTATTGCCCAGCACTTTACGCTTGTACCTGTTCTATCTATTGGCTTGGCGTTGAGTGGGCTGTTGTTTTCTTATCTATATGTAGAAAAGGATCAAATGACGGGTCTCGTGAATACAATTAAGTCATTGACCTATCAGCTGTCTCATCAGAATTTTTATTTGGATAAATTTTACAAACGAGCCTTGGTGCAAGGCGCATGGCTTTTAGCGAAAGCTGCCTACTGGTGGGATCAGCAAGTCGTGGACCGTGTCGTCAACTTGATCGGAAAAACACAAGTAGTCTTGGCCTATTTTACAGGCTGGTTTGACCGAAGTATTGTAGACGGTGGGGTGAAGCTTCTGACCTGGACGGTCAATTTTGCGGGCAATCGAACGCGCCAGATTCAAGGGGGCAATTTGCAGAGCTATTTGGTATGGGCGGTCTTTGGTGTGCTGCTCATTTTTTACTTTTTTAATTTATTGATTGGATAAATATGGCAACGGATCATTTACTTTCCTGGTTGGTCTTCCTTCCGCTCCTGGCGGCTGCAGTGATGCTGGTAATTCCCAAATCACGAGAACACCTGTACAAATGGGTGGCCTTGGGTGCCTTGGGCGTGGTGACAGTTCTTTCTGTGGTGCTAGCTTATTCGTTCGATAAGAGCGTGAGTGGCTACGGGGCAGAAAGCCTTCAGTTTACTCAGCAGTTGGATTGGATACAGTTGAATATTGGCTCTTTTGGAAGCATGCTGGTACAGTATCATGTCGGCGTGGATGGATTGAGCTTGGCGCTTGTCCTATTGTCAGCCATCATATTGTTCATAGGTGTCATTTCTTCGTGGAATATCAAACAAAGTGTGCAGGGGTACTTTCTGCTCTATATGGTGTTGAGTACCAGTGTGATCGGCTGTTTTGTAGCCTTAGATTTCTTTCTCTTTTATTTGTTTTTCGAGTTTATGCTCTTACCGATGTACTTCTTAATCGGTATATGGGGAGGCAAACGAAGGGCATATGCTTCTATAAAGTTTTTCATCTATACACTGGTTGGCTCGCTATTGATTTTGATGGTGATGATCGGGCTGAACCTCTCGGTTGTACAAAGCCCAGACTCAACGATTCATACTTTCGACATTATGAAAATGATGAATCCAGAGAATTTCATTCCAGGTTCACTGCTAGCTCTAGACTTTGATGGTTCGCTTTTTGGCTTGACTTACAGGGCTTGGGCGTTCATTTTGCTGATCATTGGCTTTGCGATCAAACTGCCGGCTGTGCCTGTTCACACCTGGTTGCCAGACGCCCACGTAGAGGCTCCTACGCCGATATCCGTGGTTCTTGCCGGAATCTTGTTGAAAATCGGAGGTTACGGGTTTTACCGCATAGGCTATACCATATTTCCTGATGGAGCGATTGAATATGGCTGGTGGATTGGGCTCATCGGAGTGATAGCCATTGTATATGCGGCATTGGTGGCTATGGCTCAAGCTGACTTGAAAAGATTAATCGCCTATTCGTCTGTATCACACATGGGATTTGTGATGCTGGGCATGGCGGCACTGACTGTGGAAGGTAGCGCAGGTGCCTTGTTTCAGATGTTTAGTCACGGGATTATCTCCGCCTTACTATTCTTGATGGCGGGCGTGCTGTACGACCGAACGGGTGATCGTATGATTGCCAACTACAGTGGCCTGGCCAGCAAAATGCCCTGGTACAGTGTGGCTGTGATTATATCCTTTTTTGCGGCATTAGGATTGCCAGGCTTCTCAGGATTTATAGCAGAGTTTTTAGTGTTGGTTGGCGCTTTCGATGGCGCTATCAATGGGAATGTAGTCGATACTTTTATGCCTATTCTTGGCTTACTGGGATTGGTGCTAGGAGCAGCCTATTTTCTTTGGACGATACAGCGCATGTTTTTTGGCAAATATTGGGTGAGAGAAGAAAGCTGGTCATTGCCAGACTTGAATGCTCGCGAGTGGATCATGATTGTGCCTTTGGTGATATTGGCTCTGCTTTTTGGAATATTCCCTGGCTTGCTGTTGGATTTGGCTAACGAAACGGTAACTGGGTTTGTGGAATTTGTTACCACCCAAGGACAATCCAACCTTGACATAATAAACGCAACAATTCGATGAGTGAGGGGCAGTTGAATCAACAGATACAATCCATCCTTGGCGACTTCGGCATATTGCTCCCCGAAGCGGTGCTTATCGTATCCAGTTTTGTCTTGATCATTCTACAGTTGATCTTCAAAGACAAGAACAGCACGATTAAAACCACTTTCAGTTTGTTTGCCTTGGGTCTCATTGCCATGGCTGTGTCTGCCACGAGTATTTCTGGCAGTTATTTCAATGGATTGCTTGCATTGACTCCCGTGGTAGGGCTCGCTAAACCTTTTTTCATATTGATCACAGGCGTGATATTGCTTTTCCCGAAAGGGGAAAACCTACTCAAAAGAGGAGAGTATCACTTCCTTCTTTTGATGATCCTACTCGGCGCTATGTTGCTCATAGAAGTCAACAACCTGCTGTTGGCGTATTTGTCTCTGGAATTGATATCTATCACTTCTTATATACTCATCACTTTTAGTTTCGATCGAAAAGGATTTGAGGCAGGAATCAAATATTTGTTGTTTGGAGCCATGGCAAGTGGACTCATGTTGTATGGCCTTTCGTTGATTTATGGACTCACAGGCACTTTACAAATAGATCTGATAGGAGAGTTTATCAGTCAGCAGCCAGATTTGGGTCTTTGGTTGCCCATAGCTTTTGTGTTGTTTTTTGTGGGTATATGGTTCAAGCTGTCATTGGTTCCTATGCATATTTGGGCACCGGATGCTTACGAAGCAGGGCCTACACCTGTGGTGGCCTTTATCTCCATTTTGCCCAAAGTGGCGGTGCTGATCTTTTTTGCCCAATTGACGCTTTCTGCTCATTTGGTTGCCTTGAGTTTCGATTGGAAAATGGTGTTTGCAGGGTTGGCCGTGATTAGTATGTTTGTCGGCAATCTCTCCGCACTCAACCAATCCAATGCCAAACGCATGATGGCTTACTCATCTATTGCCCACTCAGGCATGTTGGTAGTAGGTGTGATCGTAGGTAATGCTTTTGGGGTGCAAGTCATGCTATTCTATGCCATAGTTTATGGTTTTATGAATTTGGGTGCTTTCTATCTTATTGATGTCTTCCAGCAACAAGGATTTACCAAGATCCAAGACTTATCTGGATTAGGAAGGCAGGCGCCTTGGATGGGCATTTCAGCAGTTATTATTATGATTGCCTTGGCAGGCTTACCTCCCACAGGAGGTTTTACGGCCAAGTTGTTGATGTTTACGGCGTTGTGGGATTATTATCAAACCGAAGGCAATCAATATCTGATTTGGTTGTTTGGCCTTGGGCTATTGAATACCGCCATCTCCTTGTTTTACTATCTCAAGATTCCATATTATTTATTCATTCACACCAGTGAAGAAAAAAAAGAAATTAATTTTACCGCGAAAGATGGCACTATTGTGGCTATCCTCGTGTTCCTAGTTTTATTATCATTCTTTAAAGCCGACCTATTGCTGAACGTATTAAATCAGTTTAACTTTGCACTTTAATCAGTGATATGAGCGACCCTATTAAACACGAGTGCGGGATAGCGCACCTCCGTTTGAGAAAACCCCTTCAATACTACATTGACAAGTACAACACGCCCCTCTACGGAGCCAATAAGCTGCTGCTTCTGATGAAGAAAATGCAGAATAGAGGTCAGGATGGGGCAGGTATTGCCAATATCAAACTGGGACTTGAACCTGGTTACCGATACATCAGTCGTTATCGATCTATTGATGCCAATTCTTTGCAAAAGATCTTTGATAAGGTCGCTAAGAAATTCAATAAGGCGTTGAAAGAAGGAGGTAAAGAGAAATTTCTTAACGAAGAGTGGCTCAAAAAGAATTACGGATTTACTGGAGAGGTATGGCTCGGTCACCTGCGCTATGGTACGCATGGCAAGAATAGCATTGAGAGCTGTCACCCTTTCCTACGTCAAAATAACTGGCGATCTAGGAATCTGGTAGTGGCTGGAAATTTCAATATGACCAATGTGGATGAGTTATTCGATATTCTTATCTCATTGGGTCAGAATCCTAAAGAGAAGACCGATACTGTCACGGTGATGGAGAAAATAGGTCACTTTTTGGATGAAGAAAATCAAGAGATTTTTGATAAACATAAATTCAAACTTTCCAATAAGGACATTACCAGAAAGATAGAAGAGGAGCTTTCTATGATCAACATCCTCAAGAAATCTTGTAAAGATTTTGATGGTGGGTATACAATGGCAGGAATGGTAGGTCATGGTGCTTCTTTTGTGGCACGCGACCCAGCAGGTATCCGCCCAGCGTATTATTATGCAGATGAGGAAGTGGTAATCGTGGCTTCTGAAAAGCCAGCAATCAAGACAGCTACTAATTGTGCCTATGATGAAATTAAAGAGATTACTCCTGGTCACGCCTTAATTATCAATCAGGATGGGTCGTTTATGGAAGAACAGTTTATCGATATACTGCCAAAGAAATCTTGTAGTTTCGAAAGAATCTATTTCTCGAGGAGTTCGGATCCGGATATTTATAGAGAAAGAAAGAAGCTAGGTGAGTTGCTTGTTCCGAAAGTGCTCGAATCTGTCAATTTTGATCTGAAAAACACCATCTTCTCATTTATTCCTAATTCGGCAGAAACTGCCTTTTTGGGCCTAATGAGTGGATTGGATGAGTACTTGGTTGCCAAACGAAAGGAAATAATACTGGAAGGCAAACCACACAGTGGAGATTTGGAGGATGTGCTTTCTTTCCGTCCGAGGGTAGAAAAAATGGTCATCAAAGACGCCAAACTTCGTACGTTTATTGCTGATGATTCCTCTAGAGACGAATTGGTGGCTAATGTATACGACACCACATATGAGGTGGTAAACAAAGGGATAGACAACCTCGTGATCATTGATGATTCTATCGTTCGCGGAACTACGCTCGAAAAGAGTATACTGACACTTCTAGATCGATTAGAACCAAAGAAAATCGTAATTGTTTCTTCGGCTCCTCAGATTCGATTCCCTGATTGCTATGGAATTGATATGAGTAAAATGAAAGATTTCGTGGCTTTCCGAGCCGTGTTAGAACTGTTGGAAGAGAACAACAAGTCTTACATGCTAGATGAAGTACTTGCTAAGTGTGAAGAGTCCGTCGGCAATCCTGATGCACCAAATCACGTACAAGAGTTATATGAGCCATTTACGGCAGACGAAGTTTCGGCAAAGATTACAGATATCGTACGACCAAAAGGTATGAAGGCAGAATTGGAAGTGATTTTCCAATCCGTAGACAATCTGCATAAAGCTTGTCCTGACCACAAAGGAGATTGGTATTTTACTGGAAATTTCCCAACTATTGGAGGTAATAGAGTGGTGAACAAATCTTTTGTCAACTTTATGAAAGGGGTTACGGTACGAGCGTATTAATGAGATTCTATCAAAGATTTTTAGGCCACATAAGTGGCCTTTTTTATATCTTATTAATCTGGCTCATAAGCAATGTCTGTTGATCACGCCCAATGGGAAGTTCAATGTCTCTGATTGTGATGCACTCACTATTCACTGCGGTGAGGTGTTTCAAGTTTACCACATGGGATTTGTGACAGCGGAAGAACCTTTTGTCATCTAGCTTATTTTCTAATTCCTTGAGCGTCGATCGCATGACAAACTTTTTGTCTTTTGTATAAAGTGTGCAGTAGTTGGCATCTGAACTCGCGTACAAGATGTCGTCGTATGCAACCTTTACCGCTGTATTTTTTTGTCGAATAAAAAGGCTATCGTTGATGGTGAAATCT
Organism: Reichenbachiella sp.; assembly: GCF_965223055.1. Classification (GTDB taxonomy): domain Bacteria; phylum Bacteroidota; class Bacteroidia; order Cytophagales; family Cyclobacteriaceae; genus Reichenbachiella. The sequence goes on from NZ_CBDCVM010000012.1 coordinate 501,921, forward strand.
TGATTATCCTCGCTGTTGTTTTGTTCTTTAGAGAAGTTGCTCAATGCCATCTCTACAGCCACAAAAACATCATCATCTTCGAAGGGTTTAACCAAAAAACCATAGGGTTTGCACTCTTTGGCTCGATCCAATGTCGCTCGGTCCGTATGGGACGATATAAAAATAAAAGGTAGCTCGTACTCATTTTTAATCGTATTGGCTAAATCAATGCCGTCTTTAGTTCCATCAATTTGGATGTCAAGAAGAACAATGTCTGGAAGTTCAGACGAAAGCTTTTTGATAGCCAGATCATAGCTTTTGGCAATGCCAATGACATGGTAGTCGTTGGATTCCAGAATATCCTGTAGATCATTGGCTATGATCAATTCATCTTCAACTATGAGTACGCTTATCATTTTGTTAAAATATACTATGCAGCTCTTTTATCACTAAAAACAATTGTAAATAATAGACCATTTGATTGATCAATTTGCAAATCTGCGTCCAACTGATCTACCAATATATGTACCAAACGCATTCCCATGCTCTGTTTTTTGTCAAAGCCTTCAGGTAATCCTTTTCCTGTATCAGCTACTTTGAGCTCATATGTTTCTTGATTTTTATGAAGTTTAATGGATACTTGTCCTTCTTCTTCTGGCTCAAATGCGTATTTTAATGCGTTTGAAATTAATTCGTTGATAATCAAACCTAAGGGCACTGCGGTATCTACATCTAAGGAGATGTCTTCAGCCTCTACATATTGCTGGATTTGAGCATCTGTTTTGTAGCTTTTAAATAAAAAACCACTTAGGTCATCAATATATTCCTTCATATTGATTCTTGACAGGTTGCCTTCACTATACAGTTTCTGATGTATGAGTGACATGGATTTGATACGACTCTGTCCTTCTTTTACTGCTACTTTCGCATCACTATCTTTCATTTTTCTGGACTGCATACTCAACAGACTAGAAATTACCTGAAGGTTGTTTTTTACTCGATGATGGATTTCCTTCAACAAGACTTCTCTTTCGCTGTTTTGTTTTTCAATCTCCAATTTTTGTTGACTCAAAAGCTTGTTTGTACGTGTCTTGTGCAAGTAGGCAATCGAAAGTAAGGCTCCTATAAAAATTGAAAACCCAATGCCATAGTAGAGCTGATTTTGGCGACTCTTTTGTAAAGCTATCGTTGCTTCTCTAGCTTCGAGGTTGGCTTGTTGTACAGCGATGGTTTGTTCTTTCTTTTCTGTTTCATAGAGCGTGTTTAAACGGTTGACTTGTTCGTATTTTTCCTTGTCAAAAATGGACTCTATCATAAAAGCGTAAAGCTTATGGTAAAAATAGGCTGAATCATAAGATTTGGCTTTTTCATAAGTTTGAGAAAGGTAGAGCAGGGCAACTCGCTTGCGATCCAAGAAGTTGTGTTTGGAAGCCAATTCTAGCCCGATTAGGCAATATTTTATAGATTTTTTTAGTTGGTTGGTGTCCTGATAAATATTTGAGATCAGCAAGATGGTAAATATTTGACTTTTGATATTGGCTCTAAGTTCAGGGATGTCAAGCGCCTTTTGGCATAACTCCATCGCTTCATCGAATCGCTTCAATTCTCGAAGCGAATTGGCACGATTGTGTAATGCTCGGCCTTTGTCGTGATACATGTGAAGAGAATCAAAAAGGTCTATGGCCAACTGATGATAGTGGATGGCGCTATCAAAGCGCATTTCATTATTGAATATTCTACCCCTATTCATGTACCAATGCGCCCTGGCTGGTGGAAAGGGAGATTGATCCAATATATCGCTGACTTTTTTAGAGTAGTTCTGGGCTTTTGGGTAATCATTTTGCCGCATGACCAGGTCGGCCATTCTATTGTAAGTAGTGGCTTGAGCATGGATCAATTTTAGCGAATCATAAAATTTAATTCCCTGAAGAAAATAATCCATAGCTCGATCCGGAACATCATTGTTTCTATACGTCTCTCCAATTTCAACAATGATATCGGCTTCTTTCTTTGAATTCTGCTTCGATTGGTAGTAGTCAAGTGCTTGTTGAAAATGTACCAGGCTAGAGTCGTGTTGGCCAATGAGTCTATGGAATTGACCGAGTTGTATGTGCAATTTAACTTTTGAGCTATCTGGGTTTTGTAGGCTGAGTTGTTTGTTAAGGCTATCTATTTTTCCTTGCCCTCGACTTTGATAAGGTGTAGCCCAAAAAACAGAAAATGTTAATAATAAATGGAATGTTTGCTTGACTAGCTTTTTAAGCATGTAAAATCTAATTTTAGAAAGAATCAATATAAATGCTTTCCCTTATTCTATCAAACCTATAATAGAGTTATTTGGAATATTTACCATTCGAATATTATCATCAGGTTGGGGGCAAAACCCAGGGCATTTCGATCTATCCAACGAGGAGGAGGAGGGTTTCCTCTGAACGCTCGATCGATTAGATTTTTCTGATTATATACATTTATTACAGATAAGCCGAATGAAGCAGACCACGGGCGTTGTTCAGATTGTGGAATTTTGTAAGAAACGGATAAATCCAAGGAATGTACGTTGGGGTAGCGCTCTGGCTGATCTGCAAATGGATCAGCCGCTCTTGGTGAACCAGGAGGCCGATTTTCTTGTGCTAGTTCATATATTTCTCGCACATAGGCTATTTCCAGGGATTGAGCATTTAGTCCAGAGCCGTATTTCCAAACCCCAGAGAATTTCCATCGGTTTTTTTGGTATGCGCTACCGATATAAAAGACATGAGGTTGAACATATTTTGATTTGTATGTGGTCTGACTGGTGGTGTCCAATGTAATTTTGGATCCTCCATAGGAATAACCTAGCCAGGCAGAGGTGGCTGAGGTGATTTCTTTTCGGAGATAGGTGTCAAGACCATAAAGTACATTGTCAGCCGTAAAAAAGTCGCTGGTATTGTCAAAGAATAGACTTTCGTAGTAAGTGATATCATTTGCATTTTTATAAAACGCTTCAACATCCAATAGCCATTTATTTTTGTTTATCATAAATCCAGTCATGAACTGAGAACCAGAAATCACTTCTCCTTGCTCTTGAGAAGCTAGTTGCCAAAGGGCGTTGTCAAATCCACCGGTACCTATTTGCAAATTCCGGACTTGACTGAGAAACTGATGATAACGACCCGCTGAAGCCTTAAAATCAAGTGATTGATTCACTGAAAAGTTGGCTGAGATACGTGGGGATAAATAAAAAGCTTGTTTAGGACTGAAATAGCTTCCTCTGATTCCGACCTGAAAGTTTATTCGCTGTCCATACCAATGCATATTGGCAAAAGGGGAAAGAGTGTGTGCGTCAACGGATTCATTGCGAATTACCGACTCCATATTTCCGCTGGTTATTTGACTCGTTATATTGCTGTATGCTAATGATGATGACTGTAGTTGGTAGTCCACACCTAGCTGAAGTTGATTCGATTCGTGATTTGTTCGAGATAACTCCAATCGCGCATTATAATCTTTTATTGAATTATCTGTTTTTCGTTCGCCCATTGGTACAGGGGATTCTGTAGAATAAGTATATCGACCGAGTGTGTTAATTATTGATCCCTTCCAATTTTGGTCAATGTTGAAGCTCCAGTCAGCATTTACCCCATAGTTTTCGAAAACTATATGCTCATCACCCCCTGATGGGCCGGCTTGAATCAATTCATATTTGAGGTCAGAGTCACTATAAATTCCAGATATTGTTATTTTATGTTTTTCATTGGGTTTAAATATCAATTTGGCGTGGTAGTCCTGGAATTTTACTCTGACATCAGTTCCAATGTTCCCTTCGTCATCTGATATTCCTGTAGCGGCAAATACTGATTTAGTGATTGCATCAAGCTTAGGCGAATTGACACCTGGAGGATAAGAATGTCGGGCACCAATTACTAATCCCATCTTATTGTTAGCCAGGGGAGTTTTGGCATAAGCCATGGCATAAAGTGTATTTGCGCCAATTCCGTATTGCGAATTATTATTTACTTCTTGTTCTGATTGTATAAAGACGGCTCCACCTACTCTTCCACCCATTCTTGGGTGATAGCCACTTCTATAGACTTCCACATTGTTTACCGTTTTAGGGTTGTAAGGTGAAATTGTTCCGAAATAATGCCCCCTATGATACATAGGAATATTGTCGAACAAAATGAGCGATTGATCTGGTGACGTTCCTCGAATAAATAGATTTCCAGGTCTCCCATCAGGTGTTGTAACTCCAGGCAGCGCAGCTAAAGAAGCAAAAATATCTCCATCAGTTTCTCCAGGCATTAAGGGAAGGTCAGTCACGTCAATAGAAATACTCTGATTAGAGGGGTTTAAATTGATTCCTTTAGTAATATATTCCTCGATTACCACATTGCTCAATAGATAGGTCTGCGTCATCAGCTGTATATTGAGAGTTCTCGAATTCAATAATTGATTGACAGCAATTACCTTTTTCTCATATCCGGGCACATACACAATCAGGGTGTCTTCCAAATTGGGTTTGTATTGAAAAGTGGCTTTTGCTTCATCAAGTTTTATGTCTGCAGAAACAGCATTGATGAGAAAGAAAAAGGGAGGTTCTATATCTGTAGAGGCTAATGAATCCGATAACGACAAGGTGTATTCACTTTCGACCAATGCAATTGTATAATAATTCTTACCTACTCTTTGAATCTTAATGGGCAATTGAGATTCGGCCTGTGCAATGAATTGAGGAAGACTTAAATTGGTATCTAATTCTTGTTGAATTCGTGAGAAAATGACTGGGTCGTAAGAGAATTTTGCATCAAATGTGTTTTCATAATGTTTGATGTATTCTAAGAATGCTACACTCTGCTGCGCGCGTAATACATTTGTCCCTAAGCACACCCAAAGTGTGATTAATAAATATCGCATGTTCAACTTTTCTCTCTTACTCCGACAAATATAGAGTATTGTCGTCCAATCGGTAAGTGATGCTTAAAGTAGGAAAGATGATTTCCAGAGACTGATCAAGATTGTCTTTTGGGATAGATCCAGTGAAGCGTCTAGCCAGGTTTATTCCTCCGACATCTATTTTAATCCCATAGTTATTAGATAGTTCATCCAGCACTTGTTTGAGTGGTGCGTTATCAAAGGCCAAATACCCTTGAATCCATTCTGGATACTCTATGTCAAAGAATCGCTTAGCACTCCATAAGCCATTGGAAAACAGGCTAGATTCTCCTTTGGCAATTTCGATGGTTTCACCTTTAGGAGCAGTTGCTTTTACACGCCCTTCGTAGCATACGGCATGCAGGGCTTGATCCATCTGATATACTGTAAATCTAGTGCCAAGTACAGAAACGGTTCCTTCAGAAGTGATCACATCGAAATTTCCTTTTTCCGGTACTTCGATATAGGCTTTTCCTTCCAGATTCAAGGTTCTTTTACCTTTTTTCCAATCTCGTTTTTTCCACCTCACTTTAGAATTGGCACTTAAATACAGTTTTGAACTGCCATCTGGTAAATCAATAGTCCGGATTTCTCCATAAGCCGTTTCATAAGTAACCGTAGTGATAGACTCATATAGTTTCGGACCTACAAAAACGGCTAAAACAATGGCTGCTGCTATGGAAATATATTTCCAGGTAGTCATTTGTACTACCTTGGTCTCTTTCTTTGATTCTAAAATTTCGTTTAGTTCGATGGTCGATGTTTCTAAACTAGGCGTCCAGGAGTCTACTTCACCTAATATTTGTTGGTATTTCATGAACTCATCACGAGACAAATGCTTTTCAGCTTCGTCTGCAGAGATGTCTCCATTCAGCCATTGGGCAAGAATTGCATCTTTGTCTTTGTGATTATCTTTCATGACTTTTTCTTTTGTCTGATGTTATGACGGCTAACGTTTTGGAAACCCTACCTATATTGAAAAATGATTTAGTTCGTCCAATTCTGCCCGAATCGATTTTAAAGACGAAGTAATGTGTTTTTCAACTGTTTTTACTGAAATCTCTAAGGTATTGGCAATCTCTTGGTTTTTCATTTTGTCTATTCGACTCATCAAAAAGACCACTCTTTGTTTTTCAGGAAGGTTTGAAACAACAGATTCGAGCTGTTCTTTGAATTCATCGATCTGGTATAGAAATTCAGGGTTGGTTTCTGATTGAGCCTCTGCAGTATCGCTTCTTTTTTCAAATTTCAATACTACCTTTTGATGAGCTGTATCATCTAAAAAAATACGGTTAGCCGTAGTGAATAGAAAGCTTTTTGCTTTGTCAAACGCTACTTTGCTACAGTTGTTCCAAAGTCTGACGAAGGCCTCTTGAGCACAATCTTTTGCTTTTTCTAAACTACCAAAGCGATAGAATAAAAAATTCTGAAGAGCGGTAGCATGAGATTGATGTAAGCGAGTAAACGACTGTTCTTCACAAACAGAAGGTTGATTCATAGTTTTATGGAGTATTAAAATCCAAATATAATCACCTTGTGATATACGAAAAGAACACCAGGTGAATTTTTGGAACAATCTTTGGACTCAGGGGTGATGGAGTAGGGTAAGGTGCCATGCAATCGTTATACGCACGGAAAAGATGTAAAAAATGAAAAGGTTTATTGTAATTCTATTTTTTGGATTAATTACTTGTTTAAACAATAGCTGGGGGCAAAATAAATTGTCTTATGCTGAAGGTTTGGAAGAAGACTTGAGATTCGCTAGTACGATTGAAGTTTTCCCTAATCCTGTAGTTGAGTATTTGAATGTTAAACGTATTCAGTTTGATGGACAAAAATCAAGATTGGAAATTATGGATTTGTCGGGACGCATCGTCTATGAGGTCAATGAGACCTTCACTGAACTTTCCATATTTGTCGGAAACTGGAAAAAAGGAATTTATATGATTCATTACCAACAAGGAGAAGTCGAAAGCATGTACAAAATGATAGTACAATAAAATAAAGTTTGAGGTTATAAAATAAGTCAGCCGTTCGGTAATTGCTTTACTGACGGCTGACTTTCTTTTTTATTCCACTCTTAATGACTCAATCGGGTTGATCCGTGTGGCCTGAATAGTATGATATACCACCACAGCCACAGCAATGAGAAGCGTCGCTAGTCCGCTAATAATAAAAGGCAAACTGCCGACATCTACCCTATAGGCAAAGTTTTCCAGCCATTGATTGATTAGGTAGAGCGTTAGCGGTACCGATAAGGCAATCGCCAGAATCAATTGAGCAACAAACCCCTTGATGAGCAGCCTGAATATAGATACTGGAGAGGCTCCCATTACCTTTCGAATACCTATCTCTTTGATTTTACTATTGGCCACCAACATGATCAACCCAAACAAGCCTAGTCCAGCTATTAGTATAGAGAGTACTGTGGCAATCAAGATTAGCTTATTCAGGCGTGCCTCGCTTTCATATTGTCTACTGATACGATCATCTATGAATTCGAAGTTTGGAGCTTCGGATGGAAATGTGGCTTCCCACTCTTTTTCCAAGACCTCAATGGCATCGTGTAAATTGTTTCCATTATAAGTAAACACGATTTTAGGGGAGTAAGAATCCTTCACATCCGCATCCGTAACACCAGCGAATATTGGCAAAATGTTTTGAACGATCACCAATGGCTCTACTTCAGTGTGTAGGGAAGAATAGTGAAAGTCTTTAACCACCCCAACGATTTGGTGTTCACCAAATTCAGGGCCTGGCAATTTTCCTCCAACCGGGTTCTCTAAACCGAGATATTTAGCTGCACTTTGATTGATGATTACCGACTGTCTTTTGTCCAATCCGTTGCCTACTTCAAAATTTCTTCCCTGAACCGGTTCAATATTAAAGGCACTTAAATACTCAGCATTGACTACCAGCAAACGAAACCATTTAAAGTCATCATTGTCATCATTAAATGCCACGTGTGTCCATCCATTCGAGCCGAAAAGGTGATTTCCAATAGCTATTTTCGATATTTTAGGATGTTTTTCAAGTTTTGCTTTTAGCAGCTCTCCATTATCCAGACCTGATTGAAGGGCATCACGGATTCCACGGCCGTTGGGGTCTATGGGCAACTCGGAAGAGATGACAGCTTTATAGTCATAGCCAAGATCCTTATCCATGAGAAAGTCTATTTGCTGGCGCATGATCAGAACTGTACTGATTAGAAAAACTGTCACCAAAAATTGCAAAATGACCAAGCCCTTTCGTGCAGTGAGTTTCCCTGTTGTTTGGTTGCTTCCATTAATAATGTTGATAGTCTTGAAGGCAGTAATAATGAGTGCCGGGTAGGTGCCAGCCAGTAGTCCTATGATAAGTCCTATGGCCAGGTAAACACCTGTATGCCACCATTCGAACTGGAAGAAAATCTCGGTACCCGTAAGGGCATTGAATGTTGGGATTAAGAAAAATGTGAAGACTGTACCGACAGTCATAGCAATGATGGCCAGTACCAAACTTTCACTCAAATATTGATAGATCAAAGTACGTTTGGAAGCACCAAGTACTTTCCGCATTCCAACTTCTTTTGACCTCTTGAGAGATTGACCTGCTGACAGGGTGGTGTAATTAACACAGGCCATGATCAATACGAGCAAGCCAATAGCACTTAGGATGATTACATATTGCGGGTTGCCTACCGGTGCTGTACCTAGTGGGATATCTGGATTCAAATGAATATCCGTCAAAGGTTGAAAGCCGATTTGGTATTGACCTCTCTCCAGTGGTGCATCTCCATAAGTCACTCCCTGGCTCAACACCACATCTTGTGTTTTACCTTCCATCGACGAAATAGATGTGCCTTCTTTTATAAGAATATAGGTCTCTGGAATGATGTTGAACCATGAAGTATAAAGTCTATCTCGGTAAATTCGACGTCCGTTTTCTGCTGAAATAGCCATGTCAAAACGGATGCTAGATTCGACAGGAAAGTCTTCAAATACTGCGGAGACAGTTAAGTCATGAATTAAAGTGTCTACTTCTACAGCGATAGTTTTTCCCATGGGGTTCTCCAAACCAAAATACTTCTCGGCATAACTTCGCGAAATGACAATATGTTCTCTTGAAGGTAGAAAAGTAGATTTATCTCCATACATCAGCGGAACATCGAAAACTTCTAAGAAGTCAGGACTTATCAATGCAATGATTTCATCAATTCGATTTTCATTGCGCCCGACCAAATAGTCATGTTCAATGTACTGGACAGCTCTCTCTACTTCCGGAAAGTTATCTTCAAACAATGCTTCAAATAGCAAAGGAGTGTGTGAATTAAAAAACTCCCGTCCGTCTCCATAATCCTCTTTGACCCAACTGCGATAGATGCGATCCTTTTTGCTATGAAAATGATCATAAGTGACTTCCTGCTTGACATATAGTCCTAGAAGTAGAAAACAAGTAATGCCCAGGGTAAGTCCTAGCAAATTGATGGCACTATTGAATTTGTCTCTCCATAGTACCCTGATGGCGATTTTGATGTTGTTTTTTGTCATGGTAAAAAATGAGTTTTTGAGTTTTTGATTTTCTTTTAAAGCTGACCAACGAAAGGAGCGAAGTACCCACCAGACGTAGAGGTATTTAGCCTTAGTAGTCTGCCCTTTATCTACCTCATGCGCAAAGAGCTCATAAAGATCTCCTTGCAGGTCTTCGAGTAGATCTGGATGGCAGAACCAGGCTAAAAATCTATCAGCCCATTTTGGAGGTTGAGGTTGCATTATATTCCTGAAAAAGCCAGTTTAGGAAGTTTGTTGTATAGGGAAACCCTTAGTTGCATGGTGTCATCAAGAACTTTTCTACCGACTTGCGTCAATACAAAAAAGCGTTTTCGTCGACCGCCTCTTTCGGCTGTGGCCCCGCCCATTTCGGATTGGGCATAGCCTTTCTTTTCCAATCGTCTGAGTACTGAATGGATGGCGGTGACGTCCATTCTTCTGTTGGTGTTTTTCTTGATTTCTTCCAGAATGGCTACTGCATAGGCCTCTTGAAACAGGGAACCTATGGTCAGTAGAACCAATTCCTCCAATTCACCTAAATGTTCTCCTTTCATAACATGAGTAGTTTGTTGTACAATTATACAAGAAATAAAATAATTAGTTGTGCTTTTGTACAAGAAATAATATTTTATGTGAGATTATAGAATGGATTATTGAAGTGGAAATAGAATTTCCAAATAGCTATTTTCTCTATTGGTTTTTCAAATTGTTCATACATTTGCAGCTATGAAATCAGTGGCATTTTTTATTCTTATTAGTACGATGTTCTTCTCTTGCAAAGAAGAGGAAAATGACTCCACCTATAACTGTGAGTCGGTCGCACTCAATAGCAAATTTTCTTATATTGATCTCATTGAATCTGTTCCTGCTGAAGTCCTTTCCGGCTTTCTTCAGCAACCAGATGAGCAGGGTGCGCTGGGAAGAAATAAAAATGGCTATGAGCATGCTCGTTTTCAACTAGCCATGACTCATTTGGCTAACTACACTGTAGCTTTCGAAGATGAAGAAGCCCTAGTGGCTTTGGTAAATAGTATCGATTATGCATTCACCTATCAAGCGGAGGATGGTGATTTCGAGTTTGTGGCACCACCCGAAGCACCCACAGATAGACAACCAAAGCCTGAAGACTTAGCCAGTGGAACGTTTTTCTTTTCTTATGGATTAGGCATTAGTCTTCATGCCTTGAACAATTCAGTTTGGTATCAGAGCTTGGCAAATGATCATAGCGCCAAACAATCCATTGCGGGTTTTCAATCCAACATTGAAAGCCTATTGACTTATTTGAAATCAGATATGGCACTCATTCAAGAATATGATAAAGCTTCTCCTAACCGTTTATTTTTTGATGCTTTAGCATTTTACACACTAGGGGAGTATCTGAATGATAGCGAAGCACAAGAAATTGGTACAGGGATGGCTGGTCATGCCATATCTCTTAAAGAAGAGACCGCAGGTTATTTTATTGAGGCCAGAGGTTGGGATTCTAGTTATAATGGCGTTTCGATCAAGCTTGGTCTGGAAATGTTTACTATTTTAGGCTCAGAGTCGACTCTAAAGACCACACTGATGGAAGGGCTTTCATGTGCAACAGACTGGCAGACTTCAAGGGTACTGGAGTCAGGGGAGATAAGTACAGAAGGGAATACCCGGGTGTATCCAGGTGGCGAATCACTAGGAGGAATGGAGAAGAAGGTTGACGTGGAAAAGACGGCCTATGCATTTTATTATATGGCTGCACTGACGAATGATGAGAGTTATGGTGAATTAAGTCAGCAGATTTTAGCATTTTATGCTCCTTAAAAAAAGCCGCCAGGAATACTATCCTTGACGGCCAGAATCATCAACTTTAATTTAATTACATTTCTTCATCGTCTGCTTTCGCATCACCTTTCACCAAATAGTCAAACGCCGCAGACATGTCTCCATAAGATTGTTGGAAGACAATTTTTCCCTCTTCATTGAAATCAAAAGATTCGTACACTTTCACAACTACGGATTTCTCTTCTGTCGAGTCAGTTGCTTGCATGATCATTTTCCAATCACCATAGTACCGTACGGAACCATCAGCTTTTTTGGTCTCTACATCTACTCCAGGCAGGAGTACAAGATCTGTGGTCAACTCTAGGTCAAAATCGGCCAAAAACATTTTATCCTGATCCTTTATTTGTTGGAGACTAACAGAATCAGGTCCACCAAATCCTGTTCCGAGGATCACTACATCATCTGCGTACCAGACGTCATAATTTAGTTTTTCGGTTTGGTAGCCTTCCACATAGGCTTCTATCACTTTCGAATTTCTCTCGAAGGCTTCATTCGATGCATTGTCTTGGGGTGGTTGACAGGCACCTAGTACTAACAAGGTACATATCGTTGAGTTTAATAGTTTCATTGGTAAGTTTTATGTTTGTTTGACTTCAATTTAGGTAATTCTTCGTGTTATTTGTAAATGCCCTTATGCTCAGGTATTTACTGTTTTAATTGATTTAAATCATGACTAAAAAAGCCTTACTCCTTATCGATATCCAAGATGGACTGGACCAACTCGAATTTTATGGTGGGCAACGAAACAATCCTGATGCAGAAATAAATTGTTGTAGATTGTTGCAAAGGTTCAGAGATCAAAATCGACCAATTTTTCATGTCAAAAACAACTCGACCAATACAGATTCGCCGTTACACCCTTCTAATCCTGGTAACGAGATAAAGGCAATTGTTGCTCCTATCCAGGGTGAACCTGTTATAGAAAAACAAACGAACAGCGCATTCATTGATACAGAATTAAAAGAGCTAATCGACCAACAAGAGATCAAGGATTTGGTCATAATAGGACTCACTACAGAGCATTGTGTGGCCAGTACCACTCGAATGGCATCGGATCTAGGATATCAAGTACAGGTAGTTTCGGATGCGACTGCTGCGTTTAACAAAATTGGAATTCAAGGTGAAAGGTGGGAGGCAGAAACGATACATCTTACTTCCTTAGCTGCATTGAAAGGAGAGTTTGCTGAAATTGTTGATACCCAAACGATATTGAGAGAATCCTAGATAGGTAGACTTACAAAAAAGGAGCTGCCTTGGCCTTCTTCCGATTCTAGCCAAACTTTACCGCCAAGATCTTTCACATACTTTTTTACTATCGACAGTCCAAGACCCGTGGAGGACTCATTGCCGGTAGGCTCCGCACTTAATTTTTGAAATCGCTGGAATACCAACTGTTTATCTTCTTCGGTAAATCCAGGCCCTTGATCACTTACCTTGAATATGACTTGATCATCTTTCTTATCGACATTCAATGATACTATGGTATCCGAAGTTGAAAATTTAATTGCGTTTGAAAGTAGATTTTCGAGAACAAGAAAAAGCAGCATATGGTCAGTCTCAAGTATCAAATTTTCATTTGATCTTTTTAATTGAATCTCAATGTCTTTGTTGGTAGCTGCTGGCGTATACCTTGAAACCAGATCATTAATCAATTGACTTACCTTCACTTCCTCTTTTAATATCTCCTTGTTGTTGCCATCAAGGTTCTGAGGGTTTAGGATTTTGGAGATCATGTGATTCATGCGATTGGCCGTTACCCCAATCTTGTCTAAATAGTCTTTTTGCTCCTCATTCAAATTTTGACTCTCATTCACCATAATTCCTGAAAGGCCCAGGATGTTGTTGAGAGGTGATCTTAGGTCATGTGCCAATATGTTGACTAGATTGTTCTTATCTTCATTTAACGCCAGGAGTTGAGCATTTCTATTCATTAATTGCTCGTTCTTTTGTCGGATGTCCTTTTGCTGCAATTCAATTTGATCTTTTTGGGTAATGATAAGCTTGGTGGTTCTCTGGTTGTTGTAAAAAAAGTACATAATGATAACTAAGAATAGAAGTACAACGCCGATTCCTAACAACAGTATTCTTTTATATGTTTTCTCTTCTTCCAGTTTTAAGTTGGCATTTTTGATCAAAGCCAACTGTATTTCTTTTTCCTTGGTGAGGATATAGGTACCTAGTTGTTCTCGATCGTATGCATTATCTATGAATTGGTACAACTCATTACCAAGGTACTTGGATATAATTCTCGATATTTTGGCCTTATAATCCTCATCTACAAGGAATTCATTAAATGGAATATCCCAATCACTGGACTGAGGCATAATAAATCCATAGCCTATGCCTCTAACGGTAAAGAAATTTTGACGGGTTAAGTCACGTCCATTTTTCAACCAAATGAGATAAATGGGCAAGTCAATAAAGCCAAACTTATGATCAGATTTACTGATATGGTCTAGTAAGTTTTCGTCACTATCAATGTAGATGATCTCATAATTCATCTGAAGTTCTTCCTTCATTTGAAGGAGGTGTTTTTCATAAGTAGTGCCTTTTATGGTCACTGCTACCAAGCCATTCATGAGTTCGTTTACTTGTTCTAAATCTCTAATGATCGGAATGCCTTGACTGGAAACAAGCACGCTTATATCAGGAAGATAAGAGTTAGTGAATTTAACCTGTTGTCTTCTTTCTTCGGTAATCGAAAAAGCTGATACACCTAATCTATTTAGTTTTGAAGAGGTGCTTATATTGGTAATAACATCACTGAAGCTCTTATCCTTGATCCAATTCAACTTCAACTCAATACTATGCTTCTCTTGTAAGTATTCTCGGAAAGTCTCGATGAGTTCATATTCTACGCCAATCAGTTCTTGTTTTGTATTCTCTTGGACAAAAGGTCTGGAAGTAAACCACAATAAATCTAATTCAGCCTTTTTGTCAAGCTTAGCCTGCTGCCAAGAATCAGCTTGAAGGTTGCCGGAAAAATGTAGGAAGAAGGTTAGACTTATTAAGAAAAAGCGCATAGGTTAAATATGCGGAATAATCTGGGCATTCGCAATGTTGAAGAGATTATATGCAGGGATTAACACTAAATAATCCCTGCATAATTCTTACTTCAATTTTTTATACTTGATCCTTTTAGGCTCCACATTACCCTGACGTTTCAAGCGATTTTCCTCATAAGCAGAGAAGGGCCCATCAAAGAAATATACTTGACTGTCGCCTTCGAAGGCCAGAGTATGCGTACACACTCTATCCAAAAACCATCTGTCGTGACTGATAATAACCGCGCATCCTGCGAAGTTTTCCAAAGCTTCTTCGAGCGCTCGAAGGGTATTGACATCCAAGTCGTTGGTAGGCTCATCTAGTAGGAGCAAGTTAGCGCCTTGTTTGAGGGTCATGGCCAGGTGTACACGATTACGCTCACCACCAGATAAGGCACTGACTTTCTTACCTTGATCTGATCCTCCAAAGTTAAACTTGCTTACATAAGCTCGTGAATTCATCTGCTTACCACCTAGTTCGATCAACTCGTTGCCTTCTGAAATAACCTCCCAAACGGATTTGTTCGGATCAAGATCATCATGTTCCTGGTCTACATAGGCGATTTGAACAGTAGATCCTATGTCGAATGTTCCGCTATCTGGCTTTTCCTTTCCAGTAATCATGTTGAACAAAGTAGTTTTACCAGCTCCATTGGGTCCGACAATTCCCACGATTCCAGCCTGTGGTAATGAAAAAGTCAAATTTTCATAAAGCAACTTGTCTCCAAATGCTTTAGACACCCCTTCCACTTCTATTACCTTATCTCCCAGTCTTGGCCCTGGTGGGATGTAAAGCTCTAGCTTGCTTTCTCTTTCGTTGGCATCTTGCCCTGCCAACTTATCGTAAGCCGCCAATCTGGCTTTCCCTTTGGCCTGTCTGCCTTTTGGTGTCATCCGCACCCATTCCAATTCTCGTTCGAGAGTTTTCTGTCTTTTGGACTCTGTTTTCTCTTCTTGAGCCAGTCTTTTTTGTTTCTGATCTAACCAGGAAGAGTAATTGCCTTTCCATGGAATGCCTTCTCCTCGGTCTAATTCTAGGATCCAGCCAGCTACATTGTCCAGGAAGTATCTATCGTGAGTAACGGCGATTACCGTTCCTTTATATTGGTTAAGGTGTTGTTCTAACCACAGTACCGACTCTGCATCCAAGTGGTTGGTAGGCTCATCCAGGAGAAGCACGTCGGGTTCTTGGAGCAATAATCTACATAGCGCTACTCTTCTTTTCTCACCACCCGACAGGTTTTCGATTTTTGCATCTCCAGGTGGAGTTCTCAGAGCATCCATGGCTCGTTCCAGTCTGCTACCCAATTCCCAGGCATTGGCAGCATCTAGCTTTTCTTGCACTACGGCCTGGTCCTGGATTAGCTTTTCCATCGCATCAGGATTGTCCAGTACCTCAGGGTCTGCAAACTTGGCATTAATATCTTCGAACTGTTGCAGGAGATCTACAATTTCCTGTACACCTTCTTCTACGACTTGTTTCACCGTTTTGGAAGGGTCTAATTGTGGCTCTTGTTCGAGTAGCCCCACGCTGTATTCGTTGGAAGAAACCACTTCGCCCTGGTATTCTTTATCGATACCAGCAATGATTCTTAGTAGCGACGACTTTCCAGAACCATTAAGACCTAAAACACCGATTTTGGCTCCGTAAAAAAAGGAGAGGTAGATGTTTTTGAGTACTTGCTTTTGTGGTGGGTAAATTTTATTTACTCCAGCCATTGAAAAGATGATTTTTTCGTCGCTCATGGGTAGTAATTTTTCCGACAAATATGCAAAAAATATTCTGCCTTTGGCCTGATTTTGTAAATTTGCAGCCGATTTATCAAAGAAAAGGCATTCGCCAAATATTGTGGAAATACCATTCGGTCACGTAGAAAATAATACCCTCTTTAGATCAGCTTTTGGTCAGGTAGAGGCACTCCAGTTAAAAGAAATCAAAGAGGATGAAATAGAAGCCGCAGTAGCTTATTTCACTACTCGGTACGAAAAGCTTAAAAATAAACTGGATGAGATAGAAGAGAAGATCAATACGCAGAGCAACAAAGGGTCATTTCTATCTAGTCTTCAGAATATAGAGGACTCCATTCCTAAACACGATGGTTTAGGGGATTATCAACTTTTGCTAGATAGAATAACCCCTTTGAAGTCATTGCTGGAAGACTATGTGCAGAAAAATCGAGCGAAAAATACGGATATTAAGCAAGCCTTGCTTTTAGAGCTGGATGCCATCTTGTCTAACAATGATCAGGAAGAGGCTTTCGAGCAAATCAAAGATCTGAAATCCAGGTGGTTGAAAACAGGCAGCGCCGATCAATCTGTCAGAGCAGAATTAGAAGAAAAGTTTAAATCTGGCGTAGATGGCTTCTTCGAAAAAAGAAACGCTTTTACGGAAGACAAGAAAATGTTGGTGAAGGCTCGTTTGGATGAGTATCAATCAATAATAAAAGAAATCAAATCCTTTATTGAGAAAAAGGACTTCCAATCGACAGTAGATAGAGTAAAAGAGCTTCAGAAACAATGGAAGGATGTAGGGCGTATCCCGGAAAAAGAGTTTAAGGCAATCAACGATACTTATTGGAAGGTCACCCAAGACTATTTTGATAAGCAGAAGAAAAGAAGGAACTCAGATCGAAAATTAAAGGCAAAAGATGAAAAGCAAAGTTTAAGAGCAAAACAAGAAATCCTTCTTGAGTTGAAAGCACTTGTGGAAAATGCATTTGGTAGTGATGTAAAGGCTTTCGAGGCCTTGAAAGCAAATTGGAAAAATAGTGGGCACGTTTCTAAAAAGGCACATCCAGAAGTGCACGAGTCTTTTATACAGCTTTCCAGAGAGTGGCAGGAAAGACAATTTATCTGGAACCTGACAAACAAAAAGAATAAAGGTTTTGCCAAAAAAGATGAGAAGGGTCAATTGAAGGACTTGACCAGAGTGATTCGAGATTTGCTACATAGAGATGAGACAGAGCTAAAATCCTTTAATGAGAATATGGGAAATATGCATATCAACAAAGGTTCATTTGTGGACATGCTTAATGACAAGCTTAAAACTCAACAAGAAAAGGTAGCACTGAAAAAAAATCTCTTGAAAGAATGTCAAGAGAAAATAAAACAACTCTAATGTCCGTTGCGTTAGCAGATCAAAAAAAACATCAGAATCATTTTAAGATCAGTTGTATTTTTTTTTGATACGGATTATATTCAGTTAAAATAAATCCCTAGATAAAGCAGTCAATAGTTTGATTATTGCTTGAAAAATTTATTTTTGCACGATTATATAAAACACCAGAATTAAAGGAAGTAAATTATGTATTGGACATTAGAATTAGCATCGTATTTGGAGGACGCACCTTGGCCTGCTTCAAAAGATGAATTGATTGATTATTCCATTCGATCAGGGGCTCCTTTGGAAGTGGTAGAGAACTTGCAAGAGTTAGAAGAAGACGGACATCCCTTTGAGACTATTGAAGAAATATGGCCTGATTATCCTACCAAAGAAGACTTCTTCTTTAACGAAGACGAGTATTAGATACGCGTTCCAATTATATATAAGAAATTAAGCCTGGCTTTTTAGAAAAGGTCAGGCCTTTTATTTTCTCTTTTTCAGAATGGACTCTGCAATGATTAAATCTTCAGGAGTCGTGATCTTGAGGTTGTCATAACTTCCTTCTACCAGTTCTACTTTTTCACCAAACGCTTCTGCCACACTTGCGTCATCAGTGAATTGATTAGACTGACTTTGCTCAAAAGCTCTTTTAATCAAATCCACATCGAAAGTCTGAGGTGTTTGGACGGAAAAGAATTGACTACGATCAACTGCTAGGCTTTGGCCATTTTTCATTTGTCGTATGGAGTCTTTGACTTGAACAGCAGCAATCCCATTGCCGGACTGTTTTGCCTGATCTACGGTTCTTCGAATGACACCTGAAGTGACAAGAGGTCGAGCACCATCATGAATGGCTACTATGCCCTTTCCTTTTATTTCTTTGAGTCCATTTTCAACAGAATTAAACCGTGTTTCTCCTCCTAGTGTAATTTGATGTGGAATGTTGAATTGAAGTAAACTGACCAGCTTTTGCCATGTGTCAATGTGATCAGCTGGCAGTACAAGTATGATGTGCATGTCAAGCTCGCCGTTGGCAAAGGCTTCCAGAGTATGCATTAATATCGGTTTGCCATCGAGCTCAAGAAATTGCTTGGGCTGATTGGATTGCATTCGGCTACCAGAGCCCCCAGCGACTATCACAGCATAATTTTTCATCACAACAATATTAGGTGATTCTATAAAACAAAAAAACTCCGAAGGAATCTTCGGAGTTTTTGAAATTATATTTCTTTTTCAGCTATTAGATAATCAACATGGCATCACCATAACTGAAGAATCTATATTTCTCTTTAATAGCCACCTGGTAAGCTTCCATAATCAAATCAAAACCGCCGAATGCTGCGGCATTCATGAGAAGTGTGGATTCAGGTAAGTGGAAGTTGGTGACCAATGATTTTACAATTTTAAAATCGTAAGGGGGAAAGATAAATCTATCCGTCCATCCTTCATTAGCTTTTAATCTACCATTGGCTGAAACAGAAGATTCTAATGCTCGAAGTGTAGTCGTGCCAATGGCACACACTTTTTTCTTTTCGTCCAACACCTTATTGACCAACGTAGCAGTATCCTCAGAAACGATATAATTCTCAGAATCCATTTTGTGTTTTGTCAAATCCTCCACGTCAACAGGTCTAAATGTTCCTAGACCCAAATGCAAAGTGATTGCCTTAGTGTCAACACCTTGTAGCTCCAATCTTTTGAGCATTTGTCTGGTGAAATGGATACCTGCAGTAGGCGCGGCAACTGCACCAACTTTATCCGCATATATAGTTTGGAACCTTTCTCTATCTTCTGGTTCGGTTTTTCTTGCGATCTCTTTTGGGAGTGGTGTTTCTCCTAGCTCATCGATAGACTTGTAGAATTCTTCATCCGTTCCGTCAAATAGAAACCTGATAGTTCTTCCTCTAGAAGTTGTGTTGTCGATTACCTCAGCGACCAAATCACCTTCTCCGAAGTACAATTTGTTGCCTACTCTGATTTTTCTAGCAGGGTCTACCAGTACGTCCCAGAGGTGAAGTTCTTTGTTGAGTTCTCTCAAAAGGAAAACTTCAATTTTAGCCCCAGTCTTTTCCTTGTTGCCATACAATCTGGCTGGAAATACTTTGGTGTCGTTGAGGATTACACTGTCACCCTCGTCCAAATAACTGATTAAATCTTTGAATACTTTATGCTCGATCTCCCCTGTATCCTTGTGCACGACCATCAGTCGAGACTCGTCACGGTTTTCAGTAGGATAAAGCGCTAGCAATCCTGGTGGGAGGTCAAATTTGAATTCTGATAATTTCATCTGTTTGTATTTAATTTAATCAGTACATGAAACGCGCGAGTACAATATCTTACACTCGTGTATGGCTTCATCTAAATCTGTTTTTTGGAATGGGTTCTGAATTGAATAATTGGCTGAAAAAGGAAGTTTAAAATATTCAATTGCATTCATGTAATAAAAGTAACGATTGTACGACCAATACGTCAAAATAAGAGGGCAAAATTAGTAAATTGTTCTGATAAATATTGCTTGTGAATAAAATTATTGTGACATGCTAGTTTTTCGTTTGATCTGGGAGAGTTTTCGATTTGCTTTTAATGCCCTCAAGATGAATATAATGAGAACGATCTTGTCATTCTTGGGTGTCACTATCGGGATTTTTGCTATTATTTCTGTCTTTACATTGGTTGATTCTTTACAACGCAATATTAATAATAGTCTCAATTTTCTAGGAGCTGATAATATCATACTTGAAAAATGGCCTTACCAATTTGGAGGAAAATTCTACCCATGGTGGAAGTATTATCAAAGGCCAAATCCAGATTATGAAGAGTTTAAGTATTTGCAAGCTAACCTGGTAAATCATGACGGGTTAGCCATATATGCTTACAAATCGAATATTACCGCTAAGCAGGGAAGCAGCAGTAGCTCGGGCTTAAATATGATTGGTGTCTCTTATGGCTACAAGGATATAAATGATTTACAGCTGCAGGCTGGACGATATTTTAGTATTCAGGAAACCGAGAGCGCTACTAATGTCGCGCTTATTGGTCAGCGTGTTGCAAATGAATTGTATCCATTCCAGTCTGCTTTAGGGAAAGAGGTGAAGGTCAAGGGCACTAAGTTTAGAGTGATAGGGGTGATGGAAGAAGAAGGTGAGGCCCTGTTAGACACACCG
Source organism: Reichenbachiella sp. (assembly GCF_965223055.1). Lineage (GTDB taxonomy): Bacteria > Bacteroidota > Bacteroidia > Cytophagales > Cyclobacteriaceae > Reichenbachiella. The sequence continues at coordinate 522,472 of NZ_CBDCVM010000012.1, forward strand.
AGTAATGATGATAATATTTTAATCCCTTATAAAACCCTAAGCAAATTTTATTTAGTGAGTAAACACAAAGGTTTGGGCTCGTCTATCAATATTAAGGGAATGTCGAATGACCCTGGTCAAGAACGCTTGGAAGGTGAACTCACAGGCTTGATCCGAAAGAAGAGAGGACTTAAGCCAAAAGAAGATAACAATTTTGCTATGAATCGACCAGAGGCTTTCGCTACTTTTTTAAGTCAGGTGTTTAATGTATTGAATATCGCCGGCTGGATTATAGGTAGTTTTTCTATTTTGGTGGGTGGTTTTGGTATAGCAAACATCATGTTTGTTTCAGTTCGAGAACGAACCAATATTATTGGCATTCAAAAGTCTTTGGGGGCGAAGAATCATTTTATCCTCTATCAGTTTTTGTTTGAGTCCATATTTTTAAGCTTGTTCGGAGGAATGTTTGGAATCCTGTTGGTTTATTTATTGACGTTTATGGATTTGGGGTCGTTGGAGTTGATTATGAATTTAAAGAATATCTTGATAGGGCTTATTGTGTCAGTAGTGATAGGTGTAATCTCAGGAATAATACCTGCTGGCTTAGCGGCGAAAATGGATCCAGTCATTGCGATTAGGTCATAAAAAAGTCCCATCCCGATGGCTATCGTTCTGGGACTTTCAAATTTTCCAGGATATTATGAAATCTTTAGTTTTAAATAGCTGATTTCAATTTTTTAATTTCTCCCGTAAGCCTTTCTTAATTTTCTGCAGCAACACTGTCAACAGCTTCTACAGCTTCAGTAGCCAAAGAATCAACTGTTTCTACCGCTTCTTCGGCCATGTCAGATACTTCTTCTACAGCTTCAGTTGCTTCTTCCATTGGAGCTTCTTCAGTGCTTTCAGATGAGCTTGTAGAGCCACATCCTGTAACAAATAAAAAACTCATTGCCGCAGCAATCAAACTAAGGTTTCTTAAAAACTTCATAAATACGAATTGGTTTAGTGAAACTTGAAGCTAGGGTGATAATTTCACTTTACCAAGAAAAAATGTTAATGTTTGTTAACGGTTTGACTCAAGTTGTTGATATGCAATAAGTTGTAATTTAGTCGTTGAATTGATTCATTGTTCTTTGAATTCCAATAGAGCAAAAGGAAAGTATCATATCGCAGGCTTTATCCATGTCAAATGGCAGGTTTTCCAGTTGCTCCTTTGAGAATTGGCTTAATACATAGTCTACTTGTTGGCCCTTGTGAAAATCATTGCCAATACCGAATTTTAATCGTGCATAATTATTGCCGCCCGTTTGTTCGTCAATGTTTTTTAGTCCATTGTGACCTGCGTTGCTTCCTTTAGCTCTCATTCGTAAATTGCTATGGGGGAGTGCAATGTCATCAGTAATTACTAGCAAGTTCTCTTTGCTAATTTTTAAATCTTGCATCCAATAGTTTACTGCTTTCCCACTTAAGTTCATATAAGTTGTGGGCTTAATTAAATGGATGGTTCGCCCCTTGTATTTGAATTCACATTTGTTGGCCAGTTTCGTGTGTTCAAATTTAGCGCCTTGTGCTTCTGCCAATCGATCAAGTACCAAAAAGCCGATATTGTGACGAGTGAGTTCATATTCCGGGCCAATATTGCCAAGGCCTGCTATGAGATATTTCATTCGTTAGTTTTTAGAAGAAATTTAACACTTATAAAATTTAGTCAAAAAAAAATCCCACTCGAAGAGCAGGATTTTTTAAATATTGTATTCAGTAGCTTATTCAGCTGCAGGTGCTTCAGCTCCTTCTGCTGACTCTTCACCTTCAACTCCTTCTTCGCCTTCTTCACCTTCTTCATCGGCAGTTTTACCTCTCAATGCTCTAGGTACCTCTACAACAGCAATAGATGCTTGTGGAGTATCCAAAATTTCAAAGTTATCAGTGATTACATCACTTACTTTAATTGCCTTACCGAAGTCCAGTGCAGTAATGTCAAGGTCAATATGCTCAGGCATATTCTTAGGTAATGCTTTGATAGACAAAAGTCTTCTTTTGTGAATCAAAGTACCTCCATTAGATACACCTTTAGATACACCTGTTAAGTGAACTGGAATGTCCATTTTGATTGGTTTTCCTGCAAACCACTGCAAGAAATCAACGTGCAAGATCATTTCACTTACTGGGTGAAATTGAATGTCTTGCATGATACAGCTATATTCAGCTCCTTCTACATTCACTTTTACAAAGTGAGCTTCTGAAGTATAAACCAATTCTCTGAAAAGAATGGCTGGTGCTGAGAAGTGAATTTGCTCTTCGCCACCGTAAATTACACATGGTACTTGACCCTCGGCACGAAGATTTTTAGCTTCTGATTTGCCGAGATTCGCTCTTTTATACCCTACAATCTCTATAGTTTTCATACTATTTTATATTAATGAATAAATAATGAACTTATTGATTCGTGGTCATGTATTTTTCTAATTGCTTTTGCAAAAAGCTCTGCCATACTTGCCACTTTTATTTTCGAAGACTGACCTTCGTTTATTTTAATACTGTCTGTAACGACCAATTCTTCCAATTCAGAATTGTCAACATTTTCGTAGGCATTACCAGATAGGATAGGGTGCGTACAAAATGCTCTTACGGATAAAGCTCCTTTTTCTTTCAATAGATTGGCAGCCTTTGTCAATGTACCAGCTGTATCAATAATATCATCCACTAAGATGACGTCTTTGCCTTCAACATCTCCAATGACTTGCATAGAGGCAACTTCATTCGCTCTTTTTCTGTGTTTGTCACAAACGACCATGTCTGCTTCAAAGAATTTTGCAAATTCTCTAACTCTTTTCGTACTTCCTACGTCAGGAGCAGCGAACATCAGATTGTCTAGCTTAAGATCTTTGATGTAAGGAACAAAAATGGAGGCACTCACCAAATGATCAACTGGAATATCAAAGAAGCCCTGAATTTGATCCGCGTGTAAATCACATGTCATCAATCGATCCGCACCTGCCGCTTGTAATACGTTGGCCATCAATTTGGCGGCAATAGATACTCTTGGCTTGTCTTTCCTGTCTTGTCGTGCATAACCGAAGTAGGGAACAACACAAGTTACAGATTTGGCACTCGCTCTTTTGGCGGCATCAATCATGAGCATAAGCTCTATCAGACTGTCCGAAGGACCAGTAGATTGAATGATGAATACATCACAGCCCCGAACAGTTTCATTGTAACTGAATGAAAGTTCGCCGTCGCTGAATTTCTTGGAAGTAGAATTTCCTAGCGGTTTGCCATAACTATTAGCGATTTTAGTGGCTAATTCTTTGGAACCGTTTCCGGCGAAGATTTTAACTGCAGACATGTCTCGTGCGTTAGTGAAATAAAAGAAGCTATCTCAATAGAGATAGCTTCTTTTTTGTTGGCCTACTAGGGCTCGAACCTAGACTCTTCTGGACCAAAACCAGACGTGTTGCCAGTTACACCATAGGCCAATCTTGTACCCCTCTTATTTTGGGAACACAAAAGTAGAAATTTGCCTGAATAATGCCAACACTTGACGATAAAAAAGACAAATTAATTTACTTTTTTTTACTTGTGACCCTCTACCCATTCCTTGGCGTTAATAAACGCCTGAATCCAAGGGGTAATTTCGTTCGAAGATTCCGTATAGTGCGCCCAGTTCCATGGGAAGATCGAGCGCTCTAAGTGCGGCATCATGGCCAAGTGTCTCCCGTCTTTCGAATGCACTCCAGCTACATTGTAATCAGATCCATTTGGATTGCCAGGATAGGCTTCGTGTGCATATTTCATACAGACGGTGTAGTCACTTTCCGCTTGTGGCAATTCAAATTTCCCTTCGCCGTGTGCTACCCAAATACCCATTCTGGTGTTGGATAGATTGCCTAACATCACGGAGTCGTTTTGTGGGATGGTAACATCTAAGAAGATAGACTCAAACTTTCCTGATGCATTGTGCGCCATTTTCGGATGGGTTTCAATTTCAGGAAAAACTAATCCCAATTCCATCATAAGCTGACATCCGTTGCAAACACCTAAACTCAACGTGTCGGGTCTAGCGTAGAAATTCTTTAGTGCAGTATTGGCTTTTTCATTATATAAAAATGCTCCTGCCCAACCTTTGGCTGATCCAAGCACGTCCGAGTTGGAAAATCCACCTACGAATACAATCATATTGACATCAGACAAATCTTCTCTGCCAGAGATTAAATCTGTCATGTGAACATCTTTCACATCAAATCCTGCTAGGTGTAGTGCGTAGGCCATTTCTCGATCACCATTCACCCCCTTTTCACGGATGATAGCAGCTTTTGAACCAGATAATTCATTTCTTTTTTGGTTTAAGCCTAAACTACTCATGCTTCCGCTCCAGTCTGAAGGGAATGTATATTGTAGTGCTTGGTTTTTATAACTCTCAAATCTGGATTTGGCGTTGCTCGCTTCAGTCTGGTGCTGTTCTAGCAGATAAGAGGTTTTGAACCATGTATCTCTTAATTCATTAACATTGAGCGAACGATCATTTATATAGAATGTTCTATCGAGGTTTACAGTTCCAATTTTTTCATAAGAAATGCCAGACAAAGCATCTAGTGAAATATCGTTGGCCACTTGAATGATCAAAGCAGGACTTTCGCTGAAAGCAATTTGCGCTAAGCTTGAACCTAAGGAATTCAAATCGATGTTTGCCCCACTTTGTGTAGTAGGGAAGTGCATTTCCAGTAAGGTAGTGATCAAACCACCCGCTGATACATCATGTCCCGCCAATACATTTCCACTTATAATCAGTTGTTGAACCGCCGAAAATGCATTCTTGAAATAGTTTGCTTCAGGTGATGAAGCGGGGTCGGTACCTATAGCATTTTTTATTTGCCCAAAACTAGATCCATCCAATGAAAACGCACCATCTGATAATGGTATGTATAATAGTGTAGAATCTGCAACTGGCTTGATGTCTGGAGTGACTGTTTGACGGATATCAGATACTTCGCCTACAGTGGATATAATCACCGTACCAGGTGAATCCACCGTTTTGCCGTCGTTGTACTTTTGAGTCATCGACAAGGAGTCCTTGCCAGTAGGGATATTGATGCCTAAGGCAATTGCATATTCACTTACTGCTTCAACTGCTTCATACAATCTAGCTCTTTCACCATCTGTCTTGGTTGGCCACATCCAGTTGGCACTTAATGATACACCATCTAATCCATGAGTTAATGGAGCCCAAATGATATTGGTTAAAGCTTTAGTGATGGCGAGTTGCGAACCTTTGGCTGGGTTGGCAATCGCGGCTACAGGCGCATGACCAATAGAAGTAGCTATCCCCTTATTGTTCACAAAGTCAAGGGCCATCACCGCCACGTTGTTTAGTGGCAACTGTATCTCTCCACAAGTTTGTTGTTTGGCAACACGACCTGTTACTGATCGGTCTACTTTGTTTGTCAACCAATCCTTACATGCCACTGCTTCCAATTGAAGCACTTGTTTTAAGTCATCTACAAAGTCTGTGTCATTTGCAATTACTGGCTGATAGCTCTTATCGATTTTATTGTCTTTTAAAATCGTCTTTGGTGCTGATCCAAACATATCTGACAATCCCCAATCCATGGCAGCTTTTTCACTGTCTTTGTGCTTCATGGTGAATTTCATTTCACCAGTTGCCTCGCCAGCTACGAAAAGTGGCGCTCTTTCCCGATCTGCAATTTCTTTCAGACCAGGGATGTCTTTATTCGCTATAGCCAATCCCATTCTTTCCTGGGACTCATTTCCAATTACTTCTTTGTTGGAAAGAGTAGGGTCTCCAACCGGTAGTTGATCTATGTCGATCTGTCCACCAATATCCTCGATCAATTCGGACAAGCAGTTTAAGTGGCCGCCAGCGCCATGATCGTGAACTGAAACAATGGGATTGTCGTCGCTTTCAGCCAATGCACGAAGCGCATTAGCTACTCTTTTTTGCATTTCAGGATTTGAACGCTGAATGGCATTCAATTCGATGGCATTTGAATGCTCACCAGTTGATACGGAAGAAACTGCGCCACCTCCCATGCCAATGCGGTAGTTGTCACCTCCCATTACTACGATTTTGTCTCCCTTGGTCAATGGCTTTTTCTGTGCATCAGAAAGTTTTCCGAATCCTACTCCTCCAGCCATCATGATGACTTTGTCGAAAGCTTGGGTTTCATTATTTTCTTCATGTTCGAAAGTCAATACACTTCCGCAAATCACCGGCTGACCAAATTTGTTTCCGAAGTCACTGGCTCCATTTGAAGCTTTGATCAAAATGTCTAGAGGTGTTTGGTAAAGCCAATCTCTTGCTTCAATGTTTTCTTCCCACTTTTTCCCTTTTTCTAAGCGAGGATAAGATGTCATGTATACTGCTGTTCCTGCCAACGGAATACTGCCTTGTCCACCCGCCATGCGGTCCCTGATTTCTCCACCCGATCCTGTAGCTGCTCCATTGAATGGTTCTACTGTGGTAGGGAAGTTGTGGGTTTCCGCTTTAAGCGAAATCACTGAATCAATGTCCTTGGTTTCGAAGAAGTCTGCTTTGTTTTGCGTTTTGGGTGCGAACTGCTCCATTTTCGGACCTTTGACAAAAGCTACATTGTCTTTGTACGCCGACTCAATTTGACCTGGGTGTGTTTCCGAAGTCTTTCGAATTAATTTAAAAAGTGAAGACTCTTTTTCTTCACCATCTATTATAAACTGGCCATTAAATATTTTGTGACGACAGTGTTCAGAATTCACTTGAGAAAAACCGAATACTTCACTGTCAGTCAAAGGTCTGCCCAGTCTTAATGCTACACTTTCTAAGTAAACTACCTCTTCTTCACTAAGCGCCAGTCCTTCGCTTTGATTGTAACTTCGGATGTCTTCGATATCCTGAATAGGCTCTGGTTGCTTATTGATGATGAATACCTCTTCGCTGAGGGCTTCATATTTTTGATTGAGCATAGGGTCGAAGTGGCCTTCAGTATGAAATTCTTCAATTCGCTCAATACCCTCTATACCCATGTTTTGGGCAATTTCTACAGCATTGGTACTCCATGGAGTAATCATTTCCTGTCTGGGCCCGATAAATGAACCAGCTAGGTTCTTATCGCTCAACACTTCTGCATTTCCAAAAAGCCACTGGAGTTTTGCGATGCTTGCAGCGTTGAGGTCGGATTTTGATTTCAGAAGGTAATAGGTGGTGGGGTTTTTCTTGAATATAAAGATCATCGAAGAAGGACTGTTTATCAGCCGCAAAAGTAAGAGGATTGACTTAAAATTTGGGTATGGGATATAGTATAATTGTGGTTTTTTCTTTGGTTACAGTTTGAATGAAACTGGGAGCGAAAGAATAAAGGGTTGAGGGTTGCCCCTGGAAGTTCCCGGAATCCACTCGACTTGTATTTCTTTGAATATTCTTAGTGCTTCTTGATCGCATTCCTGACTGAGGCCTTTGATGATGTAATAATCTGATACTTGACCAGATTTATCGATCGTATAGGCAATATGAACCGTGCCCTGGAGTCCTATCTTCTTGGCACTTTTGGGGTATTTCATTTCCTTGGTTAGTTTTTCATAATACTTTGAAAAACCAATCTTTGGTGAGGGTAGAACATTAATTTGAGTGTAGTTGTGTTTTGAGCTGTCTAGTTTAATGCTCGATCCGCTAATGAGTTCTCCTCCTTTGTGTTTTTCAGTATAGAATGAGTTACCGTTTGGATAATATCCTTTCCATGTTCCACTTCGCATGCCTTTGTAGATCTTTCCTTTGGCCGAAATGCTCAGATCTTGATGATATTCAACGAGGTTGCCCATGCCATCTTTGACCGTTTGATTGCCAAGTGAATCCCAGGCATTGTAGGTGCGGTGATTAATTTCTGTTGATGTGGAATAATTTGTGTACTCTCTTTCAAGGGCTTTCACTCCATTGGGGTACCAGAGAACATAGCCACCGAATATATGTCCGTTTTTTAATTGGTATTTTTCTTTGACCTGGCCATTCTCATAGTATTCCACCCCAATGCCTACTTGCTGACCAGATTTATCAAATGTTTTTTTGGCTTTCGTTTTCCCGTTGGATGTATATTTTTCTATGACTTTTCCAACAAAATAATTCTTACCTGTTGGTATAGCGCCTGTAGAAGAATAGAAAGCGAAGGATTGATCTACTTGATTTCCTGCTTTATCAAAATAAAGAGTTCGTGTAGGTTGAGCCGAGCTGATACCAAGAAAAAGAAGGTAAAAGACAATGAGTAGAAAGAGATTATGCTTTTTTGAGTACATCTGATACTTTCACAAATGATTCGTTCAAGAGTTTAGTATGTCCTGTGTCTAAGATAATAACTTTAGCTTTTGGTATTTGATTTAAGAAATAGAAATGTCGCTTCGGTTGAATGATTTTGTCATATTGTCCGAAAATTACGGTAGTTTGAAATGTGCCGGAGTTGATTTTATCAATGAGTTCGGCCAGTCGTATTCTAAATTTTCTCAAGGTGATCCAGGAATGATAGACCCTCATGCGCTGGTCCTTGTCTTGAAGTTGAGCGCGTGAAAAATCAATGGTCCATTGGTTAAATAGTTTGGTTTTTTCGAGAAGAGTGAGAAAAGTAAAAAATGGCTTGGGATTTCGCATGAAGAACCCGAATATCTGCTCAGAACCTAATGGAAATGTTGCGAACTCATAAGAACTGCGTTTGACGATGCCATCTGGAGCAATGAGGATACAATGATCTATACATTCTTCAAAAGATTTTAAAGTACTTGTCGTATATCTTCCTCCTAAACTGTATCCTAAAATTGAAAATCGATCAATTTTTAAATGATGCAGGAATCCATCAAATATAGTTTTCCATTCTTTTTGATATAAATATTTTAGTCCTCCTTTTCGATCACTTTTCCCATGGAAAAACAAATTAAGACTCACTACTTGATAGTTACTTAACATTAGGGATAAGTCCTTGAATACCATCAAGTTTTGTCCAAACCCATGGAAGCAAACCAGTGTTTTTTCTCCTTCTCCGAAGCATAAATATTCCAGTTGAATAGAAGGGGAGTGAATGTATAGTTGATGCGAATTGTTCATTGCGGACAAAAAAATACCAGAAAAATTCGAACAAATATTGATTTCGTTCGTAGAAACTTCGGAAACTTTTAGTAATCATAAAGTTTCCTTGGTTTCTTTGCGCTACAATGATCAATAATACAAAAGAGAAAATATTAGAAAACACCGAAGCCCTCTTTAATAAATATGGGGTTCGCAGTGTGTCTATGGATGACATAGCTAGAGAACTCTCGATCTCTAAAAAAACGATTTATCAGTTTTTTAAAGACAAGGACGAATTAGTTACACTAATTACAAAAGGACACATAGACAGAGAACGCGCTGAGATGAGCACTGTAAAATCAACTGCAGAAAATGCCATTGACGAACTGTTCAAACTTTCTCACTGTATCAGAGAACATGTAAAGGAAATTAATCCTTCCATGCTTTTCGATATTCAGAAGTATCATCCTAATGCCTGGGCACTATGGTTAGAATATAAAAGCGTCTTTATTAAAAACACGATTCTGGATGTGATTGCGAGAGGTAAAAGCGAAGGGTACTTTAGAAAAGAATTAGATGCGGAAATAATCTCAACGTTCCGTGTTGAATCCATAGAGTTGAGTTTTGATGAAAGAATATTTCCAAGAGATAAATTTGATTTTACTGATGTGCAAATGGCCTTATTTGATCATTTCGTACACGGATTAATGACTGTAAAAGGTCAAGAACTATATGATAGCTTGATAGATGCTAAATCTTATGAGAGTAATTAAACAACCAATACTTTTACTACTACTTACAATGGGTTTTGTGGCAGTTCACCAGGTGAGCATGGGCCAAAACTCCGAGTTGATGAGCGTTTCCCTCGAGGAGGCGATTAATTTTGCGTTAGAGAATAATCAGCAGGTAATAAATGCCAGATTAGAAGAGGAAATAGCAGACAAACAAGTGGGTGAAATTCTCGCTGATGGATTGCCCCAGGTTAATTTGAATGCTGAATTGACTCATAACTATAAAATTCCAGTGACCCCGGTAACTAGTGATTTTGCTACGGGTCAACCGCTAGATGAAACTTTGTTCATACCGTTTGGTGCGGATTATACAAGTCAATGGGGGGCGTCCGTTTCGCAGATGGTTTTTGATGGATCGTTTTTCATTGGACTCGAAGCGGCGAAGACTTTTACCCAGCTTTCCAAAAAGGATCATATTAAAACGAAAATAGACATCGCTGAGGCTGTATCTAAAGCTTACTTTGGTGTTCTTGTGAATGTTGAAAGATTGGCCCTGGTGGAACGTAACTATTCTCGTCTCGATTCACTCCTTCAGGAAACTGAAGTAATGTATGAGAATGGGTTTGCAGAGAAAATTGATGTAAGCAGAATCAGAGTACAGTTTAACAATGTGAAGGTGGAAAAGGAGAACTATCAACAAATCGTTGATTTATCCGAATCGATTCTAAAGTTTCAGATGGGGTTGAAACCCAATACTGCGGTGCAATTGACTACAGAAATTAATTCGATTGAATATTTTGATTTCGAGGAATCAAAAGACTTTACGTATGAAAAGCGGATTGAATATTCTCAAATGAATATTAGGAAGGAACTCAAGCAATTAGACATTAAAAATGTGAGAGCCAAATATTATCCAAAAATTGACTTTGTGGCCAATTATGGTAGAAATACTGGTAATACTTCGTTGGGCGGGATTTTTTCTGATGATTGGTTTGGAGCCGGTGCCATTGGGTTAAGAGCGTCCATGCCTATATTCGACGGTTTAAGAAAGCGTCGCCAAGTACAGCAAAGACAACTACAGGAAAAGCAAATAGACTATTCTTTGAATTTGCTTGAGAATAACATAGACATAGAAATTGAACAAGCATTGACTTCTTACAATCGACAGATTCAGATGATGGAAGCTCAAAAAGAAAACATGGAATTGTCTCAAGAAGTCTATGAAGTAGCCAAATTAAAATTCAATGAAGGAGTAGGCTCGAATATTGAAGTTATCGACGCTGATGCCACTTATAAACAAGCACAAATAAACTATTACAATGCGCTATACGACGCGCTGATCTCAAAAATTGACCTGCAAAAAGCCTATGGCATTTTGCTCTAAGCTAATAATCATTCTAAAAATGAAAAAATCAACATATATAATTCCTTTAGTTTTTGCTTTGGCGGTAAGCTGTTCTAGTGATTTGGAAACTAAGAAAAAAGAAGCAGAAGAGCTCAAAACTGAAATTCAAGACCTAAAAAGTGAATTGGTAGCTCTCGAAGAAGAAATAAGAAAAGAAGACCCTGCTTATGGCAAGGTAGCTGTGAATAAAACACTGATTACGACATTGGATATATCTCCTAGATATTTCGAACACAAAATTGAAGTACGTGGAGCTGTTGAATCAAGAACGAACGTAACTGTGAGCCCTGAGATTCCTGGGAAGATTGAAAGAGTAAATGTAAAGGCTGGCCAAAATGTGAAAAAAGGCCAAGTATTGTTTACGCTGGATAGTGAAATCATTGAAAACAATATTGCTGAACTAGAGACTTCTTTGGAGCTGGCTACAATATTGGCCAATAAGCAGGAAAATCTTTGGAAAAAGAATATAGGCACAGAAATACAATATTTACAAGCCAAAAACAACCGAGAATCTTTGGAACGGAAACTGGCTACTGTAAAATCTCAATTGGATCAGACTCGTGTAATTGCTCCTTTTTCAGGTTCTGTTGATGCCATGGAAGCTAAGGTGGGTGAGATGGCTCAGCCAGGTATGCCTTTGGTTAGAATCGTCAACCCAGATGATGTACATATTAGTTCAGATGTGTCAGAACGTTTTATTGGCAAATTCAAAAAAGCTGATAAAGTTGATGTGTACTTCCCCTCTCAGGATAGGAAAATGATCAGCCAGGTTTCATCTGTAGGTCAGGTAATCAATAGCCAGAATAGAACTTTTGAAATGGAAGTATTCTTGCCGAGGTTGGATTTTCCTGTCAAACCCAATCAGGTGGTAGTTTTAAATCTACGTGATTATCAAAATGAGCAAGCTATTGTGGTACCTACTCAGCTTATCCAGAAGGATAACAAAGGATCGTTTGTCTTCGAAATTGTGAAAGAAGAAAATAATCTTGTGGCTAAAAAAGTATATGTGGAAACTGGAGTGACTTATAATAATGAGACAGAAATTAAATCTGGGTTGAAAGCAAACCAACGTCTGGCAAACAAGGGATTCCGCGAGCTATCAGAAGGAGTGATAGTCAATATTAAAGAGTCTAAATCTGCCAAATAATCTTAAACTCAAAAGAAATTGACATGGCTGATAGCAATGTAAAAAATAAGCAAATAGAGAAGGAGTTTGGATTGACCACACTCTCGATCAATAACAGAACTACGGTTCTTGTACTTAGTGCCCTGATCGTACTGATGGGAATTTCAACCTATATTAATCTGCCGAAGGAAAGCTTCCCAGAGGTTAGGCAACCCAAAGTATATATAGGAACGCCACATCCAGGTAATTCACCTGTAGACATGGAAAATTTAATCACCAGGCCGATAGAAAAAGAACTGAATACTATTTCTTCTGTAGAGGAAATTAGATCTACTTCTGTTCAGGATTATTCTACTATCATTGTTGAATTCACTTCAACTACTTTGATCGAAGATGCATTGACCAAAGTAAAAGATGCGGTAGATAAGGCGAAACCAGAATTGCCCAGTGACTTAGAAAAGGATCCAAACATTTTTGAGATGAATCTCTCAGAGTTTCCTGTACTTAATATCAATTTGTCAGGAAATTTCAGCATTGAAGAACTCAATGATTATGCTGAGGATTTGGAAGATGAAATTGAAAAAGTGAGTCAGATATCCAAAGTTGATATCCGAGGAGTTGATGAGAAAGAAGTCAGAGTAAATGTCGATCCTTATCAAATGGAAGCTCGGTTGGTCAATTTCGGAGATATTGAAAATGCGATTCGTTCAGAAAATATCACACTTTCAGGGGGAAATCTCAGAGAAGGAGAGATCAGAAGGTCCATCCGAGTAGTAGGTGAATTCAAAGATCCAAAAGATTTACTCAAAGTTGTGGTCAAACGCGAAAAAGGTAATATCGTGTACCTGGGAGATATTGCTGAAGTCGAATTTGATTATAAAGAAAAGCAGAATTATGCCCGTCTCAATGGCAAGCCAGTAGTGATGCTTGACATCGTGAAAAGAAGTGGAGAAAATTTATTGATTGCTACCGACAGAATTGATGAGATCATTGCAGATTTCAAGGCTAATAGGTTTCCAGAGGGTATGGAGGTGACCAAAACCAATGACCAATCTCAACAAACCAGAGATATGGTAAGCAGCCTGGAAAACAACATCATTTCAGGTGTATTGCTTGTGGTGCTGGTACTGCTATTTTTCTTAGGAACTAGAAATGCACTATTTGTAGGAGTGGCGATACCGCTTTCCATGTTCATGGCATTTATGATTCTAGGCATGTTCGGAATCACCATTAATATGATGGTGCTGTTTTCATTGATCATGGCATTGGGAATGTTGGTGGACAATGGTATTGTGGTAGTAGAGAATGTTTATCGTTTGAGAGAGCAAGGACTTTCAGCTTATGAGGCTACGAAAAGAGGGGTTGGAGAAGTGGCATGGCCAATTATTGCTTCCACTGCGACTACTTTGGCTGCCTTTTTACCGTTGGCTTTCTGGCCTGGAATCATGGGCGAATTCATGAAGTTTTTACCCATTACTCTGATGGTGACTTTGGGTTCTTCTCTTTTTGTAGCCTTAGTAATCAACCCTGTGTTAATTACCGCATTCATGAAGTTGGATGATGGAAAACCAGTCGATAAAAAGAGAATATTTATCTATTTCGGAATAGCCCTGGGATTAGGTTTAATACTGTTATTTACTGATATCGCACCATTAGGCCGATTATCGATAGCCTTTGGGCTTGTAATTCTATTGAATGTCTTTGTACTAATCCCTATTTCTAGAAAATTTCAAAGATCCTTCCTGCCATGGTTGGAAGGATTGTATGCCAAATCCATGCAGTTTGCATTGGCAGGGTGGATGCCATACGTATTCTTCTGGGGAACTGTTGTTTTACTAGTTATATCAGCGGGGATTTTCGGGGCAGTACTTGAGTCTCCAAGGAAGCCGAATTTCGAATTCTTCCCTAAGACACCACCGAAATATGTCAATGTTTTTGTGGAGTATCCAATAGGCACAGATGTGGAAACAACAAATGCATTCACTTCTAAGCTCGAAAAGAAAGTGGCCGCTTTGGTCAAGCCATATGGAGAAGTGATAGAATCCATTACAGTGAATGTAGGGGCCGGAGCTGCTGATCCAATGGATCAATCCGCCTTTGGGCAAAGTGATACACCTAATAAAGCCAGAATTACTACCAACTTCGTAGAGTTCAGAGATCGAAATGGGGTTTCTACTAATGATATCCTGGACAAAATCAGATCCTCTATGGCAGGCTATCCTGGAGTCTCAGTAACAGTGGATCAAAACAATGACGGGCCTCCAGTAGGTAAACCAATCAGTATCGAAATCATAGGTGATGATTTTGCTACTCTAATAGATCTATCTGATCAAATGAAAAGTTTTATCAATAAATCTGGTATAGAAGGAATCGAAAAACTCAAGTCAGATTTAGAAACTGGAAAACCAGAATTGGTCGTTGACATTGATCGTGAAAAAGCCAGAAGATTTGGGCTTTCCACTCAGGGCATCGCTATGGAGATTCGTACGGCTCTTTTTGGGAAAGAGGTTTCCAAATACAAACTAGGCGAGGACGACTATGAAATTCAAGTGCGATTGGCAGAGAAGTATCGGTATGATATGGATGCTTTAATGAACAAGAGCATTGTTTATAGAAATCAGTCGAACGGAAAGATTGTGAGCGTGCCGATTTCTTCAGTGGCCACTGCAGATCTAAGTTCTACCTATGGCTCGATCAGAAGGAAAGATTTAAATAGGGTGGCAACGCTTACTTCTAATGTAGTGAGTGGATACAATGCAACCCTGATTAATGATCAATTGAAAGCCCTGTTGGCTGATTTTAAAATGCCCTTAGGATATGAGTTCAGATTTGGTGGAGAGCAAGAGAAGCAGGCAGAAGAAATGGCCTTTTTGAGTAAAGCCTTGTTGATTGCTGTATTCATGATTTTCTTGATCATCGTTTCACAATTCAACAAAATCACCACACCATTTATTATTATGATGTCCGTAGTGCTAAGTACCATTGGTGTGTTCCTTGGACTGGTGATATTCCAAATGAATTTCGTGGTCATTATGACCATGATTGGTATCATTTCGCTGGCCGGAATTGTGGTGAACAATGCGATTGTATTGATCGACTTTATAGAATTGAGTAGAAATCAATTGAGAGCTGATCAGGGAGTCGATAAACTCGAAATGAGTGATATCATTAGTGCGATCGCAACGGCTGGAGCTACTCGTCTGAGACCAGTATTATTGACAGCCATCACAACCATTCTTGGTTTGATTCCATTGGCAGTCGGGATCAACATTGATTTTATCAATTTCTTCACAAACTTGAATGCAGATTTTTATCTGGGTGGAGACAATGTAGCCTTTTGGGGACCCATGTCATGGACGATCATATTCGGCTTAACATTCGCCACATTCCTGACCTTGTTCATTGTACCAGTGATGTACTTGTTCTTTGCGAAACTGAATCGAAAATTGGGGATAAGTTAATATCCTATAAGTAAAAGGTAATAGAAGCGAGGTCTTGCAAAAGGTCTCGCTTTTTTTGTATCTTTTTAAATGGAATTCATGCATATATTTGTCATCCAAAAAATGAGCAACAATAATTTAAAAATGATAAACTTCGATGATACCAAAGTAGCATTCGCTGACAAGTCGAATTTTGATTTGAAAAGGATGTATTTTCTGTTTTTTACCATGAACAATCCAGTTATTGCTAAGATTGGTATTTGGTTGACTGTGTTTGCTTTGAAAATTCATTTACCAATTAAATGGATGATTAAGAAAACTATATTTGCTCAGTTTTGTGGAGGGGAATCACTTAGTGATTCGAAAGGAACAGTAGAAAAACTGGCCGCTTCAAATATCCACACCATTTTGGACTATTCAGTCGAAGGAGAGGAGTCGGAAAAAGTGTTTGACTACAATCGTGACGAGATTATTCGTTCGTTGGAAATGGCAGCTACCAGTCAGCATATACCTACTGGAGTGATGAAACTCACTGGGTTTACAGCTTTTGATTTATTAGAAAAAAAACAGCAAGGTGATGAGCTGACAAACGACGAATCTGATAGATATGTAGCTTTTCTCGAAAGAGTAGATCAGATCTGTGCCAAAGCAGTAGAAGTTAAAAAATACCTATTTATAGATGCGGAAGAAACCTGGATTCAGGATGTGATCGATGAGGTGGTATATACCATGATGGAGAAGTACAATAAGGAGACGGTATACATATTTAATACCTATCAAATGTATCGTACAGCTTCTTTACAAAACTTGAAAGATGCACATCAATTGGGATTAGACAAGGGATTCAAAATTGGAGCTAAGTTGGTCAGAGGCGCTTACATGGAGAAGGAGAGAGAAAGAGCAAATGACAAAGGATATCAGGATCCTATTCAGCCCAACAAAGAAGCTTCTGATAGAGACTATGATGAAGCAGTAACTTTCTGTATAGAGAATATCAATGAAGTCTATCTGTGTGCTGGTACACACAATGAGAATAGCTGTAGAAAAACGGCTGAACTTATGGAGCATCATGGCATTGCTAAAGCAGATACCAAAGTGTATTTTGCCCAATTGTATGGTATGAGCGACAATCTCTCCTACACATTGGCTAATGAAGGATACAATGTGGCAAAATACGTCCCATACGGTCCTGTAGCGAAAGTGTTGCCTTATTTGATGAGGCGTGCAGAAGAAAATACCTCTATCGCAGGGCAAAGCAGCAGAGAGTTTACTTTGGTGAAAAATGAGATGGCTAGACGAAAAATAGCTTGATAATACTTTTAATGCAAAGGTTAAGCTTTAAGCCTTGATCTTGATGTAAAATACGGACTAATACAATTTTACCCCTCATCAAATATTTCTCTTCGAAAATCAGATCACAGCTTTTTGGTTGATTAAAAATGATTAACTTCCGAGTTTTTAATACCAAAAATGCGCTAGCGAATGAGTACAAGCAGTGAGAAGAGAGAGCCTTCGCTTTTTGAGGCATTCATACCTATCATATTCCTCATAGTTTTTTTATCTGTCAATGTTTCCATCTTTGGAGATGACGCCCTTTCCGGTTCCAATCAAATCGTTTTGATATTATCGGCTATGGTGGCGGCAATTATGGCTGCAAGGTTGGGGTATAAATGGAAGAACATTGAAAAGTCTATGGTTAAGAGTATTACTTCAGCCATGGGCTCTATTTTGATCTTATTGATGATTGGCTCTTTAGCTGGAAGTTGGTTGATAAGCGGGGTGGTGCCAGCCATGATTTATTATGGGCTTCAAATTCTAAATCCCACAATATTTCTTTTTGCCGCATGTATAGTTTGTGCGATCGTCTCTATGGCTACAGGCAGTTCATGGACTACAGCAGCCACAGTTGGTATTGCATTGATTGGCATAGGTCAGGCCATGGGCATACATGAAGGAATCGTAGCAGGAGCTATTTTGTCAGGCGCATATTTTGGGGACAAAATGTCTCCGCTTTCGGATACTACCAATCTGGCACCAGCGATGGCAGGTACAGACTTGTTTACCCATATACGATACATGGTGTATACCACCTTTCCTTCAATTGGAATTACACTGGTTATTTTTCTCATCATGGGATTCTTCAATACAAGTGTTGAAGGAAACGTAAATACCGGAGATGTGCTAGATGCTATCTCATCAAAATTTTATATATCCGGCTGGTTGTTTATCGTACCGGTTGTCGTTATTGTGCTAATAGTTAAAAAAGTGCCTGCATTTCCGGCTTTGATGGTAGGAACTTTACTAGGGATTTTGTTTGCGCTCATTTTTCAAAGAGAAGTAATTAGCGAAGTGTCTGGCTATTCTGGGGCATATTGGAAAACCATGTTTGTGGGAGTAATGAAGGCACTTTACGGCCATGTTGGAGTTACCACTTCAAACGAAATGGTGAATGAGCTTTTAAGTTCAGGCGGAATGTATAAGATGTTAAATACGATTTGGTTAATCATGTCGGCAATGATGTTTGGTGGAGTAATGGAAGGCGCAGGAATGCTCAAAGTTATTGCACAGGCCATCATGAAAAAAATTGAGTCGAGCGGTGCTCTAATTGCTTCTACAGCTGGTACTTGTATGTTTTTCAATGCTACGGCCTCTGATCAATATTTGGCCATCGTGGTGCCTGGAAGAATGTATGCTGATCTATATAAGGAAAAGGATCTGGCTCCCGAAAATTTGAGTAGAACATTGGAAGATTCTGGTACGGTAACTTCAGTACTTGTGCCTTGGAATACCTGTGGGGCGTATCATTCCAGCGTTTTAGGCGTAGGCGTATTGGCTTTTGCTCCGTATTGTTTTTTCAATATCATTAGCCCATTTATGACTATATTATTCGGATATTTAAAAATTAAGATTCGGAAACTGAGTGACAAAAAATAGAACTTGAATGAAGATTAGGAAGATTACGAAGCAGGAAGTGAACGAACTTCCATTGATGAAATATGAGGGGGAGTATCAAATAATCGACAAGGAAAGTCAAGTAAAAAAAGCAGTTGAGGCACTCAAAAATGCCGAAATCATAGGCTTTGATACAGAAACTAAACCAGCTTTCAGAAAAGGTGAATCCTATCCTGTAGCCTTATTGCAGTTGTCATTGCCAGATATGGCGTTTCTTTTTAGACTCAACAAAATTGACCTTTCAGAAGACATAGTGAGCCTCTTCGAAGATCCAAATATCAAGATTGTAGGCATAGGTATTCGGGATGATATCAAGGATTTACAGAAACTCAGAAAATTCAAACCGCATGGATTTGTAGACCTTAATGAACTAGGTGGTGAACTTGGGTTTGAGAGCATCGGAGCAAGAAATTATGCTGGCATGTTCATGAATCACCGAATATCCAAAAGTCAACAAGTCTCTAACTGGGAAAACGAAGTATTGACAGATTCTCAAATTAGTTACGCAGCTACGGATGCCTGGATATGTCTCGATATCTACAAAAAAATGCTGGAAATTCAGGCGAAGGCAAATTGAGCACCAATATTTCCTGATATTTTCAGAATCCTTTACAACCCTGCTTGCTAAAATATTTCTATATTTATTGTTAGGCAGCGTTTTGGGCATATTGCCTTTCTCAATTGAATCAAACAGCGCATGAATAATCTTAGAAAAAAGCAGACCAACCAACTGAACCATCTTAAAAATATAGTGGCCTTCAGAGATTTGATGGAGGGCTCTGATGTAAATATTGTCTATCTCGGAAAAATCACCCAAAACACGATCAATGGTATCACTGCCATGACTGAGGAAGACATGACTGATAAAAAAGAGGATAAAAAAGTATCTCGTCGGGTTTATCATGTGATGATTGAAGCGCTGCAGAATATATGTAAGCATGCAGACAGCACAGCAGAATATGCCTCTGATAGCCTGGAAGATGGTTTAGCGAAAGATGGTATTTTCCTTATTGGAGATAATGATTATGAGTATTATGTGACCACAGGCAATCAGATTTCGCTTGACAATGCAGTTAGACTGAGAGATATACTTGACCGTGTAAACTCTTTGGACAAAGAGGAGCTGAGATCGCTGCATAAAACTACCATGGAAAATACGACCATATCGGAAAAAGGAGGAGCTGGACTAGGGTTTATAGATATCAAAAAACGTACGGGTACAGAGTACGAGTATTATTTTGAGCCATTAGACGCAGAACATTGTTTCTTTATTCTTACTATTCGGATTAGGAAAGAGGACGCTTAGAGCTTTAGTGCAATTTGGTAGTTTGGTGTCTATTCAGTCAAGGCCTGGAAAACCTGCTTTCTTTTCAATAAAAAATTCATTAATTTAATATAGTGAACCATGCCGTATTGAGCGATTTATGAGCTCTAATTAGGTAAGTGGTTTTACCTAATATAAAATTTAGGTACAAAAACGGATTGAAATGGGATATAATAATCTCTAATATTGAATCTTAGAATAATTATAGACCATTTTAATAAAATAGGAATTTAGAATAGTTCGATTACGGCAATGGATGGATATTTTATAAGACCTACTGGATCAACCCCATCGGTAAATTTCCGACCTGGAAATGGAGAGCTAGAACTCCGGGGAAATTCTATGCCGGATGATCCGTTAAGTTTCTATGGCCATGTTTTTAGCCATTTACCGGCCTTAGACAATGAGCAGCTGGAAGCTATTAACGTCAATTTTGCCCTTAAGAACATTGAAGACTCTAGTACATATCTCCACATTCTTGTAAAAAAGTTAATCTCACTTTCTTCGAAAAAAAGGCCACTTAATATCACTTGGTATTATGAGAAAAATCGGACGAACATCCTAGAAATCGGACGTGAAATTAGTGAACACTATAGTCATCCTTTTAAGTTTGTAGAGGTATTCAAGATTAAGGATCAGTTGCGTCAAGCATCTTAAATCAAGATTCTTAATATTCTATTCACATTATTGGTTTGTAAGAAGGTTTTCTGTTTAAAAAATGGAGGAGGTCGATTGTGACAATTTATACCCCTCTAAATGATTTGAAAGTTATCATTTAATTGAAGAATCATGTATATTAGAAAAAACCAATTAGACCTGAATTTTTAACTACAATCAATAGAACCGATGTGTAGTGTCGGTGTGAAACAGAGTATGAAAAGAAAGTTTGTTTTATTTGTTGTTGCGATTGCCCTACTCTTCGGTTTGAATAGCTTTCAAGTGAAGGCTAATATTGAAATGTTTGGTCTTACTTCCCATGTAACCACCTTGGTGATTCCTCAGGAAAATGTAGATCAACCCAACTCAAAAAGCGCTACTGTCATAATGGTATTTCTAGGTGTTCTGTTATTAGGAGTATCAGGAGGAGCGTATTACTATGTTTCTAAATTAAAAAAAGACGTCTTTTCAAAAGATATTCAGCTCAATGACTTCCATCGTCAACTAAAAACGAAGGAGGCTCACGTAGGCAAATTACAACAAGCCTATCAAAAGACTGTAAGTCAGAAGAAAGAGATGAAACAGGTCTTTGCCAAAGAATATGATAAGCTGGTAGTCAAGTATAAAGAGTTATCTAAAATAAAAGAAAAACTGTCCGAGCAGCAGGCCGCACGAGAGGAGTTGGAAGAGACTAGCAAGACACTGGAAAAAACACAAGCATTATTGCTGCAGTCTGAAAAAATGTCCTCACTGGGTCAGCTTACTGCCGGCATCGCCCACGAAATTAATAACCCGGTCAACTTCGTAGCCAATGGAGTAAATACCCTGAAAGACAACTTCAAGCAGTTGAATGTTTTCATTGAAAATTATAAGCGAATATGTGAGCTGGAAAGTCTGGACGAGATAAAGAAGTATTATAAAATTCAAAGAGAAGACGATCACCATTTCAATGACCTTCAGACTTCCACCGAAGAGTCTTTAGATGATGTAGAATATGGCACTACCAGAATTACAGAGATTGTAAATGGATTGAGAGTTTTTGCTCGCCATGATGAAGTAGAAATAAAAGAAGCCGATCTCAATCAAGTTGTTGAAAATGCTATTGTAATCCTCAAACCTAAGTACAAGAAAAAGGCCAAAGTGCTTAAAGATTTTGACTCCAATATTGCTCCGATAAAATGCCTGCCAGGGCAGTTAAATCAAGCATTGGTCAATCTGATTGGCAATGCCTGCGATGCCATTGATTTTAAAGGTACCATCAATGTAAAGACCAAGGAGGTCGATGATAACAATGTAGAGATCTCCATTAGGGATAATGGCAAAGGGATGTCTGAAGATACTGTAAAGAAAATTTTTGATCCATTTTTCACCACCAAAGAAGTGGGGAAGGGTACCGGATTAGGACTAGCTATTACTTATGGCATAATTGAAAAGCACAATGGTTCAATCACTGTAGAAAGTGAAGAAGGAAAGGGAACTGAATTTGTGATCACTATACCAAAGAAGCTACGAAAAGTAAATAAATCAATGGATTCAGCTTTAGCATAATTTAATTGTGGAAGGAGTACTAAATAGAACTTATAAAGACGAAGAAGTAAAGCGATTCAACATTCTATATGTCGATGATGAAGAGGTCAATCTGCGTATTTTTCAACGTGCTTTCAAAAGGCACTACAATGTATTTACAGCAGAATCCGGTAAAGATGCCATCAAGATTTTAGAAGATAATCAGATCGACCTAATCATGTCTGATCAGCGAATGCCTGGAATGACAGGTGTTGAATTGCTCATCAAGATAGTTCCTATGTATCCAAACATAGTGAGAATGATCATGACCGGTTTTAGTGATGAGGACGAGATCATTCGCGTAGATAAAGAAGTAGGACTCGATAGGTTTTTAGTAAAGCCCTGGAATCAAGAAGACCTAAAAGAAGAATTTGACAAGGCACTTGAACTAAGAAACCCAACCGAGGACGTAGTCGAACCACCTCCGGTCGCTGCTCCAGCAGAAGAAAAACCTAAGGCGACCACTCCAGCCAACCCGAGCAAACAAGAGTTGAAAAAGGAGATCATCAAATCTGTGGAAGCTCGAAAAAACATGATGTCCACGGTCAATATGGATCAGGTCATCGAGTTTAATGTTTCGTTGCGAGAATCACTTTTACCAAGGCAAGAAGAACTAAAGCTGTATTTAGATGATGCATTTGTGTTGTACGAACACAATCGAGTGAATCATAATGGATATTGGTTTGGTGAAGTAGACGATAAAGTGCTAATCACATCATTCAACACGAACTCCGGAGTTATTCATGCCTTGACTTTGAATACTTTCATTTGTGCTACACTGATGGAGCTGATGTACAAGGATAGAGTTTTTGATCCAAAAGAAATACTTTCCAGTTTATCCACTAGAATCCAAAATCGATTTTTTGGTAAGAAATATGATGAGAACATCTGCTCCATCGATATAGCTCTGCTTGTCTATGACAAGCAAGATGAATCTTTACTGTTTGGAGGTGCCAACCATAATTTATATTCATTCAACAAAGGCGGTGAATTTAAAACACTTTCTGGAAACATAGCACCATTAATTCCTGGTGTGGAACCTGATGTAAATGTGCTGCAGTTCGACACCTTTGAGGTGAGCGAATTGTATTTCATTTCTAACAATGTTATAGACGATAGTACAAAAAAATCTGAAAGTAACTCTGCACTATTAAGCACACAATTGTTACTTGAAGAACTGCATAAATTTCCAATGATCATGCAATCAAAACTGCTACTTGAGTATAAGTACAAAAGTTTAGTTGGCGTTCGCTTTTAGGAACAAACCTGATCGATCAAAATTTGAGCATATAGAAAAATGGCAATAGGTAAAAATCTTAAAAAGGGAAACAAAAAAGAGACTTCTGCAGAGAAAGAAATCAAGGCAGAATCACCGGAGAAAGCAGTGGTAGAAAAAGAATCAGTAAAGGCGAAATCAGAAGCAAAAGCCAAACAAGAGAATCAAGCGCAATCTCTCAATCAACTTAATCATGATTTAGAGGCGGTTCAGCAGGTGGAAGAAAATAGCAGAATGTTAGTGGTTTTTCCTGTAGGCCAAGAAGAGTATGCTTTTGAAATTGGACAAATAAAAGAAGTGGTTCCAGTGCCACCTATTTCTCCGGTACCTCAGACTAGACCATATATTCTTGGTGTAGCCAACGTGCGAGGAAACGTGCTGGCAGTTATTGATTTGGCCAAAAAATTTGGAAGGAAGAAAGGGGAACAAGAGGATTACATCAATTATGTAATTGTAATCAAGAGTGAAGAAATTAAGGTAGCAGTGGCTTCTAGTCAAGTACCAGAGACTCTTATGATTGCTGAGAGTCAAATAGATAGTACAGCAGATGTGATGAGAAAAACCAACACAGAGCAAAATTTTATTAATGGAGTAGTTAAAAAGGACAACAGAATGATTGTACTCATCGACGTTTTAGAAATGGTCGATGGAGACCAGGAGTAAATCGAAGTCTAAGTGGCATGGAGACATTAAAAAAATTAAAAATTAGACAGAAAATGTTGCTTTATATAATGGGCGCGGCAGCGCTATTGTATGTAGCAATATTTACATATGTAGGTTCCAGGCTAAAAGAAGAATCAAAAAAAGAGGCGCTAAAACTAGCTGACTCGGATGCATTGCAGAAAGCAAACAATGTGAATGCACGCATGCAAGAAGATATGTCGGTAGCCAGGTCTATGGCCATCATATTAAGTGATTATGCTGATTTGCCAAGCGACACTCGTCAGGCTATGCAGGAATCATTGATGACTAGTTTTCTCGAGCAGTATCCAGCTTATGACGCCATATGGTTGAATTGGGAATTGAGCGCTATTGACCCGGAATGGTCCCTTCCGTCAGGTAGACAGAGAGTAACTTATTATAGAAAAGATGGGCAAATCAAAGAGTCACTGGAAATACTCGATACAGATGGGACCAATCTGGTTGGGGATTATTATAGGCTGAAATCAGATTTGATTGAAGAAATGTCCGAGCCTTACATTAGTGAGGATTATGAAAATGGGGTGTCCAATGAAAAATTGATCACCTCTCCATGTATTCCAATCATGAAAAATAATCAGTTTATTGGAATGGTCGGGACTGATTACAATGTGTCAATTTACGCTGACGCAATAACCGACTCGAAGCATGAACAAGGGAAATCTTATCTGATTGCCAATAGTGGCATGATAGCGTCGAATGGAAGTGATCTAATGATCACTAAGTCGATTACGGAGCTGCCCTATCACCAAGAAGACTATGGTGTTATCGAAAGCATAAAAAAAGGCCAATTCGTATCTTATACAACCCGTAATGTAGCGACTGGCGAAGACGTGTATGTTTCTTTTGCACCAATAGAGTTGAATGGCTCTTCAACCCCATGGTCCGTAGGAACTGTTATTCCATTGGATGATATAGGAAATACTTACCTGACAGCACTAAACTTTTTGGTAAGTGCAGGAATTGTGGGCTTTGTTCTGCTGGGATTCATCATATGGAATATTGCAGGTCGATTTACGAATCGAATTAAGGCGACTAATAATGCCATGAAGGAATTGTCGTTTGGGAATCTTGACCACGCTCTCAATATTCAAATTGAGACCGGTGACGAGATTGGTGAAATGCAAGGATCTCTAAATGACTTGATCGCTCAATTGAGTAAAAAGGCTGAATTTTCACGAGAAATAGGAGAGGGTAATTTAGATGCTCCATTTGAAGTAGCAAGCGCTCGGGATGTACTCGGCGTTTCACTGATGAAGATGAGAGATAATCTTCAAACTGTAATCAATGAAACCAATGGTGTGATAAGAGATGCAGCAGAGGATGGCAACTTCAGTACAAGAGTGCAAGAAGAAGGAAAACATGGCGCCTGGTTTGAGCTTAGTGCGTCTATCAATAATCTACTCGGATCATTTGTGGCGCCATTGATTACACTCAATAAAATCATCAAGGCGATGGCTGATGGAGACTTGACCAAGAGATATGATGATGACGTTCAAGGGGAAATTAAAGAAATGGCTGATAATTTCAATCTTGCCTTAGGCAATATTGACGGTCTTTTACATCAGATTTCCAAAAGTTCAGGAGTCGTAGATGATGCCTCTGCTGAAATGAAAGTGACTACTGAGGAAATGCGGACAAACACATCTGAAATTGCTTCTGCTATTGCACAAATGAGTAATGGCGCTCAAAATCAGGTTTCTAAAGTGGATGAGTCGTCTACATTGATAGAAGGAATATTGAGCTCTTCTAATGAAATGGCAAGTAAGGCTGAGACGATTAATAATTCAGCGAAAAATGTCG
This sequence comes from Reichenbachiella sp., assembly GCF_965223055.1. Taxonomy (GTDB): domain Bacteria; phylum Bacteroidota; class Bacteroidia; order Cytophagales; family Cyclobacteriaceae; genus Reichenbachiella. The sequence continues at coordinate 548,467 of NZ_CBDCVM010000012.1, forward strand.
CAGAACGAAGTGGCAAAGGATTGGAAATGATGAATAAGGTGGTGTTCAATATGGACGATATTACAGCTTATTCTACCAAAACTCAGGATTCGATTCAAGTACTGACTGAAAGATCAAAGGAAATCACCAGGGTACTTGGGGTAATAACCGAAATTGCTTCTCAAACCAACCTGCTCGCACTGAATGCTGCCATTGAAGCAGCTCAAGCCGGTGACGCAGGGAGAGGGTTTGCTGTGGTAGCGGAAGAAATTAGAAAATTGGCGGAAGATTCGAGGGCCTCTGCAAAAGAGATCGAATTATTAGTCAGTGGAGTACAGAAAGACACAAAGGAAGCGGCTGATGTAATTGAAATTATGAATGCCAGTGTAAAAAATGGCAGTGAGGCTTCTGCAGAGGCGTCAGACGTATTTAAACAGATATTAGAATCAGCTACCGCGAATCTCAACTATTCAGAAGAGATTCTGAATGACACCAAATTGCAAATTGGTGATATTAATGAGGTTGTTTCACTGACTGAATCTATTGTGGTCATTGCCGAAGAAACAGCGGCAGGTACGGAACAAGTCGCAAGTTCCGCGACTGAACTCTCATCAGGTATGGAGTCATTTAATGACAAAACCTTAAGTTTAGCTACTGTAGCTGAAACACTGAAAGATGGAGTAAGCATGGTTAAACTTTCAGGCACAGCCAGCGATAACACGGCCATTTTCGAAATGAGGGAAGCCTTTGAGCATGAAAAAATGCTATTAGATGCGCTACTCGACTACATGCCCGATACCATTTACTTTAAGGACTTGGAATGCAAATTCTTAAGAAATAGCATGTCTCATGCCAAACAAATGGGATTAGATGATCCAATTGAATTAAAAGGCAAAAGTGATTTTGATTTCTTTGGGGATCATGCCCAAAGAGCATTTGATGATGAACAAAAAATAATCAAAACCGGAGAACCCATATTAAATATGGAAGAAGAAGTGGATACCAAAAATGGCGAGAAATATTATGTTTCTACTACCAAACTTCCACTCAAAGATAAAGATGGTAACACCATAGGAACTTATGGAATCACTAGAGATATCACGGAGATCAAGCTATCGGCTAATAGAGAAGCTGAGAACAGGCAGCAGCAAATGCAACGGCATTTAACGATGATCAAAAAGCAGAATGAACTGTTTGGCGACATATTAAACTTAGTTGATTATAAAATTGCACTTAAAGACCCGAACGGAGTGATTTATCTGGTCAATGATGCTGTGGCAAAAGACTTTAATAGCCCTCCTTCAGAAATTATAGGAAAAAGCGATTTTGATTTCTATGATAAAGATTTTGCAGAAAAAATAAAGCAAAAAGAAAAAGAACTTGTTGCCACGCGTGAACCGGTGATTAGTCTGGAGAAAGTAAAACTTCAAAATGAAGTGAAATACTGGTTCATTAGGAAAGTACCGATATTAATTCCGGAATTTGAAGATTGGGGATTATTAGTGATTCAAAATGAAGTGGAAGAACATAAAATAAAAGAGAAAAATTATATCACTGAGCTTAAGGACAAATTTCCAGGAATAGCCCTGGAAATATAATTATGGTAAGTAAAGCAGCGAAAGGAGTATTATGATGAAGAACATTACTGTTAGGAAAAAGATGTTAGGGTTTATCCTTGGGATGACGGTGGTGATCTATGTAATTACTTTGGGATATATTGGGTTTAAGCTGAGAGAAAAAGCTATTGTAGAAGCGAAAAGACTCGCTGATACATTTGCTACTCAGAAGGCCAATGAAATCAAGGCCATCCTTAATGAAGACATGGCTGTGTCTAGGGACATGGCCGTCATAGTTCAGGGGTATACCAAATTGCAAAACCCGCTTCGAGACAGTTTGAGAAGCATAATGATGACGGAAATCTTAAAGAGGTATCCTAAATATGCAGCCACATGGATGAGCTGGGAGCTGTCGGCCATTGATCCGACTTGGACTAAATCACATGGTAGAGAACGTGTTAATTTCTATCAAAGAAACAATCAGATATTTTCGTCTCAAGAATTGGCAAATTTAGATGCAGACCCAGAGGGAGGTCTATATCATAAAATCAAATACAACGATGATATCATAGAAACGCTTTCCGAGCCTTATTGGTATCAAGATTATAATTACACAGATACGCAAGCGGATTCATTACTCGGTGTATCCCCAAGTTGTGCCATTATGGTAGATGGTCAATTCTCTGGAGTTATTGGTACGGACATGACGCTGGAGGCTTTTCAGTCTATGTCGAAAATTGATTTCTTTGATGAGGGCTATGCATTTCTTCTTTCACATGAAGGTGTCATTATTGCTCATCAAAATGCTGATAATTTTTCACTTCCTATTGATACTTTGAGTTTCACCAAAGGAATAGATCTTGACGAAATCAAATCACTTATTAAAGCAGGTGAACCTAAGTCTTTCACAGTCTATGATGATTCATTTGGCGAAGATGTCTATGTGTCTTTTGCACCCATAGCAATCGGTCAAACCGGCTTTCCATGGTCTGCAGCCACCATAGTGCCTGTGTCAGAAATAACGGCTCCATTCAATACTACATTCCAGATTACTATTGTTGTAGGTGTCATTGGATTGGTCTTGCTTTCTCTAATGATTTTGAGAATTTCTAATGGAATCACCAACTCTATTGAAAGTTCAAATAGCTTATTGAAAAACCTGGCCTTGGGTAACCTTGATCAAAACAAGAAACTTGTTGTGAATTCGAGAGATGAGTTGGGCCAAATGGCAAACTCTGTCAATGTGTTGGTCGATGAATTAAATAAAAAGGCAGTATTCTCTATAGAAGTAGGGAAAGGAAATTTGGATACCAACTTTAAGGTAGCAAGTGATCAGGATAGCCTTGGCCTGTCTCTATTGAAAATGCGTGATAATCTAAAAAATGTATTGGATGAAACGAATGCTGTTGTAGGTAGAGCAGGGACTGATGGCGACTTGAGTGCCAGAATTAGTGCAGAAGGAAAACAGGGCGGATGGAAAGATTTGACAGAATCTATTAATAACCTTTTAAGTTCTGTTTCGACTCCGGTTATGGAAGTGAACAAAATTGTAAATGCCATGGCTGATGGTGATCTTTCTCAAAGATTTTCTGGAGAAGCTCATGGAGACATGGAACGACTTTCTAATAACCTAAACAAAGCACTTGAAAGCTTAAATGAATTGCTGGAAAATATTGCTGGCAACGCCGAACTAATAGATGAATCTTCAGCAGAAATGCGAGTAGTGACTGAAGAAATGAATACCAATACTCGAGAAATTGCGTCTGCCATATCAGAAATGAGCAATGGCGCCCAAACTCAAGTAAGCAAAGTGGATGAATCTTCCAATTTGGTTGAAGGTATTTTGAGGTCGTCTTCAGAAATGGGAGATCGTGCTGAAACGATAAATGAAGCTGCGAAAAAAGGAGTAAGTAGTAGTGAAAAAGGACTGGAAATGGTCAATAAAGTGGTGTTTAACATGACTGACATTTCTGAATACTCTAATAAGACTCAAGAGTCTATACAAATACTTACAGAAAGGTCTGCCGAAATCACTAGGGTGCTCGGGGTGATCACTGAAATTGCCTCACAGACAAATCTTTTGGCTTTGAATGCGGCTATAGAAGCAGCCCAGGCTGGGGATGCCGGTCGAGGATTTGCTGTAGTGGCTGAGGAAATCAGAAAATTGGCAGAAGACTCTCGAAACTCAGCAAAAGAAATTGAGAAACTAGTCAAAGATGTACAAGCTGATACGACAGAAGCAGCCAAAGTCATTGAAATCATGGGGAGCAGCGTGAAGAATGGTGAACAGGCTTCGAAGGAAGCCTCAGAAGTGTTCAAAGAAATATCGGAAACTTCGGATAAGACTTTTAGCCATTCGCAAGAAATTCTTCAAGCCACCAAATTGCAAGTGAAAGACATCAATGAAGTGGTTGCTATTACAGAAAATGTAGTAGTAATTGCTGAAGAAACAGCGGCCGGAACAGAGCAAGTTGCGAGTTCTGCAACCGAACTATCCTCGGGAATGATGGGATATTCCGAAAAATCTCAAGGTCTAGCCGATGTAGCCAACCAACTGAAAGAAAGATTGAGAAAATTTAATTTATCAAACAGTTAACTGAGTCTAATGGTTGAGAATATTACAGTAAGGAAAAAAATGATGCTATTCATTCTAGGTGTCACAGTAGTGATTTACCTAGTTACTTTGGGTTACATTGGATTTAGCCTTAAAGAAAAAGCGGTCAGTGAAGCTAAGCTGCTGGCGGATACCTATGCCAGTGCAAAAGCGAATGAAATAAAAGCAAGATTGAATGAGGATTTGGCTATTGCTCGGACCATTGGTGATGCATTGGAGAAATTTGTTTACGAACCAAAGGAGAAAAGAGATGAAGTAAGAAGAGAACTCATGAGTTCTGCTTTATTGGCCAATCCGAAATACGCTGCTATATTCATGAGTTGGGAGTTAAGTGCCATAGACCCTACCTGGACTTTGCCCTATGGCAGGGAAAGAAAGAACTTTTATGTAAGAGATGGTGAATTACGGTCTTCTTCTGAATTAGCCAATACAAATGGAGATGATATAGGCAGTGTATATCATAATTTGAAACTGAGCAAAGAAGAAGAATTGTCCGAGCCTTATTTGTATGCCGATTATGATTATAGCAAAGCAGAGAGTGAGCGTGATTCCATTTTAGGTGCCTCTACAGTTATACCATTAATGGTAGATGATGTTTTCGTTGGTTGTATAGGAGCAGATTTGTCTCTAAGCGACTTTAGTTCTATGTCAGAAATAGAATTCTATGAAAATGGATTCGCATTTCTTGTTTCTGCTGGTGGAGTCATTATATCTCACAAAGATTCTACATTATTCAATGCGCCATTGGCATCCTTAGGCTTTGTTCAGGATCTAGAATTTGATATCATGGACAAAATTGGAGAAGGAGAGATGTTCTCATTTACCATTTTTGATCAGGATTATGGAAAAGATGTATATGTATCTTTTTCTCCTATTTTATTGGGTAAGACGGAGCGTGCCTGGTGGGCGGGTACCATTGTTCCGGTATCAGAAATTACATCTTCTTTTAACAAAACTTTATTCATTACAATTCTGGTAGGTATAGTAGGTCTGGTCATATTATTTGTGGTAATTCTAAAGATTTCTAATCACATCACCTCCTCCATTGAAAAATCTAATGACTTATTAAAGGACCTAGCATTGGGTGAACTAAATCAAGGCAAGAAATTGGAAATTAATTCAACTGATGAGCTTGGAGAAATGGCAAATTCGGTCAATGTATTGGTGGATGAGTTGAGTAAGAAAGCTGAGTTTTCTAAAGAAATAGGTGAAGGAAACCTGGACTCAAGTTTTAATGTAGCAAGTGAGCAAGATATTCTAGGTCATTCTTTACTGAAGATGCGCGATAGCTTGAAAAATGTGCTAGACGAAGTAAAGGAAGTTGTCGTAGAGGCTGGTGATGCCGGTAACCTCAGCGCAAGGATTGATACGGGTGATCTTCAAGGCGGGTGGAAAGATTTAAGTGAATCAGTCAACAACCTCTTGCAATCAGTTTCCACTCCAGTGATGCGTGTGAATGCTATCGTTAATGCCATGGCAGAAGGTGATTTGACTCAGCGTTTTGATGAAGAAGCTTCAGGTGACATGGCTAGACTGTCGGGTAATCTGAATAAGGCATTGAATAGCTTGACCGAACTACTCGAAAGCATTTCAAAGAACGCCAATTTTGTTGATGAGTCATCTGCAGAAATGAGTGTGGTAAGTGAAGAAATGAACACCAATACCAAGGAAATCGCTTCGGCAATTTCTGAAATGAGTAATGGAGCTCAGACTCAAGTGACCAAAGTGGACGAGTCGTCTAATCTGGTAGAAGGAATTCTTCGGTCTTCCAACGAAATGGGAGATCGGGCCGAGACCATTAACGAAGCAGCTAAACTAGGTGTGGCTAGTAGTGAAAAAGGTATGGATATGGTCAATAAAGTGGTATTCAACATGGTTGATATCTCTGAATATTCTACCAAGACACATCACTCGATTCAAGTGCTTACCGAGCGCTCTGCCGAGATTACAAGAGTACTCAGTGTGATTACGGAAATAGCTTCACAAACCAACTTATTAGCCTTGAATGCAGCCATAGAAGCAGCTCAAGCTGGTGATGCAGGTCGTGGGTTTGCAGTAGTAGCGGAGGAAATCCGAAAATTGGCAGAAGATTCAAGAAACTCCGCTAAAGAAATCGAGAAACTAGTCAATGATGTGCAAGCAGATACTACAGAAGCAGCTAAAGTCATTGCCATCATGAGTGAAAGTGTGAAAAATGGTGAGCAGGCTTCTAAAGAAGCTTCGGAGGTATTCAAAGAAATATCAGATACATCGGATAGGACATTCCGTCATTCACAAGAAATTTTAGAAGCTACAAAGCTACAAGTCAAGGATATTAATGCAGTGGTAGCCATCACTGAAAATGTAGTGGTTATTGCGGAACAAACTGCCGCAGGTACCGAAGAAGTGGCAAGTTCAGCGACTGAGTTGTCATCAGGAATGATGGGATATACGGAGAAATCACAACAATTGGCTAAAGTAGCTGAGGAGCTAAAAAGCGGTATAAGCAAATTTGCACTGAAAGAAGGTAATCATTTAACCAGCTCATCTAATGACTAAAATAATTGCTATAGTGAACCAAAAAGGCGGAACTGGTAAAACCACTACCACGGTGAATCTAGGCTGCGCTTTAGCTAAAAAGGGAAAAAAAGTGCTTTTGGTCGATTTGGATGCCCAAGGCAATTTGAGCTATTCGCTAGGCATTTTGGAAATAGAGAAATCCATCGGTCAGGTGATCATGGGTGAGGCTGATTTTAAGGATGTTTTGGTTTCTGCAGAGGGATTGGATGTTGCTCCGGCGGAGATCGATCTGGCTGATGTAGAGATCAATATTGCAGGAGAATTGGCAAGAGAGTCTATTTTGAAAAATATCCTGGCGAATACCAAAGGGTATGATTATATATTAATTGATTGTCCTCCATCTCTTTCTTTATTGACTATAAATGCATTGAATACGGCCAAATGGGTGATTGTACCATTGCAAATGGAAGTTCTAAGTCTCCAGGGCCTTGATCAAATCATTTCTACGATCAATCAGATCAAAGAAGTACTGAATGAAGATTTGGAAATTTTAGGACTGTTACCTGTGATGGTAGATAGCAGAAGAAAATTGAGTAGAGAAATCTATGAACATATAGAAGAGAATTACAATTTTAAAATATTTAATTCTCGCATCAGAACAAATGTGAGAGCAAGTGAGGCGCCTTCTTTTGGCAAAAGCTTAATAAGCTATGCGCCCACTTCTAACGGAGCAAAAGACTATATGGATTTTGCGAATGAAATATTGAAATCAAAGTGATAACAAACGATTGATAGCTAATGGCTTTAGGTAAGAATGTTAAGAAAGATAAGCTGATCCCTTCCAAACCAAAGAAGGAATCAAAAGCTGTGAAGGCCAAGAAAAAAGTGGCTAAAAAGCCAGCAAAAAAGAGTGCGCCTAAACCGACAAAAAAGGCTGCAGTGATAGATAAGGTAGTGAAGACTCCTGTGGTTGAACAACCAGTGGTTGAAGAGGCGAAAACACCAGTGATAGATCAGGAAACTTCGGACAGCCCGATACTATCTAAAGCCAAAAGAGTTTTGCCGGCTAATTTCCTGACCAAGGAAGAAATGGAAGAGAGAAAAAGACTCAAAGCGAAATACGACCAGGATATTTTGAACCTTCGTGGCCAGAGCGTTCAATTGATTGTTTTTAAGCTTGGAGGAGAGAGATATGCACTTGAAATTGATAAAGTAAAAGAAATTGTCCCAGCGCCTTCCATTTCAAAACTGCCTAAAGCACCAAAATTCATGAAAGGCGTAGCCAATATCAGAGGCTCTGTCATGGTGATTATGGATTTGGAAGAAAAATTTGAATTGTTCAAATCAGAAGAAACTGTCGAAAAGACTTTTGCACTAGTTATAAAAAATGAACGATTCAAAGTCGGGATATTGGTCAATGAAGTTCCAACTACCCTGAAAGTACAAGGTGACATCATTGAAAGCTCATCAGGAATCATGAGCAATACAGTATTAGATGAGACTTTCATCAAAGGACTCATCAAGCAAGAAGAAGGGATGATTATCCTTTTGGACATAATTGAATTAATTGAAAGTGACGAAGTAAGAATGATTGCAGAGTCGGTAGAAGACGGCAACTAGAATGAAAGATACAAGAGTGCTCATAGCGGACGATTCAGGCTTTATGCGCCTACTCATCTCAGATATATTATCTGAAAATGAAGGATTGCATGTGGTTGGAGCTGCTGTGGATGGTAAAGATGCTGTGGCGAAAGTGAAAGAGCTTAAACCAGATGTACTTCTTCTCGATATGAACATGGGGGAGTATGATGGGATCTATGCGGTCAAAAATATCATGAAAAATGACCCCTTGCCGATTCTCATTTTGAGTTCGGTTGGCAATACTAACCTACAACCAATATTTGATGCGCTACAAGAAGGTGCAGTGGATTATCTGAATAAACCATCTCGAGGAAATGCTAAAATGCGATTGATCGAGACCGAGCTTATTCAAAAAATCAGAAGCGTAACTAGGGCTAAGCCTATGGCGGTTAAGCCTAACAACAAAAACACACATCAACACACTTTCGATGATAACGGAAGATTTGATCTGATCGTGATTGGTGCTTCTACGGGTGGCCCGAGTGCATTAGAGGAAATAATTGTTTCGCTACCTTCCAACCTCAATGTTCCGGTAGTGATTGGTCAACATATGCCTACCAATTTTATAGCACCGTTCGTTAAGCGATTGAATAAGTTGAGTCCGCTGAATGTCGTGGTGGGAACTAAAAATATGGAGCCCACAGCAGGCAATGTGATCATCGCTCCTGGCAATGCCAACATGGTATTGACCCGGAAAGGGAAAAGGTGCAAGGTCGATTTCACAGATCAGCAGTACAAAGAATATAATAATCCATCTATTAATTCAATTATGCTTTCAGCAGCGAAAGCTTACGGGGCAAGAACCTTGGGTGTAATTCTCACCGGAATGGGTAAAGATGGTGTAGAAGGAATGAAGGCCATTAAAGAGGCCGGTGGTTATACCATTGCACAAAATGAAAAATCGAGCATTATTTATGGAATGCCGAAAGCAGCGGTGCAATGTGGTGCGATTGACAAGTCAATCGATATTAAAGAGATAGGGAGTTTTATAGTCAGTAGTTTATAAAAAAGTAAAGTTGAAGTCGAAAGAAGAAGAATATAAAGAACTCTTTCATGCCGAAGCGCTGGAGAATTTTGAAGAGCTGAATCGTCTGTTTACTGATCTTGAAAACGATCACACAGATTTCAATGCTATTAATTCAATTTTTAGAATCGTACATACACTAAAGGGTAATGCCATGGGTATGGGATTCGATGATATCGCTGCCCTTACTCATGTGATGGAGGATGTAATGGGATCGGTCCAGCAAGGCACTATGTCATTGAACAAGGACCTTTTTGATAGCCTTTTTAAAGCTAATGACAAATTGGGGGCCTTGATTGATGCGTTGAAAACCGGTCAGCGGGTCTCTTATTTAGGTATCAAAACAAAACTCTTCGTTCTGCTGGAGAAACACCAGAAAGTAGCTGAATTAAAAGCTTACCAAAAGGAAGGTGGACAAACTAATGAGCCAGCAGCCGAAAAGCCTACACCAAAGGAGGTAGCCAAAGAAGAACAAAAAGAAGAAATTGACAGTTCACAGGATGAAGTGTTGGTGCCAACTGGAGACACATCCAAAAATCCGCAAGCCGTAAAGTCTGAAATCACTTTTACAGATGTGATTCAGATTCCAGTCAAAAAAATGGATGAATTGATGACTATGGTGGGGCAACTTATTATAGAAAGAGATCGATTGATTACACTCAATAGTGTAGACGGTAAACGAACGTCAGAATTTGAAGGTTTGCAGCGAATTACTTCTGACTTGCAATACGGCGTAATGAACGCAAGAATGGTAACTGTAGGTTTTTTGTTCAATAAATTCCATAGAATCGTACGAGATGTTGCTTCTATCGAAAACAAAAATGTAGGGTTAGTTCTTCAAGGTACTGAATGTGAAATAGATAGAAACATCCTCAAAATTATGAGTGATGCCATGATTCACTTGGTGAGAAATGCGGTAAGTCATGGGATCGAGAAAAGTGAAGTAAGAAAAGCTAAAGGCAAACCTGATAAGGGCACCATTATATTAAGTGCCCATTATGAAAAAGACAATGTTGTAATCGAAGTCGGAGATGATGGTAATGGTATTGATGCCAATATCATCAGGAAAAAAATTGTAGAGAAAGGATTGGCCAGCAAAGAATTGGCGCAACACCTATCAGATGAGGAAGTCATCATGTACATCTTCGAACCCGGGTTCTCAAATGCTGAAAAGATCACAGAAATCTCTGGCCGAGGGGTAGGTATGGATGTGGTTAAAAAGGCGGCAGAGTCCATTGGAGGTCAGATCAACGTAGATACCGAAGTAGGTATGGGTACCACGATCAAGCTAAATCTTCCTTCTTCCATGGCGCTGAAGGGAGCACTGTTATTTGCCTTAGAGGAGCAAGAATATGCGGTAGCCTTATCTTATACCGAAGCTGTGATTTCATTAGCAAAAAGTGAAATACATCTGATTACGGATGGTTTGATGGCACAATATCTTGATCAGACTATTCCAATCATATTTTTAAAAGATATTGTCAATTTAGAGAATTTAGCTGATTGCCATAAGGAAGGCGTATTGCATCAGTCATTTGAAGAAGTAGAAGATGATGCTAAATTGGATGTTATTGTTCTTTCCTATGCAGGAAAACTGCTTGGAGTTGTCGTGGATCGATTGCTCCAACAAAAAGAAATAATAGAAAAATCGATGGTACGTCCACTGGAAAAAACCAAACTATTGAGTGGTACCACAATTTTAGGAAATGGGAAGGTTTGCCTCGTGATCGATGTGACCACTATTTCGGATCTAATGTTCAAAACGTTAGCTCAAAAAACCATAGAAAGCGAAAACTAGATATAAACTCATATACCATGTTTAATAATTTGTCAGAAAGAGAAAGCAGCGCTACCAATAAGCTACTAGATTTTGGATTATCTAAGGCGGCACTTGCATTTCGAAGCATATTAGGCACTGAGGCAAACCTCAAAAGCATAGATGCTCCTCTGGATCAGATAGGTGATGTACCTCAGTATTGCACAAAAACAACAGGAAAGGTTCATTTGCTTAAAACTGAGCTGGTAGGAGATATCAAAGGATTATGTCATTTAATCTTCTCAGAAGAAGAAGTGAAAAAAATTCAAAGTGCTGGATTGCCTGAAGAGGTATTGATGAATAACAATCCAGAGACACGCTTGATGAAACTTGAGTTTCTGACGGAGATTGATAATATGGTAGCTGGTGCGGTAGTGACTCAGTTGGCTAATTTCCTTGATTTGGAAATTTACGGAAACGTGCCTTCATTGCACGTGATGCAAGCCGAAGAAGTAAACAAATATATCAAAGCAGAGACCGTGGTATACAATTCAAAAGTAGAGTTTAGAGCAGTTTTTGGTATCCCTGACCTGGATGTTCAGCCAGAATTTGTATGGCTGCTTCAAGAAAATTTTATAGACAAAGTCAAAGACAACGCAGAAGACGTGCTTGCCAAAGAGTTGACATAATCAATGAATTAAATGGTACGTAAACCACAGCAATAGTGATAGATAGCATATCAGATGAAGAACTAGATGCGTTGATGCAAGCCTTGAAAAACAGGTATGGATTGGATTTCACTAATTATGAAAAAAAATCCTTGAAAAGGAGTATCGTACGTCTAATGATGAAGCACAAGATGGGTTCAATGCTCGAACTGTGGGCTAAAATCATTAAAGACAAAGAGTTCTTCGAACGAGGTATTGATGACTTGCTGGTCAATCTAACAGAGCTTTTTAGAAACCCGGACGCTTGGTTAATCATCAAGGATAAAATCCTTGATCATTATAAAACCAAACCAAGACTGAATATTTGGCATGCAGGCTGTTCTACGGGCGAAGAAGTCTATACCATGGCAATTGTACTTGAGGAAAAAGGCATGCTGCAAAAGACGAAGGCCATAGCCACTGACCTGAGTGACAGAGCACTAAAAAAAGCAAAGGCAGGTGATTATTCATTAATTATATTGGAGCAATATCTAAAACCATTTCTTTCTTTTTACCCAAATAGAAAGATGGCCGATTTCTTCAATTTCAATGAGTTTCACGCCACCATAAAGCCGGCCTACCAGAGTCATGTCACTTTCGAGCGACATAATTTGGTTCATGACGGCATGAATACCAAACACGATATTATCTTCTGTCGAAATGTAATGATTTATTTCGATGAAAAACTCAAACTTCAAGTACTTGAGCTTTTTCATAAGAGCCTAAATGACGACGGTTTTTTGGTCATAGGCTATTATGATATCATGCCAGACTCTGGTAAGGCACTATTTGAGGTTTTTGATGTGAAGACCAGAATTTATAAGAAAAAGAAAATCAAACTATAAAGCGATGAGCAAAAAAGTATTAATAGTGGATGATTCAATGTACATGCGTACATTGATAAAAGATACACTAAAGTCTGAAGGTTTCGAAATAGTAGGCGAAGCGCCTAATGGCGAGACAGCTATTGATTTGGCCTTGGAACTTTCCCCTGACTTAATTACGCTAGATAATATTCTTCCTGATATGATAGGAACGGATATTTTGAAAGTATTCAAAGATCAAGGGGTCAGTTCAAAAGTCATTATGGTGAGCGCAGTAGGTCAGCAGTCAGTGATCAATGAAGGAATTGATCTGGGTGCGTCTGAATATATTGTAAAACCATTTACTTCTGAAGATTTAGTAGCAGTGGTCAATAGAGTGGTCAATTGATGACGTTTTCAATGGAATAGAATATCATATCCATTGGTTTCCAATTCCTGATACTTTGTTTTATTGAACTTATAGTGAAAAGCTCCTTTTTTAGAGGCTGTCTTGTCTTTTGTGGCAAGCTTTTCCAGTAAGCCTGTAGCGAGAATTTTCTTACGAAAATTTCTGTCATCTATTTCCTTCTGATAAATTTCCTGATATAGTTTGAACAACTGTGGAAGAGTGAATTTAGAAGGTAATAGATTGAAACCTACCGGCTTTCTTCTGGCATTTTCTTGTAGTTTGATCAAAGCATCCGTGATAATGTGGTTGTGATCCACGACTACTTCAGGGATGTTATTGATTTCGAACCATCCGGCATCATGGGTGGCCACTAAGTCCTTTCGATGCTTATGAAGTTGAATAAGGCTGTAATAGGCAATAGAAATGACACGATCACCCGGATCTCGATCTATAGCGCTATAAGCGTGCAATTGTTCGAGATAAACGCTTTTTAATCCCGTAAAATCTGTGAGAATTCTTGACGCAGCGATGACAGCTGATTCATGAGGTTGAATAAAACTCCCAACCAAAGACCATTGACCTGAAAATGGTTCAATTTTCCTTTTGAATAGCAGCACCTTCAGTTTTTCCTCTTCAGTATCAAATCCGAAAATTACGTTATCCACGGCTACAAGTATGGGCTGCGCAACAATATAGGTGGAGGTGCTTTCTTCAGTCATTGATCTGTGGTTTCTCGCTAAATTAATAAATGTATTGAATACGGTTGCTATTTGATTTATAAACGTTAAATTTACGTTTAATATAATTTGCAATCATGTCACGAAATATAGCCGACGTTAAAAATACATTTATTGAAATCTTTGGTATCGAGCCCGAGGTATTTCGGGCACCTGGTCGAATCAATATCATCGGAGAACACACCGACTACAATGATGGGTTTGTTTTGCCAGCGGCTATTGATTTAGCTGTTTATGTGTTTATCCAGAAGAGTGGATCAGATCGCTCGAAACTTATTTCAGTGGATTTAGATGAGTCTTACTCTTTTAGTATTGATGAGTCCTTGACTCCTGTGGGTCAGGGTTGGGTGAATTACTTTTTAGGGGTCATTGACCAACTACAGCAAGCAGGTCATGAATTAGAAGGATTCAACCTAATGTTCACGAGTGATATACCGATAGGATCGGGATTGTCATCGTCCGCAGCATTAGAATGTGGTTTCGGAGAGGCATTGATTGACCTGTTTGGGATTGGTGTAGAGAAAATGGAATTGGCTAAAATCGGTCAATCTGCAGAGCACAAATTCGCTGGTGTGAAGTGTGGTATCATGGATCAGTTTGCCAGCTGTATGGGTCGGGACGGTCATGTAGTAAAACTGGATTGCAAAAGTCTCGAATACGAATATTATCCTGTAGATTTTAAGGCATACGATTTGGTGCTTTTTGATTCCAATGTGAAGCATAACCTCGCAGATTCCCAATACAACATACGCCGAAACCAATGTGAAGAAGGAGTGCAAATCCTTCAACAATTTAATGCAGCTATCAAGTCCCTTCGAGATGCTACATTGGAAGACTTGGCTCATGCTAAATCCTCAATCGATGAAGTGGTTTTTCGTAGATCAAAGTATGTAATCGAAGAAAATACTAGAGTAGAAGAAGTATGTGAGGCTTTGCTTGCTGGTGAGATAGAAAAAGTGGGACAGATCATGCTAGAAACCCACAATGGATTAAGCAAAGATTATGAAGTGAGCTGCAGTGAACTTGACCTGCTCATTGAAATTGCCATGAGCTGCGATGGCTTTATAGGCGGTCGTATGATGGGCGGTGGATTTGGAGGATGTACCATCAACTTGATTAGAAAAGAACAAGTGGATGATGTCATTGAGCAAGTGGTAAGTAGCTATAAAAAGTCTACTGGAATTGATGCCAAAGTATATCGTGTAGCGATTGGTGACGGAGTGGGACGACATAAATAAAAGATCAAATGAAATTTAATGCAAATGATCATTCGCACAGGCGATTGAATATAATGACAGGCGAATGGGTGCAGGTTTCACCACATCGGTCTAAACGACCATGGCAAGGGCAGGTAGAAAAGTTGTCCATGGATCGACGACCTAAGTATGATGATACATGTTATCTGTGCCCGACCAATGAAAGAATAGGAGGCAAGCTCAATCCAGACTACAAGGATGTGTATGTTTTTACCAATGATTTTGCAGCCTTGCAATCAGACATTCCATCCGGCGGTGAAGAAAATGGCTTGATGCAATCCAAAAGCGAAAGAGGTGTTTGCAAGGTGATCTGTTTTTCTCCTCGTCATGATTTGACTATTCCCGAAATGGAAACCAATCAAATTAAAAAAGTGGTTGACCTATGGATCGATCAATGTCAAGAAATAGGTTCCTTAGATTATATCAATCACATTCAAATCTTTGAGAACAAAGGTGCCGTGATGGGTTGTTCTAACCCTCACCCACATGGGCAAATCTGGGCGCAGGAATCCGTGCCGGTAGAACCAGCCAAAAAACAAGTGCAGCAATTAGCTCACTTTGAAAAAGAGGGAAGCAATTTGTTGTTAGAATATTTGGCTCAAGAAAAAAAGCAAAAGGAAAGAATCATTTTCGAAAATGATCATATGGTAGTATTGGTACCATTCTGGGCCGTTTGGCCCTATGAGGCCATGATCATTCCAAAGCGGAAAATGGCAAGAATAACCGAAATGAGTGAAGAAGAACGGGCCGCATTGGCTGAAGCTTATCGCTATCTGGCTATCAAATACGATAATCTGTTTGAAACTTCATTTCCATATTCTGCCGGTATCCATCAGGCACCTTATGATGGAGAGCCACACGAAGAGTGGCAATGGCACATGACTTTTTACCCACCATTGTTACGATCTGCAACGGTGAAAAAATTTATGGTAGGTTACGAAATGTTAGGTAATCCTCAACGCGACATTACTCCTGAGTTTGCCGCACAACGAATCAATGAACAATCTGAAGTACACTACTCAGTCAATATGGATTGAAACTTCTCGAATGACATGTTTCTTCCCGTAATGATTGTACAAATTGAATTGAATTTTTTGAAGAGATCGACATGTTTCCTGATGGCAGCCAGACCAACAACCGCAGATGGTTCTACATAGTGTTTGTGCTCCTTGAGCAACCAAAGTAAGCTCTCTCGAATCTCATCTTCACTTACGACAAAGAAATCATCTACTAAATTTTCTATGTAAGGCCAGGTGATAGAGTCAGACTCCACTTCAGCACCTATGCCCTCAGCTATCGATGGCTTCATATTCAGCTGTTTTGGGTATGTTTTGTGTTTATACCATTCGGCTAGAAAAGGAGCATTTTCTTGTTGTACACCATAGATTTTTATATTCGGATTGATGGCTTTCAGCAATATGCCCATACCTGCGATATATCCACCGCCACCCACGCCACAGACTAAACAATCCATACTGGGAAGCTGTTCCAGCAATTCCACGGCTATGGTTCCGCCGCCTTCTACCATTTCCGTATCATTGAAAGCAGATACAAAAACATAGTTTTTAGCTGCTTCGAGCTCTCTGGCTTTCGCTCGAGCTTCAGGTACATTATCAAAAAACTGGATAGTAGCGCCATTGGCTTCAATGTCCTTGATTCGATCACTGTCTGCAGATTTAGGCATAAGGATATGCACTTTGGCTCCCAACTGGCTGGCTGCATAAGACAATCCCACGCCATGCCCACCGGCGGTAGGAGCAACAAATTCACTTGATGAATGTTTGAGTATTTTATTAAACCCACCTCTCGGTTTGAAACTGCCGGACACTTGTAAGTTTTCTAGTTTGAAGTGTACGTCTAACCCAAGTTCTTTTTGCAGCGGTCGTGAGAGTTCAACTGGCGTCTGTCTGATATAGGGCGCAATTCTCTCTTTGGCACTGAGAATGTCTATTGGTTTGATCATAGTATTTGAATATTCCTTAAAAGTGGAGGTTAGAAATGTAAGAAGTGCTTAATATCCTTGAAAAATATTGATACAATCAATCAAATCTTGTGATGCTAATAATCTGTACGGGTTCGATTAGATACTGACCTTCCTCTTCCTTTCCTTGTATCTTTTTCACTACATCCATGCCTTTCGTCACTTGACCAAATGCTGCAAAACCGTAGCCGTCTGGGTTTCGGGGACCATTGTAATCCAGTGCTGGCTGGTCTCCAATGCATACAAAAAAGCTGCAAGTAGCTGAGTTGGGCGTATCACGGGCCATGGATAATGTGCCATCTTTATGCAGCAAGCCTGTCTGTTTGGTGGTTTCAATCTCAATGGGTTCCATTTCCTTTTCTGGAGGAATATCTCCACCTTGTATCACTTCTATTCGCACGTCACGCCCGGCTTCATTGGCTGGTGTACAGGTACGAAAAAAACTGGAATTTGAATACAATCCTGCATCTACATATTTCAAAAAGTTGGCTACTGTCTGAGGAGCTTTTTCTGGATAGAGTTCTACTTCGATTATTCCCAGTGAGGTTTCAATCTTGCAAAAGGTAGTTTTTTCTGCACATCGTACAAGTAGTGAAGAGAGCAAACAAAGAGCAAAGGTAAGTCGCATGTCTTGTGGTAAAATTTGGTGTTATTCTATTGAAAAGATAGGGGATAATATTTATTTGTTTTGCCCTCAGGTGCTAAATTGCTCAGTAATTATCCCAATTAATCTTTATATTCAATTTTAGAATACAACTTCTTGACCTTGAGCGAAATATTCATTAGCTATATTCCAGAAGACAAACGCCGAGCTCGCCAATTGGCAGAGGTACTCGATGAGTTTGGCTGGTCTGTATGGTGGGAGTCTGCCATTGCTGACGACGAACATTTTGACTCTCAAATTCAATCTGCATTGAAAGGGGCGGATTGCATCATTGTACTTTGGTCTCCGAATGCAATCAGCAACGAAACTATATTGGAGCAAGCCCAATTAGGGATAAAGAAGAATAACCTGGTTTCTCTGACCTACGATGAAGTACAGAAAACCCACGCCTTACCGTCAGCTACCTATACTAATCTATCGCATTGGAACGGGGACGCTGCGGATAAGAATATCCGAATTCTATTGGGTGATATTTATGACCTGATTGGCCACCCTCCTCAAAAGACTAGAGATAAGATATTTAGGAATTTGGTCACGTTCGTTTCTATTATGCTCTTAGTGGTATGGAGTACTTTTATTTTGTCTATTCAGTATCAAAACAAAACTCAGGAGTCGAGAGATTGGACAAAGTTCCTGAATGAAAACAAAAACGAGGGGTATAAAGAATATCTAATGCTCTATCCTGAAGGCAAACATGTCCGAACTGCTGAGTTCAAAGTGGATAGTTTACACGAAGCGGAAAGTTGGGAGAAAGCTTTAATTGCTAATTCGGTGGCAGTGCTGGAAGCCTATATTCAAGAAAACCCAAAAGGAACTTATAAAGATGCAGCCTTCGCCAGAATAGCCGAGCTTAAAGATGAGGAGGCCTGGCAAGAGGCTAGTGAAGAGAATACGGTGGTGAGCTATAAGGTCTATTTGAGGCTTTCACCCAATGGCAAGTTTGCGAGCGAAGCAGAAAAAATTATCACTGAGCGCACCAGACCAAAAGCTGTAGCCAAAGCAAAGCCAGTCGAGCGCTCTTTTTTACTAAAAACCTTCTCTGCACCAAAGGAAGTGTTGAGTGTAGCGGTAGCACCCAATGGCCGACGTATTCTCACCAAAGGCTGGGACAATACAGCCTGGCTTTGGGATTTGAATGGGAATCTGATAGAAGAACTCAAAGGCCATACGGATTGGCTAACTTCAGTTGTATTTTCACCGAATGGCAATCGGATGGCTACAGGCTCATGGGACAAGACAGCCAAACTTTATGACGTGAATGGACGAATGATTGGAGAGTTCAATGGACATTCCTTTCATATCAGTGATGTGGCCTTCTCTCCTGATGGAGAATATTTAGCTACTGCCTCATTCGACAAAACTGCGAGATTGTATAAACTGGATGGCACTTTTATACAATCCTTTCAAGGACACACAGAGTGGGTCAATGCCGTAGCTTTCTCACCCAACGGCAAGCATATTCTTACCGCTTCCAATGATCACACAGCTCGGATGTGGGATATGAATGGAAATATGGTGGCAGAGTTTTCGGGGCACATACACTGGGTAACCTCAGTGGCATTTTCTCCAGATGGCAAGTTTATCATTACCGGGTCGAGAGATAAAACAGCAAGGATTTGGAGATTAAAAGATCGAAAAAACAAAAAACTCATTGGCCATACCAAACCTGTCAATGCCGTGGCTTTCTCTCCAGACGGACAAAAGGTAGTAACCGCCTCCGCAGACCATACTGCTATCCTGTGGACACTCAACGGCAAAGAACTTCGCAGATACACCAAACATAAAGGCCAAATTAATGATGTGGCCTTTACTCCTGATGGTAGAAAAATTCTTACTGGATCGAGTGATCGCACCGCCAGACTTTGGGAGGTGCAGTAAGAAAGTTCGTTAATTGGCTATTTTCTTTTTCAGCGATCGGAGGATACTTAATAGAAGTGGGATATGTTTGTAAAACATCTCTCCAGCATCAAAGTAATCATCTTTGATGAATCACTTTTTCTTCGAAGGTAAGTACAGATGTTCCAGAGGCCACGATACTTTTTTTGGTCTTTTCAGTAGTACTTGCATTTTCTAGCTTAAGTAGGCTTTATCCTCTACTAATGTATCATCGGTAAACTGAAAGGAACCTTCTATCAGATTGCTATTAAGCTTATCAAAGTATGCCTTAAGATCTTTGATCCCTTCTATTTCATGAATTGGATCTTTAAAAATGATTTGATCTGCATAGATTTCGTTTAGGGCATCTGGATTATCAAATTTCATTTGGGTAAAGTGAATCTTGAATTTGTCAATGATTACTGCATTCATGGGGAAGTAGAGGTTAGCTTATTTAATGGATGCATTTTATATCACTTGCTGCAATTGAGCGAGTTGTTCGAATATAGCTAGTCGTAGCTATCATGTTTTCAAGCTTAGGAATGTTATCAATCCGGCTGGTTTTATATTCAATGGGTCATTTTTAGGAGTGACTGCTATCTAGATATGGCTGGATGGAATTCAGCATTTGACATCCTCCAGGTTATGTGCTGTAAAACAGATGAAATTTATTTGTTCGAGTTTCTAAAAACGAACTGATACACGCTCCCGTGAGCCTAAAATTGTTCAAAAAAACTATAACTATTATGAATATGAACAATTTACGACTCATTACGATGGCCATGTTAATGGCCATGATTTCTTGCTCCGACGACGAAGAGAACGAACCACAAGATGATGGAACTTCAACTTTAGAAAGTTATTCTTTTACGTACAATGATACGGAATACGAGGTGGTTCTGGAGAAGATGTCATGGAAAGATGCTGCCGCTTATGCAAAGGAAAAAGGGGGCTATTTAGCTGAAATTAATTCAGATGAAGAGCAAAGAGGGATATTTTCAGAAGTTTCAAATAACGCTGGTATAACTCTAACAAGAACCACAGCAAGTGATGGTGGGGGAGCCTCCTATGTTTGGATAGGTGGAAATGATATCAATGAAGAAGGTGAATGGAAATGGGATGGAAATGATGATGGCAGTGGTGCCCAGTTTTGGGCTGGGTTAGCAGACGGATCTGTTGTTGGAGGATTATACAACAATTGGGGTGATGAACCTGATGATTTTAACGACAACCAAGATGGCCTGGGATTGGCTCTTACCGATTGGCCGTTAGGTACGGCAGGTCAATGGAACGATTTGCGCGATGCAAACAGACTTTACTTTCTTATTGAATACTAAAGTTAACACACGAGTTTTTGGTACTTGAGGGGTGTCACCCCCGTGCGTTTCTTAAATTCTGTATAGAAAGACGATCTGGAATTAAACCCGGCTGAGTACATGATTTGTTCGATGGTGTGCTTGGCAGGGTTTTGCTCATTCAACTCTTCCAAGACATAATTTATTCGGTAGTCATTCACATACTCAAAAAAGGTCTTCTGATTTACAGTGTTTATCGCTTTGGAGATCAAATAGGGCTTATGATTAGTCAAATCTCCAAGTGAATTGATACTCAAATCCGATTTTTTAAACAATTTGGCATTTTGCATAAAGCTGTCTATCTCATTGAGTATTTGTTTATATGCTGGATCATTGTCCGATCGATTGCTTCTATTTTTTGGAAAATGAGCTGATTTGCCTACAGTTAATATCAGAACAAAAGCTAAATAACTAATAACTGAACTGCTGATTATACTGAAAAAAACCATGTATGCCCAATCACCTATGGGCTCAAAGTAAAGCAGGATGGTAATGACAATTCGAATGACCACTACAGCCAGGCACCCATATATAAGCAGGGACTCCCATAAGCGCATTCCCTCTGAAGATCGATGCCCTCTAAAGCAAACAATGGCTTTCCAGATATAATATAGCTGATACACCATAATGGCTTGAAAATAGGGCTTCCAGTGTTGATTCAACCATTCTACAAAAGCGAACTCAATGAATACACAGAGGATAGAAAGAACAATGGCGGGATATATGATCCTTTTCAGTCTTTGAGCCGAAATTTCAACATTTGAATTGGCTACTGTGAATAGATAAATTAGTGGGCCCCAAAACCACATGCCTTGAAAAGTAAAGTTGCGAATCCATAGGATGTCGCTATTCTGAAGGGTAGTAAGGAGGTTTGAGATGACGTAAAAACCCCAACTAAAAAAATACCAACCCAAGAAAGTAAATTTCTGATGAAACTTGCCCTTCTGAATCAGGGCAGCTCCTAATATCGCGGTAAAGAATACAACATTTAGATTGATCAGTAGCTTAGGCAATGCTTCCATAAAGTATACATTTTATGACTGATGCTACAACACCCCAAAAAATCGAAAACCGTACATCTGGACATTCAAATTTATGCCTGTGTTTTGGTTTTTAGTGAAAGAAAGTGTTTCTAACCCTCTGGTTGGAGCGTCCGCTCGATCAAGAGCAGAGTTGAAAATCTTTGATAAATATAACAACCGGGCCGTTTTCCAAGATAAATCCTAGGATCGATTAGCTTAAGCTAAGGCTAGAGTAGGGTGTGGTGAAAATTACACGTAGTTATAGAAGTACTTGCCTTTATGGAGGCAGAATAGCCAAATAGTATAAAGGGCGTTTTAATGCCCTTTATACGTTTATAGCAAATTTTTATTTTACTTCTACTGCATCAGACGGGTACCATTCTCCTGCGAACCAAGGCTCTAGCGGTCCGTAAAGCCTAAAAATGGTATTCCATCCTTTTCCAGGTATGGTTTGAATCCAGTTATTCTCAAATCCTTTTGGTGCTGCTGGTCCGACATATATGTCCCAACTGCCATCTGCATTTTGAATCAAACCTTTCTTGTTATTATCAATTCCAGGAAACTGCTGATCGGTCTGAAGCATAGAACGGGTCTGATTGTCATATATGGTAAAAGACCAAAAATCTTTCATGGGTGGATTAGCAGGTACATTGAATTTGTATGTTTTACTACCGTCAAAAGTATTTCCATTCACATCTGAATAAGCGATTGAATATTGAGAACCCTTGCCAATAATCTTCATTGACATCGCTGGTGTAATACCAGTGGCATAAAAGTGGAAGGCACTTCGTGCATCTAACAATCTTGCTCCTTCATGCTCAAATAAATAGCTTTTATAAGCCAAAGGATTTAACCATTGGGTGCCAGGGAATTTATATAGGTATTCACTTCGAGGTTTAGCCATTTGTGTTCTCACAATGGCGCTACCTAATTTGGAAGCCTCTTTGAGTATGCCTTGCATTCTTGAATCTGGCTGGAATTCTTCTCCTTTTTTAATACCTATGGCTGCTAATGTTCCCAATATTTCCGCATTTTCCCCTGCAGCTGGTTCAGACTGTATAACATCATTTATTTCATCATAAATACGCTCATCCATTTTATGAATGGTGTTAAACTCTTTTCCAGAAACGTTCACAAAATTCATTGAAGGGGGATTGTCTTTTTGTGAAAGTGGATAGATTTTAAAGGTGTTTTTGGTTGCTACAACAGCCGGCTGTGGATCTCCATCTTTTTGAAAACCTCGCCAGATCACCCAATGTCCATAAGTATTGGCTTTAGAGACAAAATAGCCTTCTGGAATATCTCCTTCATAGGCAGGAGGAAGGATCAAAAACTTGCCTCCCTGGGCCTTATCTGGTCCCAGCCTTCCAAAATCCGCTACGTATTTAAAATAATGATCATCTATGATACCTAATACATCTGGAGGAGTTTCAATTACCATAGGCTCATCTCCAAGTTGCAACCAAGACATCATGTAAACAGAGGTTGTGTTGGCCGTAAGAAATAAGGCTTTGGAATCCATTAACTCTTCGAATATCAAGGCTGTTGTGTTAGCGGGTCCAAAAGATAAAATGCCTTTCTTCATCGCTTCCATGGAAGCGATATGGATTCCTTTGGTATAAGCATCAACAGCATTCACTAAATCTATGTAGTCATAGACTTGCGCTTCTGTTTTTGGCGTAGGCACACCGTCAAAAAAGGTGAGTTCACCGAGTTGTTCTGAGGTTATTGTATTGGGACTTTTAATTCCATCAGGAATTTCTGTTGTCATTTCCATGTTAGGAATTGCAGTTTCAGTTTCTGCCGGTTTTTCTTTCTGGGATGAATTCTGGCTACAAGAAGTAATTCCAATGGCTCCTAGCAGCAGGACTATGTGGATGTGATTTAATTTCATGTTTTCTTTTTAGTAATTGATTACTAGTAAATAACGGCACTTTTGTCGTAAATCCCTCCAATATAAAAATAAACGATTGCGGCAGGATAGTTATATGCCATACAACTTTCCAGGTATTATTGTGGTTTGCCCACTCTAAGAAGGGCTGCCAAACAATTATATCCTCTGGCTGTATTGTCAGCTAAGACTCAAATCATTTAGAGCGTCCGCTCGATTGAGAGCAGAATTACAAATCTTTGATAAATATATCAGCCGGCCCTTTTTCAAAGGTAGATTCTAGGGTAGATTCGCTTCACCTACGACAGGTATTCAACAATTTTTAGTGTATTAATTATTAAGCCTGTCTTATTCTTCGTAGATATCAAATTTGTTTGAGACAGACTTCATCAGTTCTTTATTGGCGAAATCCTCTTCGGTCATTTTCGATAGTTCTTCTAAAAAGATATCAAATTGTCCATTTTTAAATATTGTGAGCATTTTACCTCCGTGCTCGCAGAAAGCTTCATGCCATACATTAGGAGGAACTGTAATGGTATCACCTTCATTTAAGACTATTGTTTCATCATCAAAAACAAGTTCCATTTTACCTTCTAGCATATAAAATACCTCAGTCATAGTTTTATGATGATGCCGTTCTAGATGAAATCCTGGCTTTAAGGTGTCTTCTATTAAGCATAATTCACCATTTGTATCTCTCGAGGAAAGTTTAACAAAGCAATGATCTTGCGAGTAATTATAATTTTCACCTTGACCTTTTTTAATGTACTGTTGAGTTTCCATTTTATTGTAATTGTGTACAACAATCAGCTATGCTGCATGGGGATTAGTCCCGATAGTTTTCGGGAGCATTAACCTTTCGTTTCACTCATAGCCATGCCTACATGGCCCGACCTTGATTTAAATATAAAGCTTGTGGTGGAGATTCCAATCCCACCCTGTTGCTAGTAGCGTCCTTTAGAAGACCCTAGGAACGCTACGTTTAACCTAGGACCCGAGAGAAGGGAAAAACTAAGGCCATCCTAGACTTGCAGTGTTATTCATGGAAGACCATGTTAGCATGATTTTTCATTCAGCCAACCTTTGATTTCATCATAGTCGATTCGGCCTTCAGAGATTTTGATTACAAATTCGTATTTTTCATCTTCCGACGCATGAATGTCCATTCCGCTGTTCATCAAGAGTAGTCTGCCAAGAACGTAACCAGTTCGTTTGTTTCCATCGACAAAAGGATGATTTTTAACAATACTCTCCATAATTGCTGCTGCTTTTTCTATTGGAGTTTGGTAAAGTTCCTGGTTATCGAAAGATTGATATGGCTTTCCTAATGCTGACTCAAGTAGTTCAGAGTCACGTAAACCATTACCTCCACCAAATTGCTCGATTAATATAGAATGAATTTCAAGTGCTTTTTCAAGCGATATCACTGAGCTAAACGCTTAAGAAGTTCAGAATCTTCCTGAAGAATTGTTCTAAGGTTATTTGCTGTTGCTATGTCCTGCTCAGCTTTGCCTTGTAAAGATTTAAGATATGCCAATACTTCAAGTAAGCCTTGTTCAGGCGTGTTACTTAAAAGATCATTGATTGCAGTTCTGACTTCTTCTCTACTCATATTACAAAATTACGAAAAATCTAGCAGTTCGTTCGATATTCGGCAATTCATGGTAACCTTTAGCTTTCCTATCTATAATTATTCAAAGAGATAAAGGTCTTAATTTTAATAGCAAAAAGAGGTGGCCAGAACTACGACTGCGCGTCCCGCGCTAACCAGGTTTCGAGACTTATCGGGCGATTCGGGGCCTGCTCTTTCATGTTAAATGTTTAGATAGATATTCAGGGATTCCGACTTGTCGGGATGCCCTAACATCAAGGTTTCGAACTTATCATTGAAATTATGGAAAATACTACCCTAAACAAATCTTCTACCCTCATATCGTGGGGGTTGATATCAGCAAAATGAGTATCGATGTGGCGGTGATCTGTAGCTCAACGATGAAGATCAGCTCAGCATTATTCAGCAATGATTCTGATGGTTTCCAAAAGATGAAAAGATGGCTTAAACAACAAGGTAATGATTGTGGAGAGGACATTCTTTTCTGCATGGAACACACGGGCATCTACACCCGAAACATCGTCAAATATTTGCTCAAACGTGGTTGTAAAGTTTGGCTTGAATCCTCCTTACATATCAAAAGGAGTATGGGGCTTGTGAGAGGCAAAACAGACAAAATTGATGCTGAACGCATCGCCCATTTCGCCTTCGACCATCAACGAGAGGCCAAACTTATCAAACTGTCTCATCCTACTTTAAACCGACTCAAAGACTTGATGAGGACTCGTGTACGCTTAATGAAGAGCCTTCAGAGTCAAACAGTAGCCATCAATGAGTTGATGAGAGTAGACCAAAAGGCGGGCAAGGAAATAGAACGTGTGAGCCGAGAGGCGATCGCTGGAATGAAGAAGTCATTGGAGAAGGTCGAATCAAAAATGGAAGAGCTGGTTACTATCGATAAAAACCTAAGAGCCTTGTATCAACTCATCACCTCAGTAAAAAGTGTAGGCAAGGTCTTGGCTATTGCTCTGATCGTGTATACCGATGGGTTCACTCGGCTCTTGAACAGTAGGAAACTGGCCTGTTACTGTGGAGTTGCGCCCTTCGAGTATCGAAGTGGGACTAGTGTATATTCAGCCCCTGGCACATCAAGTTTTGCCAACGGGCAGCTTAAACATACCCTTCATATGTGTGCCATGAATGCTGTGAAATGTCATCAGGAGCTTCGAAAGTATTATTTAAGAAAAACAGAAGAAGGGAAAAGTAAAATGAGTGCACTTAATGCGGTAAGAAACAAATTGCTTCAAAGAGTCGTGGCTGTTGTCAAAAGAGGAACACCTTATATTGAGAAATTGGATTAAAAAAAGGCCCTACAGCTTGTTTTTACCATAGAAACGCCACACTATCAATCGTGGCATTTGATATAGTTTAAGTTTCGGCTACAAGATAGCCAAATCTCTTATTTGAGCTATCCCTTTTTTGATTCCATAGAGCTAATCCGAGATATGGCGAGGCTTCCTGAATGCAGAGACCTTTGTATTACTGCTGTCTCGCCATGAATTGATACAGAATGTTATCCATCTTTTATGCTTTATAATTTCGTATGCTGTAGATCAATCTTACAAGCTCAAGTATCATAGCTAAGTACGTTAATTCTTGGTCAATGTCTAAGCCTAAAAACGTGTTTACATATGTTAGAAAGCCAAAAGTTAATACTACAAATGCTAGGCGAGGTAGAAATTGAAAGAAGTAAATGATAAATCCCGTTCTTGTTTGAAGGAAAGTAAAATAAGCACTGAAAGGTAATGATATCAGTAATGCGCCTGTTACAATTGTTAAAGGAAGAAAACCGGAAAAATTATTGGTTAGCAGATTAGTTAAAAGTGATGTCGTACTTAAGAAAGTTAGTATATCGCAAGCTGCGAAAATTCTTAATATAGTTTGTCGGTTCATGAGTTGAGCATTTTTGCATGTCTCAAAGTAAGGGCATCATAATGAATACTTAAATTGAGTAGATTTGAAATTATGTCAAATTGGAAGAATAATATTGAAAATTGGGATAAAGTCTCTAAGGAGGTTGCAGATCTGTATTTGAAACAATCTGAATTAGTCTTAAAAGAGCAAACAAAAACAGCAGAACTGATTTCTTTAAGAACAGACAGACTTCTTGGGATTTCTCTCACTTTCGCCACTTTAATTTTGGGATATGTTGTTAGTAAAAGTATTTCTGCTTGGTCAAATGATGTGTTTGTGAACTCATCTGTATTTGCCATTATTATTCTAGGTTATTGCGTAACCATGTTAGTCAAAAATTTGAAGCCGTATGAGATACGTATCGCAGGCGAAACTCCAAGAATCATATCAGACAATCAATTCATCGATAACGATTATACATCAGAAGAACAGTATGTTTTGCTAATTCTGAATCAAATAAATAATTATCAAGATAGAATTGATCTTAACAAAGCGAATAATGCAACAAGGACAAAAAGG
This sequence comes from Reichenbachiella sp., assembly GCF_965223055.1. GTDB lineage: Bacteria > Bacteroidota > Bacteroidia > Cytophagales > Cyclobacteriaceae > Reichenbachiella. The sequence goes on from NZ_CBDCVM010000012.1 coordinate 576,281, forward strand.
AATTCAAAAGTTCTTCAAGTCTTAACGTTTCTCCCTATTTCTTTGATTTTGGGTCTGATTTTGACACTATTTTTTCGTTGATTTGACTTCTTACCTCCTTCAGATCTGAAGTAATTTCAATTTTCGGTTTTTTATTTTCCTTTTCTTTATCTGACATTGTTTGATTAGTTATGATGGATAACATGTGGCTAACATAATGTGTATTATCCACTATATGTTTTATTTCTAAAAATCAGGTATATACAACCACATAGTGTTTGTTATTTACCTTTCAACTACCCAGATTTTCAGGGGAGTTTATTTTATACATATTAAACTTTGATTTTTCTCAGAAGAGCTGCTTAACAATAATAGCTGATTGCTGAAAGGAATCCAAAATCACCTAGCGATCCTTTAGCCGATACATAAACTTGAGCCCGCTCCAGTCGGCGTCTATGGCGGCTACTTTTACGTCTACTAGTCCGGCGTCTAGCATAAAGTCCCGGATGTGGTTTTCTTTGAAGCAAGAGGGGAGTTTAGAAGAGAGCTTTACCCAGCTGATCCACATAGAGCCGTTTTTCTTGAGTAGTGGTATTTGTTTGGCGGCTTCATGTAGGTCTTTCTCTTCTCTACAAAACACATGAATAAAATCCAGTGACTCCGTCTCGGGTGTCTTTACTTGCTCCACCAGCTCTGGCCAGTCGGAGAAGAGGCGGTGGTAGTGCTCAGGTTCGTTGACAAGATGAACTTTAAAAGCCGATTTGATGCCAAGCTTCTTGGCCAAACGTGTGGAGGAGTATCCCGCGGTCATTGTAGATCGGTAGAGTGAATCTTAAAGTTAATAAGAAATCATGGGGAGTCACTGCTAGAAAAAATGATATCGCTCATTTTTTTCGTCTAAATGAGCGATATTTAAAGTCTGAAAATCGAAATACAAAAGTGTATTTCGATTTCATTTCCACTCCAAAACTTCTAGTTCTAATTTTCTTACAATTAAAACGAATCGAATTTATGAATTTAGAATCGAAGTATTCCTATGCCTTTGTTTTGGCTTTAGCGATCATATTATTAGCCAGTTGCGAAACCAAACGACCCACTAACCTTGCCGATCATAACCTAATTCCTCACCCAGTAGAGATTTCTGGTACTGGTGGGCGCTATCTGTTAGACAGGGAGGCTACCCTTCAAATTTCAGATCCTTCCCTACAAGGTGTGGCAGACTATTTCATAGAAGTACAATCAGGAATGAAGATGGCCATGGATCAAAAGGCTGATATCGAACTAGCGCTAGGTGCTAATGACGAAGAACTAGGAGAGGAAGGTTATCTAATGGAGATTACAGAGTATGGTGTCGTCATATCGGCCAATCATCCTCATGGCGTATTTCACGGACTGCAGACTTTGCTTCAGCTCATTCCAGTTAATGCAGAAGAATTGGTTGAGTTGGCCACGGGTACGATACGTGATTATCCCCGATATGGACACAGAGGTTCGATGCTGGATGTATCCAGGCATTTTTTTGGTGTGGAGGATGTGAAGCGATACATCGATTTTCTGGCGGCTTATAAAATTAATGTCTTGCACCTGCATCTTACAGATGATCAGGGGTGGCGGATTGAAATAAAATCTAAACCTGAACTCACAACCATCGGAGGATCTACCGAAGTAGGTGGTGGAGCAGGTGGTTTCTACACTCAGAAGCAATATGAGGATATTGTGCAATACGCAGCGGATAGATTCATCACCATTGTTCCCGAAATCGATTTGCCAGGTCATACTCAGGCCGCATTGGCTTCCTATGCAGAGCTGAACTGCGATGGTCAGGTCGGAGAGCTATATACGGGTACCGAAGTTGGTTTTAGCACCTTATGTACAGATAGCGAAGCTACCTATGAGTTTGTAGATGCTGTCATTCAGGAGCTGGAGGCTATCACGCCTGGTCCGTATATTCATATCGGTGGGGACGAGAGTCACGCCACGGAGAAGGAGGATTATATCTATTTCATTTCCCGGGTGCAGCAAATCGTGTCTAAACATGGCAAAACCATGATGGGTTGGGATGAAATCGCTCAGGGCGAAATAGAAAAGGAAACTGTCGTGCAACAGTGGAATAGTGCAGGCAATGCCTCCAAAGCTGCGGAAAATGGTAACAGAATTATTCTTTCGCCAGCGAAGCTGGCTTATATGGATATGAAATACGATAGCACCAGTAGAATTGGCTATGACTGGGCTGCCCTGATTGAAGTGGATCGGGCTTACAACTGGGATCCGGATACTGTAAATGCTACCGTACCAGCAGAACTGATCTACGGCGTAGAAGCTCCACTATGGACCGAGACCGTAGAAAATATGAAGGATATTGAATATTTGGTTTTTCCGCGACTACCCGGCTATGCCGAGATAGGTTGGTCACCGCAGTCTCTTAGAAATTGGGAGGAATATCGAAGCAGGTTGGCAGCCCATGCGCCTCGTTTCGAGTCAGCAGGAATAGAATTCTATCGATCGCCAGTAGTGGATTGGGGGAAGAAAGATAATTAGCTGCAATCATTATTGATGTCCTCTAACCCTTTTCATGCCTTTGAATTAGATTGAAGGGCTTATGAATAAGGCAATTGTAGCTAAATTCGTAAGTAATAATTACACCCTTCAATTAGGGAAAGGATTGAATTTGTATTGCTATTATATCAAACCATTATTTGACAAGGTCTTTTCTATGATCTTGTGTGTCTTATTGCTCCCTATTGGTCTATTTATTATCGGATTGTTATTGACAGAGCATTTTTCATCTCCATTCTTTATTCAGGCCAGACCTGGAAAAGATGGAAGTATGTTCCGATTGATTAAATTTCGTACAATGAATGACACCAAAGATGCAAATGGAGAATTACGGTCAGATGATCAGAGAATAACACGGTTGGGTCATTGGCTGAGAAAACTATCTTTGGATGAAATTCCGCAGTTGCTCAATGTGATAAAAGGAGAAATGAGTCTGGTTGGCCCTAGGCCTTTATTAGCAGAATATCTACCGCTGTATAATGAAGAGCAGAAAAAACGCCATGAGGTGTTGCCGGGCATAACTGGTTGGGCGCAGGTGAATGGACGAAACACTATCAAATGGGAAGAGCGATTTAAGTTGGATTTGTGGTACGTGGATCATATCGGTTTTTGGTTAGATATAAGAATACTGTTGTTGACTGTGAAAAAAGTAGTCTTGAGAGAAGGTGTCTCGTCAGACAGTTTTATTACAATGGAAAAGTTTAAGGGAACCACTCAATAGATGAACAAAAAAATATATCTGTCACCCCCGCACATGAGTGGTGATGAGAGGAAATACATCGACGATGCTTTCGATTCCAATTGGATTGCACCTGTTGGGCCCAACATAAATGAATTTGAAAGGGAGATTTGTCAGTATACTGATAGTAAATATTGTGCTGCGTTGTCTTCAGGGACGGCAGCTATTCATTTGGCCCTGCTTCTTTTGGGAATTGAAAAGGGGGACGAAGTCATAGCTTCAACTTTTACATTTGCAGCTACTATCAATCCTATCATCTATCAGCAGGCTACTCCGATATTGGTCGAAAGTGAACCGGGTAGTTGGAATATGTCTCCTGACTTCCTTCAAGAAACCATTTCAAAAAGAGTAAATGAGGGCAAAAAGCCCAAGGCTATTCTATTTGTTCATATCTATGGTATGCCCGGTAAAATCGAAAAAATAAAGGAAGTTGCAAATAAGTTTGATATTCCGCTTATCGAAGATGCTTCAGAAGCTTTTGGTAGCAAATACAATGGTAAAATGCTTGGTACTTTTGGAGATTTAGGAGTCTATTCTTTCAATGGAAATAAAATAATCACTACTTCAGGGGGTGGTGCGCTAGTGTCGAATAATAAGAAGTGGATAGATCAAGCCATTCATCTGGCGACACAAGCCAGAGATGAAGCTCATCACTATCAACATAGCCAGATTGGTTATAACTATCGATTGAGTAATGTATTGGCAGGTATTGGAAGGGGACAAATGGAGGTAATTGATCAGCGTATATCAATGCGAAGAGCGGTGAATCAATTTTATAAAATGCAATTAGATTCCTTGCCTGGTGTTCAATTCTTGACTGAACCCTCTGCAGAATATTTCTCTAATCATTGGTTGACGGCCCTGCTGATCGATCCAGATCAATCAGGTGGAGTTACTGCTGACCAGGTCATAAAGAAGTTAGCTGATCAAAATATAGAAGCCAGACCATTTTGGAAGCCCATGCACTTGCAACCTGTGTTTGAATCCTACCCTTATTATGGGGATGGTTTGTCGAAACGATTGTTCGAAAAAGGATTATGCTTGCCTTCTGGGAGCAGCTTAACAGAAAATGATCTGCTCCGAATAGTGGAGATAGTTAAAGGAGTATTTCCAACTATATAATAATGTTCTCATATGATAAACAAATGCCCCTGCCCGAAGGCAGCGGCATTAAAAAGCATGATAAATGGGCTTAGACTCCCATTTGTTCTGAGTAAGTTACATATAACCAAGTAGGTTGTATGTTATTACATTGTTATTTCTAACAATTAATTCTTATCACTCCTTTATGAAATGAAACTATAAATGTAAGCGGATGTTGAATTTGTTAAATACTTTCATCAGATAAAGCATCAGAATAGAGAATCCAGTACAATAGAGAATACCTGGGATTCCACTATTGAAATAATCAGGAATTATACTGAGTCCCACTGTACGGTTGAAATAGATGATAATGCCGGGTAGGATATAGATCAATAGAGGGTTGGCAGCGGCAGGCATAAAGAAATCACTCCATTCGGTTTTCTTTTTGGTCTCCATCAGCCAATAAAAACCATAATAAATAAAGGTGCATAACCCAGCCGAATATAAGGTCCACGAAGGTGTGCCTCTGATTTTCGATACCTCGAAATAAGGTCTAAGTAAATAACCAGCCAAAAAGAATAACAAGCCAAATCCAATAACTTCCCAGTTGATGCTCCTTTCTTTTTTTCCGTCAAAAAAAAGAAGTGAAATAATGACGCCTGCACTAACGAGAGTGGCGTGGATCAGGTGACCACCTATGAATTTGAACCCTCCCAATTCGTTGATGGCCAGACCATCGGTCTGTATGAGGCAGTTGGCAAGTATGCTGACAATAAAAAAGGCGATCATCGCTTTTAAGTTGCCATTAGTGAACCAGTAGAATACTACAGTAAACAGATAGGCCCAACCAATCAAGCCCAAAATACCCCACCATTTTTGAGTCATACCCACCTGGCCATTGTCTTGGATATAGAGAAAATAAAGGACTACAAAACCCAGGATTCCGCCGTACTGAAGTATACTTTTCCATAGAGTCGGAAATTCCTTGCTGTATTTATTCCATACTGGAATAGGAAGTGTGTAAGCAAAAAATGCCCAAAGTGCAGGAGATATGAGCATTTGAGCTTCATTGTAGCCGTATTCGGCATTTACCATAAACAGACCCATAACAATGAGAGCAAGCGAACGCTTAAGCGTATGCTTCCAAATCACAATTGGTTGGTCGCCCTTGGAGAGTCGAGCATTGAATGCAAAAGGCACAGACATACCTACTATAAATAGAAAGGCAGGAAAGACCAGGTCTACGAAGGTCATGGCATCTGCATCCGCCGGCATGTGCTTCATCCACTGAGGCACATTGGACACACCCGCCAGCTCATTCACAAAAATCATCACCAGAATGGTAATCCCTCTAAAGGCATCAATGGAGACGATGCGGCCATTGTATAAGTTTTCTTTTGTTGTCATTTATTGCTTCTTTATGAGCTGAGTAAAATAATCTACACAACTCAAAAGAATCAATTATTTAGCTCAATGGCTGGCCCAAGGCTTTTAATGGCTGCTTTTTATGATAATGCAGCCAATGCCTTTTCGAAATCGGGGTCTTGAACAATTTCAGGTACTTGCTCAGAATATATGACTTGATGATTTTCATCCAGGATGACGATTGCTCTCGAATGTAAATGAGCCATTGGGCCATCAGCAATTGACACCTGATAGTCTTTTCCAAATTGACCTGTGGCAAAATCCGAAACTGTTTCTACACTGTCAATCCCTTCAGCTCCACAAAATCTTGCTTGCGCGAAAGGCAGGTCTCTAGAAACGCATAGAATTTTTGTATTGGCTAATCCCGCAGCTTTTTCATTAAATGTTCGAACAGAAGCGGCACAAATCCCTGTGTCTATGCTGGGAAATATGTTCAAAATTACTTTTGAGCCTTTGTAGTCGGCCAATGAAACATGTGAAAGGTCGTTTTTGATCAGATCAAAGTCTGGTGCTTGAGAACCGTTTGAAGGCAAATTACCGATGGTATTGATTGGATTGCCTTTGAGAGTAATTGTAGCCATAGTTAGATATTTTTTGGAGTAAATATAGCGAGAGGTAGGATTCGATGACTATAAATTTGCAAGAAGTTCGAAAATATGGTAGGGTATATATAGACACTTACCGTTTGAATGATTGAAAAGGAATTTAAATAAAATTATAAAAGTGATCATGAGATCAATTTGTCTACTTGTATTAGTGTGTATGAATTTTTGGGCCTTTGGGCAAAAAATGGGAGGAGTAGTCACCGATCAGCAAAACTATCCATTACCCGGAACTTATATTTCCAATATAACGGATGGAACTCATGCCCATACAGATGAACTGGGTAGGTTTCATTTGGAATCTGTCAAGGTAGGAGATACGCTTGCTGTGAGTTATGTAGGGTTTAAAACACTGCAATTGATAGTGTCAGATATTGATGCGAAGTTTGAAATCGAGCTGACTGAACAAGTAGTAGAGCTGAGTGAACTTACTGTAACACCGGATTTGAATGCCATTCAAGCATTGACCAAAATTGACCTCAACACAGCACCTGTTACTTCTTCTCAACAAATCCTCCGATCCGTTCCAGGACTGATGATTGGACAGCATGCCGGAGGAGGTAAGGCTGAGCAGATATTCTTGCGTGGTTTTGACATTGATCATGGGACGGATTTCAATATGTCTGTGGATGGTATGCCGGTGAATATGGTTTCTCATGCCCATGGACAAGGATATTCTGACCTACACTTTCTTATTCCGGAGTTGATTCAGGACATCCATTGGGGTAAAGGTCCCTACGATGCAAGCAAAGGCAATTTCACCACAGCAGGATATGCCAATATTCGTACAAAATCCAGTCTGGATGCTAGTTCTATTCAAGTGGAAGGGGGGCAATTCAATTCCTTCAGAACCGTTGGGTTGTTTAATCTTTTGGATGAGAAAAAACATTCTGCCTATTTGGCTACAGAATACAGTTTGTCGGATGGACCATTCGAGAGTTCCCAGAATTTTAATCGATTCAATGTAATGGGGAAGTACAACGCTCTTATTGGTGATGACCGCATCGGTATTCAGTTTTCTCACTTTACCAGTAGTTGGACGGCTTCAGGTCAAATTCCTCAGAGAGCAGTTGATTCAGGGCAGATCACAAGATTTGGAGCCATAGATGATACCGAAGGTGGAAACACAAGTCGCTCCAATGTAAAATTGGATTTTGTCAAAACTATAGATGATCGCTCCTTTATTTCTAACCAACTGTACTATGGAGTATATGATTTTGAGCTGTATTCGAATTTCACTTTCTTCTTGGAAGATCCAGTCAACGGAGATCAAATCAGGCAAAAAGAAAGTCGTCAAATCCTAATGGCCACTAGCGAATGGAACAAAAGTTTTGACATGGGGTCATACGAAAATTTATTAAAAATTGGAGGTAGCCTAAGAAATGATGTAGTGAAAGATGTGGAGTTGTCGCATACAGCCAATAGAATCACTACCTTAGATCAGCTTCAATTCGGAAACATCAACGAGACCAATATATCTGCCTTTGTACAATGGGATATTGAGTTAGGCAAGTGGTTGTTGAGCCCGATGCTTCGCTATGATTATTTTAAGTTTAACTACGACGATGGTCTGACTGGCATACAACATTTTGATTCTCAAGGTATAGCTAGCCCAAAAATGAATGTGCTATACAATCATTCAAACAAGTTACAGCTATATTTCAAGAGTGGATTTGGATTTCATTCTAACGATGCCAGGGCGATTACCACTGGTCTGACTGACCTTATTTTGCCGAGAGCGTTTGGTTACGATGTAGGGTTTATTTTGAAGCCTACGACGAAGTCTTTTCTGAATGTAGCTTTTTGGTCACTTGATTTGGAGGAAGAACTGGTGTATGTTGGAGATGCAGGTATTGTGGAGCGAGGAGGGGAAACCAAACGTTATGGTGTGGATTTGAGTTACAGGTATCAATTGACACCATGGTTGTTTTTCAACCAAGATTTGAATTATACGCATGCACGCAGCGTGGAGGAGGCAGAAGGACAAAATTATATACCACTTGCACCGAGCCTCACAGCTTCAGGTGGGTTAGGTGTAGCTAGGTCTCAAGGTATTTATGGAGGAATACGGTATAGATACATGGCTGATCGACCGGCCAATGAAGATAATTCTATAGTTGCCACAGGGTACCTGGTAGTGGATATGAATATGGGTTACCAGATGAAAAACTACACTTTTGGAGTAAACATAGAAAACCTATTTAATACAGAATGGAACGAAACTCAGTTTGCCACGGAATCACGATTGCAAAACGAACCTGCATCTGTAGAAGAAATCCACTTCACCCCAGGTACTCCTTTTTCTCTAAGAGCATTTGTCAAGATTAAATTCTAAAGCGCATTGTCGTGAACGTAATTTGGTCTGATGCCAAAAACAATTTTCTCGATTAGTTATTCTGAATCTATTATTTTAGTAAACAGAATCAATTTTCTAAATCGATGGATAAGGCGCTCAAAACCATGATTGACAATATGCCCGATAAGACAGGCAAGTCATTAGAAGCATGGAAAAAACTACTTAAAGAAAAAAACTTTGCTAAGCATGGAGAGGCGGTAAAGTACTTAAAAACTGAGCATGGTGTTACTCATGGGTTTGCCAATACTATTGTTACACTTTCTAAAGAAGACAATCAATCTGCTGAGGATTTAGTGGAAGTACAATACAAGGGCAAAGAAAATCTAGTGCCCATGTATGATGCACTGATCAAATTCATTAAAACACTGGGCAGCGATGTGACTATAACTCCCAAAAAGGGTAGTGTGAGTATTATCAGAAAACGACAATTTGTTTTGATAAAACCAGCCACGAAGACTAGGATAGATCTGGGTTTTAAATTAAAAGATAAGCCGACGAATGAAAGGCTAGGTGATTCAGGACCTTTTGGTACTATGTGTACACACAGAGTAATGATTTCAGAAGATTCGGACATTGATGATGAACTGAAAAGTTGGATTCTGGAAGCCTACAACCAATCTGTTTAAGACGATTTATTTCTTCAATGACATCATGAAATTTTACCTTAGTCTACTGCTTTTATTTAATGTACCTTTAGCAACTATTGCTCAAAAAAACGCTGACGGTCTCTATTTGGAAGTGGAAGAGGAGCGATGTTATTACAGCAAGTTGAAATTAGCCAATACCAAGACGACCGTTTGTGTTTTAGACAACCCGCTCATCGGAGTAGAGGAGTTCGTAGATGTAGGCCCGATAGAAGAAAACGAATTGCTTGGAATTAGAAAATTTTCTGTCCTCATGTCTGAGGAAGGCAAGAAAAAATTGGCTATCATGTCCAAAATTTACACGGGAAAGAATTTTGCTTTTGTATTGGATGACGAAGTGGTATGTGTGATGGAAGTAATAGGAGAAATCAAAAGCGGAAAATTTACTGTGACAGAAAAAACTCATCACTCCTCACTCAAAGAGGTAAGAGAAAAACTTAAGGCGGATTATGACATCTAGCTATACGAGCTCTAATTGACTAATAGCATCTGTCGTTCATACCAAAAGTCCTGTCGTTCAAAGAATTGAATAGTACATTCTCGGTAATTTGAAGCTGTTTTGTATCATCAAATTATAGGATTCAATTAATGATACGAACATTATTCATCGCGCTGCTGGCATTAACTTCATTGACGATTCAAGCGCAAACGCGAATACAAATTGTAGGTAAGGTAGTAGAACAGGGTAGTAATGCACCAGTTGAATTTGCAACGGTGGCTATCATTAATCCTGAAACCAAGAAACCCATTACTGGTGCAACTACTTCCTTGGAGGGAGCCTTTGCGGTGAATACTACTGAGAAGAATTTCGAAATTGAGATTAGTTTTATTGGTTTTGAAAAAAGAGTAATTAGCGATTTTCAGATCACCAACAATCGAGTGGATTTGGGCGCTGTGGCTATTAAAAGCGATAGTAAACAGCTGGAGGAAATTGTAGTTAAGGGCGAAAAGTCTCAAACTGAATTTAGGATTGACAAAAGAGTGTTTAATGTCGGGTCTGACCTGAGCGTTGCAGGAGCCAGTGCATTGGATGTTTTGACCAATGTTCCTTCAGTGAATGTGAATATTGAAGGGCAGGTAAGTTTGCGTGGCAGTGCTGGTGTACAAATACTCATTGACGGCAAACCTTCCATTCTTACAGCCAGTAACGATGGCAATGCTTTAGGTTCTATCACTGCCGATATGATCGAAAGCGTCGAGGTCATTACGAATCCGTCGGCTAAATATGAAGCGGAGGGTACTTCTGGTATCATAAACATTGTATTGAAAAAAGAAGAGAAAAAAGGAACCAATGGTTCTATATCTCTCAACGCTGGTGTGCCGCACAACCATAGCCTTGGTTTCAGCTTGAATCATAGAACACAAAAATTTAATTTGTTTTCCCAGTTTGGTGTGGGTTATAGAGAGTTGCCTCGAGATAAAACAGCTTACAATCAAGACTTAGTGAAAGGGACTACTATTTACTCCGAAGGAGAAGAATATAGAAATGAGAAGTTTTACAATATCATATTAGGTACGGATTACCACATCAATGACCGAAATGTAATCACTTTGTCTGGTAACTATGCGCTGGAGTTGGAAGATCAACCTTCAAGTACAGATTTTTCAAAGGTAGATAGCACCGGAAACGTGGTGTCTCAATGGAACAGGTCAGAGGATACAGATGCCACCAATCCTAAGTATCAATTTGACTTGCAGTATAAGCGGGATTTTGATGACCATAAAGATCATGATCTATTGGTTTCAGCTACTGGTAGCTTTTTTGGTAAGTCTCAGTCATCCGACTTTTTAGACCAAACTACTTCAGGTAGTGAAAATCAAAATTCAATCCAACAAACAGAAACTGATTTTGATGAGGGTAAATACACTTTTAAGTTGGACTACACTAAACCATTCTCAGATGGGTTTTCCTTAGAAACAGGAGGACAATATTTACTCAACGATGTCGGGAATGATTATGCCGTACGAATTTTGGAAAATGGAGTTTATGTCATAGACACCACTCAAACCAATAATTTCGAATACAATCAAGATGTATTAGGGGTCTATGGTACGATGGCCTATGAAAGAAAGAACTGGGGCTTGAAGCTTGGTCTACGTGTTGAGAATACAGAATTGAATACACTATTGGAGAATACAGGTGAAAAGAACCATCAGAATTACACCAATTTTTTCCCAACGGTGCATGCCTCGTACAAAGTGAAAGAAAACATTTCCGTACAGGGCGGTTACTCTAGAAGAATTTATCGCCCGAGGCTGTGGGACTTGAATCCATTTTTCAACATTCGTAATAACTACAATATAAGACAAGGCAACCCTGATTTATTGCCAGAATATACAGATTCGTATGAAATAGGTGCGGTGTACAACCAAGATGTAATATCGTTGAGTACCGCTGTCTATCACAGATATACTACAGGAGTAATTGAACGCATATCCTATTTTAAAGACAATGTGAATGTTACCCGACCGGAAAACATAGGAACGAACAATGCCACAGGGTTAGAGATAAACGCTCAGTATGAACCATTCAAATGGTTGACTTTCAATGGAGATTTCAATTACAACTATTTCGTGAGGAATGGCGAATTGGAAGGACAAATTTTTGACTTTACCACGGACCAATGGACCACTAAGTGGACGGCTAAATTGAAACTCCCACACGATTTAGATATAGAAGTAGTGGGCAATTACCGAGGCTCCTACGAGACAGTGCAGGGCCATGTGTCTCAAATGGCATTTTTGAACTTAGGTGCCAGAAAGAAGATACTGGATGGTAAAGGTGTGATCAATATGAGTGTGCGAGATGTTTTTGCTTCGAGGATTAGAGAGAGCTTCGTCAACCAACCTGAATTCAATCTGTATGATCATTCACTACGTGGTCGGTTCATCACGGTAGGTTTTAGCTATGGGTTTGGCAAAGGAGAAGCGATGACCTATTCGGGTCGCAGACGCTAGCTTGTTTTTCAGAGTGATGTATATTTGAATACATCATTTTTGAAAAGAACTAAACCATGAAACTTAACCTGGACCTGAACCCTAAGAACGTATTTTTACTGGATGCTTGTGGGGCTGTAGTATCCGCCGCTATGTTGGGCCTTGTGCTGACGACATTAGAATCGATGATTGGCATGCCTTCGCCAGTCCTTCACAAATTAGCTATTGCGGCCTGTGTTTTTGCTATGTACTCATTCCTTTGCTTCTGGCGAAAACCAGATAATTGGCGACCATTTCTAAGAGCAATTGCTCTGGCCAATTTTTGCTATTGCATATATACTATCATTTTAGTCAACAGTCATTATGATGCGCTTACTGCCCTTGGAGTATCCTATTTCGTTGCCGAACTGATTGTGATTTTTGCGTTGGTCACATTCGAGTGGAAGAGATCAAACAGACATGGATAGTTAGGTTTTATTGGTTTTGTGCTTAGGGTCTGAAAGTTGTAAATTACTTAAGACATTTCCATTACATTCCGTATGAATAAAATAGTAAGAACACCAGAAGACCGATTTGCTAATCTTGTTGGTTATCCATTTGAAGCTAATTATTTAGAAGTAGAAAAAGGTCTTCAGATGCACTATTTGGACGAAGGGCCAAAAGACGGCCCGGTGGTATTGATGCTGCATGGCGAACCCAGCTGGTCTTATCTCTATAGAAAAATGATTCCTGGATTGGTTGAAAACAATTTCAGAGCAATTGCACCAGACTTAATTGGTTTTGGAAAATCCGATAAATGGGTAGATAAAGAATCGTATAGTTATCAAAATCATCTAGACTGGCTTACTGTATTTATTGAGAAATTGGACTTGAATGAGATTACGCTTTTTTGTCAGGATTGGGGTGGTTTAACAGGCTTGCGATTAATTACAGAAATTGGAGAGCGGTTCTCACGGGTGGTGGCATCGAATACAGCGCTACCTACTGGAAACCTACCAATGCCAGATAGTTTCATTCAGTGGCGGGAGTTTTCACAGCATTCGCCGGAGTTTGATATTGGAAAGGTACTCGACATGGGCACAGTCCAGCCCCTTTCTGAGGAAGTAATTGCAGCTTATAATGCTCCTTTTCCTTCAGAAGAGTTTAAGGCGGGAGCTAGAATTTTCCCAACGTTGGTGCCGATAAAAGAGGATGAACCGGAAGCAATAAAAAACCAACAGGCCTGGGAAAAACTGATGCAATGGAAGAAACCATTTCTTACCATTTTCGGTGATGAAGACCGAATCATGAAGGGCGCTGAAAAAATATTCCAGAAACTGATTCCCGGAACCAAGAACCAGGAACATCAAATTTTGCATGCCAGTCACTTTATTCAGGAAGAAAAAGGCGAAGAGCTGGCCAATTTGATTGTTCAGTTTTATAAAAACAATAAAAATTAATTACAAACCTTATTAATCATGAAGATTGCGACTATTATCATTCGAATACTTTTTGGCCTGTTGTTCGTGTTTGCTTCAGGTACTTATTTTCTCGACCTGGTGCCAGAACCAGAATTGACAGGCAATATGAAAGTGTTTAATGAAGGGATATTAGCTGCCGGATACCTCATGCCATTGGTGAAAACATTGGAGCTGATTTGTGGGCTGGCCTTCCTTACGGGGCGCTTCGTACCATTGGCCACAGTGGTTATTTTTCCGATTTCAGTCAATATTCTAGGCGTGCATACTTTTATGGCTCCAGAGGGTTTGGCTATCGCATGGTTTGTGATGCTGGCCAATCTGTTTTTAGCCTATCGATATCGGTCTCATTATAAGGGCATTTTGGAAAGGAAATAGACTAGTTAATGATTAAATTACCATGGCTCGAATGGAGCACTTTACTTTAACATTTTAAGTCTATGAATAAGCACAAACTTTCAACTATCGTATTTATTGTTAATGGAATTTTGTTTTTCCTGGGAGGAGCAGGATTGTTAGGAGAGGGTAAGGTGTTTTTTGGAGCCATTCAGATCGTAGCAGGTGCTTGTAACTTCGCTATACTCATAGGGACAAGAAAAAGTCATAGACGTCATATCATCAATCTGTTGATACTATTAATGAATGTGGTGGTGGCTGGATCTATTTCTTGGGACTATACACTGGCAGGGAAACAATACATTCAATACGCCTGGCTCGTGGCTGCCTTGATGTCTTTGGCTGCATTTGCTATCCAATTGCGAAAAGGAAATACCGCTGAATAGGATTGAACCAAATTGAACAGCGTTGACTCATTGACTTTGCCATTTTGGTTCTAGTTTGTAGTAACCAAAATAAAAAGCAATGAAAAAAACAATCTTTTTACTACTCATTACTACGCTCCCATGGACTTCACTCTATGGCCAAGAGATCATTCCTATTGATACAAATAATTGGGATTTTCAAGGCCGAGGATATGTGATCGAAGAATTCAAAGGCAAGGAATCGGTCTACCTGATCGGCGCTATGAACCTGAAGAATGTTCACTTTTTAAATGGCACAATCGAATATGATATCTTCCTGAAAGAAGAAAGGTGCTATCCAGGAGTCTATTTTAGAATGACTGATGGTGGGAATGGTGAGCAGTTCTTTCTTAGACTTCATTTGTCAGGTCTGGAAGACGCCAATCAAGCAGCTCCATTGGTCAACAATCTTACGCCTTGGCAGTTGATGTTTGGGGAGCGTTATTCTTTTGCTTATGACTATAATTATGAGGGTTGGACCCATGTCAAACTGGTGGTCAATGGAAAGCAAGCACAAGTGTATCTCGACTATGCAGAAGAACCCAATTTGTCTTGGGAACTGACTATGCCAGTGGAGCCAGGGAGTATTATTTTAAGGGGAGGACGAGTCACCGGGTTGCATATTGCCAACGTAAAAGTGGATCCAAATGTCAGTGAGATCAAGAATTTCAATCCGATCAAGAGGGAGCCGATTGAAGGCTTAGTACCTCAATGGGAGATCTCTGATATGTTTGAAGAAAAACTATTGGAAGACCCTGCTGAACTGTCCTCAGTAATTGAAGCTAGAAAATGGGGGAGATTCGTGAAAGTGGAGGAAGGTACGGCAGCGAATATATCTAGAGTTCAAAATTTGTATAATGGGGAGCCCGGCGAAACGGTATTTGCGAGAGTCACCATTCAGTCAGACAAAGATCAATTGAAGTACTTCGAATTCGGATACAGTGATAGAGTGGTAACCATTCTTAATGGTAGGCCGATCTACAAAGGCACAAATTTTTGGCGGTCCAGAGACTATAGGTATTTAGGGACTATTGGGTTGTTTGATGGCGTCTATCTCGATTTGAAAAAAGGAAAGAATACCTTATTGCTGGCGGTATCTGAAAGTTTCGGAGGATGGTTAGTCACAGGGCGAATAAAGGATATGGTTGGCATTAAAATCAAATAAACCTCTATTGAGAATCAACCCAGAAGGTTATTTGCAGTTCACTCCAAACGCTGCTTTCACACGACTTTCGTCATCAATAATTTCATAAAATGAATCGAGATAGCTAATCATCCGATACTTTGATTTTTTATCGAGTAGCGTCGATTCATTGATCAAGTTGTATAGTTGAGTTTTCTTGGATTGGAATTTAGCCAGTGTGGGGAGATATACCTCAAACGGTTCACACGGCCCACGAAAAAGGCGTTGGGTTATATCATCGATCGGTAGTACATCCGCTGGAATTGCATATGGTGGATCAACTATCCCACTATAGTCAAAATCATAAGGAATCGCCAGCGGAAGAATGTAATTGGATTTTTCGTTTGGCATGGTGGTTTTCATGTTGTGACGAGCCAAAATAGAAAAGTCAGTATTGCCGATCATGTAACCGAATATGGTGATCATATGCCTGTTTTCAGGTGGGTATTGACCATAATGGAATGTAGAAGTATCATCGATGTGACGGCCGATCCGGTCGGCCATGGCTTTTGTAGGCTCTATTAGGAAAGCGTATCGCTGAGATTCTGCATTACCTCTTTTTTTACCTGTATTGTAATAATTTACTCGAATCAATCGGACGCGAAAGCTAGAATCCGTAAGCACGTTGAGCATTTTATACACATAATATTCAGAGAGTAAATACTGTTCATAGATACTTCCGGATTTACAATTGCCCACCATTTTCATTTTGTCAAAACGTTTGAGCATTTCCAATTTCACTTTCTTTTTTGGGAAGTTTAATTTGAGTGGTGGGTAAAAACAATTTTCCCTTCTGAAATTTCCTCGGGCTTTAATGCCAATTTTCCTGTGAATGGTTACGGTATCATTAAAGTTATATTCAAGTATTGCTTTCTGATATTTGGAGGTATCTTTTTTTCTATTCAATACCTTGAAATCTGATTTGATTTTCAAGTCAATAAGAGAATCACTATTGAATAGATCATATTCATCCATGTGCGATTCTATATAATCTTTGAAGGAAGTATTTGATTTATACAAGTCATCAAAGTCATGTTGAGCGATAGATTGAAATGACAGGATCAACGAAATGCTGGAAAGTAAAACGGTTTTGAACATGAATGAGATAAGTTTTTATTCGCCTTTGTGCGGTTCAATATTTAGTTAAACTTCGGTAGTGCCTACTACTTGCATAGTCTCTAGACTTGGATCTTTACTACCTCCTCGAGGCTCGATGGTAACAGCAAATGCGGCGGCAGAAGCCACTGATTTCATTTTCAGCAAATCAGATCCATTGTCGAATACGCCTATATCTACTGGTACGCCGTCTACTATGGCCCAAAGTTGATATTGCTGATCTTGACTCAGGTTTTTAAGGTTTTGAATTTTCAAGTAGACATCCTGTGATTGGCTATCCCAGAATACCGTAGCTAAAGATTCTGGTGAATTTTCGGTGCCATTCATAGCTACTTTGGCAAAGTTCGGATTGCCTAAAATCTCGACTTCTGATTCCAGACTTTTTAACCTTTGATTGACAAATTGATAGTTGTCAGCCACTTCCTGATTTTGTGCAATCATCACAGCCAACTGATCTTCCGCAGATTGCCATTGAGCATAGAAGTAGAAGGCCAGACCTGAAGTTAGAATAGCGATAGTGATAGATGCTGCTATGGCTAGACTAAGAGGTTTTTCAGTTTTTTCGACAGGCAATTGAATTTCATTCGCAGCAGGTTTTTTCAAATCTAATTGTGATTTGATTTGATCTTTCAACGCTGGGCGAGGCGCTGTCGCCAAATACTGAGCCAGCGCGCCCATAGTAGATTCAATATTAGCCAGCTCTACGCTGACTTCTTCATTCGCCATACACATTTGTTCGACCGCTGATCTTTCAGAATCAGAGAGTTCTCCAAGTGCGTAGAGCTCTAAAATACCGGATGATATGTATTCCTCGATATTCATCTGACGTCTAATGTTTTCCTAAAATAAATCAAAGCCGAACGCACCCTGGTTTTTACTGTACCAAGTGGGAGGTTCAATTCTTCAGCTGCTTCGGCTTGAGTGAATCCTCCAAAATAAACTAAGTCCATCACCTGTCTCTGATTTTCATCCAGCTGACCCAACAACTCTCTAACCCCAATGCGATCTTCTTGAGAAGGTGTAATTTCGCGATCCAGTTTATATACGGCATCACCCACCTGATCGGATTTGCGACGCTGACTCATTTCTTTCGAGCGTAACTTATCAATGGCGAGATTTCGAGAGAGATTGAGCATCCAGGTGAATAGTTTTCCTTTTGCCGGATCAAAGGAATTGATCTTTTGGTAAATCTTTAGAAAGGCATCCTGGAGTACTTCGTCTGCAATGTCTTGATCGATCACAATCCTTGAAACGACACCATACAGAGCCGCTGAGTAATTGGTATACAAATACTCAAACCCCTTTTCGTCTTTTGCAATCAATAGACGAACCAACTCTGATTCCTGGATTTGCAAGTGTTAGCTTTTACTAGTCTTAGATGAAAAGGTAATAATTAT
The DNA here is from genome assembly GCF_965223055.1 of Reichenbachiella sp. Classification (GTDB taxonomy): domain Bacteria; phylum Bacteroidota; class Bacteroidia; order Cytophagales; family Cyclobacteriaceae; genus Reichenbachiella. The sequence goes on from NZ_CBDCVM010000012.1 coordinate 594,555, forward strand.
TTGAATCAATAATTACAGATCATCTTTAGAACTAACCCAAATTTTCAATAAATGGCTGTTGTCGCACACGTTTACCAGTTGCTGCATAAATAGCGTTGGCCAATGCCGCTGCAATCGGAGGTAGCGATGGTTCACCCAATCCCGTGGGGTCAATACCATTTTGCACAAAGAAAATTTCTATCTTCTGAGGTGCTTCCTGATGCCGCATAAGTTTGTATTTATTGAAATTGCTCTGATCCGGTCGACCATCTGTAAAAGTCATTTGGCTGTACATGGCATGGCCGATACCATCGATGATGCCGCCTTCCACCTGGTTTCTCGCACCTTCAGGATTGACAACAATACCGCAGTCGATGGCACACCAAACCTTTTGTATTTTAGGCAGATTGCCTTCCATCTTGATATCGACGACTTGTGCGACATAGGAGTTGTGACAGTAGTAGGAAGATACACCACGGTATAGGCCAGGAGTATCCTGACCCCAATTAGATTTTTCTCGGACCAGTTTCAATACACCAGCATAACGCTTGGGGTCATAGTCGTTATTTTCTCCTACGGGGTTGCTTATGGCTCTGTCGAATAATTCTAACCTAAAATCGATAGGGTCTTTACCAGCCTTTTCCGCTACTTCATCCAAAAATGATTGTTCGGCAAAGGCAATGAAATTTGACATGGGAGCACGCCAGGCTCCTACGGATATATTTGAATTGAGAATCTGATCTTCGGCCTGATAATTTTCCACTGCACCGGCGGGAAAACGATTGTCAAAGACCGGGCTTCCTTCTACGCCGGCACCTCGTACTTTAAATCCTGTGAGCTGGTTGTCTTGATCCAGCGCAGCTTCATATTTGACCTGATAGGCAGGGCGATAGGTACCCTGAGTCATATCATCTTCTCTGGTATAGATCAGTTTTACAGGTGCATTCACTTTTTGTGAAATCACAGCTGCTTCTACAGCGAAGTTTCCGTAAAGTCTTCTGCCAAATCCACCACCCATTCGCGTCATCATGATCGAGATTTTGTCTTCAGTCATGCCTAATACGCTTGCTAAAGTCTTGTGTAAATATTCAGGTGTTTGAATAGGTCCCACCAGTTCTGCTCTCTCACTGGTTACATGAGCAAAGAAGTTCATGGGCTCCATAGTATTATGGGCAAGAAATGGTGCCCCGTACTTTTGACTTATCACTTGCTTGGCATTTTTGAAAGCCTGATCTGGATTACCATCAATTCTTTTATCTTCACCTTTCTCTACTTGATCCACCAGATCCGAGAGTTGTTGAATGTGATCGGCTGTGTTTTCGCCTTCAGAAACTTTTTCCCATTCTACTTTTAGCGTCTTTTTTGCAGCCAAAACTTCCCAGGTAGTATTTCCCACTACAACGGCCAGTTCCGGAAAGGCATTCACATCAGACCATTGTTTCTCCACACCTTCTGGAAGCGAGTTGATGGCAAAGATGTCTTTGATGCCGGGCATAGATCGTGCTTCGTTTTCATCAATAGATTTTAGTTTCATACCAAAGGCTGGAGGATGAATCATCATAGCGATCAACATGCCTTCTTTTTTATAGTCCAGTCCAAAGAGGGGCTCTCCCTTGACCAGCTTTGGGCCGTCCACGTTTTTGGTGGGCTGACCTATGATTTTAAAACTCTTTGGGTCTTTGAGCTCCACTTCTTCAGGTACAGTTAAGTTGGCAGCCGAAGAAGCAATGGCACCATAGCTAATGGTTTGCCCCGAGCCATCACTGATGATGCCGTTTTCGGTTTTCAATTCACTAACTGGCACATTCCATTTTTTGCTCGCAGCTTCCAAAAGCATTCGCCTGGCAGTGGCCCCTGCCATTCTCAGACTCTGCCAGCCTTGTCGGATGGATTGGCTGCCTCCGGCCAACTGTCTCTTATATTTTTGATTGTCATAACCGGCTTGCTCTACTACCACATCATTCCAATCTACATCCAATTCTTCAGCCACGATCATGGGCATGGATGTCTTTACATTTTGTCCTATTTCCGGATTAGGAGACATGATCGTAACAATGCCATTATCACCAATTTTTAGGAAGGCATTGATGTCAAACCATTCCTCGGGCAGGTCTTTCAGTTGGTTGGAGGTTGGGGTACAGGATGCCAACCAGCTGAATCCAAGTACTAAACCACCGCTGGCCGCGGAAGATACTTTTAGAAAAGATCGTCTGTTATATTTTGTTTTGATCAGGGTCATCGTAATGAAGGTTTGAATGTGGAACTGAAGAAAAGGGAAGGATTAAACCTGCTTGGAGGCCGTCTGGATGGCTGCTTTGATCCGGGTGTAGGTACCGCATCTGCAAATGTTGCCATTCATTGCTTGAGCGATATCCTCATCCGTAGGGTTCGGTGTTCGGTCCAAAAGTGAGGCAGCATTCATGATTTGTCCTGATTGACAATAGCCGCATTGCGCTACATCATGTTCGATCCAAGCCTTCTGAACAGGATGATCTCCGTTTTCAGAAAGTCCTTCGATGGTGGTAATGGTTTTGTCTCCGATACTGGAAATTGGTAGCAAACAAGACCTGGTAGCCACACCGTTTAGATGGACTGTGCAAGCCCCACATTGCCCTATACCGCAACCGAATTTCGTACCTACAAGATCTATATGATCCCTCAGTACCCAGAGCAGCGGAGTGTCCGGTGCTACGTCTACTTGATGGGTACTGTTGTTTATGTTTAAAGTGAATTGAGCCATAATTTTAAATTTACATGAATTGGCGGTGCCATCCAATCACTTTGATGTTATGTCTAGCGTTATTGTATCTTGTAAGATACGAAGAGTGTCAAAAGTTTCTCATTGCTCCTGATGAATAGCAGGTTGAATCAGATGAAAAGATATTCCAATGCAAAGATCTTTTTATTCAATTCAGAATTAAACTATCTTCAGCCTATGACTGCAAATAAAAACTATACCAACCCAGCGCTTACCACAGCTTCCTTTATCATCATAATAGCTGGGGTGATGTATGCCCAAACTTTAATCACTCAATTGCTGCTGGCCTTGTTTATTGGCATTATTTGCATTCAGCCCATTCGTTGGCTGCAGTCAAAAAAAGTTCCAAAAGGAGCAGCCATAGCGCTTGTGTTACTTTTTATCACCACTTTATTCTTGTTTTTTGGAGGCTTGATTGGTAAATCGTTGTCTTCGTTTTCCAATGATGCTCCGTTATATGCCAACAACTTGCGGCAAATAAGAAATTCTTTGTTTGAAATGTTGAATGCGAGAGGATTTAGCCTAGACTCTGGGATGCTCTCCAAGCAGTTAGATCCAGGAAAAATAATGGGACTAACAGCGACCTTTTTAGGGCAATTGGGAGGGTTTATGGGCAATGCATTCACGATCTTTTTTCTTGTCCTTTTTCTACTACTGGAAGCAGATGGTGTGGTGATCAAAATTTCAGCAGTTGTACTAGATAAAGAAAGTACACAAGGGTATATCGGAAAAATGGTGGGAAGCATTCGTCACTATTTAAGTATCAAAACCTTGACCAGTTTACTTACCGGATTGCTGATATATGTGGCTCTTTTGATTGTAGGTGTAGACTATGCTATTCTCTGGGCATTGTTGGCTTTCTTATTGAATTACATTCCAAATATTGGTTCGATTCTTGCCGCTTTGCCGGCCTTGTTGTTTTCCCTGGTTCAACTCGGTGTAGGAGGAGCTGTATGGACTATGATCATTTTTTTGGTGGTCAATGTAGTGGTAGGAAATGTAGTAGAACCCAAGGTGATGGGAAAGGGTTTAGGCCTATCAACTTTCGTCATATTTTTCGCTTTGATTTTTTGGGGGTTTGTACTTGGCACTATCGGTATGTTCTTGTCTGTCCCACTGACCATGATCATTAAAATCATATTGAATAATAACCCAGCTACCAGACCAATTGCTATTTTTCTCGGTACAGAGCAGGAAGCTAAAGCATTATTGGAGGAGAAATACTAAAAAGTCTTCTGAGCTGTTTACTCTATTAGCTTACCTCTTTTGAATACGTATTTGATGTCTGTAGTATGTCGGATGTCCTGCAAGGGATCGCTATTCAGGATCACCAGGTTGGCCAGTTTCCCTTTTTCGACGGTGCCAATGTTTTTTTCTTCTCCCAATTCTTCTGCATTCACGATAGTGGCTGCTCTGATCGCGTCGATATTAGATAGTCCCGCTGTAGTCAGCAGTTCTAGTTCTTTATGAATATTGATGGTGCCATCTTCAGAGATCATATGATCTGATCCAGCCCCTATTTTCACCTGGTACTCATAAGCTGTTCTTACTGCCTTCATGGCCAGGTGATATATGGTGGAATCTACTTCGACGTTGGTTTTCGGATCTAAGCCAAAAGTGTATACAAACAAGGTAGCATCCAGGATGCTATTGTTGTTTTTCATGGCCGTGAACAATTGCTTTACTTCTTTGGTGTTTTTGTCCCAATTTTTATCACTCAATTTTTTTCTGTAGGCCATAGCTTCATCTTTACTGTCGAAGGAATGTCTGCCTCTGATGTCTCCTTTGGCAAATTCGTATTGAACCAAGTGTCCGGCATGAGACATCACTTCAGAGCCGCCGTTGGTAATGTCCAATGCTTTGGTGGGCGGCACCACGCCATGCGACCAAACTTTTAGCCCTTGTCTTTTGGCTTCATCGGACACCTTTTTGAATAAGTCTTTGTCTACGTTTAAATATACCTTGATGGCAGTAGCTCCTATGCCTTTAGCTTCCGCCACAATTTGTCTTAAATCAGATTCATCCGTAATGGCTCGTAGCCACGGCACTTCCCCTGCAATAGCTCCTTTCGCAACTTCTTGTGGTCTTGGATCATTCTCAAAAAAATGCGGCCCTGCGATGATGGTAGAAAAGAAGACATCTGGTCCAATGTCCTCTCCAATCTTCATGTTTTTCTGTAAAAGGGTAAGCATTCTGCCATCTCCACCCATATCCCTGACCCCAGTTACTCCTTTTTTCAGTGCGGTTTGAAGGTGCTCTTGAGCTTCTTTTAAAGTGCCATGTGTGATATGAACATGAGCGTCTATCAGACCGGGGATGATATATTTGTCTTCCAGGTCATAGCTAATGGCACCTTTCGGAATAGACAGCGAATTCGAATAGTCAATAGCGACTATTCTTTCCTCTTTGATCAGAATGCTTCCCTTTTTCCCTGTATCAGCCACTGCATCAATAATGGTAGCATTTTTTAAGACCACATAGTTGGCTGTGGTGTCGCCCAGTTCCGGAGTAGGTTGAGCATGGACAGAAAGGCTAAATGCAGCGGTTAGGAGGACAAGAAGTATTACATTTTTCATGATCAATGGATTTGATTGTTTAATTAGTAGACAAGCATAGTTTGCTAGTTTTTTTGCGCTTTCACGGCGAAGTAACCGAGCATAGCTCCCAGGACAATATTCCAAAGTGACAAGAGACCAATACGCAAGTGAGGTGGAAGAATGAACACGGTAGTCATCGCAGGGATCCAAAACCAGACCAGTGACCACCAGGCTTTTTGTAGGCTCTCCCAATCCATCTCTTTGCCTTCTATTTTGTTGTCCGTGAATCTGTGAAAAGTGACAAAGACAGGCCCATAGATGATGTTGGCAAAAATAGAAACCGAAAGCGCGTAGAAGAACGACCCCTTCTCCAAATTGAACCACCAGCCTTTGAGAATAATGGCGTCCATGTAGGCAAAGAATCCTGTGAACGCATATTTGAAGGTAACGCCTAAAAAGGCCCAGATAACCGCTTTCAATAATAGTCTCATAGGCCCGGGCCCAAAGAAATACCACTTTTTCATGCGAATACGAACAGCCAGTAGTTCGCCCATAGTACCTAATATCCCGATCTGTACCGCACTAGACAGCAAGGGGTAGTTTTTCACAAAATCTAAATAAGCTTCTATCATCGTTCTCTTTATTTAGTTCATTTTTTTATAGCAGTGATAAGCCGCCGCTAAATCTTCGATGGCCACACCTACTGATTTGAAAACAGTCAGCTTTGAAGCGTACGCTGAAGACTGTGTTTTTAATAACTCATGAATGTCTGCCTGGATGAGTGTCTCCAAGGCTTGTCCTTTTTCTCCAGCTGGAATGATCAAATCTCCCGCTTCTTGTGTGGCAGCGAGATAGTTGTCAACAAATACGTCGGCACGCAATACCACCTCGGAAGCCAACTCTCTTGCCTCTGGTGTGCAGGCACCCACGGCATTGATGTGCACATTTTCTTTCAGTGATTGATGTTGCAAAATAGGTTGCTGTGCTGCTGTAACAGTACAAATGATATCTGCTTCTGCTGTCGCTTCCTCCACAGTTCGACAAGCGGTAAAACGGATATGCTCGTATGTCGAACTAAACCGCGATATGAAAGCTGTGGCGTTGGAACTGTCTTGACTCCAGATGGTCAAGTTCTGAATCGTTCTTACTTCATTGATTGCTTCCAGGTGCATCTCTGCTTGTTTACCACTGCCCAGCAGACATAAGTTTGAGGCGTTGTTTGTAGCAAGTAGATTTGTCATCAGTGCACTGACCGCGGCAGTTCTGATCGCCGTGATCATATCTGCATCGAAGCTAGCTAGCATCTTTCCGGTTTGAGTTTCAAACAGATGTAAGACTCCTTGATGCGAACTCAGGCCTTTCTTGTAGTTTTCGGGAAACACACTCAATACTTTGATGCCCATAAGTTGATAGGCCCTGATGTAGGCGGGCATCATGCCTAAAATACCAACAGGTTGTTCTGGCAGTACCATCTTTGATCGTAGGGGGTTGATCAACTCAGTAGGGTCTAGTGAAAACAATGCCTCCATTGCTTTGATGCATTCCTTCATAGGAAGCAGTTGTGCAATTTGGTCAGAGGTGTAAAAGTCAGTCATATTAGGGTTGCACGTTGGTTATGATTTGCTGGAGTACTTTTTTGAATATCAGCAACTCGTCTTTTTCAATTCCTTGTTCGGCCTCATGGGTGATGTCTGCTGCTGCGCTCAGCGCTTCCGTTTCTACCTTTTTTCCATTTTCTGTGAGGAAGAGGAGCTTGTCTCTTTTGTCAGTACCGCTATTTTGCTTGATGACGAGCTGTTTTTTGACCAATCCCTCTATTTGTCTCGTGATAGTGCTCTTTTCTTTATTGGCTCGTTTGGCCAGTTCTTGTTGATTGATGCCATCTTCATTCCATAGATAGAATAGGATGCGCCACTCTTCTACGGTCATGTTCAAGCTTGGCCGTTTGAGCGAAGATTCTAATCGAGCGGCCAAAAGACGTGAAGCCACACTGATCAATCTGGACGATGAATGGTATTGTTCTTTTTTGATTACGCGTCAGTTTATTAGTTGTAATATACAACTAAATATCCAGAGTGCCAGAAAGTAAAAGATTAAAAGGGAAAGCTTGACCCAATAGCCTAGACGAAACTTTTCAGAACAAAGTAGTCTCAACTTAACGTATGAGGCGTTTGAGACACCTGGATTGAACTCATTTGCTAAAAAAACACAAAACAAATGAGAACAATCGCAACTTTATTCATCGCTATGATACTAGGTACTATGGCGTATGGTCAGTCTAGTCAAACAGAACTGACAAACCGTGTCAACCTGCTTTTTGGGGTCAACCAACTGATGGTAGGTGGTTTCAATGTAGAAGGCAATGTATTTTACAAAAGACTGGCCTTTGACTATTCGCATGGAATTTCGTTGGACTTTTCCAATGATCTTCTCACCGGGGACCCAGCGGATCAGGGCTTGGCGGTGCATCTGCCTTATTCTACCGGATTTGGGGTAGGCTATCGTTTTACTGAATGGTTCAATCTACGTGTAGAGCCGAAGTGGCATAGATTCGAAATTTACTACGATGGAGACGCACAGACCAAAGCCAATCAAGTGGGTGCATACAATACCTTCACTTTGGGATTGGGTGCCTATGTCACCTGGCTACCATTCAAAAACAAGGACAATTTTCTTAGAGGTATTATGATCGCGCCAAGCTTGCGCTACTGGCCAAACGTGAGTACCAGTCTGGACGGGGATGCGTTTGAGTACGAAAACAGAAACACTAACCAGGCAGAAACGCATGAGGCCATGAATATTGGTATTGCCAACTCGCCATTCATTGTCAATGTAAGCGTAGGCTATTCTTTGACTTTCTGATCGGCCAAATGATGTTCGTGAAAAAAGCAATATTGACCTCATTCATCCTTTTGTCTCTTATAGGAAATGCCAAGGCTCAAGGAGAGGACAATAACAAATATTTTGATGGCCTGTACTTCGGTGTAAGTATAGGTTCTCAAAATATTTTCGGAGGAGCTCATATCGATGACCTCGATCTATTGGCGCAGAAAAACACATTTGTATTGGAGGTTTATCCGGGCTTTAGAAAGCAACTCTTCAATGATCGAATGATGATCGGTTTTGAGTTGCAATTTGGTTTTGCAGCTGGAGACATGACGACCTACAACCCCCGCTATCAGTGGGAGGTGAGATATGAAAATAGCTTTCAGCATGGCTATGGTCTGTCTGCTGGAGTGGTACTTGGAACGAAGAAAAACACATTGGTGTATACCTATGGCAGAGCCACAAATCGCTCCTTCGACATCACCTTCACTGAAGATACAGGGTTTACCCATCATCAGAAGGATGGACAATATTTTTTGCGTTATGGGCTGGGCATAGAGCGGGTGATTCGAGAAAAACTCAATGTCAGCTTGATGGTTGGTGGGATATATGTCGATTTCGGAGATCTTGTCACGAGCCAAAAAGTAAATGATGCCATAGATGTGAATCTGGGTCTGGTTTATCAATTTTAATCGATGAAAATGTTTTAGACTGGGGGCCTAACTAAATTAGGACAATCAACCACTTCTGGTGATCTTATATTTTTCAAATAGACAAAAACGCAAATTGTAATTATTGGAGGAGGTCTACTCGCTCGGTCGCATTTCCCAATGCGACTGAAACCTTTGTTTAGCATTTGAAATGCGTTTGTATCCCGACAACGTTTTTAGTCATTTTTGGTATATCACGCCACTCAATTTTCATAAAAGGAATGGATAGTACGTCCTGACTCAAATCAGAGATTTGGCTATCTTGTAGCCGAGACTTAAATTCTATCAAGCGCCACGATACCATATCTTGGCGTGGTGTAATTAAAGACCATTTCCAATTAAATAGACTATAGCTGAATGACAGGACCAGATAAAAACATAAAATTTCCACTTGAGAACTATGACAGGCTCTGTTTCTTAAAAAATGTGGTGAAGAACCCCAATATCATCGTAGGTGACTATACCTATTATGATGATTTTGAAAATGTAGAAAACTTTGAGAAAAACGTAAAATACCTCTTTGATTTTGTGGGTGACCAATTAATCATTGGGAAATTCTGCATGATTGCTTCTGACGTTAAATTCATCATGAACGGAGCAAATCATTTGACAGACTCGTTGTCCACTTATCCTTTTGCAATTTTTGGGAACGGTTGGGAAAATGCAATGGATGGAAAGAACTATCCGAAAAAAGGAAATATTAATGTTGGCAACGATGTTTGGATTGGCTATAACGCAACTATTATGGCTGGGGTGACTATTGGAGACGGAGCAATTATTGCCACAAACTCGACAGTTACTAAAGATGTTGAGCCTTATTCGATTGTTGGAGGAAATCCAGCAAAAGAAATTAAAAAGAGATTTTCAAAAGAGGTAATTACAAAACTTTTAGAGCTTCAATGGTGGAATTGGGATATAGAAAAAATCACAAGGAATATTCAGAACTTGACAGATTCTGATATCGAAAATATAATTGAATAAAAACGGACGCCCACTGGCGCATTCTATGACCCCCACTGGCGCCAGGCAGGGCTTCTAACGATATAATCACATACTCTTTTTAGTTGAACGTAAGTGATTATAAATCATCATTCCTTACATTTAAACTAACATTTTCAACGTAACGTGAAATTAACTCCAAAAGCGAAAAGAAACATTTCAAGGATTATTCCTTTCGCGATTATCTGGTTACTGATTGGGTGGATCATTGATATTACAGTGTATGATGTAACACGTAACCAAAACCTCAATCCAGATACTGATATTTCCTTCACCATCCCAGTACTGATTTTTGCTAGCCTGGCGAATGTCCTGGTAGGACTTATTGTAGGGGTTTTAGAAGTGGTTTATTTAGAAAAGAGATTCTCAAACCGAACACTGCGCGCCAAATTTTTTTACAAATTCTTAACCTACCTTACCTTATTCATTATCATTATAGTCCTCTTATTTCCTGTGGCATTTTCGCTCGAAACAGGCATAAGTTTACTTGAAGTTGATGCTTGGCAAAAATTGGGTAGATTCGTAATAAGCATCTCTTTCCTTACTACTTTATTTCATTTGTCTGTAAAACTTATGGTTAGTTTGATATATTCAGCTATAAGTGAAAGCTTAGGACATCAGGTGCTTTTAAATTTTTTTTCCGGGAAATACCATCAACCCAAAATTGAAAAGCGGATTTTCATGTTTCTAGATATGAAATCTTCAACAACAATAGCCGAGAAGCTGGGTCACATCAAATACTTCAAATTATTGGGCGCTTATTACAATATCATGTCAGACCCGATCATCAATTCATTTGGTGAAGTCTACCAGTATATCGGAGATGAAATCGTGATATCATGGAAACCCGATAGAGGAATCAACCAAGCCAACTGCATCAAATGCTTCTTTGATATACGAGATCACCTCAATAAACAAAAAGAAGATTTATTGCGTGAATTTGGTTTTGAAATTGGATTCAAAGCAGGGATTCATTTCGGTGAAGTCACTATTGGAGAAATTGGTGCCCTAAAAAAGGAAATCGTATTTACGGGGGATGTCTTAAATACAACGGCTAGAATCCAAAGTCTTTGCAATGAACTAAAATCTGACTTACTGATCTCAGGTGCAGTCAAAGAATTATTACCCCAAACTGAATATCAATATGGTTCTAAAGGAGAGATAGAACTGAAAGGAAGAAATAAGAAAGAAGAACTGTTTAGCGTAACTTCAGAAAAAAAATCATCAATCACGAACAATAGCTAAAACGGCATCAAGCACAGTATGCATTTTGATGACTATCATTCGCCACTTGACCGCATTGAAATTTTGTATATTACTCTATTAAAATTCTAAGATGCAAGTAAGAAAAATCATTGGAATAGTATTCTCTGCGATAGCCCTGATCACGCTTGGTATTTTTATTACCAGAACTGAATTTAGTTTTCAACTCCAAGCCTGGTTAAGCTTCAAATATTACATGCAGTTTGCCCCATACTTCATAAGCATCATGCTTTTTTATGGGGGCGTGTATCTCATTAGGGAGAATCCGAAATTGAATTTCGCGTTGGCGGTTTTCGGGTATACGATGTTAGAAATAACTGTCTTAGATTGGCTGGGCATTGTTCCTAATAGTTTAGGAACCTATCCAACGCTGATGTTTATAGGTAGTGGCCTGGCAGCCTTCTGGATTTCTCATGCGAATTCATTTAAGTCTAAAAAACTGTCATTAAAGGAAATTCTAATCAGTGTTTTTGCCGGAGCCTTGGAGAGTCTATTGCTGTATTACGCACAGTTTAATTGACAACTCATGAAGTAAAGTTTCTAACAGAGTCCCCGCTCGGTCGCATTTCCAAATGCGACTGAAATCTTATTTAGCATTTGAAAATACGTTTGTATTACGACAAAGCGTCTAGCCATTTTTGGTATAAAGCGTAACTCTGTGGAATCAAAAAAAGAATAGACCGCGTGTCTCGGACTAAATCAGAGGTTAGGTATCTTGTAGCTGAAACGTAATCTAAATCACACGCCACGATTGATACATAGGCGTTCTGACTAATTGTTAAAGAGAGGATAAAATTTGAATGAATTACTTGAAATATTTGAAACTGAGAAGACTTGTATTTATCGAGGTGAAGAATATCACGTTAGAGATAATGGAGCCATTCTTAGGTGCAGAAAGGAAAACAAAAGAAGAAGACCATTGGATGAAAAATGGACATTCGGAAAACCCGATGTTCAAAAAGGTTATTTAAATTTTTCTTCAGAAACTGTGCATAGAATTGTGGCTACCGCTTTTCATGGAAAGCAACCATCTGAAAAACATATTGTAGACCATATTGACACTAACAAAAAAAACAATAGACCAGAAAACTTAAGATGGTTAACAAGATTGGAAAACATTTTGCTCAATCCAATCACTCTTTCACGAGTTATTTTCAAGTATGGAAGTATTGATAATTTTCTTGAAAATCCATCTAAACCATTGAATGGAGAGCTTGAACAAAAATTTGATTGGATGAGGACAGTGACAAAAGAAGAATCAGACAGTACTAGGAAGAATTTAATAAAGTGGTCACGAGAAGGTAACATTCCAGAAGGTGGTCAATTAGGAGAGTGGATATTTTCAAATATTAGAAATGAACTTGTCAATGACACTGAAAAAAACCTGATAACAGAATCACTTACTCCAATTGCGATTCAAAAAAACTGGAAAACTCCAAATGAATTTCCAAATTGCCCATCATCATTGACAGAAGAAACATTAAGAAATTATGAAGAAAGGCTCTTGATAGGAACTGTGTTCTCAATGAATCAATATGGAGTATCAACTGTTGAAAAGTCAGAAGTAAAAGAGAACAAAAAAGAACTATTTGTAATCACTAAAAGTGATAATGTGAAACCATATGCACTTGTAAAAGTTTTTGTTGAAAAGGATAAGGTTGTTCATGAGAGCCTTGGTTCTTTTTTTGATTTTAATGGAGCAAATCAAAAATATACCCTTGACCTTGGTGAAGAATGGAAAGGTGGTCAAACATTCGATGATTTAGTTGGGTAGAAAATGAATAATAATAACTACATTCAACAAAGGCTAAAATTCATAATAACCCGCCCCGCTTGGTCGCATTTCCCAATGCGACTGAAACCTTGTTTAGCATTTGAAATGCGCCTTTACCGGTATTTCTTATTGCCTTCAAATACTTAATTGAGAACCAGTATGTTTTGATTCCGTTTCAAGTGTCAAAGTAAGTTATCATGAAAATCACTGACGCCGAGTTTGATCGTTTGTTTAAGGAAAACCAGCCTAAGCTGAAATCATTCATCTATCGCTTGGTGACCAACACACAAGATGTGGAAGATTTGAGTCAGGAGATTTTTATCAAGGCCTACAAAAACATTCATTCCTTTCAAGAAAAGTCTTCTTTCAAAACCTGGTTGTTTGCCATCGCTAATAATCTGATCAAAGACCATTTCAAAGCCCAAAAAAGATGGACTCGAAATGCGCAAGACAACTGCAGCCAATCTATCAAAAATGCTCCGGAACTGCAGCAAGAAGTCATGGAGGTGTATTTTAAGGATGACTTTGAAATCAAGAACCACATCGATTATTGTTTTACCTGTGTGATGAAATACCTACCGCTCGAGCGGCACATTGCCATCATGATGGCAGACATCTATGATTTTAAGGTCAATGAAATTGCAGAGGTGCTGGACAAGTCCTTGGGCAGCGTCAAGCACATGCTCTTCACCTCACGCAAAACCATGAAGCAGGTGTTTGATGAAGACTGCACCTTGATTCATAAAACCGGTGCTTGCTGGAAATGTTCTGAAATGAGCAATACGGGTAATTCAAAAGCCGAAACCCAAAGAAAAATCGCAGCACTGGAACTAGTAAAAGCAAAAGAACAGGCCAACGCCGCAAAGCTCTACAAGATGAGAACGGCCCTGATCAAAGGCATTGATCCTTTGCAAAGCAGTAATTTTCAACTCCACGATTTCTTGTTGAATCAAACCGATCATGCCAACGGCAAGACCTACCCCAATGTAGATAAAGCGTGTAAAGATTTATAAAATTTCATTTTTCACAACCGTTTTTGATTGTTCTGAAGTCTAAAGAATAAATAGTACAAACTTAAAAACGTAAAAAATGAAAAAATTCATGGTATTCATTTACCCTCAGGGTGAATCAATCTTTAGTCTTCCTGAAGAAACCCAGCAAAAGCACATGCATAAAGTAGGGGCTTACCTGGGTGAGTTAAAAGAAAAGGGACTCTTGCTGGATGCACAACCCTTGCAGCCCTTCGGTACGCTGCTTTCTGGAAATAAAACTTCATTGGCCGCAGAGACTGTAGATCAAGTGGACATCGCCGGGTTTTATACACTTCAAGCCAACGATCAGGATGCACTGATCGAGACTTTGAAAAAGGACCCTCGTTTCGAAGATGCCAGTTGGCAATTGGAGATCAGAGAGGTCTTGGAAATGATGTAGAACCAGTAAATCAAGAAATAAGATGAATTTCAATAAGGCTGTAAAAATACGAGCTACCAAAGAACAAGCTTATGATGCAGTGACGAGCGGCATCAGAAACTGGTGGGGCAATAGCAACGCAACCATAGCAAAAGTAGGAGATCAATTTTCGATCTTTTTTGAAGAAGAAACAGAATGGCGTTTTGAAGCCACCGTTCTAGATCAATACAATGAGGTGCGTTGGAAATGTATCTACGCCAACCACCATTTTTTCTAATCTCAAAGACATTGAAGAAGAATGGTTGGATAGTGAAATCGTGTTCCTATTCAAGGATTTGGACAAAGACACAATTGAATTGAATTTTGAACACCAAGGGCTTACACCAAAGCTGAACTGCTACGAAATATGCGATGCAGGCTGGACTCATTTTATCTGTACTAGCCTAAAGCAGTATCTAGAAACAGGAAAAGGAGTGCCTAATTTGGTGGAATAAAATTTTTCTTGCCAGTATTAAATGAAAAGCGGTTTGGCACTGATACCAAACCGCTTTTGTTTGACCTTAGGGTAATATTCTGTAGTCGGAGAAGTATTTCTTTTTGAGAATTTCCAGTAGTTCGGCTGTGATCTTTTCTCCGGTCTCCGACAAGTGTTTGATGCCGACTAGTTGATCGATGGCCTGTTTCTTCATTAGGTCATAGACAGGTAAGAATTCAGCCAGGCCTTGCATCTGATAGCTCATGTGTACTAAAGCTAGGGTACCCGTACCCGAAGGTTTCACCTGATAGTCTACCAGCATTTGGTCGATCATCACGCCGGCCGATTGATAAACCTCCATGGCGTAGGCTTTGCCCGGTTCCCAGGCAGTGATCCGCTCTTCTACATAAACGCCCGGTTGGATGTTGCACCGTCGGGCTTGTCCCAGGCCTTCGGTGATATCACCCACAGTATGCGATTCGTGCACCATGGGTACAAAGTCAGCCACGTTGTCGAACTTTGACCAGAGCGCCCAAACCTGATCGGTAGGAGCGTTGATAAAGATCTGAGCAGATACATGTTTCGGTTGCGATCGGCTATATATCGCGATGGATACTATGAAAGCCGCTACGACGCCTATGATATAAGTGATCATCTTTTTCATGGTTGTTGTTTTTTGTATTTCATGCGGATGAGCTTTTGATTGGTGGGTTCATGCACAGATTCAGAGATGGCTTCAAATCCGTAGCGGTCGTAGAAGGCTCGGCCTATACTGTTTTCTTTGAACACCTCAACTTCGAGTTCTGGGTGGCTATTACTCACATGATCCATGAGTTGCTTGCCGAGCCCTAGTCCATGTTTGTCCGGATGAACAAAAATGGCACCCACCTCATTACCAATCATACTAATAAACCCATCTAGTTCTTCACCGGTTGATATTACCCAGGTGACGGTATTGGGCAAATAAATATTCCGGACGTTCTTTTTTTCATTCTCCATAAAGTCCGACTCCAAAAAAGGATGGGCCAGTGAGGAGGCCTGAAACCATACATTGACGATGGAATCAGTATCTGTTGTTTTATATGCTCTAATCATTGCTTTATATTTTGGTTTTTCTCTTTTTGGTTTTATCTCAGTGATTCGAATAGTTCGAAGACATCTCGTACATAAATATTGCTTGAAGTGAAATGATCTTCTCCCTGATAAGCCACAATTTCTATTTCTCCGCCATTCGCCATGATGGCTTCATACGCTGACGTACTATTCAGTGGAAATACCCAACTGTCTTTCGTGCCATAATATAAGGTGATTGGTGCTTTTGGGCTCCAATCGAAGAAGTCGTTTGCTGCGATGGCTGCAAGGTACGTGGCATCAGTGCCTTCAGCAATAGAGGATCGGTAGCTCTCTGTGTAAAGTTTTTCTGGACTCTTGGCCAAGTCTGCAGAGATAAAGTCGAATGGATTCGAAATACCTTTCATGGTGGTGGCATAAGGTTCGTTGAGGTATTCATCCCAATCCTTGTTGAAATCGTAGATCCAGTCGTAGGCATCCACTACCCACATCGGTGAGCCAGGGAAATCGTAGTCTGCGGTCATACTCATCATTTCTTTGAAAAAGGCGGATTTGTTGTAAGCACCAGCAGCTGGGGCACTCATAGTCACCTGCCAATCGGAGTGGGCTTCGATGTGTTGATGTAGCGCCATGGTCGCATAGCCACCTTCTGAATAGCCAGTGATAAATAGTTTGCTGGATAGCGTCTGCTGGTGGACGGCATAAAACTCTTTCGCTGCGCGGAGCATGTCAAAGGAAGCCGAACCGAGTGTTTTGCCATGTTCGTAAGGGTGCGGCACCTGACTCGAAGATCCAAAACCCAAATAATCAGGCATGGCTACTGCATAGCCCGATCCTGCCAGCACAGCACCAAATACTGCGGATAATCTTTCGGTATTGAATTTGGAAGGTGCATCATCCTGAGTAAAGATGGTACCATGTTGGAAAGAAGCCAGGGGATGACTGGCGTCGTGGTCGGCATATAGTATAGCACCAGAAGCTACGACACTTGTGCCGTCCACATGATTGGTCTGATACTCGATTTTGTATATTTTGACATCTTTAAGCGTAGCACCATCGATGATAGAAAAAATATCAGGCTCATCCGATTGCACCAAGTCATATAGTTCATCACCGGTTAAATCTCGAATGAATTCCCAATTCGTCAGTACCTCAAAATTTCCTTTTCGGCGAAATTGATCTATGGCTGTATCTAAACTTTGATAGGCACTGTTTACGATGGTCTGAATAGCTTCTTCATCTTGCAAGACCAATTGGGCCTCGTCGATAGCTGCGCTGAGTTCATCTTTCGAGCCAGACTGAAACTGACCTACTGCGTCACCTTCTTGACTAGCAGTTAAGATAGAGGTGGCTTCTTCAACTTTTTCTTCGAGTAGGCTTTTGTCGATGGCTATACCTGCATCTTCGGAACAGCTAATTATAGTTAGGCTGAGTAGAAAAAAACAAAGTCGTAGTTTAATAGAAAATTGTTGTTTCATGAGTGAAATAATTTTGGTTTTTATTTGAGTTAAATGAATGGATCTTGCGATCACATGATTCATAAGTTGAGAGCAAATATGTAGGGCTCATGAACCCCAAGCGACTCATGCGATGATATGAGACATTATTTTTCTATTGTCGAGTAATAAGCTTTATAACTGGTTACAAGCTTTTGATTTTATATCAGCCTTGCGATGTTTCTTCACTTGAAGCGGAGGATTGAGACTGATATTCTTTGGGCGTGATGCCAGCCAGTTGTTTGAATATCCTATTCATAGAAGCCTTGGAATTGAAGCCACTATCAAATCCTAATCCGAGAATAGTGAATTTTTGTTTGGTAGGGTCGATCAGCAGCTTTTTGAAATGATTGACACGGTATTGATTTACATAGTCATAAAAAGTAAGTCCAGCTTGGCTGTTCAATGTCTGTGAAATTTTGTGTGTAGTGACTTCCAGTTTCCTGGCTAGATCATGTACTTTCAACTCTGCATTGAGATAGAGCAACTCTTCTTCGAATAGCTGATTGATTTGAGTTTGAAGTTCTTTCAGGTCATCATCGCTCAGTGTGGAAGATTGATACTTTTGACCAGGCTTATCTGCTTTCAAAACGACAGACTTGTTAGCTGGATCATAATCGTAAAATTCAGCCACTGCATATTGTCGAATACCATGATAGCTGAGATAAATCATGAGCACTACAAACCAGATATTGAAAACCGGACGGATATCCGCAATACTTGTAGCTATGCCTAAACCCAAGGCACCCCAAGCTAAAAAGACCGTGAATTTGAGCATGAGATAAGTCCAGATGAAGTTTTTGAGCCACTGAAGATTGACTTGTGTGATGTCTGAGTAGTTGTTTTTGAGGGTCTGGTCGTAATCCTTGGTCTTCGATAAAAGCCAGAAGAGTGCGCCAACATTGAAGACGTCGTGGATAATGAAAAGAATTTTATTGGCAGTAGTTGGCGTGTTATAAATTTCTTTAAGATCGGCAAGCGTATAGTCAGACACACTAAAATCTGTTAATAAAATTACGGTCCAGATTACTGCGTACAAACCAAACCACCACCATTTTTTTCTCAGCCGGTGACCTTCATCCAGGAGCAAAGCGGCATAGGTCAGAAAGGAGGCGAAAAGATAAGGAGCGAGTAAACTACGGATGATCAGATTGGTATGTGTCAGACCATGTTGAATCCAAAGATCGATCAGGAAGTAAGAGGCCAGTAGACCAATGACGGCGATCAACCAATAGTCGCTGGTATTTTTACCCTTCTTCGTAAAGACGAACAAAAGCATAATACACAACACACTTGCACCTACGATGTTGACTGCTATCATAAGTACAAGTATATGCTACTTCATTCAGAATGGCGATGGATAAAGAATTTACTATCGGTTATCCTGCAAGGAGGGACATAGGGTTTAGGATAATTCCAAATTATCTAGCGATGGACCAGGTTGCGGGAGGCCCGACGACTCTGCTTGATGATTTATTGGATTAGCTTCGCTGATCCTAGTTGAGGGAGGCTCAAACCAAAAGCCTACGCTCGCTTCACTCGCTGGCTCTTTTTGCATTTATCACCTCCCCGAAACTAAGTTTCGGTCGGCTATAAATGCAAAAAGCCTCGTACAATGTACGAGGCTTTTGTTTTGCAGAGAAGGAGGGATTCGATGGGACCGACCCTCGGCCCCTGGTACCTTGCGACACACTGGCTGAATTTGAACATAAAAAAAGCCTCACACTTTTGTGTAAGGCTTTTGTAGAGAAGGGGACAGAGCGTTCAGGATAATTCCAAATTATCTAGCGATGGGCCAGGTTGCGGGTGGTCCGACGACTCTGCTTGATGATTTATTGGATTAGCTTCGCTGATCCCGATTGGGGGAGGCTCAAACCAAAAGCCTACGCTCGCTTCACTCGCTGGCTCTTTTTTCATTTATCACCTCCCCGAAACTAAGTTTCGGTCGGCTATAAATGCAAAAAGCCCCGTACAATGTACGAGGCTTTTGTTTTGCAGAGAAGGAGGGATTCGAACCCCCGGTACCTTGCGGCACGCTGGTTTTCAAGACCAGTGCATTCGACCACTCTGCCACTTCTCTAGGTCGTTATGTAATTTTCTCACTTTTGAGAAAATTGTATCCGTCGATTGATTTAAAAAACATCTCGCGACGATAAGCTTCAGACTTTGTTTCAAACACTTCTTGATAATGAAGTATCCAAGGTCTTTTGGCTTTTGTTGATCTGACTTTTCCGCTGTTATGACGTTGAAGCCGTGATTCAATATTTTTGGTATGACCGTAATAATAACTACAGTCAATCTCACTTTTCAAAATATAGGTAAAGAACATTTTTCTTTCCTTTTACAATCCCCAGTACCTTGCGGCACGCTGGTTTTTCCCGAAGGGATCACTACGTGGCAAGACCAGTGCATTTCCCGAAGGGATCGCTAAGCGACGACCACTCTGCTCCCGAAGGGATCCCTTTGGGGCACTTCTCTAGGTCGTAATTATTTCCATTCCGTTGAATGGGAGTGCAAATGTAGAATAATAATTTTTTTTGACAAGGCTGAGCTGGAAAATATTTTTTACTCTTCAAAAATTGATGTCGTCGTCTCAATTTTATCCGATACTACCGCCCGGTCTACACTGGCATTATACTCAAATCCTACGAGCAAAATTAATGACAGCAAGTACAACCAAACCATTAATGCAATCAACATCCCTAACGAACCATAGAATTTATTGTAATTCGAAAAGTTGTTGATGTAAAAGGAAAAGGCATAGGAAGTAGCCACACAGGCCACTGCAGAAAACACAGCTCCTGATGAAAAGAAAGTCCAACGGTCGTGAATGGCCGGTGCAAAGTAATAAATCGTGGATATCGCAATAAAAAATGCGATGACAATCACCACATACTTTAGGGCAGTCAGTAGATAAATGATGTAATCCTGTGTGATAAACCCTTCGGTCGATAGATAATTAAGCACCAGTTTTCCAATTACCATCAGGATGATAGAAAAGAACAGGACAGAAGAAAGCACCAGAGTCAGGCCAGTGGCAATAATTCTGGTTCTAAAAAAACCTCTTTTTTCATTGGTCTTGTAAATGCTATTGAAGGTGGCCATGAGGCTGTGCATGCCGTTGGTGGCTAGAATCAGAGCCAGGAGTGCACCAAAAGAGAGCAACCCCTGACGTTTATTACTCACAATATCATGGATAGTTCCATCCGCCGCTTCGTACATGGCTTTTGGCATCACAGTGGCTAGAAAGTTCATGATGCTCTGCGTATCGATATGAGGGATTATCGAATGAATGTATGGGATCAGCGTAAAGATAAAGATGATCGAAGGAAAGATAGCCAGTGTAAAACTGAAGGCAACACCGTTCGCTTTGTTGATCAGGCCATGTTTGCCTGTGTTTTCAAAAAACAAGTCCAGTGTATTGTACAAGTTGGTTTGCCGCTTGTTCAGCTTGATCAACTTGAGTTTTTTGATCAGGTTTAGATACCACTCGTAATAGAGGAGGTGCTTATGAAGGTTTTTTCTTTTCATGCGAAATAGGGCTCCAAGAACTTAGCTAGTGTATCAGGAATTCGGCATGGTCTGTTACTTTCCATATTTACGAATACCAGCGTGGTTTCACCAGTATTGATCAATTCTTCAGCTTCATTGAAGATTTTGTATTCAAATTGGATTCGAGCTTTAGGGAATGTTGGTATTTTGATTTTAATCGTAAGCAACTCGTCATATTTCGCAGGCTGCAAATAGTTGGTTTGCATGTTGATGACTGGCATCATCACTCCACTTTTCTCCATTTCGTTGTAGGAAAACCCCAGCTGTCTAAGTGTTTCTACTCTTCCAATTTCGTAATACATGGCATAGTTGCCATAGTACACATATTTCATCTGATCAGTTTCAGAGTATCTTACTCTGGTTTGTGTTTGGGCTTCAAACATTTAGGCTTTTGGTATTTTCGTTCTACGAATCCGAAATATATTGCATTTTTCTTATACAAAGGTGTACAATTTGATAGTAAATAATAGGATAAAGTGGGTGCTTTTCGCATGGATAAGTTTCGGCTTGATGGGTAATTCGTTGGCAGCTAAAGTTTCTATTGAATACGTAAAGCCCAATTCATCTAAATATCTCGAGATCTACAAAGTACTCAAGTCAAAGCATCGCCTGATTTATGGTGAATCTATCGCCTACCTGAATGGTTTGTATCAATGGCAAAGTGATATTAATATTTTGGTCACCGAGTGTGGTGCAGTAGACTCCCGGTATTTGCCGGATCAAAACTCGATCGTCATTTGTTATGAATCTCTTTATCAGAAAATCTACGATTATCCCGAAAGGGCTAGCTCCAAAAAGGCATTTGTCCGTCGCGTCTATCAGAATGTTATGTTCACTTTTTGGCATGAGATGGCTCATGCCCTGATGGATCAATATGGATTAGGGTCGAACGAAGACCGAAAGTCGCTAGAATTGCTGGCAGATGAATTGGCTGTGCTTTCTATGTTGTGGAGAAATGAGGGCCAATGGAAGGATATTGTTATGATTAGCGCATTGCATTTTAAGTCTAAGTTGACTGTTACTCAGGATAAAAAATATCAGATTCACGCGTCAGATCAATGGCGTTATGAAAAAATGATAGTCCTGCTTTATGGATTTGCACAAAAATCTTATTTGAGGTTAAAGCCCGAAGTCGATAGTTTGGATTGGTTGACTATTTCGCCTCAAGAATATTATTTGGAAAGAAGTGCTTTTTGGGAGGGAATTCTTCGGAATCATGTCCAAAGAGATTTTTTTTAATAATTGACAATCAGCGTCTTAAAAGTATTGGGAAACAAGAACTAAATGTTTGGTTTTTCTATTTTTGTTACAAACAACATACCCCATGAACCTAGAATTCAACAAAAACGAAGACGAGTACAAGCAGCTGGTTTCACAGCTGAAAAACAAGCTCAAAAAAGTAAAACTCGGAGGAGGAGAAAAGAAGATCGAAGCGCAGCATGCTAAGGGCAAGTTGACCGCGAGGGAGCGTATCGATTATTTGATCGATGATCCGAAAGGTTTTGTTGAGGTAGGTGCTTTTGTAGGCGATGGCATGTATGCCGAGCAAGGTGGCTGCCCCTCCGGTGGTGTGGTCATGGGGATAGGCCATGTGCAAGGCAGGCAGTGTGTGGTAGTGGCCAACGATGCCACCGTAAAAGCGGGAGCCTGGTTTCCCATCACAGCCAAGAAAAACCTTCGTGCACAGGAAATTGCTATGGAAAATCGATTGCCAATTATCTATCTGGTAGATAGTGCGGGGGTGTATCTACCCATGCAAAATGAGATTTTCCCTGACAAGGAACATTTTGGTAGACAGTTTAGAAACAACGCCAAAATGTCCTCTATGGGTATTGTGCAGGTAGCTGCTATTATGGGTAGCTGTGTAGCAGGTGGTGCTTATTTGCCGATCATGTCGGACGAAGCCATGATAGTAGACAAGACCGGTTCGATCTTTTTGGCAGGAAGCTATTTGGTAAAAGCCGCAATTGGTGAAACCATAGATAATGAAACATTAGGAGGTGCGACTACACATTGTGAAATCTCAGGGGTAACCGACAATAAGTACGATTCGGATCAGGATTGCCTGGAGGCGATCAAAAAGATCTTTGATAAAATCGGTGACTTCGATAAAGCTGGATTCAACCGCGAAGAGCCAAAGAAGCCTAAACTAGACGAAAAGGAAATCTATGGTCTGCTTCCTGTAGATCGCGTGAAGCCCTACGAGATGCGTGACATCATCAAGCGGATGACAGATGACTCTGAATTTGATGAATACAAGGCGGATTATGGTCAGTCTATTATTTGTGGATATGGACGTGTCGATGGCTGGGCTGTGGGAATTGTGGCCAATCAGCGCAAGGTGGTAAAGACCAAAAAAGGCGAAATGCAAATGGGAGGGGTGATATACTCCGATTCGGCAGACAAGTCAGCTCGTTTTATCATGAACTGCAATCAGCGAAAGATTCCTTTAGTGTTCTTGCATGATGTGAGTGGATTTATGGTTGGTAGCAAGTCTGAACATGGAGGGATTATTAAAGATGGTGCCAAGATGGTGAATGCCATGGCCAATTCGGTGGTGCCTAAATTCACGTTCATTCTTGGAAACTCTTATGGAGCAGGTAACTATGCGATGTGCGGAAAGGCCTATGATCCAAGATTGATTTACGCCTGGCCTACTTCTCAACTGGCGGTAATGAGCGGTGCCTCAGCTTCTAAGACTTTGTTGCAAATCAAAGTTTCTGCTATGAAAGCCAAAGGACAAGAAGTGTCTGAAGAAGATCAAAAGAAATTTTTGGCAGAAATCACTGACAAGTACAATGAAGAATTGAGCCCTTATTATGCGGCCTCCAGGCTTTGGGTCGATGGCGTGATAGATCCGTTGGAAACGAGAAAGATCATTTCTGCAGGTATAGAAGCAGCCAATCATGCACCTATAGAAAAACCATTCAATGTGGGGGTGATTCAGACCTAAATCAAATTATTCTGTTCAAGTCGATATGAATTGAGTGCCTTTTTTCGTATATTAATTTAACAACTAGTTATTTTGGTATTTCGATTTCTGAATCAACAACATTGGAGAAAATAAACGAAAAAGAACTCAAGGCTTTGATCTCATTATTGGAAGATGACGATCATGAAATTCTCGTGCATGTCGAAGAAAAGCTGCTTTCTTTGGGAACAGAGGTGATTCCATTTTTGGAAAAGGAATGGATGAATAACAGTTTGATTCCTAGCGTTCGCGAAAAAATTGAGGACATCATTCACAACCTTCAATATGACCTTTTAAGCGAGAAGTTGATTGCCTGGAAGGAAGGCGGAGCAGAAGATCTACTAGAAGGTATGATGTTGGTAGCCAACTATCAATATCCAGATCTCAACCTGAAATTTCTGACCAGAAAATTCGAGCAGTACTACCACAATGCATGGCGCGAGTTTTCAGAAGAGTTGTCCCCCATGGAGCAAATCAAAGTGCTCAATGACGTCTTTTTCAACAAGATGAAGTTTAGACCCAATGCCAAAAATTTTCATTCGCCTGCCAATGGAATGATCAACGTGGTGCTGGAATCAAAGCGTGGTAATCCACTGAGTCTTTGTGTAGTTTATATGCTCTTGGCTCAGCGACTGAAGATGCCAATCTATGGGGTGAACTTACCCAACTTGTTTATTGTGACCTATAAAACAGAAGACACTCAGTTCTACATCAATGTGTTCAATAATGGTATCATTTTTACTACCGATGATATCAATAATTATATTGATCAGCTGAAGCTGGAAAAGAATGACATTTATTACCAGCCGTGTAGTCATGTGGATATTGTAGCACGTGCATTGAGAAATTTGATTTCTTCTTTTGAGAAATTGGGAGAATACAAAAAGGCCGATGATATCAAAATGCTTCTACAGTCGGTAGATGAAATGAGTTACTGATCTAAAATCCGAAGAAAGTAGACAGGACGATCATACTAAATATGATGAACAGTGCCCCTGGAAGCAAGACGGGCATTACAAACCGTAAGTACTTTCTAACCCAGGATTTTTCATAATTTTCAAAGCCGACCGCTATCTCAGCTTCCAGATTTTCCTTTTTCCAAATGTGAACGGCAAAAAACACCATCAGCGCCCCGCCTAGTGGAAGAAAGGAATCATTGGCTATGTTGACGATAAAAGAGAGAAAATCGGTTGGTTGATCAGCTCCTATGTAAGTGATAAACGCTGTGAAATAGGATGAGTAGCCGTTGCCCAGCAGAGAGGGAATTCCTATGAGATAGATGATCCCGGACATCAGCCAAGCGGCCTTTTTTCTTGAAAGTTTAAATTCATCTATTACATAAGACACTGGAACTTCTAGCAATGAAACGGTAGAAGTCAGTGCCGCAAAACAGAGTAAAAGGAAGAATACCATTCCCACAATAGCACCAGCTGTAGGTCCTATTTCTCCAAAGATATGCGGGAGGGTAACGAATATAAGTTCGGGACCGCGACCTACACCTGAAAGTGACCCGCCACTAATAAAACCGATTAATGGAAAGATCATTAAACCAGCAGTGATGGCTATACCTACATCGGTCAAGGTGATTAAAGCAGCAGACCCAATCAAGTTATCGCCTTTTTTGATATAGCTGCCATAGGTGATGAATGTACCCATGCCCAAGGATAAGGAGAAAAATGCTTGTCCCATGGCGTTAAATACGACATTAGGTGTCAGTTTGCTGAAATCTGGAAGTAGAAAAAATTTGATCCCAGCCATAGCATTTGGAAGGAATAAGGAATAAACAATCAGCGAAAACATCATGATAATGAGCGAGGGCATCAATATTTTAGCAGCTTTCTCAATGCCGCCAGATACACCCTTAGAAACAATAAATGCGGTGACTACCATAAATAACAAGCCATAACTCCCTACCGCGAAGACATCAGTGGTGTATGCGCTAAAATGTTCGGTTACCTCGAAGTTTCCAGCTGCCATTTCGAAGGTATAGCCAAAGGCCCAGCCAGCAATTACATTGTAAAAAGAAAGGATGAGGACACCACTGAGCACCCCCAACTTTCCAATAAAGTTCCATTTTTTGTGGCCTAGTGCTTCAAAAGCACCTACCGCATTTCGCCCCGACTTTCTGCCAATGGCTAATTCGGTGAGCATGACAGGAAAACACAGTGCAAAACAGAAGAAAAGGTAAACCAACACGAATATGGCACCACCTCCTGCGCCGGCCTCATACGGGAATCCCCATATATTACCCAGTCCAACCGCGGAACCTGCTGCTGCGGCTATGAAGCCTAGTCTACTTGAAAAATTTCCTCTTACAGCCATGTAATTTGTGATTTAATGGAGTGAAACAAAAAAGCCATCTCGATCCTTATCGGGATGGCTTTAATGGTTGTCATAAAATTAATTATTTAATTGGGTAGAAAACCTCAGTTCTCCATTGGGCGGTATCGGCTTGTGTTGGGTCTGTGACATACACTTCGTAGCCATTTCCGTTAGCCTCTAGTTCGTTGAATTGCATATAAGCTTGAAGTTGTTTGTGCGTATCATCTAGGTTGTGATAATCACCCATGTGGATGCCTTGCACCACTTTTCCTGATACGGTTTGACCCGCCATAATACTTTCATCGCTTACTTCACCAGTCTCGGCCACGGGTATGGCTATATCTGCTGTCCAGCCTGTATCACTATAGTCTACATACACAGACATCGGTTGACCGGCTCCCATTACACCATTGGTGTTGATATAGCCTAACAACTGGCCGTAAATTTCTCCCATCCGTGGGCCAATAGTTTCGGGTTTTGTAGTGTCAAACGTTTCTCTGATAGCGAGGTAGTTGATCGGCTCTACATTGATTTCATTGATTTCTACAGAAAATAGTGGCTTTGACTCTACTCTTTCTTTAAGATTGGCTAGACCTTCTTCATATGTTGGTCCAAGCATAGATTCCATCATTAATCCCATTAGTTTAAATATTGGGTTGCTTCCCATATCTCCTTCAAAAGTCCATGTCACATTAGTTCCACCATCAGTTTCTTCCAGAATTATATCTGCATAACCAGGCTCATCAAATCCACCAAAATACATTTCGGATCTGATTTTTTGTCCTTCTACTGCCTCAACAATCTCTTGAGAACCTGTGCCTACGTCTTGATGTTCGCTGGCCCATTCCATTTTGTTGCCTATGCCCGAATCGGGGCCACTAAAGATGTAGGTGGTACCTTCAGGGTCAATGCGATACCATGGAGACCATTTATTGAATCTCTTCATACTTGAGATTTCTTCATAAATAGAAGATGGACTAGCATTCACGACGGTATTTCGTTTGAGTGTAACTTCGCTTGAAATGACGAACCCAATACCAAGTAGTAGTACGATCAGAACGACGACTACCAAAAGCGCTGATTTTAGTATTTTCATAGTTTAGTGTTTTAGTTTTGTCTAGACAAGTTAATAAAATGTAATTTCCGTTCAAAGGCGCAAGAGGATACAGCCTGCTCTATCATCAACTAATTCAATCATATGAGTTTACCTTCAGAAACTAAATTTGCCACCTTTCCTCAGCGACTATTTGCATTCAATATCGACTTTTTATTCATTCTAATCCTAATGGCTCCTTTATCTTATCTGATTGAAGATGATCTAACTTTTGGGGGGGTGGTTTTGGTCCTAGTTAGTTTATACCATGCGATTTTAGAGGGTTCGGGATGGCGTGCAACTTTTGGTAAAAAATACTCCAATATTGAAGTGGTGAATGAGCAAGGAGATGGCCTTTCTTTTGGCCAGTCATTGCTAAGAATTGTTACAAAATATCTGTCTTTATTGCTATTTTTTGGCGGTTTTTTCATGATCTATTTCAGAAGAGACAGAAAAGGGTTACATGACTTAGTGGCCAAAACCTATGTGGTTGATAGGGGTTAACATGATAAGAGATAGGTAAAACTCATAATTAATACGATAGCGTTAAAAAATGTGACTTATTCGCTGTGCGGTATGGAAATTAATTTTAATTTTAGCACTTGTTATTAAATGGTATTAAAACCAACTCGCATTAGCATAAATCAGGTATGAAAAGATTTTTTGACAAATTTGAGAATTTCTTCGAAGGTTTCATTTTTTGGAGTAGATGGGTACAAGCTCCCATGTATGGTGGCCTGATAATCGGAGCATTTCTATACATGTGGAAATTTTTCCA
Source organism: Reichenbachiella sp. (assembly GCF_965223055.1). Classification (GTDB taxonomy): domain Bacteria; phylum Bacteroidota; class Bacteroidia; order Cytophagales; family Cyclobacteriaceae; genus Reichenbachiella. The sequence goes on from NZ_CBDCVM010000012.1 coordinate 622,569, forward strand.
GGAATTGGCGCACATGTATCATCAAGTAATTGGCGGTGATATTGAATCAAAAGTAATGCTTACGCTGTTGAGTTTGGTAGATATCTCTATGGTAATGAACCTTGTAGTCATGGTGACTATCGGTGGGTACTCCATATTTACCAGTAAGATAGATGTAGATATGCATGACGATAAGCCACTCTGGTTGGAAGGTTTAGATGCAGGTATGCTAAAGATCAAATTGGCAACTTCACTAGCTTCTATTTCTGGGGTGCAGTTATTGAAGACTTTTGTGAATTACAGGGAAGCAGCTGAGAAAGCCGGTTCTGAAGGAATCATCATTGAAATCGTTATTCACATGGTATTCATCTTCTCTGCACTGTTGCTAGGATATACCGAAAAAATCATTCATTCTTATCCTCACGGATTAACCGGACACGGTCATGAAGAAGAAGAGGAACACGAAGAAGAGCATAAAGAGGAAGTTTAATAATTTCTAACTGAAAAAATTGAAATCCCGTTCCGATGCTCATCGGGACGGGATTTTTTTATAGCTATGAAAAACGAAAAACCTCACAACCCGTGGAAAAAAATTTCTGGTAAAGAAGTATACAATAATGCATGGATATCTGTAGAAGAACATCAAGTGCTTAATCCTTCCGGAAATGAAGGGATTTATGGGAAAGTGCATTTTAAAAATAAGGCTCTCGGTATAGTGCCTTTGGATAAAGAAATGAACACTTGGCTAGTAGGTCAATATCGATATACTTTGGATGAGTATTCATGGGAAATCCCCATGGGAGGTGGGCCATTAGAGGATGATATATTGTCTTCGGCCCAAAGGGAATTGAAAGAAGAAACTGGTATTTCCGCTCAGCGTTGGGATAATATTTTGCGCATACACACATCAAACTCGGCTACTGATGAGGAGGGGTTTGTTTTTGTGGCCAGAGGTTTAACATACGGAGAAACATCGTTTGAAGAAACTGAAGATTTAAAAATAAGAAAACTCAAGTTGGAAGATGCCGTTAGGCTGGTGATGAATAATGAAATCACAGACAGCTTAAGTATTGCCGGCTTGCTGAAAGCTAAATTATTAATTGATGGAGGAAAGCTTTGACTAACGCCAACTAGATAAAACATTAACCCCAAACCCTTGACTTTAAAAGAACACTTCCGTACGAATATTACCTTGGCTTACCCAGTCATGCTCAGCCAAATGGGCCATATACTTGTGGCTGTCGCTGATAGTATGATGGTGGGTCGATTAGGTACCGTGCCTTTGGCTTCTGTGTCCCTGGCGAATAGTGTATTTTCTGTGATCATGCTTTTTGGCCTTGGTGTCTCATATGGCATGACCCCTTTGATTGCTTCAGCGGATGGAGCCAACGACAAACGAATGGGTGCCAAATTCTTTAAGCATGGAGTTTATCTCAATTCTGCTTTGGGTGTGGTACTGATGTTGGTTGGATTGGTTGTAGGTCAATCTTTGTTCTTACTCGATCAGGACCCGGAAGTATTAGCTGGTGCCTTGCCATACTTCAATACGTTAGTGTTTAGTCTCATACCACTTATGGTTTTTCAAGCTTTTCGTCAGTTTGCGGAAGGGCTTTCCATGACACGTCAAGCCATGTATATTTCTGTTTCTGGCAATCTTCTAAATATCTTCTTCAATTATGGGTTGATCTATGGAGAATTAGGTATGCCGGAAATGGGACTAGTTGGAGCTGGATGGGCCAGCTTGATTTCCAGAATTATTATGGCTGTGGCTATGGTTGTCTTTGTAATGACGTATAAGCCTTTGAAAAGATATGTAGTGCTTTGGTCAAAGATCAAATTACGACCATTTGTGATGAGACGAATTCTGAATATTGGTGTGCCTTCTGGCTTGCAGTACATTTTTGAAATTGGAGCGTTTAGCATGGCTGCTGTAATGGTTGGTTGGATTGGAGCGGAGGCTTTGGCTGCGCACCAGATTGCACTCAACTTATCAGCTGTTACTTATATGATTGCTACGGGCATTTCGGCTGCTGGGGCCATTCGTACAGGAAATCAACTGGGGAGAAAGGACTATCCAACGCTTAGAACAGCTGGTATGACTTGTTTTGCTATGGCAGCCGGTATGATGGCCATGTTTGGAGCTGGATTTATTTTTGGGAATACCTATTTACCCACCTGGTACATCAATGATCCAGTAGTGATAGGAATGGCTGGAAACTTATTGGTTATCGCTGCGTTCTTCCAGATTTCAGATGGAGTACAAGCTGTAGGACTAGGTGTGTTGAGAGGAATAGCCGATGTGAAAGTGCCAACTTATGTGACCTTGTTTGCTTATTGGTTTATGGCCATACCGTTAGGGTATTTTTTAGGTATTTATTTGGGTTGGGGAGCAAAAGGGATATGGATTGCTCTATTAATAGGTCTCACGCTAGCGGCGATTTTGCACCTCGCCAGATTTCATGTCTTATCTAATCGATATATTTTTAAAAACCGGTGATTTTGGCCAGGTATTGATCAAACTCATCGGTGAGAAGTATCTCTGTTTTTAACCCAAGGCTTTCAGTTTCTTTGATAAGCAACTCTTGATCAACATACAGCCAATCGAACCAGTCTCCTTTTTTGCCTTTGTATTCGTATTGGTACTGTATTTCACCAAAATAATGTTCAGGCTTTTCAAGACCATCTTCGTACAAATAAGAAATGTCAGAAGAGTCCAGAATCAGTTGGCCGCCTTTATTCAATAGCTTTTCACAATGTTTAAAAAAATAGGGGAGACCGTCCAGTTTGCCTGCCAAACCGAGACCATTCATTAGAAAAAGTAAGGTGTCATATTTGCCTTGATGTGCGAAAAAATCTTCTTCCACGATCTTTTCCATTCCTGAATGTCGTAAAGTTTCAATGCATCCTGGTGAATTCTCTAAAGCAGTAGCATCCATTTCGAAGGCTTGCATGAAAAGGGCATGAGCTCCGGCACCCGCACCTACATCCAAAATTTCGCCTTCACAGGAAGTGATGGCCAAATTTTCTAGGTCAGTAAAGTCCTGGTGGTCTCTAAAGAATACCTCTACAGGCATTTCTTCTGGCTCGCCATAGGAGTTGTAGGTTTTTAGGACTACCGAATGGTCTCCTTTATAAAAGTCAAATATGGCTTCTCCGTGTACGTCTTTCAATTTCTATTTGAACATGTTCATACCAGATAGCGCCCTTTTGGCTCCGCCCATTTTGTTCATGGTCTTCATCATTTTGCGCATCTGATCGAACTGTTTGAGTAATTGATTGACTTCCTGGATCGATGTGCCACTTCCCTTGGCAATACGTTGCTTACGACTGCCGTTAAGAATATCTGGCTCTTCTCTCTCCTTCATCGTCATAGATTTGATGATCGCTTCGATAGGCTTCAAAGAGTCGTCATCTATATCAATGTCTTTAATGGCTTTTCCTACGCCTGGAATCATACCCATCAAGTCTTTGAGGTTACCCATTTTCTTGATTTGCTCCAGCTGAGAAAGGAAATCGTCAAATCCGAATTGGTTCTTGCGGATTTTCTTTTGAATTCTTTTAGCCTCTTCTTCGTCAAAGGTGTTTTGAGCTTTCTCTACCAAAGAAACCACATCACCCATGCCGAGAATTCTATTGGTCATTCTGTCAGGGTGGAATACATCCAATGCATCCATTTTCTCCCCAGAACTAATAAACTTAATTGGCTTTTCAACAACCTTTCGGATAGTCAAGGCAGCTCCACCACGAGTATCACCATCCAACTTTGTTAGTACGACGCCATTGAAGTCCAAGCGGTCGTTGAAGGTTTTGGCAGTGTTCACGGCATCCTGACCAGTCATAGAATCCACTACAAATAGTGTTTCTGCAGGGTTGAGGCCTTTTTTGAGGGCCTCTATCTCATTCATCATCTGCTCATCTACTGCTAGACGACCAGCAGTATCGACGATGATTGTTTTTTTGTTATTTTCTTTTGCGTATTTAAGTGCATTTTTGGCAATCTTCAGTGCGTCCTTATTTTCAGGTTCCGCATAAACATCCACCTCGATTTGCTCTCCTAACACCTTCAACTGATCGATCGCAGCTGGCCTATAAATATCACAGGCTACAAGTAATACGTTTCTATTTTGAGCTTTAAGGTGACGGGCTAATTTTCCAGAAAAAGTAGTTTTACCCGAGCCTTGAAGACCTGAAATCAGAATGACATTTGGATCGCCTTTGAGGTTGATTTCCTCACTGCTTCCTCCCATCAATTCTGTCAATTCCTCAGAAACAATTTTTGTGAGTAACTGCCCAGGTGAAACAGCAATTAATACATCCTGACCAAGGGCTTTTTCTTTGATGGAATCGGTGACCTCTTTCGCAACTTTAAAGTTAACATCGGCATCAATAAGTGCACGTCTAATCTCTTTGACGGTCGCTGCCACGTTAATTTCAGTTATTCTTCCCTGTCCCTTCAGTGTTTTGAAGGCCTTATCGAGCTTTACACTAAGATTATCAAACATAATTCTTGATTCGTATTAAATATTTTGCAAAGCTAATGATTCCCTTGCAATGATCGAAAGGTAAGTAGTGAATATAAATAACTAAGGAATGTAACTTTTTTAGACCTGAGGCAGTATTATATTAAAGATTGTACCTTGTATAACATATTAGTGAAACCAAATATCAAAAACTCATGAATAAACTCATATTACTTGTTGGCTTATTGATAGGATTTCAATCAGCCGATGCACAAAATGGAAGGGTGCGCGAGCGTGACCTGGATGGTGTGTGGAAAATGAAAATTAATTTGGATGAAGATGTATTCGAACAAGAACTGAACGATGAAGATAATGCGTTTGCAAGACTGATTCTTCGTGCTACAGGGAATCTTGTCGAAGGGATACTTGATGAAATTGACATTGAAATGGAATTTCGTGATGATCACGAATGTAGGATATATGTTTCGGCTTTCGGTGAAGAAGAGGTAGAGTACTCTGAATGGTATATCAATGGAAAGGGGGAGTTGTTTATAGATGATTCGGACTCATTTCAGATGGGAAATGATGAATATTGGATATTTGAAGATGATGTCCTTGTGGCTTATGAGGATGGAAGACCACTAGACGATGATGCCGCTGTGTATATGGTTCGGATAGAATAATAGAATATTTCACAATAGTAAATAAAAACCAAGGTGAAAGCTTCGGTTTTTTTGTTTGAGCTTCACTACGAAATTGTTCTTATAAAATCCTCCTTATACATTCTACCAATAGGTACTTCATGTTTACCTACAATTACATGAAATGAGCTGATTTGGTCTATTTTTTCTATGGCCACTACAAAAGATTTGTGTACACGAATAAATAGTTCAACTGGCAATTGTTCTAGTAATTCCTTCATATTCATTCTACTAGAAATAGTTTGATTCTCTGAATGAAATAGCATATTATTTCCTTGTTTTTCCATTACTAGGAGTTTGTCCAGATCAACGAAATGAATGTCTGTACCACTTTTGATTTGTAGCTTTTTTGATGTCGTAGGGTCTGTATTAAAGAATTGAACTTGGTTGGATAATTCTTTTGCTTTCAGGCAAGCTTGTAAAAAACGTTCGTATGTGATAGGTTTTAGGAGGTAATCAGTCACTTTTAGGTCGAATCCTTGAACAGCATATTCCGAGTAAGCTGTAGTCAAAATAATTTGATGTTGCTTTCCGATAAGTTTAGTGAAAGAAATACCTGAAAGATCAGGCATATTGATGTCAAGTAAAATAAGGTCAACGGAATTCTTACCAAGAAAATCAATGGCTTCCAGAGGGTTTTTAAAACTCTTAATATGATTGATGAAAGGAACGCGCTTGCAGTAATTCTCAATCAAATTCAAAGCTCTATATTCATCATCTACTGCTATGACATTTAGATTATTCATCTGTAGTATTTAATCTTAGCTGAAGTTTAACTTGGTAAAAGTCAGTATCTTTTTTGATTTTTAGTTTATGTGCATCGGGATAAAGCAGTTCCAATCTACGTCGCAAATTGATTAATCCTACTCCACCATCTTTTGATTCTGGCTTATTTTTTCCATTTGAAATGGAGTTTTCTACTTTCAAAAGTAAAATGCCTTTTTTAATAGACAAGTCAATATGAATATGGCTTTTGTTGTCTGGATGTGTACCATGCTTGAATGCATTTTCTACCAGTGGAACAAGCACCAATGGAGTAATTTTAATTTGTGAAGTCTCACCACATATGTCGAATAAAAAATCCAGTTCACCTACTTCGAATTTCAATAAATTCAGATCAATATAGCCTTTCAAAAATTGAATTTCATGATCAAGAGGTACCTTGGATTGGTTGCTTTCATACAATGTGTATCGTAAGACTTTTGTGAGATCTGCAATTTGCTTGGCTACTTCTTCATCACCATTTTCTACAGAAGTGGCATAAATGTTATTGATACAGTTGAACAGAAAATGAGGGTTAAGTTGAGATTTTAAAAATTGAAGTTCATTGGTCAATTGTTCGGCTGTGGCTAATTTATTCTGTGACTCAATTCTAAATCTGTCTTTAACAACGATATAGATGATAGAAAATAGGAGAAACACAAAGTGATTGATGATTAAATCTTTTTGAAACACAGAGGCAATTGGGCCCAGAAAACTATGGAGTATAAAATATTCTAAAACATAGAATACTATAAATACGATTGCTATCAGCAAGGTAAATGCTAAGAACTTTTCACGACGATAATAGAAACGATTCAATAGCAGAATATTCACATAGAATAATACTGCGCTGCCTACAAAGGCAAATAGAGAGAGTGTTTTTACATTGAATTCTATAAGCGTCTGATGTTGCTCTACACTTAATAATTCATTTTCACCTTGAGTGTTGATCGTGATAATTCCAACCCAAACGACAATATGTATGAGGGGCTCGGTGTATTTGTGAAAATTCTTTCGCATGCAGGAAGTTAATCGATTCGGGCTAAAATGTATGAACTGTGTGATGTATGGCGGTTTTATGTTATGAATGACCCTAAACGGCAATTTGACCACCGAATTGCGAAAACATGTAGTTCAATTCACAAATTGAGTTGTATGCTCTATTTACTTCCTTAATGATCTTTTATTTCCATGATTTGGGAAACTAAATATTAATAAAATGAAAAAGATCATTCTCATTCTGGTCATATTAAATACGACCATAGTTCAAGCCCAAGTGGTTATGGAAAAGTTAATGTCAATTGATGTGCCAACTGAAAAACTCAATGAATACTGTGGGAAGTATTCATTTGACATAGAAAAATCACTTGAGATTTCAGTCGAGTTATCTGCGGACCGTATGGTAATCATTATACCTGATCTAGAGCAATTAGAGGGAGATATGGAAGTCACCAGGCAATCCACGCTTATACCACAATATCCGGACAAATTTTATGTTGAATCAAATCCTTTCATCAAAGTACATTTCACAAGAAGTAAGAAAACAAATAAGATCATCAGTTTATTATTCAATGCGAATGAGGATGAGAGTGAAGAAGTGATCAGGGCTAAAAGAAATCTTGATGAGGGTCTTTTTAATGATATTTCTGGTACAGTGGTCGAGTTTGAGTCATGCTCAGAAGCTTGCTGATGGGCATCAATTTGTAGAAGCTATAGATTCAACTGATTTGCAATTTATCGTGTCGGCCTTAGCTTCTGAAAAAATGGCAGGCAGAAAATCCGGTGAGCCTGGCCAGCGATTAGCTGCTCAATTTGTTGCTCGACAATTTGGGCAGCTTGGTCTAGCTGCATTTGATGAGTATAAGGACTACATGCAAACTTTTAATCTTGTGAAATCTGTACCTGATTATCATCAGGTAATAGTCAACGACATAACCCTCGAAAGAGACAAAGATTATGTTTTCTTAGGGGAGTTAAATTCGGCAGAGCAACTTGAAATTGATCTTCTGGATATAAGAAAAAGAGACTTAGAAACATTAGTGCCTGCTATTGGAAACGAGATTTTGCTCTTGACTGATCATACAGATATTCATCTAACAATAGAAAAATTACGAAAGAATGGCTTCACGATGTTTGTGGTTTTAATGGAAAGTGAAAAGTATAAGGGGCTGAATACACATCAAAAAATCAGTGGGGAAAGGGGGGAGTACTTGCGGTTCGAATTTGGGGTTAGAAGAGAATTTGGGATTTTCTATATGGATGAGAATAGATGGTCTGAATTGATTGGAGATAAAGCTTCTTGTGAAAATGTTCGTGCATCCTTTGAAATCAAAAGGAAAGAAGATCTGGTTCAGACAGAGAATGTGTTAGGCTATGTTCAGGGTGAAGGATTAGAAAATGAATGGATTGTTATTTCTGCTCATTACGATCATTTAGGTATTGAGGATGGTGAAATCATGTATGGTGCGGATGACAATGCATCTGGTGTGGCGGCGATGCTGGAAATAGCCCAAGCTATTCGGCTGGCTTCAAATTTAGGGTATCGACCGAGACGATCGGTTTTGTTCATAGCTTTCACCGGAGAAGAGCAAGGGCTCTTGGGTTCGGCGTATTTTGTTAACTCTGGGATCTTCAGCGAACTCAATGTAAAATATGAACTGAACATAGATATGATAGGCCGGGTAAGTCCTGAGTATGAGGATGATGAGAATTATGTCTATTTGATTGGTTCTGATCAAATGTCCCCGGAATTACATGAGTCCAGCGAATACGCCAATACAACATTTACTCAGCTTACGTTGGATTATACCTACAATGACGTGGCTCATCCGCTTCAGATATATCAGCGCTCAGATCAATGGAGTTTCGTTGAGAAGGGTGTGCCATCTATTTTCTATTTTGGAGGAGTTCATGATGAATATCATAAAACAACCGATACATCTGATCAAATAAACTACAGGGCTTTGATTGGTCGTTGCAAGCTCATTTATCATACCACTTTGATTTTGCTCAACCAATGAAGTAAAAAAGCCCGTAAAACTGCTGAGCTTTTCGATGTCAGGATGCCAAGTGCACGGCCAGTGGATTCAACAGCGTCGGTTGTCTATCGAATCGTTAGACCGCCAGGGCCCTGTTACTAGATATGCTTTAAGTAAATGAAATTCTGCTTTTTTAATCGAATGGCACTTTGGAGTGGGATTGCCTCACGATGTTCTCTGATCCTTTAAGGGGGTTTAAAAGAAAAGCCTGTTACGCAGTCATTTTTTGTTTTCACGCTGTTTTCGCTAATGCAAGCATTGCTCATCCAACCCAAAAACAAAAAAGCCACTCATTTGAGTGGCTTTTCTTTTGTCGGGATACCAGGATTCGAACCTGGGACCCCCTGGTCCCAAACCAGGTGCGCTACCGGACTGCGCTACATCCCGATCAATTAAACTGTCACCGGTACTATTGACAATCTTTGTGATCCGCTCAGGAAGGAAAATTTTGAATACGAGAAATACAGAAAGGCACTTCTTGGTATTTTTTGGGACATCAAATATACCATGTAAAAATGCTAGAATTTGGTCGCTACATACTGAAGCTCGACCTAGAAATCGGCAAGAAGAGTTTTGCAAAATCATTCAAAAAGAATTTAACAATCTTCACTTTATATCGTTTACTTATAATGGCAAGTACAAAGTTGGTGATTCGTGCTGAAAAGGCTAATAAAGAAGGAATCTGTGTAATATATATTATCTACACGCACTGGAGCCAATCAATTTACATTTCAACTGGGGAGAAAATCCATCCTAAATATTGGGATAAAGTAAAATGTAGGATTAAAGGTAGCTATAAAGGTTTTAGTACAATCAACAAAGTGCTGGAATTGAAGAAGTCTAAAATAGACGAGCTTCGAAGGCAACTTTATTTGAAAACAGGAGAAGAATCTGTTTCATCTGTGAAGAATGAATATGAAGATAGTCTCAAACCGAAAAAGCCGAGTAATCTTGATTTCTTCGATTTCCAAGGTGAGTACATTGAATATAAGGAAAAGACACAAGGGCTCGCAAATGGTACGATTCGTCATATAAAATCATTTTTTAACCGAATAGAAGATTTTCAGAGATACAGAAAAAGAAAAGTCAAGTTTGAAAGTATTGATGAGAAATTCTACGATGATCTGATGAACTATCTTTTTGATTATTTGGAGGTAAGTCCTTCTACAGCTGGAGCTCTCATTAAAAATTTAAAGGCCTACCTGTCATACTGTAAAAAACAGGGCTACTCTGACAATGATAGATATCAATATTTTGTAAAACCCCGATCGTCATCTGAACCAGTAGCCTTGGATGAAAGTGAATTTCGACAGTTATTTAGTGCTAACCTGTCATCAGATATTCATTTAGAGAGAGTTCGGGATTTGTTTGTTTTTGCGTGTGCGACAGGTCTTAGGTATTCTGATTTTACGAGGGTTTTAAAGAGTAATATTCAGGGTAGTATTCTTCAAATTAAAATGGCTAAGACTAAAAAAATTGTCCGCGTTCCTTTAAATGAGTATTCTAAGTTTATTCTTGAAAAATATGACTACCAATTGCCTAAATTTTCGAATCAAAATTTTAATAAGCAATTAAAAAAGGCTGCAAAAAAGGCGAAATTAAATAATAAAAGAAGTGTAACCACATATAAGGGAAGAGTTGATTCTACTTCTGAAGTAGAGATGAATGAAATAATTTCTAGTAAGACAGCGAGAAAATCTTTCATTTCTATGAATTTGGTGAAGATGTCTCCTAAAATAGTGGCTGACCTTGTAGGGCATTCTGACCTATCAGTAACATCCCAATATAATGCTCTAAACTCAAATAGTTTAATCGAAGAAATGCAGAAATCAGAAGTATGGAAAATCAAGTAGTTATGCAGTCTGATAATCAAAATATAATACTATTTCAATATAAGTTTCTAAACGAGACTTATGAAGACGATACCAAAGGCTATTATCTACGAGTAGAAAGAGCACCCATTTATAATTCTGATCTAAGAATGGCATTTTTGGAGTTCGCAATTTTTTGCAACTCTTCAGATTGTTTGGAAGCGATAAAATTTCATTTTGATAATATTGAAGAGAATAAAGACGTCCTTTTTGCCGAAACTGTAGTGAAGAAATGGCTTAAAGATTATTCTTTGAGCGAAGTTAATAGTTTGGTTGAGGATTGTTACTATAAGGATGAAGGTGGAGATTTGAATGGGATGGCGTATGACTTATCTGAGTATTGGGTTAAAAAAGTAAAGTTGTTGAAATCTGCGATCAAGGCATATCATAATTATCGGTTTCACAATGAAAAATTAAGTACCAATTCTAATAATGGGGTTGCTGGGTACCTTAACTATTACCCTAAATTTAATTCTTCTATTGAGGAAATTTTGATGTGTTTAAGGTCATATGTAAAGAACCCTGAAGATTTAAAGTTGGCTTTTTTATCAAAAAACAAACCCAAAATTCGTGTTAAAATTAAAAGACAGGAACAGCAAAAGTTCTTTTGTATAGTTAGTCTTTTTTGCCGTTTAGGTTTAGTTAAAGATGAGCATAAAGTGTTCAATGAAAAGATAAAGTGCTTTGTTATTTCGGCCTCAAATGAGGCGATTAATTTAGATACCTTGGAAAAATGCTCTAGCTGGATGAACTTTTTAGATTCAGGTAAATCGTCAGGATCGTCTAGAGTGGATAGAGATGTACTCATTATTTCCAAAAGAATCACCAAAAATCATCATAGTAATTTTGATGACTGACTGAGAAATACGAAAACCTTTCAGTGATTTTTATTCTGAAAATCAGATTGTTAAAAGGTATTTTAAATACCATTTCCCACCTTTCGTCTTTGAGAAAATGCTGTCGTTAAGGATAGTATGAATCTCAATAATATATCAAAAAACATAGCTTCATTAGGTCTCTTCTTTAAGGCCGCTATAAGAGAAGCACTTGACGATTATTTGAATTATCGTCTCCCTGAAATCCTAAAAGATATTTTAGATGATCGCAATAGTAATTTGCTACTAGACTCCAACCAAGTCAGAAAGGAACTTGGGGGTATTTCTAGAAGCACTCTGCATCGCCTGAAATCCTCGGGAAATCTTAAATCTTGCAAGGTACATGGAACTCTTAAGTTTAAGAGATCTGATGTGCTTGCATACATTGACTCTTTGAGTCAGGAGGAGGATCTATGAAAAGAAGGTCATCAAATCGCAAGCTATCTAAGGCTTACTTGGAGCAACAAATCAAAGGGGTGCCGACAGCAAAAGATCCAGAACTTGTTCTTAGAGCAATTTGCAATGAAATAAAGGCTCATACTTATCGCTTTGGAGAACTACCTGCTTCATGGAAAAACATTTATAAAAAATTGTGGTACATGGCATTTGAATATTGTCCGCACAGATATTCTGAAATATGTTGATACAAATAAATCCAGAGAGGTCTGAAGAACTGAAGCAGTTTTTTAAGGATCATAAGTACCAAATTGTTCGAAGTACTGAAAAAGAAATATTTAGAGCTAAAAAATCGAACATTTTAATAAGGCAGTTTCAAGATGGCAGGGTCTTAATTTCTTCTTGGATTGAACGTTCGGAATACTCAGCACTGATGAGACTTCTTACTAAAATCAGTAAAAAATGATAGGACATATCAATAGTAAGATGTGCATTGAAGAGATAATTCTTCTAATAGAGGCACTTAGTTTAGGCGCATCGCATGAAATGCAGCATGAAATAGAAATAGAACTTCTTACCAAACTTGAATCAAGAGTTGATGAGGGGAGTATTGATGAGGCAAAGGGCGTTTTAATGGATTTTATTCAGGAAGTCCAAATTTACATAGAAGCTAAAGGTGAAGAAGGTGAATTTCTTTCTAAACAGCTTTTTTGGGACTGCATTTATCGGAACGTACTTGATGGTTTTGTTTTTGGTATAGGAGCACGTGTGCGATTAGTTTTTGATGAAGTTTCTGGAAACTGCATTTCTGTGAGAAATATAGATGGTAATGAGTTACTAAAATTTGACGTATGATTGATTATGTAAAACTAAGGTTGCCCCTTTATTGCCTGATCTATTTAGAGGAGAAATTCGAATTCGAATTAAGGGTAAACGAGAAGACAGGTGAAGAATATGATACCAAAACCGTCAAGTGGAGATCATTAGTCATTAGAATAATCGCAAGGTGTTTTATCGAAATCCGAGGGTCCTTGCATAAACATTGGAACGGTAATAATTACGATGATTTTACCGTTTCAGAATGTATCGAAACCGTGAGGAAGTTGTGTCTTGAATTAAGAGTGAATCCAAAGGACGTTCAAGTTGCAAACTTAGAATTTGGATCAAACATTCAACTCCCTTTTTCACCTAAGGTTATTTTGGAAAGTGTCCTTTTTTATAAGAAAAGACTTTTTATGTCACTTTCTAAGAGTGCGAAAAATGAAATTGGTCGCTCTGTCTTTCTCTCACAAATGGGGCTAAAAATGTACGACAAAGGGGCTCAGAGCAATTTTCCAGAAGACCATCCCTTGATACGTTTCGAGGTGAAGATTATGCGTATGCAATATCTGACTGGTGGGGGAATTTTGACCTTGGATTTGCTACTGGACCAATCATTTTATAGCGGTCTTAAATATCGTCTGCTAAAAACTTGGAATTATGTCGATTTAGCCGATGACAGTCTACTTAGCCTCCTTAAAACAGAAGATCAAAAAGAGTTCATTATTAATTGGTATAACCCAAGGTATACAGCAAAACTTCTTAGAAATGACCCAGAGGTATTTAATATAGAATACAAGCGTTTTCGAAGGTTAGTCAAGCGATACTCAAATGAGGAGTGTATCAAAAACCAAATGAATAGACTGCTAAAGGAGAAGTGTGAAGAGCTTTTAAATAACTAAATGCATTCGGCTTGTACTGATCTTACAATTAGGATAAAATGTAAAAATGGAACAAAAAGAAACAAATCAATCATTCAAATCAGGGTTCTTAGACAGGACACCTGAAGAAAAAGATGCAATAGATTTTCCAGAAAGCCTCGATGATTACAGTAGGACACTATCCTTCATTGGACCAATTCGACTCTACAATTCCACTTATTTGGGGAATTATCTCAGAGACAAGTATTTTGATAAACCAGAAGACCTTGATAAGTATCTATCCAAGCGAATATTGAAAAGAGTAGAAGATGGAGTTCTAGAAATAAAACGAGATGAAGTTGTAGGTCACGTCCAGAGGTTGGAATACCTCCTTGAGTCACTAGGAAAATGTGAGGGTGAAAAAATGTTCACCACAACGAAGACCATGGATCGATTGGCTGGTTGGAAGAAAGCTAGATCGATTTTAAAACAAGAATTGAGTAAAGCACGATACAGACGAGATGAGTTTCTCAAATCCAAGGATTTCAAGCTAAGAAGGCTGGGTGAAGAGTAGTGAAGTAATGCCTTACAAGTCGAATAAATGTAAAGTATTCTACTCTCTCTATTCAAATTGAATGAGAGATATTCCGGCTTAATCGATAACCATAAAGCAATCAATAATTAAATATTTATATTATGTCACACTTACATTTTAACGAGGAAACTGATCTCTATATGGATGGACAAAGAGATCAAAGATTTATTCCTCAACTTTTTTCAGGGCACCGGTATCCTTACAGAAGCAAATTTGTTGGTAAGGAGCCAGTCTCAGAGCAACAGTTGGACGTTTATATCACTAATCATGTGATTAGTGCTAACTGTAATTCTCCTTACCATCGATTCATGAAAGCTGGAGAGTTATACCACATATTAACCAGCCTTTTGTGGGATGAGCAATGTGAAATTCAAGGAGTACATGAACTTATAGACCTTGCTACGATTGAATTATTTGATTCATATAAAAAAACAGATAAATGAGAGAGGAGTGTAAAGAGCCATCATATGCTGATCGAGCAGTTCTGCAATTCATAGAAATAGCAACAGAGCGTGATACCTGTGACTGCAACTGGGAGTATTATCAGGATTTTCTGAAATCAAGGAAATACGACCCAGATAATTTTACATCAAATGCAATCAAGTTAGCAGCGATGTGTATAGTTCGAGAAACTCACGTGCATTTGCCTCAGGTTAGGGTTTTATCGGCGTTGATGAAAGCTAGGGATATGTTACGTTACATGTATGATTCTCAACCTTTCACGGGGTCCTCCATGACAGGTCTTTTGCCTGGTTGGAGGTATGCTAATATGTTGGTGGATGCTCGAATTACATATCAGCGAGAAGTGACTACTACTGAGCATTGTTTGTCAGATATTCAGCTAAGGAGTCTTTCAAAAATGTCGGATCCTGTGTACAAAAATGTGTTTGGCGAATTGTTGGAAACCTATAAATAAAAGGATCTATGGAAACTGTAACAAAATATATGGTAGGAACGCTGTCTCCGCTGCAGGACATCATGCAGGAGAAGTTATATAAATTAGAATATTTACCGATAAGAAAATTTCATGGGAATGACAATTGGCGAGATCTTGATAGTGATCGACTGCAAGATCATTTATCAGAAGTCATTTCATGCGTAGTTGATGACTACTTGGATTTTGCTGAGATGCTCCCAGATGAGATAAGGATGGAAGTAATAGCGTTCGTTTATTATCTGCTGATGGCCATGAGTCGAGAAAAAATTAAAGGAGAGTCATTTAAAGTATTTTGGCTATCTGGTTGGGTGAATGGAATCCTTAGGGTGGAATCTTTACTAAATGAAAAGTTTAACGATAATTCTAAAAGTTATGTCTGAAAAAAGTTTTAGTGCTGAGTTGCATGCAAGGCTCTTTGAAGCATGTCAAGATGAAATGTATTCGAAGAGCCTTGACGAAACGGTCAATATGATGTGCAGGGAATTGACAAAAGAAACAAATGTCCATGCACAATATTTCGTATTGAAGACCTTGTTGAGGGATTTACACAATGGCATTTCGAATCCTTGGTGTAGGTTTAATAAAGCAAAGAAAATGATGATGAGAGCAAAGAGCAAGGTGGAAAATTATGATGAAAAAATTCGTTTATCCTTCTCAACAGAAATCGAAGAGACTCTGAGTTCTTATCACCGCGATTAGACTTGAAGTTTATGAAGTAATGCTATGTGGGGTGAACTTAATTATGCAAAAATAGAGTTCACCCTTTTTTTCAGCACACCGACCTTAGCCCCGAACTCACAAGAGAATTTAAGAAATTCAAGATATTCCTTACTTTGAACACCATTCAATAAAAAGGACTTAAATGCTCATACTCTGGTTGACCTCTTTTCTTCGTTCAGATGAAATGAAGTTCTGTAGAAATGTACTTCTACTCGGTCTGGGAATCGCCAAGCTTATTTATACATACTTCAAAGCTGCATTTCTTGGACAGGAGAGGGCTGAGTTTCATATCTTCAGAGGAACCCCGAAGCGTGAAAATTATTCATTAGAATTATTGAAAGCTCCTAATACTTGATCTTGTTTGTCACTCCTAGGATCAAGCCATTCAGCTTTTCTTTTAGCCCAGTCGATCCATGCAGGTGATTCAAGTTTTTGTTGCTCTATCATGGAAATGTACTTGATAACTTTTTGATGTAGATCCCAACGGTCTGCTCTGTTTAAGAGGTCTTGATATTTCTTTTGCTCTTGCTCTATTAGTCTTGCTTGATCTTGTTTTTGCTTTATTTCCTCTTCTCTTATGCGAGCTTGTTCCTCCCTTCGAATATTGCTTTGGACTTCCTCATCTGACTTTAACTCTAGGAATGCCATTATAGTCGCCAGCTTTGATTCAAGTTTGATAGTCTTTGCATCATACCATTCTTTCTCTGTATAATATGAGTAAAGGTTAATGCATAAAATCCCTGTTGGCTCTAAGGTTCTGGAGTTGTATCGATCTGCATTGTCGTAATTTGCTTTGTTTTTTTCCCTCAGATGAATGTTCATAGGTATGTTTTGTATGGAAATTATGGTTTTCGTCCCATCCATATAAACTTTGTGTTTTCTGACTATGGCCAATTTGATAAGTGCATCAAACAAGATAATCGCTCTGCTGAGGACCGGCTTGGTTACATGTATTGAAAGATTTTGTTCTCCTAAATCAACTGTATTTCCTTGCCACCTTTTCACTTTGTTATTGACACGGTAATATGTCTGAGCTTCCTTGATCAAAGGGTGTGGCTGGATTAGCTTCTTGGAGACCATAAGCTCTTTTGGGTTCTCTTGTTCAATTATTTTTGCAAGCTCAAGGTTTTGTGAAGAGGTGAAATAGTGCATAGAATAAAGTCTATAAATTGTAGGACGAGGAACTGATAGCTCAACTAGTATAGTTGCTTAAACTGAGACTTATTTTAGTCTTGATATTTTCCTCTAGAGAGGTAGGTTCCAAAACTTTACAACTTTCTCCAAACCTCAAAATGAGGTGTTCTAGTTCTACATTTGGAATTACTTCTATAGTCACATGAGCTGAACCATCATCTTGCCAATATAGCTTTTGTGTTCCATGTAATGGTTTTGTGTCAATGTATTGTGCCTGCATTGGTGCAAACCACAATTTGACTTTCTGATTATCCACATTGTTGAATTTTGTCACACCAATAATGTCATCAAAATACTCCTCAAAATCGTAGGTAGTGTTGTCTATGAATTTTTCAGTAATAATGGGTTCAATGGACTTGATCCTGTCTAATGGCAAATTGTTTAAGTCGCTGTATAGAGGATTAAACCCAAATAGAAACCATCGATTATTATATTGTTTGAGATAATATGGGTGAAGGTTAATCGATACTGGATCCTTACTTTTGAACGATTGGTAATTGATTTCTAATACTTGTTTATTGCTGATTGCATTAAAAAGATCGTTGAAGTGCTCAAGTCCTTTGAGATCAAGGTTTTGATCAAAACCTATGATTTCATTTTCTTGAGACTCTAGGCCGAACTCCTTTTCTATTTTGGGTACTATCTCATGAATCCATTCAAACTGAGGAAGACCTTTGAAGCGACCTAGGACAAGTATCGCGGATTTGATTTGTTCGGCCTCAGATTCATTTAAAGGTTGATTTACTATGGAGTACGCGGGGTCGGTATACCTATAGTATGATTTTTCACTAATAATAGGAGCATTCCAAGGTGGACCCTTTAGTGCTTTCATGTCCTTAAAAAATTGAGTCTTTCCGATAGCATCTGAAAATTGAGAATCCAAAGAACGGTTAGCGGCACTCCGAAGATCTTTCCAATTATACTTTCTTGTTCTATTTCTCAAACATTTGTCATAAGCTAGGTACCTCACGTAGGCATTTTTGTTAACAGGCATAAGCTAATATAAAGTTTTTCCACCAGTTCACAATGAGTGAACTGGTGGAAAGTAAACTTGTATCATAGAAAAATTTAAATAACAGAAATCATGGAAAAAGGAATGATACAATGCCCAGAGTGCCACCACGAGTTTTCACCTGATCAATCACTTAGACATCAAATGGATCATTTGTTGAAAATTGAAAAAACCAAACTTGAAAAAGAGTTTATTGAAAAGGAGAATGCTATGGTTGAGCGTCAGCAAGAACTAAAAAAGAAAGAAGCATCCGTCGACGAAATAGTACAACAAAAGCTGGAATCAGAAAAACTGGTTTTAGAAAAGAAGGCTGTTGTCAAAGCAAAGAAGGACGTGGATATTGAACTATTGCAACTTAAATCCGAATTGGAGGAAAAGCAGCTTAATTTAAATAAATCAAAGCAAATAGAAATAGAGAATGAACGATTGAAGCGAGAAGCAAAAGAGAAAGAAGCTGATATTCGCCTTCAAGTGGAAAAGGAAATGCAGAATCGCGCTGTTGAACTTGAAAAACAGATCATTGCAAGAGAAGGTCAGCGCCAAGATATGAAGTTGGCGGAAAAAGAGAAACAGCTATCTGATCTTAGGAAGCAGCTTGATGAAGCACGACGCAAGGCGGAGCAAGGGTCAATGCAAACACAAGGTGAAGTACAAGAGTTGGCCTTGGAGGAGGAATTACAAAGTGTGTTTCGGTTTGATTCAATTCAAGAAGTACCAAAAGGGACGAGTGGAGCCGATACCTTGCAAACCGTAAGAACTCAGTACGGGAAAGAATGTGGTATGATTGCTTTTGAAAGTAAAAATGCAAAGCGGTTTGATGAAAAGTGGGTATTGAAATTAAAAAATGATATGAGAACTCATGGAGCGAAACATGGAATCATTGTAACGGGGACTATGCCTAAAGACATGCCTGTTTTTGGCTTGCGAGATGGGGTCTGGGTTTGTACTTTCAAGGAGGTCATAGGTTTGACAGCAGCAATACGTCAGGTTTGCATCACAGAAACCACAATAAAAGCTTCAGAAGAAAACAAAGAAGGTAAAGTTCATGCGCTTTATAATTACCTCATGAGCCATGAATTTAAACAACGTGTAGAAGGTATAATTCAAGGAGCGAGCAATATGAAAACTAACGTCGAAAAGGAACGAAAGTCCATGTTAGCTTTTTGGAAGAAGCAAGAGGTACAGATTGATCAAATGAATTTTATGATGTTAGATGTCATAGGGTCGATAGATGGTCTTTCGGGAAATGCACTTGGTCCGATCAACGGCCTTGAACTTGGAGATGGTAGTGAAGCGGCCTGATCTAAATATTATCAGAAAATAGCATGGTCAATTATGGAATCAGTTAATCGAAGAAACATATTGCATTGGCGATGTTATTTTCTAAATTCATAACAATAAAATAACCGATTAAAATGGTCAGTAAATTAAAATTCTACAACACTAAAAAAGGGTATGGGTATATAGAAAATCCAAATGATCCTGAGAAAGCATACTTTTTCCATATTAGCGATGTTAAAAGGGAATTGTCAGAGCTTTTCGCTGCTTACAAGTATGAGGATGAACCTGTATCATTTGAAGCCAGACCTTCAGAAAAGAAACCTGGACAGTTTGAAGCCTATGATGTTAATCTGGATTTAAACTCTAGAAGTGTTGGGCATATCACTGAATTCGATAAAGGATATGGATGGATTAAAGAGTATGGTTCTGATGAAATGTATTTTATGCATCATTCAAAACTAAAAGGGTCTATGGGAAAGTTTATATCAGTCGGAGCAAATGATCCGGTGGTATTTACTCCATCTGAAAATGAAAAAGGAAAGGAAGCCCTCGATGTTGTGAAAATCGATACAAGATGTCCGTTAGAGGTTTTTGCGGAATTTGATGATTTCAGACAGTCATTATATGATCTCAAGAGTTTGGCTGAACCTGAGAATTGGGATTATATCACAAAACCTACTGAAGGTATACCAGTAATTTATAGCTATATAAACCATACGTTCGAAAGAATCATGGAACAGAATAAGGGGGTTGAAGGAAAAAGCTCGAAAGACTCTTCTGAGTACTTATATTTCAATACTGGATTGGTAACACCCTATCAAGATGAAATCTATGGGTATTTTGAGAAAATACAAATCACCCCAAGTGAAGAGTGGGGGCTATCTGAGCCAGTTTATAAATTCTTAGAATTTGAAACCGACCAATCGAGATATAGAAAGTACTTTCCTAATTCTCCAACAATTGCATCATATTTTTCAGAGGCAGAAGTTCATGAGTTGATTTTCGATACTTCCTTGAATACCGGCAAAGTGATTATTGATAAGGAACACATCAAGAATAGAAAGGCTCGTTTTCCAGATCAAATTAATCAGCTAGATGATGAACACTTTTTTGATGCCATAGAAAAGTCTATTGAGCTTGCTGTTAAACGTATCAAAAGGAATTATAAAACGGCTATTCCCCACTCATATGAAGGGAAGATTCAGTTTCTATTGCCGTTATGTATGCTTTCCAAGAAAGATGCTGATTTAGCATTAGTAGTCAATAAAGAGGAACATGTTTATCAGGCACATACAGTACTTACGCTGGATCAGGCGTACAATAATGCTCGGTTATTGGCCAAACCAGATAGGGAGTGGTTAAACCCATAAAATTTATGGTTTGTTGGATATAAATTATGTTTCAAGTGTATCGCTATTTAGCTTGCTGAGTGTTTATAAAAGTGTAGGAGAAAGTATATGATAACAGGAGAATTAAAATCCAAGGTAGATAAGATTTGGGAGGCGTTTTGGTCTGGTGGAGTAGCAAATCCATTAACGGTGATCGAGCAGTTCACCTATTTACTTTTCTTGAGGAGGTTGGACGAAAAGCAGCTATTGGAAGAGAAGAAAGCGAATGTGGCCAAAATAGCCATAAAGAGCCCAGTATTTACTGACAAGCAGCAAGAGCTAAGATGGAGTCGCTTCAAGAACATAGATGCCGAAAAAATGTTCGAGCTATTTACCAAGACGACTGAGGATAGACCTTTGACAGTCTTTGATCATATGAAAGAGGTAGGGGATACTGGAGGTGTTTTTTCTGAACATATGAAAGGAGCTACTTTTATGATCCCTACGGCAAGACTACTTGATCAGGTAGTGCAGATGATCGACAAGATCGATATGAAGGATAGAGATACGAAGGGGGATTTATATGAGTATTTGTTGTCCAAGATTGCTACTGCTGGAACTAACGGTCAGTTTCGCACCCCGAGACATATCATCAAAATGATGGTGGATATGATCAGGCCAAGTAAAGACGAAATCATCTGTGACCCATCATGTGGTACTGCAGGGTTCTTGGTAGCTGCTGGCGAGTACTTTCAAGAAAACCACAAGGATCTATTCATGGATAATTCTTTTCGTGAACATTTCAATAAAAAGATGTTCAATGGTATCGAATTTGACTCGACCATGCTACGAATAGGAGCGATGAACTTGCAGTTGCATGGAATCGAAACACCCAATCTGATTGGCAAAGATGCTTTGAGTGAAAGCAACAAAGACATTCGAGATGAATACACCTTGATCTTAGCCAACCCACCATTCAAGGGTAGTTTGGATTATGACTCAGTAGAGGATTCTGTACTTAAAACAGTCAAGACCAAAAAGACAGAATTGCTTTTCTTAGGATTGATGCTCCGAATGCTTAAGAAAGGAGGACGATGTGCTGTGATAATTCCGGATGGAGTACTATTTGGGAGTAGTAAGGCGCACAAACAGATCAGAGAAGAAATTATAGCCAACCATAAATTGGATGCTGTAGTGTCTATGCCAAGTGGGGTATTTAAACCCTATGCTGGGGTGAGTACGGCAGTGCTTTTCTTTACTAAGACTGGCAGTGGCGGTACGGATCATGTTTGGTTCTACGACATGAAGGCAGACGGCTACAGTCTAGACGATAAGAGAAGTGCTATTAAGGGCAGTGATATACCTGACATAATTAAAAGATTTCAGACACTTGATAAGGAAACGGGTAGAGATAGAACGGATTGTAGTTTTATGGTGCCGTTAGATGAGATAAAAGCAAATGATTGGAATTTGAGTATCAAAAGCTATAAAGAAATTGTCTATGACGAAGTTGAATTCGAGGAGCCCAGAGACATTATTGCCGACATCAAAAAGCTGGATGAACAAAGGAAAAATGCATTGAAAACTCTGGAGGGATTACTGAAATGATTGAATCTGTTGAGCTAGGTAGTGTATGTGAGTTTATTAATGGTGATAGAGGCAAAAATTACCCATCCCAAGGGTCATTTTTAAATATTGGAATTCCTTTCATTAATGCAGGAGACCTTTCAAACAAGTTGATATCAATCTCAAAACTGAACTACATATCAGTTGAGACATATGATAAACTTGGAAGTGGAAAAATTAAAATAGGTGACATTCTTTTCTGTTTAAGAGGTTCTCTTGGTAAAATTGGCGTCAATACTCAATTTGAAAGGGGTGCTATTGCCTCTTCTTTAGTAATTATAAGAGCTGGAAAAAAAATAGATCAATCATATTTAGCACATTACCTTAATAGTGATAATTGTCAACGGTTAGTAATTAAGTCTGATAATGGTACGACTCAACCAAACCTGTCTGCATCGAATGTAAAAAAATTCAAAATCCCTCTCCCACAGCTGCAAATCCAGCAAAAGATAGCAGCGATTTTGGACAAAGCCGATAATTTACATCAGTTCAATAAGCAACTCATAGCTAAGTACAATGAATTGTCTCATTCACTTTTTTTAGACATGTTTGGGGATCCGATTAGAAATACCAATGGATGGGAAGTCAAAAGACTAGAGGAGTTGTCAACCCAAATTGGAAGTGGTAATACACCCAAAGGAGGAAGTAAGATTTATGTGGAGAAAGGAATAGCCTTCTTTAGAAGCCAGAACGTCTGGAAAAATAGGTTAGAGCTTGATGATGTGGCTTATATAGACGAAGGCACTCATCAAAATATGAGAAAAAGTAGTCTTAAGAATGGGGATATACTGATGACTAAAACGGGAAGGGTTAATACCGAAAATAGTAGTTTAGGCAGGGCTGCAATGTATTTGGGTGAGGATGATAAGGCAAATCTAAATGGCCATGTTTATTTGATTAGGCTTCAAAAGCATGTGATCAATGAGTTTATTCTATTCATACTTACGACTAATGAATATAGAGAACATATAAGGAGAGTCTGTGTGGGCGGGATCGATAAGCGTCAACTTAACAAAGATCATCTGGAAGACTTTCCCATTATATGGCCGCCGTTGAAATTACAACAGAAATTTGTTGAGCGTTTGCGAGCAGTAGAACGTTTGAAGAAGGACACGCAAAGAAGCTTAGATAAATCAGAAGAATTATTCAATTGTTTACTTCAGCGTGCTTTTAAAGGAGAATTGGTCAGTTGATAGTGAAAATATCATGTTATATTCAAACATTAGATAAAAGAAATAGAATGGCGTAAGCAAAAAGCATGTCCAACTTTACCTTCCTTCATAACGAGTGGCCTGATCTTCATGCAAAAATGAAGAAGGCTGAGGAGCGGGTCAATAATGAACCAGTCTCCACTGCGACCTATTGTCGTATGGCACTTGAGGAAGCTATTCATGTCCTGTATGAGAAGGATTATATCGAGTTGCCTTATAATACTGAGCTGGCCAACTTGATGACACAGGAAGAAATCAAAAGTATCATTCCCTATCATATTCTTGATGGCCTTCATGTAGTCAGAAAAACTGGTAACAAGGCAGTACATCATGGAAACCGTGTTACAAAATATGATGCATTGGTTAGCATCAAGCATATCTATACTTTTCTCAAATGGTTTGCAGGAAATTATAGCGATGAACCAGAAGGGTTGCCTGATAGATTTGATGAGACTTACATTCCTAAAGTAGGTGCACAACAGAGACAAGTCAAGTTACTTCAAGAAGAAAGTGCAAAAGAGCAAGCCAAGCTACTCAAGCAAATTGAAGAATTAAAGGAACAAAACAGACAGCAAGCAGAAGCAGCGTTGCAAAGTGAGGAGTCCTTCAGGAAATATAAAGAGGAAATCAATCAGGCACGAGACACGATGCAATTCCAGCGTCAAACTAGAGCCTATAAGCCTGCTTCTGAATACACAGAGCATGAAACCCGTCAACACTTTATCGATGCTGCTTTGAACGAAGCTGGATGGTTTGATTTACGCCAAGATCATGAGATTGAATACCCTGTCAAGGGTATGCCTCAAACCAATGACAATCCTCACGGCAATGGATTTGCAGACTATGTGCTCTGGGGTGATGATGGCAAGCCACTCGCTGTGATAGAGGCTAAACGAACCTCAAAAGATGCCGAGGAAGGGAAGCATCAAGCCTTCTTATACGCGGATTGTTTGGAAATCATGCATGGTCAGCGACCAATCATATTCTATACCAATGGATTTGAAAGCCATATTTGGGATGATACGTTTTATAGTGCGAGTAGGCGTGTACATGGATTTTATACTAAGGATGAGTTACAGTTACTTATTCAGCATAGATCAGAAAGAAAAGACATTCGAAAAGCCCAGATTAATAAAGACATTGCGGGGAGACCTTACCAGTCAGAGGCTATTCAGCGAGTTGCAGAGAGCTTTGTCGTAGATGCTGCGAAAGGAGGGCTGAGAGGAAACAAACGAAGTGCATTGTTAGTCATGGCTACTGGTAGTGGAAAGACCAGAACAGCTGCTGCTTTAGTAGATGTTTTGATGAAAAACAATTGGGCGAAGCGCGTTTTATTTCTCGCAGATAGAAATGCATTGGTTACACAAGCCAAGAATAGTTTCAATGAACATTTGCCATCAGTATCTGCTGTTGATCTTACCAAGGAAAAGGAAAATGATACTACTCGTATGGTATTTAGTACTTATCCGACAATGATGAATCTCATTGACACAGCTAGAAATGCCGAGGAACGATTTTATGGTGTAGGTCATTTTGATCTCATCATTATAGACGAGGCACACCGATCTGTTTACAATCGGTACGGAGCAATTTTTGAATATTTCGACGCAATGCTAGTGGGGCTGACTGCCACTCCCAAAGACAGCATCGATCACAATACCTTTGAATTGTTCGAATGTGCGGATGAGGACCCTACTTTTTCATTCGAGTTGAAATCAGCAGTAGATGGCGGTTATTTGGTGGATTATCAAAACTATGATGTGTCGACCAAGTTTCTCAGAGAAGGTATTCGGTATGCTGATTTATCTGAGGATGAGCAGGTGAAATATGAGGAAACATTTCAGGATGAGGCGACTGGATTATTTCCTGAGGAAATAGAATCGAGCGCCATGAACAAATGGCTCTTTAATAAGGATACGGTCAACAAGGTATTGGACAAACTAATGACTGATGGTCTGAAGATAGAAGGAGGAGATAAAATAGGTCGTACCATCATCTTTGCAGTCAATCAACGTCATGCCAAGTTTATTGTTGATCAGTTCAATGATCGATATCCGGATAAGCCTTCAGGATTTATTGGCATGATACACAATAAGGTCTCGCACAAGCAAAGTTTGATAGATGCATTCTGTGATCATCACAAAGAGAACAATCCGCAGATAGCTGTCTCTGTTGACTTGATGGATACTGGTATAGATGCACCAAGGGTATTGAACCTTGTATTCTTTAAAGTGGTGAGATCTTATGCTAAATTTTGGCAGATGATAGGTCGTGGTACTAGATTATGTCCAAATGTATTTGGTCCAGATCAAGACAAAAAGGAGTTTCTCATACTTGATGTTTGCCAAAATTTTGAATTCTTTGGTGTTAATACCAAGGGTAAAGTAAGTAGTGTAGTCAAACCGATTACACAAAAGATATTTGAGGCCAGACTTCAATTGAGTCGATTATTAGCGGAGACTGGCGAAGAAGAAAATTTACAGCTCTCTGTAGAGCTACTTGATATACTACATTCAGCAATCAGTGCATTGGATGATCAAAGGTTTCAGGTAAAAATGCATCTTCGTCAAGTCGAGCAATTTAAAGAAAGAGATAAATGGAATAACCTTAGCGCAGATGATGTCCATGAGATTACCTCACATTTGTCAGGCTTGCCTATACCTGAGAGAATTGATGAGGGGGCTAGGCGATTTGATCTGCTGATGCTAAATCTACAAATATCAATTTTAGAAGGGCTTTCATCAAGACAAGCGTATAGTGACAAACTCATGAATACTGCGACTTTGCTAAGTAAGAAATACACCATACCTCAGGTGCAAGCATCAAAGAAATTAATTGATAGTATGAAAGACCCTAATTTCTATGCTAATCTAAAGCAGAAGAAATTGGAAGAGATTCGAACTGAAATCCGTGATTTGATTCAATATTTAGAATTTGAAGGAATTAGGCCAATTTATACCGACATCCTAGATGCAGATGTGGAAATGTCAGTTGGTAAGTCGCTATCTGCAAATGGACTTGAGCCTTACAGAAGTCGAGTAGAACGGTTTGTTCGAGAGAATAAGGATCAACTAATTATTCACAAACTACATGCTAATGAGCAGATCACCCAAGAAGAACTAAAAAGGTTAGAAGAAAT
The DNA here is from genome assembly GCF_965223055.1 of Reichenbachiella sp. Classification (GTDB taxonomy): domain Bacteria; phylum Bacteroidota; class Bacteroidia; order Cytophagales; family Cyclobacteriaceae; genus Reichenbachiella. The sequence goes on from NZ_CBDCVM010000012.1 coordinate 649,373, forward strand.
CTTATTTGATGGGGTTGAACGTGGCACCAAGGAAGATTTTATTGCTGCCTATGGCGATGAGCCGTTAGAAAAATTTATAAGAAGCATCCTAGGGTTGGAAGTAGAAGCAGCGAATCAAGCATTTGGTGATTTCATTCGTACAGGAAGTCTAAAAGCTGATCAAATCACATTCCTAAATACCATTATTCAATACTTGACTGTCAACGGAACCATTGATAAGAGTATGCTCTTTGAACCACCTTTTACCCATATCAATGATGAGGGATTGGTAGGTGTATTTGATGATGCTCAAGCCACCAAGATTATTTCTATCATTGATGGGATTAATGAAAATGCAGGGGTGGGATGAATCAAACTAACAATTCGACCAAACTAAACTGACTAAATGTTATGGCAAATGAATTAGAAAAGTCTATAACGGTGCATGACGCTATTCGAATGATTGATGGAGGGGATTTGCTGCTCCCGTCAATTCAAAGACGATTTGTATGGACTACTGATCAAATAGAATTCCTCTTTGATTCAATAATGCAAGATTACCCCATAAATACTTTCATGTTCTGGGAAGTGAATGAAGATGCCCTAAAAGATAACTTTCGATTTTATTCATTTCTTAGAAAGTATATTGAGTATAAAGGAGGAAATAATGAACATTTAGTTACTAAAGGGTATAAAAATTTTAGAGCAGTTATTGATGGGCAACAAAGGTTGAATAGTCTATATCTTGGATTGAAAGGTAGCTATGCCATGAAACAATATGTCTACCGTAAAAGGAACTATAAAGAGAATGAGGAGGATTTCCCTAGTCGGAAGCTTTTTTTAGACCTGTTAAATCCTTTAGAAGATAATGAGCAAAAGAAAGTTTATGATTTCAGATTTTTGATTCATAATGAGCATAAGAATGAAGGTCTAGAAAAGATTAAGCAAACTGAGTCTGTAAATGGACAACTTGTTGAAACGGATTGTTTTTGGTTTCCAATGGAAGAGGTTTTAGGGTTTAAAGACGAGGAGGATGTAATTACTTACCTTGAAGAACAAGGGTTAAGTGTGAAAGGGTATACTCGAAAGACACTATTGAGGCTGTATAAATTGATTAATGAAAAGCCGATTATTAATTTCTATTTAGAGAAGGAACAGGAGTTTGATAAGGTTTTATATGAATTTATACGTACTAATTCGGGTGGAACCACTTTGTCATTTGCTGATCTACTAATGTCTATTATTACTGCTTCATGGGAGAGTGGTTCAACAAATGACGGGGCTAGAGAAAAAATAGATGCTTTGATCAAAGAAGTAGGTGGTATGGGCTTTGGCGTAAATCAGGATTTTGTTCTCAAAACATGTTTGGTGCTTTTCTCAGATGACATTCGATTTTCTCTGAAAAATTTTGACGCAAATTTAATTGAAAGGATAAGGGTAAAGTGGTCAGAAATTAGTCTAAGTATTAAGTCATGCTTTGAGCTGATAAAATCTTTATCATTTACAAATCAGGCTTTAAGAGCTAAAAACGCGGCTATACCTATCATTTATTATTTGTATAAAACTGATGCTTTTCGTACCATTAATAAGGATAATGAACATGTTGAAAATAGAAGATTAATAAAAAGATTTTTACACATCACCTTACTTAAAAAATCGTTTGGAGGAAGTTCAGATGGATTTTTGAAGAAATTGAAAAATGTACTGGACAAGAATTTACAAGGTGACTTTCCATTTGTGGCAATACGAGAAGATCTAAGTGGTGGTAACAGAAGTTTGTCCATGGATGAAGAAAGAATCGCTTCAGTATTAAGGACATCATATGACAGTTTGGATAGCTTTTATGTCCTTTCACTGCTTTTTCCAAATTTCAATTTTGAATTCAAAAATCCAAATCTAGATCACTTACATCCAAAATCAAGTTTTAATCAAGATGCCTATGATACTTTGGAGGGAGAAGAATTAGAGTTTTATCAGAAACATTGGAATACGGTTTTGAATCTTGCCCTATTGTCAGAAGAACAGAACAAATCAAAGAATAGCTCTGCTTTAAAGCCATGGATCGAAGAGCAGGAGAAACACAACAAGGGAATCCGGAATGAGTTGTATATTCCTGAAAATATTGATTTGGACTGGTCAAATTTCAAAGAGTTTATTGAGAAAAGAGAGGAGCTACTAACTCATTTGATTAGGGAGAATATAGAGTGAAACACTCTCTATTTTACTTCAGATTAACTTTCCGTTTTTTAATTGTCAGCTGAGTGATTTTGTCTCTTTCATAGAAGTAGTTAGTTGAAGTGGTTGTATCTCTTAAAACAATATACTTTTTAGTATCACCAAGGCTTATTAACTCTTGGCCAGTTATAATACACTCACCTTCATAGCTAAATGAAACTATAGAATCGTACTTCATGTTTTGTGCAGCAACAATACCTAATTCTGAAAAGAACTTTGCGCCTATAAAGAATGTGATTATCAAGAAAAAAGTCGTTAGTGGAATAGGCTTTCTTTTGAAATACAAATGTTTAACTAGGATTAGGGCTTGATAAGCTGATAATATAAATATGATGTTGATGGTGTAACCTAGGAACAAATCGAAAAAAGGGTCTAAGTTCGAATTGTCCCGATAAGCTGAAAGGATTTTGCCAACAAGGTAAAATACTATAACAGGTGGTTTAATACAGGAAAATATGAAGGCTAAAACCGACTTTGCATTTCTTATCTCGTAAGCGTCATCCCATGACACTTCAATCTGGTTAAAATGATATTTCATATCAAAATACTTAGGTATCAAATACATCATCAAAGGAATTATTAACACAATGAAGGTCAGAATAAACAATGGGCGTATTATTGGTAAGAATCCGAGTATTATTTCTTCAAAAGTATAAATGCTTCTAATTCCAATGTGAAAGTAACCGTAATAATCATCTGCGTATATGAACCCATAAAAAATAATTACACCAGGGATAACCTTAAGAAGGTTATCGACCTTGAAAATATTACTATTCATAATAAATTATAGTTTATACCCTCATGATCCGCTTAAACCATGAGGGGAGGTTTATAAATTGATTTATGGTCATTTCAATTGGAGCGAATTCTAGGGTCAGCTATTCCACCTTGTATCGATAAGTCAGAACTAAAAAGACAAAGACTTCTCTGTAAAGCTCACTGCATCGGTCAAGTTCTTTTTCTCGATCAGTCGTCGTACTTCCTTATTGAAGGCTTCTATTAGTTTATTACCTAGTACCTGCTTTTTAAAATCTGTAGATTCATTACGTGAGGATGCCACTTTATAATCTATATAAGACTGTAGGGACAATAATGTTCTTGGGAAATCAAAATAAGAAACTGACCCTTCTTGCTTTTCAACAGTCAATATATCGTGTGGTCTTCCTGTTTTTCTTTTCAGCTTAATTTGGTTCAGTTGATATCCTTTGGATTGTATTTGAAGTTTCATTCGCTCTATCTGCTGATCTGATAATTCTTCTAGTTCACTTGGGATATATACTTTGAAATCTAGATTAGAGGATCCGTTTTTTTGGAGGAGTTCACTAATCGCTGGTTCTAAGAAATTATTGACATAGCCATGAGCCAAAGAAATTGCTGGGGAGAATTCTAACTTCTCTATTCGACGCTTTTGAAAATAAATCACGGCTCCTTGTAGTACCACCCAAACACCAATAATAGGTTCCCATTGTGTCAGTTCTGGATAAAAAAACCAAAGAAGTAATAATATAAGTGTGATAGCTCTACCAGCTATATGATTTCTATTTGAGTTCATAAGTTTTATTGTTCTGGGTGAATACCTCCTCCTTTCCATTCTCCTGTTACTAACCATATTTCATAGAAAAACAGCCACAAGGAAACCCAAGGAATGATGTAGTCAACTATTAGTTTTTTTGAATTAAATTCTTTTGCCTTAGGAAAGAATAGGCAAAGGCTTCCATCCTTATATAGGTGCTCTGCCTTCTTGCCATTTACTTCCATTTTTATTTTAGGGTTTAAAATGAATATTTTGATATTATCTCGAAATCTATACTTGATTTCATAGCTGTACCAGCAGCTTCTGGGAGAGGGTTTTAGTTGCCCTCTTGCTCTTAGGTAATTCTTATCTAAAAAAAGATCGCACTCGGGAATTTTTGACTTCAATGCTGCTTGCTGAAGATGTATTGGAATATCTTTAATCTCCATAGAATGTATTTGGTTTTATTGGAAGACTTTCTTTTGATTCTTTTCCGACCATGATACCCGAAGGAAGTATTCCAAGTCCGTTACCTCTCCTGTGATTTACCTCATTAGCCTTCGCGTCCATAGCCTTGATGTATGGCTCTTCACCGAACATGCCTTTCATGAGTTTACTTTCGTCTACTATGTCATGCGATGCTTTTAATTCTTGCCAATCAATACTAAGCTGTTGAATAAAGGCAATAAAGTGTCTATATAGTTCAGGTTTGTCTTCCCACATATCTGCAAGATTCTCTTCGGCGTTTACAGGGTTAGGGAGTTTAAATGGTTTGTTAGGATATAGTGTTTCGATATGATTTTGTATCTGCGTTAAGATTCCTTCAAACGTTTCAGAAATGGATGATTGCCCTTCATAAAAATGTGCTGCCAATGTTGTAAGGACTATGCTAGTTGGTGCATTTTCAAGTTGTTCATTGAAGTAGATGTTTCTTCTCATTTTTATCAATTGTACAGCCCTTTGAAGTGGCTTCTTCCTAGCATATTCTTCGATTTCAATTTTGCTAGCTGAAAAGGCTTTTTCAAGAAACGTCATCTGAACCCTATTAGCGATATCTAGAAACCATGCCTGATACCCTCTTGGACATGACCTTAACCATATTTTTTGCTTTTGATCAGGTATATCAATCAGGTTTTTATCATAAACTACAACCATACACCCTGGAACAACGTCAAGGTGAAAGTCTCCTTTATAATTCAGTCTAACACATCGGGATTTAGATTCACTCATTTTTTTATAGGTCTCATTTTCGTTAAGTCTACGAACCACTTCATTAAAAATAGTTTCAGGTTCGTAGTTTGAGGAAAGCAATTGGATGTGGATAATCACATCCAAGTCAAACTCTGACTTACCAATTGGTTTCGTGGTAGTCCCAATGGATACAGATCCTTGAGGGTATATTTCGATCTCAGCATCACCGAAAAAATCAGGATCTTCACTGAGCCATTTACTTATTGCTTCGTAGGCACTTTTCAATCTGTTCCAGCGAGTTTGATCCAACTCTGCAGCCTCTGCCATTTTGGCCAAGGTGTCTTCTAGTTGTGTGTGTGAATCTGATGTGATTAACATGGTATTACTTTTAATTAAACAAAATTTTCCTTTCTTTACTTACATAATGCTCAAAGTGTGACACTTAGATCCTGTCACACTTTATACATTTTATCTTATATAGATGGAGAAAGAAAAAGAAGAGTCGTTTCAAAATGTTAGTGACGAAGAGTTGTTCTTCTATATGGCGTGTAGAGATGAAGATCCTACAACTGCTGACTTGGCCTTTAATGAGTTTTATTCACGTTTCAAGAATTACACTTTTTCAGTGTGCAGGGATTTTTTTATAAGTAGAAATCGATTTGACGAAGAGGATTTAAAAAGTTTTTTTCACAATGTGCTCTTGAAAATATATGAGAAAGCCGGCGATATTTCAATTGATAGCTCAGTGCCTAATGATGAAAAAGAATTTGTTATTCTAAAAATAATTAGTCGCTTTGTGAATTATGAAGGGTTAACCTATTTAAAGAGTTCTAAAAATTCCTCTTTGGAAATAAGCTATACTGACGAATTATTAAATGATGTTCCAGAAGAAGGATTATCTGAGCATCAATCTATTGAGAGAAAAACATTAGAGAAAGCATTGGCCTCTCTGAGTGATCGAAATAGATTCATTTTATTGGATTTCTACCGACATGAAAACATAAATTTCGAAAAGGCTAATTGGACTCCTCCAGAGGCATTAACTGAAATGTGCAACTATTATGATACAACCAAACAAGCCCTTAGAAAAATTAAAGAACGGGCATTGAAGAAAATAATGGAGTACGTTGATCAATCAGAAAAGTTAAAAGTAGTTAAATAGATAAATCATGGAAAAATTTAACAAACGACTGACCAAATCTCTAGTGGAAACAGGTAACCTTGTTCCGTCTACAATCGAGGAGATCAAGATTTATCTGAAGAGTAATAAAATTGAGCAATTGCCGGAACAGTTTGAGCTCAATATTGATTCAAAATCAAAAAGAGCCGAGTATAAAAATAATAACCATCATGAAAATTATTCAGGTACTGAAGAAAATCTAGCTCAAGCTGCAAGAGAAGGTCGAGAAGTTCCTGCCGATATAAAAAAGAAAATGGAGAATGACAGGAAGAACTCTAATCCAGAAATCTAGGAAGGAATTTATCGAAGAACTTGCTGAAAGTGTTGCAGAGGATTATTGTCCAAAGAATGTAATTCAACCAGAAATAATTGCTGATGAAAATGGTATTACCTATAGCTATAATAATTATGGGTTATGTTTTGATGGAATGTTAGAACACAGGTTTGGTAAATTTCATATTTTCATTAGCTTAAATAATAGGTTGGTACATGAATCTTCGCCTAGAACACGATTTACGTTTGCCCATGAACTTGGGCATTATTTCATAGATGAACATCGGGTTAGTTTAAAAAATGGTAAAACGCCGTCTCATCCTAGCTACAATAATTTTCAATCTAATAATCCAATCGAATTGGAAGCAGATTTATTTGCTGCCTGTCTATTGATGCCAAAGTCAAGGTTTGTTGAATTATCAGAAAAAAAGATATTTAGCTTTAACCTTGTTGATATGATAAGTAAAAAGTTTAATACAAGTTTATCCGCTACCTTGATTCGCTATGCTTCCATCAACTCTAATCATCCAATTTGTATTATTTGCTCTCAAAATGGGCGAGTAAAATGGCATAGAGCAAGCAATGATTTTGGTTTTAAATATTTGAAAGGATATGATGAAAATATATCTCCATGGACTGTTGCAGGTGAGTATTATACTAAAAAAATAAAGCGGATATCAGACAAGGAGGAAGTTGAAGCAAAGGAATGGTATAAGATTGGGGAAGATTATAATAGGACGCTGTATGAAAAATGCATTTATGCAGACACGCAAAACTTGGTGATGAGTGTGTTATGGGAAGATTAAAAATACTTCCGAAGAAACATACAAGCAGGCTACCAGCTAATAGCCTGCGATTGATCATTTTATTGCAATAGTCCAGAAGCATCATAAACCTCCTTCTTGCCAAACTCCCCATTATCATAGTAGAAAATCCATTCCCCAAGTTTGGTTGAAGAGTCCGAACTTAATCTCCAAGTGCCTGTAGTGGAGAGAGTTCCATTTTCATAATATGCTTTAATTTTGGCTACACGCATTTTGGTTTTTGGGGCTGAATTTCCATACATCTTAGTAAAAGCTGGATCAACATATTCGATTTCTTCATAAATCTGTTCTTCTTTTATTTTTCCTGATTCGTAATACATGATTCTGTTCGTTATCTGTCCAGTGTTGTACAAATCAGTCAAAGAATGAACACCATCTTCTGTGTATTCAAGAAATTCACCATGATTTTCACCATTCGCATTATAGTTTCCTATTTTCTTTAACTGACCATTCTGATAATAACTTTTGCACTCTCCAATAGGCCGATCAGGCGTTTCACTTTTTAATCCACCTTCCCATAGTATTTGACCTGAAATAGAATGGTCTTTGACTATACCAACTGGCTTGCCATTTTCATCATAGTTTACCACCCTGTAGTAGCTTGCCTCGGATGGAAAATCTACCTCTTTGGAGAAATCACTATCGTAATAGACAGTCCATTTTCCAACACGCCAGCCATTATGGTATTCTCCTTGATTTAATATATTCCCATTTGTATCCCACAAGGTAGAAACTCCTTCGAATACTGCATTGAGATAATCAGGTAATTGTTCACCTCTCGGCTCAAGTTTGAAATCATAGGCTATTACTTTTTCCCCTGTTTCATAATACAAGACTTGAGTATACTTACCATTTTCAGAATACCATTCGAAAGTCATTTTACCAGATGGATCATATTCCTTATAGGTTGTACTTACGCCATCTTCATTGAAGTAATTTTCTATACCCAAAGTGCCATCTTCATAATACCACTTGACTTCTTTAAACTTCGTCAGGTTACCCCAAGTAGTTTGCTTGAAGAACTCCTTGGTCTTGGGCAATCGGCCTGTGCCAGATGGCCATCTTTCGTTAGGGTACAATAAGGCAATTGCAGAAATTTCGCCATTAGCGTGCCAGTAGGTACATTGACCAGTTACCTTCCGGTGGAATAATTTTTTGCCATCTTCTGTAAATGACCATTCTTCTATAATCTCATCATCACTATATGATAGTTTCTCCTTAATGACCCCTGTGCTAATCGGATTTGAATCATAGGTAGAGGTCGAATAATATCTAGTTAGGAGACCATTTAATTTATTGTTTTTGAAGCTGGCTTCTACTAGCAAATCACCATTCTGGTCATACTCTTTATAGCTCCCGTGTTTGGTCGGTGTACCTGCTAAAACGTGATATACTTCGTGGAGATACTTTCCGTAATAATCATAATATGTTTTTTTCTCAACGAGCTGCTGGGCTCCAAGGTGTCCTGATAATAGGACGAATAATGTAATTAGTTTGATTTTCATGTCTCAAGGTTTAAATGGCCTTGAGGTTCAAAAGGCAGGATTAGCAAAAAAAAAGAGGGGCGTGAACCTCAGCTTATATTCATATCACTGAAGGCACGCCAATGCCCGCACAATTAGAATAATACCAAGGACACACCCCATGTGGGGCGTGAACTTCGATCATTTCTATTGTGCAAAAATTTTGGCGTTTTTCAGTGCAGAAATGACAAGCTACGCTTCTCTTAATATGTCTTTATAATCTCTAGTTTACTTCTATAGATTCTCGTTTAGTTCAAAATATATTTCCGAAACACAGGAAGATACCTTCCATGCACTCAAGTTACTTTCAAAATACTGAAAGTCCATAAGCTGCTCCCATTACAAAGAAAATACAAAGAGTGTCCCCGAACAATATTTTTGTTCGTTCCAAATGGTTTTATGAGGATTGCGGTCTTGCAAGACCGCAATTTTTTTATGTATCCCTGAGGGATTCATCCACTATGCTAAAGTATTGTCCGTGGAGCTTCGGATAATTTTTTTTGTACCTAAGAAACAAGGGGAAACGAAATTATGGACAGCAAGCTCATACTAAATGTGAGGAGGAAAGATAGATTTTGTAAAATCCATGCAATCACAGAGGATAATGGGATTGTGAAGTACTATACAAACACCAGCAACTTATTTGATCTTCGGGATGGTGTAACTATGGGAATCTATAAGGAAACCTATCACAGTACATGGGATGAAGTATGGGAGTTTTTCTCCACCTATCTAGATATCTATAGAAGGACAGAAAAAGTTGCGCTATCTAAGTTTTTACCAGATTGGCTCTTATTAGACCCCATTTATATAAGTCCTGATTTGCTAAAGTGGATTATAGAGGAGTTATCAGAGTTGAACAAGAACTATAACCTAAAAGAGTATGAAATGGGGAGGGTTATTACGTGGGTTAGGTACAGGAAGAAATGAGAGTAGTATATAACATATTTTGGAACTCGACCTATCGCTCGCCAAGCCCATTTGGAGCGTGTTTAAAAAGAGTAGAGAAGAATGCTTTGGGGAGTTCTTTAGAAGTAAGTGTTGAAGGGCTGGAAAATAAGAAAGCCACTCCTAAAAGTGGCTTTCTTGTGTCGGGGTGGCAGGATTCGAACCTGCGACCCCCTGGTCCCAAACCAGGTGCGCTAACCGGGCTGCGCTACACCCCGTACTCTAAGTTATCTCCGGTATTGACGATAACTATTGTGATCCGCTCAGGACTCGAACCTGAAACCTACTGCTTAGAAGGCAGTTGCTCTATCCAGTTGAGCTAGCAGACCATCAATATTCTAAGAAGACTTTTTCTTCTTTCTTGCGGAGAGAGGGGGATTCGAACCCCCGGTACGATTTCTCGCACGCATGTTTAGCAAACATGTGGTTTCAGCCACTCACCCACCTCTCCAGTGGATACCAAACTACAAGAAATGGATCGAAATCTCATCTCTTCGGAACGTTTTTCCCCTCGTTTTTTTGGTGCTCCTCAAAAACGAGATGCAAATATAGCATAACATATTTTAGAACTCCAACGGGTCTTTGAAAAAAGCATTAGAAAATTGAAATATTTTCTGGAATGTTGATTTTCGATGTAAAATCTGGTTGAGAAAATTTATTCTATAGAATGTCAATCACATTTTCGATGGGACGGCCAATAACTGCTTTTCCATTTTTTACTACTACAGGGCGTTCGATGAGAATTGGGTGAGCAACCATGGCATCGATCCATTGTGCATCACTCATTTCTTTGCCTTTGAATTCTTCTTTGAAAATTTTCTCTCCCTTCCGTATCAACTCAAGCGGTTTGATGCCAAGCATACTCACCAGCTCTGTAATTTCTTGTTTGGTAGGATTCGTCTTTAGATACTCTACAATTTCGATTTCTTCGTTTTTTTCTTCGAGTAGCGCAAGGGTCTGTCTACTTTTAGTACATCTGGGATTGTGATATATTTTGGTCATTTCACTAAAGTCGTTTTAGATATATTTCTCTGGCTTGATCCAGTTCTTCAAAAATAGAAATTTTCAATTCTTCAAGCTCTTTTAACAAGTCCTTTTTCGGATTGATGAAATTGTGAATTTTTAGAAATGAGAGACCGGAACGAAAGAAATTGTAGTAATGAAGTACATAATAGCCTGAGACTGGAAGGGTAGCGAAATACAAGCTAAGAAATATAGGATCAGGGGAGAGTTTTAAATCAAAAATAAACACTGACAACGCATAATAAGCAGGGAATATTACAATACCGAGACTCATCATGATTGGCGCGTAATACTCGACTTCTTTAGTGAAAACTTTCGCCAGCCAATATGGAGCCCTGAAAGGAAGGAGGTTTTGAATTAACCCATAAACATATAATGGAAAACCTGCCATCAAGTACAGCGAGCCAGAGACTAAAATGCTGATTTTTTTTAGTCTGCTTTGGAGTGGTTTTGTTCTATTGGTGGTTGTCTGAAATTCATCGAGCAGCTGACTGCATCTGTCAATCTTGGTTTTGATGGTTTCAAACTTATTTGGGAATGAAACCTTGAAATATTGAATGGCATTAGCGATCTCTTTAGTAAGCTGAAATTCTTCTTCTTTGCTATCTAATCGCTTGACCAATTGGTCTTTATAGATTCTTTTTATCTTGAAGAAGAGATCTTCTTGTTCTTTGTCTCCTGTTGTAATGGTAAGGCTTTCGAGGGATTCTTTGATTCTTCGTGTTAATGCCTGAACGCCCACTACTTCATCTTTTTCATAAGCTTCCTTAAAATCTCGTACATCTATCAGCTGCCCGGTATTCACGTAAATCTTACTTCTAAACTTGGATGGGTTGCTGTAGTACAGGCCAATAGGAATGATTTTCACACCTAATTCAAAGTCATTTTTCTTTTCGACACTTAGTGCAATACGGGCACCTCCAGTTTTGATTTTGCGAAGTTTCAATTCGTGGTAGCTGGTTCCTTCTGGGAAGAGCATCAATGAATTATTGCCTTCCAGGAATTTATAGCAATCCCGAAAAGTCTTTTCGTTGTCTATTTTCTCTCCAGGTGCAACATCCTTGTCCCTATAGACAGGAATGACTCGGAAATATGCGAAAATGGCATTTACAATGGGGTGCACAAAAATGGATGCATTGCCCAGAAAGCCTACTCGTTGCTTGAAGAGCGTAGCCAGAATCAAAGGATCCATAAATGTATTCGGATGGTTGCCTACAATGATCAGTGGCCCTTTGCTTGGCAATTCTACTGATTTATGAATAGTTACCTTACGGAAAAAAATCCGTAGGGCTACTTGTACTACTATTTTGAGAAAATTGTAAATCAAGTGTTGCCTTTATTCAGTTTTGCTCTAGATAATATGAAAAATCCAATAATGAAAAATAGCCCCATGAAAAGCATGGAATTTCTCATCGTGCCAGTAAGCTGAAGAATATATCCAAAGCCCATGGTCCCTAATACAATAGCGAACTTTTCTGTCACGTCATAAAAGCTGAAATAGGATGCGGTATCTTTTGTGCCTTCAGGGATCAGCTTAGAATAAGTAGATCTGGAAATCGATTGAATGCCGCCCATCACCAAACCAAGTAATCCGGCTAATCCATAAAATACAGTCTTATCGCCTATGAAGTAGGCAAGAATACAAATCGTAAACCAAATAGCGATGGCTAACGAAATAGATTTTTTGTTGCCTTTTTTATCGGAAATGGTAGCAAACAAGTAAGCGCCTCCTACTGCAACCAATTGAATGATTAATATCACAATAATCATTTCACTGGATTCCATGCCTATTTCTTCTGCGGCAAACAAAGGAGCAAGAAGCATGACCGTTTGGACACCCATACTGTAGAAAAAGAATGAGTACAAGAAACGTATAGAGTTTACATTTTCTTTGAGACTGCTGAAGACTTTTTTCAATTCATTGAAGCCAGATTTGAGCACTTCTCCTGTAATTTTACCATGGGTGCGTTTGTCCTCTAAAGCAGCAAAGGCAATATGTGCAAACCCAAACCACCAAATACCCACTAACAAAAACACGAAGCGAGTGGCACTGCCTGCACCATCAAAGCCAAAGGTTTCTGGAATGGATACTAAGACCAAGCTGACAATCAAGAGCAATACACTGCCAATATATCCCATAGAAAACCCCCTGGCACTGACTCTGTCCATTTGATCTTCTGAAGCGATTTCGGGAAGAAAAGCATTATAAAAAACGACTGAGGAAGCGTAGCCTAAGCTCGCTGTGATGGCTAGTAAAATTCCGTATTCAATATTGCTTCCCTCAAAAAAGTACAGTCCAATACAAGCCAATGAACCAAGGTAGGTAAAGAACCTCATAAAGGCCTTTTTTGAGCCTCTGTAATCAGCAACTCCGGATAAAATAGGATAGAGAATAACAGCGATCAAAAACGAAAAAGAGATGGCGTAGGAGTATAAAACTGAGCTGTTAATCGAGAATCCAAAAAAACTAACTATTTCTCCATCAAAGGCCGCCTTGGTGGCACTATTGTAATAAATAGGAAAAATGGCAGTGGTTACGATAAGGTTGTAAACTGAATTGGCCCAGTCATACGAACACCAGGCATTGATCGTCTTTTTGTCGTTTAGAATCATGGCCTGAAGATAAGAAAAAATTAAGCGTTCTTGGCCATCATTTCTTCAATACTCCGGTTAAATCTTTTATGGAATTGTTTTTTGAAATTGGTCACGTTTTTCATTCCAATAGCCTTGGCGGCCTCTGTTGGGTTTTTGAGGCTTTTGTTCTTAATCAGATTCTCTAAATAGTGCCACCTGATTTCTTTGATATATTCGTGAGGAGTGAGGTCCGTAAGTTTTTTGATCATACGGTATACTTTTCGCTCACTGGCTGCCATAGCATCTGCTAATACCAAAACCGTAAGATCAGGGTTGTCGATTTGTTCAATGACCAAATTCTTTACTTTTTCAAGCAATTCCTTTTCAATGTCATTGATCAATGGCTTATCATTTACTATAATCGAATTGCCGTTCTCCTTGACCCATCTCTCTTTTTGATCGAGCAAATTTTTAATTCTCAGTAGAATGTCTTCTTTGCTAAAAGGTTTCTGCAAAATGTTGTTTATCCCCCGTGTCAGCACTTGAAGCTGGTCATCGGCAGTGTTTCTGGCAGAGACAACGAGAACTGGAATGGATTTCCAATCTTCGTTTTCCTGCATTTTTTCCAACAATTCAAATCCGTCCATCCAGGGCATCATCAAATCGGTAATGACTAAATCGATCGGCTGATTTTTCAGAATTTTGAGGGCCATTACTCCATTTTCAGCTTCTGTAACTTGATATTCCGACTGCACAAGTTTAGCTATAAACTCTCGAACCTCAGGGTGGTCGTCGACTAGGAGTAGTTTTGGCTTGTCCTTGTCCTGACCATTACTGGTCAGTTCAATGTTAGGGTCAGGGTTGTATGTTTTCTCCCACAACTCTCCCCAAAGTTTGTTTTTAGTTTGGATATAATCGGAGGTCTCAGGGATTTGATTATCCGAATGCTCTAGTACCATAAATGGCATAGTCAGTATAAAAGTAGAGCCTTCACCTTCCTTAGATGTAACCTGAATTTCTCCTCCATGTACGTCTACTAGTTCTTTGACAAGTGAAAGACCTATGCCCAGTCCCTCGTAGACATGATAATTGTTTTTTGGTGATTGGTAATATCGGTCAAATAAATAGGGCAGACTTTTCTCAGGTATACCTTCTCCAGAATCGGTCACGGAAATGATTAAATTTTGCTGCTGGGTTTCAGTGTTGATTACTACGGTGTCACCTTTGTGTGTGTGTTTCAACGCGTTGGTAATCAGATTGAAAATGATTTTTTCAAATTGATTAGGATCAATCGAGATGGCTACGTTTTCCGGCACACTAGAATTAAAACTTAAATTCACTGACTTAAATTCGGCAGAGGATTTAAACAAAGCAACCAGGGTGGAGAGGTAAGGGTTGACAGGAACGTCTTTGAGGCTAAGCTTTATTTTACCTTCTTCTAATTTCGTTAATTCGTTAATCTCGTCGGTTAGGAATAATAATCGTTGCGCATTTTTGTTGGCCACTTCCAGATTTTGCTTTGAATCTGTAGTCAAATAGCTTTCGCTGTCTTGTTTGATTTGATCATAGTTGCCTAAAATCAGACTCAAAGGGCTGCGTAGATCGTGTGAGATATTGGCGAAAAACCTGGATTTCGCAAAATCTAATTCTTCTAGCTTTTTTGCCTGAGTCGAAATTTGTTTGTTCAGCCTCCTTCTTTCAACTGCTCTCATGTATATGATAATAGCAATGACCAAAAGTAAAAATGAAGCAGCCGCTGCCAGAATTATGATCGTTTGCTGGCGTTCTACGATTTCACGGAGAAACATGGTTTCAGCTTCCTTTTTTTCGGCCTCATATTGAGATTTCAAGCTTTCAATGGTACGGGTGGTTTGTTCATTGAAAATGGAATCTTCATTTTCCTGATTCAACTTGAAATAATGCAAGGCTTTTTCATAGTCGCCTCGACCTTCGGCAATGATCGACAGGTTTTCATGAATCTTTCGAATATCGTTTTTGAGGTTGTTGGCTTTAGCTACTTCCAGACTTCTGTTTGAATAATATTCTGCAGAATCCAAATTCCCTTTTTGACGATGAATAACGGCAATGTTGTATAAGCTGAAAGCCAATGCACCTTTGTTCTTGATTTGATTGATGGCGTCGATTGATTCATGAAAATATTTCAATGATCCATCGAGATCTCCTTTCCTCATGGTCAATTCAGCCAAGTCAACAGCAATAGTCACCAAGCCCTCCTGGTCTTTCAGTTTCTTGCGAATAGCTCGAGTTTTGAGGTAGTTGTCTTCTGCACGACTATATTCATCCATTCGTGAATAGGTACGTCCGAGATTGAGATAAACATAGGCGAGCATGTTTTGGTCATTGAGCTCTTGAGCAGGAATGAGCGCTTTTTCGAAATACTCTAACGCTCCTTCATAGTTGGTTTGATAGATGTAGATGTTACCAATATTGATATTGGAATAACCAATCTGCTCTAGATTTTGGGCCTCTTCAGCAGCTTTGAGCGCTTCAACAAAGTACTTAAATGCATTGGAGTAGTCGCTTTTATTACGATAGGCAATGCCTTGGAAGTTGAGACTTTTGATGATGCCACTTTCGTAATTATGACTTTTTGAGAGTTCGTATGCCTGCTCACCAAAATAAAGCGCTGAATCAGAATTTACATTTCGGTATTGCCAGCTGAGCTGAGCTAATATTTCAGCTCTTTGGATGCCAGAAGAAATGCCAAGCGAGTCTTTGAGACTGTCTATGCTTTTTTGGGATTGGGCAGTTTTTGCTAGTGTTACATTTGTCCATAGACAAAGTAGTGCTACCCATCCAAATATAACCAGAGACCTATTCATGCCAACCTTAAAACTATTCTCAATTGCAACCTCGAATTTAGTGTATTTTGCCTAAAAAATGGAAAGAGCATAAGGTCTTGATGAAGAGGGATTTTATAATTCTTAAAAAGTCATTAACATTGATGCTCAATTCAAAAAAACAATCAGTATGAGTGCAAGTACTAAGTCTACTTTAAAATTAATTGCCATTGTAATCGTGTTGCTTATGGTAGCCATGCAGCTAAATTTTATTATTATTCCATTTCTGGCCGCATACAAATTTTGGTTGATGGTGGTGGCTGCTGTTTTGTTGCTTTTGGCTTCATGACAAACCGCACATTGTTTCATTGAGTTTGGGTTTCTAGGTGCTGAACCTCGTTATTCGGCCATTTTGCCTTTTTTGAGGATTATTTTTTGACTAAATTATAATTGACTGCAACTTTTTTGAGTTGACATTCATCATAATAAAAACCAAAAGTCAAAAAACTCAATACTCATGTTCAAAAATTATCTTAAGGTTACCCTGCGTAACCTTCTCAAAAACAAAGTTTTTGTTTCTATCAACATTGTAGGCCTAGGTTTAGCGTTGGCCTGTTGTATCGTGGCTTATCTCAATTCCAAATACAGTTGGGATTTTGATAAAAATCATATTCAGGCTGATCATGTTTTTCATCTTCATCAGATGAGAGAAAATCAGGGTGACGTACGTGAATATGGTATGGTTCCTATGCCGATCGCCGATAGGGTGAAAAGTGATATTGTAGGTATAGATAAGATCTTTCGATTCGAAAACCACACCTTCACTGTTAGGGATGTACAGATAGATAAAGTTTTCCAAACCGCAGTATCGTATGCAGATCCTGGTTTGCTCGAATCTTTCACATTTCCTTTGGTACACGGAGACTTGACTGCCTACCACAACTTGGAGCAGGCGGTTGTCACTGAGGAATACGCCCAAAAATTTTATGGTGACGGGGATCCAATGGGTAAGATTTTAACCGTTTTTGACGATAAAGGCGTAAGCTTCAACTATGTAATTGCAGGTGTGGTGCAGAGAGCACCTCAAAATTCATCTTTACATTTTGAAATTCTTCTCGGTTTCGAAAATAGATTTAGAATGTACGAGGATAACGCCAAAGGAAATTGGTCGTATTTCACTCCTAATACTTTCGTATACCTAGATGACCCCAGTAGGGCTGGAGAAGTTGCTAAGCTCATGGATAAATATATCAGCTTGCAGAATGAAGCCAATCCTGAGCATCAGACAACAGGATTTTTACTGAGTCCAATGGACAATCACGCGCAAATTTCAAATGATATCCGATGGGACAGACTCAATGATGCTATGGATGATGCTGCGATACTCACGCCACAAATTATGGCACTACTTATCTTGCTCGTAGCTTGCTTCAATTTTACAAATACTGCCATTGCGACTTCCAATAGAAGGCTAAAAGAAATAGGTGTAAGAAAAGTTTTAGGAGGAAGTCGTCGACAACTCATTGCGCAGTTTATGGCTGAGAATCTTACCATTTGCTTTTTAGCGGTGATCATGTCTATTGGTATTGCAACTTATTTAATACCAGCATACGCTGCTATGTGGAGAGGAATGGAACTTGAAATGAACTTCGTCGAAGATTATCAATTGTACCTTTTCTTAATCGGACTACTGATTTTCACCACTCTGCTAGCTGGATTTTACCCAGCGCTATATGTGAGTAAATATGAGCCAGTAAGTATACTAAGAGGAAGTCTGAGCATTGGTGGTTCTGGTAGACTCACCAAATTTTTATTGGCTTGTCAATATACATTTACTGTTATCGCCATTTTTGCTAGTGTGGCCTTCGTCCAAAATGCAAAATATCAAGACACCCTGGATATGGGCTTTAATGTAGACCAGGTCATTGGAGTCAGTATCCTGAACGACAACGAATACCAAAAAACACTCAGTTCGATGATGGCCAATCCTGATATTGTATCTGTGGCTAGTGCAAAAAACAATATCGGATTTGGGAATTATGGATTGACAATCAAAAATCAGGACGTGGATGTAAATGTTGACATGCTCGACGTGGGTATCGGTTATTTGGAGACGATGGATCTTGAAATTATAGAAGGAAGATCCTTCTTAAAAGAACTGGAAGCTTCGGACAGTGATGGGTCCATTGTAGTTAATGAAAAATTAGTCGAAGCATTTGATTGGAGTGATCCCATAGGCCAACGGTTGGCTATTGATGATTCTACCACATTGACTGTAGTAGGCGTGGTGAAAAATTTCTACAAAAATGGTTTTTGGGGACCTATAGAACCGGTTGGATTCCGCCTGAGAAGTCTTGTTTTTTCGGATGATACTTCGCAGAGTTATATTGTAGCCAAAGTGAACGTCAATAAAGTGACTGAGGTGTATGAATATCTTGAAAAGGAGTGGAATGGTAAGATTACTACTAAGGTATTTTCAGGCTTTTATCAAGACCGGATCTTGCAACAGGCCAAAGAGGTGAATGGTAATATTACTACCATATTTACATTTTTAGGAATTGTTGCCTTTATCCTTTCATCCTTAGGGTTGTTCACGCTTGTTTCTATCAATCTTATTAAAAGGATTAAAGAAATTGGTGTAAGAAAAGTGTTAGGTGGTGAACTGGGACATATCGTGTATCTAATCAACAAGGATTATTTCTTGTTGCTCTTGATTTCTTCTTGTTTAGGTGTCACGCTAGGATATTTTCTAATAGATGGTTTGATAGCGTCCATTTTCACCTACTACAAAAACATGGATGTTCTCACTTTTGCAACACCTATCGCAACGATCGTACTGGTTTCTCTGACTATAGCAAGTTTGAGAACTCTTAAGTTCGCTCAGGTAAACCCTGTGACAGCACTTAGATATGAATAAAAGATAAATGATTGATGAACATGTAAAAGGTTCGGGATATTCCCGAACCTTTTTTTGTCCTGTTTAAAAATATTTTTCTAGTGAACTATCAAGAGAATCAATCTTGTGGATGTCTTAAGATCGAAGTAACCCGTTACAAACCTATAAGGTTTTCAAAACTTATTAGTTTGAATGCTACTCATAATGCGTCCACATCCTAATGACCTTCACGATTTTCTCTTCGTGATAGACCTGATATACCAGTCGGTGCTGAATGTTGATTCGTCTAGAATAAGCACCTGAGAGGTCGCCTTGTAATTTTTCGAATGGGGGGTAATCTTGAAAAGGATTGTTGGCTAGTAGATCAAGCAGTTTTTCAGCTTTTTGTTTTAAGCCCGACGAAGAGATTTTTTTAGCGTCCTTTAAAGCTTGATTGGTGTAAACCAATTTATACTTCACCATTCTAGTTTTTCAGAAGTTTCGCTCAGAGGAGTGTTTAGTCCATCAATGATTGATTTTCTCAATTCTGGATTGGAAGACAAGTGGAGAGTTTCTTGAATGGATCGCCAGTCTTCCTCGCTTACCAATACTGCATTGTTTCGCTTACCTGAAATCTGAATAGGCTCATGCGTTTCATTAGCTTCATCAACCAATTTGTAAATATTCTTACGTGCTTCGGTGGCAGACAGTGTTTTCATATCATAAACGTACGTTATTGCGAACGGAATTCAAAATAAATTGTTATGGATATAAAAAAGAAAAACCCCCAAGGTTTTCAAAACCTTGGGGGTTTAATCCATTTAATATTCAATTAGTCTTATCCCAGAGCGATCTGCTTCATGGCAGTCATCGCACCTCTTAGCTCGCCGCCCACGTACTCGATGTCGTGGCTTCTTAGCACTTCATTGATTTGGATCAATGTTACGTTGTCCACACCGTTGTCGATGCCTTCGTTGTAGTCTTTACCGATGATATTGGTGTCAACCGTTTTCATGAAGTCGGCCAACAATGGCTTACAAGCATGATCGAATAGGTAACATCCATATTCAGCCGTATCAGAAATCACTCGGTTCATTTCGAACAATTTCTTTCTTGCGATAGTGTTAGCGATCAGTGGCGTCTCGTGAAGTGACTCATAATAAGCAGAAGCACCCTGAATACCTGCTTCAGTCATTGTTTCGTAAGCTAGCTCTACACCCGCTCTCACCATCGCTATCATCAACAAACCTTTATCGTAGTACTCTTGCTCAGAGATGTCGGCATCAGAAGGAGCCGTTTTTTCGAAGGCAGTTTCGCCTGTTTCGGCTCTCCATGCCAATAGATTTTTGTCGTCATCGGCCCAGTCAGCCATCATCGTAGAGGAGAACTCTCCAGACATGATGTCGTCCTGATGCTTCTGAAACAATGGTCGCATGATTTGCTTCAATTCTTCAGAAACCTCGAAGCATTTTACTTTTGCCGGGTTCGATAGTCTGTCTAGCATACCAGACACACCACCGTGCTTCAGAGATTCAGTAATTACTTCCCATCCGTACTGGATGAATTTTGCAGCCCATCCAGCGTCCACGCCTTCAGCTACCATTTTGTCGAAACAAAGGATAGATCCAGTTTGCAACAATCCACAAAGGATCGTTTGCTCACCCATCAAATCAGATTTTACTTCCGCTACGAAAGAAGACTTCAAACAACCTGCTCTGTGTCCGCCTGTCGCAGCAGCATAAGCCTTAGCTTGCGTCCATCCTTTACCTTCAGGGTCGTTTTCTGGGTGTACAGCGATCAAAGTCGGTACGCCAAATCCTCTCAAATATTCTTGTCTTACTTCTGAGCCAGGAGACTTAGGCGCCACCATGATTACCGTCAAATCCTCTCTGATCTGCATGCCTTCTTCCACGATATTGAATCCGTGAGAATATGAAAGCGTAGCACCTTTTTTCATCAAAGGCATCACAGCAGAAACCACGTTGGTGTGCTGCTTGTCAGGTGTCAGGTTGATTACCAAGTCAGCTGAAGGGATCAACTCTTCGTAAGTGCCTACGGTGAATCCAGCCTCAGTGGTATTCACATAAGAAGCTCTCTTCTCATCGATTGCTGCTTGTCTAAGTGCATAAGAAATATCCAAACCAGAATCTCTCATGTTCAATCCCTGGTTCAATCCCTGTGCGCCAGCACCTACGATTACAATTTTCTTTCCTTTGAGTGCGTCTACGCCGTCTGCAAATTCAGATCCGTCCATAAACTCCGCCTGGTCCAACTGATTCAGTTGCTCTCTTAGCGGTAATGTGTTAAAATAATTTCCCATATCGTTTTTCTTTTTTAAATGCTTTTATTCTGTGCTGTTTCCCTCATTTGTCATTTCGACATCAGTAGAAACCCTATCGATCTTTTTTTAATCAGTCGCGATTAGATTTCTCTCTATCGCTCGAAATGACAAAGAATCCTATTTTCTGGATCCATCAGAGTTACTCGGAGAGAACGCTCCATGCCCTTGTTGGTGTTGTCCCGAAGGGATGCCATTGGCGTCACTAACAAGCCTAATGCAAGCGACATTTCTCACATTACAAAGATGATGGAGCTTTCGCCAACAATTGTGGTGGAAAAATGAAAAGTTTAGGTACTTTTCAACGATTCTCTCTGTAGTCGAGTGGAGTGATGCCTTCTGATTTCTTGAAAAACTTCGTGAAATAAGACTGGTCCTTGAAATTGAGGTGATCAGCGATTTGCGTGATAGAGTAGTCTGAATACTTCAAAAGTCGCTTGATTTCTATGATTTGTTTCTCTCGGATCAGCTCTTTTGAGGTTTTTGATGTTCTTTCCTTGACTAAATGCGTCAAATGGTTTTCACTGACATTGAGCAAATCTGCGTAGTCTTTGATACTCAGGTTTTGTTGGTATTTTTCCTCGATGAGTTCTCGAAAGCGTTTGACTAACACATGACCTTTCTGCTTGACTCCTTTTAGGTGTTCTGGAGGATACAATCGTTCACAGCTGCACAAGATCAGTTCCAGCAGCGCATGAGACAACTCATAGCTGCCCTGGTCCGGCTTATTCATCTCTTCACATCCTTTTTTGAATAGGGACTCTAAGAAGAGTTGATCTGATTTGTCCTTGATCAAAAGTGGAGGATTGTCCTGCTTCACGTTGAAGAAGAAGGGGTACTCCAGTAGTTTATTCTGATTGCTCTTGTCGAGCAAATAAAACTCGCCGGTAAACAAAAAGATATAACCTGTTACGTCTTCGGAAAGCTCCAGTTTGTGTGCCTGCCCCGGACTCAAAAAGAAAATACAAGGCGGCTGAATCTCATAGCTGTTGTTGTCGATGATATGCACACCAGAGCCCCGGGTCAGAAAAAGCACTTCGAAAAAATCATGACAATGAGGGTACTCCACCTCAAAGTGTCGATTGGCATCGAATACTTCGACCTGATATGGTTTTTCTCCTTCTGCCTTAAACTTGTCGATGCTATATACCGGTATGCCTTTCATTGGGGGTAAAGATAGTCACCATGCAGATATCCACATTGGTATGTCTCAAAAGTTGTTCGTCATTGCGAACATCGTGAAGCAATCTTATGAATAGATACGTATTCGAAGCATAAGATCACTTCGTTGCACTCGTGATGACGAATGATTTGACTTTTGAGGCATACTCAACTTCTCTAAGCTGCAGTGCCATATATTGAGGACTTTCTCTGCTATTGCTACGAAATGACCATTGATGAATAGTTCTTGGCTAAGCTTTGTGTGGAGGAACGACTCTTCTTTAACGGATTCAACTGTTTAAGCGCTTCTCATTTAGCAAACGAATCGACAGTACGGTTATTGACTAGTAGTACCTCTGGTACCGATTCCCCGAATGCTCTTTCTAGATGCTAACCGAGGCTATGAACAATGCCTTGAGACCCACCATCTCCGGGCACTAGCTCAAAACTATGTGTGGGTGATAGCCCTGCTTCAACCCTGTGCGATACATATATCATGGTGGTATCTCCTTCATGCGCGATTCTGTTGATGAGATTGGTCATTTGTGCGGTACTCTCGTCGTCTAAATCCACAGAAGCTTCGTCCAAGATCAGTAGCGGAGGGTGCTTCACCATCGCACGTGCGATCATCACCATGCGTTGGTGGCACATAGACAAGTCTATGAAGGCCTTGTCTGCTATCTTTGCTAGACCTATAAATGCCAGCCATTCATTGGCCAGTTTGATCTGCTGATCTGAGGGGATGTGATAAAGACCGACGGAATCAAAAAAACCTGAGATTATCATATCTCTGGCGTTTTGTCTTTTCTTGAATTGAAAAGTCATATTGGTGGTGAAGTAGCCTACTTTTTGCTTGATCTCCCAGATCGTCTCACCACTACCTTTTTGCTTTCCAAATAGCTTGATGTCCTGTCCGTAGGCTTTGGGATTATCTCCTGTAATCATGGTGAGTAGGGTAGTTTTGCCGCTGCCATTTGGGCCATAGAGGTGCCAGAATTGGCCTTTGTTGATCACCCAACTGATGTTTTTTAGGATGCCTTTATCCAGATAGGAAACATTCACTTGATTGAACGATACCAACGGATTTTCAAATTCAGTAACTGGATGTAGTGGTGGAGGTAGGGGGTGTTGATTTTTAGAAGGTGAATGCACTGCTGCAGTCCCATCATTTAAAGAGAGGGATTCGTTTTCGTAGATATATTGTGTTGACAAAAAAGGCAGTGCATCATCATCGCGAGAATAAATATTGATGATGCTAAAAGTTTCAGACTGAAAGGCTAGCTGATCCACAATTCGTTTTCTGGCAGCTACATCCAGATTGTCTAATAGATGGTCAAATATGATTACCTCAGGCCGGAGACCAAGTGAGTATTGCAGAAAAGCCTGTTTGCGCTCTCCTGAAGACATGGAGTGGAGAAATTGTCCACTTTGTTTGAGAATAGTGTCGTTGTCATGAATGAGTTCTTCATCTACGAATCGAAGAATAGTCTTTGGAGACAGGATATGGACTTTTTTATCCTGTAGCCATTGAAATTCCTCGCTATACTTTTTGTCCAACAAGCCAGATAGCAATGGTTGGCGTTCTGGGGCTTTCGCTAATTTGATATTCCAGTGACGATGGTTGTTCTGCATAATTTTGACGCGAATAGTCTGGCGCAAATATGCATGGATCGGAGAAGATATTTATTACTCTTTGATTTTGAGTCCTACGATTTGAGGTAAAATCCCTTCCACTCCTGTGAACTGTAGCAGAATAGTATCTCCTACACGCAAGGAGGAGTAAATATCATCAAACATTAAGGTCTGATCAGACAATAAATCGTCGTACCGGTTGGCGTAAATGCTCGTCCCCCTTCTGACAAGGTTGATTTCTAATTTTGTTGTTCGCTTCCCAACTTCTTGGATCAAGTCTTCTCGAATGATGTAATGCAACTTTTTTGTAGGCTTGGATTGAATGACCTTAGATAGGCTAATGCCAGACTCGAATTCAATTTTCATTTCACCCCAGTAAAACTTTAATCTATCATCACCTCGAAAGGCTGTAGTTAACAATAAAATCAGTATCGGAGCAAATGTGCGTATTACATTTTTCATAGTCATCGTATGGTTGATACATTCAAAATATAGCATAGGTGGAATCTATAGAAGTGACAACCGACAGATAGCTGTTACTGAATGATCAACAATGTGTTTTGAAGAATGTGGAGCATTTTCCTCATTTGAGTTGAAGGTAAAGACTTATATTAAGAGCAGTCTATAATGGGAATAAGTTCGGTTTGGAATTTCAATTTAAAAGAAAACCTAGACCCTTTGCCGGGTGTGCTTTTCAGTTTCATATCACTTCCAAAAAGCTTTAATATGTGTTTAGTAATAGACAGGCCAAGACCGGTTCCACTTTGTTTTCTGGTCGTAGCTGAATCGACTTGAATAAACTTATCGAAAATAACGCTTTGTTTCTCTGGCTCGATACCAATGCCTGTATCTTCTACCACAAATTTCAAACTGGTTTTTTTCTTACCCTTTTTTAGTGCTTCCACCCTAAGTTTTACATAACCTGAGTCCGTAAACTTTATACTATTGCTCAGTAGATTGTTCAATACTTGCGACAATCTTCCTGGGTCACCAACGAGTTGGTGGGGTACATCCTTACTTACATCCAGTTTCAGGTCAATACCTTTTTTCTTCGCCTCTTCACCAAACCCATCTTGAATTCCCTTTAAGAGCATGTTGATGTCAAACGCTGTGGATTCTAGCTTCAATTTTCCCGTTTCCAACTTATTCAAATCAAGGATATCATTGAGAAGCGTGAGCAGGTTTTCTGCAGAAAATTTGAGCATGTTGAGCGTCTCAATCTGGTGCGGTTTGGGCCTGTCTTCCAGAAGCAAATGAATAGAGCCTAGAACTACATTCATGGGGGTACGAATTTCATGACTCATCACCGATAAGAAGTCAGCTTTTGCTTTTGCAGCAATCAGCGCGTTTTGCTTCTCTTTTTCGATGATCTCATTCTTGCGCATAATTTCCTCGTTTTTATCAGCTAAGACCTCCATGGTCTTCGCTTTAGACAAGTAAACCCAGTACAGCCATAGCAGAAGAATAGCAATTGCAACGAGCACACAAATGATGATATTTCTGACAGTGGTTTGATGGGCGTTTTCTTTATTCAAGAGAGCTATTTCCTGTTGCTGCCGCTCAAAGTTGTATTTTGACTCTATTTCTTTGATGTTGCTGGTCATTTCGCTTTTGCGAATTTCAATCCTCAACCTTGAGTATTCTTCTTGAAAGCCAAGTGCTGATTCGTAATTACCCAGAGCCTTATGTACTTCTGTGAGATTTAACAAACACTCCAGCGTGACATTTTGAGTACCTAATTCTTGACTAAGAGTGAGGGCCATGAGTAAGTATTCTTCAGCTTCCACTAATTGATTTTCATTGAAATATGTTTTGCCAATAATAAGTGAGGTCTCAGACATTCCTTTTTTGTTCTCTTCATTTTCAAAAAATGAAAAGGCTTCTTTGGCATGACTGTAGGCCAAATTAGATGGTCCTGTTTCCATGTATAGTTCACCCAATCCCCAATGTGCATAAGCCAGCCCTTGTATATCATTTTCAGACTGGAGTATGCTCAGCGCGGACAAATAGAGGGGGAGAGCATGTTCATAATCTTTCACCATCAGATGTAGTGCGGCCACCTGGGTCATGGAGTAGGCAATACCCAGAGAGTCTCCCAATTCTTTCTCAATTTGAAGAGAGCGCTTATGAAATTCAAGTGATTTGGCAGTATCACCCAAGCTCTGATAGACCATGCCGCAGTTGTTGTATATCCTTGCTTGTCCATCTTTGGCTCCCAGTTCGTCGTAAATATCCAGCGCCATCAAGAAATAGGTAATGGCCACTTCGTGATTACCCTCCACGTCATATGAAATGGCCAGATTATTGAGTGCATCTGCCTTTCCCCGGTTAAAAGTAATTTCATCAGCAAGTTGTACCGCCAGCTCGCAATACCGCCTGGAGGAATCGAGATGAATAAAAGCATATTCGAAGCCCAGTTTCGCAAGGAGCTTTACACGAGCTGTGTCTGAAGTGCTGTTTTGAAGCTTGACTTTTAAGGCATCTACTTGTTCGGCATGACAGTATCCAATGCACCAAAAGGCAATTAGAATATGCACCAATTTTTTCTTCATGAACAAGTAGGTAAAAGTTAGTTCTAGTAAATTCCTAAAGATTCATTAGCAGAAAAAGCAATCAGCCGGTTTTTCTGAAAACTACTGTGAATTGTACTAGTACGTCGTCTTACGGTGCAATTCTACAAATCATTTCTCCTCTTTTTTGTTCAGTTCTACATTGGCCGCATATACGAATAGACTAAAAACAACCACGCCCACAATAAATATAAATTCGCCAGTGATGATCATGATTGGTCCGTGTTTTTGCTAATAAGTTTGATGTAATTGGCACTGCAGATGATGGAAGGTACCCAGAGTCCTACGAAGATTCCTGCTTCAGATTGTCCGTTGAACCATAAGGAAACTGATAGCAGAAACGACACGAACGCTGCGATCAAAAAGATTTTGTCTGATTTTTTCATGCTTCAAAATAACAAAGAAATAGTTCTTGAGGTTTATGTTTAGTTCAACTGTGAGCTACAGATCTTACCTTGTGCAATTGCTTAACTGACAAATCATGGTTAAGTTTAGGTTAGATCGAGTAAGCTATTACAATGTCTAAACACCGAATTTATACCATGAGCTTTGCCGGAGTCTACCCGCACTACGTGACCAAAGCAGAGAAAAAAGGAAGAACCAAAGCCGAGGTGGATGAAATCATCCACTGGCTGACTGGATATGATCAAAAAGCGCTGAAGCAGGTGATCGAAAACAAAACCAACTTCGAGGACTTCTTCAAGGAGGCACCGCTGTTACATCCCAACCGCAAACTGATCAAAGGCGTCGTCTGCGGCATCCGTGTAGAAGAAATCGAAGAACCTCTGATGCAAGAAGTCCGCTATCTCGACAAACTTGTCGACGAACTAGCCAGAGGCAAGAAGATCGAGAAGATTTTGAGGGAGGGGAACAAGTAAAGAATTGATATTGATTTTTTTGTTTTATAGAAGCTAAAATATTGTCGTATGGGGTACATGGTTTTTGGGATGAGAAAAGAGAATTACACCAGGAAGCCAAAAAAGGCGTTCAAAATTTTGAAAAAGGTGTATGGTCAGAAACCTGATTTTCCAAAGTCCAATCTTCCGAAGTCCAATGAGGTTCCAATATCTTATGAAAAGCATACATACAAGCCATTTTATAAATCGAAAATCTATCGGATTCTTAGAATTTGTTGCTTTATTATAATTGGCATTAGTATTGTCTGGGCGGTCTTTCTACAAGAACCATATGATAATTATCGAAAAGAAAAATTTGAAGAAGAGAATTTTCGAGAACTATACATCAAAGATTTAAAATACCTAGCCCCATTATTTCATCAAATAGAACAAATTTCAGGTAAATTTATAAGCGCAGAATATTACAAATGGTCTGGTAAATATGATTTGAGAATCCAGCACCCATCTGTGGATACATCTAAGGTTTCTGGTAAAGTTTTTAATTTAGGATTCAATGGAGGATATGGCACTAAGAGAGTCGCTAATCATGATAAAATTATTGATGGGAAATTAATCAAGGCCGGTTTTGATCATCATCCATATAACATAAGGTGGATTTATAATTTAAGTGGAGTACAGGCTAATCAAATACCAGAGTCAGTTGCTAGTTTTTTAGATATGGATGCAGCTGAGTTTACTCGTTTTTTAGCTTTGATTCATAAGTTTGGGCATAAAATAGAGAATGACAATGGCCTGATCTATGCAGATTATTATCATGATGAATTTGGCTACTATAAAATTGTTTATTCAAGAAATGAGTTTAAGTCCACAACTGAAATGAGATATGGAGATACATATCTCAATCTCGTAGGAAATTTGAGTGAAAACATCTATTGGACGCGTCAGGAGAAGGTAGAATTGAGAGAATAGAATTCCGCTAAGGCTCTGGTTCGTGTCCTCACGAACCTAACAATCTCCGCCTTTGTTGGAGTTGTCTCCAACAAACCTTTGCAGCTGTTTTGCACCAAAAACAATATGACATTCCATAGCATTCAAGAGAATAACATGAATAAACAGGATAAGTCATGCTTTTATTTTATATAGTTCATATTAATGAGCCTCGTAAAAGGAAGGAATTATGCCTCGATTAACATACCGCGTATATGTGATAGAATTGTCCAAGCGTGTTTTTACCGAAAATGCGCGGTTTCGTACGGCCAACCCACAATTCAATGGGGTGCTAGAATGCTTGTATGTTGGGATGACAAGCAAAGACCCAAAGGAACGGTTTGAACAACATAAAAAAGGAACCTTAAGCAAGAAAGGTCATAAGTTATCCTCTAGTATCGTTCAGAAATATGGCGCCTACCTTCGTCCAAATTTATACAATCATATTGCGCCCATGGCAACCAGAACTGAAGCGCTAAAGATGGAAGAAAAGTTGGCTTTGGAATTGCGTAGAAAACGATATGCAGTTTGGTTTAATTAGTTTATAAATCTAAGCCCAAGTTCGTGTCTCTACTTACGCAGGAATCATTATGCCGTTAAATAACCCACTCCAGCCCAGGTTCGTGTCTCAACGAAACCTACCAATGGATACTAAGCCTTGGTTCGTATCTCAACGAACCCACAATCAATTGCCTTTGTTGGAGTTCTGCCTGTTGGTAGTCAGCTGTCCCCAACAAAGCTCTGCACAAACCTACGAACTTTAATGTTGTAAAATATTTAGATTAAATTGTCGTTAACCAAGAAAATTATTTACATCAACCTCTATCAATTATGAAAAACATCATCGTACTATTCGCATTTCTGATCGCTTCCTGCAGCACCCCGCTATTTGCTCAGCAGGAAGTAGAGAGAGCATTAGGAGATTTTAAAGCCGTTTCTGTAGACTATGGTATCCAGGCAGAGTTGCTCAAGGGCACTTCCAATAAAGTAGTACTGGTCATCAGTGGCACTAAGGAAAATAATGTCATCACTGAGGTCGAAGCAGGTCAGCTGCTTGTGACATTTAAAAACACAAAGAAGCTCGAAGGGGTATCTGTCAGTGCCAAAATCTACACCGCGAGTGCCATAGAAGGAATTACTGTCAGAAATAAGTCCTCCCTTAGTGTGAAAGATGTATCGGCAGCAAGCAGTTTGAAGTTAGTGGCAACTACAGGTGCCAGGCTGGATATGACTGCCAAAACCCAGTCGGCCATCGTGTCTATAGGCAGATCAGCAAAAGCTCAATTGGCTATTGAAGCGACTAAATTAGACGCCACCACCTCAGGAAAAGGAAAATTAGAGATTACCGGTAAAGCTGAGATTCTTAAGGTAAATGCTAATTCTTCGGGCGTATACAAGGGTTTTGGTTTGCAGTGCAAGTCCTTGACAGCCCAGGCGCATGGCAATGGCCGTGCTGAGGTATCGGTTTCTGAATCGCTGGTAGCCAATGTAGTAAGTGAGGGAAAAGTGATTTATAGGGGCGATCCTAAATTGAAAGTCAACGCGACAAGCTCCGGCATCGTGGAGAAGGCGGAGGATTGATGGGAATAAGTAAAGAGGTTACTTGAAGTAACCTCTTTACTCTAAGCCCTAGTTCGAGTCTTTAGGTTCTGGTTCGTGTACTCACGAACCATGCAATCACAAAATTTCCACTGTATCCCCAGCCAACCACCACCCAATGGGTGGTTTTTTTATGCCCTTTTTTGGCTGAATTACCCATAAAAATTCATTTTTTTCCATCTTGTGGTAAAAAGTGGAGGAAAGTGGTGAATTATTCCAAAACTTCATTAAGTTTGTATCGGTGGTTTATATTTTTCTATAACTCTATGGCTTTTTTTACAAGCGAATATGAGTGTAAGTTAGATGCTAAGGGTAGATTGGTTTTACCTGCAAAGATTAAAGCCAATCTGCCCGAAGTGTCTGGCAATGAGCTCGTTGTCATGAAGGGATTTGATCCCAACTTGGTCTTGTACACCATGCTGGAGTACAAGAAAATACACAACAAGTTCGCTTCATTGAGTGATTTTGATGCCGCCCAGAGAAAATTGAAAAGAAACTTTTTTCGTAGTGTCGCCCCGGTCGAATTGGACAGTGCCGGCCGTTTTTTGATACCTAAAGGCTGGATAGATCACGCCAAACTTGAAAAAAACGTGATGGTGGTAGGAGCAGGCAATACGATAGAGATATGGAGTCCTGGCTTGTATGAAGAATACTTGATCGAGGACAATGAGGAATATTCGGATTTGGCCAAGAAATTTTTAGATGAATGAGTGAATATCACAACCCCGTAATGCTGAGAGAATGTATTGAAGGGTTGGCGATCAAAGCGGACGGCATCTATGTGGACATCACCTTTGGTGGTGGTGGTCATTCCAAAGAAATTCTAAAGCACTTAGGCGAGAAAGGGAAGTTGTACGCATTTGATCAGGATGATGAGGCCCGATTGAATGCTGAAGCTATAGACAATCGTTCTTTCACATTTGTTCAAGCCAATTTCAGAAACCTGAAAAAATATTTGCGCCTCCATGGCGTGAAGAAGGTCGACGGCATCTTGGGAGATTTAGGTGTTTCATCTCATCAGATCAACACCGCAGAGAGAGGATTCTCCACAAGATTCGACGGTCCTTTGGACATGCGTATGAATCAGCAACAAGGCGTATCTGCCGCTGAAATCTTGAATACTTACGAGGAACGTGAGTTGCACAGGATTTTGGGGCAATATGGCGAAGTGCGAAATGCAAAGACCTTGGCTGCAGCGTTGTGTTCAGAACGGCATTTAGCTCCTTTCGAAACCATAGAGCAATTGCTCGATGTGTTGCGGAAGTTTGCGCCTCGAAGAAAAGAGAACAGATACTTCGCTCAGGTTTTTCAGGGGATAAGGATAGAAGTGAATGAAGAGATGAAGGCATTGGAAGAGATGCTGGAACAGAGTGCGGAAGTATTGAATGAAAACGGAAGACTTGTGATTATGTCCTACCACTCGTTGGAAGACAGGCCGGTAAAAAATTTTATAAACAAAGGAAAGATTTATGGTGAGCTAGAAAAGGATTTGTATGGAAATGTAGATAAACCATTTCAGGCAATCACCAGAAAACCAGTAACGGCAAGCGATAATGAAATAAATGAAAACAACCGTGCACGAAGTGCAAAATTGAGAATAGCAGAAAAAATCTGACCATGGCATCTAACACTTACAAACACTCCCAGGGCACCGGCGGAAGTCGGAGGAGCTTTTTTTCTCTTCTTGAAAACCTCATCAACGTCGAAAAATTCTTCGACAAAGGACTTCCTGTGCAGTTTTTGATGCCGTTTCTATTCAGTACGGTGCTTTGCATTATCTACATAGGCAACCTTCATTACGCAGAAAAGAATATCAGAAAAGCAGCGAAACTACGTGTAGCTGTAGAAGACCTAAGGGCAGATTATACCACGCTCAAGGCAGATTATATGTATACCAGCAAGCAATCTGAAGTGGCGAAAAAGGCCATGACACTGGGCTTGAAGGAAAGCATCGAACCTCCATTTAAAATTGTCGAACATCAGGAATGAGCCATAAGTCAAACATATTGCTCAGAGTTCGGGTAGCCTATTTGGTAGCGCTACTTTTTTCCGTTGCTATTATTTACAAAATAGTAGAAATCCAGAATCTGGATGGTGGCAAGTGGAAAAAGAAAGCAGAGAGTATCGGACTACAATACAGAAATGTAAAAGCTACGCGGGGCAATATATATTCTGACAACGGTAGTTTGTTGGCTACTTCACTACCCTTTTATAAGGTAGCTTTTGATCCATCTCTGTCTAGTGATCGGATATTCAATAGTGGTATAGATGAGTTGTCGCAGCGACTGGCCAGGCACTTCCGAGACTACTCGGCTACAGATTATAAACGTCGTATTATAGATGCCAGGCAGTCTGGTAGGCGATATCTGGCACTAAACCGGAAAGAGATAAATTATCAAACCAAAAAACAGATGTCCCAATGGCCCATCTTCGAAGAAGGGCGAATGAAAGGTGGGGTAATATTTGAAAAGGTGGACAAAAGGTTTCGACCTTTTTCTTATTTAGGCTATCGCACCATCGGAACGATCAATGAGGACGACCGAGGAGTGGTCGGGTTGGAATATAGCTTCAACAAAGACCTCATGGGACGCAATGGAAAAGCATTGTATCAAAAAATATCTGGAGGTACCTGGAAACCAGTTTATGACGGCACAGAAGTAAAACCGCAAAATGGATTGGATATCGTCTCGACCATCAATGTGGATTTGCAGGATGTAGCAGAGTCTGCGCTGCTCAAAGCCTTGACCCATAATGATGCGGATTATGGCTGTGTGGTGGTCATGGAAGTGGAAACCGGAGAAATCAAAGCCATTTCAAATCTTAGTAAGAGAAACGGTGGAGGATATTACGAAAACTACAACTATGCAGTAGGAAGCCAGGGATCAAGAGAGCCGGGATCTACTTTCAAGCTAGCCAGTATGATCGCTTTGTTCGAAGAGTCGAGTGTTGGGCTCAATGATTCGGTCTATACAGGCGATGGTAAAATGCAATTCTATGATCAGGTCATGAAAGATCATAAACCCGGGGGATACGGTACGTTGACCGTGCAGCAGGTTTTCGAAAAATCGTCTAACATCGGCACAGCCAAACTAATAGTAGATGAATTTGGCGATAAGCCACAAACGTACATCAACTACCTCACTAGTATGGGGTTGACCAAACCGCTTGGTTTTCAGTTGATTGGTGAAGGTAGGCCTTATATCAAAAGCCCATCAGACTCAACCTGGAGTGGGATTTCGTTGCCTTGGATGTCGCATGGTTATGAGCTGACGATGACACCATTGCACACACTGGCCTTGTACAATGCCGTAGCTAATAATGGCAAAATGATCCAACCAATATTGGTGAAACATGTGATGTCTGCGGACAAAACCATCGAGACTTTTGAAACAAAAGTGATCAACAAAAAGATCTGTTCTCAAATCACTTTGAATAAAGTGAGAGAAATGCTTGAAGGCGTAGTAGAACGAGGTACTGCTCAAAACATCAATGATTCTTATTATCAAATTGCTGGCAAAACAGGGACAGCCAAGCATGTAAAAAACGGTCGATATATTAATAAATACTATACGTCATTTGCCGGGTACTTTCCAGCTGACAATCCCAAGTATAGCTGTATCGTCGTGATCGACAACCCAAAGAAATACAGAATCTATGGCAGTGATGTTTCGGCACCGGTTTTCAAGGAAATCGCGGATAAAATCTATGCGTTGGATATGGAATTGAACGATCCATTTGAAGGACAACAAATAGTTGAAGGCATTTTTCCCGTGATCAGAGCGGGCGAGCATGAGGACCTTTCTATGATTTGTAACGAGATAGGGATTTCTAATCACTTGACCGAAGAGTCGAAATGGGTAAAAGCAAGAATCAATAACAATTCTATTGATTGGTCGAAACTGGATACCAAAGAATCTGTAGTTCCAGATGTGCGAGGTATGACGCTGAGAGATGCGCTGTATCTCTTGGAAAATAAAAACTTGAAAGTGACTTACTCAGGTAGCGGACGTGTGACACAGCAATCTGTGGTGCCAGGAGCCAATACCAATAGTGCGAATGAAATAAACCTAACCCTCGGATGAAAATGCTCTTAAAAGACATATTGTACAAAGTGAATTTGACCTCAGTCGCAGGCGACATGGGGTTGGAAGTCACCGGTGTACAGTTTGATTCGCGAAAAGTCAAAAAAGGAAATTTGTTTGTGGCCGTAAAGGGCACACAGGTAGATGGTCATGAATATATCGACAAGGCCATAAAGAGTGGAGCGGTAGCAGTAGTATGTGAGGACATGCCTTTCGAGCCTTCTCAGGAGGTGACCTTCGTGGCAACCAAAAGCTCTAGTCATGCACTCGGAATTATTGCTTCCAATTACCATGGCAATCCATCGGATAAATTGAAGTTGGTAGGGGTAACTGGTACGAATGGAAAAACGACAACAGTAACTTTATTATACAAGCTTTTTAGATCATTAGGCTACCATGTCGGCATGTTGTCTACAGTAGAAAACGTGATCAATGACAATATTATTCCATCTAGTCATACCACGCCAGATGCCTTGAGTTTGAATGAGCTTTTGGCGAAGATGGTCAAAGAAAAATGTCAGTTTGCTTTCATGGAAGTGAGTTCTCACGCGATCGATCAAAATCGAATTGCAGGACTTTCGTTTGACGGTGCAGTATTCATGAATATTAGTCATGACCACCTGGACTATCACACCACATTTGAGAATTACATCAATTCCAAGAAGAGATTGTTTGATGAATTGCCAGCGTCTGCTTTTGCCCTTGTCAACCTGGATGACAAGCGTGGCCAAATCATGCTCCAAAATACAAAAGCAACTCACTATTCTTTCGGCTTGAAATTCATGACTGATTACAAAGCCAAGGTGGTGACCAACAGCTATCAGGGATTGGAATTGGATATCAATGGTCAGAGTGTTTGGTTCAGATTGATAGGAAAATTTAATGCTTACAATCTACTGGCGGCCTATGCGGTTGCCGAATTGCTGCATGAAGATCGAGAAGAAGTGCTGATGATGCTTTCTGGATTGGAACCTGCTCCAGGCCGTTTCGAAGTGGTGCAAGCAGGTTCCGACATCATTGCCTTGGTAGATTATGCCCATACTCCGGATGCTTTAGAAAATGTTTTGCAAACCATCGATGGCTTCAGGTCTGGAAACGAGCAAGTGATTACTGTGGTAGGCTGTGGTGGTAATCGAGACAAGGATAAAAGACCCGTCATGTCCTCTATTGCTGTAAAATGGAGCGATAAGGTAATATTCACCGATGACAATCCAAGAGATGAAGAGTCCAAGGACATCCTTGATGATATGATGAAAGGTGTAGGGAAATCATTTGTGAAGAAAACATTGGTGATACCTGACAGAAAAGAAGCCATAAAAACGGCCTGTTCCATGGCTAATGACCACGATATCATTTTAGTAGCTGGAAAAGGGCACGAAGATTACCAGGAAATAAAGGGAAAGAAAATGCCTTTCGATGATCGAAAGATCTTGAAGGAAATGTTAGAACTGTTTAGAAGTTAAGCGATGCTGTATTACTTATTTGAATATCTAGATCAACAATTTAATCTCGCTGGAGCAGGTGTATTCCAATACATTTCCTTCCGTGCAGGTGTTGGTATTGCCCTGTCGCTTCTGATTACCATTTTCTTTGGAAAGCACTTCATCAAGTTGCTTCAAAAGCAGCAAATGGGAGAGTCTATTAGAGATTTAGGCTTGGAAGGGCAAATGGAGAAAAAAGGCACCCCGACCATGGGTGGAATTATAATCATTAGCGCCATTGTGATCCCTACTTTGTTAGTGGCAAAACTTGACAACATATATGTCATTCTTTTACTCGTAACCACATTATGGATGGGTTTGATTGGTTTCCTGGATGATTATCTGAAGATCAAAAAGAAAAACAAAGAAGGCCTTTCCGGGAAATTTAAAATCGTAGGCCAAGTTGGCATAGGATTGATTGTGGGAATTGTCATGGTTTCTCATCAGGATATTGTCGTTCGCGATTTTAGCGGTTCAGATCAGACGGTGGAAACGGCAATTGTCGAGTCTCAAGATTATCAGGACGTAAAGAGTACCATCACCACTATACCATTTGTCAAAAACAATGAATTCAATTACAAGTGGTTGTTGCCGGACTTCTTGGAAGATTACACCAATATTTTGTACATCCTTGCTGTCATTTTTATTGTCACTTCCGTGTCCAATGGAGCCAATATTACCGATGGATTGGATGGACTAGCAGCAGGAACATCAGCGATTATTGGAATTACACTAGCGATTCTAGCTTACGTATCGGGTAACCTCATTTTTGCCGAATATCTAAACATCATGTACATCCCCGGTTCTGGTGAATTGGTGATATTCTGTACGGCGTTTGTTGGTGCTTGTATCGGTTTTCTATGGTACAACTCCTACCCAGCGCAAGTCTTCATGGGGGATACCGGCAGTTTATCTATTGGAGGAGTGATTGCCGTGTTGGCCTTGGTGGTTAGAAAAGAGTTATTGATTCCAGTCCTGTGCGGAATCTTCGTCATTGAAAACTTATCTGTAATCATTCAGGTGAGCTATTTCAAATACACAAAAAAGAAATACGGAGAAGGCAGAAGAGTATTCTTAATGTCTCCACTCCATCATCATTATCAGAAAAAAGGTGTGCACGAAACCAAAATCGTTACCCGATTCTGGACAACAGGGATTCTGTTGGCCATTCTCACACTAGTGACATTGAAACTGAGATAATTGAAAGGCAATAAAAACCATAGTGTAGCAATTTTAGGCAGCGGCGAAAGCGGCATGGGAGCGTTGCGTCTAGCCGTGAAGCATGGTTTGAAAGCATTCCTTTCAGATTCGAAGACTATTCCGGTACACAAGCAGCGATTGATCGAATCAATGGGGGCGAGTTGTGAAGAAGGTGTTCATACCCTTGATAAATTGCTGAAATACGATGAAATCATCAAAAGTCCGGGAATTCCCGATACAGCTACAGTTATTGTAGAACTAAAAAAGGCAGGTAAGACAATTATCTCCGAAATAGAGTTTGCAAGTAGATATACCGACGCTAAGATTATCGGAATTACAGGGTCTAATGGCAAGACCACGACAACCTTGCTAACCACGCATATTCTAAAAGAAGCAGGGTTGAATGTAGCAAGTGCTGGCAACGTAGGAAACAGTTTTTCAGACTTACTAATTGACGATACTCCAGAGGTAATCGTTTTGGAATTAAGCAGTTTCCAGTTGGATGGAGTGATCGATTTTAAACCGGATATCGCCGTGATATTGAACATTACACCTGACCATCTGGATCGATACGATCATGACATGGAGTTGTATGCTGATGCCAAATGGAGACTCGTACAAAATATGAAAAAGGGCAGTCACTTCATCTTCAACGCAGATGATGAGATGATTACCAAAAGGGTGGATCGTAATGATTTGCCTTTCGACAAAATTCAAATTACCACTAGATCAAAAACCAGTAACGGAGCATATTTCCTCGAAGGCTATTTGATTTTCGATTGCGAAAAACTCATTCAAATTGTGCCCATCGAGGATTTGCCGCTCTTAGGACGACACAATCAATACAATCAGATGGCAGCTATTTTGTCTGCGATCCAACTGGATGTAGCATTCGGAGACATCATGAGAGGGTTGTCGACTTTCCAAAATGCACCACATCGTATGGAGTTGGTTGGCTATGTTCAGGATATCCCATATATCAATGATTCAAAAGCTACCAATGTGGATGCTGTCTACTACGCACTTGATGCCATGACCAAGCCGGTCGTTTGGATAGCTGGCGGAGTGAATAAGGGCAATGATTATGCTCAGATCAAGGCATTGGTCAAAAACAAAGTAAACACCTTGATCTGCTTAGGTAATGATAATAAGCATTTGATTGACGAGTTTAAAAACGACGTCACTATTCTGATAGAAGTAAAAAGCGCTGAAGAAGCTGTTACTCGTGCGAATGAGTTGGCTCAACCAGGAGAAGTGGTGTTGTTGTCACCGGCCTGTGCAAGCTTCGATTTATTCAATAGCTATGAGCACCGTGGAGATGCATATAGAGAAGAAGTATTGAAGTTGAAAAAGAATAAGGAGGTAATCAAAGCATGATCAGAGATTGGACACATAGAAACCTGCATGGAGATCCAGTGATTTGGTTCATAGTCATCGCCTTGTCTGCGCTCAGTATTTTGGTGGTGTATAGTGCCACGGGTACTTTGGCTTACAACCAAATGGAGGGCAATACCGAACATTATCTATTTAAGCACACTTCACTGGTGCTTTTGAGTTGGTTTGCAATGTGGGTGGCGCACAAAATTGATTATAGGTACTACGCCAAGCTTTCAAAACTAGCATTGTACATTTCTGTGCCTTTACTTTTCATTACTTGGAAATTCGGGGTGAATATCAATGAGGCCTCTCGATGGATTACCGTGCCATTTATCAATCAGGCTTTTCAGCCTTCGGATCTAGCCAATTTTGCACTAATTGTAACGCTAGCCTCTATGCTGGCCAAGCGACAAGAAAATATTGATAACATCAAGGAATCGTTAATTCCTATGTTGTTGTGGATTGGTTTAATCTGTGGTTTGATCGCTATGACCAATCTTTCAAGTGCAGCGTTAATTTTTGTGACTTGTATGGTCGTCATGTTCATTGGTCGGGTGCCTGTCAAATATTTGGCCATGTTGGTTTTAGTTGGAGCCATAGCAGGTGCAGCCGCTTTAGCCATTGGGCAGCGCGCCGGTACAGCCATCAGTAGGATTGAATCATTCATGTCGGATGATGACATTCCGTTTCAGGCGGAGCAGTCTTTTATCGCCATTGCGAACGGAGGAACAGTGCGTTTTGCACCAGGCAAAAGCCAACAAAAGAACTTTTTACCACATCCTTATTCAGATTTTATCTATGCGATTATAATCGAAGAATATGGTCTGGTAGGTGGAGTAGTGGTGCTCTTTTTATATCTCGCCTTGCTATATCGTGGCACACGTGTAGTGGCTACCAGCGAACGAACTTATGGAGGATTACTTTCTGCAGGGCTCAGTTTTGCCTTGGTCATGCAGGCTTTGGTCAATATGGCCGTAGCCGTGGGATTAGTGCCCATTACTGGTTTGACTTTACCACTTGTGAGTATGGGTGGTACCTCTCAATTGTTTGTGGGTGTTGCCATCGGCATCATTTTGAGTGTAAGTCGAGGAGAAATAGAAGAAATGGGAACGTCTGGTTCCAACGAATATAGAAAAGATTCAGAAGCAGCATACGCATAAATGAAGGAGCAGAAAACATATCGTTTGATGATCAGTGGAGGAGGAACCGGAGGACATATTTATCCTGCGATAGCGATTGCTCATGCCTTTAAAGAAATCCATTTGGATACGGAAATTCTTTTCGTAGGAGCTAAGGGGCGTATGGAAATGGAGAAGGTGCCTGAGGCTGGTTATGATATTGTAGGTCTATGGATTAGTGGATTGCAAAGAAGCCTTTCTCTTAGTAATCTATCCTTTCCTTTCAAAGTAATTTCTAGTGTGTGGAAGTCTTTTGCACTGCTAAGTAAATTCAAACCAGATGTAGTGGTAGGTGTAGGTGGCTATGCCAGTGGGCCTTTACTTTTTGCTGCCAATAAAAAAGGAATTCCAACCTTGATTCAAGAGCAAAATTCCTATCCAGGAATTACAAACAAATTATTGGCCGGGCAGGCCAACAAGATTTGCGTCGCTTATCCTGAAATGGAACGCTTTTTTGATAAGAAAAAGATCATTGAAACTGGAAACCCAGTACGTACAGATATCATGAATGCTGATCAGGTGAGGCTGGAAGGACTCTCACATTTTGGTTTTAGAAGTGATAAGAAAACTGTACTCATTATTGGTGGAAGCCTAGGTGCGCGTACAATCAACAATACTTTGGCCGATGGAGTTGAAAAACTGCTAGCTGCAGATGTACAAGTGCTATGGCAAACGGGTAAATTTTACATTGAAGAGATGAAGGAGCGTACTGCTCATATCGATTCTGAGAAGCTAAGAGTTGTACCATTTATAAAAGAAATGGATCGTGCTTATGGAGCTGCTGATGTAGTGATTTCCAGAGCTGGAGCTTTGTCTATCTCAGAACTTTGTCTGGTGGGCAAACCAGTACTTTTTGTTCCGTCACCGAATGTATCTGAAGATCATCAAACCAAAAATGCTTTGGCCCTTGTAAGCAGAGAAGCTGCTGAAATGATCCACGATGAAGATGCTGGTGAACATCTGATCGATGAAACGCTAAAGTTGCTGAGTAACGAGCAGCAACAAAAGAACTTAAGTGCCAACATCAAAGAAATGGCTAAGCCCAATGCGGCTAAAGATATTGCTCACGAAATCATAACCATGATCCAATGAAGCTAGAGCATATACATAGCGTCTATTTTATTGGGATTGGGGGAATCGGCATGAGCGCCCTAGCGCGATGGTTCCATGCTAATGGCTACACCGTGACAGGTTACGACAAAACTTCAACGGCTTTAACTGAAAAGCTCATTGAAGAAGGCATCGCCATTCATTTTGAAGACAATGTTAATCTCATTCCTGAAAAGGTGAAAAATGAGAAGGCGGGAGCTCTAATCATTTATACTCCAGCCGTGCCCAAAGACTTAAGTGAATATCAGTATTTCATTGAAAATGGATATGAGCTGTATAAAAGGTCTCAGGTTTTAGGCATGCTCACGGAGTCGAAGTTTACGATTGCTGTAGCAGGTACCCACGGCAAGACCACTACTTCATCCATGATCGCTCACTTGCTCAAATCTGCTGGTGTGGATTGCTCGGCGTTTGTGGGAGGTATCATGACCAACTATGATTCGAATCTGCTGATTGGAACTAACAACGAAGTGATGGTAGTAGAAGCTGATGAATTTGATCGTTCGTTTCTCACTCTTCATCCCGATGTGGCTATTATCACCGCCACCGACGCAGATCATCTGGACATCTATGGATCTAAACAATCATTGAAAGACTCATTCAATGATTTCATTAAAAACATTAAAGCCAATGGAAAGCTATTTATTGAGGAAAAGGTAGCACACGAATTGGAACTCAATCCCAATGGAAACATTGGGGTTGAAACTTATGGATTGAATGGTGGCGATATCACAGTCGACCATTTAAAAGTAGCGGAGGCCAAATTCAATTTCACATACAAAAGTGAGGAAAGAAGCATTCAAGGTTTTGAACTGGCGCTGCCTGGTTATCACAACGTGTCTAATGCGATTGCAGCACTGGCCTCTGTGAGTCAAACTATTGATAACAATGACGCTTTAGTGAATGGGCTGAATTCTTACCGTGGTGTCAAGCGTCGATTTGAGTACATCATTAACACTACGGATCTCATATTTATAGATGACTACGCCCATCATCCAGAAGAGATTAAAGCACTACTTGAGTCAGTCAAAGCGCTTTACCCTAACAAAAAGATTACAGCTGTTTTTCAGCCTCATTTATTCACTCGAACACGAGATTTTGTTGACGGTTTTGCGGATAGCCTTTCTATGGCCGATGAAGTGATTTTGCTGGACATCTACCCAGCTAGAGAGTTACCAATTGAGGGAGTCTCTTCTGATTTAATTAAAGAAAAAATGACTTTGAAAAATGTCAAAAGATATGTTAAAGATGATGTATTAGGTCATTTCGAAGAAAATACACCGGAGGTTATATTGACTATAGGTGCAGGAAATATAGATACGCTGGTTTCACCGATTAAACACCTATTGGAAAATAAATGAAATGGCTGATTCACATATGGAAGACTTTTAAGATTGGTTTGGTGCTGTTCGGTTTGGCCATCATTATTGGGTTTACCAATTCTCGTCAAAACGATCGCTACATCAATGATGTGCATATTTTGATTGATAATCAGTTTGAAAACTATTTCATCAATCAGGAAGATGTATTGAGTTTGATCAATGATCGAGGCGAAGATTACTTGTTGAGTAGCGACTTTGGAAGCCTCAATCTTAAGGAATTAGAGAATCGAATTGAATCTCATCAATTTGTGAATGATGCTCAAGCATATATTGACCTAGAAGGCAACATGTCCATTGAGGTTACTCAAAATCGTCCGATTGCTCGGGTTATAGTAAATAATGGTCCGGATTATTACATCGGTGTGGAAGGCGATATTTTACCAGAGTCTGATCACTACACCGCTCGAGTGGTATTGATGCATTTGGCCAAAGACAACTGGATCAATGAAGGTAATGTCAAAAACTCTCAACAAGGATTGGAAATATATGAACTGCTGAAGTTCATCAGTCAGGATGAATTTTGGAGTGCGCAGATATCGGCTATCAGAGTAGAAAAGAATCAAGAAGTCGTGTTGGAGCCACAAGTGACCAAACAAGAAATCATCTTCGGTAAACCTGAAGATATCGAAAAGAAATTTAGAAAATTAATGACCTTTTATAAGCAAATCTTGCCCTACAAGGGCTGGAATACTTATGAGTCGGTCAACCTCAAATTTAAGAATCAAATCGTCTGTAAATGATAAATGGTATGGAAACAAATGAAATCATTGTAGGTCTCGACATCGGTACAACCAAAATTTGTGCTATCGTTGGGCGTAAAAACGAGTATGGAAAACTCGAAGTTTTAGGAATGGGAAAAGCTGTCTCTGATGGAGTGATCAGAGGCATTGTAACGAACATTGATAAAACTATTAATGCAATTAAGAAAGCCGTCACTGAAGCTGAAGAGCAATCAGGCATCGACATTCGCGTGGTGAATGTAGGGATCGCCGGTCAGCATATCAAGAGTTCTGTGCATCACGGTTCGATCATCAGGCATTCGTCTGATGATGAGATTACCATCGAAGATGTAAACAGACTCACGAATGATATGTATAAGATCGTAATCCCACCTGGGAGTGAAATCATTCATGTGATGCCGCAGGACTACATCGTAGATTATGAAGAGGGAATTAAAGATCCTGTAGGCATGTCGGGGGTTCGATTAGAAGCGGACTTTCACGTGATCACGGCGCAGACCAATGCGATTCAAAACATAAATAAGTGTGTTCGAAGAGCTGGTTTGGAGATTGATAATTTAATTCTTGAGCCATTGGCTTCAAGCTTGTCGGTATTGAGCGACGAAGAGAAAGAAGCTGGCGTGTGCTTAGTGGATATTGGAGGCGGAACTACAGACATCGCCATTTTTCACGAAAACATTATCCGTCACACCTCTGTGATACCATTCGGGGGCAACATCATCACTTCAGACATCAAAGATGGCTGTAACGTCCTGAACCATCAGGCGGAAATCTTGAAAACCAAGTTTGGTCAGGCCTTGGCCGAAATGGCCAATGAAAACGAGGTAGTTTCTATTCCAGGATTGAAAAACAGAGATCCGAAGGAGATTTCTGTGAAAAATCTGGCCAGAGTGATCGAAGCCAGAATGGAAGAGATTATCGAGATGGTTCATACTAAGATCATTACTAGTGGTTATGAAAACAGACTGGCTGGAGGTATAGTGATTACAGGCGGTGGTTCGCAGCTGGTGTCTATCAAACAATTGTTTGAATACATGACTGGACTGGATGCACGTGTAGGTTTCCCTAACGAGCATTTAGGAAAGAGTAAAGTAGAAACTATCAAGAGTCCAATGTTTGCGACTTCCGTAGGATTGGTGCTTTGTGGATTCAAAGCATTGGACGACAGAGACAACAGATACTTCCTGGAGGATTCTGTGGTGAAAGATTATGACAAGAGAAAGAAGCCAGCGGGGAGCTCAGACAACATCTTGAAGAAGATTTTGGAGAAAACCAAGGGCATTTTAATAGATGATTTTGAAGACGGTTCGGCTCGATAATAAGAATCTGATTCAGTTGTCGAGTGACGTCTATTTTGTCATTTCGACGCAGGAGAAATCTCATTGAGGTTAAAAAGTGACATTAAGAATTCTCCCTTTCGTCGAAATGAAAAGAAAAAGTCGAAATGACAAATAGTGAAGACAAA
Organism: Reichenbachiella sp.; assembly: GCF_965223055.1. Classification (GTDB taxonomy): domain Bacteria; phylum Bacteroidota; class Bacteroidia; order Cytophagales; family Cyclobacteriaceae; genus Reichenbachiella. Next base: position 693,471 of record NZ_CBDCVM010000012.1, read on the forward strand.
CAGAAAAGAAAATAGAAAACAGTAGGTAGCCGTTGGTTCGGCTATTTCAAACAGATTAAACAAAACACATCATGACAGAAAGTAGTTTTAAATTTGATTTGCCTACACATCATAAGTCGATCATCAAGGTGATCGGTGTAGGCGGAGGCGGTAGTAATGCCGTCAACCACATGTATAACCAAGGCATTACCGGTGTTGAATTCATCGTGTGCAACACAGATGCACAGGCCTTGAATACCAGTCCGATTCCAAATAAGCTCCAAATAGGAGTAAACCTGACGGAAGGTCTGGGGGCAGGCGCAAATCCTGAGCAAGGAAAAAACGCGGCACTTGAAAACAAAGAAGAAATTAGAAACATGCTCAGCGAGGATACTAAGATGGTATTCGTTACTGCTGGTATGGGTGGTGGTACCGGAACAGGTGCAGCTCCGGTCATCGCTCAAGTGGCTAAGGAGTTGGGCATTCTGACCGTAGGTATCGTTACTGTTCCTTTCAAGTTTGAAGGAAAGAAAAAGATGCGTCAAGCGATGGAAGGTGTAGATGCACTGAAAGCCAATTGCGACACAGTGCTTATGATCCTCAACGATAAATTGACTGAGGCCTTCGGAAGTTTATCTGTAAATCAAGCATTTGCTCAGGCGGATAATGTATTGACAACAGCGGCTAAAGGCATAGCTGAAATTATTACAGTACCGGGCTATGTAAACGTCGATTTTGAAGATGTTAAAACAGTTATGAAAGACTCAGGTGGAGCTGTGATGGGATCTGCAGAGACTTCAGGAGATAGTAGGGCTAGGAGAGCGGCCGAAGAGGCGATCAATTCACCACTGTTGAACAATCAGAATATCGAAGGGGCTGAGAAGATTTTACTTTCCATCATATCTGGTGATCAGGCAGAGCTTCAAATGGATGAATTGACTGAAATTACAGATTTCATGCAAGAATTAGCTGGTGATGATGCCGAGGTTATCTTTGGCCACGGTGTGGATACTGAGTTGGGAGATAGCATTCGAGTAACAATTATCGCCACGGGATTTGAAAATGAAGAAGAAGAGACTGAAATGTCGTCCGACCAGTCCAATCATTCCACTGAAGTACCTTCAAGAACGGTTTTTGATTTGGATAAAGATGTTCAAACCAATCTTTTCACTAGCGAACCACAGGAAATAAAGGAGGATACATTCGAAGAGGATTTCCAATTGAAAATGAAGTCATTTTCTTTCGAGAAACCGGAGAGAGCCCCTGAACCGGATCAAAAAACTGTAGAAGAAGAGGATCCATTCGAAATCGAAATGAGACAACTCTTCGAAGAATCTAAAAAAGTGTCTTATGATGAGCCTTTGGAAGAATTGGATGGTATGGCCCACCCTCCTTCAAAAAAGATTCTTCTAATGGAGCAATCTGAAGAGAGACGTCGAAGGTTAGATGGTATTAATAATGAAGACAGTGTAGATGCAAATAGCTACAAAGAGAAGTTCGATGTGCCTGCATATCAACGAAAAAAGGTGAATTTGAAAAATGTGCCTGCTTCTTCAGAGAGTCTGGTGTCCAAATACAACCTCGACGACGAGAGCGAATTGGGAAACAACAAATTTCTACACGATAGACCGGATTGAGGTTAGTATTGAGTAGTTAGTAATGTGTATTGAGACAATTACTACTAGTCTCAATACTAGATACTCAATACTAAAAGTCTAATAATTTATCCACCTGCTCTTCGAGCAGACTGTGATACAATTCTGAAAGATTATTTTCTGTCAAATTTTCTTCTATGCGGGATAGTTTGGGCTTTTGAGCAAGCACATGCGTCCCGCAATAGTTGAAAATATCTGTTAGGTGGCTCAGGGCCAATCCAGCGCCCTGTACCCCTGACGATATGCCTACCAACGCCGCTTTCTTATCTCTAAAAGTATGTGGAAAAGCCAGTCCATCAATAAAAGCTTTCAACACGCCTGGAAATGAACCATTATATTCAGGCACAATGAATACCATCTTTTCAGCCTTTACCATTTTTTCTCGGAAGGTGTTGAACAACTCGTTTTTTCCAGATTGATCATAAAGAGCCGTGGCAGTAAAATCTGCAGGCAACTCATCCAAATAGATCATTTCTGTATCTACGCCTTTATCATTTAATATACCCCGATAAATATGGGCCAATTTTTTTGACACAGAATTTTTGCGGTTGGTGCTAGAGATGATGGTAATCATGGATATTATTAAAGCTTCAAATTGTATTTGAGCCGCAAGATAAACGCGATTGCAAGAAAATTCTCGTATTAGCTAGACTTTTGGGTGTTTGAAAAGCCAAATAAAAAAATCCGCAATTGAGAGGTTTGCGGATTTTTGAATGCTTAGAATAATATAATAAACAAACAACGCTCAATATCAGCACCCCTATTGGTGGTTTTGAAATATTCTATATAGGGGGGCGTGGTGAATGGATGCACTATATTTGTGTTTTATGAGACTACCTTATTACCCATTAAAATCAAAAGACCCACACTTGACTAAGGCGCGGGTCTTTCTCGAATAATACTTAATATGACTTGCTAACAGTCACCAATACGGTTTCCCCTATCTTCATAAAAAATATTGTGTAGCGAGGTCTTTTGTGGGCAAAAAAATGTTCAAAGTAGGCATGAAAACAAAATAGGCCTGAATTTTCAGGCCTATTTTGTTACTTTATTGTTCGATAGCTAGAATTAGCCAATCGCCTTTGCAATAGTTTCCCCTATGTCTGCAGGAGATCTTACTACATGTAGGCCACATTCTGACATAATTTTCATTTTAGCTTCTGCTGTATCGTCGGCTCCACCGATGATCGCACCGGCGTGTCCCATTCTTTTACCTTTAGGTGCAGTTTGTCCAGCAATGAACCCTACGACAGGTTTTTTGTTGCCGCCAGCTTTGATCCAACGGGCTGCTTCAGCTTCGTAGTTTCCTCCGATCTCACCGATCATCACGATAGCGTCAGTTTCAGGGTCATTCATTAATAACTCAACAGCCGCTTTGGTAGAAGTGCCGATGATTGGATCACCACCGATACCGATAGCAGTAGAAATTCCCAAACCAGCTTTTACTACTTGATCAGCAGCTTCGTAAGTCAAAGTACCAGACTTAGATACGATACCAATTCTTCCTTTTTTGAAAACAAAACCTGGCATAATCCCCACTTTAGCTTCTTCCGGAGTGATTACACCTGGACAGTTAGGTCCGATCAAAGTCACATCTTTGTTTTCTAAATATTTTTTAGCAGCTACCATGTCCTTCACTGGAATACCCTCTGTGATGGTAATGATCACTGAAATTCCAGCGTCAGCTGCTTCCATAATCGCATCAGCAGCAAATGCTGGAGGAACAAAAATAATTGAAACATTAGCGCCGGCCTGGTCTACCGCTTCCTTTACCGTATTGAAAACGGGTTTGTCTAGGTGCTTTTGACCACCTTTACCTGGTGTCACACCACCTACAACATTACTTCCGTACTCGATCATCTGCGTTGCGTGAAAGGTACCCTCAGTGCCTGTAAAGCCCTGAACTATGATTTTTGAATCTTTATTTACTAATACGCTCATGCTATTTCAATTTTGGTGCAAAAATAGGATAATATATGGCATAACCAAAGGTTAAAGCAGAGTTGAGGTCAAGGTTTGAATATTAATTGGAGATACATGTTGGCCTTTTAATTATTAGATAACTGATCATCTAATAATCAGGCAGTTTTCGTATATCTGACAGACATATATTTATCGATAAATTCTCGAACACAACCTTCTCCACCATCTTTAGTCAAAACCATGTCTACATAATTAATTACTTCATCGGCAGCGTTGGCAGGGCAGGCAGAAATCCCCACTTTTTTCATGGCCGGTATATCATTCAAGTCATCACCAATGAAGGCAATTTCATTCATTTCTAAATCAAGCTCCTGACACCATTTGGCAAGAATGACATCCTTTTCTTCGAGTCCTGTATAGATATGTGAGATACCCAACATTTTCCCTCTGGCCTGAATGGCTCCACCCGAAAAACTGTGGCTGACGATGCCTACTCTTATGCCTTTCTTGATAAGCATACGGATACCTAGTCCGTCTCTGGCATGAAATTGCTTGAACTGATGGCCCTCTTCGGTGACGTTGATACGCCCGTCTGTCATGGTGCCATCTACATCCAGTACCAGCATTTTGATATTTTCTGTATTAATCATTATTTGTTTTTTGGTTCACAAATTCGCTACAAAGAAACGAGCAATATTGACATTTCAAACAAAACTCTGCTTGCATTTAAGAGACTAACCTTAACGCTTTAGCGAAAAAATAAAATGGGAGGGAATATAAAAGTTTTCCGATTTAGAATAATTGCTATATTGGCAAACTCAAAAGAGTGTACGGTATATTTTTTTAACGAAAGTGCCGAATAATTTAAAATAATTTAAAGAAAGATTATGTCAGAGCAAAAAGGGAGTATGATCGTTCCGATCGCCATAGTAGCAGGATTGTTTGCCACGTTAGGATTTGTTACCTGGGTGAACGGTGCTTTGATACCTTTCATGAAATCTATTTGTGAATTGACCGATGCGGAGTCATTCTTGGTGGCTTCAGCTTCCTATATTTCATTTTGTGTGATGGCATTACCAGCCTCATTTATTCTTCAAAAAACTGGATATAAAAAAGGAATGTCTTTAGGGTTACTTCTTATGGCAGCGGGAGCGTTGGTATTTATTCCAGCCGCCTCTTCAAGAACTTATTTTGTGTTTCTTACAGGGATCTTTATCCAAGGGGCTGGTATGACACTTTTGCAAACAGCTGTGAATCCATACATCACAATCTTAGGGCCTATGGAAAGCGCTGCAAAACGAATCTCTATCATGGGAATTTGTAATAAAGCAGCTGGTGCATTAGGGTCTATTATTCTAGGCACACTTTTACTATCTGGAATTAACGAAAAGAACGAATTGCTTGCTTCAGTAGGAGAGGCTGAGAAAGAAACCTTACTTAATACCATGGCGAGTGGTGTGGTGACACCCTACATTGTGATCGCCTGTGTGTTAGGACTTCTAGCAGTACTGATCAATTTGGCACCCTTACCAGATATCGAAGCGCCGGAGTCAGAGGATGTATCAGATTCTGGAGAAGCCAAAACCAGTATTTTTCAATTTCCACATTTGTGGCTGGGTGTATTGACATTGTTTACATATGTAGGTGCAGAAGTCATAGCTGGTGATTCGATAATCAAATATGGCATTACACTAGGTTTAGATAATGCTGAGTTTTTCACTTCATTCACCTTAGGTGCTATGATATTGACATATTTACTTGGCGTGGTATTGATTCCGAAATATATCAGTCAGGAGACAGCACTAAAGATCAGTGCAGGCCTGGGTATTGTTTTCTCTTTTTGTATACTATTTACCTCTGGTTTTACTTCTGTGCTATTTGTGGCCTCTTTAGGAATAGCCAATGCATTAGTTTGGCCAGCAGTTTGGCCACTTGCACTCAATGGTTTAGGAAAGTTTACCAAAACTGCTTCAGCGCTCTTAGTGATGGGTATTTCAGGTGGTGCGATTATTCCTCCCTTGTATGGTGCACTTGAAGATGCAAAGAAGGCTGCTTTAACAGCGGAAGGAGCGGCTGATGCTGCGGCCACAGCAGCTACTGGCAGTTATTGGATATTATTGCCCTGCTACGCAGTGATATTATTCTATGCTTTCTCCGGGCATAAAATTGGCTTGAAGAAAAGCTAAAAGAAATAGAATAAAGAATTTGGGTTAGATGGCCGTCCTGATGGAAGATTAGGGCGGCTTTTTTATGTCTGAATAAGACCGATTATGTATTTTATTTACCACAAAGGTGTTTTTTAAATTATCTTGGCGGATTGAACTAATTAACTAATTGAAAATGATAAAACTCAAAAATTATATGCTTGCAGGAGCAGTGGCTACTGCGGGCTTATTGATGGGCTGTGAGCCAACTCAGGACACTGCTCAAGAAGAACCTGAGGTGGCAAGCCTAGACCTTAACCTTAGAGATACAACTGTAGCTCCCAACAACGACTTTTATAGATATGCGAATGGTGGCTGGTTAGACAAAACGGAAATACCTTCCGACCGATCAGCCTGGGGTAGCTTTCACGAACTATTTGAATACAATGAGAAAGTCCTGAGCTTCGTGCTTGAGGAAGCGACTAAGGGTGAATTGTACGATGAGAACTCAAATGAAATTAAAGCTGCTAATTTCTATGCGTCCGGAATGGATTCTTTAGGAATTGAAGCTCAAGGTGCCGAGCCGCTTAAGCCCATGCTGGCAAAGATTGATGAGTTGCAGGGGAAAGAAGAACTTAGTGATATTCTATCTTCATTACAAAAAATTAGTGTCACCCCTTTCTTTAACGTTTTTGTTGGAATCGACGATAAACAAACAGATAGGTATATCATGAATGTGACTCAGTCGGGATTAGGACTTCCTGATAGAGATTACTATTTCAGAGAAGATCAAACCGGGCAGGATATCATTGCCGGATACAAAGCCTATATGACCAAATTATTTGTCCTTGTGGGTGAGGATTCGGCAAAGGCAGCTGCAAAAGCTGAAAATATTTTTGCATTGGAATCCAAGCTGGCAGCCAATTCGATGACTCGATTGGAGAGAAGAAATCCAGAAACCAATTACAATAAAATATCACTTGCTGAATTGCAAGAAAAAAGTAGTTGGCTCAATTGGGACTCATTTTTTGCTGGCATTAATGTAGAAGAAATTAATGAGATCAATGTGAATCAATTGGAATACATTTCTCAATTGTCAGAGGTGATCAATAGCTCAGCACTCGATGATATTAAGGATTATCTTAAAGTGAGATTTATTAGTCCTAATACAGCTTATTTGTCTAATGATTTTGTGATGGCGGCATTTGACTTCTACAACAAACAATTGTCGGGTCAGCAAGAGATGAGGCCAAGAGCTAAACGGATGGTTAACTCAACCAATAATAATTTAGGAGATGCATTGAGCAAATTATATGTAGATGAAGTTTTCCCTCCTGAGGCAAAAGAGAAATGCTTGGAAATGGTGAACAACATCAAAGAGGCTATGCACAAGCGTATTGATCAATTGACCTGGATGAGTGAGGCAACTAAAAAAGAAGCACACACCAAATTGACTAAACTAAAAGTGAAAATTGGTTATCCAGATGAATGGGAAGACTATAGCAGTATAGAGGTGACGAAAGATAGCTACATTCAAAACAGATGGAATACAAGTGCCTTTGACAATCAACAGAATTGGAGTAAATTGGGTCAACCCATAGATCCGAACGAGTGGCATATGGCGGCTTCTGTAGTGAATGCTTACTACAATCCTCCGGCCAACGAGATCGTTTTCCCTGCTGGCATTCTTCAGCCACCTTTCTATAATTACAAAGCAGACGATGCTGTAAACTACGGTGGGATAGGAGCTGTGATCGGTCACGAAATCACACATGGATTTGACGACAGTGGCCGAAAATACAATCACGAAGGTGAATTGAAAGATTGGTGGACGGAAGAAGATGGCGCTGAATTCGAAAGAAGGGCGCAAGTGATGGTAGAACAATACAATGGCTTCGAAGTACAAGACACACTCAATGTGAATGGAAAACTGACATTAGGGGAGAATATCGCTGACTTGGGAGGAATGCTAATCGCTTATGATGCGCTTCAGATGAACTTCGAAAAGAACGGACGTCCTGAAGATATTGATGGAATGACTCCAGAACAAAGGTTCTTTATGTCACAGGCAACCTTGTGGAGAGGTAAGTATCGTCCACAGCTAGAGCAGCAATTATTAATTCAGGATACGCACTCACCAGGCAAGTTTAGAGTGAATGGTCCAGTGTCTAGTATGACGGAGTTTTACAAAGCTTTTGGAATAAAAGAAGGAGATTCGTTGTGGAGATCAGAAGAAGAACGAGTCGATATTTGGTAAACCGTTAATTTTCTTTTAGTTTTTCCTTTACAACAAAACCACAAAGACCATGGGTAAAGGAGATGTAAAAACAAAAAAAGGCAAGATTAGTAAAGGATCTTATGGTGTAAGCAGACCGCATAAAACGAAAGCTGCCGAACCGGCTCCTAAGGCTAAGTCGAAAGCCAAAAAGAAAAAATAATCCTGTTCCCTGTCCCGATAATTATCAGGATATCGGGACAGGATTTTTTTTATCCCACTCACAAATCCAATCCATTTTCATAATTTAGCGGTTCGAAAGAATCCCAATGAAAAAATCAATTTTCTTATTTTTCCTAATTGTGAGTATCCTGTTGGTTGCAGAGGCTAATGCTCAGCGAAAAACCTACGTAGGATTGAAGGCAGGTTATAATTTGTCGACGGCCTATTTCTTTCATTCATTTTTCGGTTCTGATATCAATACTAAAATGATAGGCGGGTTTCAGGGAGGCATCATTGCCATGAATTATATCCGGAATCATATTGGCTTGCAGGCCGAACTTAACTTCACTCAAAAAGGATGGATTCAAGAATTTGATGATGGGTCTCCAAACTTAAATACAGAATTAAATTATATAGAATTGCCATTGTTGGTGAATATCCACACAGGAAAGGACAAGCTTCACTTTTTTGCAAATGGGGGCTGTTTCTTTGAATATTTAGCCAGCTCATCACAAAGTGAAACTCCGGATTACCAATCCAATGTATATGCATTTGACGAATCTAGAGATCATAAGTTAGGTTATGGTTTTAGAGGTGGAGTAGGAACTTTTTATGATTTCGATTTTGGAACACTACTTGTAGAGACCAGCATTACTTATAGCTTGAGTGATATTCTTGAGTTTGGGTCCTTAGATACAGGTGTGCCTAACACATCAAAAAACATTGTTGTAGGATTTTCAGTAGCTTATATGTTCTCCTTCGGCGAATTATAGGATTCTTCAATACTCAGTTTTATATTTATGGGTGATACATACCACAACCCGCCATATGAATATTCGATTTCTTAAGTACACCATTGTTTTTATTATTCCTTTAGTAGCTTACTTTTCTATCAATGCCTCTGGATGGTGGACTTTTGGCACAGCGATATTGGTTTACATTCTGCTGCCGTTGTTTGAGTTTTTCTTTTCTTCTAGCAAGGAAAATTTGAAAAAGGCAGAAGAAGAATTGGTTGCCAACGATCGGGTTTATGATTATTTACTTTATTTGGTTGTTCCTGTGCAATTTGGTCTCTTGTATTACTTCATTTCTGTTATAGGAGTGATAGAAAGCACCAATGTAGAGTTGATCGGAAGGGTATTGTCCATGGGCATCACCTGTGGTGCATTGGGAATTAATGTAGCCCATGAGTTGGGTCACAGAAAAAGTAAGTTCGAGCAATTCCTCGCCAAGGCCTTGCTTTTAACCTCTCTCTATATGCACTTTAATATAGAGCACAACAGGGGGCATCATAAGAATGTATCAACGCATGAAGATCCATCTTCAGCTCGACGCGGAGAATGGGTCTTTTTCTTTTGGTTTCGTTCAATGATCATGGGATATATTTCAGCTTGGAAGATTGAATACAGTCAATTAAAAAAGAAAGGTTTAAGCCCGATCAGCATTCAAAATGAAATGCTCCGATTTCAACTCATACAATTGGCATTTCTGGCACTGATATATTGGGTATTTGGATGGCTGCCAATGTTGTGTTTTTTAGCTGCAGCACTGATCGGTGTCATCCAGTTAGAAACTGTCAACTACATTGAACATTATGGATTGAGCCGTACACAAAAGGATTCTGGACAATACGAAAGAGTGCAACCCTGGCATTCTTGGAATTCGAATCATACACTTGGCCGATTATTCCTTTTTGAATTATCCAGACATTCTGATCATCATTATTTGGCGGTACGGAAATATCAAATATTGAGGCATCATGAAGCTAGTCCCCAAATGCCAACAGGGTATCCAGGCATGATGTTGCTGTCTATGGTGCCGCCATTGTGGTTTTTGGTGATGCACAAACAGATTGCTCAATTATCAAAACCAGAAGATTAGTATTACAATCTGGCGTAGTTTTTGACGAACTCGAGGGCCCGTTCATCCATCCAAGAATTTTTAGAACCTAATTTAAAGAAGCCTACATGGCCACCTGCTCGTGGAGTTTCAAGATGTAGGTATTCATGATATTTACAGGCTTTGTATGGATAACATTTTTCGCCGAGCAAGGGGTCGTTTTTTGCGTTGACTATCAGCGCAGGTAATCGAATGCCTGGGTAATTGAGATCCGAAGTGGCCGTTCGATAAAAGTGCCTGCTATTTTTGAAGCCATGCAAAGGTGCGGTGTACCGTTCATCGAATTGGCCAAAAGAAACAATCTCATCAATACCATCAATATTCACTTCTTTTGGATATTGTTTGTGTTTTTGCTTGACCTTTTTGATCATTTTTTTGAGGAAGCGCTGCTTGAAAAACCAGTTCTCGCGGAACGTTAGCTGGTGGGCACTGTCCCAAAGATTACAAGGCACAGAGAAAGTGGCTGCAGCTACAACATGCTTAGGAACGCTAGGTCCATATTCTCCAAGATATTTTAAAGTAGTACTGCCCCCCATGGAAAAACCAACCAATACAATCTTTTTATACTTTCGGGTGTCGATGGCATGCGTAATGACCTGTTCGAGATCTTCCGTATCTCCGTGGTGATATAGTCGAGGGTTTCTGTTGATTTCACCGCTGCATGATCTATAATTCCACGCTAAAACATCATATTCATTTTGGTTGAAGTGTCTGGCGCAGCTCTTCACATAATGGCGATTCGAATTTCCTTCTAAGCCATGAGAAATGATCACTAATCTTTCGAATCCGGAACGAATCCAATCTAAATCTAAAAAATCCCCATCAGGCGTGTCAATTCTTTCACGATCATATTTGACCCCTTTTACTTTTCGGAATAGGCTAGGGATAATGGTCTGTAAGTAGCCATTTTTGAAGAAATCCCTGGGGGAATTGTATGAGGAGTAACCGAGTATAGACATAATTCTCAATACAATTTATACAAAGTTGGTTAGCTATATCAAATAAATTGATAGAGGATTAACGGTTTGGTCATTCAACTCTACGATATCTTCCATTTTTCAGTTAAAAAAGTATATTTTATTGACTCTAGTCATCTTATCATACTCTATTTTTGAGAGCTTAAAGGAAAAAACATGGCTGATTATATTCTTGGAATTGACATAGGAGGTACATATACCAAATTTGGTCTAGTGGATAAAAAAGGTAATGTCACTAGCGAAGGTTCTTTTAATACTCATGCACATGAGAAGGTTGAAATTTTTCTAGATGAATTGAAGAAACAGGTGCTTCCGGCACTTGATGGAAAATCCGTTTTAGGAATCGGAGTCGGTGCACCTAATGCCAATCATTTTGATGGAACAATCAAACAAGCCGCTAATATTTCATGGGGAGATGATGTGCCCTTGAGCAAGCTTATCCAAGAGATATTCAATTTACCCACCATTTTGACTAATGACGCCAGTGCTGCCGCGATTGGTGAAATGAAATTCGGTGGAGCCAAAGACATGAGGGACTTTGTCGTTTTTACTCTAGGTACTGGCCTGGGAAGTGGTTTCGTAGTCAACGGTGAAATTGTTTATGGCCACAGTGGGTTTGCAGGGGAGATTGGTCATGTTGGAGTAAATCCAGATGGTCGATACTGCGGATGTGGCCGCAGAGGATGTCTGGAAACCTACGTATCTGCTACCGGCATCAAAAAAACAGTTTTCAAAATGATGGCTGACTATACTCGACCAAGCGTGTTGAGAGATGTCAGTTATAATGACATGACAGCTGAAATGATCACTAATGCGGCTAGGGAACATGATTATATTGCTATCAAAGCTTTTGAATACACAGGTCAGATTTTTGGACAGAAATTGGCCGATACGGTCGTACATACCAGTCCAGAGGCCATTTTCCTTTTTGGAGGATTAGTGAATGCCGGAGATTATTTACTCGACCCTGCACTATACTACATGGAAAAATTCATGTTCAAACCTTTCAAAAAAACTGTAAAACTTCTACCGTCTTCCCTTATGGATAAGAATGCCGCTGTCCTTGGAGCCGGGGCATTGGGATGGGAAGAATTTTCAAAAAAATAAGGATACAAGCTTGGCGTAATTTTTGCTTTTAGCGGGCTGGAATTACAATGATTTATGATGGCAAGATTACCCCTGCTGATTTTACTTTTATTAAGCGCTTTTATAGCTCATACCCAGCAGCTCACAGTACGTGATAAGGCTACTCAGCTTGGGATTTCAAAGGCTACCATTTTATCCCAGAATTCAAAAAATAGCCTAACAACTGATGATCAAGGTCGGGTAACTTTAGAGACTAAAGTGGCTAATGAAAGACTAATTGTGGATCATCCATCCTACAAGCCTGTGCTACTTGTGGGGATTACTGCAGATACCATCATATACCTCACCGAACAAATTATTGAAATTGACGAAGTCGTTATCTCTGCAAATAAATGGGAGCAAGATAGAGAAGAAGTACCGAATGAAATACTGACTATCTCAGCGAAGCAAATCGAAAGGAACAATCCACAGACTTCCGCAGATATGTTGGGGCAATCCGGGCAGGTGTTTATTCAAAAGAGTCAGCTCGGAGGAGGAAGCCCGATGATTCGTGGATTCTCGGCGAATGCGGTACTCATTATGTTGGATGGCATTCGGATCAACAATGCTATTTATAGAGGAGGCAATCTGCAAAATATCATTATGCTCGATCCAAATTTGCTGTCAGGTTCAGAGGTCATTTTTGGGCCCGGCTCTTCAGTCTATGGTAGTGATGCCCTGGGAGGAGTGATGGATTTTCATACCATTAGGCCCGCGTATACTGATAGTAAAACACTGGAAGCGCATGGCGTTGGGATGATGCGTTTTTCCACTGCCAACCTTGAAAAAACAAGCCACTTCCATGTGAATCTACAAAACAATAAATGGAGTAACACTTTGGGGGTGACCTATAGCGATTATGAAGATTTGAGAGCGGGAAGTAACCGTCCTTCCAACTACCCTGATTTTGGTAAACGAATAGAATACATAGAACGAATGGCAGGCCAGGATGTAATTGTAGAAAATGATAATGTAAACAAGCAGCGGTTCTCTGGCTATCATCAGTACAACATAATGAATAAGCTGAGTTATAGAATTTCAAAGGAATCGGAATTGATGCATACGTTTTACATTACGACCTCTTCAGATATTCCTCGATATGATCGATTGATAGAAAGGGATGAAAATGGAGTGCTAAAAAATGCAGAATGGTACTACGGTCCTCAGCAATTCTTATTGAATGCGCTCACCTTCACCAACTATAGTGCTAATGCCTTTTATGATGCAGCGAAAGTAATATTCTCCAACCAATTAGTAGAGGAAAGTAGAAATGATAGGAAGTATCAATCCAATACTTTTAGATCCAGAACTGAAAAAGTGAAAGTATATGCATTGAATATAGACCTGGATAAAAAGTTGTCGACAAAAAGTGAACTGTACTATGGCCTTGAGTTATTGTACAATGATGTAGCCTCTTCTGCTTTTGAAAAAGACATAGTTACTGAGGTAGTGTCTCCGGCATCCACTCGCTACCCTGATGGTGGTAGTACATATGCCTCTGCAGCTGCCTATAGTAATTTCAAATCCCGCTTGAGTGAGTCGGTAGTATTTACCGGAGGCCTTCGATATACCTTTGTACATCTCCAAGCTAAGTTTGAGGATAAGACATTTTTCGACTTTCCTTACGACAAGATTGAATTGAATAATGATGCTTTGAGTGGCTCAGTTGGTTTGGTTGTGAGTCCAGTTAGCAGTTTGAGGTGGAATTTGATTTTTTCTACAGGATTTCGATCACCCAATGTAGATGATGTAGGAAAGGTTTTCGATTCCGAGCCTGGTCATGTGGTGGTGCCCAATGAAGACCTGTCACCTGAGTATACCCTCAATTACGAAACGGGAGTCAATTGGAAAATTGCAGATAGAATTACGATAGAAGGAAGTTTATATTATACGCAACTCAGAGATGCTATGGTAAGAAGACCCTTTACTTTCGATGGACAATCCACTATTATCTACGATGACGTAGTAAGTGAAGTAGAAGCTTTGGTCAATGTAGGGGAGGCTTATATTTGGGGTTATTCCATTGGGCTTTCTGCCAATCTCACGAATCGAATGGTACTTAAGGCTCGGGTAAATAACAATGATGGAGAAGACGAAATAGAGCATGTGCCCTTACGTCATACCAACCCTTTGTTTGGTAATGTGTCTTTGAGTTATCGAACGAACAAGTTGACTCTGGAAGGTTATTCCAACTTCCAGGGCAAAAGAACCTGGGAGGATTTAGCACCTAGCGAACAAGCCAAAACCCATCTCTACACCCCTGAGGGCTCGCTGGCTTGGTACACTTTGAATATTCGATCCTCCTATCAGATCAATGAGCGGCTGAGTGCCACTGCTGCTTTAGAGAACATTCTAGACAAGCACTATCGTCCATATTCCTCGGGCATTAGTGCCCCAGGTATCAACGGCATTTTGAGCGCGCGATACACCTTCTGATAAACCTTAGCTATAAAGTATGCTATCCATTGGAGTTGTTGAATGAATACACCAGAATTTATGCACCAGCAAGACAAGGTCAGGATCAGAAACTACAGAAACAAAAATAGCATCGGGTTAAAACCCGACGCTATCTAAATATTTTATCCTAAAATCTGTAACGCTTATTTAGGACTAGTCATAGATAGTGTAATCGTTATTCATGGAACGTCTTGATATATGGATTTATTACAAATGACGTTTCAAATCCATCCTTTCATGTAAGATTCTCACTACCTCAATTTCTTCTGCTGTGATCTTGTGATAAAAAATAATGTGTTTGTTAATACTGTAGCCTAAAACCTTGGATGAAATTTCATCATACAGCCTTCCAATGTGAGGTTCGTTAGAAATGTCTAAGCAAGCTGATTTAATTGCTTGATAGTATTTATCTGCCTGATTTTCAGACCAAGTTTCAGAAGTGTATTCCCAAATATCAGAAAGGTCATTGATGGCTTCCTGTCTCAATATAAGCTTAGCCATTTTTTGCTCGCTTGTCTTTCAATGACGTTAAGTGTTGATCAAAGTCGAAGTTTTCTATTCTTGGGCTTTCCAATCCTTTGTGTATAGCTGCCTTTAGAGCACTGATTTTTCTTTCTTCCTCTTCGAGTAACCTAAGTCCAGCTCGAATAACTTCACTTACGTTTTTGTATCTTCCTTCTGAAATACTATGTTGAACAAACTCATCGAAATAGTTGCCAAGCGATATGGATGTGTTTTTACTCATACTTAAAAGTACCAAAAAATGGTACAATGCGCAAGTTTGCTCATTTCATGAAACATATTAATATGCAACATAGTGTGTTATATATCCATTATGTATTACCCAAATCAAATGGATTTTTAATCTTCATACAGGTGGCTATTACAGATCTATTTCGTTCAAGCGTGCTATTCACAAAGAAATAATCTTTTTTAATATTGCAGCATGTATACCATTAGCCCATTAGACAAGTCCGATTACCAGGAAATGATAGAATTGTGGGAGGGTTCTGTCAGAGCTACTCATGATTTTTTACCAGAGTCCAGAATCCTGGAGTTAAAACCACTGATTTTGGATCAGTATTTTGATGCGGTACAGTTGTTTGGTATCGAAGAAGAAGGACGAATACTAGGTTTTCTGGGGATACATGAAGTAGATATAGAAATGCTCTTTACCCATCCGGAAGCCAGGGGAAAGGGCGTCGGCAAAGCATTGCTTTTACACGCCATCGAAGAGTTGAATTGTACTAAAGTGGATGTGAATGAGCAAAACAAACAAGCGGTAGATTTCTACCTTTACATGGGCTTTAAAATCGCTGACGCTCACCCCTCGATGGCCAGGGAGAACCGTTTCCTATTCTGCATTTGAGTTTGAGGTAGTATCTAACTCCGGCCTTGAATAAATTTTGTTAAGAAATTCAGGCATTGAATATCGTAATGAAATCCATTGTTTGATCACGATGCCAATCGGGAGAGTTTGCATTTCAACATATAGAACAACCTGATTTTCAGAAATTTATTCATCGCCTTGTTCTTTTTTGTTTCGTTTTTTGGAACAAGCCAAAAAATGAAAATATCTAAACTTGGCTTAGGTTGTTACTGTAAGGAATACCATGTCTTGAGGTCATTTTTTCGTCTATCATATCCTCAATTTCACCTTTCATTCGTCTTTTATTAAATTGTATTGTCATGCTGAGGTACTCGAAGCAGACAATTAGCAACATTAACGTACAATGCCTACCATCAAATTCACCGCGAACCTTAAACGGTTTTATCCTGAACTTTCAGAGATAGAACTGGAATCATTGGACCTCAATGAAATCCTCGATCAGCTAGAAAGTAAGTTCAAAGGGATCAAGGACTATGTGGTAGATGAGCAAGGCCAATTGCGCAAGCATGTCAATATTTTTATCGGAGATGAATTGATTCAGGATCGCATCAAGCTTAGCGATACTGTAAAACCTACGGACGAAATCTATATTATGCAGGCCTTATCCGGCGGCTAAACCAAAAACTTAAACCCATGTCAAAAACTAACTTATTACTCGGAACACGAAAAGGATTGATCATTTATCAACAGAATGGGGAGGATTGGACTCATCAGTCTACCCATTTCTTAGGCATCCCAGTTTCGCTCACTTTGGTGGACGAACGTTCGGACACCTGGTGGGCTTGCCTAGATCACGGACACTGGGGGTGTAAGTTGCATCGAAGTACAGATCAAGGAAAAAACTGGGAAGAAATAGAAGCACCAAAGTTTGTTGAAGGCATGGAAGTGAAGGAGGGAGTGCCGGCGGCTGTAAAGTATCTCTGGGCCATGGCACATGGAGGTGAGGATAAACCAGGAGTTTTATATATTGGTACTGATCCGGGAGCTTTATTTAAGTCTACGGATCATGGTGATACCTGGCAGCTCGTGGAGTCTCTGTGGAATCATCCGTCCAGAGAGAAGTGGTTTGGAGGAGGTCGCGACAATCCAGGTATTCATTCGATAGTAGTTGACGCGCGGGACTCTAATCATATCTACGTAGCGGTAAGTTGTGCCGGGGTGTTCGAATCTTTTGATGCGGGGGAGACGTGGCAGTCGGCTAACAAGGGATTGAAAGCAGACTTCCTGCCTGATCCGAATTCAGAAATCGGCCAGGACCCTCACATACTCAAAGCTTGCCCGACTAATCCTGATGTACTATGGCAGCAGAATCACTGTGGTATATTTGTATCCACTGATGGTGCAAAAAACTGGAAAGAGGTGAGTCAAAAAGAAGGCCCTGCCAATTTTGGCTTTGCGGTAGCTATCAAGCACGATAACCCCGATCAGGCTTGGGTAGTGCCAGGCATCAGTGATGAAATACGGGTGGCGGTGGATCAAGCCTTGGTGGTTTGTAGAACGGATGATGGGGGTGTGACATGGAAGGAACAAAGAGCAGGCTTACCGCAAGAAAATTGTTTTGATATTGTCTATAGACACTGTCTGGATATATCTGGAGGTAGTTTGGTCTTTGGTACCACTACCGGTAACGTGTATTACTCAAATGACCTCGGAGAAAATTGGAAGCAACTTTCCTCCGACCTGCCTATGGTTTATTCGGTGGAGATTGCAGAATAAATTAACCTTTTGACTTTTTGTCTTCAACTATTCGCTCAAAAGGGCAACCGTTCATCCTGTATCCACACCTGAACTCACGTCTCATTTGGAATTTGATTTCCAGATTTCATAATTTCGGCTCAAACTAAAATTAAACACATGAAAAAGTCCTTCCTTTCATTGGCACTTACTCTTTTTATATGCCTTCAATCATTCGCTCAGACTACGGATGTTGATCTGAAAGCACTTGATGCTTATTTCGAAAAGATGACTAAAGACTGGGATGTACCCAGCATGAGCATCGGCATTGTGAAAGATGGTGAATTGGTTTTTGCGAAAGGGTATGGCGTCAAAGAAGTAGGCAGAAAAGGTGCTCCTGATAAAAATACATTATATGCCATCGCCTCCAATTCAAAAGCTTTTACTGCAACTATTATTGCTCAGTTGGTAGAGGAGGGCAAGTTGGATTGGAACGGTAAAGTGAAGGATTATTATCCTGAATTTGAGTTGTATGACCCATGGGTGACTGCACATACTACGATTAGAGATATTTTGAGCCACCGTGTAGGTTTGGGGACTTTTAGTGGGGATGTGATATGGTACAAGAGCGATTTTACCAATGAGGAAATCCTAGCCAGAATCAAGAATATACCTCCTTCATTTGATTTTAGAGCAGGATATGGATACTCCAATCTCATGTATATCACGGCCGGCGAAGTGATTCGCAATGTAACAGGCAAAAGCTGGTCGGAGAATGTGAAAGAAAGAATATTAATGCCATTGGGTATGGATCGTACCATCACCGGTCCGAGCGCATTAGAATCTGTTGGAAACTACGCCACACCGCATGCACGAAATGATGAAAAAAACATCCCCATTGTTTGGGAGGACTGGGAAGAAATTGGCGCCTTGGGAGGATTGATCTCAAGTGTGGAAGATCTGTCTAAATGGATGATAACAAATATGAACCATGGCGTGAGTGGGTCCGATACACTTTTTAACGCAAGCTCCAGAAATCTCATGTGGACACCCCACAATAATTTTGTAGTGGATCATACCAAAACCAACGATTTTGGTCGTCACTTTAGTGGATACGGCTTGGGCTGGGGAATTAGTGATTACCACAATAATCTGAGAATTGGGCACACTGGCGGCTACGATGGTATGCTCACAGCTTTCAATATGCTACCCAACCAAAAACTAGGTGTAATAGTCTTGACCAATGGAATGAAAAGCCCAATGATGGCGGCGACGTATTACGCTTTGGATCAATTCTTAGGTATTAATGGACCGGATTGGTCGGAGCGGTATCTAAATGCCATGGGAGCAACTGAAGAAGATCCAAGAATCACAGAGCGCAAGGCTAAACGTGTGAAAGGAACGAAGCCTTCACTTGATTTGAATAAGTACGCAGGAACTTACAAGGCAAACATTTATGGTGATATCAAAGTAACTCTCGAGAATGGGGAGTTGCGTTTGAACTTTCCAAATGCCAAAGCTCTTTCAGCTACACTCAAGCATTGGCACTATGACGTGTGGGAAATCGACTGGGACATAGAACATGCGTGGTTCAGTTTTGGAACTGTACAATTCAATATGGATAACAATCTTATGATCGAACGGATGACCTTTGATGTACCCAACGATGATATTTTCTTCGATGAGCTGATTCCAATCAGAGTAGATTGATTAATTGATCATTTCTCCTTTTTCCAGCTTCTTTTTGATGTCGGTGAGTACGTCATCTAGCTTGTCTGCGGAATAGTAGAGGTGATCAATCATTTCTCTTTTTTCATTTTCTTCAATTTCGCCCTTCAGGAGTTTGGTAAGGCCGAGGATGTTGGCCAATGGACCTCTTACGATGTGGGCATTCAGGAAGGAATATTCTTTGAGTTTTACATCTTTCTTATGAATTACATTGGTTCGCTCTTCCACAATTTGCTCAAGATTATTATTGAGGATTTCCAGTTCAAGCGCCTTTTCTTTGACTTCACGATTCTTGTCTTTGAGTAGTCGATTCAGACGAGACTGTTTTTTGACTTGGTAATAAAACAAAATGGCAATGATGCTAATTAGAACTAAAATGACGACTATGCCTGCAATAATTGTCCGCTGATATTGCACGATTTTCTGACTGGTTTCTTTTTCTTTTTGTAATTCTTTTTGAAGTCGCTGATTTTCTTCAAATTCAAATTTGGCCTGAATAGTTTGCAGCTGCTTTTCTTTTGCCAAATTGAATATCTCACTGGAAAGTTTATGCATTTTTCTCATCGAGACGAAAGCAGCTTTAAAATCGTTAAGTGTCGAGTCTGTTTTATACTGCAAAGCCAATGCTTCCAGTTTTAGTTCCTTTGCATTTACTTTTTCAGCATACTGAATGGCCTCTTTCAAGTGGGCTTTTGAGTGATCAAAATTTCTATTGGCTATAGCAATCTTAGCTCTTTCCAATGCAATACCAGATATGCCTGGATAGTCTTCTAATTGTCTGTACACTTGATCCGCTTTATTGAAATAATTTTGCGCAGTAGTGTAACTCTTTTGTTTGGCGAATACTTTTCCTAATCCTGTCTGAGCATAGGCAATCAAACGAATCCTATTTTCTTCTTTGGCCATTTGTTCTGCAATCTGTAAATGACTGATGGCCGAATCCAGATAATTCAGTCTGAAGTATATCTGCCCAAGATTGACGTACGACATTATTGGTTTTCTGCCTTTCAGATATTTGTTCTTTAGGGCTAAAGACTTTTTATGATATTGTAACGCTTCCTGGTATTGGAATTTCTTTTCATATAGCTCACCAATGTTATTGTAAGTAATGAAAATGCCCATTTGATACTGTGATTGTTCGTAGACTTTCAGCGAGGCCAGATAAAATTCAAGTGCGGTGTCGTATTCTCCTATGGTGAGCAACGAACTACCTACAAGATTTAGACCGCGTGCATATCCATTTTGATACCCTATTTGTTTCGCCAACTCATATCCCATCGTAGCATATTTCCTTCCTTTATCTGGATTGGTATTTATGACTTCGAAGGCAAAGAGATTGTATAAATCTACTTTGACAGAGTCTTGGAAAGGATGTGAGACAGCCGCATTTTCTAGACTATCTATTTTATGTTGCTGAGCCATTAGCTCAGTGGCAAGAAGAGTAATAACAAATAAGAATAGGTTTTGGCGCATCCTTAAAAATAAGTACTGAAGATTTGCCATTCAACCAATTTCATAGATAATCCGTCTTATCTTTGAGGTCAACACCGATGACTCCAATCAAATATTAATAAATGACAAATTATCCTATTACTAAACTGGTGGACTCATGGAATCGAGAGATTGATTACCTCAGAATTGCTGTTACAGACCGATGTAATTTGAGATGTTTTTATTGTATGCCGGCGGAGGGAATTGATTATCTGCCAAAGAAAGAGTTGCTGACATTCGAAGAGATTATAAGGTTAGCAACCATTTTTGCTTCCTTAGGAATTAAGAAAATCAGACTGACTGGAGGAGAACCATTTTTAAGAAAGGACTTCATTTCATTACTTAAGAATCTTAAAGAAATTCCTGGGATAGAAGCAGTTCATATTACCACCAATGGTGTGCTGACTCAACCTTATCTAGAAGAGATGAAAACGATAGGGGTAAATGGGGTCAACTTAAGCTTGGATAGTTTGAACAGAGAAAACTTTCATAAAATTACTAGGAGAGATGAATTCAAAACGGTAATGAAGACACTGGATGGTCTGACAGCTCGTGGTTTTAATACTAAGATCAATATGGTAGTTATGCATGGGAAAAATACCCATGAAGTAATTGACATGGCCCACTTGGCAAGAGATCGTAAAATTAGTGTCAGATTTATTGAAGAAATGCCGTTCAATGGATCCGATATGTCAGCCTCTCAGAAAAACTGGAGTCACGTACGTATTCTTGAAGAACTTAAAGAAGCATTCCCTTCCTTAAAAAAACTAGATTCCCACCCAAGCAATCCGGCCACTTTGTATCAGGTGGAAGGCCATAGCGGCAACCTTGGTATCATTCCGGCATTTTCACGAACATTTTGTGGTGCATGCAACCGAATTCGCCTGACGGCTACAGGAACTATTAAAAATTGCTTGTACGACGAAGGGGTTTTGGATATAAAAGGCTTATTGAGAAATAATAAAAGTGATGACGATCTCCGAGAGATTTTGATTTCAACGGTGCAAAAAAGAGAAAAGGATGGTTTTGCAGCGGAACGAAACAGGAGAGTAGATAAGAATATATCTGAATCTATGTCTTCTATTGGCGGTTGATCAATGCACTGTCATGATCTTCATCATACCATGCTCTGGCTTGAAGCTGAATTTTGAATTTTCGTATGCATAGAATTTAATGCCAAGGACTAAAACAGCCGAAACGTCATTTTGGATGGAAGTTTCAGTGGGTATAGTCAAAGGAGCCGTTAGTGGCTGCGTTGGAATTCTAAGTACAGGCAACATGGTGGTTTCATATATACCCACTTTCGTGTGTTGTACTTTGTTGCAGATGGCTACATGCTCTCCATTTCTTTCATAATCAGAAACTGATATCAAACGCGCACAAATTTTGAAATTAGTGGCGTCTTTTGGAATGTTCAATTCTTGCTCGGGAACAAAAGCCGGCACATGTAAAATCACATGACCCTTATGAGCACCTTCTCTTAAATAAAATTTAGATGTAACTCCCGCTGTAAAGGCATTCTCAGTATTGAACTCAAAGTTTTCTAGCGACTCTTTAGCACCTCTTACAGAAAGCAAATTATTAGAAGAGTCAAATCCTTTGTTTATTGTCGAGGCTAATCGCTTGGAACAGTAAGACTCGGTCATTTTCTGCATTTCCGGACCTAGGGAAGAAAAAATGGCTTTGCTCATTAAAGTAGCAACACCATAGTTGTTTTTGTTGATATGTTCTGTTGATTCTGAAGCCTGTGATTTGGAATTCATTAGGCTTTCCTGTGGTTGGGCTAGTGTACCTAGCCCTTCTCCGGAAAATTGGAAAGTGCTACGTAATTCTAAATTTCGTGACATAGTGGATTCTGGTTGATAATTGCTGAGAGCAATCAATTTAACTTTTCTCAATAGCACTAGTAAGTTGTAAAAATTAATTTAAATATGCAAGTTGAAACACCTTAATATCAGGGTGTTATGAATTGGGCGGATGAGATTAAGTGTATTGCCGAACAAAATTTAGGTAAAACCCTGAATACGTAGGTAATTTACGTATTGCTTGAGATTGCATTTTTACAAGAGAAAGTACTTTCTTTGATCGCCTTCATGACAAAGTAACTTTGAACCTGACCAATGTTGTCTAACGCGGCTAATTGATCGGAAATGAAGACTTGATAATCCTCCATATTTTTCACCACAACTTTGAGAAGGTAATCAAAATTTCCAGATAGATGATTACACTCCAATACAGGTTGAAGGTCCTGAACTCCTTCCTCAAATTTCTTGAGATTTTCCTTTGAGTGCTCTTTTAATGTTACACTACAATAGGCCACTAACTGAAATCCTAAGTTCTTGGGATTAACAGTGATCGTATAATTTTCGATAATCCCATTTCGCTCCATCTTTTTTATCCTTTCGTATACAGGGGTAATAGTCATGCCGACCTTGTTGGCAATATCCTTCATTTTGGTTTTAGAATCCCTTTGCAGGATTTCCAATATTTGAATGTCTGTGTTGTCTATGATCATTTTTTCTCTTGTGTAGTCAAACATGCATCGTATTTAGATATATTATCTACTATTAGCCTAATATGTAGATTTATAATCTATAAGATATAATAAATATAGATTGATTATTCATTATTGTCATAAAGAGCAACAATGAAACAACAGTTTAGTCCCGAAAGTCTGATGATGTCCCATGGATACGACCCCAAATTATCTGAAGGTGCCATCAAGTGTCCAATTTTTCAAACTTCAACTTTTGTATTCAACTCAGCGGAAGAGGGCAAGGCCTTCTTTGAAGTAGCCTATGGCTTGAGAGAACAAGAAAAAGGTGAGGAATTAGGGTTGATTTATAGTAGGCTAAATAATCCTGATCTTGAAATTTTGGAAAATAGGTTGTGCCTTTGGGATGGAGCTGAGGACTGTGCAGTTTTTGAAAGTGGTATGTCGGCCATTTCTACCTGTTTGATGGAATTTTTAAAGCCTGGTGATCTTTTGCTTTATAGTTCACCGGTCTATGGTGGTACGGATCATTTCATCAATCATATACTAACCAAATTTGGTATTCATGTAGTTGGGTTTTATCCTGACAGTACACAGGAAGAAATTGAAAATATTATAAAGGACTCAGGTCATGCGGATCGATTAGCAATGATTTATATCGAAACTCCAGCCAATCCTACGAATAGTTTGATTGACATGCAAATGTGCCGACAACTTGCAGATCAGTATTCCAAAGAAGATCAACCCGTTTATCTGGCAGTAGACAATACCTATATGGGACCGCTTTGGCAGCATCCTTTGAAGCATGGCGCTGACTTTGTGCTCTACTCAGCCACTAAGTATATCGGTGGGCATAGTGATGTCATAGCAGGGGCATGTTTAGGTTCAAAAGAGAACATGGCACGAATTAAAGGGCTGAGGACTTTCCTTGGGAATATGGCAGGGCCGTGGACAGGATGGCTACTGATGAGAAGTCTTGAGACTCTGAAGGCTCGGATGGAGTTACAGGCATTGAACGCTTCAAAAGTGGCCGAGTTCCTAAAAGGTCATTCCTCTATCAGGAAAGTGTATTACATGGGGTTTCTTGAGGAAGATGACCCTGAACAATATGAAATTTATAGAAGACAGTGTAGCGCAGCAGGTGCGATGATTTCGTTTGAAATCGAAGGAGGTGAAGCAGAGGCGTTTCAGTTTATGAATAGATTGAAATTGATCAAGCTAGCAGTTAGTTTGGGCAGTACGGAGTCTTTGATACAGCATCCCGGTACCATGACTCATGCTGGAGTAGACCCTGATGAGAAGTTGAGAATTGGGATTAAAGAAAACTTGATCAGACTGTCGGTAGGCGTTGAAAATCCGAAAGATTTGATTTGGGATATTGAGCAGGCATTGGCAACGGCATTAGATTTAGCATAACCCAAAACGATGGCTTCGGAGCAATGCTCCGGAGTCATATTTTTCTTCGATAAATCCCAGAAAAACTCGATTCGCTCTTTTGAATGAGTTGTTGGTATGGGGCTGAGTTCACAAAAGCTTCCAGAGTCTCATCATCGAAGGCGCTGAAGATCAAAACATGACTAAGTATAAAGTCGATGGTTCTTATCCTTCCTTTTCCTTGTTGTAAACCCATGATAGCCGATTTACTGCCAATGAAATAAGGAAAGACTTCGTTAGAATTCGCATAAGCTACTAACTGATCAATCTGCCGATGATCTTCGTTTTCACAAACATGAACCATGAATTTCAGTTTGCCCATATATTTCAATGAAGGAGGTTCTTCCTTAGGTTGGTTGCCTTGTTTCATAAAGCCAAACTGAAAATGTCTGACAGCAGCATTTCGTAGTAGGCTTTTGAGTTGAAAGAGCTTTACAGATAGCATGTCCAAAAGGCTTTGTGCTTTTGGGTATCGCACCACCAACAGCATGTCTCTTTGCAACCGCTCATTGCTCAACAATACCTTTTCTAACTGCCCCTTAAAAATGGGGTAAGCTCCTACACCTTTCACATGCTGGAAAGCGAGGCGATTATATAACTCATAGAGCCAACCTCTTTTTAGGTCAAACCAATTAATAGCCCATAATGGCTGATCCAGCTGAGTATCAGAATTAGTACAAATGATAGAGGCAGTAGTTTTATTGGCAATTTCAGCACTGATGATCTTTTTATGACTCATAGGTATTTTTCTCTGAGAATGTTG
Organism: Reichenbachiella sp.; assembly: GCF_965223055.1. Classification (GTDB taxonomy): domain Bacteria; phylum Bacteroidota; class Bacteroidia; order Cytophagales; family Cyclobacteriaceae; genus Reichenbachiella. The sequence goes on from NZ_CBDCVM010000012.1 coordinate 719,041, forward strand.
GCTACTTTTTGCACTCCAGTGCCACCTTTTTCCTCAAACAAATGAAGGTTGGATTCCGAAGGAACTTCAGGCATATTAGGGTCTATGATATATTTAGGCACGTGGTGTTGAGTATGGTGCATCAGTCCAGCAGCCGGATAAACGGCAAGCGAAGTGCCTACAATGAGGAAGATTTCTGCTTCTCTTGCCTCCTTGATGGCCACATCCATCATAGGAACCATCTCGCCAAACCAAACAATATGTGGACGAAGTTGAGAACCTTTTTCGCACTTATCTCCAACATGGAGTTCCCAACCTTCCATGTCATAGACCAAAGATTCGTCAACTGTACTTCTTGATTTGAATAATTCTCCATGTAAATGGATTACCTGCGAAGACCCTGCCTTTTCATGAAGGTTGTCTACGTTCTGTGTGACAATAACCACTTCAAAATCTTTCTCCAATTCAGCAAGAGCTAGATGACCATTGTTTGGTTCGGCTGTAAGTGCTTGCTTTCTTCTTTGATTGTAAAAATCCAACACTAAGTCACGATCGGCAGCCCAGCCTTGCGGTGAGGCTACTTCCATCACATCATGACCTTCCCAGAGACCATCAGCATCGCGAAAGGTACTGATGCCCGATTCAGCACTAATTCCTGCACCGGTGAGTACTACTATCTTTTTCAATTTTTTTGATTTAACCTGAATCATGCAATTCAGAAGTTAATAGTGATTTTAAATTAGTTAATAGAAAGATTATCAGGTTCAATTAATAAAATATCAAATACTGGCTAGAAACCTATTAGGTAACTTTATAAATCACCGTTTTAACACTCAAACAATTCCCTAATAACTCAATAACTATTTTTCATTATCTCCTGAAAATGCAATGGCATTTTTCGGGTTTAAAGATAACTAAAGCAACTCATTGGCTTTGTCTTGTATCAATTGCCAGGACTCTTCCACATGATGTTGTTGAACATAGGTCTGGCCGATGACCATGCGAAGCGCATACTTGCCTTTTACTTTCGTGTGTGTCAAATATGCTTCTCCTGAATTATTGATTGCTGCTACTAGTTTTGCATTCAGCTCATCCAATTGTTCTTCATTTTTTTCCGAACCGATTATTCTAAAGCAAACTACATTTAGCTTAGGCTCAATAACAAGCTCAAAATGCTGGTTTTCATTTACCTGGTTGGCGAACCACTTCGCATAGCTCATGTGCTCTCGAAGTCTCGTTTGAATACCTTCTATGCCAAAATCACGAATGACAAACCAAAGTTTGAGTGCACGAAACCTTCTACCGAGAGGTACTCCCCAATCCCGATAATCTTTGACCTGTCCTCGAGTGCTTGTTTTCAAGTACTCAGGTAAAATTTCAAAGGTCTTAATGAGCGCTTCTTCGTCCTTGATGAAGTACACCGTGCAGTCGAAATTGGTAAACATCCATTTGTGAGGATTGAATACGAAACTATCTGCCTTCGCTATTCCTGTAATCATCGAATGATATTCCGGAAGCATAAGCGCCGTGCCAGCATACGCCGCATCGATATGAAGCCAAACGTCATATTTTTTGCAGATGTCTCCAATAGCATCCACTGGATCAATGGCGAGCGTACCGGTAGTGCCTACTGCAGCTACCACGGCACATGGAATAAATCCATTTTCAATGTCACTCTTTATCGCAGACTCGAGGGAAGAAGGGATTATTGCCAAACTTTCATCAACCTCTACCTTCACCAGATTTTCTACGCCGGCACCAAGAATTTTTACGGCCTTATCTATAGAAGAGTGAGTTTCTGCAGAGCAGTAAAATTTTAATTTTTGATTGTCAAATCCGCTTTGATTGATTGACCAATTGGATTTTTTCTCTCTGGCCGAAATCATAGCAGCCAAGGTAGCAGTGGAAGCAGTATCCTGAATACAGCCAGTCCATTCTGCCGGAATATTCATTAGCGGCTTGAGCCAATTGATCATAAGTTCTTCTAATTCTGCTGCTGCAGGGGAAGTCTCCCAGATCATACATTGGGCTCCCAATGTAGCTGTCAGCATTTCACCAAGTACAGATGGATAACTTGAATTGGCAGGAAAGTAAGCGTGAAATTTAGGGCTTTGCCATTGCGTCATTCCAGGAAGTATGATGGATTCAAAATCCTTAAAAACTTGATCAAATGACTCTCCTTTAGCTGGAGGGTTTTTTGGTAGTTGATTGATGATTTCTCCCGGTTTGGATAATGACTTGACGGGGAGATTTTCTATGTTTTCATAAAAATCAGCCATCCAGTCGACGAGCTTGTGGGCTTCTTTTCTAAACGATTTTTTGTCCAGCATATATTTAGAATCTGTATTGTTTTCAGTACGATGTACTCCCGTTTAGGGAAAGAGTTGTCTAAATTATGTTTTTATAATGATTTAAGAATTAATTTATCTTTTATCAGTGAAAAAAGTTGATGTTAGCTGACTAGATCAGCCAATGATAAGAACTACTGCAAAAGATGATTTAGGTCATGAATTTAATATTTTCACCCTTCTACTTTTACAACAAAAAAAGACACCATGAGTAAATATTTGTCTGCCAAAGAGGCGCTGGAATATGTAAAATCAAATGATAGAATTTTCATTCACAGTGTAGCCGCAGCTCCTCAAATTTTGATTGACGCATTAACGGATCGTGCTTCGGATTTGGAGAACGTAGAAATTGTACACCTCCATACAGAGTGCGAAGCCAAATATTTAAAGGAAGAATATCAAGGTAGTTTCCGAGTAAAATCGTTTTTCGTAGGGGCTAATGTACGTAAAGCCACTCAGCAGGGAATTGCTGACTACATTCCAGTTTTTCTTAGTGAGATTCCCAAAATGATTAGGGAGACGCTGCCACTGGATGTGGCTTTGGTTCAAGTGTCACCACCGGACAAACATGGTTTTTGTTCGCTGGGTGTCTCTGTAGATGCTTCTCATACGGCCGTGGAGTGCGCCAAATTGGTTATTGCTCAAGTAAATGAGAATATGCCTCGTACATATGGTGATGGCATGATGCACATCAGTAATTTTGATATTCTTGTCGAACACAACTGCCCTATCTACACCGTAGATGTGCCAGAGCCTACAGATATAGAAAAACGAATTGGTAACTATGTGGCTGGCTTGGTGGAAGACGGTGCAACCCTTCAAATGGGGATTGGCGCCATTCCAAATGCTGTGCTTTCCAGTTTGACTAACCACAAGAAACTAGGCATTCATACCGAAATGTTTTCTGATGGGGTGATTCCTTTAGTGGAAAAAGGAATTATCACCGGTGAGATGAAAAAGCTCTACCCAGGTCGGATTGTGTCTGCCTTTATCATGGGAACTGAAAAGCTCTACAACTTTGTAAATGATAACCCTGGTGTCATGATGATGGATGTCGCCTTTACGAATGACGTCGCCATTATTCGGAAAAACGATAAAGTGACTTCGATCAATAGTGCCATAGAAATTGATTTGACAGGTCAGGTTTGTGCAGATTCGATTGGAACCAGACAATATTCAGGTGTGGGCGGCCAAATTGATTTTATCCGAGGAGCGTCCTACTCTGAAGGAGGGAAACCAATAATAGCCTTATCATCTGCCACTAGTAAAGGTTTGTCTAAGATTGTGCCAACATTGAAGGAAGGTGCGGGTGTTGTCTCAACAAGAGCCAATGTTCATTACATTGCCACGGAATACGGTATAGCTGATTTGTATGGAAAAGGATTGCAGGAACGTGCCAAGTTGTTGATCGATATTGCCCATCCAGATCATCGTGAAGCGTTGGATCGAGCAGCTTTTGAGCGGTTTGGAAGGAAATTGATTTAGGAAAGGCGAACACTTATTGCGATTTTAGTTTGTAATCCACTTTTGCTTCATTGGGATTAATTAAATTGGTGATTTATTAATCTAATTAATCCAATGAAAAAAATTATAAACGCGCTTGTTATTGCCATATTAGCTTTTGCTTGTGGACCTAAGGAAAACTTTCAGGAAGCTTATGATAGTATCAATGAAGAGGGCTTAAAAACTCGAATTAAGGCCTTGGCTTCAGATGAGTTTTTGGGCAGAATGCCTTTCACAGAAGGGGAAACCAAAACGATCAACTACCTCAGAGATGAGTTCAAAAAGCTGGGTCTGAAACCTGGTAATGGAGATAGCTACTTCCAGGAGGTTCCTCTAGTAGAATTGACCGCTAAGGTCGATCCTCAAATGAAAATTACTGGCGGGAATAATGAAATCAACCTAAACTACTGGGATGATTTTGTAGCCTTGACCCGAAGGGTAACCGATTCCGTACGAATAGATAATTCTGAGATCATATTTGCAGGATATGGTACGATCGCTCCTGAGTATGATTGGAATGACTATCAGGGATTAGATGTCAAAGGAAAAACTGTTTTGGTTCTGATCAACGATCCTGGATTTGGCACCGAAGACAAGTCCTTCTTCAAGGGAAACGAAATGACCTATTACGGAAGATGGACTTACAAGTATGAAGAAGCAGCCAGGCAAGGTGCTGCTGGAATTATCATCGTGCACGAAACGGCACATGCCAGCTATCCTTTTGAAGTAGTGCAAGGCGGATGGTCTGGAGCCAATTTGTATCTTGAAAATCCGGATAACAACATGTCTCGATGTGTGATTGAGGGCTGGATATCAGAAGAAAGTGCCAATCAGATGTTTGCCAACATGGGTATGAAAGGTTATGATTTTTATGAAGAAGCACGCAAACGCGAGTTCAAGTCTTTTTCTATGAATCAACAATTGTCAGTCGGACTTACTAATAGCATCAAAAGATCAAAATCCAATAATGTGATTGCAAGATATGAAGGTTCAGAAAGACCAGATGAGACAATCATCTATAGTGCGCACTGGGATCATTTTGGAATAGGAAAACCTGTGGATGGTGATTCTATATATAATGGTGCTGTAGATAATGGTACAGGCGTAGCTGGTATTGTACAAGTGGCCGAGGCCTTTACCAAATTGAACATTCCAACCAAACGATCTGTCGTGTTTATGGCAGTTACTGCTGAGGAGCAAGGGTTGCTAGGTTCTGCACATTATTCAGTCAATCCTATTTATGATCCTGCCAAAACGGTGGCCAATTTGAATGTGGATGCCATACGTCCAATTGGAAGAGTTAATGACTTTTCGATTGTAGGATATGGTCAATCTGAATTGGATGATTATGCTCAGAGAGCGGTGGAGAAGCAAGGCAGATACATCACGCCAGATCCACATCCTGAGTCGGGTGGTTTTTTCCGATCAGATCATTTCAATTTTGCCAGTATTGGTATCCCGGCCCTTTATGGAAAAGGGGCGACTGATAGTGATGCCCATGGAAAAGAATGGGGAGAAGAGCAGTACAAGAAATACACCAGCGAAAACTATCACAAGCCTTCTGATGAGTACTCTGAAGATTTCAATGCAGAAGGAGTTAAGTTGGATATGCAGGTAATGTTCGATATTGGCTATACGTTAGCTAATGAGTCCGCTTTCCCAAAATGGAAAGAGGGTTCAGAGTTTAAAGCGATTCGAGAAGGCCAGCAATAAACTAATAATACCAATCAACAGAAATATATTGAATGGGGCTGAAAAGTCTGCTAAATTGAAATTCTTTGGAGGAGCGATGTGGATATCATCGCTTTTCCATTTTAACACCTAAAAGTTAACCCAATGAGAAAAACCATAGCTATGTTTACTGCGAGTGTGATGGCTTTTGCCAGTTGTCAAACTCCGCAAACGAACGAACAACCAATGAATGATAACCCATTGCTATCTGAATGGAATACCCCATTTGGAGTACCTCCATTTGATCAGATAGAGAACGAGCACTACTTGCCGGCATTCGAGCAAGGTATGAGCGAACACAAAGCTGAAATTGATGCTATAGTAAACAGTTCGGAGGCTCCCACATTTGCAAACACCATGGAAGCATTGGAAAGGTCTGGTGCTATATTGGACAATACCACTAGAGTATTTTATGCAGTAGCAGGGGCGCATACCAATGATGTATTGGATTCGGTGAGAACGGTTGTGTCTCCTATGCTCTCGAAGCACTATGATTACATCAATTTGAATAAAGGTTTATTCGAAAGAGTGGAGGCTATTTATAACGAATTAGAAAACAGTGATCTCAATGCACAACAAAGGAGATTGGTGACGGAATCGTACAAGGGTTTCGTTCGATCTGGTGTCGGATTAGAGGGCGAACAAAAAGAGAGGCTGCAGGAAATCAACAGCCGACTTTCTGAATTGACTACCAAGTTTGGACAGAATGTGTTGGCTGAGACTAATAACTTCGAAGCACATACCACCAATCCTGAAGATTATGGAACCTTGACTAACAGTTTGGTTTCTTTGGCTGCAGAGGAGGCGAAGAAAAGAGGTCACGAGGAAGGATGGTCATTCACTTTACAAAGACCAAGTATCAACCCATTCTTGCAGTACTCTCCAAATCGTGAAATGAGAGAACAACTCTTTCAAGGTTACGCGATGCGTGCCGACAATGACAATGAAAATGACAATAAGAAAATCATTGAAGAAATTGTAAAGCTAAGAATAGAGAGAGCTAACCTTTTGGGTTATGAAACGCACGCCGATGTTCAACTGTCATCCAGTGTAGCTCAAACCCCAAAAGCAGTGATGGATTTCATGGATAAAGTATGGCCAGCTGCCTTGAATATGGCTAAGTCTGAAAGAGATGCCCTGGCATCGGAGATGAAAAATGATGGAATAGAAGAAGAATTGAGAGGGTCTGATTGGAGGTACTATGTGGAAAAAGTGAGAAAAGCCAAATATGACTTTGATGAGGATGCCATGCGTCCATATTTTGAAGTCAATGCGGTAAGGGATGGAGCCTTTGCGCTAGCTACTAAACTTTTTGGTATTCAAATTAACGAATTGAAGGATATGCCTAAGTGGCATGAAGATCAGCAAGTCTTTGAAGTGCTGGAAGCAGATGGTACACACATTGGTATCCTGTACATGGATTTCTTTGCCAGAGATAGTAAACGAGGTGGCGCCTGGATGAATGCATTGAGATCACAATCTAAAATGGATGGCACGGTGACACCGATTGTGACAAATAATTTCAACTTCCCAGCACCTACAGAGAATGGTCCTTCTTTGCTTTCATTTTCAGAATCAGAAACGATGTTTCACGAATTTGGGCATGCACTGCACGGTTTACTTTCGGATGTGACTTATCCTTCTCAATCAGGCACAAACGTGCCAAGGGATTTTGTAGAGTTTCCTTCGCAAGTAATGGAAAACTGGATGAGCGAACCGGAAGTATTGAAACTATATGCTAAGCATTATGAAACTGGTGAAGTGATACCGGATGAATTGGTTAAAAAGATGAATGACGCCAATGCTTTCAACGAAGGATTCAGATCGGTGGAGTACATGGCAGCAGCTTATTTGGACATGTCTTGGCATACACTTACTAGCGCTGATGGTATAGAAGCCAGAACTTTTGAAAAAGAGGCCATGGATAGAATTGGCTTGATTGATCAAATCATACCTAGATATAGAAGTGGTTATTTCAATCACATTTTTGCAGGCGGCTACTCTGCGGGTTACTATAGCTATTTGTGGTCTGAACTGTTAGACGCAGATTGTTTTCAGGCCTTCAAAGAAACTGGTGATCTTTTTGATCAGGAAACAGCACAAAAGTATAGAACCATGTTGAGCAAAGGAGGATCTGAGCCAGGTATGGATCTGTATGTTGAATTTAGAGGCAAGACGCCTGAAATCGATCCTCTCTTAGAAAAGAAAGGATTTAAATAGGAGCATACCTTATTCTTCTAAAAAAGAGGCTGTCTCAAAAGTAGTTCGTCATTGCGAATATCGTGAAGCAATCTTATGATGCGATCAGTGTCCGAACAATAAGAACACTTCGTTCCACTCGTGATGACGTATATATTGACTTTTGAGACATCTTCTTTTTGTGTTTATGGGGTATGGACTATGATGCCAAGTTACATATTGTAAACGCCACCGTTGATGTCGAGCGTGGCGCCGGTGATAAAACCATCATATTCAGAAGCCAAATACAAAACTGCTCTGGCCACATCATCCGCATTGCCCGCTCTTTGGATAGGAATTTCAGCGGTGGTTTTGTCTGCCGATTCCTTACTTGTATGTGTATTGTGGAAGGAAGTGCCGAGAATGAGTCCCGGGGCTACTGCATTTACTCTTACGCCTTTTGGGCCCAGCTCTGAAGCCAAGGCTCTGGTGAAAGTCAAAATCGCACCCTTGCTTGTAGAGTAAACGAGCGAACCAGGGTGACCACCCTTCCTGCCAGCCAAAGAAGCTAAATTCACAATGCTGCTATGCTCATGCTTTTCTAAATGTGGAGTGGCCGCTCGGGTAACATACATCATAGAAGTAAGATTGATGTCCATCACTTTGTGCCAAAATTCAGACTCCATTTCATTGAGCATCTTGCGGGCCACTAGCGATCCTGCATTATTGATCAATATATCCAATCCACCCAGGGCATCTACCGTTTTTTCAATGAGGGCATTGGCCTCTGCTTCCTTGGTTAAGTCACCACTAATGGCAATGGCTTTTTGACCTTTGCTGGTGGCATAATCCACCAGTTGATTGGCAGTGTCTGCACTGGAAAAGTAATGGATCGCAACATGAGCACCGCTATCTATAAAGTGTCTGGTAATGGATTCGCCGATGCCTTGGGCACCGGCGGTGATTAGGACATTTTTTCCAACTATTTTATTATTGTCTGTCATGGTAAATCTCAATTAGTACACGATTCAATTTTTTGTAAATATAAAAAAATATATATTTGGGTGCCCAATTTGGGTGCCCAAATATTATGAAACACAAAAAAAACAATCTTATTTTTATCATGGGGGTTTCTGGCGTGGGGAAAAGCACGATAGGAGCCTTACTTTCAGAGCAATTGGAAATGCCGTTTTTTGATGGGGATGATTTTCACCCGGATGAGAACATCCGGAAAATGTCTAATGGTGAGCCATTGAATGATGAAGACCGAAGGGGTTGGTTGCATACAGTGAATGATCTGGCCAAAAAGGAATTGGAAAGATCGGGTGCTGTGATAGCCTGTTCGGCATTGAAAACATCTTACCGCGAAATCTTAAGTACTGGTATTCTGGGTAAAGTACACTGGGTATTTCTCAAAGGATCCTTTGAAGAAATAAGAGAAAGGATTGGAAACCGGGAAGGTCATTTTATGGGATCCGGATTGTTGCAGTCTCAGTTTGATACGTTGGAAGAGCCTGTGGAGGCCATACATGTAGATATTAATTTAACACCTAAAAAAATAGTAGAAGTGATCAGTAATCAATTAGAAAAGTCAGCATTCGGTCTGTTTGGATTAGGCGTGATGGGCAAGAGCCTGGCTAGAAATTTAGCGAGCAGGGGATTCAATATTTCTTTGTTCAACAGACATGTGGATGGGCAAGAGGTGGATGTGGCCAAAAAATTCCAAAGTGAGTTTTCAGAATTGTCGTCAGCCGCTCCATTCGACGATGTAGCGCAGTTTGTAGGTTCTCTGCAGCAACCAAGAAAAATCATGCTGATGGTGAATGCCGGCAAGATTGTAGATGCTGTGATTGAAGACCTTCTCCCTCATTTGGACGCCGGAGACATTTTGATAGATGGCGGCAATTCCAATTATAATGATACCAACAAAAGGGTCGAGTATTTGAAATCAAAGGACATTCGTTTTGTTGGAACTGGCGTATCTGGCGGTGAGGAAGGTGCACTCAAAGGGCCCTCGATTATGCCGGGTTGTGAGCAGGAGACTTACAAGGAAGTGCAGCCTTTTCTGGAGTCCATTGCAGCCAAAGATGCCAATGGTTTGCCATGTTGCGCCTGGATTGGTACGGGTGGAAGTGGTCATTTTGTGAAAATGGTTCACAATGGTATCGAATATGTAGAAATGCAGCTTTTGGCTGAAATATTTACTGCCCTACGAGCTATGGGCAACAACCCCGACCAAATGGCTGATATTCTAGAGTCGTGGAAAACTACTTCAAACAGTTACTTGTTGGAGATTACCATTGATATACTCAGAAAGAAAGAAGGGGATGACTGGCTTGTCAATAAAATCATGGACAAAGCCGGAAACAAAGGAACCGGCAACTGGACAGCCATAGCTTCGGCGCAGCTGGGGATGCCGAGCACCATGATTACGTCTGCGCTTTATGCCCGCTATATTTCGTTTTTCAAGGACGAACGAATAGCTGCCAGTCAAAGCCTTCTCACTCAAAGTCAGGCCAATTTAAAAATTCAGATAGAAGACTTGCTACAAGCCTATCAGTTCGCCAGATTGATCAATCACTATCAAGGGTTTAAATTGATTCTTGAGGCATCAAATAGCTTCAACTGGGAATTGAATTTAAGTGAATTAGCTAGAATTTGGACGAATGGGTGTATCATTCGATCTGATCTTATGGTGGAATTGGTGTCTGTATTTAAAGAAGCTGATCATCTTTTGATGGATAAAACAATAACGGAAAGACTGAAAAACCTGAAGACGAGTGCGCTGGAAGTAGTAGCAGACTGCGTGTTGAATGAATTGGCCATTCCTAACCTGAGTGATTCCGTCAATTTTTTGAATAGCTTTTCTCTAGCTGATTCATCCGCCAATTTGCTCCAAGCCCAACGTGATTATTTTGGCGCTCATACTTATCAGAGAAAAGACGATCCCTCCGGTAAATTCTATCATACCGAATGGCTTATCAAGTAATACATAAAACAAACAAGCATGACAGCATCAGACAAAAATCAGTCACTACTTAAGAAAATCATTGCCATAATTCTGGGGTTTGGCCCGGGTATTTTCGCTATTGGGTACACCATCGGTACGGGCAGTGTGACCTCCATGATCGTGGCGGGAAGCCAGTTCGGGATGCAATTGCTATGGGTACTCTTTCTAAGTTGCTTGTTTTCTGGTGTGCTGATGTTTGCTTATGGCAACTATGCCTTGATTACTGGAGAGACGGCTCTTTTTGGCTTCAAAAAACATTTTAGGCTGGGTAAAGTGATGGCCATATTAATCATAGTAGGCATCTCTTTTGGACAGTGGAATTCCCTGATGGGGATTTTGGGCATATCATCGAATATATTGTTCGAAATATTGGCGCTCAACTTTGAAGGGTTAGCACCATTCCAATATGAAATAGTGCTAGCCATAGCTGTAATCATCATCCTTACGTTTTACTCTTTGATGCTGGTTGGAAAATATACCTTCTTCGAAAAGATATTGGTTGTATTCGTCTCCTTGATGGGGTTATCTTTTATAGTTTCTTTCTTTTTTGTGCAACCTCACGGCATAGACGTAATCAAGGGTTTGATTCCGACCATTCCTGATGTGCCAGGTGGGAAAATGTTGGTAGCGGCTTTTGTCGGTACCACTATGGCAGCAGCTACTTTTTTGTCTCGGCCTTTGTTTGTGAAAGGTAAGGGCTGGACCATCAAAAATTTGGACCAACAAAAAAAGGATTCTATCACAGCTGCTATACTAATATTTGTCATCAGCGGGGTGATCATGGCTGTGGCAGCCGGGGCTTTGTTTTATGAAGGAAAGCAAGTGAATCAAGTCATGGATATGGCAGGAACACTTGAGCCAGTAGCTGGAAAGTGGGCTGTGACTATATTCTTTTGCGGGGCTTTGAGTGCAGGTTTGTCTTCTATTTTTCCTTGTTTGTTGATAGCACCATTGCTTATCGCAGATTATCAATCCGGAGTTTTAGATACTAGCTCAAAGCAGTTTCGCGTCATCACAGCGATCGCCAGTATGGTGGCATTGATAGGGCCAGCTTTTGGAGCCAATCCGATTGAAATTCAAATTTTATCTCAAGTCTTTAATGTGTTTGTTTTGCCGTTGGTAGTGTTAGGAATTATTCTCATGTTGAAGAACAAAAAGGTGATGAAAGATTATAAAACTCACTTCGGAGTCTATGTAGGATTATATGCTGCTTTGTTTTTTTCATTAGTGATTTCCTACAATGGTATTGGTGCACTTCTGGCTTATTTTTGAAATGTAATTTGAACCTATATAAAAATTTATTGAGGTGAAGATAAGTTTGATAGATCAGCACTCGAATAAGATTTTGCAGAACGAAGTGATCGGTAAAATCAGAGACCTGATCAATTTAAGAAATCTGGAAAGAGGAGATAAACTACCTTCTGAGCGGATGATGTCCGAAAAATTCGAGGTAAAAAGAAATCACATCCGAGAGGCTATCAGAAAGTTGGAATTTTATGGTGTGGTCAAATCAGTCTCTCAGAGCGGTACTATACTGGCCATTGGGTTAACCGGCTTCAATGGTATGGTGGATGAAATTATTTCTCTCAATGCACCTTCCTTTCAGGAGCTTGTAGAAACGAGAATATCCCTGGAACTGGAGATGGTAGGGCTGGCTGCACAAAGACGAACCGATCAGGATTTAGAAAAGATCAAGGATGCGCTAGATGCTTTCAAAGCGAAACTTGCTAATGGAGAAAACTACCTGGAAGAGGATTTACTTTTTCATTTAGCCATAGCCAAAGCCAGCAAGAATAGCACGATGATATCACTTATGCTTCTATTGATACCACCGATTCTTTCCAGCTACGAACGTGATGAAGTTTGTGAGGGAGACGAGGCGCATGCAGAGATTAAAAAGCATGAAGATGTTTTTTTAGCGATTCAAGCAAGCAACGCCTCATTAGCGACCGAAATGATGCACAAACACTTTTTTAAGCTCTCTCAATATTTAGAGAGAAGCAAAGCGTAGATCATACTTTCTTCAACCAATGTGAATGTAAAATGTCTGCGTGAAGACATTTTGGATCAGGAGTAATTAATAATCTTCAAGCTTTTCGCTAAATTATATGTATATACATTAAAACCAAAAACAACCATGAACCGAAAAGTATTCTTAACCAAGGTAAGCGCTGCACTTCTAGCCGGTATTCCTTTATTGTCATTGTGGAATTGTGCTGATAGCTCAGAAGATGATATGGACATGGATATGGATGGAGACTCCTCAAAGAACTGTTTGGAGAATGGAACCTCAGTATCAATAGGAAGTAATCACGGGCACTCCCTGACTGTATCAAAAGCAGATGTTGACGCAGGAACTGCAAAGACCTATGATATTACAGGATCTAGTGGTCATTCTCACAGCGTGACAGTCTCAAGCACCAACTTTACATCTCTTAAAGACAATAGTAGTGTGAATATTGATTCCACGACAGGGGATGGCCATACTCACAGCATTACGGTGTCTTGCGCTTAGTCGGCAGCTGGATGGGGGAAGTTGTCTGATTCGTCTTCCCCAGGTCTTTTATGCAAGCATTGAAAGTCCTTTTCTACTAAGATTCTGACATGGGTTTGATCTGCATTTTCAAATCCGACCAAATCAGTTTCGGTCCATTGCTCACTCATATTTTTTGGAACTTGTACAGAAATTTTGGTGCCATCGAAGTCTACAGAAACCTCTTCTTGTTGTGAAGTTACCAGCTGGTATGTCAATGATCGAGTACCAAATTGAATGGCGTCGCCTATTTGGCCTTTCGACGCAAATTGATCTACTTCACTTTGACTCAATCTGAGTCGTACAAAATTTCCGTTGATTCTGATTTTCATTGCTTAGTAATTAAGTATCCAAAATTACATTTTCTTTTCCTGAGTAGATATTGAAAGCTTCTTTTTTTAGGAAGCCTATAAGGGTAATGCTTTGCTTTTGGGATAATTCTACTGCAAGACTTGAGGGAGCACCGAGCGCTGCAATTGTTCTGATGCCGACCATAGCAGATTTCTGAATCATCTCAAACCCCAATCTTCCACTGAGCCAAAGTATTTTGTCAGACAGGTCTATTTGTTTTAATCCGCTCACTCCAATGAGTTTATCTAATGCATTGTGCCTACCTATATCTTCTCTTATGATCAGCAACTTCCCGTTGGGGTCAAACAAGGCAGCTGCATGAAGGCCCCCAGTAAATTTGAAAGTGTTTTGATGAGGGGTCAACTGATCTGTAAGAGATAGAATGGCTGTTTGAGTAACATATTGGTTTGGGTACTGCTTATTTGATAATTCAGCTTCCAATGCATCAATTGCAGCTTTTCCACACACCCCACAACTAGAACTGACATAAAAATTCCTTTTGAATTTTTCAGGGTCAAATGCTACATCGTTACCCAATTCTACTTTCAATGTATTCTCCGGTTGCTTGGCTTGCATGCAATATTTGGCAGATAGAATGTCTGTGGGAGAATAGATGATTCCTTCTGATAGTAAAAAGCCTCGGGCTAATTCTTCGTCCGCTCCAGGCGTTCGCATGGTGACTGCGAGCGAAAATTCTTTCCTTTTGGTTTCTTGTCCATAGCCAACTCTGATTTCCAGAGGCTCTTCTTTGACCAAAAGGTCATTGGTCAATTCACTTCCCCTATTTTTAATCTTTAAAATTTCAGATGTTGCTATACCAACCGTGCTCATTTCCGTATGTCTATGAAGATTTTAAATCCTTTTATAAATGTATATCATATCCCTGACTTACAAGGTTCCCTTGGAAAATATAGATCAACACCTGGCAGATCATGTGGCCTTCTTGAATGCTCAATATGAGCAAGGATATTTCCTAATGTCTGGAAAGAAAATTCCTCGAATTGGAGGTATTATATTGGCTATAGCCAAAAGTAAAGAAGAAGTAAGCCAATGGATCGAAAAGGATCCGTTTCACATTCATCAGTTGGCCGATTATGAGGTAATAGAGTTTGAACCTACTAAATCCACTAAAGAACTGGAATATTTATTAGACTGATCGGAATGGATTTCTATTGTTTGGATAACTTTGAAAATTATGAGCGAAATTCAAATAAAGGTGGTAGCATTCGGAATCGCCCGGGATATCATAGGAGGTAAAGCACTGGATTTGAGATTGACGCAAGGTGTCAAAGCTCGTGAGGCTATGCACCAATTGAAATCTAAATATCCTGCTTTCGAACAGCTTACCTCTCTCCAACTGGCCATTAATGAAGAATATGTGGATGATGACCATGTGATCAAGGAAGGAGATGAATTAGTCCTTATTCCACCTGTAAGTGGAGGTTGATAGTTATGATTAAGATTACAGAACAAAAAATTGATGTTGCAGCTCTAATTGCCGCAGTTTCACACGAAGGAGCTGGGGCTACTGATGTATTTATCGGAACTACAAGAAACAAGACTTCCGATAAAGCTGTAGTGAGGCTTGATTTTGAAGCATATAAGCCGATGGCGATCAAAGAGCTCCAAAAGATCGTAGATCGAGCGAAGTCTCAATGGCCAATTCTGAAATATGCCATTTCACACCGAATAGGGGTGGTGGAGATAGGAGAAGAAGCAGTTGTGATAGCTGTATCCACTCCACATCGACAAGCAGCATTTGAGTCGTGCAAGTTTATCATTGACGAACTCAAAAAGACCGTGCCTATCTGGAAAAAAGAAATATTTCAAGATGGAGATGTGTGGGTGGCTGCACACCCGTGACTGGTTAAAAGTTATAAGTTAATAGTCCATCGACAGTGTTGGGCTTAGGAATACTTCATTTAACTAAATAACCAATAACTAATCTCCTAAAATCCTAATAGCCTCTTCGTATTCTTCTGGTGTATTCACGTTTTTCAGTACCGTCGCATCATCCAAATGTACTAGTTCTATATCTGTGTTAATCAACACTTTTCTTGGGCAAGAGTAGCCTAAGCTTAGGAAATGCAGAAGGTGCGAATAAGCCCTGGGTTCCCATAGGGTAATCAGTGGCTCAGGAAACTCTGTTTCAGGATTGTAGAATGCAGTAGCTATTTTTGAAGGATTTCTTTTGGAGATCAATAACTCCAACGTCTCTTTGGTTAGAAAAGGTTGATCGCAGGCAGTCACTAACCAGGCCGCATTGGGATTGGATCTGAATGCCGATAAAATGGCCCCGTAAGGTCCAAGCCCGGTAAAAGTATCTATCACCTGATTGCTAGAGTCATCTTTAGCTTGATCCTGACGTACAGAATAAAACGTTTGATCAGATACACTCGCCAACAAATCGAACATGAAATCCTTTTGGCTTTTGCCGAAGTATTCGATTTCACTCTTATCGCGATTCATGCGTGTGCTTTTTCCTCCAGCCAGTACCAGACCGTTAATAGCTGGTAGATTTTGCTGCTGCATTTTTTGAATCAAGGACGAAATAGACGAGATATCATTTAATTGGAATTGAGGTATCTCACTCCAATTTGGAATATGTGCTTTTAAATACTCAGGAACTTCGGTTTCGTTAGTTTGAAACAATATGAGACATACATGAGTCAATTTGTGCAATTTCTTCTCCAATGACTTTCTGGAATCAATGACCAGTATTTGACGATTACCTTCAAAGTGGTTGCCATTGACGAGTACCAGATCTTGGTCAACAAATTTCATTTTGTAATCAAACGTATTGAATTCACCCATTTGATCAAATCGATGAAAATCTATTTTGTCCACATACTCTAGTTGATTGCCGTAGGCCAGCGAACTGCCTTCAAGATTTGATTCGTCATCGGCACTTTTGTGATCAGCATCCACATAGGCTATTTTGTATTGAGCAGAAAGCTGCTCGCTTATTGTTCGAGCTAAATTCTTAATCTCACCGCAAGGAGTCCCTAATATGGCTAATTCGTTTCGTCCAAAATGGCCGATGTCAGGCCTTGTCAATTTTGCGTGTTTTTGGTGTTTCTTAGCCATTGTATTTAAAGTCTTTTTTTCCTCCTGTCTTTGCTGTCAATCTGGTTTCTTTGATGATGATGTTGTGCGACAAAGCTTTACACATATCATAAATAGTTAATGCTGCCAAAGAAGCTCCGGTTAATGCCTCCATTTCCACTCCGGTTTTGGCTGCAATGGTCGCTGTGCATTCGATTTCAACTTCCAGACCTTTTACTTCTATAGTGAAATCACACCCGTCCAAACCAATCGGATGACAGAGTGGGATCAGTTCACCTGTTTTTTTAGCGGCCATTGTTCCAGCTATTATCGCTGTTTGAAAAACCGGACCTTTTTTAGAGTGAATCTCTCCTTGTTCCAGCCCTGACATAATTTCTTCGGTCAGTTCAATTGTGCTTCTGGCCGTGGCTGTGCGAACAGTCACTTGCTTGTCAGATACGTTGACCATCGCAGGATTGTTTCCTGAATCTATATGAGAAAATTTATCGTTTTTCATATTTATGTGTGTGATAGGAGAAGAGTTGTTTTTACTTTACAATGAGATGATAAAATTAGAGAATCTAGTATGATATCAGTCGTAGAAGCTAAAAATATCGTTCAGTCACAGCAAGCCAATTGGGGAATAGTGAAGGTTGCATTGGAAGAGAGTATGGGTGAGGTGTTGGCCGAAGACATCAAAGCGGATCGAGATTTCCCACCATTTGATCGGGTAACCATGGATGGTATTGCATTAAGTTTTGATGCATTCGATAAAGGCAAAAGAGAGTTCAAAGTTCAAGAAGTGCAGTTGGCTGGTGTACCTGCTGCCAGCCTGAAAAGTAACGAGAACGCCATAGAAATCATGACGGGGGCAATTTTGAGTGAAGGCTGTGATTTGATTATTCGATATGAGGACCTTGAGTTTTATGAGGAAGGCGATGAGAAATGGGTCAAAATAAATTTGGATGAAGCTGATCGATGGAAGAATGTTCACAGACAGGGGAGTGATCAGAACAAAGGAGAATTGTTAATCGCAAAGGAGGTAGTGATCACAGCGGCTGAAGTTGCTATCATGGCCACAGTGGGACACCACGAAGTGCGCATCAATAATAAGCCTAAGGTGGCTATCGTTTCGACTGGAGACGAACTGGTAGACGTGGATAAAGTGCCCTTACCTCATCAGATTAGGAAATCCAACTCTATTGCTATTCAGACGTCATTAAATCAATTGAGAGTTCCTAATCAGTGCTTCCATTTGCTAGATGATAAAGAAGAACTCAGAGGTAAAATCGCTACCATTTTAAATGATTTTGATGTGGTGCTTTTGAGTGGAGGAGTATCTAAAGGGAAGGCAGATTTTCTGCCCGAAATTTTAGAAGAGTTGGAAGTTGAAAAATTGTTTCATAAAGTAGCACAAAGACCAGGAAAACCATTTTGGTTTGGAGCCAATCAATCCGGGAAGCAAGTTTTTGCGTTTCCAGGCAATCCCATTTCTACTTATATGTGTTTTAGAGCTTTTTTTATCCCTTGGTTGATGCAAAACCTAGGAAGGAAGGTGGAGTTGCGCACGGCCATACTAAGAGAGGCTGTAACTTTTAAACCAGATTTAGGTTATTTTATTCAAGTAAGGAGTGAGATAGGGCGTGATGGTTTGATTGAGGTATATCCAGAGACTGGAAATGGTTCGGGTGATTTGGCCAACTTAGCTAAAAGCCACGCATTTCTTTTCTTACCACCAGGACAACAGCTATATGAATCTGGAAATTCATACGAATACTATTCGTTCGACATATCTAACTTGGCATAGATTTGATCCGCTGTTTTAAACGGGTTGAGAGATACGAGTTCTTCTTGACACCCTAAGAGACTTAGGAAGAATAAATAAAAAGTAAGACTAAAAACGAATCGCTTATATCTTATTAATTTCTTCATTTTTTAATAATTATTCTTAACTACCCTTTTCTCACTTAGAATCTTGAGATTCTAAAAGGTTTAATACAAAATAATTAACTCTTTAAGATATACTTCTCTGAAATGCTGCTACTGTATTGATATTCAATTGTTTGAACAACTGAAAAAATGAATACCCTACAAATGTAATAGGTCTAGGTATATTCACCAACTTTTATATTTGGATAAATTTCCGCGTAGGTTTTAATGTGCTCTTGATCCAGCCGTCGATAAACATGATGCCTTTTGATTTTGGAAATTGAATCTACTCCCGTCGCTCCCATGAATTCTACAAAACTCATCACTGTTTCATTATGAAATTTTGCGACTCTTTTGATCTTGTCTTCCACATTTAAGCCTTTGACCAAATGTTGCTGCTGAGTAGCTACGCCTGTGGGACAATTGTTGCTATGGCATTCTAAAGCTTGAATACAGCCCAAGGCCAGCATCATACCACGAGCACTGTAACAAGCATCTGCACCGAGAGCAAATGCTCTAAAGATGTGAAATCCTGTTAGAATTTTACCAGAAGCGATTACCCTCACATCTTTCTTAAATCCATATCCCCTCAGGGAATCACAAACGAAGGCTAGTCCATCTCTTAAAGGCATCCCAATGTTGTTGGAGAACTCGAGAGGAGCAGCTCCTGTTCCTCCTTCGCCACCATCTACAGTAATAAAATCAGGGATGATACCCGTGTTCTGCATAGCAATACACAAATCCGTAAATTCAATTTTGTTGCCTACACAAAGTTTAAATCCTACAGGTTTTCCCCCAGATAAGTCTCTCAATTTTTTGATGAAATGCATCAATTCTTCCGGATTCCGAAATGCGCTGTGGGCAGGAGGAGAGTCAACTCTAGTATGCGGATCTACTGCTCGAATAGCCGCAATCTCTTCAGTATTTTTGATGGCAGGTAATATACCACCGTGCCCAGGCTTGGCGCCTTGAGACATTTTTATTTCAATCATTTTTACTTGAGAAAGGGCGGATTTCTCCTTGAACATGTCTTCATTGAAAGAGCCGTCTTTATTTCTACATCCAAAATAGCCAGTTCCAATTTGCCATATCAAATCACCTTCATGTTTCAAATGATATTTACTAATACTTCCTTCACCCGTGTTGTGAGCAAAATTCCCGATTTTGGCGCCACCATTTAATGCTTCAATTGCCCTGTCACTTAAAGCACCATAGCTCATGGCTGACACATTGAAAATACTGGAGCTGTATGGTTGTTTACAGTCTGGCCCCCCAATTAAAACTCTTGGGTGATCGTCCAAGTCATGATGGTTGATAGGATGAATGGAATGATTGGCCCATTCGTAGCCATCTACATAAACATCTAGTTTGGTCCCAAATGGGTTGGTAGAAAGCGCCCCTTTTGCCCGCTGATAGACAATGGAACGAAACATTCTATTGATTGGTGCACCATCTGTTTCTGACTCAATGAAATATTGATAGATTTTCGGGCGAAGGTCTTCCATGATATACCGAAAAGCACCTAATAGAGGGAAATTTCTTCTCAGCGTGTGCTTTTTATCTAGTACATCTAGAGAACCAAGGAATATGATGGGAGCGACTATTGCAAAACTCCACCAGACCCAAGGCCAATAAAGTGAAAGAACAATGAGGGCAAAGGAAGTGATAATGGAGAGTCCAATAAATTGATTTCTCATAAGTAAAGGTTATTAATGATTATTGTCAAATTACTCATTTTATACCTCTCCTGTATATAAAGTATTGAAATTATAAATATTCAGACTAATTTCAATTATGATGCAACCCTCGTGGTTTTCATTGGTCTTTTGTACAGAATTTCGATAATCGTTGGAAATAGGAAATAAGGACATTCATTATCATTTGGTCGAAGCAGCGAAGCGCAATGACCAGAACGCTCAATTTGAGCTTTACAACTTGTATGTAAAAGCCATGTTGAACGTAAGTTTTCGCATAGTGAATGATCGTGATGAAGCTGAGGATGTGATTCAAGAAGCATTTGTGAATGTGTTTAAAAACATCCACAAATACCGAGGGGAATCCACTTTTGGCGCTTGGGTAAAAAGGATTGTGGTGAATGCCTCTATCAATGTGCTCAAGAAGAGAAAGTTGGATTTGGTAGAAATGGATCAAGCTGGAGGAAAGATCGATGAGTCATTTGAAGAAGATGAAGAATCGTTGAGTTTACCAGCCATCAAATCAGCCATCATGCAATTGCCAGAAGGATTTAGAGCGGTATTGACCCTCTATTTGTTGGAAGGTTATGATCACAATGAAATAGGAACAGTATTAGGTATTACAGAATCGACCTCAAAATCTCAGTTCAATCGAGCTAAGAAAAAATTAAGAGAGATTCTAAAAGAAAGGTATCAATATGAAAGATAAATTAGAAGATTTTATCAAATCGAATCGAGAAGGTTTTGATGATTTGGAACCAAGGAGTGACACTTGGTCGAAAATTCAACAAGAATTGTTGCAGGAAAACAAACAGAAGGATTATACCTGGCTGTGGAAAGCAGCAGCTGTAATATTCTTATGTATTTCAGTTGGATTGGCTGTGGATCGCACGATGAACGCTGATATTGAAGAAGTAGCAGCGGTCAATCAATCGCAGAAAAGTCGATCATCAGAATTAAGAGAGGTGGAAGGCTACTATACCCAACTGATTTCGCAGAAGCGCTCGGAAATTAAAAGTGTGATAGATAAGAAAGGCTTGGTAGATGTGGAATTGCTTGAGGATATGCAGCAATTAGACAACATGTACGCTAAGCTAAAAAAGGATTTGAAAAGAAATCAAAATGATGAAAGGCTGATCAACGCCATGATTCAAAATCTACAATTGAGAGTCGAAATTCTAAATAAACAATTGAGGATTTTAGAACGGATAAGTAAACATGAGCAAGATGAAAAAATTAGTGTATAACCTGATCGTATTGTTGGCTTTAGTTGGTCTGCAAACAAGAGAACTATTAGGAAAAGACAAGGGGCTGGATTATGAAAAAAGTCGAAAAATATCGAAGAGCTTTGATGTGAATTCGAACATAAGGCTATCTATAGAAAATAGTTTCGGTCGCGTCCACATCAACACTTGGGATCAAAATAAGATGACGGTGGATATTGAAATCATTGCCAGAATGAATAATGAAAATCGAGCCCAGGATTTATTGGACAAAATCAAAGTGGAGATAGAAGAAAGCAGTTCAGAGATTTCGTTTGAGACCCGATTGAGTAATTTGAAAAATCGCGATCGAGAAGAGTTTGAAATCAATTACAAAGTCAATATGCCTAAGAAAAATGCGCTGAGACTAAAAAATAGTTTTGGAGGAAATTTTATCGGGGATTTGATGGGTGAAAGCGAGATTAATATCTCTTATGGTGACTTCAGGATTGAAAAACTTTATGGACTGACTGATATGAGGATTTCTTTTAGTGATGGAGCAATACAATTGGTAAAAGAGGGTGAAATAGATATAAAGTATTCAGATGTTGAAATCGATGAACTTGGCGTGGTAAAGATGGAACAAGGATTTTCAGATGTTGAAATAGAAAAAATCGGAACGATAGATTTAAGCAGTAAATATGGAGATGTGGAGATTGGAACGGTTCAAGGCATCAAAGGATATGTGGGGTATTCGGAATTTTCAATTGATCGTTTGGAAGTTGAATTGGATATGAAAGCTCAGTATTGTGGCGGATTTACTATAGACGAAGTAGCAAAGGATTTTACCAAAATCATTATAGATGGCAAATTTGGAGATTACAGAATTTCCTTTGATGAGGGCGCTAACTTTACTTTTGATACAGAGCTAAGCTTTAGTGATTTTAGTTATTCCGGATTGCCCTTAGACTTTGATTACAAGGTCAAAGAAGATTTTAGTTCGCGGTACAAGGGGAAAATGGGTAGTGGAAAAGGAGGTTACGTAAACATAGACACAAGCTACGGCGATATCCGCTTTAGATAATCAGACACAACTCAACAGCTCAATCTGCGTATGAGGGTTCTTATGCACAGATTGAGTTTTTTTATTCTTTTCCTAATTGTTTATTCATTTCTCGACTATTACGTTTTTCAGGCGGTTAAAGTAGTTGTTAGTAGTTTCTCTAATACGGGAAAGTTGGTTGTTTCGATAATCTACTGGTCTTTAACTGTATTTTCATTTTTTGCTTTAGTGGTTTTTGGTAGTGTAGACCCTACCAAATATCACAACCTGCGTACTTTCCTAGCCACAGCAGTTTTTATGAATATCCTTGGTAAACTTACGGCAGGACTATTCGTGTTTGCGGATGATATTGTTCGTTTAGGGAAATACGCCTACCAAGGGTTATTTCAAAATGGCGTACCAAATCCAACGACGGATAATGGGATATCTCGATCTGAATTTCTTTCTAAGTCTGCACTCATAGCAGGTGCCGTTCCAATGGCTGCTATGAGCTATGGCATTTTGTCTGGTGCATACGATTACAGAGTAAGACGTAGAACAATTACACTTCAAAATTTACCTAAGGCATTTGATGGAATTAGAATAGCCCAACTTTCTGATATTCATAGTGGGAGTTTTTATAACAAGACGGCAGTTAAGGGAGGGATTGATCTGCTTAACGCAGAGAAGCCCGATCTCTTTTTGTTTACTGGTGATTTGGTAAACAATGAGTCCAAAGAAGTAGAGGATTACCTCAATATTTTTTCAAAGGTAGAAGCGAGTGCGGGAAAGTTTTCGATTTTAGGAAATCATGATTATGGCGATTACAAAGCTTGGGGATCTCAACAAGCGAAGAAAAAGAATCTAGAACAATTGGTACAATCCCATAAAGATATGGGCTGGGATATATTGCTCAACGAACACAGATATGTGGAGGTTGATGGAGAGAGATTGGCCATCATGGGGGTGGAAAACTGGGGAGCGAGAGGATTTGCTAAATATGGAAATTTGGAAGAAACGGCAAAAAATGTAGAAGCTGATACCAAAATTTTACTCTCACATGATCCGAGTCATTGGGATGCTCAAATCCGACCAAACCATAGCGATATAGACCTTACGCTTTCGGGTCATACACATGGTTTTCAATTTGGAGTGGAAATAGGCAATTTTCGTTGGAGTCCGTCTCAGTACCTGTACAAGCAGTGGGCCGATTTGTATACAGAAGGAAATCAGCACTTGTATGTCAACCGAGGTTTTGGTTTTTTAGGTTATCCTGGGAGGGTTGGGATATTGCCTGAGATTACTATTTTAGAGTTGAAGAGCGCTTAAAAATTTATAAATATATCTTCGTCCCTTAAGTTGATATACCATTCATATTTATGATTCACCAAATCGCTTTTGATATAGGCACGAATGACATGTGAGCAACAGGAGGAGAGTTCAAGTTCATTTGTATTGCCAGCTGAAATCACCACACCTTCATTAAACACTTGATCATCGGCTTTTTTACTAACGACCACATAAGTATCGTCGTTATTATTAGATAAGAATGCTTTGATTTTGTTGGATGGATCATTGGCGTTTACCCCACTGCTGATCGGATCTTCCTGACAGGATAATGCCATAAAAGATAAGAGGAAAATTTTTATGAGCGTTTTCATAATTGATCAACATAGCGATGGCTGAAAAAGTTTCAGTTTGAATTTTATGTCGTCTTTATAAAACAATTCCTAAAAAATTAGGGGCTGAGAATCTATGGGATGTTATGTAAGCGAATGCTGCTTAGCAAGAGTTGAGAATTGATCATTATTAAGAGCCCTTTGATTTTTGGTTGATAGATTTTAGGGATATTAAGCGAGTATTCATAAAAGAGGCTTCGGCCTCTTTTTTCATTTCTGATAAAGTATCTGACCATTCACAATGGTGTATTCGACTTCCGTTGTGAGTATTTCTTTGGCCTCAATTTTCATAATATCCTTAGACAATACAGTAAAGTCTGCCACTTTTCCAATCTCAATGGTTCCTTTGATGTCTTCTTCAAAAGCTCCAAAAGCATTATTGATAGTGTAGGCCTGGAGCGCTTGTTCTCTTTTCATTCGCTGGTCAGGCTCAAATCCGTTTTCTGGTTTACCTTTTAAAGTTTGTCTTGTTACTGAGGCATAAAAACTAGCCAGTGGATTCACAGGTTCCACAGGAGCATCAGTCCCATTCATAACATTCGCTCCTGTTGATATTAAATCTTGCCACATATAAGCACTCTCAACAATTCTTTTCTCTCCTAGGCGATCTATGGCCCATGGTCGGTCAGAACTCATGTGGATGGCTTGCATAGATGGAATTACACCAAGTTGACCAAACCTTGGAATGTCGTCACCTGCAATATGCTGAGCATGCTCTATTCTGAATCGCGGATTGGCTTTCGTGGTATCTGCATTCAATACTATCTCATACATATCCAAAACCTCTCGGTTAGCCCTGTCGCCAATGCAATGCGTGCAAATTTGAAAACCGTTTTTTGTGCCTTGTTCGGTTACTCTCATGATATAATCCGCAGGAGTTAGTCTTAGTCCTTGAACACCGGGAGCATCTTCATAGTCCTCAAGCAGCAACGCCCCACGAGAACCTAAAGCCCCATCAGCATATAATTTGATAGCTCGGATAGTTAAGAAGTCATTTCCTAAACCGATGCGAGGACCTGAGGTATACCAGTTGCTCAGTAATTCTTCGTCGAGTCCATCCAACATCACATAGAGTCTGATTTTTAACAGGTCATTTTTTAAAAATGATTCATAAAGGTCAATTGTTTTTTGACCAGCACCCGCATCATGAAAACTGGTGATTCCATTTTTTAAACACTCTTCGATGGCCATGTTTAGTATTTGAATTCTTCTTTCGTCGGAATCTTCTGGTATCACATCCTCAAGGAGTAATTCTGCTGTTTCGTTTAGAATACCTGTAGGGTTACCACCTAAATCCTTGAAAATAGTACCTCCTTCAGGATCTGGAGTATCCTTGTTTATACCTGCTATCTTCATGGCCTGATCGTTGGCCAATACCATGTGTCCACTCGCATGTGAAAGTACTACTGGGTTATTTGGAGATATCTCTGACAATTTGTTATGTGAAGGAAAGCCATTTATCATATTTTCCGGTAACACGAACCATTTGTCCTGATGCCAGCCTCTGCCTAAAATCCATTCACCATCTTCTACTTCATTCACCTTGTTTTTTACCATTTCAATGATTTCATCATAGCTTTTGGTATTTAATAAATCCAGATTGATAAGATTTTCTCCAATACCCATCAGGTGACCATGGCCTTCAATAAAGCCCGGAGTCAGAGTTTTGCCTTCTAAATCTACAATTTGAGTGGTATCTGCTACCCACTGATTGGCGTTTACATTGTTTCCTACATATACGATTTTTCCATCTGTCACCGCTACGGCTTCTGCTTTTGGCTCGGTTTCATTTAAGGTATAAATGTTTCCATTAAAGAGAACCAAATCAGCTTTTGGGTGCTTGTCTGCACAAGAAAATTGCAGAATGATAGCCGCAAGGGCCAGGAGATAATATGTAGAGCGCATTATGCTGCTTAAAAATTGAATTAATCAAACCGGTTAGAACATTAAGTTTACCATTTTTGTAGCTAATAATCAAAAAAATATTTGGCAACGGTAATACTCAATTATGAAGGTGTATACAAAAACTGGTGATAAAGGTACGACAGGGCTTCTAGGAGGAACTAGAGTCTCCAAGGCTGATTTAAGAATAGACTCGTATGGAACTATTGATGAGTTGAATAGTCACATGGGAATGGTACGTGATCAGGAAGTAAATGAACCTATTGTCAATGAATTGATCCAAATTCAAAATACACTATTTGTCATAGGTTCTCATTTGGCTTCAGACCCTAAAAAATCGAAAGTGGTGATACCAGATATCACTAATGAGTCTATTAAAATGCTTGAGACGGCCATCGATCGAATGGACGGCGAATTACCAGAAATGAGAAACTTTGTTTTGCCGGGAGGTCATGTATCTGTATCTGCAGGTCACATAGCTAGATGTGTTTGCAGGAGGGCCGAACGATTAGCGATCGCATTATCCGAAACAGAAGAAGTTCACGCAAACATCACAACATACTTGAATAGGCTCTCAGACTATCTTTTCGTTTTGTGTAGATGGATGACAAAAGAATTAAAGGCTGAAGAGGTACCTTGGAAACCTTAAATAAATAGCTGGATTGTCTTTTCAAATTGCTTTTGAGGAGTGCTTTCCATGACTATTTTCATTAAATTTGCGTTTCATTACCCAAAACAAAATTGCTTAACAAATGACTGAAACTGCAGAGTTTGAAATCAAGAAGATCGAGAGGTCTAGAATTAGTGAAGTTGACTTCAATAACATTCCATTTGGTAAAGTGTACGCGGATCATATGTTCGTGGCAGACTTTGAAGATGGCGAATGGAAAAACATGAGAATTGAGCCTTATGGAGACTTAGCAATAAGTCCAGCCAATGCCACATTGCACTATGGACAGTCAGTGTTTGAGGGCTTAAAAGCTTACAAGAATAAAGCAGGAGAAATCTTGATTTTCAGACCTGAGGCTAATGCCAAAAGGATGATAGTGAGCGCGGAGCGCATGTGTATTCCTCCAATCTCTGAGGAGTTTTTTATGTCTGCGCTGAGTGCCTTGCTCAAGGTAGATAGCGCCTGGGTGCCAGGACAAGAAAACACCTCTTTGTACATCCGACCTGTGGTATTTGCGGATGATCCTTATGTAGGTATTAGACCATCTGAAACGTACAAATTCTTGATATTTACAGCGCCTGTTGGAGCGTACTATTCCGAACCGGTAAATGTGAAAATTGAAACGAAATACACCAGAGCAGTAGCTGGTGGTGTAGGATATGCAAAGACAGCAGGCAACTATGCTGCTTCGTTGTACCCAGCTTTGCAAGCACAGAAAGAAGGATACCATCAATTGATCTGGACGGATGGACAAACACATGAGTTTGTAGAGGAAGCTGGTACGATGAACTTGTTGTTTTTAATCAATGAAACTTTGGTGACCGCACCTACAGGCGATTCTATCCTGAATGGAATCACGAGAGACAGCGTATTGACTTTGGCCAGAGACTGGGGCATGAAGGTGGAAGAAAAACGATTAAGCGTTAAAGATCTTGAGGCTGCTTTGAAGGCTGGAGAAGTGAAAGAAGCATTTGGAGCTGGTACTGCCGCAACTATTGCCAAAATTCATAAGATTGGATACAACGGTACGGACTACGTCTTGCCGGAAGAAAAGCCTTTGGCCGACAAATTGTTCGATACCTTAGACAAGATTAAGTTAGGTGAAATAGAAGATACCCATGGTTGGGTGTACAAGGTATAACCCTTAGCTTCACACCAAAAGGAGTTGAATCCCGATTGTTTACCAGACAATCGGGATTTTTTATTTTATAAACATGTTGCCGATTCTTGGACTACCTTTGCTGCCAATGAAATACGAAGCCTACAATATTAGTCCCGAACTGAAACGAAACCTTGAAACTCAAGGCTTTAAACGTCCCACAGATATCCAGTTCAAATCAATACCGGCAATATTGAAGGGAGAGGATGTATTGGCTATAGCCCAAACAGGGACTGGAAAGACAGCGGCCTTTGCCATTCCAATCATAGACCGCTTGCAGCGTTCAAAGAAGCATAGGAGTGGAGATGATATCCGATGCGTTGTGATGGTTCCGACCAGAGAGTTGGCCATTCAGATTACCAGAGCATTTGATGAACTATCGAAAGGTACAAAAGTCAAAGCCTTGAGCATTTTTGGTGGAGTAGAACAAGATCCACAGATAGCTAAATTGGCCAAGGGCGTCGATATTATCGTGACTACTCCAGGGAGAATGTTTGATTTGGTAAGTCAAGGGTTTATCAAACTCGACCATATAGAAACAGTAGTATTGGATGAAGCCGATCATATGCTCAACCTTGGCTTTATAAAGGATATTCAGGACTTGGTGAAATTTCTACCGAAGCGAAGACAAACCCTGTTTTTCTCAGCTACTATTGATGAGAAGATAAAGAAGGTAGCCTATTCCTTGGTGCACAAACCAATAAGGATTCAAATTTCACCTAAAGACCCGGTCTCAAAAAACGTAGAGCATGCAGTGGCTTTCATTAAGATGGATGATAAGCGATACTTCCTCGAAAGGTTGATTGGAGAGAATCCGGACAAGAAAATATTGGTCTTTGTAAGAACCAAAGTGCGAGCAGAGCGCGTGCTAGCAGCCATGGCTAGAGTCGAAATCTCTGGACAGACTATTCATGGAGACAAAGATCAGGATGAACGTAATCGAGTGATGAGTGCTTTCCGAGCCGGTAGAAATAAAATACTCATTGCTACTGATGTCAGTGCCAGAGGGATAGATATTCCAAATGTAGATTTCGTGGTGAATTATGACATGCCCGATGAGCCGGAAAACTATGTGCACCGGGTAGGGCGAACAGGTAGAGGTAATCAAAAGGGGCAAGCTGTCAGCTTTTGTAGCCCTGAAGAAAAGTCACTCTTAATTGAAGTAGAAAAATATACTCATACACCCATTCAAGTGATGGATATCGAATGGAATACCTATCAGGATACTATCGATCTCACAGCGGATACTACAGACAACTGGAAACAATTAATCAAAGAAGCTGAGGCAAATCCACATAAGCCTAAGAAGAAAAAGAAGAAACGTTAGCACTTATTTGAGTAGATCCAGGCTGATCGATCCTTGGAAGAAATAAAACAATGAAATAAGTGCAATCATGGCCATATAGACCAGGTCCTTAGTTGATAAATCTTTCATAGCTGCTGATTTTATGAATTCCAAATATATGATAAAATCAATAAATAATTGTACTTTATTACTGTAGGAGAATTACCTAATTTTCAATTTTATACGAAATAAGCCAGTATAAGGGTGAAAACGAAGCTAGAAATCCCTAACAAAGTTGTCATTATCGTCCATGATCTAAAGGTCTGCTTCACAGATAAACCTAAATAACGGTTGATCAACCAAAAGCCGCTATCGTTCACATGCGAAAGAACTGTAGCTCCAGAGGCAATAGCTATCACTAAAAGGGCCAGTTGGGCAGAAGACAAATTGGCCGACGCGATAAGTGCGGCAGTCATGCCTGCAGAGGTAATCATTGCGACCGTAGCGGATCCTTGTACAATACGCATCAAAGCCGCCATCACGAATGCGAAAATAAAGGGCGATGACAAATTATTTGCAAACGCATCTGCGAGCATTTGACCTGTGCCAGTATCCATGAGTATTTGCTTGAACACTCCGCCGGCACCCGTCAGAAGGATAATTATACCAGCTGGTGCCAATGATTTGGTGCTCATTTCAGATAATGCCTCTTTAGAGAAACCGTTTTTTATCCCCATAAAATACCAGGCCAACAAATTGGCTATGATCAATGCGGAAAAAGGATGTCCAAAAAACTCTAACCAAATTTTGATTGAACCTTCCTCAATCCAGGTTTTTGAAATGGTATTAAGTACAATCAGTAGAATTGGAACCGCGATAATGATTAATACAGGTGTCAATTTGGGATTGATAGAATGGCTGTCTTCGGTACTTTCAATTGTCGGAGCGGCGATAAAAGTGTGTGCAGTCAGACGCTTCGCCAGCATTGGTCCGCTGATAACGACAGCCGGAATGCCAATAATGAATCCAAACATAATAACCAACCCAAGGTCAGCACCCAATATATCCGCTACAGCTACTGGGCCAGGAGTAGGAGGAATAAAACTATGGGTAGCCGCCAAGCCTGCTAATAGCGGGATGGCAAATAGGTACAATGACTTCCCGGATCTCCGCTGAAGTGAATAAATGAGTGGTACGAGTATGATAAATGCTACATCGAAAAAAACAGGAATAGCCACTACAAATCCAGTGATGGTCATGGCCCAGGGGGCCTTTTCTTCACCCATTTTCTCCAAGAAGAAGTTGGCCAGTGCATTGGCCGCACCGGACTGCTCTAGTATAGCGCCGAATATGGCACCTAGACCCACCACTGTCGCTACAAAGCCCAGCGTATTTCCCATGCCGGTTTTTATGGAATCCATAATGGCATTAGGCTCCATGCCAGCCATGAGTCCCACTCCAATGCTGGCAATCAGCAACGCAATAAAAGCCTGAATCTTAAAGTAAAGAATTAGAAAAAGCAGGAAGCTTATGCCTGCAACTACTGCTAATATGAGCTGAATATCTATCATGTCCACTCGGTGTGAAAGGATTCAGAAAGAGGCTGGTCAATACGCTTGTAGGTATGTGCTCCGAAATAGTCTCTTTGTGCCTGTAACATATTTGCTGAGGATAGACCATTGACATATCCAAGGAAGAAATTCATGGCTGAAGAGAACACTGGTATCGGGTACCCACTCGCTACTGCTTGTCCTACGATCTTTGCTAGACTAGCTTGTTGTTCGTTGAGTGATTTGACCACTGCAGGATGAAAAAGCAAGCGGTCAGTATCCTTGAAAAAGTTGACCATGGCATTCATCAGCTCTGATCGAATGATGCAGCCATTGGTCCATATTCTTGAAATTTCACTAAAGTCTAAATCCCAGTTGTATTGGTTTGATGCTTCTTTCATCATATCAAATCCAACCGCATGATTCACAATTCGAGCGGCAGAGTATCCTTCCATTAAAGCAGAAATGAAGCTATCTCGATCTTCGGCTATGGGTTGTTTAATCTGTCCATATAGCTCGTTGGCAGCTATCCGTGTTTCTTTTTGAGCTGAGATGTTTCGAGCCATTACTGCATCAGCAATGGTGTTCAAAGGTGCGCCTAGCCGTATGGCGGCTTCTGTCGACCATCCTCCGGTACCTTTTTGAGAAGCCGCATCTAGTATTTTATCAAGTAAAAGCTCTCTGTTTTCTTCTTTGCGGAGAATATTGATAGTGATTTCTAATAGGTAGCTATCCAGGCCTTTGGTTTTCCAGTGTTCTAAGGTTTTGGCAATTGCTTCTGGTTGCATGCCTAATCCATTGCGCATCAATTCATATACTTCAGCCAACAATTGCATTTCAGCATATTCAATTCCATTGTGAACCATTTTGATGAAATGACCGGAGCCTTCAGGTCCTACATAAGTGCAGCAAGCTTTTCCATTGGCATCTTTCGCTGCTATGTTTTCCAGAAAAGGGGCGATTCTATTATAGGCTGTCCGGCTTCCTCCAGGCATGATCGATGGCCCTTTTCTTGCGCCCTCTTCTCCGCCTGATATGCCCGATCCAATGAAATTGATATCATGCATAGCCAGGGCTTGATCTCTGCGATTGGTGTCCAGGTAATTTGAATTACCCCCATCAATGATTAGGTCATCTGGCCCTAATAGTGGAGTCAATTCATCTATGATAGCGTCAACTGCAGTTCCTGCCTGTACCATGAGCAAGATGTTTCTCGGGGCCGCCATGGAGTCTACAAATGCCGAAAGGTTATCAAATCCCAGAATGTTTAAATTGGGATGCTTGGCCACAAAATCTTGGGCCACTCCTTCTTCCTTGCCCGCCACATGCCTGTTGAATACGGAAAGTTTGACTTTATTATTGGCCATGTTGATGGCCAGGTTTTGACCCATCACACCCATGCCTATGATTCCGAATGCAGTTTTACTACTCATTTTACTTAGTATTTCTTGTATTATTTCTTCTGGCTTTTGGTCTATGCTTACTTGAATTGCCTTACTAGATTCCTCCAAATCATCAAATTGACTTTTCAGAATCGATGGATCTAGAAAATGATCTTTTCGCTCAGTAAGTCGACGGTTAATCAAATCAAAACTTCCCGACAATTGAATAATGGAGAGTTGCTCATCAGGGATGCTTGATAGCGTTCTTCTGTATTTTTCTTTTAGTGCTGAACAGGCCAGCACTGCTCCCCCGCTGGCTTCCCAGGTTTTTATTTCTTCACCTAAGGTTTCTAACCAGGGTTGACGATCCTGATCTGTCAACGGTTGCCCGGAAGAAAGCTTCCTAATATTGCTTTCTGGATGAAAATCATCAGCGTCATAAAAAGGAATAGACAGTGCGCCTGCTAATAATTTAGCAATTGTTGTTTTTCCTGACCCTGATACTCCCATCACAATTATCATAAGTCAAAGGTGGCAAGACTTTCAAGGTTATGACCCTGCTAATTATTTCAAATCAGAAGGTCAAATATTTCAGTAGGGTAAATGAGGGAGTGTTCGTTTTACTTCTGAGAACCTTGAAAAGGAGAAAATTAAGTCCAGTTTAAGAATAGAATTCTATTACACTTAACTTTGCCTCGCTTGAATGGGTTTATTAACATTTTTTTAATTAAAAAGTTTAAGATGAGAGGAAAGAATAGTTTACTGATGATGCTACTGGTGGTGGTAGCAACCGTAATGTTTGTAGGATGTGATTCCGATGAGGATTCTAATCTTGATAACATGAACGATGATATGGAGAATAAGGACGACGATGAAGCGGATAAGGAAGATGAAGCAGAGTATCAAGCAGATATTAGTGTGTTGAAAGATCTTTTTTATCACACAGACGCTATCACATTTACATTTGATGATGAATGGGTAACGATTACATCAAAAGATTTACCAGATCATAAGAGTATGTATTATGATGAGGATGAAGCTCTTTACGAGGCCTATGATGAGCCGGATAACTCAGACTTCAAAAAGAACCCTGGTTCTATCCAAGAGCAAAATCTGGTATTCAAAGTTCCAAGATATCCAACTGAAGCTACTAATAAGGCGACAACACCAATGGGACCTATGGGAGTCACAATCAATAGTGTGGCCCTGTTTAATCAAAATGCAGCAGGGGATGATGATATCTTTGAAGAATTGAACACTTTCGATCAATTCGAAGGTCATCCAGCAGGAGAGACTTACCATTATCACACAGAACCTATCTGGCTAACTCAGGAGAGAGAGGGGTATGACAACGAAGCTCTGGTAGGAATACTTCTAGATGGTTTTCCAGTATATGGAACTCATGAGAATGGAGTGGAAGTGTTATCCAAGGACGATGGAGGAATACTAGATGACTACCACGGTCATTTCGGTACCACGGCTGAATTTCCGGAAGGCATCTATCACTACCATGTTACAGTAGATTTTCCATGGATTAATGAGGATGGGTTCTACGGAGAGGCAGGAACAGTGACGCAATAAAATGAAATACTGCTTATTCTTTTTGTTTTCAATAAGCATGATGGCTTGCGGTAATTCTAGTTCAGAAGAACTGCAAGTCATTAATTTTTCTGCTCGCATCCCCGAAGTTGAACTTCAGGAAAATGACATGAGATTGTCTTTAGCTAATGACGGTGTCCTTTATTTGGATAGTGTACTGTATTCAGGTTTTTTGGTGTCTTATTATGCGGATAGTTCTCTAAAGTCTAGGAAAGGTATTTATGAAGGGCGTTTAGAAGGGGATTATATTTCTTACTACCCATCAGGCCAAATCTATAGCATTCGCCCTTATCATTTGGGAAACAAGCACGGCGAACATCTGGGCTATTTTGAAGATGGGCAACCCAAATTTCAATATGTGTTTGTAAATGGACTTAGTCAAGGAACGCACAAGGATTGGTATACTTCAGGCAACCCCAAAAAGGAAATGAACTATAAGGACGGAAAGGAACTAGGCTCACAAAAATACTGGCGCCGAGATGGAAAAATGCGGTCGAATTATGTTGTCAGAGAAAATGGTCGTAGATATGGTATGCTAGGTATAAAACGCTGTGCAAAAATAGATAGTGAAACTGGAGACATAGACCCATATACAGGAAATATAAAATGAATAAAGTAATCTTAGCTGGATTGGTTAGTTTTTGCATTTGGTCTTGTACTGAATCCAAAAAGGAAAGAATGAATCCTGAAATTGAGTTGCCTTTTTACAATGAAGCAACTTTTACTCCTGAATGGATCAGCGAAAGGGATTTAAAATACGATTCCATTCATACGATCAAAGATTTTTCATTCATCAATCAAAATGGTGACATCGTTACCAATGGTACTTTCGATGGCAAGATCTACGTCACCAACTTCTTCTTTACCATCTGTCCGAATGTTTGCCCTCGGATGACAAAAAACCTAAAGAAGATCCAAACGGAGTTTGCAGAAGATGAGTCCGTCAAAATTCTTTCTCATACTGTAATGCCTTGGGTGGATTCTGTTGGTCGTTTGGCGGAATATGCTCGCTTGAATGATATAGATGACAAACAGTGGCAATTAGTCACTGGTGACAAAGCGGATTTATATAGCATGGCTCGTGAAGCCTATTTCGCTGACGAAGGATTTGGCAAGACGGCAACTACTGAGGAGGATTTTTTGCATACTGAGAATATCATACTTATTGATACCAAAAGGCGTATCCGAGGTGTGTACAATGGCACACTACCACTCGAGATAAAGCGTTTGATTGAAGACATACAAACATTGAAGAAGGAGTAGTCTGGATTATTCCAAGCCCTCAAAAAAATCCTTAAGAAACCCTTCAACAACTGGTAACTCTATAATTTCCGTAGCCATCAGAAAACCAAGTACCATGATCAGGCCTAAGATCAAAAATATAATACAACCAACTTTACTGGATTTCTTTTTTGTACTGACAACCTGTTCTTGATATTCAGCTAATTTTTCCGGCATGGCGTTTTCTTTGAGCAGTTTGGTGTCGAAGTATACCCCCCATACACGCTTGGCCAAGTGGATTTCGATCATATCCCCCTCTTTAAATTGATTGTAAATCTCTTCGTTGATGGATCTTCTCTGATCGCCAAAGTAAAAGTAATAGGTGTAGGTGCTTTTACTGTTTTTATTGGATCGTACGGTATAGTGCTTGTTGGTGATCAGTCCTTGCCATATCTTCTTTTCGTTTTCTCTTAGGTCGAGTTTGAAAGCCCGGTAAATGGTGACAAAAGCGATGATAAACAATACATCAATGAGAATCGTGAAAAAATCAATTCCCATGCCGTAATTGACCAGAGCGAGTATCGCCAATACGAACAAGCCCATCGGCCCCATAAATTTGAACTTCTTCTCGAGTTTTTCTCGCTCTTCCGGGCTCATCTGAGCAAAGGTGATTTTTAGGAGGGGGGAGGATTTCATGGAAAGGAAAAATGTAAAAAGTAATATTGAACTGCTAATATAGAAGAGTCTTCAAGAATGCTATAGTCATAGAAATAATTGCTGTCTTTGCCCGCCCTAGTTGGTGTTGTCACCAACTAGCCATCCTCGATTTCAAAATCTCAATTATATTGGTCTTTTGATCAAACAAACGGATTGCTGCTATCTATTGGCTACAGAGATTTGTTGGAGACAACTCCAACAATGGTGGAAAAGTATCTAGCTCTAGTAAACAGAATTCATTCTAAGTTTAGCCTTCTTGCACTATGATGAATGGTGAGAATGAAAATATTTTCTCCAATTATTTCATAAATGATTCGATAGCTCCCTTCGATGAGCTCTCTTAAGTTATCTTGTTCTGACTCAGGGACGACTCGTCCAATTTTCGGGTGTGAACTGAGAATCTCCACTTTAGAATAAAGTTTTGATACGGTTAGTTCAGCATATTTAGGGGAGTTTTTGGCAATGTACTCACCAATTTCGGACAAGTCTGTTAGCGCGTTACTCGTCCAGTTTATTTCAGCCACTTGTCGAGCTTGTTTTTAGCATCATCATGTGAAAAGATCTTGCCGTTATTAACATCTTTTCGGCCTTTTTCAATTTTATCCAAAACGATCAGTCTCTCGATCAACTCATCCAGTTCAAAATCCTGAGGCATGTCTTTGAGAGAATCTATGGCTATCTGCTTGTTCATAAGTTAAAGTTACTGAAGAATTGTGATAAACAACATTTCCTGTCCAGGTTGGTGTCGATGCTAACTTGCTATTCAATACTTAGAATATGATCTCGTCGTAGTTCGTGTTGTCACCAACTAGCCGTTCTCGACTTCAAAATCTCAATAATGCTGGTATTTTGATCAATCAAGCCGTTTGCTGCCATTTATTTGCTGCAGAGGTTTGTTGGAGACAACTCCAACAAAGGCGAAAATAGCAGTTATCCACGTAATGAGTTCCAGTTTTCGTTGTTCAATCGTCATAGTGAAAAGATAGTAGTTTTCGCACAAACTCGCACTTCAGTCTAATGGATATGCACATCTGTATGTAGTGCTTATACACTATGTACAGATTAAATTATTTAATATACCGATAACCCTCGCCATTTTTCAACTGTGCCAATTACTGATAGATCAATTCAATCACATGATTGATATCATCGTAGTAAGCAGTCTCTACTGTGGTGTGCATGTATTTCTCGCCCTAATTGGTGTTGTCACTAGTTAACTATTCTGGACTTTACAATTTCATATGCTGGTCTTTTGACTGATCGAGCTTTTTGTTGCAATCTATTTGCTGCAGAGATTTGTTGGAGACAACTCCAACAATGGCGGAAAGGATGGCGTAACATACAAATTGGTCTCAGCGGACGTATGTTTATAAGTCTAAAGATCAATAGTTTTGGGCTTCTTTTTCTTTCTTTTTGTTTTTTTAACTTTTGATGGTTTGGCAGCTACATTCCATGTTTTATTTGGAAGGGCAGTTCTTATAAAGCATTTATAAGAGGCATTTGAGTTTATGTTAGGATTCATATCATCTAATGAATATATAACCAAAACTAATATCATGGATTCAACAGGTTCGTTTTCATAAAAGGCTGGAATCCATTTTGTTGGTAAAAATGATATTGCCGATTTCAATGCCTTTTCTGTA
The DNA here is from genome assembly GCF_965223055.1 of Reichenbachiella sp. Classification (GTDB taxonomy): domain Bacteria; phylum Bacteroidota; class Bacteroidia; order Cytophagales; family Cyclobacteriaceae; genus Reichenbachiella. The sequence goes on from NZ_CBDCVM010000012.1 coordinate 756,393, forward strand.
TCAGCCCCAATATCAACTACAACTTGATTTTCTTTTGTATTACCCTCATTATCAATATATAATTTAAAAGCAGTAATACCTTCAATTCCCATTCTTCGTGCCAGATTAGGATATTCTAGATTAGATATCAATGCTTCATCAAAGCCAATAGGGACGTTTAAGCTAATTGGTGGAGTCCCTGAGTTAGGAGTAACCCATTGTCCGTCAATTAAAATTTCATATGGCCCTAGTTCGGTTGAATCTGCTTGGGCAATTACAAAATATGAAAGAGTGCTAATTAAGATCAAAAGGATTATTTTTTTCATACGTGAAGCGCTGGTGTGTAAAAGTTTAACTTATCATTTAATATACCTATAATCCTCCCCATCCTTCAGCTGCAGCAAGTATTGGTAAATCAACTCGATGACGTTATTGATATCTTCATAATGAGCTGTTTCTACCGTTGTGTGCATGTACTTGAGTGGTAGAGAGATCAAGGCAGAAGCCACACCCTCGTTGGAGTAGGCAAAGGCATCTGTATCCGTGCCAGTAGCTCGAGAAGTCGCCGCCCGCTGATAAGGGATGTAGTTTTTCTCAGCAGTTTTTATGATGTCAGAAAGCAAGTTGTTTTGCACGGCTGGCCCGAAAGTAAGCACTGGTCCTTTACCTGCTTTTTGGTCTCCACTTGTTTTTTTGTCGTACATGGGAGAGTGGGTATCATGGCACACATCGGTGATTACAGCGACATTTGGCTTGATTCTGGCCGCCATCATTTCTGCACCACGGAGTCCTATTTCTTCCTGTACGGCATTAACGATGTACAAACCAAAGGGCAAGTCCACTTTATTTTCTTTCAGTTTTCTAGCTACTTCGGCTATCATAAAACCGCCGATACGGTTGTCTAATGCACGTCCGCAAACAAACTTCTTATTCAAGTCCATGAGCTCATCATCGAAAGTAATCACACAACCGACTTTGACACCGAGTTCTTCGACTTCTTTTTTTGACTCACATCCTACATCAATAAAGATGTTTTCCATGGTCGGAGACTTTTCTTTTTCTGACTTTCTTACATGAATAGCCGGCCAGCCAAATATACCTTTTACAATACCTTTTTTGGTGAAGATGTTCACTCGCTTCGACGGCGCAATTTGATGATCAGACCCACCATTACGAATGACATAGATATAGCCATTGTCGTCGATGTAGTTGACAAACCAGGAGATCTCATCGGCATGGGCTTCGATGACTACTTTGTATGCTGACTTTGGATTGATTACTGCTGCCACCGAACCATAAGTATCAGTGATATACTCATCAGTATATGGTTTTACATAGTCCAACCAGATTTTTTGTCCTGAAGATTCAAATCCGGTCGGAGAGGCATTGTTTAGGTATTCGTATAAAAACTTTTCGCTTTTTTTATTCATGTTCAATCGAATGTTAATTCGTTAATGGGTCTCAAATCTACTGCTTGTTCATGGCAAAATTCGAAGTTTTGTTTAGAATCAAACCACTCAATCACATTTTCTCGGCTTAGTGCTGTAGGGGAATCCGAAATAATTGAGTGGTAAGAACTATGTGCCCAATCCTTAATGTCAGATGTGAAACCGTGATGAATTGGATTTGCGTGAATATATAAGATTAGTTTTTGGAAATATTTGAAATGAGTTACTTCTTTTCTTTTAAAGTTTTTTTGAAATAGGCTACCAGTTCGGCCACTTTGTTTGTTAAATGCCTGAGTGTATGAGCTAAATAGTTTGGAAAACTGTTTTGACATAAAATGGCAAAGGTGCTCTTCGGATGTATCTTTTTCAATGTTTGTGACTTTGGAAAAGTTGGTTTTTTCCTTCAACTCTCTGATGTCTTTGATCCTAATAAAAAAGTGAAAATGATTGGGCATTAAGCAGTATGAAAAAGTATTAACCCAAGGATTGATATATAGCTTATATTTTTCTAAGAAAAACCTAAAATTCTCATCATTGCAGAATAGGTTTTCTGTTCCATTTGCACGATTATAAATATGATAGAATTTATCAGGTATTAGCATTACAGGTTGGTGGTAATAAACTCTTCCAAAGTTTGGAACTTTGGAAGAGTTAAGTGTAGTACATTACAATGGAATATTTCCGTGTTTTTTTCGAGGCATGTTGCCCACTTTGTTTTCTAGCATATTGAATGCAGATATCAGTTTCTTTCTGGTATTATGTGGCAAGATCACTTCATCAACATAACCACGTGCTGCTGCAATATATGGGTTAGCAAACTTCTCCGTGTATTCGTCAACCTTTTCGTCCAGTTTCGCTTGTGGATCGTCTGCTGCTTTAATTTCATTTTTGAAAATAATTTCTGCTGCTCCTTTGGCGCCCATTACAGCTATCTCTGCCGTTGGCCAGGCATAGTTCATGTCGGCACCGATATGCTTGGAGTTCATCACGTCATAGGCACCACCGTAAGCCTTTCTGGTAATTACTGTAATTCTCGGAACGGTTGCTTCACTAAACGCATAAAGCAATTTAGCACCGTTCATGATAATAGCATTCCATTCCTGATCTGTACCTGGTAAGAAGCCTGGCACATCTTCCAATACCAATAGCGGAATATTGAAACAATCGCAGAATCTGACAAATCTGGCTCCTTTCACACTGGCGTCATTGTCAAGTACACCAGCCAAACTTGCCGGCTGATTCGCTACAATACCGATGCTTCTGCCACCCAAACGAGCAAAACCGACCACGATGTTTTCCGCATAATTTTTATGTACTTCGAAGAAATCTCCACCATCTACAATGCCTTCGATTACCTCTTTGATGTCATAAGGCTGATTAGGGTTGGTCGGTACAATTTCGTCTAATTGCTTTCTAACTTCATCTCCTGCTTCATAAGGAAGCATGTCCGGTGTTTCCTCACAGTTCTGAGGGATAAAGCTCAACAATCTTTTGATGTTCTTGATACACTCGACTTCATTGGCACAGGAGAAGTGCGTCACACCACTTTTGGTGCTATGTGTACTTGCACCACCGAGCTCTTCGGCTGTCACATCTTCCTGAGTCACAGTCTTCACAACGTTAGGTCCCGTTACAAACATGTAGGAAGTGTTTTCTACCATCATAATAAAGTCAGTGATGGCTGGTGAATAGACTGCACCTCCAGCACATGGACCCATGATCGCCGAGATCTGAGGGATCACTCCAGAGGCCAACGTATTTCTATAGAAAATATCTGCATAGCCACCCAATGAGACTACTCCTTCCTGGATTCTAGCCCCACCGGAATCATTTAACCCAATGACAGGTGCTCCATTCTGCATGGCCAGATCCATGATTTTCACAATCTTTTCTGCGTAGGTCTCAGATAGTGAACCTCCAAACACGGTAAAATCCTGACTGAAAACATAGGTCAGTCTACCATTGACCTGGCCATAGCCAGTGACCACTCCGTCACCCAAGATTTTTTGTTTATCCAAACCAAAATCAGTCGCTCGGTGTGTGACGAATTTTCCAATTTCTTCAAAAGTTCCTTCGTCTATTAGGAGTTCGATACGCTCACGGGCAGTTAGTTTGCCTTTTTTGTGTTGCGATTCAATTCTTTTTTCACCACCACCGAGGAGTGCTTCTTGATTGAGTTTTTCTAGGTATTGGATTTTTTCTTCTGAAGATTTGAAATTCATTTTCACTTGGGTTATTAGTTCGGCTCAAATATAGGTACTTGCGTAAATATGACGGTAGGTTTTTTGTCCCAATTGGGTTCTCATTTTTATTCATAAATTAGCGGAATTTTAAAAATCAGTATGAGAGTAGGAATAATTGACATTGGGACGAATACTTTTCACTTGCTAATCGCAGATCGTGCTCGAAACATGAAGATTCTTCATAAGGAGAAAGTTGCGGTTCGGTTGGGAAAAGGAGGAATCAGTAACAATGTCATCCAACCAGATGCCATGGAGAGGGCTGTAGATACACTCACTGATTTTGCACAGAAGATGAAGAACGAAGTGGTAGACGAGATCATAGTATCTGCTACAAGTGCCGTCCGAAATGCCGATAATCAACAAGCGTTTGTTGATTTGATCAAGGAGAAAATTGGACTCGAAATTAGCGTGCTTTCCGGAGAAGATGAAGCTGGTTTAATTCACAAGGGTGTGAGTGAGTACATCGATTTTGGAGAAGAGACTGGATTGATCATGGACATTGGTGGAGGGAGTATCGAATTCATCCTGGCGAATAAGGATGAAGTTAAATGGCTCAAAAGTTATGAACTCGGAGGACAACGACTAATCGATCAGTTCCACCATACAGACCCTATTACCGCAGATGAAAAAGAAAAATTAGAGTCATTTCTTTTAGAAAACCTCAAAGAGGTGATAGATCAATGTAAGGCACATCAGGCTGCTTATTTGATCGGTTCCTCGGGTTCATTTGATACGTTGTGGGATATTCACGCTAGAATACCAGGAGCATTACCCATGCAACAACCGATTTTATTCAAAGACTATTTTGAAGAAATCCATGAGGAATTGATGGTACTTGATCGAGAGGAGCGACTGGCCATACCAGGCATGATCCCGATGCGAGTGGACATGATCGTTTCTGCTTCTATAGCCATCAAGGTTATAATGGACCTTTGCCATTTTGATCAAATAAAAGTTTCCCCATTTGCACTAAAAGAGGGGCTCCTATATCACGGTTTGCCAAAAAGACCATAAAAAAACACTTCCTCGAGAGAGGAAGTGTTCGTTGTTGTGAGTTTGATTTTAAGATCTAAGAATTACAGCTTCTGAATCTTCTGATTAATAAGACCTCTGTCAGTCTGAATTTTCATAATGTAAATCCCTGCTTTATAAGCTGAAAGATCGATGCTTACTTCCGAAGTAATCGAATCTTTTTCCAATAGGGTTTTACCTGAAAAATCAACCAGTCTGATAGACTGAATCTGACTACTTAAGCCCTTGATGTTAATCAAGTGACTTGCAGGATTTGGATAAACTGAAATTTGCTTATTCAAATCATTAATTGCGGTAATATCATCAGATACATCAGTTACACTGACGGTGATGGTTTGTGTATCCACAAGATTGCCATCGCCATCATCCATGGCCGTGACTTCTAATTCATACTTGTTGTCAGCGTTAGCATCGCCTGGTGCTTCAAAATCAGGAGCAGTTTTAAAAGTCAATACTCCCGAACTTGAATTGATGCTAAACAAGGCCTTGTCGGCACCATCTGAAATAGAATAGCTGATGGCATCGCCATTAGGATCTGTTGCCTTGACAGTTGCAACGGACGTTTGATTTTCAGCTGCAGAGACTTCGGCTGTATCGTCACCTCCATTGCTAGTGATGGTAGGAGCTGCGTTAGTAGTGTTTTTAAAGAAACTGAACGAGCTCATAGGAGGTCCTTCTCCTCCAACTTCATAACTAACGAAAAGATCCATGTCACCATCACCATCAATATCTACAAATGCTGGTGCACTATATTCACCTCCTGTTTCACCTTCAAATGGGTTGTTTGCACTTCCAGTTTGTTCTTCAAAAGATGGAGCTGAAGAGGAACCTGTATTTTTGTAATATTGGATGCTTCCATATTTATCTCCAAGAATAAGATCCATATCACCATCTTTGTCCAAGTCAGCAAAAGAAGGGTGTGAATATCGCAATGAAGATTCAGGGCCCTTAAGTTCTATTCTTGCAAATTCAGGTACTTCAGATTCTCCAATGTTACTAAATGGATTAGCCTCATCAGTTTGCTCTTCGAATGCTGGTGCTGATGCTGAGCCGGTGTTTTTTAAATAGAAAATATCACCGTCTTCAGAGCCAACAATAGCATCTAAGTCTCCGTCGCCATCTAAATCCACCAAGGCTGGCTTGGTATCGCCGGCATAGTAAGACGGTGCATATCCAGTATTTACTCTCGCTGGAATACCGCTGCCACCTATCAACCCATCAAATGGGTTGTCAGAGCCGGTTTGTTCTGCAAAGGCTGGTGAAGCCGCAGATCCTGTGTTTTTGAAATAGTAAATTGGTCCTGATTTAGAGCCTATGAAGGCATCCATATCTCCATCGTTATCTATGTCTGCAAAAATTGGAGCACTATCCCCAATATAAGTGGCCTCTGAAATTTCCGCACGAACACGTCTAGGACCACCTTCACCACCTATTAGTCCATCGAATGGATCAGCGGAGCCTGTCACTTCAGAAAATGCTGCAGATGTGTTATTACCAGTATTTTTGTAATAACTCAGGCCATCGTAAGAAGTTCCAAAAAATGCATCCATGTCACCGTCGTTGTCGATGTCGACAAACGTAGCACGAGCTCCGAAGTAGATGGCTACCTCATCCAAAGGATTGAGTGTATTGGGTACTAGTTCGTCTTCTTCTACTTCAAAATTTGGTTCAGCAGCTGTACCTTCATTTTCATAATAGTGCAACTCCCGATCACTATAATAATCACCATAATCATCTCCAACCAATAAGTCAAAGTCACCATCATTATCCAAATCAGCAACTGCCACATGTGAATAATCAGAGTGGTTTATGTGATCAAATGGGTTGTTTGCACCGACCAATTGAACGAATGCCGGAGCAGATGCTGATCCAGTATTTTCAAAGAAGCTAATGTAACCGCTATATGATCCTGTAAGCATATCTAAATCGCCATCATCATCGAAATCTCCGAATGACGGGTTGGCGCTATAATCAACTATTTGACTGTCAAAAGGGTTAGCTGCACCTGTTTGATTTTGAAAGGCAGCATCTGTCGCATCGCCTGTATTTTCATAGAAGGCAATATAGCCATCGTAATCTCCAATGAATAGATCAAAATCACCATCATCATCGATATCCGCAAGTTCAGGGTTGGACCAGCTGTCTACAGATATTCCGTAAAAAGGATTACTAGCATCAGTAAATGTGTTGAGTGCAAAAGCTGCAGCCGAAGCACTTCCGGTATTCTCATAAAATAAAATACTGCCATATTTTTCACCGACCAACGCATCTAAATCTCCGTCGGCATCTACATCAGCAAAAGCTACATTGGCGTTATAACTAACATCGCTTGAAACTGCACTTAATGGGTTTTCACCTCCTGAAAACGCAGGTGCTGAGGCAGTTCCCGTGTTTTCATAGAAATTGATATAACCATATTCTCCTCCAACAAAAAGATCCATGTCTCCATCATTGTCTATATCGGCAAACGAAGGAGCAGCATCATAGAAATATCCAGAAGTTAATTTTGTGAAAGCTGTGGCACCAAAATCAGGTTCAGATGCAGTGCCCTTATTTTCAAAATACTCCGGAGTGCCATAGCTATTGCCTACTAGTACATCTAAATCCCCATCATTGTCTAAATCTGCAAACGTAGGGTCTGTATAACCAGAATCCGGTTCTATAGCACGAAAAGGATCTTCGTTACCATTTCGTTCGGCAAACGCAGGCGCTGATGCAGTTCCTGTGTTTTCAAAGAAATTTACATACCCGGAGTAATTATAGTAGTATTGACCAACAAGCGCATCCAAATCCCCATCATCGTCGATATCTATAAAGGTCGGAGTAGCGTAGCCATCTACGCTCTCGCCATCGAATGGATTAGCACCGCCAGTTTGCTCGGCGAACGTGGCCGAGGAATTAGATCCGGTATTTTTATAGTAGTCGATATTGCCATTACTGTCTCCGATGAATAAATCCAGATCTCCATCTCCATCAATATCAGCTAGTTCTGGATGAGAATACTCGCCAACATCTATGCCATTAAATGGATTGCTTCCATCTGTATTATCATTCAGAGCAAATGCCGGGTCTGAGGACGATCCGGTGTTTTCGTAGAAATGAACAAAGCCATAATATTCTCCAACTATGGCGTCAAGGTCTCCGTCCCCATCAATGTCACCGAAGGATACGTTAGTGCGATAGAAACCGTTGACTTGATCCAAGGGGTTTTCATTTTCAGATCGTGTTTTAAAATATGGTTCGGAACTAGTTCCGATATTTTCATAAAATGAAATACCTCCATATTCTCCACCTGATTCTCCAACAAAAAGATCCATGTCTCCATCTCCATCAATATCGACAAACGTAGGTGCGACTTCCCCACCAACTTCTATTTTGTCGAAAAGTGGCTCAGATCCTGGGACTACCTGTTTTTCAAAAGTAACGGTCTGAGCTTGAGAAATAGTAGCAGTGAGCGCAATGGCTAATGCAGTGCCAGCTACTTTTACGCCGGCTTTAGAAAAGGCCCTTTCTAGTCTTCGATAAACACCTTCTAGTTTGTGAGTCAGCCGCTTGAGTTCCTTTTCGCAGGGGTTGTCACTTTCAAGCAACAACCTGACCCGCTTATAAAGATTACGGCATTTTCGAATCAGTCGATATCGCACCGAACCATTCGAAAATCGTAGTTGTGGTTTTTTCATATGAATTAAGTTTACATTATACGTATGTCATTAATAAATCCCTAATTGTTCATAGGGTCCAATTCTTTTTGTTCTTTAGATGCACCCCACATGCCTTGACCTGGAATTGACAAGGCATTGTTGTGAATTTCCATGTCGGGAGAAAGAATAGACGCTCGTTTTGTATTGGATAAAACCTTCACATCATAAATTTCATCTACAGTCATTTGGTATTTGAAACTTCCTACTATGCTGCCATATGGTAGATATACTGCAACAACTCCCGCAAACGAAGTCTCTGCAATAGGAAGATCCTTGAAAGCCCACGAATTGTGTCTAAGCTTTGATACACCAATAAATAGATAATCTCCGCATCTACTCATGCCTCTGGCAAACCCACCTAGTTGGCATACTACTTCGTGTTTGCCAGTCTGCCTATCTATTCGGATCAATTCGCCTTGTGTGGAATTGAGTACATATAACTTCCCATCATATACCCGAGGAGAATGTGGCATACCTAATCCGTCTTTTATGATTTTGCCGGAAGGGTATTCCATCACAATACCTCCAGTCATTTTATCGTCTCTCCATCCTTGAGCTTGGTCTGTTTGACCCAGTGCGGTCACATATTTTATTTCGCTATTTTCTTCAGCCAATCCATTGAGATGGCATCGGTCTTCTGAAGCTAAATCAGTAATAAATGGTGGCTTCCAAATAGGGGTAAAACTATATTGGTGATCGATCTGACACACACAGGAGAACAAGGTGTTGATTCCGGTTAAAGAATTTTCCTCGTTGCTGAACATCATGTCATGCATGGCCACATATCCTGTATTATACCTGCTACGCGGTACATACAGCGAGTCGTAAGTATTAGGTTTTTTAGGGTAAGATGCCGCCAGTTCCTTGGCGTTTCTTAATACAACCACTTCGTTGCGCGTGGCCACAGCCAAGGAGTCCGGAGCAGTTGCCATACCCATAGGGCTATTAAATGTCCGAGGTAGTTGGATTAATTTGTCGGTCTCTACAGCACTAATTACAATAACCTTGTTGGCTTGGTAAGTACTAATAGCTAGTGAGATTTCTAGTTTATGCAGTAATTCTGCGAATTGTGGTGTGTAATCACAATCGAATGGTTTTGGAGCGTTGCTCATATAATAATACATTCCGCTTTGTTGATTGACAAATCACCAATCGAGACAAAACAAGATCTTGTTTAAATGTTATTAGAATAATAAAACGCTGGATGAGGTCAGGATGAAATACTAGTATGAAGATCCGAAAATATCATGGGACATACAAGTGTTTATTTACAATAATTTCCCGTTTGGTGATATGTGGAGATCATATTGGATTATTGCTGGAAAAGTTGTGGTATGTTTTTATGATTTTATATTCGCTAAAAGAATGAGTATGTCTGAGTTTATCTGGCAAGAATTAAATGGTAACCGAAATGGATCATCAACAACAAATAAATGAGTACAATAATCAAGCAAAGCGCTTATTGCAGAATCCATATGATCGTTTAATATTATTGTCTTTAGTAAAGTTGGCTCCTCTAGTCAATGAAATTGAAAATACGTTGACCAATTTGAAAGTATATCTCAAGAAGTATCCGGAGGATAGTTTGATTTGGATGGCTGTAGGTCAATTGTATTTGAAAGTTTCACAAACTCAGAAGGCCTTGAAATGTTTTCTGAAATGTGGTCAGTTGAATCCTGAGATCAAAGGGTTATGGTTGACAATTGCTGACTGCTATTATCATTTAAAAGTCTATGAGAAAGTTGAGGAGAATTTGAAGGTTGGTTTGAAAATGCATCCCAATCAACCTGTACTTGTCAATCGATTGGCCTTTTTGTACAAACAATTGGGACGAATTAAAGCGTCAGCAAAACTATATAGACAATTGATCAAATTTCCTGAATTTGCAGCGTCTGCTCATTTTCAATTGGCTACGATTCTACAAGAGCTGAATATGCCCCGAAAATCGATCGCTCACTACGAGGAGCTTTTAAAGCTTGAACCTGACCATGCGGATGGGTATTATGGATTAGGGATTGCGTATGCTTTTATGCAAGATTTTGAAAGCGCTATCAAAAATTATCAAAAAGCACTCGAGTGTGATTCAGGGCATTTGCAATCCAGAATGGAACTTTCCAGTGCTAGAGCAAGTATTTGTGATTGGTCTTCTTATCTGCAAGATAGAGTAGGCTTTGAGCAAGCATTAAGTCAAATAACCATGTCAGGAGACATTAGTCTTACGCGGGCTTCTTTTGATATCAACTATTTCGATCTCCCACCTAACATACATAAGGAAACTGCCACAAAATGTGCGAAGCAGATTGAGAAACAACTGAAGGACAAGCGATTGGCTGAATGGCCAATTCGTAAGATAAATGCTAAGAACAAAAAGCTCAAAGTAGGTTACCTCTCTCCAGACTTTAGAGAACATGCGGTAGGGCGATTGATATATGAGATTTTTGAATTCCACAACAAAGAACGGTTTGAGACTTTTGCATATGCTACGATAGTGACTGAAGAAGTTGATTTCGTTTCACAGGCAATCCAAGAAAATTGTGATCATTTCATTAACTGCCATCATCTCACTGCAGTAGAAATTGCAAAAAAAATTCGAGCAGATGAAATAGATGTGTTAATTGACTTAGTCGGTTATACAACCTATAGCAAGCCGGCAGTGGTTGCTTTAAAACCTGCTGTTATACAGATGCATTATTTGGGTAATCCAGGAACGATGGGGGCTGAATTTACGCCCTATTTTTTAAGTGATAGTGAAATGGTACCGGAGAAGCATCAAAAATTATATACCGAAGAAATTCTTTATTTGAAGCATGGTTGGGTAGCATCAAAAATACCAGATGAAATCCCTAACCTTACGAAAGCAGATTGTAACCTACCCGAAAATGCTCTCGTGTATTGCAGTTTTAATTTCCCCAAAAAGCTGAGTCCAGAAGTGTTTAATGTTTGGATGAAAATATTAATTGAAGTACAGAATAGTGTGCTTTGGATCTACGCACCCTTGGAGTTGCAACAGGAAAATTTAATGAAAGAAGTATCTAAGTTCGAAGTTGATAAAGACAGAATAATATTTGCAGATAATGTATCCTATACTGAGTATCTAGCTCGATTAAAATTGGCTGATATTTTTCTAGATAGTTTTTTTTATGGTGCAGGCTCCACTGCGGCCAATGCGTTAATGATGGGAGTTCCAGTTTTAACTTTACCTGGTGAAACATTTGTTTCAAGGTTAGGAAGTGGAGTGAATGCAGCTGCCTCAATGAAAGATTGGAATTGCAGCAATGAAACGGAATATTTGGAAAAAGCTGTGTATTGGGCAACTCATAAAGCAGAACTCTTCAGGTTGAAAAAGAAATTGCCACTAAAAGTTAAAGAATCTCCATTATGCGATGTAAAAGGATTTGTATCGGGACTAGAACAAAAAATAGAAAAGTTAGTCAGTAGCATTCAATAAGGTTGAGTCTAAAAAGATGAATTTTGATCTCTAAAAGAGCAGTAGTAGTATAGTGGTTTGCCAAAAAGAAAATAAATTCGCCATATGTACAGCTATCAGAGATTATTTGACTTTGCTAAACAAGTCTTCGTGTCGATGGGACACACAGAGAAAATGGCCGACACTGCAGCTACCGTACTGGTCAGTGCAGATATGCGTGGGGTAGATTCTCATGGTATTGCTCGACTCAAAGGGTATGTGAGATTGTGGGAAGCAAAAAGAATCAATGCCAAACCTATCTTTCAGATAGAGCACGAGACGCCGTCAACTGCTGTGCTGAATGCAGACGAATCATTAGGATTGATTTCTGGGCCTGAGGCAATGAAAATTGCAATGATCAAGGCGAAAAGTGTGGGCACAGGTTGGGTGTCGGTGAAGAATTCCAATCATTATGGTATCGCGGGTTATCATGCGATGATGGCGTTGGATCAGGATATGATCGGCATTTCTATGACCAATGCCAGCCCGTTGGTAGCGCCTACTTTTTCAAAGGAAAGGTTACTGGGTACCAATCCAATTTCGGTAGCTATTCCTGCCGGCAAGCAGCCTCCATTTGTAGCAGATATGGCTACAACCACGGCTGCCAATGGTAAACTAGAAATTTTACAAAGAAAAAATGAAGATGCGCCTCTTGGATGGGTACAAGACCAGGATGGAAACCCTACCACCAATGCTAACGGCGTAAAAGATGGAGGGGCTTTGTTGCCGCTAGGGGGTGATAGAGAGCACGCTTCTCATAAAGGTTATATTCTCGGTTCTATTGTGGATATTTTCTCTGCAGTGCTTTCTGGAGCTAATTATGGACCGTGGGTTCCCCCATTCGTGAGCTTTATAGACCCAGTCTCTGATCCTGTAGGTGAGGGCCTTGGTCATTTTTTTGGGGCCATGCGAATCGATGCATTTAGGAAGGCTGATGAGTTTAAGAATCACATGGATACCTGGATCGAAAGATTCAGATCTTCGACACCTATTGATGTAAACAATCCAGTTCAAATCCCAGGTGATTACGAAAGAAATATGGAGGCTGCGAGAGCAAAAGACGGTATTCCGCTTCTTGACCCTGTAGTCCAGGATCTAAATGAATTAGCGGAAAAATTCAAGTTGAAATTTTAAAAGCCTATTCCGAAGTTCATTCCTATGACCCAAGGGCTGTCATAACGCCCATTGTCGCCACCTTCTGAGTAAAACACATTGTACAAAGCGTAAAAATTTAAAAACCCTTTGTTACCCATAGGTTGAGAAATACCTGCACCGAGTAAAAAGGTGTTGTACGTGGTGTGTCCACCTTCTACTAAGTCTAGGAAAAAGATTTCATATTGTGCCATCAAGAAAAATGGCTTATAAACTACGTACTGTGTATAGAAGTTTATCCCATAGTCGTTGAAGGACTGATTGATAGGTTCTTTGTATTTAAAATATTGATAAGTCAACCCTATACCAGCGTTCCAGTTTGGCGTAATTCTATAACCCACTTGACCACTGATATTGACCCATACTTGCCTATCGCTGATGCCAAATCCTCCTAATCCACCACCTACATATACCTTGTCCACCCATGATGACCTGTCACTTCCTAAGACATTATCAAAACTTTCCTGTGCAGAACTCTCAGAAACATAAAGTGCACAAAGTAGTGCAAGTAGAAATAGTCTTTTATTCATTTGTGTAGGATTTAGAAAGTATGGTACAATCAGATTCTATTCTTCAACAACTACAAATAGATCTTCCCCGTCTTTTTTCATGTAGTATTTTTCACGCGCAAAGCGCTCCAAAAGCTCCATGTCGTTGATGAGCGCTTCTCTATCAGCATTTACTTCTTCAATTTTTTGCAGGTAGTATTTTTCCTGATTTTCCAGTTCTTCTACTTTTTGTCCCAGTTGATGCTGCGAATAGAAGTCGTTTGTATCGAAAAAAAGCATCCAGACTAAAAAGGCAAGACCAGAAAGGAAGTAAAAATTCTTTGTGATATGAAGTGATTTTTTAATCATGCCTAATAAAGTGTACTGTAAAGTAAAAAATGAATTGTGCAATTGCCAAATAATCAATGTTATATTCTCATGAGCTTCTTGAGTAAGGACGAGATAACCACGACTAGCCTTTTTCAAACAAATGTCCAAATGCGACATTTGAATCAAAAATTGATTCAATCAATAGCACTTGCTGGGCACTGAGATAGATTTGTGAATAGTACGTTAAGAATTTTCTATTTCACCCTTTAGTGTTACAAGAATATTGTTCTGTTTTTATAGGGGATTTCACATCCAGCTAACAGATAATACTGCCGATTATCCATATATGATACCATTAACATTTCCGTAGAAAAATTAACAATATATGTCGGGATCATTACACTCATTCTCACTAATCTTGCGACGATTATTAACATTAATTCAACCTTTCATCATTCCAATGAGCATCTCCAAAATCATAATTATTGTCTTAGCCTGTTGTGCTCCCTTATTGGCATTAGCTCAGGAAGACATGCATCTGGATCAATCCTATCAGGGGATGAGCATGTCTAATGCGCTGGATTCGATTAAGGCTGAAACAAAGGCCAAAATATTCTACAATCCTGAATGGGTGAAAGATCGTAAAGTAACAGTTTCAGGGAAAGGCCTTACAGTTTTAGAATTTTTGAATGAAAATTTAGCTGAAAGTGGATTAAAAGCGGTGCCCTATCGCGGTTCTATCGTTTTTGTTGCGAATAATCCGGAATTGTACCAGATCGAATCGACGGCGGATGAGAGTTTGATTGTAATTGGTGATAAAAACTCTGAGCTAAACGAAGTAGTATCTGTAACGGGGCGAATTACAGACGGAGGCAATGATGAGCCATTAATAGGCGCTAGGGTTTATATCAGTTCCCTCAACATTGGAACAGTTACAGATTTTAATGGTAACTATAATTTAAGAGTTCCGGTAGGCAAATATACGATTGACTACAGTTCGATAAGCTATGAGGGTAAGCCGATAGACGTAATTATTAAATCAGCTGGTCAATTGGATGTTAGTTTATTTTCTGGTTCTCTTCAATTGGATGAACTCGTAATTACTGCAGATGGACAAGATGCCAATGTACAGCAAAGAGTTTCTGGATTGGAAAATATGAACATTGAAACCATCAAACAGCTGCCGACCTTTATGGGAGAAGTTGATCCGGTGAAAAGTTTGACAACGATGCCTGGTATTTCGACCACTGGTGAATTGTCCTCTGGTTTTAATGTTCGCGGCGGTGAAACTGGGCAAAATTTAATAGTTCAGGATGGAGCAGTAATATATAATCCTACGCATTTATTCGGTTTTTATAGTGCGTTCAACTCTGACATGGTCAATGAGGTGAACCTATACAAAGGGGGTGGTCCTGCGAACTTTGGAGGCCGTATCTCATCGGTTTTGGATATCAAACTCCGACATGGAAATGACGAGAAATATGAAGTCAATGGAGGTATCGGATTAGTTTCTAGTAGGCTAACAGCTGAAGGTCCTATCGTGAAAAATAAAGCTTCCTTTTTGATTGGTGGTCGTACGTCATATACTAACTGGTTGCTTCATAGAATCAAAAATATTGAATTACAAAGTAGTGAAGCAGCTTTTTATGATTTGAACGCAAAGCTTCTTTATCGGGTGAGTGACAAAGATTACATTACTGGGTCATTTTATCTTAGTCATGATGATTTCAATTTCGCAGGAGAAGCACAATACGATTGGGGAACGAAAAATTTTAGTTTGGAATGGAACCACGTTTTTGGGACCAAGACTCTTTCAACACTTTGGTTGACCACTAGCAATTATAATGTCAACTCAAAAAATTTGGAAGAAGAGGTCGAAGCTTTCGAATTTGAAAATGGCATACAGAACTTTTCAGCTAAATATGAATTCTTGTATAAAATGCACCCAAAGAATTCTTTAACTGTCGGCGCAGAGTACAACAATCATAATATTCGACCTGGTGAACTATCGGCATTTGGAGAAAATTCAAATACAAAATATGTGAAAATGAGCGATCAACATGCTCATGAAATTGCACTTTTCGCACAAGATGATTGGGACCTGGGTGCCAGGTTAGCACTTTCTGCAGGGATACGTTTGTCTAGCTTTGTGAGAACAGGACCAGATACAGAATATATTTTCGATGAAGGAGCAAATGTGGTGAGAGAACCACAAGTAATCGACTCTGTCAGTTATGGCAGTGGTGAAACGATAAAAACGTTTGTAGGCTTAGAGCCTAGAGTTTCCTTGAGATATCTGCTTACCACCAATTCTTCGCTTAAATTCAGCTATTACCGGTCGTATCAATACTTGCATTTAATTTCTAATACCGTGTCAGCCACGCCTCAAGATTACTATTTAGCCAGTGGAAATAATTTAGACCCACAGTATGCAGATCAATGGTCTGTTGGTTATTTCAGAAATTTTCAAAACAATGCTTATCAAGTATCGGCTGAAAGTTATTATAAGGACATCAAAAATTCACTTGACTTTTTGGAAGGCGCTGAGATTATTGGCAACAAACAATTGGAAGGAAGTATTGTACAAGGGGTTGGTAGAACGTATGGATTAGAGCTGCAATTGAAGAAAAATACAGGCAGACTGAACGGATGGATTTCTTATACTTATTCTAGAAGCTTAAAACGTTTTAATGGTCAATATGAGTATCAAACTATTAATAATGGAGAGTATTATAGTGCAAATAATGACAAACCTCATGACTTATCTATGGTGATGAATTATAAGCTCGGAGGAAGAGTGATTCTTTCGGCTAATTTCAGTTATAGCACTGGAAGACCAATCACAGTACCAGTTTCGAAATTCTCATTTGACAGACAATTGGCTGTGCTGAATTACTCAGAACGGAATGAATATCGAATTCCAGATTATCATCGTTTAGACTTGTCGCTAACGATCAAGCCTAGCTTAAGAAGAGATAAGTTCATTAATGGCGAATGGGTATTCTCGATATTTAATGTATATGCTCGAAAAAATGCCTACTCCATATATTTCACAAAATCTGGATTTGCTAAGAAGCTGTCTATCATGGGGACCATTTTCCCATCAGTCACCTACAATTTTAAACTGTCCAAGTGATTATTAAATTCTAAGATTGATTTTTGAAAAAATGAAAGGTGCTATCAAAATATTGAGTTTAATAATCGCTTTGCTTTGCAACATATCTTGCGTAGAGGATTTTAAATTTGACGTCCCGTCGGATGTGAAAGGAATTGTAGTGGAAGGATATATATCTAATTTGTCGTATTCCGATCAATTGGCTTATCCGAAAGACCCGGCCATATTTGAACTGGGGCTTAGGTATACTTCGGATGTTACCAATGTCAGAGATGAACCAGTACTCGGGGCCCAAATAGAATTACATGGGTCTTCTGGAGAAGTGTATGACTATGCGGAAATAGGAGAGGGTAGATATGGCCTTTTTTATGGAGAGGTTAAAGCGCTACCTGGTTTAGAATATCAAATTATAATTACACTCGAAGATGGCACAGAAATCTATTCAGAAATGACAGGATTGCCAGAAAGTTCACCAGTCGGGGATTTATTTATAGAGGAAGCCAGTCAGTCTGTATATGAATACAGAAGAGATGAATTGGTTATTTCGGAGAAGAATGGGATCAATCTCAATATTAAAACAGCGCCGAACAATTCGGGAAGTCCATATTACTATAAGTGGGATTTTATTACCACGTTCATTAAAACTGCATTTTTAGCAGGAGATAATAGCCCATTCAGATACTGTTGGACAAGCTCTATTTATTATTACAAAGACTATAAACTGTTAGAAGACCTCAAAGGCAATGCGCCAAGTAGTCTGTTCTTTTTGGATACCAATAACTCCAGACTTAATGAAGGGTTTTCAGTTATGATTAGGCAAATGAAAATGCCAAAGGGCTATTATCAGTTTATGAAGGATCTACAAGTACAGGGAGAACAAAGTGAGTTATTTGCCAAACCACCGTTCAATCTTGTTTCCAATTTACATTCTGACGAAATCAATGTCTTCGGATACTTTGGTGTAGTCCAGGAAGACTATAAGCGGTGGTATTTTGATAAAGACGAAGTCTCTAATTATGGTGGTTATAAAAAAGGGTGTGTTTTTGATGATGTGCCACCACCATATCCGGCTTCATGTTTCAATTGTTTACAATATAGTTATGATGGGCCAGTGTCCAATGAAGCACCAATTTGGTGGGATAGTCGCTATTCGCCTAAATAATTGATCTACGATGAATAGATTCCAGCTAACCATTTCGATATTGATTTTCTTAACTCTTGGTTCTTGTATTGAGGATTTTGAATTCGATGGCGTTTCTGCCGGAGAGGGAATCGTTGTAGAAGGATTTATTACCAACCAGTCTTATAACGACCTCATTCCATTACCACTTCCTGCTCGATATTTCACACTCAAATTATCGAATGTAGGTGAGTTAGATAATGTTCGGAATGAGCCAGTATTGGGAGCAAAAATCGAACTCCATCAAGACGATGGAGTAGTATATGACTACGCTGAAATAGAAAACGGAGAGTATGGCTTGTTTTATGAAGATTTTAAGGCCGATGAAGCTCACGGCTATCATCTAGAAATTACTTTAGCTGACGGAAAAAAGATAACATCCGAGATACAAACATTGGAAAAAGGGATGGACATGGGTTCTTTTTCTCTTGTTGAAGGGACAAAACTCGATTATGAAAATATTCGCGAAGAAGTCAGTATTGCAGAGCAAGAAGGCATCAGTTTTTACGTTACTACATTGGCTAATGAATTATCAGAACCTGTTTACTATAAGTGGGATTTGGAGATTACCTGGATATACAATGCTGCACTAGCCGCAGATAACAGTCCGATCAAATATTGCTGGGCTACTTCAAAATATTTTTTTCAAGAATATCAATTGCTTGAAGATTACGAAGGCGGGATTGCAAACGAGCTCTTTTTTTTAAAAACTAAGGGCTCAAGACTCAATCATGGCTATTCTGTGCTAATTCGCCAGACAGTCATGAACTCCAAATATTATACCTTTTGGAAGGAAGTAGAAAAGCAACTAAATCAAAGCGAATTATTTGCGACGCCACCCTATAATATTGAGTCAAATCTATCATCCGATGATACTAACGTATTTGGATACTTTGGTGTGGTAAATGAGACATTTGGTAGGTGGTATTTTGATGAAAGTGAAATCAGTAATTATGGTGGGTGGATAAATGATGAACGTTGTTCATTTGGTCCTCCTTTTGCCCCGTGGTGTTTTGATTGCAGAGTATTGGCATACGATGATAGTCCTGTCCAATCAAGTATGCCTGACTGGTGGGACCCTATTTACTTCAGAAAAAACCCTTAATGAAAATAAGTAATGTATAAGCTATTTGTAATATTATTAACTCTTTGTATTTCGTTGACAGATGTACTGGCCCAAGACGCACTGTATATAAGTACCAACAAAGACAAATTCGTAGTAGGGGAACAAGTCATGTACAAGGTGACAAGATTTGGAGAAGAGAAAGTCGATGAAGACGAGGCTCCGCTATTTACGGACTTAGTTGCACCCAATGGTCAAATTGTACAAACGAAAAGCTCGTTGGAAAATCCAGAAGCGAAGTATTTTTTTTCGTTGTCGGATAGTTTGGAGTCAGGTGTTTATAGAATAATTTGTAATAGCAAAGGAGCTACCCAAGCGGTTAAAAATATTCAGGTCTACGCATTGGAGCTTGAGGAGAACGCTGTTCAAGAAGCAAGCGATATTCAGGTGAAATACAAAGGAGGGGCATTACATCAAGGGCAGAATAATCAAGTGGTTGCACGGCTAGTTGATTCCTCAGGAGCAGGAATTCAATCCAAAGGCACCCTTGTCAATAGTTTGGATTCTTTGGTGCAATACCTAGATACTGATGCGAATGGAATAGTAGGTTTTGAATTAAACCCAACAGATAGTTTGTATAAAATACGTTTCGGTAAAAAGACTATTGATTTAGTTCCTGGAAGAGCAGCATTGGCTGTGGATATCCAGCGTAAAAATGAATCCATTTTAATCAAATTGAAGCGAGAAAGCCAAGGGACAGAGCCGATTGAAGTTTTGCTCAATGGTACAACCGCCGTCAAATCTGTTTTTGTAGAAAATGCAGATACTTTAGATATCATGCTGCCGGCAAGACAATTAGAATATGGCATTCAACAAATCGGTTTTAATTATCAAAATACAGAAGTCAGCCCATTCACTTATTTTCATGTTCCGGCAGTTGAGGAAAATCTATATCTCAACACAATCGTCGCATCAAACAATGAAGAAGTGGAATATGTCATCGACGACAATTCGGAGCAAATAGACTATTTGGATGTATCCATTATTGATAAGAATTATGCTCAGCAAAGAAATTTTTATGAAGAATTTTATTTCGATCAAGTGGGCTTGGACTTACAATTAGTTGATGACCGTGATTTTGACTCTTATTTGATATTCTTTGGAGCTGATCTTCAAAAAAGTGAAAATATCGAAAGATTAAATGCCAAACAGTTTCATGGCGTGTTGAGTTATAGGGAGGGGTTTCCTTTCGATGAATTGTCAGTCTTGAATTTGACTACCATGAAAGCACTAGATATCCGATGTGAAAGCATTACAGGAATTCATGATTTCGAGCGTGTAGCTGGTAAAAACTCTCAAATTTTCCCATATCACTTTACTACCTATCTTCAGCCTATTGAGCAGGCCAACTTCAAAGAAAGCGTAGAATTTAGATACCCTCCAATGAGTACCGTATTGCGCTTGTCGGATCGCGAGGTAGCCTATATTAAGGAGTATGATACACAACGAAACATTATGCTTTCGTTTCAAAATAATGAGAAGCAAAAAGCTTCTCTGCCAGAGCCTGATTTCACTTATAACATGGATGATTACGATGTGCCAAATACTATGGTGGACATGATAAACTATGTAGTGAAGTATGTTTCAGTGGTAAAGAGTAAAGGTGATGAGCCAGAATTAACTATGTATCGTTACATGAGTACGTATAAATATCGCGGTTCACCTCTGATTTTTCTAAATGATCTTCCGATCTATGATAAGCGAACGATTCTAAATCTAAATCCTAAGGATATTTCTAGAGTTGAAGTAAGAAATTCTTATGCAGCCAATGGACATTTAGGAAATTTCAGTTTGAATGGCTCTGTTTCCTTTTACCTTAAGGAAGGTGTTGAAAATCCCCTAAAGGATGCATATAATAATTTGCCTATTCTACAGCGTTGCCAAAACTTGAATAAGAAGAATGTGGATAATGAGTATGCGCCAGATTTTAGGCATCAATTGTATTGGAATGCAAAAGTGGATAAGAACAAAGGCTCTTTCTGGATCGACCTAAAGACTTCTGATCTAAGTACCAATTATCAGATATTAGTGACAGCTCATATGAAAGATGGCTCTGTGATTCAGGATCAATCGTTATTGGTGGTTCAGTAATTTATAGATTTACCAATCCGGCTTGTCGCTGTCTTTGCGTTTAGTTGGCTTTCGTCGATTTTGCTGAATGTACTGAATTTCACTGTTTTTAAGGGCCTCGAGAATCATCTTGGCCTTTTCCTCTGAGATATTCATTTCTTGCATTTTGTCGGATGGGCTTGGCTGCTGCTGGTCCTGCTTTTCACTTTTGTCCTCACTTTCTTCTCCATCCTGAGGTTGCTGTTGCTCTTGTTGGTCGCCTTCCTTTTCGTTCTCCTCACCATCTTTTGACTGCTGATCGTCTTGGTTTTCCTGGTCCTGTTGGTCCTGTTGATCCTGATTTTCTTGATCTTGTTGCTCTTGATCTTCTGAATTTTGATTCTTCTGATCCTGATTTTGATCGCCTTCTTGCTGGTCTTCGTTTTCCTGCTGGTCTTGATCTTTTTTCTCTTCGTCCTGGTTTTCCTGATTTTCGTTATTCTGGTCCTGATTCTCCTGATTCTGATTCTGTTCCTGCTGGTCTTTCAATTTCTTTTTTACCAGTTCATAGTTGTATCGAGCATCCAGGTTACTCGGGTCCGACTTGATGGATTCTTTGAAATAAGACATGGCTTTTTCGAGCGTTTTAGGATCGTTCGACATAGCGCCGAGTTGCTGATAGGCTACTGACTTGAGTTGTTCATTTTTAGACAATACAAGTTTCTGATATTGGGCCTGCGCCTGATCTTTTTGGTTGAGCTGAAAATAAGCATGACCCAGATTCATGATTGACTCTTCATCGAATACTTGTAGAGTATCAATAAGAAAGGAGTAATTGGAGACAGCGACCTCATACTGCTGGTGTTTAAATGCGATTTCGGCATTTTTCTTCAGCTCGTTGATTTTTGAGATGTCATTGGCCGAAGCTTGGAAGCATACCGTAAGAATCAATATCGTGCTAAGTAACTTCATATATTAACAGTTCTTACTTTTATTACAGCATCTATACAGACTAAAACCAGCGCAAGTGCCAGGAAGTAATAGTACTTGTTGGCAGAGACGTCCATCGTTTTACTATCACGCAATTCTCCTTCGATATCGCCGATGGTATTGATTAACTTTTCTACATCATTTTGTGTGGCATTGATCTCAAAATATTTGCCGCTGGTAGCCGAGGCAATTTTCTTTAAAGACACCGGGTTCAATTTAGAAAGAACATCCTGCCCTTTATTGTCTTTTTTGAATCCTCGTTGCGTCATTATTTTACTTCCTTTGGCGGTTCCTATACCAAGGGTGAATAATTTTATTCCTTCTTTCTCTATTGATTTTGCGATACTCGCTGTGTTTTCACCAAAATCTTCTCCATCACTGATCAGGATAATAATTTTTGACTTTTGTCTGGTGACTGTTTCCTTGTCAACTGAAATCTTGTCGAGGGCCATTTTGAGCGGTGGGCCGAAGTCAGTGCCTGTGTTTGGAACCAGATTGGTATTTAGCGTTTCTATAAATAAGTTCAACGCACTTTTGTCATAGGTCAGCGGGCATTGTACGTAGGCTTCATTTGAAAACATGATGAGTCCTATGCGGTCGGAAGAAAAGGCATCAACGATTTCTTTTAATTCAAACTTAATTTTTTCAAGGCGGGTAGGTTGGATATCGAATGCATTCATAGACTCGGACAGATCTATGGCTATAAATATATCCTTGCCGATGGACTTGATCTCTTTGGTAGATTCTCCAAATGATGGCCCTAAGAGTGCGACCAGAAATAAAGCGAAATACGCTGCCCTTAAAGTAACCTTATAGAATACACGACGATAGCTGGTGCCCAATGCTTTTGCCGCTCTTACTGTTCTAAATATGTACAGCACATAAAAGAAGCCAAAAAGTATAATAAAGAATAATTCTAAGCTGCCGATCTCACCGCTCCAAACCATATAAGAGAATTTTCAAATCAAACAAATATAGACATCCCTGGGATAGGCCAAAAGGTGAGATTCTGCATTTAACATTTTTTAGCATTTCCTTTTGCCTGGTGTTTGTCGTTTACATAAAATTGAAATAGAATTATCACGATAATACCATCTTAATCAAATGACTTGGTTTGATAACTTTTTAGTGATAATGCCGATACATCATTCGTGCGTTATGTAGTTAAGTTTCGGATGAAATATAGCTGAATCTGGGATTCAGCGGGGCTGGAGCAAGTTCAAAACTGTCCTATAGCAGCCAGTAGCTTGAATTGATGTATGATATTAGATGTATTTTTCAGTTGACCTATTTAGACAACTGGGGCAATCCTGTTTTTCTTAGCATATCATTAGCCTTTGCCACCTTTTCTGGAAATAGAACCACTGAAGCTATAGAATCAAGCTTTTTGTTGATTCGAACAACTGGTACATTCTTCTTAGAAATATTCTTCGCGCTCATAATGTAAAGTTAAGCTTATTTTCTATAGACTAAAAAACCGAGATAATCTCTATCCTTAACGAATTTTTCCCAGCCCTTGTTGAGTTCACCATAGACATGAAAGTCCTGTGAAATTTCTTCAATGTATTTTGTAATTCCAATTCTATACAGCCTAGTTCGGCTTTCTGTACTTCCAGTTGCATAGATATTTGCCTTAGGGTGTTGATCTGTAAATGCATAAATAGTACTTACCACAGTTGCAAGAATCTTTTCGCTATCACCGTTGTTCGAAATCGTTTGATCATCGATTTGGCCTGTTTCTCCATTTTTATCTCCAAATGCCAAGTTGAAGACGTTCTTCAGATTGGTTGGAGAATATTGTACAAGTTTGACAATTTTCCCTTTTGGTCCTTCACTAATAAATTCGAAAGTTGTTAAATGAGTATCAGATGATAAATTGTAACGAGGCAAGTTCATATGCCAAATATAGAGTTAAAGAGGTTAACCAAAATAAAAAATCTCTTTACATCGCCTGTGTAGGACGATGTGACCTCACAGCTTGATTAAAGCAGAAAGATAGCTGAACCTGTGATTCTGTTCATACATTTTTGATTTCTCATGAGGCGTAGAACAGAATCGGCGGGGCTTGTAAAAACCACCGAACTCTCTAATATCGCTATGCTGCCATGCATCTCAAATCAAATGTTAGCATGTGTTTTTTAAAACGACGTTTTGATTATTTTTCCTATTTTGTCATCAATAACAATAGTGTCGTTTTGTAGTATACTGTGACTTTTTCTTGAGATGAATTTAACAACAGAATTATCAAATATTATGGTATCCAAGTCTATCTTAATATCAACATTTCCATTTCTAACATCTTGATGGTACCAAACATTCTTACCCGTCTCTAAGTCTATTTTCTTTGCATGAGTAGAAAATGTGATGTAGGTGTAATTATCTTTAATTATTGGACCGGATGAAACAGAGACTATGTATTCTTTATAAATCTGTTGCATATTTGAATTGTCAATTTTGACTAACCAAAAACCACCTTCCATTAAATTTGTCTCATCGTGAAACACATAGGTGAAACCTTTAGTTTGGTAGATGCTGGCTTGTTCTACTATGAGGTTTTTTTCTATTTTCAACTGATAACTTATCCCAGAAGGGAAGGTGAGTAACCCTGAAGGGGTGATTTTAAAAACTCCATTATTTGATTCGTGTATTAGCGTATCAATTGGTAAGGCAGGATTTATGGGCCTCAATCTAAATATATTATCCTTGGATTTTAAGATTGATTTATTTTGTGCATTCAGAGAGCATGCATATAAAAGTGACATAAAGATAATTAGTCTTTTCATTTTGTTGATTTTATTATGCATGTCAACGCCTGCGTATGGTGCGTGTGCGTGTCGTTTGATAAAAGAGCCAAAGTAGTGAAAATCTGCCGAACCTGCTAGCGATTCGGTAAGAGCCACGTTCTGCCGATCTTCCGATGCGACGAACTGATATCGCTATAAGCAGAGAAGTGATTTCCGCCGGCAGATGCACGGGTTCGTTCCGCCGAGGCTGGCCAAATGCTCAGTTCGCACATGCACTATCACGCCATGTTAGAGAGACTTTTATGTTCGAATCATTAATACTGCGTTATACAGGATTCCAGCGAACATTAGGATGGCAACAGAATATTTGAGTATTCGAAAACCAATCGAGTTCTTGTACTCAAGGTGTTCAAGTGCCAAGTATGTCTTAGTTCCAATGCTCAAAGCCTGAACCTGGTTAGGATTGCTGAAAAACACTGATTCATTTTCAATGGAGTATGTTACGGTATCACCAATATGAACTTCTTCCAAGAATTCGCTGGTTGAAATACCATTGCTTTTGAGAAAGAAATTGGTGGTTGGGACAATGAGTGGATCTTGATCATCTATCACAATCATTTCGTTCCCGAACTTTCCATATTCAACCTTCGGGTTCATTCTTAAAATTCGGGTGTGCGTTGAGTAGTTGTCAGGATCAAATTGGAGGTTAAGTGCATCAGTAGCGTACAGAGTTAACCAAGTGAAACAGATAGCCAATCCAATAGCTAGAATGATGTTCTTAAGCTGATCACTCATCTTATATACCAGAGTACATTATAAGTTTGATGATAATTAGAGTCACAACCACTCCAAGTATTTTGAAATTTAATCCGTAGGCTTGTTGATCAACAATGTCTCCTTTCTCATACTTACCATCTCCTTTTATTATTTCAGAAATTGTTGGAACGGATTTGTTCCTTATTCTATTTGCTATGTTCAAATACATCCAGTAATAAAAAACTCCTAAGTGATCAAAAAAATACATGATAATGTGTCAATCTCCATTTTCAATTCTCACTAACAAGTGGCTAACATAATGTGTGTTATCCATGATATGTCTATTACAAATCTAACAGGTTTTCTGGGTTCAGCATGTGAGAGAGGATAGACTATTGGTGTCTAAAACTCAGTCAAATCTATAAACAGTAAACCTTCAGGTTTTTTGCCAAGGGCTTGCGCTTTGCGAACTTGTTTCTTGGTTCTTTTTTGGATGTAATTCAGACTTTTATAACTGTTGTAATAGCTCTTGAAATTGAGTTTGTCCTGAACCATCCAGTTTTCATAGTTGGCCAGCTGGTCTCTAAATTCTGCATTTTCCAGATTGGGGCTGTTGGGTCCATCGATGTGGTAATCTCGCAGGATAGCCAGCACATAGATGAGCTTTTGCTGCAATATGAAGGTCTGACTTCTCAATGACCCATATCTGCTCAAATCATTGAAACCAAAAGCATTGATACCACCAGCAATAGCCGCCATAATCCCGATATAGGGTACTGCTTTATGAGCAGCGGAGCCTTCTGTAAAAACATTTCCGGCTGCGGTGTAAGTGGCAAATAGCATCGTCATGACGGACAGACCTCTTTTGAGGTTTTTTACACTTCCTTCCCTTTGCTCAAGGTCGGCATGCATTTCATTCAAATGGTCTATAAGGAAAATCGCTTCGTCTCTGTAGTTGAGGTAGCTTTGGTATGTGATCTCCGTATTCTCTCTATGATGAACCGTAAGTGTAAAAGCCCGTTGGTCGATAGAACCATCTGGGTCTTCAGCCACCATGAGCATGTCAAATTTTTTGGGTTTTAGTTCGATTCCTATAATGTCATAACTGGGCGTCCAGTTTAATTCCACTGCGTTGTTTTTTGCTTCCCATGTCATTCCCTCCGGAGCACCGATGATATCAAATTTCAAGTCTTCAAAATCATCATTGGCATCTTGGATGAAGATCGTTCGATGAAAGGGAAGCCCCTCATAAACCGCTTCGTTTTGAAGATTCAGAATTTTTGGCGGTTGGTTCATGACACTCCGCTTGATCAGGAATGTCTTATTGATAGAGATTGGGTTTTCATTTCCTTGCTCACTGACTTCTACATAAACCTCAATAGGAAATAACTTCTTCAACTGCTCAATTTGATAGGGATTCAGTTTCCAGTAAAACTTCCCATTGGTAAGTTTTGGATTGCCAATGGAAGTAGGGATGTCCATTTTGTAAACCAGCGAGTCCTGATCTGGATCTACTACAGACAGGTCTACTTCTAAGGCTTCATTAGCATGAAGAAGATATTCATCAAGGACGGGAAACTTAAAATATGGAGACTCATTTTTTCTATTGATGATGAAAAGGAATATATGTTGTGAACTTTGGCCCTGTGTGTCATGGGCATTCACAGTCAAACTAAAATATTTTTGATCCAGATGGATGTCTAGTGGTGTCCATTTGAAAGTAAGTTGATTGTGAATAATTTCTACTTTACCATTTCCGATATGGAATTCTCCAGTATTGTCATTGAAAAAATGACTAAGCTCAACTTTGGAGGAGTCTTGAGAAGCATATCCCAACACAGAGAGTTCAATCGTTTGCCCGGGATGAAGCTGATAAAAACCATTCGTTAATTCATGGTTTGAATGAATGAAAAACTTGGGAGGATCATAGTCAGCCAGCACCTTGATGAAAATGGATTCAATGTCGATAAGTTTGGCACTGTCTATCAAAAAGAACTCTACAGTAATTTTTGAATCCTCGGCACTTTCAGGAATCACCCAGGAAAAAGTACCATCTTCAGCGAGCGAGGCATCATTTGGCGCATTTTTCATGACGATACTGCCTTGGCCTTTTTGCTCAACCTGTACACTGATTTCATCTCCCACTTTAGCCTCTACAAATTTTTCACTAATAGACAGCGAAGCAACATCTTGTGCCGAGAGTAATTGAGATAGGAATAGGAATAGGTTGAGAAGTGCTAACTTTTTGGTCATTCTTTCCTGGTGATTGAAACAGAAATTTAATTGTACTCTTGGGCTGTGTACAAATATAAGACCGAAAAAAGATTAATCCGAAGATGCGCTAGGCTACTTGCCAAGGGTTAGGACCCGAGAGCAATTCGTCCAAATCACCTTTCCCATTTTTTTCATCCGATTGTTTCAGTTGGTCTTCCATATGATCTTCGTAGCTGTATCTATCTTCTTTGTAAAACAACCCGAATGGTCGAGGCAGCACGCCTGGTTCAGCACTATATTCGAAAAATTGAGTGAGTATAGTAGCCTTTATTCGATCTGTAGGATCGTGTATCCAGCATTCTTCTGGAGTGTGACCATTGGATAATTCAATAATTTTGGGTTTGAAACCATCTAGTGTAACTCCTTTGTCGGAGTCAGCACCAAAAACCAAAGGTTTACCTTCCTCCAGCATCACCACATGATCGTCTTTTACCCCTTTGTCTGAGAAGGGAGCAAAACAACCGTCATTAAATACATTGCAGTTTTGATAAATCTCAACAAAGCTAGCGCCATGATGATTGTGCGCTTGAAGCAAAGTTTCACGTAAGTGGGTAGGGTTAGTGTCAATAGACCTGGCGACGAAAGTACCTTCCGCACCTAACGCCAACATCAGTGGATTGAAGGGGTAATCCAGTGACCCTTGAGGAGTAGAAGCTGAAATCTTACCAATAGGAGAAGTAGGAGAATATTGGCCTTTGGTCAAACCATAAATCTCGTTATTGAAAAGCAAAATATTCACATTGAAATTCCTCCTTAAAAGGTGAATCAGATGATTGCCACCGATGGACAATGCATCGCCGTCACCGGTAATAATCCAAACATCTAGTTTTGGATTGGCTGCTTTGAGTCCACTGGCTATCGCCGTTGCTCTACCATGAATACTGTGCATGCCATAGGTTTCGGTATAGTAGGGGAAACGCGAGGAGCAACCAATGCCAGAAATGAAAACAATGTTCTCTTTAGCCACACCAATTTCAGGTAAGATCTTCTTTACTTGATTCAGAATGCTATAGTCTCCACAACCCGGACACCACCTGACTTCTTGATCAGAGGCAAAGTCTTTAGCCGTATAGTTTTTTGGTTCTGCTACTTTATCCATGACTCAATTGGTTTAAGATGGCTTCTTTTATTTCTTGAACTGTAAAGGGAACGCCCTTGATTTTAGTCACACTTTTTAATGGCAGCAGAAACTTGTTTCTGAGGACCATAACAAGTTGTCCATTGTTCATTTCAGGAACTATGATTTGCTCAAAATGTCTTAGGATTTCACCTAAATTGGACGGGAGAGGGTGAATCATTCTCAGATGAATATGGGCTATATCATACCCTTCCTCTCCCAAATCAATAATCGCTGATTCAATGGCACCATAGGTAGATCCCCAGCCGATGACGAGTAGTTTGGACTTTTCACTTCCTTGGGCGTAAGTCTGTTCAGGAAATACACTAGCCACCTTTTCTACTTTCTCTGCCCTGATCTTAATCATTTGTTCATGGTTGTCAGGGTCATAGCTCACATTACCCGTATCCATCTCCTTTTCGAGTCCGCCGATACGATGCTCGTATCCTGCTATACCAGGAATTGCCCATTTCCTTACCAAATTTTCATCTCGTTGGTAGGGTAGAAAGTGGTCGTCTTTTTGATTCTTTTTAATAAGCGGTGGCTTAATGTCAGCCAGGTCTTTGCTTTCGGGATACTGCCAGGGTTCAGAGCCATTAGCAATGTACCCATCCGTAAGAAGCATTACAGGTGTCATATGCTCGAGGGCTATTTTACAAGCCATGAAAGTCATATCAAAACAATCTTTTGGGGTGGAGGGAGCAAATATTGGAATGGGTGCCTCACCATTTCTGCCATAGAGTGCTTGTAAGAGATCGGCTTGTTCGGTTTTGGTAGGAAGCCCAGTAGATGGCCCACCTCTTTGGACATTGACTATCACCAATGGCAATTCCAAAATCATAGCCAACCCCATGGCCTCGCCTTTTAGTGCAATACCCGGACCTGAAGAAGCTGTAGCTCCCAGGTTGCCGGCAAATGATGCGCCGATGGCTGAACAAACGGCAGCAATTTCATCTTCCGCTTGGTAAGTTTTCACACCATAATTTTTGTATCTCGACAGTTGATGTAAAATGTTCGATGCCGGTGTAATCGGGTAACTGCCATAAAATAACTCCAATCCAGATTTTTTGGAAGCGGCCACGAGGGCAAGCGCAACAGCTTGGTTGCCGTTTACATTTCTATAATGTCCTTTCGGTAATTTGGCTGGTTTGATACTAAATCTGGAAGTAAAGGTCTCACTGGTGTCGGCAAAGTTGAAACCAGCTTTTAGCACTTTGATATTGGCATCTGCTAGTTCGGGTTTTGATTTGAATTTTTCGGTTAGAAATGTAATCGTGTATTTAAGATCCTGATTGAACATCCAATAAACAAATCCTAGTACAAACATGTTTTTGCATCGTTCGATTTCTTTTCTGTCCATGCCAGTGTCTACCAATGAATCTTGAGTCATTTTAGTGACATCAAAATCATGCACGTCATAATTATCGAGAGAATGGTCTTCTAAAGGATTTACACCATTTTCATATTTGGCCAAGGTCAGATTCTTTTTATCAAAACCTGAAGTGTTGGCGATAATCACTCCTCCTTTTTTCAGTTGGTGCAAATTGGTTTTGAGCGAAGCGGCATTCATGGCTACCAATACATCGTATTGATCTCCGGGTGTAAAAACCTTAACGCTTCCTAATTTTAACTGAAAACCGGATACGCCAAAAAGCGTTCCTTTTGGCGCTCTTATCTCGGCCGGGAAATTGGGAAACGTACTGATGTCGTTGCCAAAAATCTCAACAGTTTCTGAAAACTGACCTCCAGTAAGTTGTATGCCGTCACCGGAATCACCGGCAAAAAAGATAACTGCTTCGTTTGGGGATGTTGCCTTCATATCATTAGAAGCATTTGTTGTTACTAAAAGTTACGAAATTTTGTGATCAATAGGTGAGGCAATCAATCATAATTAGTTGATTAGCGTATTTTGGCAACATTCGCTAATTGACTCACTTGATAAAGGGCCAATTTTTTGATAAATTGGATATATGAATAAGATCTACAGAATTTGTGTTTGTACGCTGTTCGCTGCATGTTCGGTGAGTGTACTTTCGGCTCAATCAAGTTTAACTCAACTTCCATTTGGAATAGTCATAGGGCAAACAACCAATGAAGAGATTGAAGACCGAGGCACTTGTATCAAACAAGTGAAAGAAAATAATGGCACGGAGAGATGCGAGCAATATGATATCGCCGGAAATTTCTCTGTACTTTCTAGTCAAAATGAAGTAGTGAATAAAGTGTTCTTTGATGCGGCTGCTGGCAATCAATTACCAAGAAAATGGCAGGAGTTAGGTCTTGGTTTCGGTGGGCAAAATAGTTCTGGAACATTAGAGATTGACTTTAGAAATATTATCAAAGCCAACGGAGCAACCTATATCAACACCTCTATTTCGACTAATGCTAAGGAGGAAGAGGGCATACTTTTTAAGTTTGATATCGAAGGGTTGCGCTATGCTGCAACGGTAATTACCAACTCTACGAAGTCTGATAAATTGGGTCTCAGAAGTATTACGATTACTGAAGCGTATTAAGATTTTTTAGAACGCGATTAGGACCTTATGTATTCATCCATCGCCAGAATCGTTGGAGCATATTTCCTGTTTGTTGTTCTTGTAGCTGCTTCTTTTTTGCAGTAACTTTTTTAGGTTTCTTTTTAGCAGTAGGTGTAGCTGAAGCAGGTTTCACATTCTTCTTGTAATGCTTGGCCTTCGCTTTTTTCTTTCGACGCTCTTCTTGTTCTTTTCTCTTTTTCTCCTCCCATTCTTTTTTCTTGCGAGCAGCTTCTAATGGATTGTAATCCTTGTTGAATTTCTTGCCCTTATAATTTTTAGGCTTTCTTTTTCTGTCTCTTCTAGGTCCAGTGGTGGTTATAATCTCATCGGGATCGTATGCCTTCTTTTCTTCTTTTTTAGGCTCTTCAGTTTTCTCAGTTTCCACTTTGGGTTCCGGAAGGTCGATTTTTCCTTTTACAGTTAATCCTTGTAGTTTAACCTTGGCGGGTTTGATTACCTCTATGTTTTCGTCATAAGCCAGACGCTCTACATAAGATTCAATATCAGGATCCAAATCTTCTGGAACCTGAGGAACATATTCGACTTCTTCAGGTCCATCTTCTTGAGACTCAGATTCCTGAATAATATCTTCCTCTATAGGCTCATGTTTGGTTGCTTCTAAATCAACTGGAGCATCTTCTAGTTCATGAGGCAAAGCAATTTCTACAAAAGACTCAGATATTCTTGGTTCTTCTTTTTTCTTTTCTTCTTCTTTGGATTCCTTTTCTTCTTCTTCAAGAATCTCAGTTTCGGTCTCTTCAATTTCAGAAGTGTTTTCTTCTATCAGCTCTTGTTCTAATGCCGGGCTTTCTTCTTCTACTTCGGCAACCACTTCTACTTCCGGCTCTGGCTTTTCTTCTTCTAAAGCAGCCTTGTAATGGTCCAGTACCAATTCAATTTCTTCTTCGTTCAGCTTAGTGTTGGTTCCACTAGATAGGTCTATGTTTTGTGACTCCAAAAAGGCAGTCAGCTTGGATGGGGTAATGCTTATTTTTCTTGCTAAAGTTCCGAGCCTCATACTGAATAGATTCTTAATAATTCACAAATATAATTGTCACAGGGTATTCTCTGATATGAAAACGAGTAAACTGTAATTTTTTCCAAAACTTACGAGTATAAACTAAGGCTTGTTTATATCTTGACCTCAAAAAAGAATAGAATTTCTAAATGAAATAAGTAAAATGATAAGAGTTAAAAAATTTGGAGTGTTGCAGACAGCTAAAGTAGCAGCAATTATTTATGCTATAGTATCCTTTGTTGTTTTTCTGCCATTCGCTCTCATTGGAACTATGTTTACTGATGAGTTTTTTCCTGAGTTCTCAGAATTCGGTCCGGTAGCCTTACTATTCATTCCGCTTATGTATGGGCTGATAGGATTTATCTTTACTGCCATTGGTTGCGTTGTTTACAATCTGATTGCTTCTTTTACAGGTGGAATCGAGATTGAAATGGAGACTGCACAAAAATAGACTTATCGAAATGTGATATTTTATGGTTGCAAGTAGTTTATTTCATTTTACAAAAAGCTTAGACAAGCTAATTTCAATAATTAAATCAAGAAGCTTGTGGACAAGCTATTGTGAGGAAAACATTGAAGACTTAGATGATCAAACAAGATTTGTTGCTCTACCTATGGTTTGTTTTTGTGATATTCCTTTGACGACATATTTCAGCTATGATTATGACGAAAGCGAATTTGAAAAACATGGAAGATATGGTAGTTATGGTATTGGCTTAAGGAAAGACAAAATTGTTCAAAAGTATCAAGTTAATCCTTTATTGTATAGGAATATAGATTCTCTCTATGCTTTTAATCATAGAGAGAGCTTACGAGGAATAGAAAAATTGAGTGGGCTACTTGTTCGTGAAAATTTGAGTGAAAAGTCTCCAAATTTTGTTTTAGAATTTGAACTTTTAAAAGAAGAGTTGCTGATACATTTGAAAGAGCAATCATATTTTACCAAACCTTTCCATAGCGAACATAAAATATACTATGAAGCGAGAGAGTGGAGATATTTGACACCAGCAGACAAAGCGCCAAGGCAGGTTTTGGAAACTGATAATGCCAAAGAGGAAGTCGAAAAATTAAACTCAAGATATCATCAGCGGCCAGATTTTGATAAAGTGTTCTTTAACCTGGAAGATATTACACATATAATTGTTAAATCTTCAGATGAAGTTGAAGACATGATTCAAAATGTGAATGAGATTATGGATGTGAATGAAGATGAAAAATTTAAAGCATTACAAAAAATAATTGACGTAGTTACTATTAAAAGGGATATGTAATGAAAAATGATCTCAAAATAATTGAAAGGTATCGAGATTTAAAGGAGGATCCGTTTTTTCCATTTTCAGATGAAATTCTTGAAAGGTATTCTCATACTACAGAAAGTGCAAGGATTCAGGCGAATAGGAATCTTTTTGATCAATGTTTGACACAAATTGAGAACGTTAATGTTACAATAGTTAATTACATCAGAGATGGAGTATTAACAGCTATTGCTAAAATTAATAGTCTTATTGAACCTAATAACAAAGGAAATAGGGTGTCAAGAAATCAAGGCTTAATAATTGAAAATGCTTTGATATCAAAAATCATTAGGGTTTTGAATATTGCATTAAAATCTGGTTACGTTGTGCATAGTGAGTTTTATTACAGCATTGATGACAATGATCACATTAATGAAACTGAGTTAAATGATATTCTTACCAAACATCGTGAAAATATTCAAGGCAAGACTTATGATAGCTTTACTGAGCTAGAGGACGATGTTGAAAATTTAATTATTGAATTAAGTAATGGATTTCCTCGTTTTCAGTCCTGAGTTTTGAAAAGTGAAAAAGTTCATAAATCAATCATACAAATGATATTAACTTATATTACTTATTCAATATTTTGAGGGTCAATATACTTATTAGCTTCACAAGAGGTATGGAAATAGAAATGGATACGGCGACCGATTAATATTCAATCCATACCGCTATGGCTAGGAATATGGCAGAAATAGCCATAAGCCAACCAAACAGTGGTAATATAAATTTCAACCAATCCTTATAAGGAATGCCTGCTATGCCAAGCATAGCCATCAATATACCAGAAGTAGGTATGATGGAATTGGCGAAGCCATCCCCACAAGTGAAGGCGAAAATCGCGGTATTTCGAGTAATGCCAAGCAAGTCTGCTAATGGCACCATGATGGGAATAGTAGTGGCTGCCTGGCCTGAACCTGATGGAATGAAGAAATTGAGTATCGTTTGAAAAATGAGCATGCCTTCTGCGGCAACAATCTTTGGAAGGTACTGCAAAGTACTGGAGGAGTAATAAATAACCGAATCCATGATTTGTCCCTCCACCAGAGCAACTTGAATGCCCTTGGCAAAACCAATAACCAGAGCGCCTACTAACATTTCTTCCATGCCAAGAATAAATGCCTTTGTCGCTTCATTCAGAGATAGTCTGCCAATGATGGCTGCAACCATACCGATAAGTAAAAAACCTGCACCCATTTCTGCCATCCACCAGCCTTGAGTTTGTACGGCCCATAGGATACTTACAAAAAGAATGGCACTCACTACCACGATCTGTATGTGTTTGCTGGTGAGATCAAACTGAGCTAAGGAGTCATCCTCTTTATAGACGTTGTCAGGTTCGAGGTAAGAATTAGAAAAATCTTCTTTTAGTTTTTTGCCATATCTCAGCATGTAGATGATGGCTGCGATGAGTATCACTACATAAAAAATCAAGCGAAATCCCATGCCACTTCCCAGTGGTACTTCTGCGATGCCTTGAGCGATTTGAACATTGAATGGATTGGTGGTGGCAGAAGCGAATCCAATTTCAGCAGATACAAAAACCAGTGCTAATCCATACAATTTATCGTACCCTAGCTTGTGAGAAACATATAAGAAAACGGGCACCAGTGGGATAAATTCTTCGCCCATACCTAATGTTGAGCCGGCTGCAGATATGGCTATCATGAGCACCACAGTGAGGGCAGTGCCAGAGTTGCTAAATTTATTGATCAGCGCCTGAATGACAGCCGTGATGGTTCCTGTCCGTTTGATCATGCCAAAGGCACCGCCAATCAAAAAGACAAAAAAGATGATATCCGCGCTTTCTTCAAGGCCTTTAGGAATGGCCTTCAAAAAACCAAAAAAACTGACTGGCGTGGCTTTGCCTTCCACTTCATCTCCTACGAATATGCCTTTGAAAGAATAATGCTTTGGGATTTCCCGAAAGGAATTAGGAACTACTACAGTTCGGGTCATTTGCCCAACTTGGACTTCTTTTCGCTCATAGCTGCCTGAGGTAATAATATAGCTAAAGATACTCGCTACTAGAATGATGATAGTCAATAGAGCGAATACGTGAGGAATTTTGATTTTGCTGAGCATAACGTGGGGTTAATAATCCGCCAAATTACAAGGAATCATGCGAAACTTAAAGCAATTGTTAATTACAATGCTGCATGCTTATTTACTTGCCCAATAATTCTACTTTTCGCTGAGCTGAAACAGTTACTTTGTGTTTTTTGAGGTTTTCGATGATTCGGATGTTTACCTCGTTTTTCACTCTTAAAATATCGTTGGACACCCAATAGAGAATGTAGAATTGATAAGACTGTTCTATTACCCCCTCAAAATAGGCTTTGCACATAGGAAGCTTCATCACTCCTTCTATTTCTGCCAAGGCTTCTTCCATCCACTCGATTACATTTTCTGGATTAGCCTTAGTGTCGGTTTGAATGACTAGTTTTATTCTTCTACGTTTATCAGATAGTGTCCAATTGATAACGTTGCTAGAGATGAGAGATGAGTTGGGAACGATCAATTCGGCACCATCATATTGACGAATATTACTGGCACGAATGCCTATCGCAGTTACTTCACCTTCTATGGTGTCTACTGTTACAATGTCTCCTATGGTGATCGGCCTCTCAAATACGAGTATCAATCCAGAAATAAAATTCCCTACAATATTTTGTAAGCCGAACCCAATACCTACGCCGAGTGCTCCAGCTAGCAGTCCCAAATTTTCTAAATCAAATCCCAAACTACTTAAGGCCATGAAGAATCCAAGAAACATAACGGCATAATTGGTAAGGGAACCAACAGCCATTGAAACACCCCTGGGCAAGTTAAAGCGGTCGAGAAATTCTACCTGAAGTAGTACTTTGGTGAAATTGGCAACCAGCCAGGAAATGAAAAGAATGATACCAAAACTGATCACCCCACCAACGGAGATGCTAATAGTTCCTACAGTGACTCCCCAATTCCAAATCTCATAATATAGCTCAATAATAGGATTGAAAATCATGGTGACATTGGCTGTATAATAGAACCAAATGACCAGATAGAAGATTTTCAAGCTAATTTTTATTGTACGAAAAGTTTGGTCCTTGTAACGTTCCAAAACTTTAGATTTCTGAGCAACATTTGTATTGAGAAACAGAAGTACTAAAGTTTTGAGACTGACATAAAAGGCACCGAGTAGTAAGGCTAAAATGGTAGAAGTAAGTAAACCTTCTGTGATTAATGTAGATATATAAATGTACCCTACAATGTTGGAGAGAATAGAAACGAGCATCCCCAATAAAAACAGTGGTGAAACGAAGAGCAATACGCGATACCAAATGTCATTGGCCTCATCTTGTCTTTCTTCTCGTGTGATTTTTTTTAAAAGCCAATAAAAGTAAAAGGCCATGGCACCTGAAATCATGAGCATCAGGAATCGATTGCTGTAGTCAGAAAGGATAAGTACCCGACTGCTATCGACCAAAATAAACATGCAGGCAAGATAGATGATGGTCCATTTCAGTTTCTTTATGATGATGTTTGTTGTCACCAGCATGAAGGGAATAAGAAAAAGAAGACTCATAACTATATCCAAATAGAGCGGTCTGTTTTGCAGGATGATCAGGCTGGCCATCATGGTAAAAAGCATGGCTGCTCCAACTGGACGGTCGAGTATTTTTTCTCCCAAAGGTAGTTCGGCGAGGTCTTTGGCTTTGAGTTCGGTGAGTTTACTACGCATCCAATAAATAATGCTTAAAAAGACCATGAAAATGACAAGTAATACTACTATTTTGGAGGCATTGAGTTGAATGTAACTTGTTGATTCCTCCATGGCAATGGGTATCCAGAGCTTATTGTTGGCGAGTGTTCTGTTATAAACGGTGCTATCAAACACGGAATTCCATATGGGTAAATGGCGTTCCGACAATAATGTGCTGAACTGAGTTTTGAGCACTTCATCCAGATTGTTCGCATAGTTGTTGGCATCGAGTTTTAAATCTAAGATCTGGTTTTGCACATTGATCGCCAGAAGCAGGCTATCGCTCATAGTTTTTTTCAGGCTCTTGATTTGATCGACAGAAAAGAAAATCCGATCAAATAACTCATCAGGAATTTCTTCTTTGTCGGCATAGGCTTCTCTAGTTTTTTCCCAGAGAACTTCCTGTTTTGCTAGTTCTTGAAAAATCTCATCAATCCTTTCCGTATGTCCTTTGATGGTCATTTCTGGTACGGTCGCTCTTGCAATGAGTCGATCCCATTTTTTAACAAAGCCTTCTACATATCGATAAGGCAGGTTTTCCTCCATGATATGATTTGTAATGGAGGTGATGTTGTCTAGTTCTTTTTGAAGCGTATCTGCTTGTTGTTTGACTAGAGAAATGGTAGGTTTAGCGATGGCCACTTTGTATTCACTTTCTATTCGCTTGACTAGTGCTTCGGCCTGGGATGAGACTTCTGGAATGGCAATCGGCTGTATTTCTTCTTTTACTACTTCTTCAGACTGCGTTTGGTTGTCTTGAGCCACTACAACCAAAGAGGTAAATAATAAAGCAAGGAAAGTGAGTTTGAAAATTTTCATGAGCATATGGAATAGACTCTAAAGATATGGCAACGACATATAAATCACAACGACTACTATTGAGTGAGCTTTCAACGCTGAAAAAACTTAAATTGAGATTATGAATATTGAACAGTTTGATAGAGATAACAAAGGATTCTTTAAAGCCATCGAGGACGAAAAAGAAGCCGGTCGGATGTCATATTCCTGGGCAGGAGATGATAGAATAATTATTGATCACACAGAAGTCAATCCCGAGTTTAAAGGTAAAGGGGTAGGGAAGCAGTTGGTTTTAGAAGCTGTTGATTTTGCCAGAGTTAAAAAGATTAGCATCATTCCGCTATGCACTTTTGCCAGGAGTGTGTTTGATCGCGATGAAAGCTTAAGAGATGTGCTTTGAAAAGTTTTAGTCAAAGCACATCTCTGTTCTAATTATCATTCATATCTAAGGTTCTTTGCTGGATTTGAATGAGCTACTTTTGAAGTTTGCCAATAGATAGTCGCAAAGCCCACTAAGAACAAAAATACCATACTCAAAAGCACTTCTATGATTCCAAGTCCATTCCCATAAGGCAGAACGAAATATAAGAAGAGCTTTTCATAGAAAAGATAGGAAAATGGAACTGCGATCGCTGAGGAAATCAGAATCAGTTTTATGAAGTCTTTGGTGAGTAGGTAGTACAAGTTTTTGCTACTTGCTCCCATGATTTTTCGAATGGCTATTTCTTTGGTTCTGTTTTCAGTGGTATAGGAGACCATGCCCAGTAAGCCCAAACATGATATACTAATGGCAAATGTGCTCAAAAAAGTAAAAAACTTGATTTGTACCGTTAAGAAGTAATAGGCCCGTTCGATTTCATCATCCAGGAATGAAGATTCGAACTTTGCTTTTTGATCTATGCTAATCCAGATTTCGTCTAACTCTTCAATGGTGCTCTTGATGTCCGAAGAATTTAACATTAGTAAAGCATAGTTGCTTTCATCCAAGGAGTGTCTGAGCACTAAAGGATGAATCATTTTATCTAAAGGTTCGAAGTTAAAATCCTCTAAAACCCCAACAATTTTGCAATTAGAGCCATCTTCCAAGGTGAAGGTCAGTGAATCCTTTTCGAAGTTGAAAACAGCAGCGGATTTCATAAAAGTTTCATTGACAACAACCAGTTCTTCGTTTTTGGTAGATCTATTGAGGTTGTTACTATTTTCCCAAGCGAGTTTAATATCTAGATTTTCAATGAAATTATCCCCAATAAAAATTTGTTTAACATCTATTGTGTCTTGTCCGTTTGGTGTTGCTTCTGTCATTGTTGGCAATGGAACACCAGGCAAGTTTGAGGCTGTGGTAATGGATTTCACATCTGGGTGATTGCTTAGTTCGTTGATCGCAAGCTGTTTGTCCATATCATGAAATTCAACAGCCAATGTATTATCAGATTCGAAACCATGGTTAGTATTTAGTACATAAACGTATTCTTTAGTGAGCGCACCGACGCCAATTATGAAAACAAGGGACATGAAAAATTGGAATACAAAAAGTCCTTTCTTGATATGAGAGATGTTCGCAGTTTGGTGTAGTGAT
Organism: Reichenbachiella sp.; assembly: GCF_965223055.1. Taxonomy (GTDB): domain Bacteria; phylum Bacteroidota; class Bacteroidia; order Cytophagales; family Cyclobacteriaceae; genus Reichenbachiella. The sequence continues at coordinate 796,549 of NZ_CBDCVM010000012.1, forward strand.
CCTCCTTTAAGTGTATAAATTGGGTTTAACCTAGAAAAATACGCGGCAGGGAACAAGCCGGCAAGAATCCCAATGATCACAGCAAAGAGGATGAAGGTACCAATTAGCGTAAAGCCAATAGACGTATCCATCACCGCTGAGGCTCTTAAAAGGTCTAGAAATTCTCTTTGAAGGTGAGTAAAAATGAAAAAGGATGCAAGAAGGGAGATCACAGAAAGTACTACGGTTTCTATGATAAACTGCAGCTTAATCTGCCTTTTTTCAGCCCCAACTACCTTGCGAATACCTATTTCCTTACCTCGTTTGAGTGCTCTGGCAATAGAGAGATTAGTATAATTGAAAACTGCTGGGAGAAGAATAAGAAGTCCGATGGACATGAAAAAACTTAATGTGGCCTTATCCCAGCTAATGCCTAGTTCATTGCTGGTATTCCAACGTGGTACAACATCCTGTAGAACTACCGACTCGAATTTAATTGTATGCTCTGGTTGGAATTCTGAAGCAATTTCAGCGGTTTGTGTCAAAGATTCAGTCAAGGTATTTTGAGTAGTTTCTGGCTTTAGGAGTACATAGACATAGTTGTCACGGAAGTTTCCCCAATCATTTTTAGGGTTTGTGGTCGTTTCAAGCTCAGCGAAAGTATCATAGGAAGCAAGTACATCGAAGAGTAAATGGGTCTGCTTAAGGTCTTCCATGACACCAGTAACTATGAACGAACCCATTTCTGTTTCTACTTCCTGACCAATCGGGTCAATGTCTCTATAGAGTTTCTCAGCCACTGATTTTGTAAGTACTATACTGAAAGGTTTGGCTAATGCGGTTTGCGGGTTTCCGCTGATCATTTGAAAACTAAACGCATCGAAAAATGCTTCATTGGAGTAATACCCACGAAAATTCATTTTGCTGCCTTGATGCGTGATTTCAGGATTGAATCCATTTTTAATTTTAACAACCCTTTCGATAAAGGGGTGTTTTTCTTTGAGGAGATCGCCTACTGCGTAAAAAGTGGAAGCGAAAGTTTTGGTGTTTTTTCCATCGTCGATAAATGTATTTATTTGATAGATTCGATCCTTTTTTGCTTGCAAATCATCCGATTTGTAAACCGCTACAGTGATGGAAAGTACCAGTAAACTGATGGACATGCCTAGGGCTAGCCCAATAATATTGATTGAAGTAAAAAATTTGTGTTTTGAGAAATTTCTAAAAGCTATTTTGAAATAATTTTTGACCATTGCTATTGAGTTTGAGTGATAATAATTTGAGTAGGAAGCTGATCTTTTTCGTTTGCTTAGGGCATAGGATAAAATCAATGACAGCACATCCTTAAAGTATAAGTATTGCGCTTTGAGTTTGCCTTTTTCTTCCAGGTTATAGATATAATATTCGTCCAGATCCCCAATGAGATCTTCGATATAAGCATTCTTTGCCCACCACAAGAAGAGTTTCTTTATCCAAAGTGGAGGTGATGGGTCTGTAGGGCGATTCATACTGATAATTTGATTTTAGAATTAGCCCATAATTGATCACGAAGAGACTTCATTTCAGTCAGACTCGATTTAGCCAGACTGGTCAACTCGAAGTAGCGTTTTTTTCTGCCACCTCTTGCTTTCGTAGGTTCACCGAGATAAGAAGTAACGAATCCTTTTTCCTCTAATCTGGTGAGCGTAGAGTGCATTGCACCCATGCTTAGATTTCTTTTGGCTCGCTCGTTGATATCTCTAATCAGGGCTAGTCCGTAGGCTTCCTCACCTAGGTTAGCGATGGTAAGCAAGACCAGTTCTTCGAATTCTCCTAAATACCCTTTCATATATGTTTCTATTTTTGAGATAATACTAACGGCAATGATAGAGTATATGTTTCTATTTTTGAGAAAAAATACATAAATAGAAAGAAAAATACCGAAGATTGGAGTGTAAAGCCGCCTCAGTTAGAGTTTTCTATACATAATATAGGTATCTACCAATCCAAGTGCTGCGTGCCGAAAACCATTCGGGGTGGTTCCAATAATTTCGAAACCAAACTTCTTCCAAAGTTCGACCGCTGCTTGATTCGTGCTGACTACTATGTTGAACTGGATCGCATGATAACCTGCTTCTTTGGCGTATTCCAACGAATGCTCGCATAGGAGCTTTCCGATACCCTTGCCTTGTGCATTTGGGTGGATCATGAAAGAGCCATTAGCGATGTGACTCCCTTGCCCGGGATGATTGGGTTTGATGATATAGGTGCCCAGTACTTTGCCGTCCTCTTCTGCCACAAAAGTGTCCATGTAATCGGCAAACCATAACTTCTGTAGGTCTTCCACAGGTGTTTCCGGGTCAAATACATAGGTGTCTCCAGTTTTTATCACAGCGGAAAAGATATCCCAAACGGCATCGTAGTCACGGAGATTAGCTTTTCGGATCTTCACTGATTGGCTCACGTATATTGGTCTGATAGTACAGCAGCCACTTCTGTTTCCAAATTTTTCCATTGCTTATGAAAAATGATTTCAAACAGGTACATAAAGCCCTCAATCATTAATAGGCTTGATAAGATGGAAGCAAAAACAGAGGGCAATGAACCTTCGATTATTAGTTCTTGGTTTCGCCTGGTAATTTGTACGCCTACTAAGGGTGATTTTCTTACCAGGATAGTTTTGTAGCAATCGAATCCAAACAGTTTTGCTGAGCCCTTAGGTAGTTTGGAGTTCAACAGTCGGGCAATTTCTTTAGACTTGGGCGAGGGTGTACTTGTTCTGATTTTCATATATACCTTGTCTTTTAGAGTAAGCTAATCCTACAAGATAATGAAAATTGGAGAGATGAGGCGGCTATTTATAGCGATATACCTCGTGAGGACCGAAATCCAGCAAATCTATAGTTCCATCTAAGTGAGCTCCTAAAGCAAGCGCTAAATTTATGGACGGTTCGTTTTTCGAATCGATATAGCTGACCAATGAGTTCAGTTTCAACTCCTCCAATGCAAATTTTTTCACTGCCAGACCAGCTTCCTTTGCATATCCTTTGCCTTGCGCCTCCGGAAGGAGCCAATACCCTAATTCAGGTTCAGGCCATGGGTCAGAATTCCACAAGCCTACCGTGCCAATGAGCTGATGAGAGTCCATAGTCTCAAGCGCCAAGTAAGAATAACCATGTAAAAGGTAATGCCCGATGTATGTAGCCATAAGCCGCCACGCCTCTTCTGGAGGTTTAATGCCGCCTACAAAATGTGCATTTTCTTCTTTAGCATAAAAATCAGCAAGGGCTGGATAATCCGATTTTAGCCATTGTCTGAAAACAAGCCTTTCGGTTTCAAGCCCAATCATGATACTTGAATTATTTAGGCTGCCTTTTTCTTGGCTTCTTTCTCCGCTTGCTTCTTGGCTTTGGCTGCGGCTTTAGCTTCTTCTTTAGCTTTTTTGGCAGCTATTTTTGCATCAATCTTCGCTTGCTTCTCAGCCTTCTTTTTGGCGATCTCTGCTTCCTTCTTTGCACGCTTTTCAGCTAAAATGGCTTGTCGCTTTTGCTCTTCTTTCACTTCCTCAGCAAGCTTTAAAGTGTTGTAAAGCTCGATTTGATTTTCCTTTGAGATTTTAGCGATGTACTCTTCCGGCTCTTTTTCGAATAGACCTTTGAAGAAATTGCCAATTGATTTGAACATATAAATAATATCTGGTTAATTGATTGGCAATGATAATTCGCTCGAACTAATAAATGAAAGTTTGATTGAAATTTCTCCAGTCAATTCCGTGGCGACTAAATGTACATGCTTCACAACTTGTATCCAATCTCTTCGCTGAGCGTAATTTTGCTTTTGGCAAAATGCCCTGTACCAAAGGCAATTTCCTTTCCGGCCTCATTAATCATCGATGATTCTGCAATAAATAAATTTCTGGAAACAAACCTAACTTTGCCTATTGCCGTGATTTTTCCTGTGCTGACAGGTCGCACAATGTTGGTGGTGAAAGAAGTGGTCAGTATAAATACGTCTTCCACGATAGAGTTGACTGCAAAGAAGGCGGCATCATCGAGCAGTTTGAAATAGACCGAACCATGAATAGCACCTAGCGCATGAAAATATTTCTCGGCAACTGTTAAAGTGATAGTGGCTTTTTTGTGTTCGATATTGCATTCTGTGGTGTCGAATATTTGAGTATTCACTTTAGAGCTCAAATACATATTGCTCAGTTTTTCGAAATGCTCGGTATTCATGGTCCTTATTCTTTAGTATTAATCCGTATTATTCCTAAACCCGTAAGTATTTTGACCCAGGAAATCTTGGGGGAATTGATCATCACCTTCAAAGCCTAACTCGATAGTGCCGCTGTCCTCAGGGATGTAATTGGTTTTGAATAGATAATCCCACAAGCTGAGGCTAATGCCAAAGTTGACCCCTGCTTTGCCCTCTGGAAGGGTGTAGGCATGATGGTAGAGATGCATCACCGGATTGTTGAAAATGTACTTGAACGGTCCCCAGGTGATTTTTACATTCGAATGGTTGAGATGGCCGATGGTGATGGCTGCAAAATGCACGATGTAGGCTTGTTCAGGTTCAAAACCTCCCAAGATCATCACCCCGAAGGTTTTGAGCGGCTTATACAGAATGTTTTCCATCCAGTGGTAGCGCAAATGTGCGGCGAAGCCCATTACCTTCACGCTGTGGTGCACTTTGTGAAACTGCCACAAAACCGGCCATCGGTGCAGCAGTACGTGGGTAAACCACTGCACAAAATCCAGAACGATAAAAAACACCAACAACTGAGCCCACAAAGCCCAATTCGTAATATCGATAATTGCCAGGCTTTTGGAGGAAATGCCCAGGTCAGCGAAAATCAGAGTGAGCATTTTGTAGAATCCACTGATAGCAATGGAAAAGATGAAAAAGTTGAAAAACATATAAAACGCATCCAGCCAAAAGTCCTTTCGGATGATGGGCTGATTCTTTCGCCAGGGAAATACAATCTCCAATCCCCACACCACCAATGAAATCACAATCAATCCCCAAAAGTAGTTGGTGTACCAGGGCACTTCGAAGAGGATGGACTTCCAGGTCCAATCTACTGTGCCTACAAAGGCATTGGTGAATGAGTCGAAATACTTCATAGATTCAAATCTACGTCATTTGTGAGAAGTGGTTTGAGTGTCCAGCCAAAAGCGAATACACATATTCACGCTGGTTGTAAACCCTCATAGATTTCTCACCTGATTTGACATGATAAAAATTGCACAGTTTCGCTTTTATTCCAACATTGATTAGTGGTTTCAATGCTGCAAGCTATTCGTCCAAATGGAAAATGCAGGCCTTTCTGTTCCTGTTTCACTTAATAGTCCGGTGTCTCTCCAGACCTGTCCTAAATCTTTTACTTCTTCGGGGAAAGTTTCCCAAAGCGCATCAAAGTCTCTATGTGCCCACCAGATTATGAATTCGTAATCGCGGGTATGCGCATTCTCAATCAAAGTTTCAAGGTATTCTTTTTGTCCGTTTTCAGTTCCTTCGATTGACACCTTTAGGTTAGGAATGACTAAGTCCTCAGCCAGGTGTGCAGTTTCGACGAAAGCAATCGGCAGGTCAGTAAGCTCATGTAAAAAGTCTAAGGCTCCCTGAAAATCTGCTTTTGAACTGAGGTTTTTGAGGAAAGGATAAAAGCTAATCGCTACAAAATCATTTTGATTGATTTGGCTAGAAATTTCGTCAATATAGGCTTGAGGGTTTGAAACGTCCTCTTTGTATAAATTGTGTAGAGAAATTGATTCTGAAATTTTTAAATCAGGATATGACTGCTTTATTCTTGTTTTTACGTCATGAATTAATTTCTTGTACGAATCCCACTTCTCCGGAGACTTTAACCTTAATTCGTTGACTTCAATGGCTATAACAAGGTAGTCTGGACTAAATGCATTCACCAGATAACTAACGTGTTTAAAATATGCATCTTTAATATGATTGTCATCCAGATGAGTGTATTCAGGTGTGGTGCCATCAAAATCCAAGGCAAGTTCATCTCTATTTAAGCTTAACAGGCTAACGGAAAGTAATAATTGTTTGTCTGGAATTTTCATGTTTGCCCTTCCGGTGATTTCATTAGTGAAAGCCACAGGGAGTGCTGAATCATTGATCCATGCGTTCCAGGGAATACTGTTATCTATATGCTCGGTATAGATGTCTCCATTGTTTGCGATAAAGGAGTATGTATCGATGACATCTTCTAAGTTTGGTCCATAGCTCCATGTAGTGAATCCCAGCTTAAAATTCCTATTTGTTTCGGTTGCTGCATTTGGTTCGTCCTTATTGCATTGACAAAAAAGGAGCACAACTAATATGGCTGACAATTTACTTTTCATTTTTGGTAGGATTGGTTAATGATCAGATATTCCTTAAAAGGTAGAAAGGTAGCGAAATCCCGTCATATCTCACGCGGCGTTTAAAACAACACCTGAGAATTATTGCTCTATGCCTGTTGGAGTTCATTTATGCAATAAGTTGCAACGATCAGCCATGATGAGTAGAGTAGGGATTGGTCCCTATAGCTACCAAGAGTAGTTACGCTTTAGTATCTTTTTTACGACACAAAATAAAGGTGTCGTTTAAACCACACATGGAAGGGCTATTCAGGTTTTGAGAACTCGATGAGTTCCTCTACGTAGTTAAAATCACCTTGAGTCTGGGTTAGTTTAATGAAGGTTTTTACAGCAGGAGCGTACAACCAAACTTCCTTTTCATCTGCGCTATATCCTCTGGAGTTTGAAATTTTGCCAGTGTATCGGATGGTATACGCCATGAAAGTCCCAGCCTCTACTGTTTCTTCCTGGTAAGACAAAACTTCTGCATCCTGACTTTGATTGCCTGTGGTTCCGTCTTGACTTGTCCAGCTATTCTCATATTTCCACTTTTTCCCAACTTCCAGGGGCCAGGCATACTTGGGTGTCTCACTCTCTTCGGGTTTCACAATATCTGAAACCGGTATGGTGTCCTTCTCCACTGTCATACCTAAAACTCCATCAACATTGATTATCTCTCTTGTGTCTGTGCCATCCGAGCGCACTTCTCCCGCTGTAGTTACACCTTTGTATTTCCAAACCCATTTCTCGCCAACCCGATAATCAGCCAAAGTAGGTTGATTGGAGACATCAGCTGGAGTGCAATATGAGCATATGGCTAATAATGTAATAAATGATAGGGTTTGGATATTCATTTCAAGATTTTTAGTTGGGCTTTCGTTATTTTTCTTGCAAAGAACTTTAGTATATCAATTACAGTTTTCAACTAATAACCCAGTCAATACTATTGCATCAGCTTTGATGTCTTTAAGAAGCTGTTTTTCGCGAGAATTTATAATTACAGCAAAAAGCATTACATCCATAATCTTTACAAAAAACTCGTTCTTCGGATTTTGTTGCCATTGCCTACTGGATAATAATCCTTGCAATTCTTCATCAAATATGTTTTGATATTCTGGTATTTCTTGAATTCCAAAATCAGAATAATTTTCAATTTCAAGAAATTTATCATAATGCCCTTTTTCATTTACAGCAATAATTTGTAATGCATTCTCTTGTTCTGTGTAGTGGCTTAAAATTCTGTTTTTCAACGTTTGATTTCTAAGTGTTTCAAGTTTTCCAGACGACGTAATATCTATAATAGCTGGTTTGGTTGGAATGAATTTATAATGCCTAAACGTCGGTATAAAGTATTTAAAAATATCTTGTTTATCATTTGGGGTTTTCAAAAGGGCTTTCAAAAACCGTTCTGTGTTTTCCAAACGTGTATCTAAGGTGACCAATGAGCTATCAATATTTTGGATATCTACCTGTAAATCTTCAGCAATTTTGCAGTAGTAGGTTTTTTCTTGCCGTGCTGATTTTTGGCTCTCATTCCAGTTGTTGATTTGCAGTGCTATTAGAATTCCAATAACCACAAGTATTATTTCTCCAATAGCATATTTCAAATACTTTCCTGTATTTCCTTCTGAAAGTAGATTTTGGCGAATTTTTCTAAAGAATTTTATCATTGGTTATTTTTAATGAAGTACAACGTCATGGTAGGCTGTGTGCCCAACCACGAAAAGTTTTGTAATACCTCGAATCTAGCTGATCCGCTCCACACAGTCAAGGTTTGTCTGGTAGTTCAGTCTCATCAGGAATGTATCGGTTGCAGAATGGGATTCCTCGGAATTGCATTGCTTCCAGAGCGGAACAGCGTTCTGCTAGCAGAGAATTATCGGACCCCCTTCTGGTCGTAGCGTCTCCGCGACCCGGTCCGCTAAGACCTAAAACAATGAGAGCGTCCGCTCGATCACAAATAATACAACTTAATGTCACTGTTTTCACCAGCATATTGTCTGGCACTGCTCCACACCCAATCTTCAGCTTTAAACACGAATCCTGCTTCTACTGGATTTCAATGAATATAATTTAATCGTTGATCTATCATTCGATTTGTAGATAATTCGATCGGATCAATGTGCTGCCGAACCGTCGGACCGTGCCACGGTTGAAAATCAGCATTTCTTCTATTCTTCTTGCCAGCTCGTTCAAACATCCATAGCAACCATTCCCGACGGCTTTCCAAATTTTCCTTATTGACTAATTCTTTCCTCAAAGCGCTTGAAGTATGACTTTTAAAATCCCTAATTACATCAGATAATTCCCCTTCGCTCACACTTAGAATTATATGAATATGACTGGTCATAATGCAATAAGCGTGGACTTTCAAATACTTGTTTGCTTGACAATACTGCAAACTGGATTGTATGATCAGTTTGAATTTATCTCTGATAAATAAGTCTATCCAATTTACTACGGTTAATGTGAGACTATATATGGACAACTGGTCTCGTATAGCATATTTTCTACCCATTGATTAGATTAGGTTTATGGTTTAGTGAGAGGTGCTATTATAATCAATCGGGCGGACGCTCTTATCCATAAATGGTCCTAGGACCGCTTCGCTTAACCTACGACCAGAGGGTTCGGTTACAAGATAGCCAAATCTCTGATTTGCACTATCCCTTTTTATTTCCATAGCGTTAATCTGAGATATGGCGGGGCTTCCAAAACGAATAGAGCTTTCTATTACAGCTAACCCGCCATGATTTGATACAGCATGTTGTGCGTTAGTTTTACTCTTCTATAATATCTGGCTGTTGGGGATAAGAGGTAAGTAAGCCTATTAATTTAGGTAAATACCATTCGCGGCAAAGGTCTTCATACATAGTACCCAGATTGGTTAGTTGATGCCATAAGACGATTACTTTATCTTTAATAAGGTCTAATTCGATATCTTCTTGCAAAAGAAGGCTCTTAATACTTAAAAGGTCTTTATGAGCTTGAGGCAAAACAGCCCACTCATTATGCTTCCAAATATCTATTTCTTCAATTTGAGAAATAAAGTAGAGTAGCTGAGTTATTATCTCGTCCTTTTGTGGAGAATTGTCTTTTACAATTTCGTCTCTGTAAGTCCAGATTGGATAGTCTTTATATCCAAACAGATACCCAATTTCATTTTTTTGATATGAAAACTTAGAAAAACCAGCAAGCAGTTTGGCTCTCTTGCCATAAAATCTTAAAGCAGTAGTTGCTATATCAGCATCAGACAATTTGTTAAGAACAGGAATTGTTAATGAAAGAGATTTTTGCTCAACGTATTTTGGTTTTTTGGGCAAAATGATTTTATCAATGTAATCGTTTAGGCAAATAAAGTATACGTTTTCGCTACTTAAATCAACAACAAACAGTAAAACAGACACACTTGCTCCTAAGGATTGAATGGTGAAAATTGAATTTGTGTCAAGAATATAATTAACAACATCCAGTTCTGTGTGCCTTTGTTTATTTTCACTCCACGCCCCTTTAGCAACATTTCCAACATCATAAATAGTCTCCTTCTTTATATCAATTGACTTTACAGATTTGACTTGAACATATATGAACTCGCCTAATGTTTCTGCTACATCCTCACTAATTTTATCGAAAAGTTCAATTACAACATCAATACCGTAGTCTGGTCTGTTAAACTCTCTAATCACCCAGTGATCAGGTATTTGACGTTTTATTATCTCATACGATTTATCCTCCATTACATGTTGAAGCACTCTCTGTTTCTTTCTGGCTAGCATGGGCTTATATTGCTAATTTCTTCTGCTGATTGAATAAATCGACACCTGAAACTTTAGAATATCTCTCGTTAAGTCTCTCTCTAAGATTAAACAACCTACGCTCTGAAGAATCGACGATCTGAGAAAATAAACAAATTTGTACTTTCCCTATTTCTACTTTGTTCTCATTTTCTATGGATTGAATAGGTTGAACTTTTTCACTGAATGATTCACCAACTACATATGCGTTAATGTATGGGTTTCCTATTAAAGTCCCACAATTCATGAAATCTTCAACATATCCCACAGCTTGATTCCTTTCTCCTCTTCCTAACTTGAAACCACCACGTTTGAGTTCAATAATCAGTATTTTTTTAATTGAGCTTAATCCATTATCATGATCAAAGTCAGTCGTGCCCGTGATGGAAAGTAAAGATTCTCCCATTACAACAATGTCTGGCCTTTTACGAGGGTTGTTAAAAGCTCCTTTATCAATTTTTTTTCCAAATACTTTATCTACGGTAGTTTGTAGTTGACTATTCGATGAATATTCTGGCGAATCATATTCAGGGCCGAAAATCCATCTTGCATTAGCCACTAAAGGATGTAAAACATGAAGTTCGTCTACAGTCGGGTCATTGGCTAATTTTCTAATTGCCTCTATAACGGATATTCTCTTGTCGATCTCGTCCAATACTGTAAGCGCGTCTTTGACACTCCAATTATCCAATAACGTGTTTAGACCCTCTACGTCCTCATTAGATAAATTTGATAGCTTTAAGAGCAATTGGCTGCCACTTCTAGTTTTTTCAAGGTTCAGCACAGTCTCTACAGCTAATGAAATTGAATCTTGTCTTGCTGTTGGATTTGTGATGGAAATGTGCTCTACCGCTTCATTAAATTCATACTTAGCTAATGGACTTAGTTCATTATATTCTTTTTTGTAGTTAGTTCTGATTTGTTTTGTCGTTTCTTCAATATTCTCTTTGGCTATTTTGGAAAACATTGTTTGGACAGTTTCATTGATCTTATCATATACAGGATTCATTTCCGTAGCTGATTTAAAGCCCGTCCAGTCTTCTTTAATATATTCAGCTAAATCTTTTGTTTGAACAACAACAGAATATCTTTTTGCTTCTTTTGATCTTCCATCTAGAACCATATTGTGTCCGATAATCCATGAAGGTTCACCTACCAATCTACCACTTTGCCAAATTGCTATACCTTGATATAGTGTTGATTTTCTAGCTTTTTTAGAGTCTATAAGGTGGATTTGCAGTTTTACATCATTTATATCAATTACGTCGGATTCAATTAACCCCTTATGTTCTTCAAGTTGGATCGTTTGTTTATTTATTGAGACTATAAATTTCGGATCGTGTAAGAATCTGGCAGATAATACTTCGAGAATATGTTCGGCTCTTGGCAGGTTTTTTTGAACAACTACTTCCAATCTGGTTCCAGCTTTTGTAGATTTATTAAAAGTCTCATTACTGATGATAAAAGGTTGCTTTTCACTTTTTGTCGTTATTGTAAATGTTGACTGAGAACCTTCCTTATTGGTTATTACTTTATACTCATGGTTGAAGCAAAGTAAGCCGTGTCTTCCAACACCATTTCTGCCATAGGCAAATCGATTTAATTCTAAGCCGTTCGGGAAAACAACCATTTTACCTTGATGCCTTAGTCTATTGTAACCCAACTTCATCCAACGGGAGTAAAACTCTTCTTTAGTTAAACCTATTCCATTGTCTTCAATAGTAATTTTTTCACCTCTATTTTCAGGGATGAAAATATCCACATAAGTTGCACCTGCGTCCCAAGCATTAGCTACAAGTTCTGTAAGTGCTATTTCTGGTTGACTACCTAAATTACCTAGTGTTCGAATTAGGTAGTCTTCCTCGAATAACGAACCTTGAATTATATTTTTGTCTTTATTCACTGATTAGGTCTGTTTTATGACGCACATAATGTGTGTTATCCACTATATGTCACATGGTTGTTTCACAAATCTAGTTGATTTTTAATGTTGACCAACTTAGAAGATCTAAAGTGTATTTTTCTTCTTTCTATGATTGTTGAATTGATTCTGAAATATGGCTATCCAGTGAGTGTACCATGTTTTGTGCTAAATACGTAGGTCGTTAAGTTCTACTTATTACGAGATAGTGAAGTGTTAATAAAAAGAAAGCAAACATATAAGCGTGTTATTGAACGTGTATATGTGTTTAATAAAACGCTTATGTAGGACTTAGAGAAACAAAAAAAAGGATCGGCAACGCCGATCCTATCATTCTGCGGTAGCGACCTTAGACATCTACCAGTTGGGTTTGTTGTTTTTTATGAATGAGTCTGGAGATACGGCCTTCGATGTTTACATAAGCCCGAACCTCATCCGTAGCAATATCGGCTACAATAATCTGTCCGATCTCATCGGTAAAAGCAGCGTACAGCTCCATTTTCAGCATCGCTTCACACTGCTTGGCGTTGTCGTCCGTCGGTGTGAGGTAGTGTACTGTGTCGCATTGGTATCTATTGATGATGAACAAATGCATCAAAGTCATCAGACGCTTTTGTCTCAAGTTCTCTCTGAACATGTTCTGATCACGTATCGACAATATCTGTCGTTTGTTTCTATCGGTTACAGAGGTGAAAACCAAGTTGGCTACTTTTTCTTCGCCAATGGATAACGCCAATTCCATCACTGTCGATCCCGGTTTGTGTGGTCTCAGTTTTATCTGAATGTCATCCTTGATTTTGTAAAACTCAGCCCATTCAGTAATCCACTGATCGAGTAGGGTAGTAGGCAACTCCGTTTGCTTCAGGTGCTGGAACTGTGTAGACCCTTTGCCCATGGCTTTGGTGGTAGCGGTTCTGCCTGAACTTGCCGCCAGTGCACTGTCCAGTCTTGGGCCGCCTACATGCGATTGTGGCGTTTTGTATGGCGAATCCAGGAGTCTTAGCTTTCGCTGAACTCTGGCCAGGGCTAACATGCCTTCGGTCTGGAGCGAGTTGGCAAATTCATCTGAAGCCAGTCCGTCGATTTGGTGACCGCCATAAGTGATGAAGTTGAACACAAAGCCCAGCTTGCCCAGCTCTGATGGGAATTTGGACATTTCTTCTTCGGTCATGCCTGTCGTATCCCAGTTGAAAGATGGCGATAAGTTGTAAGCCAGCATTTTGTCCGGATACACTTCGTGAATGGCATTCGCAAACTTGCGAGCATCTTCCAGATCAGCGGTTTTGGTTTCCATCCAGAGGATGTCTGCATAAGGTGCTACTGCTAGTGATTTCGCAATAGCGAACGGAATACCTCCTTTGGCTTGATAGTACCCTTCTGGAGTACGAGCGAGATCGCAATCCCATTTTACATTTACACCCAGTTCGTCGGCTTTTTTACGTGCTTGACTGAGAGAAGCAGTCGCGGCAAATTGCAACCATTCCTGGTGGCACATCTCAAATTCATCGCCTTCTTTGCTGCATTCTTCTATGTGGTTGGCCACTGCACACCTAAAGGTGGTAACGCCCGCGTTGGCTTCCCAGAATTTCACAAATTCAGCAGATATTTGGTCATAGGCGGGTTCGAATAGACTGGCATCGTCGCTGATCAATTCGGCTTTCAGCTGCGTCAGCAGCGAGGCGAAAGGGGCATTCAATATCCATTCACGCGCAGCGATTCGGTCATCTTCGCCTACTTGATACAATTCGTGTCCTTTGATTTGGGTAGCACCCAATTCACTCAGACATTGCTGTAAAGCAAGAAAAGCATTTTTGTACGAAGGCACGTTCAGATTGGTAGCACCAAGAACAAACGGCTGATCTCGCTCATCAGAGATGTTTTCCAACAATGAAGCGGCTTCAGCATCGGTTCGGGCTACGATAATACCGGGAACACCCATCACGTCCAGTTGTAGTCTGGCCGTATTGATTCTTTTGATTTGCTCGTCGCTGGACACCAGTACTTTGCCGCCCTGGTGCCCACATTTTTTGGTGCCGGGTTTTTGGTCTTCGATGTGGTAGCCGGTTACGCCGGCTTCTACAAACCTTCTGATCAAGTTTCTAACGTGAGCATCTCCTCCATGTCCGGTGTCGGCATCGGCGATGATGAATGGCCTGAAGTCAAACTCTTTGGTTGCTTTTCGTTGTTCCTCAGACATTTTCATGCGTTGAAAATGTTGATTGCGATCAGCAGCCATCAATGCTCGTACGATGCCTGCGGCTTCATTCGGTACTTGGCTCAGTGGGTAACTCGCCAGGTCTGCTCCAGGGTCTTCGTCGGCTGAGCCTTTGGCGGAGGTGGCCCATCCACCAAGGTAGATGCCTTCGATGCCAGCTCTTTTCATCATTACGGCCTGGCTGGGCGTATAGGGACCGAATGTAGTGATCTGCTTTTTCTCGTTGTGCATTTCGCGTAAGCGGTTGAAAAACGCCTCAGCAGATTTTTGCGCCACGGTGTAGCTGGCCGGAATCGTGCCTTGTTGCTCGACGACTTGTCTTGGAGAATACAATCGTTTGATGCCTTTGAATCTGGGCTTGTTGAAGTAAGCCTCCATAGCGGCTGTTCTGTCTTTGATCTGTTGGGTCTCGTTTTTCATTTTCTTATGCGTTTATGTGTGTATTGGGTTCTAAGTCAAGATTTTCTGTGAGGCGGTGACCTGTAGAAGTCAACTCGTCATAGTATCTGGAGATGCGCTCTTGCGCAATACTCAGATTATCATTGTTTAAGTTGAGGTTGAGCAAGTCAATAAACCAGGGTCCTTTCACCTCTGAAGTGACGTAGGTTTTCACTATTTCCAGTGAAATAGGCAGTGTGGACTTTTTCGAATCGTCGTGAACGTCTTTGTTGTTGGCATCCAGTAGCTTCTGGTATTCTTCCGTTAACAATTGATCGAAGATTTCCTGGGTGAACAATGCACCATTGTTGAGCGAAAGCTCTTCATCTCCTTCGGTCAGTCTGGCGCCTTTGTGCAGCCACTCCCAGAGTACGCTTAGGCGGATTTCACCGGTGGCCATGTCTTCCATGAGATAAAGAATGTCTTCGTTTCCGAAGAAATCTGCAGGTTTTAATGCCGCTGCCTGAAAGCCTTGCAAAAAGGCATTGCCGTACTGCAGCGCTACGCTCAAAAGGTTTCTACCACCTCTGATGGTCAGTGGGGCATCCTGCAAAGTGATGAGCGCTTGTCGATCTACTTCAGTGTAAGTCAGTGCGCCAAAGTCACGGCCGAGCTGATTGGTTTCACCTATTTCTTCCCACACGGGACGGATGATTTGTACCATCTTCCAGTGCGCCACCCACTTTCCTGAAGCACCGGCTGCTTGTTCTCTTTTGGCTCCAGCTAATGCTTTCTCCATGCTCGCTTTTACTCCAGCTTCAGAGCCTACGGGAATGTTGGGCTCCATGCCGCCTTGCCAAAGACTATAGTTGCCATTTTGATCGGGCGTGTTTACGGCTTTGCGTACGCGATCTTCATAAGCCGCCATATAGGCGTAAGTCATGGTGATGGATTCAATATTTGGATTAATGAAATCATCTATGCCGCACATGGCGTCAGCTACAGCGTTGATGTAATCCCACCTTCCGGTGTTGAATCCTACGAAGTGGGGGCCAAGCGCGGCTCGGATTTCAAGCAATTGGTAAGTAGCCTCCAGTTGCTCTACCAATACATAACACTTGATCGTGCCTGTGTCTAGTCCTAGGTGCTTCTCTAGGCTGGAGAGTATCTTGTTCCAAAAGGCAGCCTCTTGTGCTGTTTGAATTTTGGGTAGATACAGCACAAGTGAGGCGCCTTTGGCTTGGAGGACCTTGTAGTTATTTACTATGAAAAGTGTTGTATCGGTAATAGCCGCAGAGAATGAATCGCCATTTTCCATCGTAATATGGCGGTCGTCCAGGTGTAATCCTCTGGCTCTGAAGATCAATGTGGTGAAATCCAATTGAGTTTTCCAGTCATCAATAATGGATTTGCCCAAAAAGCCTTGTGCCCATTGGTTCATTTCTTGGGCTACCTGTTCGGCGGCTGTCATGAAAGTTTCATCCTTATGAATGGCCAGTTTCAGGTTGCGTTGGTTGTCGAGTGACATGGAGTTGATCTGACCCAAAGCGTCCTCACCATCAAACATCCAGCCATCAGCACCGGATAGAAGGGCATAGGCTACATTTCTAATACTCGACTCGAGCGTAGCGTTGGGTTTAGCAGCCGGACCGGTGCCCTGGATCCATTGTCGTTGCAGATCATCGGGAATTATACTGCCTTCAAAATCTCCCAATCGAATGTCTGCCACCCTCAGGTGATTCGGGCCGATACAGGCCTCTTCCGGTAAAAAATCCAATAATGTTTGATTGGCAATGCGATCAGCTCTGCGCTGATTTCTTTCTTCCATCAAAACCTTCTGTTTGGCATTGAGTGGAGCGAGTGCTTCAAGGGCTTGCAAAACCTCATCTGTGTAAATGTCTTGGTAGGTTAGGAGCCTTTCTGGTGTAATGTATAGTTGTGACATAGTTGCGAATATTTCTTCAAATATATGAAAATATTCTAAAAGCGGAAATTCCGCTAATTAATTTATTTCCTTTTTTTGATTTATTTTAGCTCTGAATTAGAAAAGCACTTTGCATGATCAGCGACAATGACATCGTAAAACTTATCCTCGGTTTCAAAATCAAGCATTTACGCTTGCAGCACAAGGTTTCCTATCAGGAGCTTTCGAAGCAGACAGGCCTGTCAGTTTCCTATTTGAATGACATAGAAAAAGGGAAGAAATACCCTAAACCGGATAAGATCAGTGCTTTGGCGCAAGCTTTTCAGCTAGATTATGATGAGCTGGTGAGTACCAGAGCGGATAAAAAGCTTCGTCCGGTCATCGAATTATTGAACTCCGGGTTTTTTAAGTTTTTTCCATTGGGTGAATTTGGGATTAGCCCGGATAAGCTGATCGATGTGTTCAGTAACTCACCGGATCGCATCAGTGCCTTTATCAGTACCATTCTGAAAATGGTGCGTAGCTACCAAATTGAAAAGGAGCATTTTTATCGTATTGCACTTCGCTCATATCAGGATATGCATGACAACTATTTTCCAGACTTGGAAGAGGCCGTGCACCAATTTAAAAAGGAGATGAAGCTGAAAAACAAACTGCCGTATGGTTATGATCTACTGGCAGATGCCTTAAGGCAGCAGTATGACATCACCATTGATCGGGTGAGTTTGAGTAAGAACAAGAAACTGAAAAAATTCAGATCTTATTACCAAGCCGAAAAGAAGGTGCTATACATCAATGAGGGATTGTCCGAAGGGCAGGAGAATTTTATCCTATCCAAGGAATTGGGCTTTCAATATTTGAAACTCACCGAAAGGTCCTACGAGACTCAGCTGAACAAGGAGGCGTCATTTGACAAGCTATTGAGCAACTTCAAAGCTTCCTATTTCGCAGCGGCCTTGCTGATGGATGCTGATGAGCTGGTCAAGGATATTGAGTCAATAGCCAGATCAACGACCTGGAAGCCGAGTTTGATTGGCAAGTTGCTACAAAAGTATCAAGTGACACCGGAGACCTTATTGCAGCGGTTTACGAACTTATTGCCACATCACTTCAATATTCGTGATCTGTTCTTCATTCGCTTACAAAGCACCAGCGATCTGATCAAATATGACATTACCAAGGAGTTGCACCTTTCACAGTTGCACAATCCTTATCATACTGAGCTAGATGAACACCTTTGTCATCGCTGGTTGTCGATAAGTTCGATCAAAAACATCCGAAGTAAGCAAGAAGATCACTTGATCGATGCTCAGATATCGGAATATTGGCAAACCAATAGTTCGTACTTCTGTATTTCTGTGGCGGAGCCCGACAACTACAAAGGAGATGGAGCCAGTAGTATTACGTTGGGGCTTATGATGACCGACAGTTTGAAAGGAGCTTTCAACTTTATCAAAGATCCTGGTCTTCGTACCAAAACTGTGCATACCACGTGTGAGCGCTGTTCTATTCCGGATTGTGACCATCGAGTTGCTCCGCCGACTTACGCACACAAGCAGCAAATGGAAGAGGAGTTGGAAAAGGAATTGAAAACTTTATAATATGTGCCTATGAAACTTGATAAGATCAAACAAGAAATGATAGAGGTAGGGTTAATAACGCTGTATTTCTTTGTCTGCTTCGCCGTTTTTATGATCATCAAAAAATTGTTGTTGATCCAGTATCAGATTTCTTTTTATGGGTGGGCGACAACGATTGTAGGTGCGCTGGCCATGGGTAAGGTGGTGTTTCTCATTGACAAACTGCCGATGCATCGCTGGCTGCAAAAACTCAGGCCGATTCGAGAGATAACAATCAAAGCGGTGATCTACACAGGAATCACCATAGGTGTTTCCATTTTAGAAAAGACTGTTCATTTCTACCTGAATGAAGAGCCGATGGAGTGGAGTCACCACTTGTTTGGTGAAAGAAAAGTAGCGCTATTTCTGGCTCATGGCATTTATCTCTACCTCTGCTTTGTGATCTTTTACTTTTTCCAATACCTAGATCGACATATTGGGAGGGAAGTTTGGTTTGATAAACTGATGAAGAGGCAGGATTGATTAGTGTTAGGTGAAGTCATCTTGGTAACTACATCAAGAAAGGCGGAATCTTTTTAATTTTTAGAGGGTGGAGGGGTAGATGCTATTATGGTTTAATGGTAGATTATTGTTAGTTGGATTAACTAATAAACACCTTCATTTTCTCTAATGATTCCATAAAACTCTCCAGAGGTTTTTTGTATGACGATTTTGTTGAATTTTTTTTGTCCAACTTGTACTTGTCCGTTTGAGAAAACATAGAGAAAAGTGTTTTTAAGCGTTTTTTTCCAAATGTGTTGTCCTTCATTATCAATTATTGTGACCTTTACTTTATAATTATCTGAAATAAAGTAATCTGGTGATATTGACTTCATTGTCACTGTGACATCTTCGAAAATTTCACCCTCAATATCCATAATTGATACATGCCGTGTTATTTTAGTATCAGTCAAAGGGTTTGATGTTTCTTGAGAAAAGCCCTTCAACGTGATCAATAGAATTGCAACTGTTAAATAGTGCTTCATGACATTTAATGTTTATAATCACAAAATATCAAATTCAATGCCTGATTAATATGATCAAGAGAAAATAGGTTTATTACCTAATATTGGTGATAACAGTGAATATAGTGCATAAATCATTTTTTAGAACATTTGACAACACTAAAAAGTTATTAGCCTGATGTTCGATACCCCTCCTGCGGATTATTTGCCCAAAATCCAGCGATGGTAAGTAGTAGGAAAATGCCAAAACACAACCATCCTGCCGCACTGTAAGAATCCGTACGTGCCAGTGATTCACTAAAAATGATAGGGCCAATCGAACTACCTAAGACCACAAAAGTCATGGCACGGCCAGAAATGGCTCCGAGATAGCGCGTGCCGTAGAACCGTGGCCAAACTACTGAAAGAAATACGCCATAGAGCCCCAGGAGAATACCGTTTCCTGTGATCATTACATGGATCATAAACGGCCATTGATCTAAATAGATCAAACCCACGGTAGCAATAAGTGATCCGATACCTGAGACATACAGTAGGTATTTTAATTTGATATAATCACTCAAACTGCTGACAGACAAGGTTACCAACACTGCAATAACGGACGAGGGAACGAAAATCGAAACTGCCGTGCTGCGATCGTAGTTGGCTGTTTCAAACAGCGACACCACATTGAAGGTAAAGCCTGTCCAGTAAAAGGCCTGTGTGGCCAGCATTAATGCAAAGACCCAGAAAGGAAAGCTCTGCATGGTTTCACTTAGGTTGTATTGCTTTACCACCGGAAAACGATTGGCTTTGGTTTTCTTTTCTTTGTAGTTTCCGTCGGGTTTTAGACCACTTTTCTCTGGGTCATCTCTAAAGAGAAACAATACAATCAACGGAAACCCTACCCCCGCAATAACAGCTATAATCAACCAGGCATCTTTCCACCCATAGTCCAGAATGAGCATTTCGAAGAAAACTGGTGCGGCGGAAAAAGTAAGAGAAGTCACCACATTGGAGAATCCCATGGCAAAACCTCTGCGCTTCTCGAACCATTTCATCATCATGTTGCGAGAAACCAGCGTGAGTGCCCCTTGTCCAGTAAAACGCAACGATGCAAACCCTACATACATGATGAGGA
Source organism: Reichenbachiella sp. (assembly GCF_965223055.1). Lineage (GTDB taxonomy): Bacteria > Bacteroidota > Bacteroidia > Cytophagales > Cyclobacteriaceae > Reichenbachiella. The sequence goes on from NZ_CBDCVM010000012.1 coordinate 816,805, forward strand.
AATTGCCCACTCGGCCTTCGAGGAAGCTGGGGAGATGTGCTTGAATAACATCCGATTTACTCATAAAGACCAAAGTAATCGCCATACCAATGGCAGCCATGATGGCTATCGGTCGTACACCGTATTGATCATATTTTATACCTACCCAGGTCAGCATAGAGGCACTGGTCACCGTGCCACACATGTAGGCAAAACCCAATTCACTGCGACTCATATTGAGCGCATCGATCAGGCTGTCGGTAAACGTAGACACTCCCATCGTTTGCCCCGGAATACTCATGCAGATGCCTATCGTGCCCAGTACGATGATAGCCCAGCCATAGTAAAAAGGAGTTTTTGCAGGATGGAAGGGCCAATTGGCGAAGGGTGTATTTTTAAGCATAAGGGAGATTATACGGATGAGCATAAAAAAGAGGTTCAGTCAAAAGCGACCCGTCATTGCGAACGGAGTGAAGCAATCTTAAAGTTCGAACGGTGTTCTAGGCTTAAGATCACTTCGTTGCACTCGTGATGACGAATGCTAAACTTTTGAGTGAACCTCTAAAATTATTTTTTGACTTGCTTACAAGTGCACCGCTTCTCCATACGCATCTTCCACAGCATCTTTGATGGCTTCAGACATGGTAGGGTGAGGGTGAACCGCTTTCATGATTTCGTGCCCTGTAGTTTCTAGCTTTCTAGCTACCACGGCTTCAGCGATCATTTCTGTTACGTTGGCTCCGATGAGGTGACAACCCAACCACTCGCCGTACTTGGCGTCGAAGATCACTTTTACGAAACCTTCTGCGTTTCCGCCAGCTTGTGCTTTTCCAGAAGCTGAGAATGGGAATTTACCTACTTTGATTTCGTATCCAGCTTCTTTAGCCGCTTTCTCAGTCATGCCTACAGAAGCAATTTCTGGAGAGCAGTACGTACAGCCAGGGATGTTGCCGTAGTCCAATGGCTCTGGAGATTCTCCACAGATTTTCTCCGCACAGATTATAGCCTCAGCAGATGCTACGTGAGCCAGTGCAGGGCCATGAACGATATCACCAATAGCATAAATACCTGGGATATTGGTTTTGTAGTAATCGTCAACCAGGATCTTGCCTTTGTCAGTCATCACACCTACATCCTCTAGTCCAATACCTTCGATGTTAGAAGATACACCTACCGCAGAAAGTACGATGTCTGCATCGATTACTTCTTCACCTTTCTTGGTTTTAACAGTCACCTTGCAGGTTTTGCCTTTGGTGTCTACAGAAGTTACTTCAGATCCAGTCATGATTTTCATGCCTGACTTCTTGAATGATCTGGCCAACTGCTTAGAAATGTCTTCATCTTCTACTGGAACTACGTTTGGCAAGTACTCTACGATGGTCACTTCCGTGCCAATCGAGTGGTAGAAGTAAGCAAACTCAACGCCGATCGCGCCAGAGCCTACAATGACCATTTTCTTTGGCTGCTTAGGTAAGCTCATAGCTTCTCTGTAGCCAATGATTTTTTTACCGTCAATTGGTAAGTTTGGCAGTTCTCTTGAACGACCTCCAGTAGCTACGATGATGTTGTCGGCGGTATAGTTTTCAGACTTGCCTTTGTCGTCTGTAACTACTACGGTTTTATTGGCAGCTAGCTTACCAAACCCAAGCAACTGATCGATCTTATTTTTCTTGAAAAGGAACTGGATACCCTTACTCATGCCATCAGCAACACCACGGCTTCTTTTTACCATGCCAGAGAAATCCGCTTTGGCGTCCTTCACACTGATACCGTAGTCTTGCGCGTGAGAAAGATATTCAAATACCTGTGCACTTTTTAGCAGTGCTTTGGTAGGGATACATCCCCAGTTGAGACAGATACCGCCGATTTCAGCTTTTTCTACTACTGCTACTTTTTTTCCTAATTGAGATGCTCTGATCGCAGCTACATAACCACCCGGTCCGCTACCGATCACGATAAGATCATATTTGTTTGCCATAATTTTTTCTTTGTGGATAATCAATTGGCTTGCCCGTCAGCCTCAAAATCTAGCGCAAATTTAATCGCTTTGCTAAGACAAAAAAACTTATTTGTAAAGTCCGAAGCTTAGAGTCGGATGTTGGAAGAAGCAGAGTAGTTTTTGCAACAAACTTCTGACTTTGGACTTCTTGCTACCCAATCCTTCAACTGCTTTTTGTTAGAGAGATGATAATCCTAACGTCACTGCGAGGAGGCACGACGAAGCAGTCTTGAGCTTGAATACAGGCTTGTCGTTATTGGACGTTTAGGTAGTTGAAGAATAAGATTGCTTCGCTGTGCTCGCAATGACGGTGTTAGATTTCACTCCATCCACTCAAACGCACTATGATAAGCGTCGATCTCGTTGGTGTAGTCCAGGAATTTTTCATAAAAAGGATGCTGGCCTATGGTGGCACTGTCGCCGATGACTACCAACTTTTTCCTGGCTCTGGTCAAGGCCACATTCATTCTTCTGGTATCGGCTAGAAAGCCAATCTCTCCATTTTCATTGGAGCGTACTAAACTGATATAAATGACATCGCGTTCCTGCCCCTGGAAGGAGTCGATGGTATTTACGGCCAGTTTGTTGGCGGTGGATTCATCCAGTTCCATCGCAGCCAGTTGCTCCTGCATATTCACCACTTGCGCCTTGTAGGGGGAAATGATACCTACACTGGTTAACTCGTCATTCTTTTCCATGGCGTCCAAAGACATAAGGTAGTTGGTCAGGTGTCTGAAAAGTAGATCAGCTTCTTCTTTGTTGAACGAACTTCTGGTTTCGGGGTCTACCTCTTCAAAGTAGCCGCATCCAGCGGTATCGATAAATTCTACAGTTTGATCTTCTGAAAATACCTTCCAATTTTTTACCATATCATTGGCGATGAGCTGGTCTTTGTAGAAGAGTCGACTACTAAAGTTCATGATTAGCTCATGCATACGATACTGCTCCTGCAGCATAGTGTCAGCCTGGTTTCTTTGAATGGCTTTTTCAAAGAGGGTCACTTCCAGTCCGGCCTTGGCAGCTTCGAAAGACTTGATGGTAGGAGGTAGCTGGCAATGATCACCCGCAAAAATCACACGGTTAGATTTGAGGATTGGAATCCAGGAAGCCGGCTCGAGCGCCTGTGCGGCCTCATCGATAAAAACGGTTTCGAATGTCATGCCTTTTAGCATCTGGTTGTTGGCACCAACTAGTGTACAGGCGATCACTTGCGATTTGGAAATGATATCATTGACGATGTAATAATTGAGATGCTCTGCTTGAGCTTTAAGTGTTTTTGCTTCATCACGAAGGGCCTTGCGTTGCTTCTTTTCAGAATGGCCAAAGTTGCGCTTGAATTTGCCAGCCATGGCAAAATACTCCGCTGATTGTTTTCGTAGCGCCTTCAGGTCTTTATAGTCCTTGTGGTTGGCAATTTTTGCGTCTAGCGTTTTACTGAGAATTTCTTCAGTTACTCGAGCTGGATGGCCGATTCGAAGCACTTCCACTTTTTGCTCACCCAGTTTTTCAGCGAGCAAATCCACGGCAGCATTACTCGGTGCACAAACCAACACCTGATCTTCAGACTTCAAGGTTTCCAAAATGGCCTGTACCACGGTAGTCGTTTTTCCGGTACCGGGAGGGCCGTGGATGATGGCAATATCTTGTGCATTGTGAATTTGGTACAGTGCAGCATTTTGGCTTTCGTTTAGTCCTAGATCACGAATGGTTTCATGGTCTGTAAACTGTGCAGCTTTGTCTCCCAGGAGTATTTTTTTGAACTCCGTCAGGCGATCCTCTTTGGTGTTGAGCAGAGCGGTGAGGGTACGCTCCATTTCGCGATAAGCGTTTTCATCGAAGAGCAATTGCACGCCCAGCTGCCCATGATGCAACCAAGTTGGGAGTTCGTCCACATTCATGGTGATGTGCATGTGGGTTTTGGTCACGTTGTTGACCACGCCATTTACCGCATCGTCATAATCGCCTTGGCCGCCTGCTGCTGAAAACAAGCTGATCAGTTTTCCGGACTGAAAGAGGTGCGCATCTGTATGCTCAGGTGGTCTTGATATTTTTACAATCAGCCTTTCACCGGCATCGTACTTGGTTTTTTCCAGATTGATAGGGTACCAGCAAACGCCCTGTTTTCTGCGTTCTTTGAGCGAAGTGCCGGCCATTTTTTGGCGATACTGCTGAAGATCGGCGTCTTTTTCCTTCTTAAGAAGTATAAGTAGGTTTTTGAGTTCTTCCTGAATGTCTTTCTTCGGCATGAGCTAATCAATCTATTTGGCGAAGATATATTGATTAACCGCCAGTAACTAAAATAGTTTTAGAGAATATGTGCTCCAATCAAGGCTCGAAAAAGGAGACGTCAACATAATCTGATAGTCCCGACCCATCATTAAGTGTAACAGTGATTCGAGCTGTGCTAGATGATAAACCAGACAATAATCCGGTATCGCTGACATCAATCGCCTCTGAGTCATCTGATTCCCAGGTTACCAAGGTATTTGTAGCGTTTGAAGGAGTAAAAGCTAGGTATAGCTGCATGCTAGATTCGATATAATCAAGAGAAATAGATTTTCCTGCAAACGGTAATTCCTCATCATCCACAATTGTTACGCTGGTGGCTGTGACGGTCACATCAACAAAAGCTGTCCCGAAAGTTCTAGTTTCATTTTCGGCCGTAGCCCGAATTTCCAGATCGCAGATTTCAGGTGATACTCCTGTTACTAAACCAGTAGCAGATACGGTAGCATAGTCTTCTGGAATTGCATCACAAAATGAAGTAAACCTTACAGACCAGGTTACATTTTTATTACTGGCATTTGTCGGTTCTACCATCGCAACCAATTGTTGAGTTTCTCCGGCTTCAACAGAAAAAGAAGAAGGATCAATCGTAATTCCAGTGACAGGTACATACACAACGAAAAGATCTACTACAGCAGTAAAGTCGCCATCCTCGGTGGTGGCTACGAGAGCTAACCCACAAGCATCACACTCGCTAATACCAGTAACCACTCCGGTTTCAGCATCGACCGATGCATAGGTCTCGGGACTTCCTTCATCTTCAGTTAATGTCCAAACTACATTCTTGTTAGTTGCATTTTCTGGACTAATCGTTGCCTCCAGCGAACCCGTTTCTCCAATGTTGACAGAGAGTGAGCTTGCACTCAATGTAATGCCGGTAACGGCCACACTAGTGATGGTGATTGTAGCGCTGGCAGAAAAATCTCCTTCTTTTGAGGCTGCAGTTACAACCACACTCCCGGCAGCCACGGCAGTTACCAACCCCTCTTCAGAAACGGTGGCAATGTCGGTGGGCAATTCGTCCTGTTTTTTTGCTTCAGAAGGAAAGGAGACTGACCATGTGACTCCCTTTTCTGTGGCATCGTCGGGAGTAATGGTAGCGGTGAGTTGCAACTCTTCGCCCACTTTTAAATCGGCCTCGGATTTGTCTAAACTGATGCCGGTGACTGCAATCACCTTTGAGATTACAGTTACATCTATGGTAGCTGTTAGATCTGTATTGACTTCGGTGGCCACTATTTGGGCTGTGCCTACCCCAACAGCCGAAAGCACAACGCCACTTACTGTGACAACCTCATCGTTGGAAGTAGTAAAAGACACAATGGCTTGATCGGCATCTTCGCCTTCAATAATCAAATAATCATTTAGATCGACGGTGGTACCTTCTACTACTTCAACAGACACTGCGTCGAAAGTCATACTGGTAATTTTGATTTCGGGGTCGTCTTCAGTACATCTGACGAGAATAGTAGTGATTGTGAGTAGTATTAAAATTGAAAAGAAATGATTTTTCATGATTGATAAGTTCTTTGTGGACTCTACAGAATTATTCTTACTTTGATCTAATGGCATTCTCCATACAGCGTGAAATTGTTTTGAAATGCAGTGGAAATTCCGGATTCATCATTGGCAGTGACCGTGACTGTCACCGACACGTCATCTGTAAAAATGTAACCTTCTTTATGTGATACTAATCCAGTTTGATCAACCTCGAAGGCATCATTTTCTTCAATACTCCAAGTTACAGATTGATCAGAGGCATTTGGTGGGCTTACGACAACACTAAACTGAATATCATCACAGTTTTCGATTGCATCACCAACTTCAGTATCTCCATCAAAAACAGATAGAGATGTGACAAGTTGGATGACATCAAAAGTAGCGCTAGCACTGGGTCCGTCAACTGATGTAGCAACTACAGTCAATTCGTAGCAACCTTGGTTTTCCACGCCTGTAACCAAGCCATTTTGATCAATAGTAGCATATACAGGTTCTGATGCGAGAGATCTGCAGTTGGAGCTTGACTTTTCAATTGACCAAGTCACTTCTTTATTTGTGGCGTTTGCAGGTTCTGCAGTGGCTTCAAGTTGTTGAGTTTCTCCCACATTTACGGAAAATGATCCAGGAGTTATTGTTAGGCTGGTCACTAATTGATTAGTTATTGAAATGCTAATGTTTGCGGTAAATTCACCGTCTAAGGTCTTTGCTGTAACCACCACATCACCTAGCGCTTTAGCTGTGACTAGTCCAGCTTCACTTACTGTTGCGATGTCTGTGGGAACGTCTTCAGAGGTGCTGCCATCGGAGGGGAAAGATACGATCCATATGACTCCTTTTTCAGTAGCGTCTTCTGGAGCAATAGTAGCTGTCAGCTGGAGCTCTTCACCCACTTTCAACTCGGCTTCAGTTTTGTCGAGACTGATGCCTGTGACAGCTACCACCTTAGGAATGACAGTCACATCTATGTTAGCCGTTAGATCAGTATTGGCTTCGGTGGCCACTATTTGGGCTGTACCAACTCCAACAGCCGAAAGCACGACGCCACTAACTGTGAAAACCTCATCGTTGGAAGTAGTAAAAGTTACGATGGCTTGATTGGCATCTTCGCCTTCAACAATCAAATAGTCATTCAAGTCAACTGTGGTACCCTCTGTCACTTCCACAGATGCTGTGTCGAATGTGAGGCTTGTGATTTTGATTTCGGGCTCATCATCGGTACACTGCACCAAGAACCCAATGGCCAGAACAAGGCCCAGGAGGGAAGTGATTTGCTTCAACATGAGAATGGGTGGTTTGCTTAGTTGTATAATTTAGTGAATTTTCATCAATTTTCCGAGAAAAATAGATAGGGAGGCACTAGTAAAGTCTCTTGTTAGGCACACTGAATCAACTCTTATGTTAGAATCAACAACATTCTTGAAAGGGGTTGCCATTTTAATCTTTTGAATTAGATTTACCTTATATGCTAACAAAGTTTGGGGTTTTAGTAGCAACTATTTGGGTATTTGGTTTGACTGAGGTCGTTGCTCAAAAGCAGGATTCAACAGTTGCTAAGGAGTTCAATAAGTGGGAATTTAGGATTAGCCCTTTCTTCTGGTATATAGGAATCGAAGGGCAAGTGAATGCACCTCCTAAGCCGTCAAATATACCTGAAATTGAGCCAATCATAGATATCGATTTGGATTTCAAAGATATCTCTCATTCGATCAAGTTTGCCATGATGATTTCAGGTGATTACCGAGGAGATTGGCTGGTGAGTAAATTCAATTTCATGTCATTAATTCTTGACACGGATGCCGTAACTTCTAAAGAAATATTATTGAAAGATGTCAATCTGAAATTTCATTATTTCAGTGGAGATTTAGCCTTCGGCTATTTGTTTTTGGATAGGCGTAAGGTGGATATGGAAATTTTTGGCGGAGTAAAAATTGCCAGCGTAAAAGCACGTATCAAAGGTACTGTTCTGGTATTTCCGATGGAAGGAGAAAGGCACTCCATTTGGTTTGACCCCATGGTCGCCTACAGGGTTCGATATTTTCCTATTCGGCGCTTGGAGATTATGGGTTATGCAGATTATGGTTTAAGGTTTTGGCAACATCAGGCCTATCAGCTCAATACCGAAGCTGTTTTTCACTTTTCAAAACTGTTTTACATGTCATTGGGCTATAGAGTTTGGGGATTACATGCAGACATAAATGATGCTGTATATTCAGGTAGATTGAAAGGTTGGATATCAAGAATTGGATTTCAATTCTAATCAAAGAAATTTATTAGGTCGGTGATTTTCTCTAAGGAGTGAAAATGCTCGTGTTCGATCTCTCTATCCACATGTTCATGAGCCCAGGTGACATGATAGGGGATGTGAAAGGCCGTGCCACCCAATTCCAACACAGGTAGGACATCAGATTTGAGTGAATTGCCAATCATCACAAACTCTTCCGGCTGAATCTCCAGCCTTTTCAATAGCCGCCGATAATCATGTTCTTTCTTTTCGGACATAATTTCGATATGATGAAAGTACTTGCCCAGTCCTGATTTGGTTAATTTTCTATGCTGATCAAGTAAGTCTCCTTTGGTGGCCAATACAAGCTTGTATTGGCCGGACAAATTCTGAAGGACACTTTCCACATCATCGATCATCTCAACAGGCATTTGAAGTAATTCTTTGCCATAGTTGATGATTTTTTCTATGTCTTCCACTTTGATCGTTTGATCCGAAATTTCCATGGCGCTTTCAATCATTGACAGGGTGAAGGCTTTGATTCCATAGCCGTATAGATCCAGGTTTTGCATTTCTGTTTTAAACAGCTCTTTGGCTAGACTATGTTCGGGCAAATAGCCTTCTAGCAAGGCATAAAACTTCTTTTCGGTTTCCCTAAAATAAGATTCGTTGTGCCAAAGCGTATCGTCGGCATCGAATGCGATGATTTTTGGATTCATGGGAGAAAGTTAACTACAGATAGAGCATAAAAAAAGACCAGTAATTAACTGGTCTTGAAAAACTAATTTTTTATGAGTTAGCAGCCATTATGGTTGACGACTATATCTATGGTATCTGTAGCGCCAGATCCATCATCTGCTGTGACAGTAACTTTTATAGTGGCGTTTATCTCGGATGGGGCATTTGGCCCGAGGGAAATTACCCCGTTTTTATCTACAGGTAATATGTCAGGACTTTCTGAACTCCAGGTAACGGATGAGTTATACGGAAAGATAGCGGTTATACTCACTCCTAAGTCGTAGGACCCGCATCCATGCCAGTCTATAGAAGTCGTAGGCTCTCCCGTATCATCTAAAATATTTAGCGATTCTACTGGATTGGTTACGTCAAATTCAACTGTGGCTGCATTATCCAAATCTGGATGATGCGCTCTCACAACTAAATTGTTATTGCAGTCATCAAAGAAAGAATTTAGTGCTGTAAGTAGGCCATTTTCGTCAACCGTTGCGTAAGTGTCAAAATCAATTGAACTTAACCCGCACAGGTCAGGAACACCAGTATGTGAAATATCCCAGGAAGATATCACAGGATCAGAGGCATTTTCAGGTTCTATTGTGTATTTTATTTGGCGAGTGTTTCCTTTAAATATATTGAAGAGTTCAATGGGGTCAAGAGTAATTCCTGTGACGGGAATATAGCTAATAGAAACATTGATATAGCTGGAAACTTGCTCGTCTGATGAAGTAGCTCTAGCGATGAATGCGCATTCGTCACATCTTTGAATAGCTTTTAACAATCCATCTTGTGTAATTTCTAAATAGTTGCTGGCAGGATCTGCAGCTTGAGTTCTTCCTGCTGTGGCGTCGTAATCTATCGACCAGTTTACATCTTTAAGTGTAGCGTTTTCTGGTATTATGGTAGCTGTTAATTGCGCCGTCTCATTGACATTAACATTGACGTTTTCCGGAGAAATAGAAATCTGAGTCACTGCTACGTTTGTTATGGTGATACTTGCACTAGCTGTAAATTCTCCATCTTTTGTTTTGGCGGTCACAACCACCTCTCCAGCAGCTAGTGCTTTTACTAACCCTTCATCAGAAACTGTAGCAATGTCAGTAGGATTGTCTTCTTTGTTTTTGGCTTCGGATGAAAAGGCCACACTCCATGTTACGCCTTTTTCTGTAGCGTCGTCTGGGGCTACTGTTGCAATTAGTTGCAGCTCATCACCAACTTTCATGTCGGCGGTTTCTTTGTCGAGCGATACGCCTGTGACGTCCACTGTTTTGGCTACTACTTCCACAGGCACAGAGGCAGTCAATTCTGTGTTTGCTTCTGTAGCGGTCACTGTGGTTGTTCCGGGTTTGACGGCTGTCAAAATAAATCCATCAACACTAAATATAGTTTCGTCTCCCGAAGTAAATGTTATTTGAGCTTGATCAGCATCGGATCCTGAAATGACCAAAACGGTATCGAGGTCTACACTGAAACCCTCGGTTACAATCACTTTGTCTCCATCAAATTTGATGTCTGTAATGTCTACTTCTGGCTCATCTTCCGTGCAGGCAAAAAGCACGGCTGAGGCCAGAATGGTGCTGGTTAATAGTCTTTTTAATTGCTTCATGAGTAATAAGGTGTATTTGATTTATTGCACAATTTAAAGTTTGATTTGATATATAGGAAGATTTATCGACGATATAAGGGCAAAAATCGACGATGATGACCTTGCAATCGATGATTGCTGGCTGGTTTGCCTTCTGTTTTTTAAAAAAATCAATAAAATTTTCTTTTCTCATAATACACTGACATAGGGCTGTCAGTGAGGGGTGTTTCATTTGTATCAAATCAAATTCAAAATTTAAACTTTATACAAATGACCGATCAAGTGACAGAGTTGGTGATTTACAAAATCAAACCCAATCAGGTGGAGAATTACCAAACGAAAATTATTCATCATTTCAGGGAACTGGTAAAAAGCTTTGATGGCATGCTAAACTATCAGACCTATCATGCTTTAAGAGAAGAGGGACTTTTTGTTGACCAAGTGGAATGGAAGAACCTGGAATGCGCAGAATTTGCAGCCGAAAAAGTAAAAGAGATGCAGCAGGATGAGCTTTATGCGCCGTATTTGTCTGCATTCGACGAAGTCAAATTTTTCTTACATGTAAAACAAGTAGCCTGATGGAAAAGATCAATTTAATCAAAGAATATCCAGCGTATTACAGAGCAAAAAGTCAGCCTGTAGAACTAGATGTAGAACCAATCAACTGCCTGACAATTAGCGGGATTGGAGCACCAGATGGAGAGAGTTTTCAAAGTAGTATTGGAGCTTTATATGCCGTCGCTTATACGGTGAAAAAGTACTGTAAATCAGATAACAATGATTTTGTTGTTCCCAAGTTGGAAGCCTTTTGGTGGGTAGAAGATGGGTTGGTGTTTGATGAAACGCCACAGTCCGATTGGCATTGGCAACTTATGATTCGCATGCCTGAGTTTGTCTTTAATGACCATGTGGATCAGGCTGTTGAAGAAGTAATCCAGAAGAAGAAGGTGGTGTTGGCCAACGAAGTTCAACTGAAGCCCATACATGAAGGGAAAAGTGTGCAGGTCTTACACAAAGGTTCGTACTATAAAGAAGAACCAAGTATTACGAAGATTATGGAATACATGAAGCTGAATGGATTAGAAATGAATGGACATCATCATGAGATTTATATTTCGGACCCTACAAAAACTGCTGAGGAAAAATTGAAAACAATTATTCGCTACGCCGTTAAGTAATTCGGTCGATAGTCCATAGGCTCATAGTCTATCGACTATCGACCATTGACCATAAACTAACAAAACATGCCTGAACCACTTAAAAACGAATACAACGAATCCTTCGTCAATAAATTGGGTGATTTACTTGCTGAAAGAGACGAATCGTTCAATCTGGATGGTTTTGTCTGCTCCATAATCAATGACAACTGGGAAGATCGAGAACTCAAAGCTCGAATGCGGCATATCACGAACATGGTTCATGCGCACTCTTCTCTGGATTATCCAAGTCAGCTTAAAATCATGACCGAAATATCAATAAATTTTGGTGGATTGGTCGGGATGACCTTTCCAGACTATGTAGAAGTTTATGGTTTAGATCATTTGGAAGAGTCTTTAGAAGCTATGTATGAAATGACTAAGTATTCATCTTCCGAATTCGCCATTCGTCCTTTTATTGTAAAATATGAAAAGGAAGTGATGCAATCTATGCTTGAGTGGAGTCAGGATGAAAATGAGCATGTCAGACGGTTGGCCTCTGAAGGTTGTCGCTCTCGGCTTCCATGGGCAATGGCCTTGCCTGCGTTTAAAAAGGACCCTAGTCTAATTCTGCCCATTTTAGAAAATCTCAAAGCCGATGATTCTTTGTACGTACGAAAAAGTGTGGCTAACAATATCAATGATATTACAAAGGATAACCCTAAAGTAGCCTTAGTATTTTGCGAAAAATGGTACGGAAAGAATTCTAATACCAATTGGATTGTCAAACACGGATTGCGAACACTTTTAAAGAATGGGAATAAAAGGGCACTTCAAATTATTGGGTTCAATGATAAAGCTAAATTCAGGGTTCCGGATTTTAAGCTTTCAGATAACAAGGTGAAGCTGGGTGGCGATATAAAAATTGAGTTTCAAATATTGAATCTTGAATCAAAAAGTGCTTTTGCTAAGGTGGGCTTTGTGGTGTCCTATCAAAAAGCCAATGGTTCGTTGTCAGATAAGATTTTTCACGTTACCGAAAAGGAGTTTGACTCCGTGAATTCAACCACTTTCAATAAGAAACTATCCTTTAGGGATTTAACCACAAGAAAACATCATCCAGGTTTTCACAAAATAGGGATTCTGGTGAATGGTAAGAAACTCGCGGAAAAGGATTTTGAGCTATACAATTAACTAACTTTATATAATGACTAAACTCAGACTTTATTTATCGATTAATTATGCATTTTCCGCATTGAGCGGTTTGGTAATGTTGTTGTTTTCAGAGAAACTCAATCAGATTTTTCAATTGACCGATCCGCTATTGTTTCCGATAATTGGAGCCAACTTACTGGTGTTTGCTGGATTTGTTTTTTATGTCACAGGATGGCAAATAGAAAAATCAGGACTTGTGAAGTTGATTAGCTTGTTGGATGCCGGCTGGGTACTAGGTAGCTTGGCTATAATTCTATTCGGCCCTTTCGGAATTAGCACAATTGGCCTATGGATCATTGGGATTGTAGCAATTTGGATTGGTTTCTTAGGTTTTAAGCAATATTCGAATTTGTGAGACAAATGAAGATGGTTTGTATATTTGAATCAAACTTAGAAACATGTCAGACGGAACCATCAGGAAAAACATACAGGTAGGTGCAGAAGTAGAAATCGTTCAAAAACACCATCAGCGCACCGGAGAGCTTACGAACGGCATTGTTAAACGGTTGCTTACCAAATCTCCGAATCATCCCCACGGCATCAAAGTACAGCTTGATTCTGGTGAAGTCGGCAGAGTGAAGCATGTTCTATCAGAGGAATCTTAACAGAGTTTCAAACCCTTTTAAGGTTAACTGAGGGTTAATACTCATTTTTAGGTATTTGCATATTGACTAATGTCTTTCATCTTTGAAAGGGTTAAATTGTATTTGTAAACTTAAAATGTAGAGCTGCCTTAGGGCAATACCATGGTGCATCAAGCCAACTCGCTAAATACAGAAATGATCCTGATACTGGGTACCAGTGGCATGTTTTTGCTTACCACTGCCATTGTGCTGTTTATTTACCTTTATCAGCGCAAACTCCTCAAAAGAAAGTTGGAGTATCAGGAAATTGAGGATTTACTAAAAAAGCAGGAACTGAAGTCGGCCTATAGTATACTCGAAGGACAAGAACGAGCTTATAAGCAAGTAGCAGAAGAGTTACATGATAACCTGGGAAGTATGCTTGTGACCTTAAATATGCTCTCTGATACATTGCCTAAAAAATCTGATCCAGAGTCTTTAAAATCCTTGGCAGCGAAGATTAGTGAAATTGCAGCTCAGGCCACAGAAGCCACCCGTAAAATTTCGCATAGTTTGCACTCTGGTTTACTGAAGCATTTCGGACTTGGAGCAGCCATAAATGAATTAATTGGAGCACTCAATGAATCGCAGACAATTCAAGTAACTAGTCATATCGATTTGGGTGAGGAGATGGACAGTCAAACCAATGTACAGGTATACCGCATTGTTCAGGAATTGTTAAACAATACGTTAAAACATGCTAGAGCAAGTACGATAAACATCGATTTGACTCTGGCTAGAGATCATTTTACACTTATTTTTGAAGACAATGGAATTGGATTCGATACGAATCAAGCAGACAATGGGTTAGGATTGAAAAACCTGAGGTCTAGAGTAGATCGAATGGACGGGCATTTGACCATAGAAAGTAATAAAGGAAAAGGCACCACGACTATAATCGAATTACCGATATGAACACAATAAAAGTATTAATCGCAGATGATCATTCGATTGTCATGGAGGGCCTTCAGGTCGTACTGAGTGCCGAGGAGGATTTTGATGTGGTGGGTACTGTGCTTGACGGTGAGAAAGTATTGCAATTCGTTGCCAAACAAAAAGTAGACGTAGTTGTCTTAGATATCAATATGCCGGTGATGGATGGTATCACCTGTGCCAGAAGGCTCAAGAAAGAATATCCAGATATTAAGATTATCATTCTAACCATGTATCCTCAGAAGTCATTTGTGGATGAAATTGTTAAAATTGGTATCGATGGCTGCTTACTGAAAAATAATACAGGCAAGGAGTTGACCACAGCCATTTATCGCGTGATGAGTGGTAGCCAATATTATGATCGTCTCAAAAATTTCAATTCTTCAGAAGAAGAGGTGAGGCAGTATAAACTGAGCAGTCGAGAGTTGGATGTGATCAAGCTAGTAGCCGAAGGACTCACCAGCCACCAAATAGCCGATCGTTTATTCATTTCTGAACTCACCGTACAAACACATCGCAGAAACATGATGCGTAAGCTTGACCTAAAGAACAGTATGCAGGTGGTACAGTTTGCTAAGGACAACGAATTGATTTAGTTAACACTTTCGACCTTTACTGCAATCCAGCAATATTTATTTGTAAATCAGTTTTGTAATCTCCCTCAAAAATTTTAGCTAAAAGGGTAAGGTGTTTTTTGTTCCTCTTGGAAAGTGCCAGTGGTTTATTCTGTTTGATTAAAATATAATCTATAAATCAAAATAACATTTTGATAATAACAAAATTTCGAAATAAAATTGAATTGTAGTTCGCGGGAGCAATAGTAATCATTGACTTTTTGACATCGCTTGTGAATACATTTCTAGGTCATATATTTGTATATATAGATCAACTCAATTGTGTAATAAAAATATATTCTATACGCCCAAACTTTAACACTTAACGTAATGCCCCAAAACTTAAAAAAACTCGACAAGATACTTGTAGCGAATAGAGGAGAAATAGCTATTCGCATCTTGCGAGCTGCCTCCGAACTTCAGGTGAGAACAGTAGCGATGTATACTTATGAAGACAGGTATTCGCTGCACCGCTACAAGGCAGATGAAGCCTACCAAATTGGTGAGGATGACGATCCACTGAAACCATATCTAAATATTGAGGAAATCATCGCCCTGGCTAAGGAACATCAAATTGATGCGATTCATCCGGGATACGGATTCTTGTCTGAGAATGTCACTTTTGCCAGAAGATGCGAAGAAGAGGGGATCATTTTCGTTGGTCCGAGGTCTGAGATTATGGCTCGATTGGGTGATAAAGTGGAAGCGAAAAAGCTAGCTATTGATGCCAAGGTGCCTGTGATCCAAGATAGTCAGGAAGATTTGGTGGATGTGGCTATTGCCAAGAAAGAGGCCAATAGAATCGGCTATCCCATTATGCTGAAAGCGGCTTCCGGTGGAGGTGGGCGAGGCATGCGAGTGATTCGATCAGAAAATGAATTAGAAAAGGCGTTTCACGATTCTAAGAGTGAAGCGGAGAAATTCTTCGGAGACGATACGGTCTTTATTGAGAAATTCATTGATGAGCCCAAGCACATCGACGTGCAGCTCATGGGGGACAATCATGGCAATATTGTGCATTTGCACGAACGTGATTGTTCGGTACAACGAAGGTTCCAGAAGGTAGTAGAAGTAGCACCTAGCCCCAATCTAAAGCAAGAGACGCGTCAGGAGATATTCGACTATGCCATCAGCATTGCTAAGCATGTGAACTACAACAATGTAGGAACCGTCGAATTTTTGGTAAACAAATCTGGGGAAGTATTCTTTATCGAGGTGAATCCCAGGATTCAGGTAGAGCATACCATTACCGAAGAGATTACAGGGGTTGATATTGTTCGTTCACAAATTCTTATTGCTCAGGGTCATCCGCTTACCTATAAGGGTATTTTTCTTAATAGTCAGGACGATATCAAAGTCAATGGCTATGCCATTCAATGCAGGGTGACTACGGAGGATCCGGTACACGATTTCAAACCGGACTACGGCACGATCATCGCCTACAGAAATGCAGCTGGATTTGGAATCCGTCTGGATGAAGGTTCTACCTATCCGGGTATGCGTATCTCGCCCTTCTTTGACTCTATGTTGGTGAAGGTTAGTGCGTCTGGTCGCACACTTCGAGGAGCAAGCGAAAGACTCCAGCGAACGCTCACCGAATTCAGGATTCGTGGTGTGAAGACTAACATTGGTTTCCTGAAGAACGTGATCTCACACCCAGTGTTCAATGCTGGAGATTGTACGGTCAATTTCATTGGTAATCACCCGGACCTCTTCAAAATCAAGCGAACACAAGACAGAGGGACCAAAACACTGAAATATCTTGCGAAAGTGAGCGTGAACGGAAATCCAGATGTGAAGTTCGTGGATCCTAATAAGAAATTTGTGACGCCAGTCATTCCGGCTTTCGACAAGTATGGGGCGTACCCTAAAGGCACTAAAGACCGACTAAACGAACTAGGCCGTGAGGGGTTTGTGCAATGGATGAAGGACGAAAAACAAATTCTGTTTACGGATACGACCTTCAGAGATGCACATCAATCCTTATTGGCCACCAGGTTTAGAACCATTGACTTGTTGGCCATTGCCGAGAGCTACGCCAAAAACGTGCCGCAGACCTTTTCCATGGAAATGTGGGGTGGAGCTACTTTTGATGTGGCGATGCGCTTCTTGCATGAGTGTCCTTGGGAGCGACTCAAGTTGTTACGACAGGCAGCGCCCAACATTCTATTTCAAATGCTTTTAAGGGGTTCTAATGCTGTGGGGTATACGGCGTATCCAGATAATCTGGTAGAGAAGTTTGTAGAAAAGGCTGGAGAAGAGGGGATTGATGTGTTTAGAATCTTTGATTCACTCAATTGGCTAGAAGCCATGAAAGTGAGTATTAAAGCCGTGAAAGAGCGCACCAATTCGCTGGCGGAAGTGTGTATTGGCTATACCGGAGATATTCTCAATCCTGAGAATAAAAAGTACAATTTGGATTACTACGTGGACATGGCCAAACGCATTGAGGACGAAGGTGCTCACATTTTGGCCATCAAAGATATGGCGGGGCTGCTGACACCATATGCGGCAGAGCAATTGATTCCCGCTTTGAAAAAGGCTGTGGATTTACCTATCCACTTGCATACACATGATACATCTTCCATGCAAAATGCCACTTACCTCAAGGCGATTGAGCAGGGGGTGGATGTAGTCGACTGTGCTTTGGCGTCGATGTCAGGGCTGACTTCGCAGCCCAACTTCAACTCATTGGTTTCTGTACTCGGTCATCACGATCGCCAGCCGGACATCAATCTCGAAGCCATAAACAAGCAGTCCAACTACTGGGAGGACGTTCGTGAGATTTATTATCCATTTGAGTCGGGGCTCAAAGCAGGTACAGCGCAGGTATATGAGAATGAAATACCGGGTGGACAATACTCCAACCTCAAACCACAAGCGGCAGCCATTGGTCTGGTAGGAGAGGACTTCGAACGGGTGAAGAAGAACTATGCGGTGGTCAATGAAATGTTTGGCAACATCGTGAAGGTGACACCTAGTTCGAAAGTGGTAGGAGACATGGCCATTTTCATGACTTCCAACAACCTCACGCCAGCTGATGTGTTGGACGAAAGCAAGAAATTGTCTTTTCCGGATTCGGTAATTGGGTTCTTCAGAGGAGACCTGGGGCAACCCGAAGGTGGCTTCCCTCAGCAACTGCAGAAGGTGATCCTGAAGGACATAAAACCTATGAAAGGCAGACCAAATGAACATCTGACACCCATAGATTTTGATCAGGAGTTCGCTGAATTTCAGGAGAAATACACGGAGTACTCTGATTTCCTTGATTTCTTGTCCTATAAGCTCTATCCTAAAGTGTTTGATGACTACTACAAGCACCACGCGGAGTTTGGTTATGTAGATAAAATACCGTCCAAGGCCTTTTTCTACGGCATGAAAAAAGGAGAGGAGATCCTGGTCACACTGGGCAAAGGCAAGACTATCATGGTGAAGCTCATGTATATTCTCGATCCTGACGAAACGGGCATGTGTACTGTAGGCTTCGAACTGAATGGCCAAGTGCGACGCGTACAGGTAAAAGACATTCATGTCAAAGCCACAGCGATATCTCACAAGAAAGCAGACAAAGACAATCCTCAGGAGATTGGTGCGCCATTGCAAGGGAAGCTATCTAGTGTATTCGTGAAAGTAGGTGATCAGGTGGAAGAAAACGATCCACTGTTTGCTATTGAGGCCATGAAGATGGAATCCACCATTTCCTCACCGATGTCTGGCACGATCAAATCCATCGTGATCAAAGCCGGTGAAATGGTCGATCAGGACGATTTGGTAGTCGAGATGGAGTAGAAAATTTGTGATCAAACCTATAAGGTTTTGAAAACCTTGTAGGT
This sequence comes from Reichenbachiella sp., assembly GCF_965223055.1. Lineage (GTDB taxonomy): Bacteria > Bacteroidota > Bacteroidia > Cytophagales > Cyclobacteriaceae > Reichenbachiella. Next base: position 835,464 of record NZ_CBDCVM010000012.1, read on the forward strand.
TTGATTGGACTTAGTTTTGATCTTCTACTGGAATGGATTACTTGGGTTGCAGCTCTTTTCAGAAAAATGAATGGTAACTATATAAAAGAAATAAGTGTAACTTGTTACACTTACATAAATGTTGTATTGAATAACTTTCATTTCGTAGTATTGGCCTAAATATTTTTCAGCAGAATCGGAGATGGATTGAATTTAGAAACCAGGGGTAGCCTGGTTTTCAAGTCTTAGCGGTGAGACCGTGCAAGTAGGGACTACTTGTAGACGTGTCGAAACGTCTCAAAGACTTGATGAAGTTAGCCTATTCCAAGGACAATATCCGTTATTAAACGTTTGTAATCGGATAACTGGAAAAGAACTTCAATCCATCGTTTTATTATTTGCTCTGCTGCCTACCCTCAACAGATGATACCGTGCCGTAATCGATCCATTGAGTTTAGTAAAAATATTAGAGGCCTTGCTGGAAGGAGAAATGCAAGTCACTACGTTTTTTTCTGTCATTACTTATACTGCCGTAACGTAAATTTAAAGCGCTATAGAAACGCAGAAAAAATCTCAACACAACAATCGGTAAATTCAATGATCTTAAGAGGAATTTTCAAGCCAAGGCATATTATGAAAACCCTCTTCGTTTTTCAAAACACCAGATCATATATATTTACCTCAACGTTAGCATCAATATGAGGACTTTCGAAATTAACATCAACTCAAATTTGAGAGCAGTACCTGTTGCAATTGTTTTCTTTGGTCTTTCCATTTATTTAATAGGCGAAATCCCAAGAGACTTGCCTGACTTTCTCAGCTACGTTATAATTGCGATCCTTTTCTTATTCCCAATAATTCCAACTACTCTGTTATCACGTGGGAAAATCAGGGTAGAACTAGCTGAAGATGCATTTCGAACGATTTGGATCAGACGATTTTTTCTCAGTAACAAACAGAATATTGAACTCGATTGGAACAGGGTCATTGACTATGTGAACCAGGAAGATCGTGGATTAGATTCGTTCAGATTAACACTTACGAACAACCAGCAGTATAAATTTTATCGTTATACATATTTTCCTCAGAAGGACGATTTTGAGAATTTTTTATACTACTTACCAGTTTTTCTTCAGAAGGTAGAATTGGCTAAGGAACGAACAATTGAAAAGGGCAAAACGGAATTTCAATCAAGATCATTCAAATGGGTACTTATTGGCCTAACTATTATAGCCATTGGACTGCTTGTTAACACTTTGATGAATCCGAACTCTGGAACTCGCTGGGCATCACTTGGAGTAATTTTTTCAGGTATTTTCTTCTATTGGCAACAGGCAACTAGAAAAAAGTGATGCTAACATAGTGTTCCATGAATAACCCTATCGCTATCTAATTTACTAATATTCGTTCTCAATTTCTTTTTTAAAGACTTTTTTATGTTGGCTTTGATTCAATTGGCGGATCACAATAAGTCAAGGATGGCCGCAGTTTTCCTGTGTGAGTATTGTTGTAATTCCCACGCCTTTACTTATTGTGAGTTGTCAATTTCCTTTGTCTAGCATAATACAAGTCATGCTTCCATTAGTGATCCAGTTGTCGGTCACAGCTTCCCATCAGATAGAAAATTACACCTCGCCACATACTATGAGCAAGAGCTCAGGGCTCACACCATGTTAAGTGGTCGAGGTGTGTATCTTTTGGTGGACTTTATTATTACTAGCTTCTGGCTTTTATTTAACCAATCCTACTTCATAGGCTTCTCCTGTTTTGAGTACATGATATATTCTTGATAATAATTTTCTGGCTATGATTACGATCGCCCGCTTTTTGGTGTGGTTTTGCAGCAGCTGCTCATAACGTATGAGCATCGCCGGATCCTTTTGCACACTGCTCCAGGCGCATTCAATCAATGAGCTACGCAAGGCATTGTGCCGACGGTAAGTCATGTAGCCTTTTAAGTCCCGTTCACCACTTGAATGCGTCATTGGCTTTAAGCCGACAAATCCATTGAAATGTTTGAAGTTGGGGTAGCGGTTGATGTCCTCTATTTCAGTCAATAGCTGAACGGTAGTCAAGGGACCAATCCCTGGAATTCCTCGTAGTAGTTTTGCTCTTGTCTTGTACTTGGCCTGCCTTTGTAGTCGTCGAACAGCTATTGATGTTTTCAGAAAATGAGCGTAGACAAAGTGATATTGTTCTAAAAGAAAATCAACAGTCAATTTGGTGCTTTCAGACTCAAATTGTACGGTAGGAATCCAAGCCAAAAATGGTTTACTCCAATAAGCATTGTCGTATGCTTTTGGTAAGTCTATACCTGCGAACAAGAACTTATCCTTAATGCGATTCTTTATTCTTACCAAATCACCCCATAACTTCTTACGATATCGAAACAACTGTCGGTCCCCTTCGGTATCCACCTGAGGAACGTAGATCCCACGAAGTAAACCAGCTCTGAGTGCCTTGGCTATTTTACGACTATCCACCGGATCTGTCTTTTCACTACTTTCCTTATTAGTGGTGGGAATATCTGCTGGATTGACCACCAAACACCGATAACCATAACGCTCCAATACCCTGAAAATCCAAAAACCAAGCTTTGATGCCTCATAGGCACAAATCACTCTAGCTTCCTTAAAATGTTTGTCAATATAGGACTTCAGTGCTTCTGGATGGGGTGGTTGACTAAAAGTTCGATGATGAATACTGGCTGAAAATATACTGACAGACCAGTTTCGCTTGTGAACATCAATGCCAATGAATAAATTGTATTTACTTAAATCATCCATGATATAAATCCTTTGGTTTTTAGTATTAACGCCATTGGGTTATATCATGGGAACTAGGCACGAATGCCCTTACGAGCTTACCGAATCAATGCCAGAATCAGCACCACCGCTCCTCGCGGAATCTCTACAATACCGAGAAAGCATTCGTGGTTTCCTTAGCAGTCCAAATCAAACGTAATGGCTAAACAAGCTTTTGTGGTTGTGCGCGGATCGGCTATCTTTCTGCCTTAATCAAGCTGTGAGGGCACATCGTCCTACACAGGCGTTATCGGCAATGCCGCCATGAAAAAAGCAATCCTCATATCTCTAATTTTTGCATCAACGTACTCGAACGCTCAAGATTCCAATGTTTCAACTGAAGTTTTGGATTCAATTTACTTTCAGGCAATAGAAGGGCGAATAGACCTTGCTCTTGTAGGTGGACCTATCTTCTTTGAACAAAACGAGGTAACAGCAAGAATTGGCAACATCAATCATTTTAGGTTCTTAAGCGATAGCGAACTAATTCAAGAGTCGCTTAACAGGAAACAGACGATTAACGCAATTAGAACTACTCATAAGATAATATCTCAAGACACCATTGACGTGAACTTTGGAAATGTAGCTGTAACAGCAAAACGACAAATCCACTTCCACAAAGGCTTGCGATTCAAGAAGGCTGACTTTGCAATTTCTTGTGGAGGAACCAACGGGTATCAACCTGACTTTAGGTTTGTTTTGGACAACTCTACTGGGACATGGAAACTCCTTACTAACCGGTATCTTGATGAAATAAAAAAAGCCGATAACAGTCGCTAGCGAGCATATGCCTACGTGGTTATCTGCCAGCAGTTCTGCAACTTGCCCGCTACACTGCCCATTCTGTTAGCTTCATCACCCGTGGCATCTACCCTGCTTCTGGAGTTTAATCTTTCAAATCGCACCGTCTCGCGGAAAGTTTGTGGGGTTTGGGCAGTATAGCTATTTTAGTGGTTACTTAGTCAGCTCGGGGCATACGCTCGCTAGCTGGATCGTTATGTGCCAGAAGTGCACTTAAGATTAACTTTAAAGCAATTGGTAACTCAACTCAAAAATCTTCTGGTAGCAACCATTCTACTGTTTTCGAACCTTGCATTTTGCCAGAACCTGGACAGCCTGGGACTGAACGATAACCCCGAACTGAACTCCTACGAGTCAACTTTCCTGAACGAAAAACTGGAAAAACAGCGCCAACGAGCAGAGTTTAACTTCACTGAAAAACAAATTGGATTTGCATTGGGTCACGGACCTAGACATTATGGTATCCGAACAAAATCGGAATACTTCGAAGAAGCCAAAGAATATCATTCGAACAACTCTCAAATAGTTGACATTCTGGTGGTCTTAACTGAACAAGAAAAAGACGAGTCTGGCGGATTTGATGCCATTATTGTCTCTTGGAGCAAATTTGGAGTGAACGACAAGGCAAGGACTGAACTCATCAACAACCTCAAATCAGGCACATAACATTATGTTCCATGAATAACCCTATCGCTATCTAATTTACTAATATTCGTTCTCAATTTCTTTTTTAAAGACTTTTTTATGTTGGCTTTGATTCAATTGGCGGATCACAATAAGTCAAGGATGGCCGCAGTTTTCCTGTGTGAGTATTGTTGTAATTCCCACGCCTTTACTTATTGTGAGTTGTCAATTTCCTTTGTCTAGCATAATACAAGTCATGCTTCCATTAGTGATCCAGTTGTCGGTCACAGCTTCCCATCAGATAGAAAATTACACCTCGCCACATACTATGAGCAAGAGCTCAGGGCTCACACCATGTTAAGTGGTCGAGGTGTGTATCTTTTGGTGGACTTTATTATTACTAGCTTCTGGCTTTTATTTAACCAATCCTACTTCATAGGCTTCTCCTGTTTTGAGTACATGATATATTCTTGATAATAATTTTCTGGCTATGATTACGATCGCCCGCTTTTTGGTGTGGTTTTGCAGCAGCTGCTCATAACGTATGAGCATCGCCGGATCCTTTTGCACACTGCTCCAGGCGCATTCAATCAATGAGCTACGCAAGGCATTGTGCCGACGGTAAGTCATGTAGCCTTTTAAGTCCCGTTCACCACTTGAATGCGTCATTGGCTTTAAGCCGACAAATCCATTGAAATGTTTGAAGTTGGGGTAGCGGTTGATGTCCTCTATTTCAGTCAATAGCTGAACGGTAGTCAAGGGACCAATCCCTGGAATTCCTCGTAGTAGTTTTGCTCTTGTCTTGTACTTGGCCTGCCTTTGTAGTCGTCGAACAGCTATTGATGTTTTCAGAAAATGAGCGTAGACAAAGTGATATTGTTCTAAAAGAAAATCAACAGTCAATTTGGTGCTTTCAGACTCAAATTGTACGGTAGGAATCCAAGCCAAAAATGGTTTACTCCAATAAGCATTGTCGTATGCTTTTGGTAAGTCTATACCTGCGAACAAGAACTTATCCTTAATGCGATTCTTTATTCTTACCAAATCACCCCATAACTTCTTACGATATCGAAACAACTGTCGGTCCCCTTCGGTATCCACCTGAGGAACGTAGATCCCACGAAGTAAACCAGCTCTGAGTGCCTTGGCTATTTTACGACTATCCACCGGATCTGTCTTTTCACTACTTTCCTTATTAGTGGTGGGAATATCTGCTGGATTGACCACCAAACACCGATAACCATAACGCTCCAATACCCTGAAAATCCAAAAACCAAGCTTTGATGCCTCATAGGCACAAATCACTCTAGCTTCCTTAAAATGTTTGTCAATATAGGACTTCAGTGCTTCTGGATGGGGTGGTTGACTAAAAGTTCGATGATGAATACTGGCTGAAAATATACTGACAGACCAGTTTCGCTTGTGAACATCAATGCCAATGAATAAATTGTATTTACTTAAATCATCCATGATATAAATCCTTTGGTTTTTAGTATTAACGCCATTGGGTTATATCATGGGAACTATGAAGGCATGTGCTTGAGTGCTTCCTACTTGCTGCACCAGGACTCGACCGTGAGTCTACCGCCGAGAAATTTTTGCAGCGATTTGGCAACTTCAGCTCGCGGATTTTTTCTCTTCAGAACGCAGTGCATTCTACAAACTTTGGAAGCACAGGCAGACTTCACTACTTTAGTGCTATCCATAAAGTGAGAGCACACGCCTCATACATGGTCGTTATGCGCAAATGTGCTAATCGGAAAAACATGAGGTACTTGAACATTATTGTAATTCTTTGTCTTCTGAACTCTTGCAGTAACCCGAACTCCAAAACCTCAAGCGAAGAAACTCCAATCGATACAGTAACGGTAGAACAGACGACTCCTACCGAACCAACATTGGATACTGATACCACAGCAGCCGAACAAGAAACCGAAGAAGAACTTATTGCAGCCGATGAACCCTTAACTTTCGATTCAGCTGGTAGACCAAGCCGTCCCGTATTTCGGAACGTCCAAGTAGATACCTCTCAACTTTTTGGGGTTTGGGCGAACGAACATAGTTCCCCGAACGCAGCTTTTCTAATTGATAAAGACAAATATTACATCGCTGATTTTGATGGTGACCCTGTTGTTCCCTACATTCTGAATGGTGACTCGCTAACTCTCTTTTTTGAGTGGGGCAAACAAACAAGCCGAATATCCCTCCCAACCCCAGATTTGCTTATAATGTCCAGTGAGAACGGGCTAACTTCTCAATACCAGCGCTTCGAAAATTAGCGCATAACAGACGCTGATCGGGCATATGTCTTAGTGCTTTCTGGCCGGTTTCGGTGCAACTCGACCGTGAATCTGCCGCTGAGAATCGGCAGTACTTTCTACATACTTCGGCTCACAGGAGATTTAGACTTTCAGAGCGCAGTGCCATTTGGAACCGTTGTGAGCTTCGGCAGATTTCACTAGATTCGTGCTATTCACTAGCTGTGGACATACGCCCGATAGCTGGTCGTTATCAGGCATGGATATAACTGAATGAGAAGAAAATTAACGATTGCTTTAACCGGTTCTTTTGAAGAAACTAAACAGAAACTGTTCAAGTTGTATGAGCCAAAAGACATCCTAAAGTCAACAAGTAAATTTGGAGCCCAAACAGATATGATGAAGGGCAGTGTAATCAATGATCCCAATATCAACTTTTTAGGCACTTACAAAGACTATGGGCGTTTCTCTTTCAACAGCCCAAAAGCATTGCACTGGCACTTTTTAACTATTCAGGTATATCATAAAAAGGAAGGCTCTGAAGTGGAAATTACTATGAATAGATACTTCCTGTATTTTGGGTTATTCTTCATCTACTTGCCATTTGCATTTATTGAACTCTTATTCGAACTTTTTGAACCTCACAAAGAACCTGTATTGAGAGCAACTATCAATTTCATTATTCCCTTGCTTCCATTTTTGTTTTTCGAATTCAAACTTTTGAATACGCAGCGATTTTTGAGATCTCAATTAAGAAAAGCCTGATAACATAGCGTATAGCGAATGCCCATGCTGCGCGAACGAAAGCGTGCAGGTAACAGCACCGCCGCTTCACTCAGCAGTCAGTAGAAGGCCGTGGAATGGACATTTGGGTCAGCCGGCATTCCATCACTCAACAGGAATGGCTAAACAAGCTTTTGCAGTATCGAGCGATTCGGCTATCTTTCTGCTTTTAGAAACCGCGGGGGCACTCGCCATACATGGTCGTTATCATTAATAAATGCTTAGAATAACTACTCTCCTACTAATTCTTGTTGCTATTTCTTCTTGCTCTAACAAGAAAACAGAAACTGAACCATTAACTGCCGAACACAAGGCAAAGATCGTAGGACTTTCAAAAGACCTAATCAAAAGCATTAATGATTTTGATTTTTCTATCGTCAATTCGACTTGGAGTAACAAAGCATTCAAAGACCGTGTATCTAATATCACAGGAACACAAAAGAGCGTCTTTGAACATATCTTCGAAAAAGATCTTAAGCGAAAAATTAAGACTGGAAACCTTTCCATTATTCATCACATCAACTCAACTAATGGAGCAGCTTCATTCTTTAATCTAGACCATAAAGATCATCATTCTGAACTTACGATTCTTTTAACCTACAATGACAATTTCAACTTTTTCAAATACAGAATTGAAATAGAGAACCAAAAACCTGTACTCAGTGACAGTTATAATTTCCGAGACAATCTATGGTACAGCGAGAAAATCATCAACTCTCTGAGGCTTGCATCAAAGCATAATGCTTTTTCGAATGATAGAAGGGAAACCAACATAGCAATACATAATTCGGATCAAGAACTGCTTAAGGGAGATACTCTAGAAGCGCTATATTATCTATACGACATCCCAACAACTCATCAAACTGGAAATTGGCTGAGTTTTCGAAAGTTGACGTTAGCCCAATCTTTGAGTGATTCGGTTTATGCAAGTGTGATGGTTACCGAATATGAGAATAATAAGAGCCTCTACATGAAATATTTGTATCACCTATATTTCTCAGATAGTACAGACCTTGAAAAGGTTTATGACATTCTCTCAGAGGAACTTGGAGAATCGAAAACACTAGATTCATTAGTTTCTAGCGGAAGCTTTTGGGATTGAAAAAAATGATAACAAGGTCTTCCATGAATAACCCTATCGCTATCTAATTTACTAATATTCGTTCTCAATTTCTTTTTTAAAGACTTTTTTATGTTGGCTTTGATTCAATTGGCGGATCACAATAAGTCAAGGATGGCCGCAGTTTTCCTGTGTGAGTATTGTTGTAATTCCCACGCCTTTACTTATTGTGAGTTGTCAATTTCCTTTGTCTAGCATAATACAAGTCATGCTTCCATTAGTGATCCAGTTGTCGGTCACAGCTTCCCATCAGATAGAAAATTACACCTCGCCACATACTATGAGCAAGAGCTCAGGGCTCACACCATGTTAAGTGGTCGAGGTGTGTATCTTTTGGTGGACTTTATTATTACTAGCTTCTGGCTTTTATTTAACCAATCCTACTTCATAGGCTTCTCCTGTTTTGAGTACATGATATATTCTTGATAATAATTTTCTGGCTATGATTACGATCGCCCGCTTTTTGGTGTGGTTTTGCAGCAGCTGCTCATAACGTATGAGCATCGCCGGATCCTTTTGCACACTGCTCCAGGCGCATTCAATCAATGAGCTACGCAAGGCATTGTGCCGACGGTAAGTCATGTAGCCTTTTAAGTCCCGTTCACCACTTGAATGCGTCATTGGCTTTAAGCCGACAAATCCATTGAAATGTTTGAAGTTGGGGTAGCGGTTGATGTCCTCTATTTCAGTCAATAGCTGAACGGTAGTCAAGGGACCAATCCCTGGAATTCCTCGTAGTAGTTTTGCTCTTGTCTTGTACTTGGCCTGCCTTTGTAGTCGTCGAACAGCTATTGATGTTTTCAGAAAATGAGCGTAGACAAAGTGATATTGTTCTAAAAGAAAATCAACAGTCAATTTGGTGCTTTCAGACTCAAATTGTACGGTAGGAATCCAAGCCAAAAATGGTTTACTCCAATAAGCATTGTCGTATGCTTTTGGTAAGTCTATACCTGCGAACAAGAACTTATCCTTAATGCGATTCTTTATTCTTACCAAATCACCCCATAACTTCTTACGATATCGAAACAACTGTCGGTCCCCTTCGGTATCCACCTGAGGAACGTAGATCCCACGAAGTAAACCAGCTCTGAGTGCCTTGGCTATTTTACGACTATCCACCGGATCTGTCTTTTCACTACTTTCCTTATTAGTGGTGGGAATATCTGCTGGATTGACCACCAAACACCGATAACCATAACGCTCCAATACCCTGAAAATCCAAAAACCAAGCTTTGATGCCTCATAGGCACAAATCACTCTAGCTTCCTTAAAATGTTTGTCAATATAGGACTTCAGTGCTTCTGGATGGGGTGGTTGACTAAAAGTTCGATGATGAATACTGGCTGAAAATATACTGACAGACCAGTTTCGCTTGTGAACATCAATGCCAATGAATAAATTGTATTTACTTAAATCATCCATGATATAAATCCTTTGGTTTTTAGTATTAACGCCATTGGGTTATATCATGGGAACTATATCCCATGGTGGTTCTGAGAAGCCCGAGGCTTTTTTGCATTCTGGCTGCACCGGGAAAAATCTCCGATTTTTCCATGTAGTCGAAAACAAGGTCATGAAAAAATCGAAGATTTTCCCTACTTTGTGTCCGAAACATTAAATCAATCAAACGCCACGGTACATAGACAGGCGTTGGCAATCATGGTGAACTCAATAAAAAAGAACTATTTTCAAAATCAATTATGAAAAAACTCCTGCCTTTAATTTTTGTTGTGATTTCATGTTTCAAGGCAACAGGACAACATACATGGATTCAATACAATACATCAAACACAGGTGAAAATGGAATTGTAGGCGGCTACATCTATTGTTTCTTAAATGATGCCGTTGATATCCTTTGGGTTGGTTCAGCATATGGAATAAACCAGTTTGATGGGGGGACCTGGAATTCAATAACTTCACTTGACGGATTGACAGTGGACGAAGTTGGCGATATTTCTATGGACAGCAATAACAATATTTGGATAAGTTATGGAAGCTATCATGCTGGTGTAAGTATGTATAATGGCAGTGATTTTACACATTTCCGAGAACAAGATGGTCTATTTTCTGACAAAGTGAATGACATCATGGTCGACCAAAATGGTCATGTATGGTTCGCGACAGGTTTTTCAAACAACGGTGGTATTAGTAAATATGACGGTGAAACTTGGGTCACCTATTCCATCACCGAAGGGTTGCCCAATATTGGCATTAATTCAATTGCACAAGACAACAATGGCGACATATGGATTGGCACTGCTGGGGCTGGAGTTTATCTACTGCAAAATGATGAAATAGTACCTTTTAGTTGGGAAACCAATTCTTCAGACAATGTCAGAGATATTTATATAGATGACTCAGGAAATATTTGGGTGGCTGCTGATCAAAATTACAAGTACAACGGCTCCTGGAGCACGGTTGAAATCTCAGAAACGGATAATTTTGGGCTTGTTTGGGATATTCACGGTGACGACAAAGGTCAAATATTTTTCTCAACCTCTAAAGGGTTTACAATTCTGAACGGAAGTACATTCAGTTCTTTTACTACTGGGGATGGAATCCCTCATAACAATGTATTCACCAGTTTTGTGCAAAATGATGCTGTTTGGGTAGGGACCGAAGGTGGGGTCGCAAGATATGCAAATGAAGCTTGGACCTCCTACTCACCAAATGACAATGGACTAATCAATAATGATGTCAACTCGGTCTTTGAGGATACCAATAAAGACTTGTGGTTCTGCACCCAAGGGGGAATAAGCAAATATGACGATTCTTCTTGGCTCAATTACCAGCTTACCACGGATGGAAACAATATTGAGTGGGTAAAAAGAGGTTTGCAAGACAAAAACGGAGATTTATGGTTTGGGACTGTAAACGGTATTTTCAAAAAGAGTAATTCTACTTGGGAAGTCTTTAATTCTGAAGTTAATGGCATGTTTGCTGGCTGGATCATTGACGTTTTGCAAGATGCAAATGACAACCTCTGGTTTGCTGGTTTTAACTATTTATTAATGTATGATGGTACAACCTGGACACATCATGCTCAAAATAGCGGTTTTCAATCTAAATATGTTGAAGCTCTCTATGAAGACTCAAAGGGAAGGGTCTGGATTGGCAGCAGATCTGGCATAAGTGTGTATGAAAAACAAAGTTTTCAGCATTACATGAGCGGAGAAGATTTTGTTTCGACAGCATCCATCTTGGGATTTCTTGAGGATAAAAATGGAGAGCTTTATGCCTACGGAGGCGACAGAATTCTGATCTTCAAAGATAGTAGCTGGGAGTCTTTTTACTCTGGGGGCCTGATCAACGGAGGTACTTGTGACAACGACAATCAGCTTTGGTTTGCAACAAATAATGGACTATTAAAACATAATGGGGAGTGGTCGCAATACACCGTTGAAAATGGTTTGAGCTCGAATATTGTTAATTCTGTCTATTACGCAGATAATGGTAATCTTTATGCATGTACAAACCAGGGAATCACCGAAATTATTTTTGATATTACAACTGATGTGGTAGCATTCAACAAGAATACTACTATCAAAGCTTACCCTAATCCATCATCAGGTCAATTCACCCTTTCATTAGATAAAAGATACCCAGATGTTTCAATTAATATCTATAATCAGACAGGTGAAAAAGTTTCCACGGAAAAATTTAGTAACCTTCAAGAGATCGGTGTAAAGTTGTCCCAACCAAAAGGCTTATATTTCTTAAATATCAATACTCCTGACAAGCAACTAGGTAAAATCAAAGTGTTGAAAAAATAACGCTTGCCAACAAATGCTAAAAATCCATAGGCTAATCAGCTACTTTCAAAAGGCATTTGAAACAGATACTTTTATGATTTTTAACAAGCGACAAGCCTAAGGATTTTAGCTGGCCGTTATCGATTATTAGGATATCTGCATGGTTGAGAAAAGAAATATCACAAAAGAAGAATGGTTAATCAATACCTGTGATAATCCTATTGATGATAGAAAAATTAAAGAAAACATTCGAAAAGGGCATACAAACATTGAGTCGTTCTTATCCTCTAAGTGGTATGAATACGAAATGTTATCTCTAAAGGCTTATTTTATTGATAAAAATATAGAGTTAACAAAACAGTATTTATTTGAATGCGGGATGCTTGATGAAATAGTTATTAACAAGTACAAAGGACGTATTCTAGAATACGGAATGGCACATATAAGCTATGCATTGTAAAGTGATAATATTAACCTTATAAAAAGGTATGCAGGTTTCACCCAAGATGGATATGATAGAATTACTGAAAAGGGTTCAATTATTTATGCAATTCAATTAGCAATAAAGGACGAGTTAAATCATGAATATATAAATGTATTGGATCAACTGAGTCAGAAGAAAGCACATTCCACAATTAAACCTGATGTTCTTTTTTTTAGATCCTTGATTAATAGAGATAAGACAGGTTGCGAATTAGCAATTAATGAGCTTCTTACCCCAAGACGGCACAACCATAGAAATCAATACATGCCTTTGATAGGTGAATTCATCTCTCACCCCGCTATAGGATATTCAAAACTGGCGTGGCTTAAAGGATTAAAAGTAGAGATAAACAATCCTCTCGTGCCATCTACACTACTGCCTATTTCACCAAATGCAAAATATAGTGACAAGTTCAATTTTTTACAGATTAGACAGAAAGGCAAGTCAAGAGTATTGAAGTGGCATGAAGAAATCTTTTCAGGAGCTATTTCTATAGCCATCGGAGTGACTTTGTTATTAAATGGTTTTAGCCAGATGGCTTCTCTTTTTGATGAAAGTGGTGGGCCAACTCGTCAGAAAGGTTTAGTAGCGTTATTATCATTAGCCGAAAACGGATGGTGGAAATATTTTATAGTATTGACTTTTATGTTGATTGGTTATTTGCAAATCCGCGATGGAATTAATAATTATCAATTCATGAAATACTTCCGATTCAAGAAAAAAACCGCTAACAAACACTAAAATGAATATACGAACTGAGCTATTTGAAAGAACATCAGAAATCGGAAGCCTCAAGGCTCTAGCAACTGGGGCGTTTACTCATTTTAGTTGGTCGTTAAACCCCTATCACCCACAATTCAGCCAAATCCATTATGTTTACGATACATAAACCTAAGCAAGTCAAATGGCAGATGAATGTTTGAACTGTGGGACCCCATTAGAAGGAAACTTCTGTGCTGAATGTGGCCAACGACTCAAGGGAGGCGATCGATCGCTCAAACATTTATTTGGGGATCTTATCAACAATCTTTTCTTTGTAGACAATCGGATTTGGGTGAGCTATAGGTATCTCGTCTTCAAGCCTGGGGTAATGACGTATGAGTTTCTGGAAGGCAAGCGGCGTAAGTTTATGCCTCCGGTCACTTTGTTTTTGTTCGTCAATGTGCTGTACTTTTTCATTTCCCCACTTACGGACTATTCACTCCCCTTGTCCGATCAGATCAAACAGCCTACCCATGGTGCTATTGCCACTCGGATGGTTGAGGATAGGCTCACTGAAGAAAATATGGAGATGGAGGATTATGCTGAGGTATACAACCAAGCTTCTGACAATATATCGAAAACTATCATGATTTTGAATGTGCCTTTGATGGCATTTTTCGTCTACTTGTTAGCCATTCGTAAACGCAAATATTATTTCGACAGTCTTATTTTTAGCATGCATTTTTTTACGGTCTTTTTGCTGTGCATCGTGGTAGGTGTTTTTACGGCTAAAGGTTATTATATCGTTGTGAATCAGTGGCTTGGCTCTTCAGTAGGTCCCTGGGTGTTTTGGATGCCAACTTTTATGATGATACTCCCTTTGTTTTTTGCGATTGTCAGTTTTCGGCGCTTTACTCAGGTGAAATGGATGCATGCCGTTTGGAGTGGATTGCTCATCATGGTAGGAGGGATGGTTGCACAATTCATCTATCGGAGTATTGTATTCTTTACTACTTTTTGGATGACATGAATGGATTCAACTTGAAACCAACGGCGCTCACTAAAAATAAAAAGGAAAGAGAATATTAAATTAGGGAAAGAAACATTTGTCAAACATAATTGTCGCTTTTTATGTCAAAAATTATAACTACTCTTATTTTGATTTCTGTAACCCTAGGGATGAAGGCACAAAGCCCGATTGGAGCTTGGGAAGCACTCACGACCACTGAAACTGGAGTACAACATAGGAACATAGTCATATTTGCTGACTATTATCAAGTCTTGAGTGTCTATGAAGTTGAGTCTGGAAAATTCGTACATACCAACGGTGGTACATGGAAACTAGATGGAAATGTGATGACCGAGAAGGTAGAATTTCATACGGATAATGCCGAGAAGGTGGGGACTCAATCCGTTTTCGAAGTAAAACTGACAGATAATACTATTCAAGTAGTAGGAAGTGATGTCAAATTCAAGAGAATTGACGACAGCAGTCCAGGAGCCCTCCAGGGTGCCTGGCTCATGTCTGGCAGAGTGCGAGATGGCAAAATGCTGCAGCGCGATACCACACGATCAAGAAAGACCATGAAGATTTTGTCAGGCACCCGTTTTCAGTGGATCGCCTATGACACAGAAACCAAAGAGTTTAAAGGAACGGGTGGAGGTACATACTCTACGGAGGGCGGAGTTTACACAGAGAATATTGAGTTCTTTTCGCGCGACGACTCCAAAACAGGTCTCAGCTTGAAGTTTGACTACGAACTGATAGATGGAAATTGGCACCACAAAGGACTATCAAGTAAGGGAAATCCCATTCATGAAATTTGGAGTGTAAGGGAGTGATTCCTGTCAATGATCCTATAAATAAAAAACTCCCACTTGATCTAATCAAGTGGGAGTAAGTTTTTCCTCGGAGAAATGAAATTGTCACCCTGAGGCCCTTGAGGGATTACAATTCCAAAGCAGTGTTCATTTTTCTTACCGCTTCGGCACTAGCTTCAAACTTCGCTTTTTCGTCGTCATTCAAATCTAGCTCAACAATTTTCTCGATTCCATTTTTACCTAAAATTACAGGTACTCCGATACAGATATCATTTTGTCCATACTCACCTTCCAGGTACACAGAGCAAGGAATCATTACTTTTTTGTCTCTTACGATAGCTTCTACTACCTCAGCGCCAGCAGCACCAGGGGCATACCATGCAGAAGTTCCTAATAATCCAGTCAAAGTAGCACCACCCACCATAGTGTCAGCAGATACTTTTTCCATTCTTTCTGCAGAAATGTAGTCAGAAGCAGGAGTAGAGTTGTAAGACGCTAGTCTGGTCAAAGGAATCATAGTAGTATCACCATGTCCTCCGATTACCATTCCTTTTACGTCATTAGGGTTGCACTCCAATGCTTCAGATAATCTGTACTTGAATCTTGCGCTATCCAAAGCACCACCCATACCAATAACTTTGTTTTTGGCCAATCCACTGGTTTTCACTGACAAGTATGTCATGGTATCCATTGGATTGGAGATTACTACCAATGTTGCATCAGGAGAGTGCTTCACTAGGTTTTCAGTTACGGACTTCACAATACCTGCATTGGTACCGATCAATTCTTCTCTTGTCATTCCTGGTTTTCTTGGAATACCAGAAGTGATCACTACTACTGAAGATCCTGCTGTTTTAGAATAATCTCCCGTAGTTCCAGTTACTTTTGCGTTGAATCCATTTAGGGTTGCGCATTGATTCAAATCCATGGCCTTACCTTCGGCAAAACCTTCTTTGATGTCAAGGATTACTACTTCATCGGCTATTTCTCTCATAGCGATGTACTCGGCTACGCTGGCGCCTACATTTCCGGCACCTACTACGGTTACTTTCATCTTGTTTGTATTTTTATAATTCTAAATTAGGGATCATTTCGTGCCGCAAAAATAGCCAAATATTGGGCTAATTGGGAATATTGAAATGATTTCTTAGAAGAAGGTTAGATTTTCCCCTGATAGACTTTGCTTAGTTCGAAAAAGCCAAAGTGCGACTTGTATGTTTTGAAAAGTTGTGTCGTGTACTCGTTGTAGATTTCAGAGAACGCGCTCATCATTTTGGCCTTTACTTCAGGGTGTGACTGAAAAATTTCTAGTATGTTGATTTGAGGGATTACATAGAGTTGAGCTTTCTCAGAGGTAATCACTGTGGTATAAATTCTTTTGGCATCTTCGATTAGACTATTGTCACCGAATATACCCCCTCTATAAGTTTCAGCTAGTTGCTCAAATTTGTCATTCACATCTATGGAAAGTGAGACAGATCCTCTCTTGATCACATATAGTGCATGACTCGGGTCTCCAGAAAAGAAAACAACTTCGTCTTGCTGGTAGGTTCGTAGATACATGCTGGGGAGAAACAAAGCCAATTCATCTTCATCCAATTTTTCAAAGTGCCTGGTCTGCGCCATAAATGCGATAAGATCAAGTTCTTCTTTGCTGTATTTTTTCTTGAATGGATTAAACATGATCGGTCATTTTTATGAGCAAAAGGCGTTTGGTGTTTGAAGTAATTTTATATCGATCGTCAATTCTATAGCCTGCTACCCAGATGATGTCTTGATTAGATTCAAACAGCAATACCCTTGATTTCAAGTTTACGGGAATTTTCTCATCAATCATAAAATCGCTTAGCTTTTTTTTGCCCTTCATTCCCAAGGGGTAGAAGCTATCACCTTGAGTCCAATTTCTCACTTTCAATGGAAATTGCACCAAATCAGCGTCCAGACAAGCAGTCAGATTGTTCTTGGGCCATTCGGTTTGAGAAGTAATGTTTTCGATGGCGAAATCAGCCCAAGGAGTTGAAATTAAATGGTCAGAATCTTCAACCATCAATTGGTATTCTTTTTCTTCTTCCTTTGGACCGATCTGAAGTTTGTCTCGATCTACAGTTAATACATGGTCAGAAGAGTAGAATTGTTTGCCAGAAATATTGGAAAAACCATCAGCAATAGAGAAGCATTGATCTAAATTAAAGCCAAATGGTTTTAATAATTCTATAAGAATGGCCAACCCACCTGTATCTTTATCATACCAAGACAACTGCAAGGTATTATAGTCTTGGTGTTTGGATAAAAATTTCGATCGTATGTCATTGGTTTGATGTAGGAGTAGCCTTTCTAAGGCTTCAAATCGTTTGCTGTTATTTGATAGGGTCTGCTCGAGTCCTGGGTTTAGTTGTTTGAGTTCAGGAATTACATGTAAGCGTATGCGATTCCTGCTGTATTTGTCATCTCGATTGGAAATATCTTCGCGCCATTGAAGCTGATGCTCTTGAGCATAGATTTCTATATCTGCTTTAGAAGCTGAGAGTAATGGCCTTCGGATTTGATCGTTTTTGAGTGGAATGCCTCTGAGCCCTGCAATGCCAGTGCCTTTGGTTAGATTATAGAGCATAGTTTCTACCTGGTCATTGGCATGGTGAGCTGTAACTAGATAATCGTAAGCCTGATCCTTCATCACTTCATCAAACCAGTTGTATCTTAAATCTCTTGCTGCAAGTTGAGTGGAGATTTTTTGTTCCTGAGCAAAGCTTTTCGTATTAAAAGCTTTAGTGTAGAATGGTATCTTATGCATTTTGGCGAATGCTTCTACAAACTCCGCGTCAGTATCTGATTCCTGTCCCCTGAGTTGAAAATTGCAATGAGCCACACCAATATGATAATCTAGCTGAAAAAGTATGTGAGTTAACACCATCGAATCGACGCCCCCACTCAATGCAACCAACAGCTTATCATCTGACTGAAAAAGACTGTTTTTATTGATGTGTTGCTTGACTTGATTTAATAGTGTGCTCACCGTATAATTTTTGATCAAACTTAGTTTTTTTTCTTTTGGGAAGCGAATGAACATGTGTTCATTTGGCATCTGATTTGTTTGAGCAGTCCTCGGTTTTATTGTTTACTTATCTCATGGTTTCCATGTAGTTTTGCCACATATTTTTACACTATGCGAAATACATTTCTGTTTTTGTTGGTTTGTGCGTTGTTTATCTCTGAAGCTGCAACAGCTCAGAAAGGAGAGAAGATTAGATATAAGGCTGATCGATTGACAAATGCTCGTGACGGAAAAATAAGATTTAAGAAACTTTTACACAACGTTAGTTTTACTCAAAAGTCTACTACAGTGTATTGTGATTCAGCTTATTTCTATAGTCGAAAGAACGAAATGGAAGCTTTTGGCAGAGTAAGGATTGTTGATGATTCTGTTACGATTACAGCCAAAAAACTTATTTATAAAGGAAATGAGGGCATGGCCTTGCTTCGTGAGGATGTGGTATATAGAAAAGGACAAAAAGTACTATATACAGATATATTGGACTACAATTTAGTTACCGAAGTAGGAGAATTTAAAGAACATGGTAAACTGGTGGATGAAAGAAATACACTAACCAGCGTCTATGGTGTGTACCATTCCAAAAGCAGTCAGGCTTTCTTCTATCGCAATGTGCTTTTGGTATCTCCAGATTTCAATCTTAGGGCTGATACCTTGGAGTATTCATCTAGGACTAAGGTTGCTATGACAAAAGGCCCAACCTATATAGAGGATAAAGATGGAACAACCGTAGACTCAGATGGTGGTCGTTTTAGAACTTCCCATGACCAAACGACCTTCAATGAAGGAACTATAGAAACAAGAAATTATATCGTGACTGGCGATGAGTTGTTTCTGGATGATCAAAAAAAATATTATACAGCGAAGGGAAATGTAGTCATGACATCAAAGAAAGATGATATCCTGATTTTCGGAGAAAAGGCAGTCTATGATAAAAAAGCGGGAGTAAGTACCGTCTATGGCCGGCCACTGATGAAGCGGGTGATGCGTCAAGATACATTCTTTATGGTATCCGACGCATTGGTTTCTATAGAAGATGTGGATAAAGACAAAGAACGAATTCTGGCATATCATAACATTCTGATGTACAAATTGAATATGCAAGGTAAGTGCGATTCGGTGGCGTATTTTCTTTCTGATTCTACTATACACATGTATAACGATCCTGTAATTTGGAATAAGAGCAGTCAGATGGTCTCAGATAGTATTGATTTATTGTTCAAAGATGATATTCTTAGAACAATGACACTTAGAAAAAAAGCTTTCTTGATTTCAATTGATACCCTTGGGCAACACAATCAAATTAAGGGCAGGAAGATGGTTGGCGATTTTAATGAATATGGAGATATTCAAACCATGGATATCAATGGTAATGGTGAGAGTCATTATTTTGTCCTTAAAGGAGATAGTTTGATGATTGGAATGAATAAAATTTTCTGTAGCTCAATGACCCTACGATTCGAAGACAACTTGATGAAGAACATCTCCTTTTATACACAGCCAGAGGCACAGTTTATTCCACCGCATGAATTGGAGGAAGATCAGATGTTTCTTGAAGACTTCGATTGGCGTTCAGATGAAAGGCCGGAATTATACGAAGTAGCTACCTATTATAAGCCTGGTGACAAGGTGACGAAATATGGTAACCTAGAAAGCAAGACTAAGCTCCTAATTGAGAAAAATAAGGAGGAAATAGAAAAGGGGAAAAAAATGCTGGAAAACGGTGATAAATCTGGCATGATGAAGCAACTAAAATCCACTCAGGATCATTTGTTAAAAGAGCGGTAGAACCATTCTGGTTGATAATAATCTCGTCTCAAAAATGTATTGTATTTAAAACAAAGAAGCTATATTTGCAGGCTTATGCGAAAAATGAGGGTTTTAGGGAATTTTGTACTGGTTTTGGTGGCGATTTTAGCCATTTCGTGTAGTGAATTCAAAAGACTGCAAAAAAGTACAGACTGGCAAATGAAGTACGAGGCTGCTATTCGATACTACGAAGAAGAGGAGTATTATAAAGCAGGTGTTTTATTTGATCAGGTATTACCTATAATTAAGGGTACTCAGGATGCCGAAAAAGCAAGTTTTTATCGAGCCTATTCATACTATCATCAAAGACAATATATACTAAGCGGTAGCTATTTTAAGGAATTTGCGACCATTTATTCTCGAAGTGAGTGGGCGGTTGAAGCAGCTTACATGTCAGCTTATTCTGCTTATCTTCAGAGTCCTGATTACAACTTAGATCAGACCAGTACCTATACGGCGGTCAACGAATTTCAGGCCTTTATCAATAGAAACCCATATAGCGAGTATGCAGAACCAGCGACTAAGTACATTGATGAGCTGCAACGAAAATTAGAAAAAAAGGCATTTGAAAATGCTAAACAGTATCATCGATTGGAAAGGTGGGAAGCGGCTAGAGTGGCTTTCGAAACTTTTGCAGATGAGTTTCCAGACTCAAAGCTAAATGAGGAAATCATGTATTATGCAGTGGATTCTGAGTATAGCTATGCTAAGCAGAGTATAAGGGCAAAGCAAAAAGAGCGTTATCAAAAAACTATTGAACTCTATGAGGAGTTTATAGACAAATATCCGGAAAGTGAATTCTTAAAGAAAGCGGAGAAGTTTTATGTAGAGTCACTTGAACAAAAGAAAAAATTATCTAAAAATTCATAATAATGGCGGTTAAACCATCAATTGTAACAAGAGATATTACTGATTTGTCAGCTTCAACTGGCAACATCTACAAGTCTTTGAATGTAATTTCTAAAAGAGCAAGACAAATTTCTTCCAATGTAAGAGAGGAGTTGAGTGGAAAATTGGCGGAATTTGCATCTACTGTTGACAACTTGGAGGAAATCTTCGAAAACAGAGAGCAAATCGAGATTTCTAAGTTTTACGAAAGAATGCCAAAGCCAACGATCGTGGCTATCGAAGAATTTTCCGAAGGAAAAGTCTTGGTTAGAGATGCTGTGAAAGAAGAAGGCGGCATCGAAATTTAATTGAAGCCCCAATGCTAAAGGGGAAGAAAATATTATTAGGAGTATGCGGCAGTATAGCCGCATACAAATCCGCACTTTTGATCAGACTCTTGGTCAAAGCTGGTTGTGAGGTTCGTGTAGTTATGACTTCATCAGCCAAAACTTTTATTACACCACTTACACTTTCTACACTTTCTAAAAATCCTGCAGTTTCTTCTTTTGAAAAAGATGAGCAAGGACAGTGGGAAAACCATGTGGAATTAGGCCTTTGGGCCGATTTGTTTCTAATCGCTCCAGCCAGTGCCAATACTTTGGCGAAAATGGCAAATGGTCTATGCGACAACCTGCTGCTAGCCACTTATTTATCCGCTAAATGTCCAGTAATGTTAGCACCTGCTATGGATTTGGATATGTATAAGCACCCTGCCACCTTACAAAATCTCAAAACTTTACAGTCTTTCGGCCATCAAGTGTTGGATGCTAATCATGGAGAATTGGCTAGCGGACTTGTAGGAGAAGGACGAATGGCCGAGCCAGAGGAGCTATTGGACAAAGTAGAGTCTCACTTTGCTAAAAAAAAAAGATTTGAAGGAAAGCAAGTTTTAATAACTGCTGGACCTACCTTCGAGAAAATTGACCCAGTCCGTTTTATTGGCAATCACTCTTCTGGAAAAATGGGACTAGCGATTGCTCATGTCTTGGCGAGAGAAGGAGCTCATGTTCAACTTATTGCTGGGCCGGGGAAATATCCAGTGGATTCTGATTCAATTACCTTAGTTCATGTTTCTTCAGCGGATGAAATGTATGAAGCAGTGGGCGAAAGATATCCTAAGTCCGATATCACAATTTTTGCTGCCGCAGTGGCAGATTATAGACCCGTTTCTCCTGCTGAAGAGAAAATCAAAAAGGCAGGCGAGTCCATGACCATAGAGTTAATCAAAAACAAGGACATTGCGGCTGAAATGGGGCAGCGTAAGTCTCAGACGCAAATCAATGTAGGCTTCGCTCTTGAGACGGAAAATGAAGAGCAACATGCACGAGAGAAATTGGTTAAGAAGAATTTTGATCTCATTGTGCTGAATTCTTTAAACGATAATGGTGCCGGATTTTCTGTCGATACTAATAAAATTACTATCTTCAGCGTTGATCAAAAACCAAAACACTTTGAGCTGAAATCAAAGCAAAAAGTAGCTGAAGATATTGTTGACTGCATTCATGAAAAGATCCAATCTTAATTTTTTCCTTATTGTTTTATTGGCTTGGCCTATCCGGCCTCTAACCGCTCAAGAGTTAAACTGTCAAGTGACAGTGAATGCCGTACAAATTGAAACCACTGAAAGAAAAGTATTTCAAGAAATGGAAGTGGAGTTTTCTAAATTTCTAAATGATAGGAAATGGGCGGATGAACGATTTGAAAATCAAGAAAGAATTAATTGTGGAGTGAATATTACTTTAGAATCTCAGCCATCTTTGGGTAATTTTCAAGCTACCGTGCAAGTCATTGCAGCCAGACCGGTCTTCAACTCATCTTACGAAGCAGTGCTGATCAATTTTGCAGATAGAGATTTTAATTTTGAATATACGGAATCTCAACCGCTTGATTTTCAACCCACAACCTTTATATCTAACATCACTTCGATGCTGGGATTTTATGCCTATATGATCATAGCCAATGATTACGACTCTTTTGAAAAGCTTGGTGGTCAGCGATATTTTGAAGCTGCCTGGCAAGTGGTAAACAATGCACAGCAGTCGGGCTATACTGGTTGGGATCAATTCAATAGTGTAAGAAATAGGTATTGGCTGGCCGAGAATAGCATCGACCAAGTAATGGAGCCCATGCGCGAGGTAATGTACGATTACCATCTCAAAGGATTGGACCTGATGGCTGATGATCCTGAGACCGCAAGAACAAATATCTTCGAAGCTTTGAAAAAGGTACAAGAAGTTAATCGTTCTAAGCCAAGGTCTATTTTGATCATTTCATTTTTAGATGCCAAAATGGATGAGATTGTGAGTATCTTTTCTGAAGGTGACTTGTCTCAACGGCGAGAAGTTTATAATATCCTCAAAGCGCTAGAGCCTTCCAAAACTGAGCAATTTGGAAAGATATTGGATAACTAACCTATAGCTTTTTCAAAGAGCTAAACTTTGGAAAAGATAAGCAGTTACATATCTTGAAAGTTCTTATTTTTGACCTCATTTTCACCTAAAGAAGGAATAGCCTATATATGATTTCCAGTTTGTCCATCAGTAATTATGCATTGATAAAAAAACTGCAACTCGAGCCGGATGCAGGGTTGAATATTATCACTGGTGAAACTGGAGCTGGCAAGTCCATCATGCTTGGCGCCGTAGGGTTATTGCTAGGCAAGCGGGCAGATACCAAAGCGCTGCTAGATAAAGAAAAAAAGTGCGTAGTAGAAGGGGAGTTTGACATTTCCAAACTTGGCTTAGCCTCGCTTTTTGAGGAGGAGGATCTAGACTATGAAGATGCTTCTATTATCCGACGAGAGATTAATCCTAAAGGCAAATCAAGAGCCTTTATCAATGATGTGCCAGTGACACTGGAGGTGATGAAGACTGTGGGGCTGCGTTTGATCGATATTCATTCTCAAAATGAAAGTATTCAATTGGGTAATAAATCAGTGAAGGTAAAGCTGATTGATGATTTCGCTCAGACGACTAAAGAATTGCAGCAGTTTCTATCTGATTTTCAGACATTCAGTCAATTGTCCAAAAAGCTAACAACACTACTAGAGAAAGAAAAAAACTCAAAGACCGACGAAGACTATAAAAAGTACCTTTTAGAAGAATTAGTGGCAGCTGACCTAAAGGCTGAAGAGCAATCAGTGCTGGAAGAAGAACTCAAGCTCCTGGAGCACGCAGAAGAGATTAAACTCAAACTGTCTCAAATATCTGTGGAGTTTGATGAAAGTGAAGTGGCGATCAATGACCGCTTGAAGGAAGCCACAGTGGCATTAAAAAATATAGCTGGCTTTTCTAAGGAATTGGAAACGCTGAGTTCTAGGTTTGAATCAGCAACAGAAGAAATTATTGATATCATCCGGGATGTGATCAATATTCAGGATAATGTAGAACACAACCCGGCTCGTCTTGAAGAGGTAAACCAACGACTCGATCTGATTTATAAACTCCAACAAAAGCACAAAGTGACTGATATTGGAGGATTGATTGCAATTCAAAATGAGCTTGAAAGCGATACGCTTGATGGCATTAATCTGGAAGAAGAGATCAATGGATTGAGGATCGAAAAGGATAAGTTAGAACGGCAGATGATCCAATCGGCTGAAGCACTTTCAGAAAAAAGGCGTAGTCAAATCGATACTTTTTCTTCTTCATTGAACGATTTACTTGCCGAAGTGGGTATGCCTGATGGGCATGTAGAGTTTGTCTATAAAAGAGTGGAGCCTTGGAAACTGGGTATAGATGAAATCGAAATACTTTTTAGTGCGAATAAAGGGATTAAACCAGAGCCAGTAGGCAATGTAGCTTCAGGAGGAGAATTTTCTCGATTGATGTTCTGTATCAAATATTTGCTGGCAAGCAAAACAGCTATGCCTACGGTGGTGTTTGATGAAATAGATACTGGTGTGTCTGGAGAGATTGCCTTGAAGATGGCGAATATGATGCGACGAATGTCTGAAAATCATCAGATCATTTCGATCAGTCATTTGCCGCAGATTGCAGCTCGCGGTCAGGCGCATTATTTTGTTTACAAAAACAACGAAGCGGAGAAAGCTGAGAGTATGATTCGTAAACTGGAGCCTGCTGATCGTCTGGAAGAAATTGCCAAAATGATCGGAGGAGAGAATCCTTCGGATACAGCACGAAATAGTGCCAAGGAACTCATAGAAATGAAATAATCTTTTCTAAAGTTGGTTCTTAAAACGGCAGCTAGCCTCTTATCGAAGAGGAGAATGAAGGGAAACTTTGGAAAAGTTCCAATAGAATTTGTCCCTTCGCCTACTAAAAACCAAATACTAATTACTAAATACTGAGTAAAGTTTATCTTTACGATTTTATACAACAATAGAAACTAAATCAAATGTCTAATAATCTATTAAAAGGAAAAAGAGGGATCATCTTTGGTGCTTTGGACGAAAATTCAATTGCATGGAAAGTGGCTTTGAAAGCCAAAGAGCAAGGTGCTTCATTTACATTGACCAACGCCCCAATCGCTTTGCGTATGGGTGCGATCAACAAATTGGCAGAAGAATGTGGATCTGAAGTGATCCCAGCAGATGCTACCTCTGTAGAAGATTTGGAAAATTTGTTCACCAAGTCTCAGGAAGTATTAGGTGGAAAATTGGATTTCGTGTTGCATTCGATCGGCATGAGCCCGAATGTAAGAAAAAATAAAGAGTACGGTGATTTGAATTACGATTGGATGCTCAAGACCATGGACATTTCTGCGATTTCATTTCATAAAGTAATGGCAGTAGCTGAAAAGCAAGACGCCATGAACGAGTGGGGTTCTATCCTGGCATTGACCTATATCGCTGCGCAAAGAACTTTCCCTGATTATTCAGATATGGCGCAAGCCAAAGCCATGCTGGAGTCTATCGCACGAAGCTATGGTGAGAGATTCGCGAGATTAAAGAAAGTAAGAGTGAACACCATCTCTCAGTCGCCAACCATGACCACTGCTGGGTCTGGAGTTGGAGGTTTCGATGTATTCATGGACTATGCAGAGAAAATGTCGCCACTAGGCAATGCTTCTGCGGCTGCTTGTGCAGACTACTGTATCTCTATGTTCTCTGACTTGACTAAGATGGTGACCATGCAAAACTTGATGCACGACGGTGGATTCTCTTCGTCCGGTATCACGCAGGACATCGTAGATCAGATGACTAAGTAAAACTTGAATGATCGCATCAAAAAGTTCGTCATTGCGAACAACATGAAGCAATCTTATAGATCGATTGGAATTCGAACAATAAGATCACTTCGTATCCTCGTGATGATGGATTAGATTTTTGATGCGATCAATTACGCACCTTCCCATGATCGCCTTCCCCAACGCCAAGATCAACATCGGTCTCAATATCACCTCCAAGCGAGCGGATGGCTATCACAATCTCTCTTCTTGTTTTTTGCCTATTGACTGGAAGGACGCGCTCGAAGTAGTTCCTTCAGAGCTATTCGAATTCACTTCATCTGGCTTGGACATTCCAGGCGATAGCAACGGCAACCTATGCGTGAAAGCTTATGAATTACTAAAAAATAAGCACGACATCCCGCCGGTAAAAATGCATTTGCACAAAGTGATCCCAATGGGAGCAGGATTAGGTGGCGGTTCGGCAGACGGGGCTTTTGCCTTGAAATTGTTGAATGATCTCTTTGAAATAGGATTGACTAAAGGAGAATTAGAGACCTACGCCAAAACCTTAGGGGCGGATTGCCCATTCTTTATCGACAATAAGCCGAAGCTAGTGACTGGAATAGGAGAAGTGATGGAAGATGTTACGGTTGACCTTTCAGGTTATGAGCTAGTCGTGGTGTTTCCAGGCATTCACGTCAGTACCAAAACGGCTTTCAGTGGCATTACTCCTAGAGAGCCGAATTACGATCTAAGAGCTACTCTTCAAGAACCACCCAAAAACTGGCAAGGCACCGTTGTCAACGACTTTGAAGAGACGGTTTTCGCTGCCCATCCGGAAATTCAACAGATCAAAGGACAACTTCTTGAACAAGGAGCGCACTTCGCTTCGATGACCGGGACAGGTTCGGCAGTTTTTGGAGTATTTGGTAAAGGTGCGGGAAATACTAGAAGCAGTTTTGCAAATTTGAAGGTTTGGGTAAAATGATAATTTAGTGAATATCCAATCTCAAATTGATCTTTTCAATTATTTAAGCAATTATCTCCGCCCTTGTTGGTGTTGTCACCAACAAGTATCAGGGGTTTAATTTGATTACTTGTCGTCTTGAAAGCCAAGAATTAAAGAGGTTACTTCAAGTAACCTCTTTAATAAAACACTCATCTATTTCATTTATCTGCACTTTTACTACTAAAAACCTGTCATCTGACAGATAAAAATATAGCTATTGTTTGGTGCTGTTTTTAACCCCAAAATGCCCCTTAAAATTCATCTGAAAACTGCTGCATTTCACCCGACAAATAATGAAGCTCACCGGAAATCGCTTTCGCCAGTCGGAAAACGCCGTTAACCTTGCTACATAATTATTAAACAAGAAAAACAAATTCTTATGAAAGCTTTATCATTATTAGTGATCGCAACTTTAACCTTCTCATCAGTAGCAACAGCTGAAATCCACGGTGTAGATACCAAGGACGTTTCAGAAGTAAAGGCAAATATTTTCACGCAGAAAAATGGTATGGTTTACATCCAGGTAGAGAACTCTGCGGATAGTAAAGTGAGAATTACCATCAAAGATGAAGCTGGTGTTGTCCTTTACGGAGGCAAAGTAAAAAGAGACAAGGTATTGAAAAGATTCGATATTTCGAATTTGCCTGCTGGATCATATTCTTACGAAGTAAGCAACGAAGATTACAGCGTACGAAAGAAAATCGAAAAGAAGTAACCGACTCGATCGGTACGCTAAAGAAACTTAATCGTTAAGTAGTTTTGTTTTTGTATCATGCAAAGCATCCTGTCCTGGCCGGCAGGATGCTTTTTTTTTGGGTCACCTCGTCATGGCGAGGATGCTGATAGACTGAAAGGATCGTCAGCGGACGTGGCCATCCCCATCGGCTTTCTGCTGAGCCAATTTATATCGAATCAATTCCTTGTTGCAGGCCATAGGAGATTTTTAGCAACGTATATCAATAACGCACTCATCCAAGCAGTTACTAAATATCACACAGAGTCACCTGAAAGGGACTCTGTGTTTAAGGATTTTCATCCTCAGAGTGCTCATGTGAGTAACTCTGAGGGTGTTGAAGTTATCTCTTTTTTGTTCGGCTGCATGCCATATGTTAAGTCTCGAAGTGGCGGTTAACCTTTGTTGGTCTGGTCCTCAAGGAACATATAAAGTGCTATACCCAATCTATCCCTTTTTTAAGCAGATCTAATGTTTGTTGCTCCTTTGATCCCTCTGCCGGAGTATGATTGTACTCCCAGTTCGCTTGAGGAGGCAAGCTCATCAAAATAGACTCTGTTCGCCCGTCTGTGTCTAATCCGAACTTGGTGCCTTTGTCCCAGACCAAATTGAACTCAGCATAGCGGCCTCGACGCAAGTATTGCCATTGTTTTTCGCTTTCACTAAATGGCAAGTCTTTGTTTTTTGCCATCAAATGGGTGTAGATAGGCGCAAACTGACTGCCTACATCTTGCACAAACTTCCAACGGTCTTCTTTGCTAAACTGGTCATTGGCCGACAGGCGATCAAAGAAAATACCACCTACTCCTCGGGTCTCTTTTCGGTGTTTTATAAAGAAATAATCATCTGCCCACTTTTTGAATTCTGGATAGTAGGAGGCATCGTGTTTATCGCAGCAGCTCTTCATTTGGTTGTGGAAATATTTGGCATCCTTTTCATCTACATAATGAGGAGTGAGGTCTATGCCACCACCAAACCAGCTGATGCCGTTGCTCATTTCAAAATAACGAACGTTCATATGAATGATCGGGACCATAGGACTATGGGGATGCATGACAATGGACACGCCTGTGGCAAAGAAATCAGCTTGATCGATTTTAAGTGCTTCTAGAATTTTGTCTGGCGTAGGACCATGCACCGCAGAGAAATTTACTCCTCCTTTCTCCAGAATGTTTCCGTCTCTTATGACTCTGGTTCGGCCACCTCCTCCTTCTGGTCTTTCCCATAGGTCTTGGTGAAATTTTCCCTTTCCGTCGGTTTTTTCCAAGGCTGAGCAAATGCCATCTTGAAGTCCTTTGAACCAATCTTGTATTTCTTCTTTCGTCATTTCTTAGTATTAAAAAGGATAACCAATACCCAGATTCCATACCAGGCGGTTATAGTTGCTGTAGTCAGGGAGATCGAAACTTCCTCTACTCACGGCATTGTCATACCTGGTTTGACTACCCGGGTCGTAAATTTTCCATGCTGCATCGAGCCTTAAGAGAAGGAAGGAGAAATCTAATCTCAGACCATATCCAGCTCCTATGGCAATTTCCTTTAAGAAACTATCAAATTGGAACTGACTACCCGGTCTCACTGGATCCACTCGCATGGTCCAGGTATTCCCCATGTCTACAAATAGCGCACCATGTAAAAAACCAAATATCTTATGTCTAAATTCGACACTGGTTTCTAGCAGAATCTCTCCAGGTTGCTCAAAGTCGTTATTGTATACACCTAAAGAATCGACAGGTAAGAATGATCCAGGACCAAGTCGTCGGGGCTGCCAGGCACGAATACTATTGCTACCCCCCGCAAAGAAGAATTCTTCATACGGCAAAGTTTTGTTTTCTCCATAAGGGATTGCTACTCCCAAATGTGCCCGGTAGGCTAGCGTAATTTGGGAATTCATCGGAGCAGAATGTCTGAAGTCAAGGTCTATTTTGGCATATTTGAAATATTCTAAATCTCTGTCAAATATTTGTTTGGCAATAGCACTGTAAAAATTACCTCCTGCGATAATCCGATATCGGAAAAAGGACGATTTTTCATTCCTATTTCCGTAGTCATTGATATTGTACGTGACACTAAGCCATGAGCTACTTACAAAAGAAGGCAAGAAGGAGTTGCTCAAATTGTTGCCTTGTGCTTCAAGTTCATCCAGAAATTTTTGATAACTGTCTGTTACATCCGAATCTATGAAGTTAATGTCTGCAATACTTAATATATAATTTCGGCGTTTTTTGTAGTTCTGCCAACTAAGGTTCAAAGATGTGTTGATATTGGTTCGTAAGTATTCTGTTCTATCCGTGTAGTTCAAGCCAAAAGAAAGTCTGGTTTTGGGGTTGAGGTGGCCAAGTTTGACTCTCAAATCCGAACCGATCGGAATCATAAATTGCGGAAAAGTAAAGGCCAGGTTTGCTCCATAATCAAGTGATGAGTACGGGTTGCCAGTATCTGTCGCACCAGAGATACCTTCGAAACCTACTCTGCCACTCAATTCCATCACTTCCAATCCTCGAAATGTATTTCTATTCTTAATTGAAGCATTGAAGAATGGGCCTGGTAAACCTTTGCTTACATTGAGTCCTAATTCAGAGGAGGTTTGAAATTTTTTCAATGGGCTAGTAAATACGTTGGAAACAAATTGTCCGCCAGTTGTGTCATAGTTTACATTGATGAATTTGAAAATGTCCATATTGGATAATTGTTTTTGTGTTTCCAATGTGTTGGACCTTCGATAGAGATCTCCAGGTTTCAAGAATATTCTTCTGTCCAGAATTTTCTCTGAATATCTCTTGCTGTAGAATTGGTACGTAATTCCTTTGTATTCCTCATTCTGCCTATTTGAGACTAAACCTGTAATGTCTGCATCTGTCGTGAATATGACTGAATCTATCGTATATACTTTGTGTTTGGGTTGATTGTTGGGGTTTCGAATAGTTAGTCCGATGATAACTTTTCTATCTCCAAGTGAAGAAGAATCCACAACGAAACTGATAAATTGACGGCTGAAATTGTAATAGCCATTGTTGAGCATATAGGTATTGAGTCGGTCTCTTTCTTCTACCAGATTTGCTTGTTCATAATTTTCACTGGTCCGCAATAGCGATTCATCAGATGATTCAATCACTCTATTGTACATAGCGGTGTCTGGTATATTGTAGAATATAGAATCAATAACGTAAGGCTGATTTCTTTCAATGGTATAAAGTGTAGAAACCATTTTGAAAGTACTCTCAGTCGTATAAGTCACCTCTGAATTAAAGTAACCTTTGGTTTCCATGTAATCCTGGATTTTCTCCACAGTGGCATTCTCTTTGGCAGAGTCAAAAATGGCCAATGGTTCACCCATTCTCATTCCAAAATTTCCTTCTTTTATATTTCGGACCTCTTTATTGACCTTTTTATTCATTTTGGCTCGAAGCCTTTTTTGTTTCTTCTCTTTGTCCTTTTTTGCTATTTTTTTATTGAATTTGGTTTGAATGGCTTCAATTTTCTGCTCATATTTTGCTGAATCATAACGCTTCAACCCTCGTTGATATATGCCTACATAGGGTGACCACGGAATGAAAAGTATTTTTCGATTGGGTTCGTATTCGTAAAGAGATTGAATTTCTTCTTTATTCAATTTGTCTGCTCCATCCAGTTTTTGTTCGACTAATAAGGATTCGCCGTCAGGTAAAAACCTCCTTCCCATACATCCTGTGAGAAACAGAAATAGGATTAGAATAATAGGCCTATATGAAGGTTTGAAAATGTTAATACTTTTCTCTGTCTAGTCGATGATCAATTGCCTTGATTTACTGATTATCCATTAAGTTTGGACTAATATCAGCTTTCGGTTTTAGATCGCCGTGAATGCCGCGCAAAAGCTAAATTTTGATAAATAAAGCACAACAATTGATGATTTCAAATCGAGAGTCAAAATTCATTAAATCCCTACAATTAAAAAAATTCAGGCAACTGGAAAATCAATTTGTCGTGGAAGGGGCAAAAAATGTGCTAGAATTGCTTCACTCAGACCTAGAAGTGATAAAGGTGTTCGCAACGAATAGCTTTTTGGAGAAGTATCAAGAGAAGCTATCAGCGTATTCGGCGTTGCTGACTGAAACGAAGGAAGTAGACTTAAAGAAAGTCGGGAGCTTCTCCAGTAACAATGCCGCTTTAGCCTTGGTCAAAATACCTCCACAGACCGGAATCGATGATACACAATCAATATTGGCCTTCGACCGCATCAAAGACCCAGGAAACTTAGGAACGGTCATCAGGATCGCCGACTGGTACGGCTTTAAACAGATTGTGTGTTCACCTGAGTCTGTAGATTGCTACAACCCTAAAGTGATCTCCGCCACTATGGGTTCGTTTGCGCGGGTACAAGTGCATTATGCAGTTCTTGGTGAACTGCTAAATAAATCTGAACATGTCTATGGCACCACTTTACAAGGTGACAATATCCATGAATTGAAATTCCAGGAACCGGCAGTAGTTGTTTTTGGTAATGAATCTGAAGGCTTGGCAGAAGACTTAAAACAATACCTGACTCAAGAAGTTTTTATCCCTGGTTATGGAGGTGCCGAGTCTTTAAATGTGGCAGTGTCTACCGCGGTTTTCTGTGATAATTTTAGGCGGTTGTTGAAGCCATAACGATTACCTCGTCATTACCCGACCTAGGTCCGGGTAATCCTTTGGTCTTCATTTGCTGGTTTTATAGGTTTCTACAATAAATATTGAGATTGACGTGATGCGCACATGAGTGCTATCCTGAAGCTCTCGAAGTGTGACCCTGAGGCCCTCGAAGTGTCACCCTGAGGCCCTCGAATTGTCACCCTGAGGTCCTCGAAGGGTAGACCTGGCACTGTCGTCTTCCAGTACCTCAGACTGACAATTCTATTTTACTCATCAAAAGCACGTCATGGCTACTCGCCATAGCTATTGGGCATTCGATTGGCATGGAACAAAACGATTGGCAATGACGATCAAAAGATTGTTTTACACTAAATTCTACTGAAGTTAATTTCAACCCGTCCTTGCGAGGAGAGTGTTTTGCCGCGAGGCAAACAATCGACGCGGCAATCCCATCTGGCCTGATCTGC
Organism: Reichenbachiella sp.; assembly: GCF_965223055.1. Lineage (GTDB taxonomy): Bacteria > Bacteroidota > Bacteroidia > Cytophagales > Cyclobacteriaceae > Reichenbachiella. The sequence goes on from NZ_CBDCVM010000012.1 coordinate 868,288, forward strand.
TGCTTGTTTTTGATCTGAACTAAATATTTTATATCCTTGCGTAGCATCTTTTTTTTAGAAAAATCAAAAGTTAGATTAATCCGTATTGATGTAGTGAGCATCAAGTGCATGGCTTTTCTGAAATTGTTAACGATTATTTTCGGAACATAGAACTCATGAATCCTAACAAAATTTTTTCGAATTGGTTTTACATTTTTCTCTTTTTATGGTTGCTACTTGTAACATTGTGTCTTTTGATTATCGGATTTGCTCACCTATTTTTAGATGAAACCATAACTCAACAAACTTTCTTATTTGCAGGATTCTGGCTTACTTTTTTCAGCGTGATAACAGCAACAATTCTGTATTTAGTAAGAAGATATTCTGTTCGGTATACGAACAAGAATGATGGCAAGACTCTAATAGAAATAAATCGTTCAAACTGGGTAAAGCAAGGAATAAAAGTTGGCGTAGTTACGTATGTGATTTTCTTGCTCTTTACACTATTTATGAGCCAAAGTCTAACTCTAAGGTCAGCATTAATGGCAAGCCCGTTTTTCCTTCTTGGATTTGCCCAAGCATATTTTCTTCGAAACAGGCGAACGAACAACGAAGAACCAGAACATAAAAGAGATTAACAATTCCCCGTAGGCACAGACTCACAACTTGTGCCTTAAGGTCTACCCCACCAAACTCACAAACTTTTTTATCAACCCATTAGTGGTACCTTCTTTCCAGATCAGAGAGAGGTAGGTGATCTGCTTCACGTTTTTCAATTCAATGAATTTGATGTCTAGATCAAATCCATGCTTCAAGGAAGTGGGGACAATAGCCACACCAAGTCCATTTTCTACCAAGCGAAAGATCGTATTGGCATGTACCGATTTGTGAGAGATCTTTGGTGTGAAGCCGTGATCATCGAAGATACTCATCACTTTGTTGTAGTAGGTGCGACTGTAGTCACTAGAGAATAGGATAAAGTTGTCTTGGGAGAATTGACTCAGGTCTTTGAAGTTGCCCTCGTTGATTTTGTGGTTTTTGGGTAGCACAATCGAGAAGTTGTCCTTGAATATCTGCTTAAAAGCAATTCCTTCAGGGGCTTGTTTGGCACGAATGAAACCTATATCCAGTTTGTTGTGCTGGATGGCAAAGATTTGATCTTCATTGCTCATTTCTTCTAGAGACGTATGAATCTTTGGGAATTTTTCATTGAGCTTGAGTAGGAGGTGAGGGACGACGGCTTGCATAGCCGATCCCACAAAACCGATGTTTAATTCACCTTCTTCTCCTTTGTCGATCAGTTGGATAGAGCGTTTGATAGATTCCAATTGATTGAGCAGATTCGAACTCTCGTCATACAGATACTTGCCGGCATCGGTCAGTTCCACGGTGCGTTTGTTTCTGATAAAAAGTTGCACGCCCAATTCGTCTTCCAGTTGTTTGATCTGACGACTCAAACCCGGTTGGGTAATGAAAAGCCGCTCTGATGCCTTCCGAAAGTGCAATTCCTGAGCTACAACCATAAAATATCTCAGGTGTCTGAATTCTATTTGATTACTCATTGTTATCAATTGTTGATCTACAAAGTATTTTCAGTAATCAAAATTAGCAATTAATATTGTTCATGAATTAAAAGCATAGACTTTTTCATTCAACAACAAGGCACATGAGTTTGTCAGGCTGAGGCTCTCGAAGCCCCAAACAATGTGTGATTGTTCTAACAACCCCAATTGATAAACAACAATATTATGCCGATTTTCAATTATGGAATCGATCATCTCACCCCGGGTATAGCCATCGACATAGCCGAAGGCCGCTCCCAGGGTGTTTTGAATGAAGAAGCCACGCAAAAGATTTTGGCCAGTCGCCAAAATGTGCTGGATATCACCGAACAAGAAAAGATAGTCTATGGCGTAAATACCGGATTTGGATCGCTATGCACTACGATCATCAATAAGGCTGATGCTGGCAAACTGCAGGAGAATATCCTCCGAAGTCATAGTGTCGGCGTGGGTGCAGAGACTCCGCTCGATGTGGCTAAGTTGATGATGATCTTAAAAGTACACGCTTTGTCGAAAGGGTACTCGGGTGTGGCCCTGGAAACACTGGAAAGAATTATTTGGCACATTGAGAATGATTTCATTCCTCACGTACCGCAACAAGGTTCAGTGGGAGCGTCAGGAGATTTGGCACCTTTGGCTCATTTGTTTTTGCCGTTGATTGGTGAAGGGAAAATCTGGCAAGATGATCGCTGGGTTACGACCAAAGAATTATTTCAAAAGGAAAATAAAACGTCGCTCAACCTTGGGCCAAAAGAGGGTTTGGCACTAATCAATGGAACACAATTCATCGCAGCCTACGCTTTGAAGGGTTTTGTACGAATGAGTAACTGTCTTGATTCAGCTGATATTATTGGGGCTTTGAGCTTAGAGGCATTGAAAGGCTCTATGAAACCCTTTGATCAGGAATTGCATCAAATCAGACCGTATCAGGGTTCGATCTATGTAGCTGATCGCCTAGAAAAATTGGTGGCTGGATCAGAAATTATTGAGTCCCATCAAAACTGCAGCAGGGTACAAGATCCATATTCGTTACGTTGCATGCCACAAGTGCATGGTGCTTCCCGAAATGCCTGGTTGCACTTGAAGGATATGTTGACCGTAGAGATCAATTCGGTAACTGACAATCCGATCATTTGCAGTGTAGATAAAACTATTAGCGGAGGAAATTTCCATGGTCAGCCGATGGCGATGCCTATCGATTACGCTGCGTTGGCTTCTGCCGAAATTGGCAATATTTCAGATCGAAGAGTGTATCTCATGTTGGAGGGTGAAGACGAAGGGCTTCCAACACTGCTCATGAAAAACACCGGCCTCAATTCTGGCTTTATGATTCCGCAATATACTTCTGCCGCTTTGGTCAGTGAAAACAAAGGCTTGTGCTTCCCATCGAGTGCAGACAGCGTGCCTACATCCATGGGGCAGGAAGATCATGTGAGTATGGGTTCTATTGGAGGACGAAAATTTAATACCATCCTTGACAACTTAGAAAATATCTTAGGAATCGAACTCTTTTGCGCGGCTCAAGGATTTGATTTTAGAAGACCTTTAAAATCAAGCGCGATACTAGAAGAGGTGCATGCCCATGTTCGCAAACAAATCACATTCGCTACCGAGGATAGGATCTTTGGAGATGATATGATCATCGCTACTGACTTAATTAGAAATAAAGAAATTGTATCTGTAGCCCATGCTGCCGCAGATCACAACAACATTAAACTATATAACAATGAAGTATTCGGAATTTATTAATCAATACGCTTCGCATCCTAACTACAAAGCACCAACAGGAAATCAGCTACACGCCAAGACTTGGCAGACTGAGGCGGCGCTTCGTATGCTACTCAACAATTTGGATGAGGAAGTGGCGGAAGACCCATCCGAGTTGGTGGTGTATGGCGGAACCGGACAGGCGGCTAGAAATGTAGAATCACTTCAGAAAATCATTGAGCTTTTGCTGAAGCTAGAAGAGGACGAGAGTCTTTTAGTGCAATCAGGAAAGCCTGTGGGTATTGTACGTACACATGCGGAAGCCCCCCGTGTATTAATTGCTAACTCCAATCTTGTGCCTGCCTGGTCCAATTGGGAGCATTTTCAGTCGCTCAAAGAAAGAGGGTTGATGATGTATGGACAGATGACCGCTGGGAGCTGGATTTACATTGGTTCGCAAGGTATTTTGCAAGGAACCTACGAGACGTTTGTGGCTTGCGGAGAAAAGCATTTTGGTGGAAGCCTGAAAGGGAAATTGGTCGTAACAGCCGGACTAGGGGGTATGGGTGGCGCTCAGCCACTAGCCGCTACTATGGCGGGAGCAACTTTTCTTGGTGCTGACATTGACCCAGCCAGAATCCAAAAGAGATTGGATACCAAATACATTGACCGAATGACACATTCCTATGAAGAAGCACGTGATTGGGTGATGGAGGCTAAAGCTAAGGGAGAAAATTTATCGGTTGGTTTAGTGGCTGACGCTGGTGATATGTTGGAAAGACTGATTGCTGATGGAATTGTTCCTGAGGTATTGACAGATCAGACTTCTGCACACGATCCAGTATTTGGCTATGTGCCTAATGGACTGTCGTTGAAAGAAGCAGCTGAACTTAGAAAGACCGACCAAGAGAAATACAAGACACTCTCACTGAAAAGCATGGCCAGACACGTAGGATTGATGTTGGATTTACAGAAGAAAGGAAGTAAAACCTTTGACTACGGAAACAACATACGTGAATTCGCCAAGCAGGGTGGAGAGCCAAATGCTTTTGATTTTAATGGTTTTGTGCCGGAATATGTGCGACCACTATTTTGTGAAGGCAAAGGCCCATTCAGGTGGGCGGCGTTGTCTGGAGATCCTGAAGATATCTATGTGACAGATCAAGCACTGATAGAAGCATTTCCTGAAAATAAGCACATGATCAACTGGCTACAAGAAGCTCAGAAGAAAGTGGCTTTCCAGGGGATACCTTGTAGAATCTGTTGGTTAGGAATGGGCGAAAGAGAAAAGGCCGGTCTGATTTTCAATGACTTGGTAAAATCAGGCAAGGTGAAAGCCCCAATCGTGATAGGTAGAGACCATTTGGATTGCGGATCGGTAGCTTCTCCTAACAGAGAAACAGAAGGTATGAAGGATGGAACAGATGCTGTTTCAGATTGGCCATTGTTGAACTTAATGTCTAATGCTACAGGCGGTGCAACCTGGATTTCTTTTCATCACGGCGGAGGTGTAGGCATGGGTTATTCACAACACGCTGGCATGGTTGTTTTGGCTGATGGAACGGAGCGTGCAGAAAAATGTCTTAAAAGAGTTTTGCATAATGACCCAGCAATGGGTATCTTTCGACATCATGACGCTGGATATGAGAAAGCATCAAAATTTGCAGACGACTTTGATTTGAACGTCTGGAAATAGAGAATAGAATAATACTTAATTAAAGGGGGCTGTACAACAGCCCCTTTTTTTGTTATCTTCGAAAGATGACCAAAGCCAATATACTAATCACAGGAGCTTCGACCGGGATTGGCGCAGCTTGTGCTAAAAAATTCATTCAAGAGGGCTATGCTGTTTATGGAAGTGTAAGAAAACCAGGGGATGCCGGCCGGTTGAGCAAAGAGTTGGGAGAGAATTTTCATCCTTTACTGTTTGATGTAACTGATGAGCTGGCTATTCAAAAATCTGCAGCTGATTTGACAAATGAGCTCAATGGAGCCGGATTAGAATTATTAATTAACAATGCTGGTATTGCAGTGACAGGTGCTGTTGAATTACTTGACCTGGATGCTTATCGAAAGCAGTATGAGGTCAACTACTTTGGCTTGATTGCAGTAACAAAGGCCTTTTTGCCTCTGTTAGGTGCGCAAGATAACTGTCCATTCAAGCCGGGAAAAATCATCAATATGAGTTCGATTGCCAGCAAGCGAACTATGCCTTTTATGACCCCTTATGCTGGATCAAAAGCAGCTGTCGATAGTTTTACAGAAGGACTGAGAAGAGAATTGTTGGTCTATGGTATTGATGCTGTGACTATCAATCCAGGCCCCATACAAACACCTATATGGGATAAAATTGATGTAAATATGGACAAGGTTGAAGGGACGGTCTATGAACCCATACTCAAGCGCTTTATAAAACTTGTAGACAAAGAGTCTAAGGATGCGATAGATGCGGATGATTTTGCTCATCGGGTTTTTAAGACCTTCAGAAGCAATAGACCAAAAGTCTCTGATGTGGTGATTAAAAATAAATTTGTGAAGTATCACTTGCTAAGTTTAGTGCCTGCCAGACGGGTTGATCGATTTATCAAGAAAATTCTAAAAATCTAATTATGCTTGTAAAAGAACACGTTGCCCTTATTGAGAAATTTTACATTGCCTTCAATGAAAAGGATGCCAAAACTATGGCTGAATGCTATCACAAAGAATTGGAATTTGAAGACCCAGCATTCGGTGTTTTGGATTACAAGCAGGCTTGTGCCATGTGGGACATGCTGTTGAGTGGTAACAACAACATTGAAATTACTTTTAAGAACGCCTGGTCTGAAAACGAGTTTGGTGGTGTGGACTGGGAAGCTAAATACCCATTTTCAAAAACTGGGCGAAAAGTACATAACGTAATTGATGCGAAATTTGAGTTTAAAGATGGACTGATTGTAGGGCATCGAGACTATTTTGATTTCTACAAGTGGAGCAGAATGGCACTAGGTATGCCAGGAATTTTATTAGGCTGGACCAGCTATTTGCACAAAAAAGTACAAGCTCAGTGTGCTACTATGCTCAAAAAATACATGGCGGAACAGACTGTTTAGTCTTCATTTTCTTCTCCAAAATGGATCTCACCATTTTGTGAAAGTAGAATCGCCAAAGGCCTGGTGTTGTCAAATTGTCCAAAAATGATGATCAAAGTGGCTGTAATCGGAACTGATAAAATCATCCCAACCACTCCCCAGAGAAAGCCCCACAATGTTAGACTTAATAGAACCACTAGAGGACTGATATTTAACCTGCTTCCCATCAGTCTTGGGTCAAGCACATTGCCAACCAAAATCTGAATAGCACCAACGGCAACGAGGACAGTAAGCGCTATATGTGGTTCGCCGTATTGAATCAATCCGAACAAAGTGGGAAAGAGCGTCGCCACTATGGACCCGATAGAAGGAATGAAATTGAATAGAAAGATAATGAATGCCCAAAGTGCTGGTAATTCTATATCAATGATCAACAAGGCAAAATAGCTGAGTAGGCCAGTTAAAAAACTGGTAAATATTTTCACAGATAGATAGTCGTCAAAAAGGTTCGTGACCGCATTGAAAGTCTTGTAAATATTTCCACCTGCCGCAGTGGTTTTTAATACTTTTTGAATTTTCTCTTCAAACAATGTTTCTTCCAAAAGGAGGAAAACGACATAAATTAGAATGATGATAAACTGACCCACCGCCCCTGCAAAAGAACCAGCATAAGTGACGATACTGGAATTGTATTCTGAAAACATAGAATCAAATGAATGATCTAAGTTTTCGATACCAGTCAGGTTACTCAAAGAAATAAGCGCTTTGGAAATATTGTCACTGTACTGAGGTAGGTTCTGTGCCAGGCTCTTAAAGTTTGTACTTATAATTTTTGCAATCGTGTAGATGACTAGAAAAACTGCTGTTGTACTGATTCCCGTAACCAACCATTTTGGGAGCTTAAACTTCCCTATTTTGATTTTGCTGACCTGATCTCTAATTTTCTTTACGACGTACCAGATAAAAAATGAAATACAGAATACTTTTAAAAAATTCTGAAAGTACATCAAAACTGCAATTGTGCCAGCTATAACGATCATCCAGTAGGCGACATTGGCTAGTTTGAGTTCGTTGGAATTTTGCATGAAATAAAGATATGAAAATTGATGGGTTTGACTAACCCATCTTTGCTCTTTTGGTTAAGTAGGTGCTCAAAATTTTGTCGAAACCGCTTTTGATGTCAGCATCCACAAAATCAATTTTTAGCTGAGAGCATTTCAAGAATAAATCTCTGAAAGATTCATCCATCGACTTTTTATAAACTTGTTTTATTTCTGTCGGTGTCAGTTTTACAACCTGACCAGTTTCTAAATCTTCGAAGCGATAGGGCCTATCTTCAAACTGAAAGTCAAGTTCTGTTTCCTTATCATGGACATGAAACAGCAAAACTTCATGTTTGTTGTGTTTCAAATGATTGAGTGCAGAGAATAGCTCTTCCTGATCGTTTTCCTGCTGTAGCATATCAGAAAATATTACCACTAGAGATCGTTTAGGAATTTTCTCAGCTATTTCATGAAGTACCTGAGCCACATTAGTTTTCTGTTTGATCGGTGGTTTTTCGAAAAGCTGTTGATACTTATTCAGAAGATGGTGGACATGGGAAGAGGTAGACCTAGTGTCCGATTGAAAATCAATTTGATCGCTAAACGTAAATAGGCCAACAGCATCACGCTGTTTTTGTAATAAAAATGAAATAGCTGCTCCGGCCAAAATGGAGAATTTGATTTTACCATACGAAGGTTTTGGATAGTACATGGAAGACGAGGTGTCTAGCACAATGTAGCACCTTAGGTTTGTTTCTTCTTCGTAGCGCTTGGTATAAAGCCGGTCAGTTTTGGCAAATACTTTCCAGTCGATATGCCGCGTACTTTCTCCATAATTGTACAATCTATGTTCGGCAAATTCTACCGAAAACCCATGGTAAGGGGATTTGTGCAAACCGGTAATAAAACCTTCAACGAGTTGACGAGCTAATAATTCTACATTGGCGTACTCTTTGAGTTTGTTAATGTCTATATCAAATTTCACAGATTTTTTTATTAGGTCAACGGACGCAAGATATAAATGATCTGTGTCGTTGTCAATATTATAATAAAAAGTGAATTTTTAGGGGAAATTTTTAATAGGATTTAGGGGCTTGATTGATCTTATTGAGTTTATCAGGTGTGATTTGCTTTTGTGAATTAAAAAACATTATATTTAAAGCTTTTAATGACTTTAATTAATCGTTAAAATCTAAATTCTAACTACTAAATCAAACTGAAAAAAAGTGGAAGATCATAAGGATAATGAAAGAGAAGAGATATTTTCTGAGAGAGTCAGAGCGGGGAAAAGAACCTATTTTTTTGATGTAAAGGCCACACGTTCAAATGATTATTATTTAACCATTACTGAGAGTAAACGACGTTACAAGGATGATGGTTATTTCTACGAAAAGCATAAAATATTCTTATATAAAGAGGATTTCAATAAATTTATTCAAGCGCTCAATGATTCTGTCAATCATGTTAAAACTGAATTGATGCCTGAAGTTGATTTTGAGCAATTTGATAGAGAGAAAGAAGAATATGAGAGTCAACCTGCGACTGTTCCATCCAATGATGACAGCGAACTAAAATGGGATTAATATAATTCTTTGATAGAAGAAACTTAAAAGCTCTTGGGTACTCCAAGAGCTTTTTCTATTTTTAAATCATGATCAGAAGAACACTATTGTTTTTAATTATTGTCGTAGCATTATTTGTATTTAGTGCGTGGCTCTTTAGTGATATCTTCATTTACATCTGTATATCCATAGTATTGGCTACTATACTCAGGCCACTTACTAATTTTATCCATAGAACGTATATATATAGGGTAAGAATGCCTAGAGTGATAGCCATTTTGGTTTCTTACTGTGCGGTGGTAGGAGTAGTGTTTTCGTTTGTCTTGCTATTTATCCCACTGATTGTTGAGCAAGTGAATGTACTCTCCAATGTGAGCTTTGATAAGGTATATTCAAACCTGTCTCAACCGGTGGTGGCGGTAGAAAATTTTCTCATAGAATACCAACTCGTGAGTGAAGATGAGCATAGCCTCACAGAAACGATGAGATCTAATGTATTCGGATTTGTAAGTAATCTCAACTTTCGAAATATCATCAACAATCTTTTGACGTTTACAGGAGGCTTTTTTGTAAGTGTTTTGGCCATAGCTTTCATTACTTTTTTCCTTCTTTTGGAAAATGGTCTATTGAGCCGTCGATTGATTGCTATCGTACCCAATCAATATTTTGAATTATTTATTTCAGCTATACATAAGATTGAGCACTTGTTGTCCAATTATTTGATTGGATTGGTTTTGCAAATGATGGCTATTTTTTCCATCGCTGGTTTAGGCCTTTCTATATTTAGTGTAAAATATGCGCTTACGATAGCTGTTTTTGCTGCTGTGGCCAATCTGATTCCGTATATGGGTCCATTACTCGGAGCAATTTTCGGAATCATCGTTGGCCTTTCCACTAGTGGACATTTCGCCTTTGATCAGTTTACGGTTATTTTTATGTTGAAGATTGTTTCTGTATTTAGTGTCGTACAGATCACAGACAACGTGCTTCTCCAGCCACTCATATTTTCTAAAAGTGTGAAGGCGCATCCATTAGAAATTTTTGTTGTTATCTTTGCGGCCGCAAGTTTAGCCGGTATTCCGGGCATGATTGCAGCCATTCCAGTCTATACGATCATTCGTGTGTCTGTCATGGAAATCAGAGACGGATTTAAGAGCTACAGGATTTTTCAAGTATCAAAAAATATAATATAAATGGGATTGCAATGTGGGATTGTAGGTTTGCCGAATGTAGGTAAATCAACCCTTTTTAATGCATTATCTAATGCAAAGGCAGAGGCTGCCAATTTTCCTTTCTGTACGATTGAACCTAATGTAGGTGTAATTACCGTGCCTGATAATAGACTTGGTATATTAGAAAAGCTGGTTAATCCACAAAAAGTTTTACCTACTGTAATCGAGTTTGTAGATATCGCAGGATTGGTAAAAGGAGCCAGCAAAGGAGAAGGACTAGGTAATAAATTTCTGGCCAATATTCGAGAGGTAGATGCGATAGTGCACGTAACCCGTTGTTTTAATGATGACAATATTGTTCATGTTGATGGTCATGTGAACCCTGTAGCGGATAAAGATGTAATTGATACCGAACTACAATTGAAGGATTTGGAGTCAATTGACAAACAACTCCAGAAAAACGAAAAAGCAGCTAAGTCAGGGGATGCCAAGTTGAAAGCGATGGTAGAAGTGCTACGTGAATACAAAGAGTTGCTGGAATCCGGTCAAAACGCTAGAGCACTAGAGTTGACTAAAGAACGAAAAGAGGTAGTAGGACCTTTGCAGTTGCTAACCATCAAGCCAGTGATTTATGTAGCCAATGTAGAAGAGTCAGCAATTCATACTGGCAATGAACATGTAGAAGCGTTGAAAGCAGCTGTGGCAGATGAAGACGCTCAAGTGATTTTAGTGAGTGCTGCCATTGAATCTCAAATTGCGGAATTTGAAGAGCCAGAAGAAAAAGAAATGTTTTTGGAAGAGTATGGTCTGAAAGAATCTGGACTAGACAAATTGATTCGTGCTGCTTATGAGCTATTAGACTTGATTACCTACTTCACTGCTGGTGAAACTGAGGTGAGAGCTTGGACAATTAAAAAAGGATGGAAGGCTCCTCAAGCAGCAGGTGTAATTCACACTGATTTCGAAAAAGGATTTATTAAAGCAGAAGTGATCAAGATTCCAGATTACGAAGCGCTAGGTTCAGAGCAAGCTTGTAAAGAAGCCGGAAAACTAGCCATAGAGGGTAAGGATTATGTTGTTAAGGATGGTGATGTGATGCATTTCAGATTCAATGTTTGATGACTAAGTAGAAATTCAAAAGACTTAAAGCACGACGAAAGTTGTGCTTTTTTATTTCCATAGAAATGTAGTATTGACACTTTGATTGCTTGGATAATCAAATTAAGTTTGGAATAAACGAATCAATAAGTTTATGTCAATGCTAATGTCAGATATTATGATCACGGACCTCATTACCGTGACGCTGGAGGATAACCTCAAGGAAGTAGCTAATGTCTTTGATAATATTAAAATCCGTCACGTCCCTGTGGTTTCTGGAGATACTTTACTGGGTATGGTCAGCAAATCAGATGTCGCCATGATGAAGCAGTTTTGTCAAGTATTGGATTCAGGCGATCGGATATTGTTTGAAGAGCTGGAGGAGGTAAGTGTCAAAGCGCTGATGAAAAAACCAATCACGATTGACATTTCAGGAACAATCAAAGAGGCCACTGATATATTTCTGAAGAATCATTTTCATGCTTTACCAGTGGTAGACGGGACAAAATTGGTTGGTATTGTGACCTCTACAGATTTACTCAAATATTATCAGCATAAAGTAGGCTAACTTTCCTAAATCCTTGTAATAATTCCCAAAGTCATACCGCATTTTTGAATGGTCAGGGTGTGAATTGCAGGTAAAAATCCATACTTTTGCCACCTTAAAAATTAGCATTTGACCCACCGATTAATTTTTAATACAAAATTTCAACTTAATAGTAGCGATTATGGCAAATGATCCGGATATGCTTCAAAAGCAATACAACGATTACATCAAGGAGATTGAAGAAAGAAAAGAGCAGGGGCTAAGTCCTAAGCCGATTGATGGTGCAGGTCTAACAAGTGCAATAATAGCACTCATCAAAGATTCAGGGAACCAGCACAGAGACGATGCAGTCAAATTCTTTATTTATAATACTTTACCAGGAACAACGAGCGCCGCTGGAGTAAAGGCGAAGTTCTTAAAAGAAATTATTCTTGGTAATTCTATCGTAGAGGAAATCAAGCCGGATTTTGCATTTGAGTTGTTATCACACATGAAGGGTGGGCCTTCTATTGACGTATTGCTTGATTTAGCGCTTGGTGAAAATGAGGCTATTGCTAAAAAAGGAGCGGATATCCTTAAGACGCAGGTTTTCCTTTACGATGCTGATATGGCGCGATTGGAGGCTGCTTTCAATGAAGGAAATACGATTGCAAAAGATTTATTGGAAAGCTATGCCAAGGCTGAGTTTTTTACGAAGCTTCCAGAAGTAGAAGAAGAAATTGACATTGTGACGTTCATCGCTGGTACGGGAGATATCTCTACGGATTTGCTTTCTCCAGGCGCAGATGCGCATTCGAGATCAGATCGCGAGCTACATGGACAGTGTATTTTCGAACACAACAAAGAAATGCAACAAGAGCTTTCCGCTCTTAAAGCACAATACCCAGATAAGCGAGTGATGTTGATCGCTGAAAAGGGAACCATGGGCGTAGGTTCATCTAGAATGTCTGGTGTAAATAATGTTGCGTTGTGGACAGGTGTCCAGGCCAGTCCTTATGTGCCTTTCATTAACATTGCTCCGATTATAGCAGGCACCAATGGTATTTCTCCAATTTTCCTAACGACAGTAGGTGTAACTGGTGGTATTGGAATCGATCTTCAAAATTGGGTGAAGAAAAAAGATGCTGATGGTAAAACTGTAGTTGATGCTGATGGAGAGCCTGTATTGGAACAAGCTTATTCGGTAGAGACAGGAACGGTATTGACCATCAATACCAAGGAAAAAAAGCTTTACAAAAACGGAGATGTGGTAAAAGATATTTCTGCAGCACTGACACCTCAGAAAGTAGAATTTATCAAAGCTGGGGGTTCTTACGCTGTTGTTTTTGGTAAAAAACTTCAAACATTTGCTGCAAAGACTTTAGGGATAGAGGCCCCTTCAGTATTCGCCGCTTCCAAAGAAATCTCCAATGATGGACAAGGGCTAACAGCAGTAGAAAAGATTTTCAACAAAAATGCAGTGGGTACTACACCAGGTAAAACTCTGCATGCCGGATCAGATGTTCGTGTAGAAGTAAATATTGTAGGGTCTCAAGATACCACTGGTTTAATGACATCTCAGGAATTGGAAGCCATGGCTGCCACAGTCATTTCACCAATCGTAGATGGCGCTTACCAATCAGGGTGTCATACAGCTTCAGTTTGGGACAAAAAAGCTCAAGCCAATATTCCTAAATTGATGCAGTTTATGAATGACTTCGGGTTGATCACGGCACGTGATCCGAAAGGAGGATATCACGCCATGACTGATGTGATTCATAAAGTGTTAAATGATATTACAATTGACGATTGGGCGATCATTATTGGTGGTGATTCTCATACGAGAATGTCAAAGGGAGTGGCTTTCGGTGCTGATTCTGGTACTGTGGCTTTGGCTTTGGCTACAGGAGAGGCAACCATGCCAATTCCTGAGTCTGTAAAAGTGACCTTCAAAGGAGAAATGAAGAGCTACATGGATTTTCGTGATGTGGTGCATGCAACGCAGCAGCAAATGCTAAAGCAGTTTAGCGGCGAAAATGTCTTCCAGGGAAGAGTGATAGAGGTTCATATTGGTACATTGACGGCCGATCAGGCCTTTACATTTACTGATTGGACAGCAGAAATGAAAGCTAAAGCATCTATCTGTATATCTGAAGATGAGACTTTGATTGAATCGTTGGAAATTGCCAAAGGCAGAATCCAGATTATGATCGATAAGGGTATGGATAATGAGAAGCAGGTGCTCCAAGGATTGATTGATAAAGCCAATGCTAGAATTGCTGAAATCAGATCAGGTGAAAAACCTGCATTAACTCCTGATGCTTCAGCGAAATATTATGCCGAAGTAGAAGTTGACTTGGATCAAATTGCTGAACCAATGATTGCCGATCCAGATGTGAACAACGCAGATGTGTCTAAACGATATACACACGATACTATCCGTCCATTGTCTTATTATGGAGGAGATAAAAAAGTAGATCTTGGGTTCATTGGATCTTGCATGGTACACAAAGGTGACATGAAAATTTTGGCGCAAATGTTGAAAAACATTGAGTCACAAAAAGGGAAAGTTGAATTCAACGCACCTTTAGTCGTTGCACCTCCTACATACAATATCGTGGATGAATTGAAAGCAGAAGGTGACTGGGAAGTCTTACAGAAATACTCGGGCTTCGAATTCAATGATGAGGCGCCTAAGGGCGAAGCACGTACCAAGTATGAGAACATGCTGTACCTCGAGCGTCCAGGATGTAACCTATGTATGGGTAATCAGGAAAAAGCAGAACCAGGTGATACCGTAATGGCAACCTCTACAAGATTGTTCCAAGGTAGAGTGGTGAAAGATTCTAATGAGAAAAAAGGAGAATCTTTGCTTTCTTCAACACCAGTCGTGGTGATGTCTACACTCCTTGGACGTACACCTAAATTGGATGAGTACGAGGCAGCTGTAGAGGGTATAGACTTGACCAAGTTTAAGCCTTCTGGAAAGCTACTTGTGAAATAGCAAAATATTTCTAGCAATAAGGAAAGCCCAGGTCATAGGCTTGGGCTTTTTTTGTTTTCACGAAAAATCTTCCGCTGCTTTCGTTAGTCTTGTGACCAACGAATCTACTACAGCTTGTTGATTGCATGAACTATTATTCATTAGGTTCGTCTAGCATGGAATTAGGAAATCGTTTGGCCACAACTTTTGTAGGCTGTTAGTCAAAAGACCAACAAAGACGAGAAATCATAGACTAGGGCTTTTTTGTTATCAATTTTATTGATGTCTAATCACTAACGCTAGTGACATAATCCCCGTTTATTAGTTAAATTAGAAGACTAATTAGGAATAATTAAAATTATATTTATGGCATTTGATATCGACATGATAAAAAGCGTCTACGCTAAATTTCCAAATAGAGTAGAGGCAGCAAGAAAAGCAACGGGAAAACCATTAACCCTATCAGAAAAAATACTCTACTCGCATTTGACCGAAGGAGACCCATCAAAACCTTATCAAAGAGGGGAGTCTTATGTGGATTTCGAACCGGATAGAATTGCTTGTCAGGATGCTACAGCACAAATGGCACTGCTTCAATTTATGCAGGCCGGCAAGGAAAAGGTAGCTGTACCTACCACGGTTCATTGTGATCACTTGATCCAGGCAAAGATTGGTGCGGCAGCAGATTTACAAAACGCGATTAACACCTCAAATGAAGTTTTTAACTTTCTGGAATCAGTTTCTAATAAATATGGTATTGGGTTTTGGAAGCCTGGGGCAGGAATTATTCACCAAGTAGTGCTCGAAAATTATGCCTTTCCTGGTGGTATGATGATAGGCACAGATTCCCATACGGTAAATGCCGGAGGTTTGGGAATGGTAGCTGTAGGCGTTGGTGGAGCCGATGCAGTAGATGTAATGGCGGGTATGCCTTGGGAATTAAAGTTTCCAAAATTGATTGGCGTGAAGCTGACTGGCAAAATGAACGGCTGGACCTCAGCCAAAGATGTGATCTTGAAAGTAGCAGGAATCCTGACAGTAAAAGGAGGAACTGGAGCAATAGTAGAATATTTTGGAGATGGAGCCAAAAGCCTTTCTTGTACAGGTAAAGGTACCATTTGTAATATGGGAGCAGAAATAGGAGCGACTACTTCTACTTTCGGGTATGACGAATCCATGGAAAGATATTTGAGGGCCACAGGTCGGGCTGAAGTTGCTGACCTTGCCAATGGAATCAAAGAACACTTAACAGGTGATGATGAAGTGTACGCCAACCCTGAGCAATACTTTGATCAGGTCATAGAAATTGATCTATCAACTTTGTCTCCACACGTAAACGGTCCTTTTACGCCAGATTTGGCCACACCAATTGCTGAAATGGGAGAAAAGGCAAAAGCGAATGATTGGCCTACTAAAATTGAATGGGGTTTGATTGGATCTTGTACCAATTCATCCTATGAAGATATGACCAGAGCAGCTTCGATTGTAGAGCAAGCTGTGGCGCATGGCATCAAGCCTAAAGCTGAATTCGGTATTAACCCTGGTTCTGAGCAGGTAAGGTATACCATCGAAAGGGATGGAATCATCGAAACTTTTGAGAAACTAGGTACGAAGGTGTTTACCAATGCCTGTGGACCATGTATCGGACAATGGGCTAGAGCTGGAGCGGATAAGCAAGAAAAGAATACAATCGTCCATTCCTTCAATAGAAATTTTGCTAAACGAGCAGATGGAAATCCAAACACCCATGCCTTTGTCACATCTCCAGAAATGGTGGCTGCATTGGCAATATCCGGTGATTTAGGGTTCAATCCGATAACTGATACCTTGACCAGTGAATCGGGTGAACAAGTGAAGTTGAACCCGCCTAAAGGAGATGAATTGCCTTCCAAAGGTTTTGATGTAGAAGACCCTGGTTATCAGGCTCCGGCCAAAGATGGTTCATCTGTTCAGGTGTCTGTGGCGGAAGATTCTAAAAGACTTCAATTGCTAGCAGGGTTTGCGCCATGGGATGGGAAGAACATCACGGGAGCAAAATTACTAATCAAAGCTCAAGGCAAATGTACTACTGACCACATCTCTATGGCCGGTCCATGGTTGAGGTTTAGAGGTCATTTGGACAATATTGCGAATAATACTTTGATCGGTGCGGTGAATGCATTCAATGGTGAAACGGACAAAGTAAAAAGTCAATTGACAGGCGAGTATGGTCCCGTGCCTGAGACTCAGAGAGGCTACAAAGCAGCAGGAATTCCAACGATCGTAGTAGGAGATCATAATTATGGAGAAGGATCATCAAGAGAGCATGCAGCCATGCAGCCTCGTCATTTAGGCGTGATCGCAGTATTGGTGAAGTCGTTTGCGAGAATTCATGAAACTAACTTGAAAAAACAGGGAATGTTAGGATTAACTTTTGCTAATGAGTCTGACTATGATAAAGTTTTAGAAGATGATACATTTGACTTTGTTGATTTGGAACATTTTGCCTCTGGAAAGCCACTTACTATCGTAGCTAAGCATGCGGATGGGTCAGAAGATTCAATTGTTACCAATCATACATATAATGATAGCCAAATCGAATGGTTTAAAGCGGGATCTGCTCTGAATTTGATAAAAGAGCAAAATAAAGGATAAGTTCAAACGTTGAATTCTGGCAACTAAACGAAAGGGTAATTCGTTATTTCTTCGTAGATTTGCGCAGACATTTAAGAAAATAACAAGCAACGGTTTCAGCAATGAGACCGTTCTTTTTTATTATAAACCAAACATCATGAGTGTATCATATTATACAAAAGAAGGACTTCAGAAATTAAAAGACGAACTGAACCATCTTCAAACACATGGCAGAACGGATATTGCAAAGCAAATTGCTGAAGCAAGGGATAAAGGCGATTTAAGTGAAAATGCTGAATATGACGCCGCAAAAGATGCGCAAGGCTTACTAGAATTGAAAATTGCAAAGTTGGAGGTGGTAGTAGGAAATGCGAGAGTAATTGATGAATCGCAAATTGATACGTCTAAAGCATCTATTCTTTCGACGGTAAAAATCAAAAACAAGAAAAACGGTATGGAAGTGAAATACACACTCGTTGCCGAAGAAGAAGCTGATTTGAAAGCCGCAAAAATTTCTGTAAAATCACCTTTTGGTAAAGGGTTGTTAGGAAAGAAAGTTGGAGAAGTAGCTATCATAGATGCGCCAGCCGGTAAAATCGAGTTTGAAATTTTAGAAATCGGACTTGCATAATCATGCCAAGCATATTTAGTAAAATAATCAAAAGGGAAATACCAGCACATATTGTAGCTGAAGATGACAATTATCTGGCGTTTCTTGACATCAATCCATTGATGGAGGGTCATTGCTTAGCCATTCCTAAAGTGGATATTGATTATATCTATGACTTGGACGATGAGACTTTAGCTGGCTTACACCTCTTTGCCAAAAAAGTTGCTTTAGGTATTCAGGCAGCGATTCCATGTGAACGAATCGCTGTTTCAGTTTTGGGACTGGAAGTGCCACATGCACACGTACACCTGATTCCGATGAATAATATGGAGGACGCCAATTTTGCGCGCCCCAAATTGAAACCAACACAGGAAGAATTGGCTGCTACTGCCCGCAAAATAAAGTCAGCCATACAGGCCTAATTAGACCCCATGGTCCAGATTGAAAAAACAATTACCTACACTGGACATTCTGATGCGGTGTACACACTTGAAAAAGGAGTAGAGCCACATCTCTTTTATTCCGCAGGAGGTGATGGTCATATCGTTGAGTGGGATTTGAATAAAACGGAGAGTGGCCGATTGATTGCGAAGGTGCCTGCCTCTGTATATTCCATTCGTTTAGTTCCTGAAAGACACTTACTAATTGTTGCTCAAAACTATGAAGGCATTCATCTGATTGATGTCTTATCCAATAAGGAACTAGGTTCTTTACAGTTTACCAAAGCCGCTATTTTTGATATGCAAGTCATTGGGGATTTGTTGATCGTAGGCACAGGCGATGGAAAACTTGTAGTGATCGACTTACCAAAACTCAAAGTATTGAAAGAGGTCGAGGTTTGTGATCAGAACCTTCGCGAGATACTAATCACTAATGATAACCATTGTTTGGTAGGGTCGAGCGATGGATTTATTCGAAAATTTGAACTGCCAAGTTTTGAATTAAAGCATGAAGTTCATGTTCACGACAATTCAGTTTTTGCATTAATAGAAAAGGATCAATTCATCATCAGTGGTAGTCGAGATGCAAGGCTCAAATTTTCAGATTCCAATTCTTTGGATTTGGACGAGTCTATCAATGCGCATATGTACGCGATTAATGATATCGTAGAGAGAGTAGATGGAGCTTATTTGGCCAGTGCCAGCATGGACAAAACGATTAAAATCTGGGACTATCAGCAGCGTAAATTGATCAAAGTGATTGATAAAGCGCGACATAAAGGGCATTTAACTTCGGTGAATAAATTGCTCTGGATGGAATACGAAGACCTTTTAATCTCTTGTAGTGATGACCGTTCTATAGGCGTTTGGCGTATAGATATTAAGAAATAATGTTTATAATTGCATTATAAGCCGCCCAATTAGTAATTAAACTACCAGTTTGTACGTATTAATATAAGTATATTAAGATTGATAGGTATAGAAAACTACTGATCGAAATAGCTTGAACCAAACATCTATCGGATGAGGTGATTGAATCATAATTGATCCCTTTGGTGTTTAAAAGATCTATAGACAGATGAAGATTACTCCATTAGAAATTAGGCAAAAAACGTTCGAAAAGTCATTTAGAGGACTAGACAAGGACGAGGTTACGGCATTTTTATTATCCCTTTCGCACGAATGGGAGCGTTTTCTAGACGAAAACAAAGATCTCAAGCAGCAAAGAGATAAACTTGAACAAGAAGTTCAGAAACTCAGAGAAGTAGAAACTACTTTATTCAAAACACTGAAAACAGCTGAAGATACTGGAGCCAGTGTCGTGGATCAGGCCAACAAAACAGCTGCTCTACACCTTAAAGAAGCTCAAATCAATGCAGATGCGATGATTAACGAAGCTAAGAATAAAGCTAGAGCAATCATTGAAAAGGCTGAAATGGAAGCACGGGATGTCATGGAAGAAATGACAGGTGAAGTGAAAGAATTGGAGGAAAACTATCGCATCATAGAAAACCAAAGGGACAATATCATTTCCCAACTCAAAATGCTTTCTGGTGATGTCATGAGCAAGGTAGAGAAAGTCAAATATCAAGAGTCTGGTATTGAAACACACGTGAAGAAAGTGAAGCAATTGCTTCGTGAAACATCTGAAAGAGTAAGCAACCACTCTGATGAAAGCGTTTCAAAAATTGAATCCATCAAACTTGAAGAAGTGAAAATGGAGAAGATCAAAAAAGAGCCAACCAAGGAAGACAATTTGGAGGAAGCCAAACCAGAGGCAAATGATCAATCTACGGTCAAGAAAAATTACATTTCTGAAGAAAACCCTATTTCAAGGACAGCGCCTACACCACAGGTAGCTAAACCAAAAGTGCAGAAAGCACCAGTTGTGGAAGGTGGATTGTCATTTTTTGACGAATTGGAAGATTAATCAATGACTACAATAAGGCTGGAAGAATTAGACTTCTTCGCCCATCACGGGTATTATGAAGAGGAGAGAAAAGTAGGTAATAAATACACTGTTGATATAGAGGTATTGGTAGAAAATACAGCGTATACAGACGATGATCTCGATCAAACCATCAACTACGAGGAGATTTACCTGACCGTATCCACCATCATGTCTGTTTCAACTAAATTGCTGGAAACATTGGCTTCTTCTATGTGTAGAGAGCTGCTCAAGCAGTTTGATGCTGTTCAGCAAGTCACAGCATCAGTAAGCAAACATAACCCTCCAATAAAAGGAGTTTGCAAAAAAGCTTCTGTTTCTATTACTCAAACCAGATAATTTTCATTTTCATGCAACTTCTGTGAAAGTGCCATGTCTTTGTTTTGTTATTTACTATAAAACTAAAGTCATGAAAAACTCACTATTCACTTCTTTAATAATAAGTTGCCTGTTCATTTCATGGAATGGATATACTCAAAAGAATGAGTATTCTTACAATGAAGTCTATGCAGTATCAGATGCACCTAAATTATCAATCAATACAGCTGATGGTGATGTGTCCGTTTATCCATCGGATAAAAACGAAATAGAAGTCTTCTACATTGTTGAACGCAATAATGAGGTGTTGAGGATCTCAAAAGAAGAATTGGCGGAGGAATTTATCATTGACATTTCTTCTGGTAATAACTATTTGTCCATATCAGTTAAACAACGGTACCAATATCGAATGAAAGATTGGAGAAACAGGCTTAATGTTTCATTTGATATATATACTCCATTCAAAACTTCATGTGACTTACGAACCTCTGATGGAGATGTGAAAATGAAAGGACTGACCGCTGCTCAAGAGATGCAAACAAGTGACGGCGATATAGATGTATCTAGAGTAAAAGGAGACATATATGCAAGGACTTCAGATGGCGATATTTATATGAATCAAATTGTAGGAGGTTTAGAGTCGATTACAAGCGACGGAGATATAGAATTAAAAAATATAAATGGAGATGTGGATGGCAGAACCTCAGATGGTGATGTTGAATTGGAGAATATTAATGGGAATGCAGATTTAGTGACTAGCGATGGAGATATCACGGCTGTAGGTATCGATGGAAATATGGAACTCACCAGTAGTGATGGTGACTTACGAATTGGGCGAGCTAACGGTGTCATGATATTGAATACGTCTGATGGTGATATTTCATTTCGTGATCTTTCAGGTACAATGAAAGCCAGGACTTCCGATGGACAGATTAAAGGCAATATGCTTGAGTTGAATGGTGATTTAGAGCTTCGTACCTCTGATGGAAGTATAGCTGTTACTATTCCTGGCAATAAGGGATTTGATTTGCTCCTTCGAGCCGAAGATATACGGACCACACTCGATAATTTCTCTGGAACTTCTAAGGATCATTTGGTAGAAGGTCGAGTTAATGGCGGAGGTTCCTTAGTGAGCTTACACGCCTCTGGGGGTGATGTTAGTTTGTACTACGATTAATTTGTGATGAATGAGATTTAAACGAAGCCTCTTGCATTCCAAGAGGTTTTTTTGTGTCATGATTTTTCTAATAAATAATTTAGGCTTATCTAAAAAATAAACTAGCTTTGCTTTAAAATATTATTAGAACAATAAAAATGAAGAGAATATACTTCTTACTCCTTCTAATGGGAGCCGTGCAGAGTTGTCAGGAGATTATGCCTAGTGCCCCTGCTGACAATGAGGTGCTCGATGGTCCAATAGAAGGCTTGTCAGCAGCTCAGCTGAGGGTGTTTTTGGCTGGAGATGAGAAATTTTCCGAAGTGTTTACTCCTGAAACAGGTTTAGGGCCATATTTCGTAACCTCTTCTTGTATCACCTGTCATCCAGGTGATGGCAAAGGACATCCTTCTTCTGCTTTGACGCGATTTGGGAAATTTACCAATGGAAGTTTTGATCACATGCTAAATCAAGGAGGTCCTCAGCTTCAAATCAGAGCCATTCCAGGTTTCAATGCGGAAGTTATACCAGCGGAAGCTACAGGGGTCACTACTTTTCTGGCGCCAGCTGTTACTGGACTGGGACTTCTGGAAGCTGTATCTGATGCAGATATTTTAGCAAATGCTGATCCCAATGATCTGGATGGTGATGGCATATCTGGTGTTCCCAATTATATTGAGGCGCCAGACTTTTTTGAACCCAGAGCTTTTCATATTGCCAACGGAAATTCATATATCGGACGATTTGGCAAAAAAGCAGGCGCCATAGATTTGAAAATGCAGACAGTAGGAGCTTATAAACAGGATATGGGGGTGACCTCTGATTTTGATTTAGAAGACCCGATCAATTACAATGATTCTGATATCACCATCGGCAGTGTAGATGATCCTGAAGTTTCTGCTAGTACGGTGAATGAGGTTGTTTTTTACCTCAGTACACTAAAGCCTCCTTTAAGGAGAGGTGAAGATGATCCATCAGTGATAGCAGGAGAAGAGTTGTTTGAGCAAATTGGCTGTACTGCTTGTCACATGCCTACATTTCATACGGGCGACCATGCGGTTCAAGCTTTAGCTAATCAGACTTTTCATCCTTATACCGACTTACTGATGCATGATATGGGACCAGGTTTGGATGATGGATACACCGAAGGGACTGCCACCACTTCTGAGTGGAAAACACCGGCGCTTTGGGGACTTGGCCTGTCAAAAGATGCGCAAGGAGGAGAGTACTTCTTATTACATGACGGAAGGGCCCGAAGCATTAATGATGCTATCACTATGCATGGTGGCGAGGCGACTCAGTCAGTTTCAAATTATATGAGCCTCTCTGAAGAAGACCGGGCTTTTGTCATACAATTTTTAGAATCCTTGTAAGATGGAGAGGAGAAAATTTATTCAGAAGACAGGTGCTGTGTGCCTGGGAGCAATAGCTGGTGGCACCCTCCTTACATCCTGTGCCAAGGTATATTATGCACAGTATGCTGTGGTGGACAAAAGTATAAAAGTAGCTAAGTCTGAATTTGATGAACGATCAGCTGTAGTTATCAAAGACGATAGATTGCCTGCACCCATTTATCTGATGAAAAATGGAGCTAGTTTTTCAGCTGTTCTCATGTTGTGCACGCACAAAGAGTGTGAAGTAGCGCCATTTGGTCAAGAATTGCACTGCCCGTGTCATGGAAGTGAATTTACAAACACCGGCAAAGTAATTACAGGGCCGGCAGAAGAAGACCTCAAGAAATTCAAAGTAACTACAAACGAAGACTTTATTTTCATTACCTAATCAGGTGATGTGATTTATAAAAATCATGAAAAACTATCTAGCACTTTTCATTTTATCAGCCTGGTCAATAGTTCCGGCATTTTCACAAGATACAGATTCTACTTATACCAATTTGGAAGCGATCTTTAACAGGCCATTTATCTATGAGGCTCAAGGTGGCGCTTCTTCTGCCTCGATTGGTGGATATGTAGAAGGAAATACCAATTATTTCTCTACAGATGGAATATCTGACGGATTTAGTATGGAGCTTAGAAGATTCAATATTTTTCTTTTTGCCTCGGTTCACGAGAGAATAAAGTTTATTTCTGAACTCGAATTTGAACACGGTACCGAAGAAATTGCATTGGAAACAGCATTATTGGATTTTGAAATTCATCCAGCCTTAGTTTTTCGAATGGGTATTTTACTGCCACCGATCGGATATTTCAATCAGAATCATGACAGTCCGAAATGGGAATTTGTCGAACGACCCTTAGTTTCTACAGATGTAATTCCGTCTACTTTATCTGAGGTAGGCATGGGATTCTATGGTAAGATCCCAGTGGGCAAGCATAAATTTACTTATGAGTTGTATTTGACCAATGGACTAAGTAATGGCATCATTGCCAACGAACAGAATCGTACTTTTCTAGATGCAGGAAAGTCTGAAGAAATGTTTGCAAGAGACAATAACGGTGTACCAGCCTTTTCGTCTAGACTGGCGTTTAATGTATCTCATTTGGGTGAATTTGGAGTTTCAGGATATACTGGTATCTACAATGAATTTGAAATAGAAGGTGAGCCGGTGGATGACAAGCGTCGTGTCAGTCTATTTGCAATAGATTTTAATCTTCAGTTTTCAAAATTACAATTGATCAGTGAAACTGCCTGGGCTACTATTGACGTGCCTGAGGATTACGGTCAGCAATTTGGGAATAAGCAATTAGGAACTCATTTAGATTTGATTTACCCAATTCTTAAAAAGGATATGTTGGGATGGAAAGGTGTGACACTGAATTTGATTAATCGCCTGGAATATGTGGACTATAATCAAGATGTTTTTAAGTCAACAGGGACTAAAATTTACGATGAGATTTTTGCAATAGTCCCGGGCTTGAGCTTAAGATTTTCAAGTAACACATTGTTGAGACTAAACTATAGAAGACACTGGGAGAGGGACTTTTTGGGTAACCCGGTATCTAAAACCGCAGGGGTTCAGTTTGGGTTTGCTAGTTATTTCTAAGAAAAAAGACTCGCTCTTTTACCTAATGTGGTAATGGAGCAAGTCTTAAAAATTTGAAGAAAATTGATCTTTTTAGTGATCTGTTGATCACATAAATATTATTTCCAAGGCTTAAAGTTCTTAGCCGCTGGCCCTTTTAAGCCTTTTCTTCTAGTATCTCTTTTGATGACTACTTTATTTTCATCAGCTGTCGTATCTGCCCATACTTTTTTGTTTTTGGCTTCGGGGCCTTTCAATGTGGCTTGATCCGCGGAGGTGAATACAGTGGCCGATGGACTGTCGTCTTGCCAAACTTTATAATTTTTGGCTTTGGGTCCTTTCAAATCATTTTTACTTTGTGCCTGGCTTACTGTGCAAATAAAAAATACTGCGCCGAGGGTAAATAATAGCTTTTTCATCGTTCAGTTATTTTTGGATTTATCTTAATTGATTACATGTGCAAGTTATCCGAATCAAGCTTCATTGAAACTCTATAATATTCGTGAATTTGTGCTCAGTAAATATACGGATATAGCTTTGATTTGATTTAAAGGCTGTTTTATGGGGATATTTATCTTCGAGGTGTTTTTGGATATAAAAGAGAATTAACTGATGTATTTGTATTAAATAGTGGTTAATATTTTAACTGTTCATAAGGTTAATTTCAGTTTTTGTTCTGAAAATTGATGATTAAGTTACCGGTCTGTATCAGTAAAAAAAATATCATTATTTGGTTGAAGTAGATATAAAATAATGAGATCATTTGGTTTGTGCTACGTGTCAGGCCTGCTTGGGTCGTCTTTAAGGTATACTATATTTTAAATTGACTTGATTTCATTTGATATGCATTGCACATATAAGTCACAAAAGTCCCAATGCACTTTTCGATGGTTGGTTTTTCTATTAATAATTTCATCTTGTGATTCAGGAGATGATGTGATTTCAGGGGAAGGTGTATTTATTACTCAAATCGAAAACGCATCTATTGAGGGACAGCTCTTTTTGCCCGAAGGGAATGGACCTTTCCCTGTGCTGATTGCAGTAGAAGGGTCGGGTAATGAAAGTAGGGAAAGTACAGCACCTTTTGCTCCAATATTCAATTCCTTTGGTTATGGACTTTATATATATGATAAGCGTGGCTTAGGTGGATCTACAGGGAGTTACCCTTTGGAAACTATTGAAAACCCCTTTGATTTTTTGACAGCAAGAGCCGAAGATGTGCAGAGTATTGTTAAGCTATTAAAGAAACATATGGATTTGAAATCAGATAGAATTGGGCTTTTTGCAGCAAGTCAGGGTACTTGGGTGAGCACCATCGTCCACGAGCAAATGGCTTCCGATATTAGTATGATGCTTTTTGTAAGCGGAGGAGCTGCTTCTACTGGAGAAGAGAATTATTATGAAAGTTTGATAGCCGAAGGTTTGTCGATAACCGAAGCCAATCAGTCAATTTACCAATACGAAGGAACAATTGGGTATGATCCAAAGCCAGTATTAGCGGATATGAAAATAGAGACACTATTCATATTTGGTGAAAAAGATACCAGCCACCCAACATTGTATGATGAGGAGATTGTAATGGCCATGGACAAATCAAACTTCACTATTTATAGTTTTGAAAATGCCGACCATAGTTTGTTGGATGCAAACACAAGAGATTTTCCTGAAGAACTATTTCCAATAATTAATGACTGGTTGACTCTTCAGAATGAATAGCATTTATTTGCCATTCTTCTTTCTTTCGATGTATTCATCCATACGTGACAATAGCCTCCACCATTCGGATCCGTCTTCTCTAAATTCACGGATGGCACCAGCCCTTACTAGAATTTTTCTTAATTCGTCATCATCAAATCCGCCCAGATGCTTCTTTAGTACATCGAATGATCGGTCGGTATACGTCTTATGACTCAAAAAGTGTTTCGCAGTCTCCTCAGCCATGAAGTCTGTCTTGTAGGTTTGCTTCAGGAGTTCTACATCATGTTTGAGCTGTTGACGCTGGGTGAAGTAGGTGATCAGCCCACCAAAGGCGGTGCCAATCAGCGCCGCCAGGGTAGGGAATAGGATTTCGGTCATGGTTGGTTTGTTTTTTATGAATTTTGAGCCATTAATTCTTTATAGTCAACAATACTCTGCAGAATAATCTCTTTAGCTGTAGCGGCATCTTGAAATTCTTCTACCTCTACTGTTTTTTGCTCTAGCTTTTTATAATCCTCAAAGAAGTTTTTCAATTCCTTGGTAAAGTGAGGAGGTAAATCGCCAATGTCATTCATGTGATTGACACTCATGTCATTTTCCGCAACCGCGATGATTTTATCATCTGCTTCGCCACCGTCGAGCATGCGCATTACACCTATCACTTTGGCAGAAACGATACACATCGGTACAATGTCGATTTGAGACAACACTACAATATCCAGCGGATCACCATCATCACAGTATGTTTGAGGAATGAAGCCATAGTTAGCAGGGTAATACATTGCAGAATAAAGGACTCTGTCCATCATCAAAAGACCAGAGTCTTTATCAAGTTCGTATTTTGCCCTTGTGTTTTGTGGGATTTCAATGATACCATTCACCACATCTGGCGTGCCCGCGCCAACGGCCACTTTGTGCCAGGGATTACTTGGAAATATTTTCATAGTGTGTGTTTCGAAATAAAACGCAAAGGTAATAGCTCCCTCAAAAAAGACTAAAGCTTTGGGGTAATTGTTCTAAGTAAAATATGTAAGCTACGAGATAATGAAATTAGACATTTGGATCATTGGCCTAATTACTGAGCCAATACAACACGTTCCGAACTAATTTTTTCCATTCATAGTCTTTGTCACTCATCCCACAGGAACTTTCGTCATTATCTGAATCAAACAACATAGCAGTAAATCCATTGGAATCTCCAAAAGCAACTACTTTACCTTTTCCGATTTTTGCCGCTAGACATTGAGAGTTTCCTGACCCTTCTGGCCCAACTCCGGTGTGGTGTTCGATTATTTGAGACGAAGCTGCTAGCCGAAAGATATTGTCGTAACCTTTCCCTCTCAAGGCACTGCCACCATAGGTCATCACTCTTGTGACTTTTAGTTCTTCATTACGACCTTGTGTTATGGGATGATTTTGATTCAGAAGCCCATTATCTTTAGAAAATTTAATCCAACCGGGATGTCCTTTAGGGTCAAAATTCAACGAATCAATAACATAGCCTACGGAAGATTCTAGGCCAAACTTACGTAGTAACGGATTAATAGCCTGATCAAAAGGAGCATGCTCACTGAACACTAGCAACGAGCCTCCATCATTCACCCATTGATAAAGGTGATTGATTTCGCTATTGGTAAATGTCGACTCGTTAGTCACAGATGTCTTTGTTGTAAAATCAAAAGGCAATGCCGTAATGATTATGACAATATCAAATTTTTTGAGATAGGGAGTCGTAAACTTTGCGCTGTCAATAATTGGCTGAAAACCGTCTGCTTTTGCTACCTGTTCGAGTGGTTTGATAAATCCTTCTTTAATGAAAAAGTTATGATGGCCACCGTCTAGTAGAATCTTTGGACCTTCATTTTGAACAAAAGCAGGATCAGATACTGAAGCATCAAAATTTGAGTCATTGCGCATCGGCCACTTTTGTCCATAGGACAACCAGGAGGATGCTAGTAGTATAACAGTGAATAAATGCTTCATCACTTTTATTTAAAATGAGCTACTCCTACGGTTGCATAGAGCGTTTTACAGTCATAGACCTTGCCATCTTTTATGGTCGTTTCTACTCTTCTGATGTCGCTCATGTCTTCAAGAGGATTTCCGTCTATCAAAATCATATCTGCTAAATAGCCTTCTTTTATGACTCCTAAATTGTCGGCTTGAGCAACCTTGGCTGAGTTTAGCGTAGCGATTTTTAAGACTTCTGCATTTGGTATTCCCGCTTTTGCATAATTTTCTAGTTCTTCGTGCAAGCCAAATCCCACCATAGAATCAGTGCCTGGGACAATTCGAATTCCAGCATCAAAAAGTGCTTTTACAATTTTCAAAAGGTGGAGATAGGATTGTTGGAAAACTGGTGCTTCATCTGCTGTCATTGGTAACCCC
Source organism: Reichenbachiella sp. (assembly GCF_965223055.1). GTDB lineage: Bacteria > Bacteroidota > Bacteroidia > Cytophagales > Cyclobacteriaceae > Reichenbachiella. The sequence goes on from NZ_CBDCVM010000012.1 coordinate 897,142, forward strand.
ACAGAATAAAAGCCTCTTTTAACCTGAATAGGTAAGCGATCCAAAATGGTATCAAAACTAGGGTCTGGTTCTCTAGGTTTTGAAGTGAGCATGCCTTCAAAAATTGAAACTGTCGGGTCGATAACTATATCTTTCTCCTTCAATAATCTAAGGAAGGATTGAAAATTTTCACTTTCAAGATCAATGCTATGGGCATATTTGCCCACCATAGAAAATCGTAAGGGCGTTCGGGTGTCGATAGTATCTCCTAGAAAATTCAGGGCAAGCATATTTACATGCTGAATTTCGTCGTAGCCATCATTGATTGCTTGTTCTGCAATCATATAAGCAGGAATATGGCCGCTTAATCTCATGCCATATTCATGTACTCGCTTGGCCATTGGCTTTACCCAAGAAGGGTCAATGGAGCTATACAGTTTTATTTGTTGGTAACCTCGATCATGATAGAAGTCTATCGCCTCGAGCCCTTCCGACAATGAATTTATAATTTTACCTACAGGACCAGCGTATGGGCCTGCCTGATCAATAAAACCACTCATTATTAATATTCTTGGACCTAAAACTGTATTAGCATTAAACTCATCTCTGATGGTGGGAAGTTCAAAAGAATTCGCCATATCTCTCACCGAGGTAACCCCGCCAGCCAAGTTTAATATACCATCTGAACGAGATAAATGACCATGCATGTCAAACAATCCAGGAAGTAGTGTTTTTCCCGTTCCATCAATTACGAGTGAATTCTCTTCTGCTTTTGCTTGGTCTGTTATGCTTTCAATGTATTTCCCCTTTACAGTTACTGTTTTGTTTGTGAGAAGTGAGCCATTCTCAGAGTCAAATACATTCACGTTTTTAATAATCAGCTTTCCTTGTGGAATTATTGTTAGTTCAGTGGCTAGGTTCCTGTAATTCTCTTTCTGTTTGTTGGTTTGAATTTCATAAAGGTGCTGTCCTATAGATTCATAGCCTTGTTTAATAGTTGTGAGCCATGAAGAAGGCGAGGCGAAAAATCGATTTTCATAGTCCAACCATACATAATTTGGTTCAAATTCAATGCCTACAAATTCTACAAGCTTCAACTTAAGTGTATCACCTATGGTGTATTCATTGATAGATGAGAGCTTTGCTGTTCCGCTCGGGTATAGGTCAATGGATTTTGATTCTAATAATTTCTTCACTAAAAGATTCCAGCAGCCGGGTGTGCTGTTGATGCCTAGGTAAAATGCATTTTGACTTTTTGCTTCACCTGATTCTGAGGCGCTTTTCCATTTGGCTTTCTCACTTCCTAGAGAGAATATTTCTGTAACTGTATCTTTTAGATAATTGTGACCCTGAATTTCTAATGATTGGATGACTCCTTCTTCATTGAGCCTTATGGATTCTTCTAAATGTGGTCCTCTTCCGCGATCGTTATATTCATAAACAAACTGGTATGTATCATCACTTGTTTGTGAGCTAGTGAAGAATCCAGCTTTGTTATCACCAAAAAGAAGTGTGTATTGAAGGGTTTCAAATGTTGAAGTTGATTCTTTTTTATTGCATGACAGAAGCAAAGAAATCAACAATCCAAGTAAGATGTATTTCATGAGTTTTGAAAGTTGATGACATAAATGTAACCATTTATTACCATTACCAGTCCATTTCATTTTTGGACTTGACAATCGCAGGAAGACGAGTATACTATGTTGTACTGCTCTTAAGCTATCCAACCAAAAAGCCCTTATTACTACTGCTGCTTGCTATCATACTTTTTTACATGTAAGCGTTCAGATCTGCGAAATCTATTTGATTCGACACCCGACGGGTTGTTGATAGGCTACCGAAATTTCTTTGTTTGATAGTACATTATTCAATGTCATCTGCACATAATTGTTGCGAACTAAAGACTCCGACTGTGGACTATCATCTATCGCTCCCTGATATACTTTCCGATACCCTTTGGTGGTAGGAGTAAGTATAATTACTTCAGGACTTTTTTCTACATTTAATGATTTCCGCACCGTATGGTTTTTGTCAGCAAAATATAGCAAGTCGTCGTCTAGGCTATTGGCTTCCTGCTTCATATGTGCAATAGTTTCTTTTTTTGAAGGATGAGAGGCATGTGGGTTTACAAAAACGAAACGTACATTTTGATCTGAATACTGAGCCGATAATGCACTTACTCGCTCTTTGTATAGCTTGGCATAAGGACATCGAATACTGGTAAATACCATGACAACGGCACTATGAGAATCGAATTGATTCATTGTGATTTCATTATCCGTCACTACATTGTACAAGCGAAGGTTCTTGCTAATTATGTTTTGAGCAAAGCAAAGAGAGGAGACTAACATAGCCCCAATGGTATAGGTGAGTTTTAGGTTCATGTTCGGTTTTTGGTAACTACTTTAAAGGTAGAAATTTTACTGATTCTTACTTTAGAAGCGCATCAATTAAACGTTATAAACCAGAAAATATTCTAAAAAATACTCATAATTGAGTATATAATTCTTGATGTTTTGATCAGTTATGATTTCGGCGTGGATCTCATTTGGGGAAATCTGTTGAATGGCGAGCTGCTCAGCGAAAATCAGGCTCTTTCTGCCATGAACTTTGTACAAAGCTTCTTTACTAGACCAATGCAAGCATAATTTTTTCAAATCGTCGCCGCAGTAAGAGAGCTCTTTTGGATTAAGAAACTTATGTTTGATTTTTAGCAATTGAGGACGAATAGACTCAATATCAATGCCACATGGTTTGGAAGGGTGTATGGCACAAGCAACCATTGGGTAACTATGAGAAATAGAAATTTGATAAGAGGAGTTTATCAAATGAGGTTTGCCAAATTCATCTTTTTCAATTCCCTGGTAAGGAATATACAAACCTTCACACAGTTGTGCCATCAATTGGCGGGAAGCCAAAAATTCTAGCCTTTTTTTTGGATGGAGATGATCTAAGTCTGAATGGTCTTGTTTTAGAATTTCATCATGCTCAGATGTTATTTCTGCTAATCCGACACTCGTTCCATTTGGATTAATTTTTATCCAGTGTGTTCGCATTTATGAAGTCGAGTTTTCCATTCTAGAATTGGCAATATCCAATGCCGCATAAATAGCCGTACGCATAGAACCTTCATCTGCCTGACCTTTCCCAGCGATAGCATAGGCAGTTCCATGATCAGGAGAAGTTCGAACGAAAGGTAGACCTGCTGTAAAATTGACTCCAGTCGAAAAAGTAAGGCTTTTGAAAGGTATCAACCCTTGATCATGATACATGGCTAGTACCGCATCAAATTTGTGGTGTTCTCCAGAGCCGAAGAAACCATCTGCAGGGTAAGGTCCCATCACAATTTGCCCTTTTGATTTGAACTCTTCAATGGCCGGACGGATGATTTCAATTTCTTCTTTACCCAAGAGACCATCTTCGCCGGCATGTGGATTGAGTCCTAATACGGCTATTTTTGGTTTCTGAATACCAAAGTCTTGCTTGAGGGATTTACTCATCATTTTGAGCTTTTTGATGATGCTTTCTTTAGTGACTGCTGCAGCTACATCTTTGAGTGGAATGTGCCCAGTCAAAACACCCACTCGCATGGAGTCGGATACCATGAACATCAGACTTTCTTTCGAACCGGCTTTTTCTGCGAGATATTCCGTATGTCCGGCAAACTTAAAATTGTCATTTTGGATGTTGAGTTTATTGATAGGCGCAGTCACCAAGGCTGCGATTTTTCCTTCTTTTAGATCATTGGTGGCCGCTTCTAACGCCTTGAAAGCATATTTTCCACCAGTGGCATTGTCCTCGCCTGGGTTTATTTCTACCACATCTTCCCAACAGTTGAGTACATTCACCTTTCTATGGTATGGTTTTGACAAATTGTTGATAGGTGAAAAATTAAAATTGTTACGGTCGAGTTGCTTTCTATAAAACGAAAGTATTTTTGCCGAGCCATATATAATGGGTGTAAGGTGTTGGGTGATTTTACTGTTTTCCAATGCCTTAATGATCACTTCCGGTCCAATGCCGTTGATGTCACCCATTGTGATTCCAATTAATGGTTTTTGTTTATGGCTTTTAGATTCTTTGTCCATGTCTAATGTCAAAATTTAATGATCCACAACCACGTATTTGGTATATGGATCATCTACATTTAGGTATGTATTGAATATATAAATGATTGCTAATTTAAATGGAATACCTGAGATACACCTAGTGTTCTTGATCCATACTTGCAATCAATTAAATTAGAAAATTAAACCGAATACTAGCGTCGATTCTCGATTAATCATTGCATAAACTATGGCTGGAGTAAAACCCAAAAAACATTTAGGTCAGCACTTTCTCAAAGATCAAAACATTGCGAATAATATTGTGAAAGGATTATTTGACGTAGCTAAACCTGCTTGTGTGTTGGAGGTGGGGCCCGGTACTGGTGTGCTTTCTGATCTGATGGTAGACAAAGACATCGATCAATTGGTTTTGATGGATTTGGATTCAGAATCAATCGATTATCTTAAGCATAGATACATCGGACAAAAGGTAGATATCCAATACGCAGATTTTCTTAAAAGTGATTTTAAGAAAATATTCAAAGACCAACCGTTGAGTATTATTGGCAATTTCCCATACAACATTTCTTCCCAGATATTCTTTAAGGTTTTAGAAAATAGAAATCAGGTCAATTATGTCGTCGGCATGATCCAAAAGGAAGTGGCAGATCGCATTGTTTCCAAAGAAGGAAATAAGACTTATGGTATTCTTAGTGTTTTGCTTCAGGCTTATTATGATATAGAATATCTGTTTACCGTTCCACCCAATGTTTTTAATCCACCACCCAAGGTAAACTCAGGTGTGATACGCCTGGTTCGCAATAATGTAGAGCAACTAGACTGTGATGAGGCACTATTCAAACGAGTAGTCAAGGAAGGTTTTGGAAAGCGACGCAAAACCTTGCGAAACGCATTGAAAGGGCTAAATTTGCCCGAATCTGCACAGCAAATGGATGTGCTAAACAAGCGCGCCGAACAACTTTCTGTAGCAGATTTTATCGAATTGACTAAACTGATTGAAGGTCATGACTGAGCACATGGAGTTTGAACTGTCGAAGGAATATCTCGAGCGTTTTACCGAAGCGGTGGATGCTAAAGAGGAGGGCTTTGTCACTTCTACACTTGATGGTGTAAATCCCGCAGATATTTCAGAAGTTATTCGAGAACTCGACGCCGAACAGACGAAGTTCGTGATCGACCTTTTGGATGTAGAAGTAGGAGCAGAGATCATTGTGAATCTTGAAGAGGATCGTCAATCTTTATTTCTCGAAAATTTCACCGCAGACGAACTCGCGGGTTTTGTGGATCAGATGGACTCAGATGATGGAGTGGACGTCATCAATGAGTTGCCGATAGAGAAGCGCGAAGAAGTAATCGCCTCTGTTGAAAACGATGAAAAAGCCGGATACATCCTTGACCTGCTACGCTACGAGGAAGATGTGGCAGGGGGCTTGATGGCCAAGGAGATGATCTGTGCCAATCTGAATTGGACCATCCAACAATGTATCGAAGAAATTAGAAAACAGGCTGAAAATGTAGAGAAAATCTACTCGGTCTATGTGGTAGACAACGAAGGTAAGTTACTCGGTCGAGTTTCTCTAAAGAAAATTATCCTGTCTGAGCCCGATGCTTTGGTGGCTGATATTTACGAAGAAGATATTGTTTCGGTGGGTACACATGCCGACGAAGAAGAGGTTGCGCTCACCATGCAGAAGTACGATTTGGAAGCTTTGCCTGTAGTGAATGTGAAAGGCAAACTGGTCGGTCGTATCACGATTGACGATGCGATGGACGTCATTACTGAGCAGGCCGAAGAAGACCGTCAGATGATGACCGGTATCTCGGGTGATGTGGAGGAGGACGACAGTGTTTGGATACTATCAAAAGCCCGCTTGCCTTGGTTGGTGATTGGATTGGTGGGCGGATTGTTGGGTGCTAAATTTATCAGCCTGTTCGAGAAAGATATTGCGCTCATTCCAGCCATGGCATTTTTCATCCCGCTTATCACTGCGACTGGGGGAAATGTAGGGATTCAGTCCTCATCTATAGTAGTGCAGGGCTTAGCCAGTTACAATGCCTTCGAGGATTCCCTTTTCAAAAAAATGATCAAGGTACTATTTGTAGCAGTAGTCAACGGCATCATTCTCGCTTTGATTGTTTTCGGCATTGTGATATTCTCTACGTCAGATCAAGCCATGGCGGGCACTGTGGCCATTGCTCTTTTTAGTGTGGTGTTGCTGGCTTCTTTTATGGGTACCATTACGCCGTTGATATTGGATCGGGTAGGTATTAATCCTGCTATGGCCTCTGGACCATTCATTACCACAGCCAACGATTTACTGGGTTTGACAGTTTATTTTCTAGTAGCACATTTTCTATACGGTTTCTAATTCCATGACCAATCATCGCATTTTAATCATCGACGAAATGCACAAGAGCATTTCTACATTGTTGAAAAAAGCCGGCTTTGAGCCAAATTATGAGCCCAATATTACCAGGGAGCAAATTATCAATCGCAAAGATCAGTTTGTAGGGTTTGTAGTCAGAAGTAAGACCACAATCGACCAAGAATTGCTCGAAGGTCAAAAAGAACTGAAGTTTATCGCACGTGCAGGGGCTGGTGTAGATCAGTGCGATGTGGACTATTTGGCCTCAAGAAATATTGAACTGCTTAATGCGCCGGAGGGCAATCGCGATGCACTGGGGGAGCATGTAGTGGGCATGTTGTTGTCATTATCCAACAATCTTCGACATGGCGATATGGATGTGCGAAACAAAGTGTGGGACAGAGAAGGTAATCGTGGTTTTGAAATCAGCGGAAAGACTGTAGGTCTTCTGGGCTATGGACACATGGGTAGTGCCGTAGCAGAGAAGTTGAGTGGATTTGGATGTCGGGTGATCGCGTATGACAAATACAAGGAAAACTATGGCGACCTCTATGCCGAGCAAGTGGCTATGGAGGATGTTTTTGAGCAGGCTGACATTTTCAGTTTGCATGTGCCACTGACTGAGGAAACCAAAAAAATGGTCAATCTCGCCTATTTCAAAAAATTCAAAAAACCGATTGTATTCATCAATGCTTCGAGGGGAGAGGTGGTGCCATTAAAAGATTTGCTTGCTGCCATGAAAGATGGAACGGTACGCATGGCTGCACTGGATGTATTGGAGAATGAAAAACTTCATTTTTTGACCGATGCACAAGCCAAAATAATTAATCAGTTGATCAAAGACGATCGGATGCTCTTTTCCCCACATGTGGGTGGTTGGTCGTTCGAGTCTTACCAAAAGATCAACGAAGTATTGGTAGATAAAATCAAACATCTAAACCTGACCGATGGAAAATAAAAAAGGATGGATAGGTAAACTCCTGATGGAGTTTGTGTCCGTAGTATTTGCAGTGCTTTTGGCCTTAGGCTTGAATCATTGGCGGGAAGCCAACAATGATCAAAAACTGGCGGAAAGGGCTTTGGTGAATATTTTCATGGAAATCTACACCAACCAAAAAGATGTAGCCGAAGAGCAATTGACCTATCAAGAACGCTTGGAAGAAGTGAAGGTATATAAGGACTCTTATGATCAAGATAAACCAATGAAATATTCCTTGGGATTTAATATCCCATTATTAAGCAATGCCGCCTGGAATGTGGCTAATTCCACAGGTGCTATCAAGGATTTTGATCAAGACATTTTATTGGAACTCTCCAGCCTATATGCATTTCAGGAGATGTATCAGAAAAATGGCATCGAATACATGCAGCACATGAATACGGTAGAATTCAAAAAATCAGAAAATGCGAAAGCCATCATCGACTCCAACTACGGCCAACTCCGAACCTTCGAAAACTGGAGTCAAATCCTGTCGGATGCTTATCTGGAATTTATCAAAACCTACGGCCCACAATATCAAGAACTATTACCAGATAGCGTTTTGGTGGAGTAGGTGGGTAACGGTCAAACTATCCTCTGTGGTGCTTGTCGTATATTGTTTCGGTTACAAATTAGGAAAATCTTTGATTTTGGTCACTGCCTTTTTTTAGCTACGTGAGGGAAAGCGAAGATTTTCCGGTGCTGGTAGAACCCGCTGCACTCGACTCTTGCAGTAATCACCATGGAGAGATAGGTAATGTTAGCATTTTTTTCATTATTGTCAATCTCAAGGATCCTTGTTCGTCTTATGGGTTATTTGAATAAACTCCTTATTAAATTTGTCTTTTCAATTTATCGCTGTTCGCTTGATACCCCATAAAATGCCTGTTCCAAAAGAAATTGCAACGATTCCAATTGCATTGAATGTTTGGTAGTGAATTAATGCTCCAAGTATCATCGAAACTCCAGTACTTATAAAGAAGTATGCCATGAATTGCCATCCAGATAATGCTCTTTTAAATGATAAAATACTGTGATTCCAATTCGGTGTTTCTGAGTTGAGACCAAAAATAACCTTGTTTATTTTAATTGCTATTGGAACCATAAAGGCTGCAAACAATATCGTTATCACAGCTTGAATTAATAACATAAATGAAAAGTTCAGGGGTGATTCAATGGGGTTAAATAGGTTGATTATTGCAAGGATAAAAAGTATCGTAGCTTTAACTTTTCCTGTATTATTCCAATTCTTCATGTAATTTTTGATATTGCTGCTAATATATGGATACTGTGCATATGCGGTATATCCAAATTTTGTATATACCATATTAATTAATTTTCTAAAAAGCTGAAGTCCAAGTTTAAGGTGTTTTGGTAGTAGATCAAAATGCTAATAGTTGAATAGGCTAGTATGGGTTGTCGGAAGTTCTCTTTTGGTTAGGCGGGTAAATAATTTACGTGATCGCGTCGACTAGGCGTCCCCGTTCCTCGCGATGACATTATTTGATGGCGCTCTCTACTTATAATTAATCAACGTCACTGCGAGGAGGCACGACGAAGCAGTCTTATTGCTTTATTACAAGACTAATTTTTATACCAGAGTTAATATTTATTCAAATCCACTCCAAATTCTCTTGGGTCAATTCTGAATTTTCTTTCTCTCCTGTGTTTACAGTAGAAGCTGGCTCAAACATTACCACCCAAGCCTCTTCTGCTGCACTGGGCTGATGCAGTACGCCTTTGGGTACTACGATCATTTCACCTTCGTCTAGTGTTTCCATCCGGTCTTCGAACTTGATTTGAATCTGTCCTTTGATCACCTGAAAGAGTTCGTCCTCATGGTCGTGTTTGTGCATTTCAAAGGAGCCTTTGAATTTGGCGATTTTCACGAGCTGGCCGTTGAGTTTACCGATGATGCGAGGATGCCAGTAGTCGTCGAATAGGCTGAATTTTTCTTTGAGGTTAATCTTGTTCATGTGTCTAAGGTTTGTAGGAATTAACTGAGTTATTCGTTTATTTGTTACAAATAATTCAATCGATTGAGCGAAGCCAAGAACATACTAAAAAAAAACTGGGGATACGATACTTTTCGTCCTTTGCAGGAGGAGATCATCGAGTCTGTGCTCGAAGGTAAGAACACGCTCGCTCTTTTGCCCACGGGTGGAGGGAAATCCATTTGTTTTCAGGTGCCCGGCTTGATGCTGGAAGGGGTATGTCTTGTCATTTCTCCATTGATCGCTCTGATGATCGATCAAGTACAGCAGCTCAAAAATCGAGGCATTGCGGCAGCTGCAGTGACATCCGGCATGCCCAAACGAGAAATCGATATTCTTTTGGACAATTGTGTTTTTGGCAAAGTGAAGTTTCTCTATGTCTCGCCTGAGCGGCTCAAATCCGATCTGTTTATCGGACGATTGAAGAAAATGAACGTGGGGCTACTAGCCATCGACGAAGCACATTGTATTTCACAATGGGGCTATGACTTTCGTCCGTCTTATGTGGAGATTGCTTCTATCTACGATTGTCTTTCACACACCAAAAAAATTGCCCTAACGGCTACAGCTACCTCGGATGTAGCCAACGACATTTGCGAAAAATTGGAGTTCAACGAACCCGCCGTTTTTCAAAAGAGCTTCGCACGGGCTAATTTGTCTTACTCTGCTTTTGAGTTGGAGAACAAGGGACCAAAACTCATCGATATCTTAAACAATGTCAAAGGCTCAGCCATCGTGTATGTAAAGAGTCGTCTGGAAACCCAGAATGTGGCTAAATACCTCTACCAGCATGGCATCTCTTCAGATTTCTATCACGCAGGATTGGACCCCGCCACTCGTAATAAGAAACAAGAAGAGTGGATCAACAATGTACGACGTGTGATGGTGGCTACCAATGCCTTCGGTATGGGGATCGATAAACCTGACGTGAGAGTAGTCGTACATCTGGATTTACCAGATTCATTGGAAGCTTATTATCAGGAGGCAGGGCGTGCCGGCCGAGACGAACGAAGTGCATTTGCAGTCTTACTATACAATCCATCCGATCTCTTTCGCTTGAGCGAAAGTGAAAAACATCGTAATCCAAAGCTCGACTATGTACAGCGGGTTTATCAGGCCATAGCTAACTACTTCAAGTTGGCGACGGGCAGTAGTCAATGGCAGAGCTATGATTTTGATCTGAAGCAGTTTGCGTCTACCTATCAACTCAATCCAAGAGAAGCACACTTTTGTATTCAGAAATTGGAAGAGATGGGTTTGATCATGGTTAGTGAGAGTTTGAATAAATCGAGTACGGTCAAGTTCGCACTGGATGCTAGCGAAGTGTATAAATTTACCATCTCTAATGGAGGCTATCAATCCGTGATCAAGTCGATGCTTCGTTTGTATGGAGGAGGGCTCTATACCGACTTTATGAATGTGTCTGAGTTTGAACTGGCCAAACTGGCCAAACTATCCAAAAGTGAGGTGATCAAGAAACTGCAGCTACTGGAGAAACAGGGAGTAATCATCTATGACCCAATGAAGACGCTGCCACAGCTTACTTACCTCACGCCCAGACTGGAAGTCTCGGCCTTGAAAAAATACTATAATGAAGTGGCGCCTCGCCAACAGGTAATAAAAGAAAAAGTAGAGGCGATGAAGGCCTATGCAGAGAATCATGAAGGCTGCCGTACACGGGTCTTTCAGGAATATTTTAATGAAAAGGCTTATCTGAATTGTGGCGTTTGTGATGTGTGTATCAAAGCAAAAAAAGAAGAAAAGCTGATGGCTGCACTGGATGAAACCAAATCTGGAATATTGGTACTTGTGTCCTCGGGCACTACTTACATAGATGAATTGAAAGACTCAGTGGATACCAAAAGCGACTTTGTGTTTACTGAAGCCATCCGGTTGTTGATCGATGACGGCAAGGTGAAAATGGAAGGGTACGATAGTTTGCTGCTTGTTCAGTAAAATAGTATTGTAGTTGGTGTTCGATACATATTCCTTCATACTTATTATATTGAAGATTATTAACCCAAATTTCACTTCAATCACATTATCCCATGAATCGATTATATAGCCTCCTTTTGTTGTCCTTGGTTTTTTTGGTTGGTTGTACCAGTGCTGAAAAGCCTAATGAATCCACCGAAAATGAGATTGGATTCTTTGATTATTCTGGTCAGGATGATCAATCCACAGGGGGTGTAAAGATGATCCCGATCGAAACACCCAAAGGTACTTTCAATGTTTACACCAAGCGTATGGGCAACAGCCCAACAATGCGGGTGTTGCTTTTGCACGGAGGCCCCGGTGGTACACATGAGTTTTTCGATAATTTCAACGGCTATTTGCCGAAAGAGGAAATCGAATACATCTATTACGATCAGCTGGAATCCTATTTTAGCGATCAGCCCAATGATACCTCGTTGTGGACGATAGAGCGATATGTAGAGGAGGTAGAGCAAGTACGAAAAGCTCTCAATCTCAACAAGGACAACTTTTATCTGTATGGGCAGTCGTGGGGTGGTATGCTGGCAATGCAGTATGCACTCAAATATCAGGAAAATCTGAAGGGCCTCATTATTTCTAATATGGTGGCGAGCGCGCCAGCATACACCAAATATGCCAATGAGGTGCTAGGCCCACAAATGGATCCTGAGGTATTGAACGAGATCAAAACAATGGAGGCTAATGAAGAATTTGACAAACCAAGGTATTTGGAATTGCTCATGAATCATTATTATACCGAACATATATTGAGGAAACCACTCAGCGAATGGCCGCAAGCGGTCAATGTGGCATTTGCGCATTTGAATCCGCAAGTTTATACCTATATGCAGGGACAAAGCGAATTTGGCATGACCAAAGATGCTACGCTATCAGACTGGGATGTATCCGGCCGACTCAAAGAGCTGACAGTGCCTACCTTGATGCTCGGAGCTAAACACGATACCATGGACCCTGAGTACATGAAGTGGATGGCAGAAGAAGTGCAAAATGGGAGAAGTGTAACAACCAACGGGAGTCATTGTTCACAATTTGACGATCCGGAAACTTATTTCCCTGCTTTGATTCAATTCATTAAGGATGTCGATTCAGGACAGTTTTAATGTCAGCTGCTTTGCGATTGCCGAATAAACCACTTAGAAAATGAAATTAGAAGAAAACATCGAGCGACGAAATTTCCTTAGAAATTCGGGCGTGCTGGCAGCTGGGCTGCTGGCTACACCCTTGACAGGGTTTGTTCAAGAGGAGAATTTTCAGAATGCAGACAGCATATATATGATTGGTCCGAAAGAGGGATATTCCCCTAGAGTAGGCACCTTGCTATCTACCATGACTATGATGCGTGCTTGGGTGGTCGACTCAGTGAAAGATTTGACAGTAGAACAGTTAGACTTTCAAATCGATGATCAATCCAATTCCATTGGCGCGATGCTTTGGCATCTGGCCGCAACTGAGCGGTATTATCAGTTGAATACCTTTGATGAAATGGAATGGGGTTCGTGGAGTGATGACATAAAGCAAGAATGGGATTTGCCCATGGGTCTCGGGGACATGGGGCGGGAGAAAATAAAAGATTATGATATTGATTTTTATCTGATGAAACTGTCGGGGGTAAGAGCTGAAACTGAGAAAGAATTCGCCAAACGTGACGACGATTGGTTGATGAAAGCTGAGCCCTTCTTTGGTAAGCAAATGACCAACAATCATTGTAAATGGTTTCATGTCTGCGAGCATGAATCCAATCACAATGGCCAGATAAAATTTATAAAAAAGAGGTTGCCCAGCTAAAATGCGGTATCCTTCTAAATCCCTCAATGAATTGCCATAAGATTTCACTTATGGTACATGCTAAACAAGAATCAAACTAATGAAATACATTTTATCCCTCTTTTGTGCAGTATTGTTTTTTGCTTGCAGCACTACCAATCAGGAAGAAGCTCCAGTTGTAAAAGTAACATCTGACTATTCTGATCTTGTTGCGCTATTTAAAAACTGGCGGGAATTTGAAAATCCTCCAAGGATGGATGGAGCTCCTGACTATACGGCTGCCACATTCGAGAAGCGATGGCCTGAATTCAAGAAATTGCAAAATCAATTGCAAGCCATGGACACTTCCGGCTGGGACACAAATGAGAAAGTAGACTGGATGATTGTTTGGGCGGAGATGAATGGCTACGACTTCAATCATCGTATACTCAAGCCCTGGGCACGCGACCCGGCATTTTATTATTCCGTTTGGGAAGCTCGAAGTGATGTCCCCGCACATGAAGGGCCTACACATCATGAGATTACAGAAGTATGGATGTATGATTTCCCTGTAAGTGGAGAAAGGAAAGATCAGTTGCTTTCCGATTTGCAAGTCATTCCTCCCTTGTTTACACAAGCCAAACAAAACCTGACAGGCAATGCCAGGGAATTGTGGATTGCAGGCATCGCCTATATTGATTATCAAAATACTGCTCTGGATAACCTGATGGCTAAACCAGGGGTTTCGTCAGATTCAGAGATAGTTCAGGCTATAGAGTCAGCCAAAGAGGCAACTACAGATTTGGTGAATTGGTTGGAGAAACAATCCGAATCGAAAAACGGTCCGTCAGGAATTGGTAAAGACAACTATACCTGGTATTTACAAAATGTACATTTGGTGCCATTGACCTGGGATGATGAGGTAATGCTACTCAAGAGAGAACTAGCGCGAGCCTGGTCTTCATTAAAACTGGAAGAGCATAGGAATCGTGAGTTGCCTGAATTGGAAGCCGCCGATTCTCCGGAAGCTTACGATGCCATGGCAGATGCTGCGGCCAAGAGCCTGATTGGGTTCTTAGATAAGCAGGAGATTGTGACTGTTAAAGACTATTTTGATCCGGCTTTACGCGAGCATTTGGGGAAGTTTGTTCCTGAGGAAAAGAGAAACTTCTTCATCATAGGTGAGCATTATGATCCGAGGCCGTTGTATTCTCATTTCTACCATTGGTTTGAATTGGCCAGAATGGACACTGAGCCGCATGACAGTGAAATCCGAAAAGGCCCCTTATTGTACAATATTTTTGACTCTAGAAATGAGGGCACTGCTACAGCTGTAGAAGAAATGTTTATGCAAGCCGGCTTGTATGACGACGCACCCAGAGTCCGAGAAATTGTCTATATCATGTTTGCACAGAGAGCTGCTCGAGGTCTTGGTTCACTCTATGCACACGCCAATGAAATGACCATGGAAGAAGCTGGCAGTATTCATTCAGAATATACACCCCGGGGTTGGATGAAGACCGAGAAAGAGTTATTGCTTTTTGAGCAACACCTTTACTTAAGGCAACCAGGGTATGGTACTAGCTATATCACCGGCAAATATCTGCTGGAGAATGCTATAGCCGAAGTGGCTAGGCTTAAAGAATTGGAAGGGGAACCATTTATAACCAGAGATTTCTTTGATGAATTGAATAGTATCGGAAATATTCCGATATCCTTAGGACATTGGGAGTTGACAGGTACTCCTCCATATGAGTATTAAAAGCTACCAGTAATAAATAGCCCTGTAACAAACGTATTATTTGGTTTTTGAGGATCTGTGTCTAATAGATATGAACCTCTAATACCGATACTCAATGGAATTGTCAGGTTTAAGTAAGTGTTGTCAAAAATAATCTCCAACCCAGTGGAGTTATAATCCAGTTTAGAGTTTAGTTGATCGATTGTGCCTTTTCCAATATCTAAGAATGCATTAACTCGTATTCTTTTGAAATAGGTAAGGCCAAAAAAGCCTAAGTCCGGATAGAGCAAAGGAAAAGCGTAGTCAACAGATAATCTAAAAAATCTATCGTTGATGGGTCTTTTGTATCCTCTTGAATACTGAAATAAATCTACTTCTTGAAAGACATTACTGAGGGGTTCGTCCTGATAGGCAGCAGTCAACTTCAAGGAGTGATTTATGCTGATTCCGGGTAAATACAACCTTCCTATTCCAGTAAATTTCTGATTTGATTTTTCGGTTAAATTGTGTGTATATGAAGAGGATATACTCACACCAAATCTTGGTGCGAGATTCTGTCGCGCCGTTCTACGAAGAAATGAAAATGAAATTCCTTCTTTTAGCGTAGAGTAATTCGTATCATCAATTTGAAAATTGTTACCCTCTTCAGCTATGTTTTTAGTGATGTGGTAATCATAAGCAACTGACGGTTCTAGTGTGGTTCTGTAATTGTTTTTTAGCCATTTCAATGGTATACCTATTTTACCTCCAATAACTGTTTCTCTATAGCCTACACGTGCAAGTCTATTTGAAGGCAATAGGAAGTCAGAAGTGCGGAAGTTGTGTCTTCCATTTATTGATATTACAGGAAAAAGCCTGGAGTAAATCAAAGATGTACCAAAATACGCCCCTTCTTCATTGAAGTTATATCCTGCACTGACATGACCTGCGATGTCATTGGTGTAGTTGTTCATGATTAGTGATAAACCTGGAGCAACAGTGGAAGGAATGATGTTCCAGGAATGTGCTTGAATGCCTCTGAATGGAGATTTTGAATAAGCACGAGTGGTGTATGTATTATTGGGTGCTTCTGTAATGACCGAGGCCGATTTGATTTCAAATAAATCAGGCGTCTCATCTTGCCATTCCATTTGAGTAGGCTCTTGATAAACAAATGGTGTAGCACTCTTTAGTTTTTCATTTGGCCGCTGGGCTACTTCAAAACCCAATTCATCAAAAACGGTATAATATAAGGTTTTACCATCATCACTTACGTTTGGATTGTAGGCTCCCACCTGCTCTGACGACATTTGTTCAATTTTTTTCGACCCATCTAAAGGCGTGCGAAATATATTGTCAATGCCTGTGTATGAACTGGAAAAATAAGCGTACCCATTATGAATTGAAACATCATCTATAGTATGCTTGGTCCGAGGTAATAATTCCTCAGTTTGTCCATTCGTTAGGTTGATTTTAATGAGCGTCAATTCATTGATCTCTTTATATACGGCTATAACGGCATTTTCCTTTTCTAAGAAGGAAATCCTGCCTAAAAACTCATTAGTGCTAAAAGCGATGATGTCTTTTATTTCTTTAGTAGCTAGATTGATTTTTTGAAGTGTAGGAATTAAATCAGAATTATAATTGACGGCAAAAATTTCTTCAGTGTTTTTTCCAAAAACAGGGCTAAAATAATTTTCATTGATAGTAATTCTCTCATTGGGGGTGTCTTCGGATTGTTTGATATAAATGTCTGAATAACTCTCATTATTTCTTCTTGCGTTTTGTGATAGCTCTGTCCAAACAAATGACTCCTCTTTGATATTGAAGTATTGCCAGAGGTTGTAACCGGGTGAAAAAAGGACACGTTCTTGTTTATCCGAAATTTCTACAATTTGATCCGTATGCTGATAACTCCTTTTCCATACTACTATTTTCCCAGGAGCCGATTCCTGCGGAAAGGTGTAGTATGTGATTGTTTTACGTTTACTGCTAATTGATTCTCCAAGTTGGATATTGGCAGCCAATCGCTGCTTTTGCCATTTTGAATTCATATTTTTCCAAGCAGCATCAAATAGTTGACTGCTGTTTCGATATTTCGAATGACTTTTGATGGCTTGATTGAAAGACCAGAATACACCTTTCCAGGCGGTAGCATCAGAGAAAATCTCGTTCCAAACTTCTGCTCCTTCCTCATTTCTGAGGTATGAGCATAACATATATCCAGTAGGGTAGTGACTGGGTAGTTGGGTTTTGAATGATCCGTTTCTAAATTTTTGATATTTATAGTTCATTCCAGACAAGGTAATTGCACGTTGTTCCTTAGTGAAATGAGGTACACGACCTCGGCCTCCAGAAGAGAATTTGGTCTCTGCCCAAACAGCATCTCCTTCCATAAACCAATTGGGCACTACTAGTACTCGCCCAAATACCCATCCATTCTCGCCTTGCAGATACCTCAAGGCCTTGGTCATTCCATGAAGTGAATTGTTGTTTTGTTGTACATGTCTATATTCATGTAAGGACAAAAGATCCAACCAACCAATGGCTCCAAAAATTTTCATGTTTGCAGGAGGAGTGGCAAAGAATTCACTTCTAAAAGGAGCAAGGCCAACGAATCCATTTGATATAACAGTTTCAGTCTGTAATAGAAGGTTGGGTTTCTTTACTATAGGTCCTATTGTACCCGTAAGTGCTGTACCTTGATAATTGATAAGACTCGCAATGCGCTGAGCTTGTGCCTCCTTTCCTTGTGGAAACACAATGTCAATTTTTGGAGACGTGAGCTCCTGCCATTGTTGTTTATTTGGATTTTGCCCAAAGCCAGCGTTTAATTGAGCAAAGGACTCCAAGCGGATAATTAGACTAATAACTATAAGGAAAAGACTCTTTTTGGAAATATTCATTTATGAAAATTGAACTGTCCTAGGCTTGAAACAATTCTAAAGTCTAAAATAACTAAGGATTGTGAATTAATAATGTAGGAAGTAGTTAATTGGTGAGTATTCAACAATGGGACTTGCTTATGGTATTGGTTTTGACCATTTAGTCACTGCCTTTTTTTATGTTCGACGAACAATTCAGTTTATTATTAATAATTATTATTCATTATCTTCTTCATTCTTTATCAGCTAATTGGAAGAAACTGACCATGAAACTAAAACCAACTTTGGTTATATGCCTCCTAATGTCCAGTACTATTGTATTGGGACAATTGTCTTCATTTGACCCTGATCAGTCCATAGACAACATAAGCCTTAAGCAATGGACTAATAAAGATGGTTTGCCTTCAAATAATACTAATTCGGTGTTTCAAGATTCAGAAGGTTTGATCTGGGTGACTTCCTACAATGGTTTTATGATTTATGATGGTGAAAGAGTAGATTCTTATGACAAGAATAGATTGTCATTTTTAAAAAATGATGGGTTCTACAATATTGCACAAGGCCATGATGGTGTCATCTACATAGCAAGCAACGGCGATGGTATAGTGAAATACGAAAATGGTCTCTTTAGTTCTTATAAACCAAGGGGTGGAACAGTTCCTAGATCTGTACGGAGGTTGTTTATAGCTTCGGATAGTAGTTTATACATAGGTTCCAATCATGAAGGGCTTTTTAGGGTAATGGATGATTCTTTATACAAAGTGGAAGGAGAGCTTTTTGGTCATGCGATGATCCGCTCCATTACAGAAGATGATAATCATAATATTTGGTTTGGTACCGAAGGTGGGGGGCTCAATCGAGTCGGTAAGGATGGTTTTCTCCATTTTGGCCTGGATGACGGGATTTTAAGCAATAATGTATTGGCACTTTTATATCGAGAAAATAAACTCTTTATGGGTACGGCAAAAGGCCTTCAATCCATGGATTTAGGTAATGACCTCGCTCTTCAAGAAATTCCAATTCTTGAAGATCATTATATCAATACCCTATTAGTTGATCATCGTGGAAGCTTGTGGATTGGAACAGAGGCCGGAGTGGCCAGGTGGATACCTCAATCAGCAAAAATTGAGTGGCTTTATTCTAAACATGATATTGATTTAGTTAGAATCAATGGACTGCATCAGGACGAGGAGAATCAAATATGGATGTCTTCAAATCGTTCAGGGCTTGTTCAAATCAAAGGGAGTAAAGTAATTAATTTGTCTGAGCCTGAGCTGTCGAGTACACGAATAAATATGATACATGAATCTTGGGATGGCAACTATTATATTGGTACAGATGGAAATATTATTGACGTTTATGATGGAGATAAAATCAATAGCCTGAAAGTACAAACGGAATTGCATGGAAATGGTATTCGAGATATTTACCATGATACAGACGGGTCCATTTGGTTGGCCACTTACGTAGGAATCATCCATATCAAAGAAGGAAAAGAGAGGGTGTATTCTGAATTGAACGGTATGCCTGCAAACGACTTCAGGAGAATTTTAAAGGATTCAAAAGGAAATTTCTGGTTTTGTACCAGATCCGGAGGACTCGTCAAATTTCGAGAAGGTAAGGTCTTGCAAGTCTATTCTAATGGCAATGGATTGGAATCCAATTTTGTGCTTGCTGTTGAAGAGTCGGCTAATGGTGATATTTATGTGGGGACTTTTAGTGGTGGGCTGACCATTATAAAGCCAAATGGTGATTGTAAGACTCATCATGTATCAACAGATGATTCCGGTTTGGTAATTTTCAATGTAGACTTTGATTCTAAGAAAAGTGCCTTTGTGACTGCCAACAGTGGCTTGTTGTATTTTGATGGAGAAAACCTTGAGAGGGTCAAACTACAGTCCGACCAAAGGAGTAATACTTTCTTCGACCTGATTATTGATGATTATGATCATATGTGGCTGACTACTAATTTGGGAGTACTTCAAATTCAAAAATCTAACTGGGAAGAGTATAGGGCGGGAGAAGTGGAACATTTAAGTTACTTTATTGTAGATCAGAGTAGTGGAATGAATACAGAAGAGTGTACTGGTGCCACCCGATCCACCAAATTATCCAATGGTCATATAAGTGTGCCAACACTAGGGGGTGTAGTCTTTATAGATCCTTTTTCATTTGACAGAGATGTTTATATCCCGAAGGTTAAAATCCGACAAATGATAGCTGATGATGAAATGATCAATATTGAAGAAGCTAAGATTCAAATAGGACCAGGGACTTCTCGATATAGGTTTGACTTCTGCGTATTGAGCTTTAGCTCCCCCGATAGAAACCAGTTCAAGTATAAGTTAGAAGGATATGATAAAGGTTGGAGCGCAGCAACATACGAAGGAACGGTAGAATACACCAACCTGTCGCCAGGTGATTATACTATTAGAGTGATGGGCACCAATGATAGTCATGTTTGGAATGAGGAGGGTGATGCTTTGACTTTCACGGTTGACCCGTTCTACTATGAAACCACTTGGTTTTTTGCTCTATGTATCATAATTGTATTGTCTACTATTTTCTTATTCTTTTCCTGGCGTGTGGCGTTTATCAATAATCAAAACAGAGAATTGAGGAAAGTGAATGCTGAGTTGGATCGCTTCGTTTACAGTGCGTCGCACGAAATGCGCTCTCCATTGTCATCCATTTTAGGTTTAATTAATGTCGCTTCGTTAGATAAAACACCAAATAAGGAGGAGTATCTGGCTTATATCAAAAATAGTGTAGAGCGACTTGACTCCTTGCTTCAAGATATTGTAGATCATTCCAAAAACGCCAGAACGGAGTTGGAGATAACAACTTTGGATTTGAGGCAGGAAGTGGAGGATGTAATCGAAGGGTTAACTTACTCTGAGAATTTCCCCAAAATAGAGCCTATAGTTGAATGTAATGGGGATGGTTTAATTCACTCAGATGCCAATCGTCTAAAGATTGTACTGAATAACCTAATTACTAATGCTTACAAGCATCACTCACCAGATGATGTTTCCAATCCTTTTGTCAAAGTTGTCATTGATAATACAGAGGCTGGGATAAAACTAACTATAGCCGATAATGGACCTGGGATACCACTCGAAGAGCAAGAGAAGGTTTTCAATATGTTTTACCGGGCTACACATAAAAGTGATGGTACCGGACTTGGGTTGTATATCGTTAAAGAGATTATCACTAATCTAAAAGGATCTATAGAAGTTCATTCAGAAGTAGGAAAAGGTACTACCTTTTTAATAGAATTGGTGGATTTAAGGAATTAGCCTTTGAGTAAGAAACTTTATTTTGTCCTCTCGATGGTAAACTGAACCAGCTGTTCCAATGATTGACGAGCAGGGGATTCATCACATCTATAACGTGAGCTATATTTTTCTTCAAAAAATCACTTCTTTAAAACTCGCAGTGAACGTGCTAAAACCCCTTTGATAAAAAAACATCTGGGTTCATTTTGTTAGAATAGAAGTATGTATGCGAAGCTGTATATGATTTGTATACTGTGATCATTGGGTATTTATTTCTCTCATAGAGATATTTACTAAAATTTAATCAAATTAAGATGGCTGTTAAATTACTAGTTCATAAAGGAAAACAGGTGGTACTAATAGATTATACTAATTGTGAAAACACTGAAGAAATGCTTGCTGTTCTTAAAGAATCTGAAGAAGTGGTAGGGTCGATCCCAGGAAAAAGTTTGCATCTTATTGATGTGACAAATATTCCTGGATCTAGAAAGTACATGGATGCAGCAAAAAAATCAGGGGAAAAATTATTCAATCATAAGTCAGTAAAGGCCGCAATTGTAGGAGTTGTAGGTATAAAAAAAGTACTGTTAATGGGTTACAATAAAATTACTCCAAACAAACTTATTCCTTTTTCGACTAGAGATGAGGCTCTAGATTATTTGGTAAGCTAGCTTATTGATAAAATGAGTGACAGACTATCTAGATAAAATGGTTAATGCAAATCATAATTAGAAGTTAGTACTACTTAGTCCTTTCAATAGTGAACTGAACGAGCTGCTCTAATGACTGACGAGCAGGCGTGTCTGGAAAAGTCTTTAGCATCTGGATGGCGTCAGCGTGATAAGTATTCATCACATCCGTAGCATAAGCGATGCCTTGTTTTTCTTTTACAAAGTCAATCACTTCATTCACTTTCTTCGTGTTTTCGCTGTGTTTTTTGATGATGCGCTTGATATTTTTTTTCTCCGAGCTGGTGGCCTGATTCAATGCATGAATAAGCGGTAGAGTCATTTTCTTCTCTCGGATATCGATGCCCAGAGGCTTCCCAATTTCTTGTGTGCCATAGTCAAACAGGTCATCTTTAATCTGAAAGGCCATGCCTACCTTCTCACCAAACTCTCCCATAGTTTGCACAGTCACCGGGTCAGCACCAGTTGAAGCAGCACCCACCGCACAACAGGCTTTAATCAAACTGGCAGTCTTCTGTCGGATCACTTCATAGTAGACCTCTTCTGTGATATCCAGTTTTTTAGCTTTTTCCATCTGAAGCAGTTCTCCCTCACTCATTTCCCTGATGGCTTCAGAGACTAGTTTGAGCAAATCGAAGTCTTCATTATCGATAGATAGAAGCATGCCTCTTGAAAGAAGAAAGTCTCCAACAAGAACAGCAATCTTATTTTTCCATAAAGCATTTACAGAAAAGAAACCTCTTCGGTAGGTAGAGTCATCCACCACATCGTCGTGAACCAAAGTGGCTGTATGTAAAAGTTCTATAAGAGATGCTCCTCGATAAGATGCTTCGGATACTGTTCCAGTAGTAGCTGCACTTAGAAATACGAATAGTGGGCGCATTTGCTTTCCCTTTCGTTTTACAATGTAGGCCATGATTTTGTCCAGGAGCATTACATTGCTTTTCATGGACTGTCTGAATTTTTTTTCGAATTCAGCCATCTCATTGGCTACAGGGGATTGGATGTCTTTTATTCTAAGCGCCATTATTTGGCCGCAAATTAATACAATGAGGCAACAGACTGAAAATTATTAGAAGGTTCTTGATAATTATTTCTATAATGAGATCAGGATGTTGATATTTGGATTTACACTCAGCACAACAGATGATAAAAAAGGAACTCATACTCAATTCGAAACATCATCAGAGACCATTTGCTATTGACGTAAGGTATATACCTAATAACGTGCAAAAGCCTGTGATTTTATTCGTTCATGGCTTTAAAGGGTTTAAAGATGCGATGCATTTTAATGCTATAGCAGATGAAATTGCCGAAGCTGGTTACGTATATGTGAAAATGAACCTTTCCCATAATGGAGTTACACCGGATCACCCTCAAGAATTTGTTGATTTAGAGGCATTTGGGAAAAATAACTTCAGTATAGAGTTGGATGATATCGAAGTGGTGATCGACCATATTTGTAATCATAAGTTAGACCTTCCTAGTAATGAAATTGATCCTTCTCAGCTATGTTTGGCAGGTCATAGTCGTGGAGGAGCAGTGTCTATCCTGAAGGCATGCGAAGACAAAAGAGTGAAGCGACTAGTTACATGGGCTGCAGTGGCTGATTTAGAAGCATTTTGGTCGGCAGATTTTGTAAAAGAATGGAAAGAGGAAGGTGTTCAGTACATCAAAAATGCTCGCACGCTTCAAGACATGCCTCTTTATTATCAAATGGTCGAGGACTTCGAGAAAAATTCCCAGCGATTCAGAATATCAGGTCAGCTGTCAAAACTCAATATTCCTTTCTTAGCAATTCATGGTACAGATGATGAAACGGTGCCGGTTGAAGCATTGCTACTGTTGAAGGGCGTTTATCCATCCATGGAGACTCATCGTATAAATGGAGCCAATCATACTTTTGGAGGCAAGCACCCTTGGAGCGAACCTGAATTGCCTGAATTTACTAAAGTGCTTGTATCGAAAATGATTGATTTTTTAAAAAGACATTGATGCAACCCGTATTACTCAAATGCTATTTAGGGAAGAGTGAAGACGCACAAAACATGTTGCTCTTGTATGATCAGACTTTGGTTGTCATTTTCAAAGGCAAACGATCGGATTTTCTATTAACGAATATCAAGAGTCTCGTTGTCAGCCGGAAAAAGTTGATTATTCCTCTTGTAATTGGAGGAATAGGTACTTGCTTGTCCTGGTTGGCCTTGTCTTTAGGCTGGTATCATTATCAAAGTAATCTGTTTTTAGTCTTTCTTTTTTTTGCATGGATGTATTATGGCTTCTTAGGTAAGGATGGCTTGGAGCTAATGGAAGGGAAGGAACGACATGTTTTTCTGATTAGAGCCAATCAGTTTGTGCTTAATACATTTATAAATTTTGTTGAGGCTCGGAGGTTTCAGTCTCCATCGAGTCAAGAGTCAATTAGTTTTCATTTAGCTACAAAGACAAGTTGGGAGGAGCAGGAACAAAGTACATTATATACTCACCCTTCTCTCCAAGAAGAAGGGTTTATTCATACCTCCTATATCTCTGAGTTAAGGACTTCTTATGAAAAGTATTTCAATCCCAATGATGAATTGGTTTTGCTAGGGATAGATTTAGCAAAAGTGGAGGTCGAAGTGAAAATCAATGATGTGAAGTCGAGAAATGCTCTTTTTCCTCATATCTATGGAAGACTTAATAAATCAGCGATAGTCTTTTCGAGAATGGTCAAATCTGCTCAAGATTTAGATCAAAAAACTATTGATTAAATTTGTCGTAATATTACGATTATGGGATTATCGAAAACAGAAAAATTCTCAGTACATCAGAATGAATTAGCCGTGATGTCGAAAGCATTAGGGCACCCAGCTAGAATAGCTATTCTTGAGTACTTGCTCAAAGCCAATAGTTGTATCTGCGGAGATATCGTAGGTGAATTAGGTTTGGCGCAGGCGACTGTTTCTCAACATCTTAAAGAACTTAAGAATTTGGGAATCATCAAAGGCAACATCGAAGGAACGAGTACCTGTTATTGTATTGATTCAGAGAAATGGGAGTCTATTTCGGTAGCTTTTTCTCAGTTTTTCGCTAAGCAAACCATTTGCGTTGAAGGCACCTGCTGCTAATCTATTTCTTCTTTTTTGGAAGCTTGTCTCTGAGAAGTTGTAACGCCGCGTTGGCCTTGTGGTCTATACCTGCCTTATACGGATGCTTCTTATAGGATATTGCCTTCTCATAATAGAATTCAGCTTTTTCTAGTTCATTTCGAGATTCATAGATATAACCAGTATACAAACATGCCGAAGGTGCGAAATACCAGTTTTCCTTCCCAGCTTTCTTAATAGCGTTCAAGTAATTGAAAATAGCATCCTGTTTCCTTCCTGTTTTGTCGTACAGGCGCCCGAAACGATAGAAATATTCAGACTCTTCTTTTTTATTGGCTAATGATCCTTGTTGGATATCATCTAACGCTTGTTTGGCTAAAGTAAAATATCCACCATCTGTGGCCAGTCTGGCTTTCATAAGTAGTGGGTTTGGATATTCGTCTTCTTCCAATAGGCTGTTGGCATTCCTATCAGCAGAGGCTAGTGTCTGACCAGATTCCTTTGCCTTGTTCCAATGGATCTCAGCCATCTTTTCATTGTCCTCAAGCCAATAGCTCAGGAAGATTTTGAACCATGTGTCTTTGATGTAGTTTTGACCATCATACTGGTTCAGAAATTTAGATAGATGGTATCTGGCCAAAGGGTACTGCTGTTTTTGCATATAAATATCCCCCAGTTTGTAATAGATGTTATCTATGCGATAGTAATCTGAGCTGGTAAAAAGTAACTTCCTCAGGTTAGGTAAAGCCTGCTCACTTTTCGAGAATTT
The DNA here is from genome assembly GCF_965223055.1 of Reichenbachiella sp. Taxonomy (GTDB): domain Bacteria; phylum Bacteroidota; class Bacteroidia; order Cytophagales; family Cyclobacteriaceae; genus Reichenbachiella. The sequence goes on from NZ_CBDCVM010000012.1 coordinate 922,692, forward strand.
GATAAGTGCTGTATTGTACAAATAGTTGACAATGAGATTATCTTTATGAGAACGCCTCAATTCTTCTAATAGGGATAAGGTTTGTTCTTCTTTGTTGAGAATATTGATAGAAATAAGCGTCTTGATAAGTCCTGTTTCGAGCCAGTAGGGATTGTCAGGTTGTATTTTATTCAGCTCTTCCCATCCAAGGATGGCATTTCCTCTTATACCAAAGAGTTTAAGTACCCAGTGGTAACTTTCGGGTACCACCGCAAATAGCACATGTAATGTGCCATACGATTTGTAGTTCGCAGTGAAATCAGGATGTTTCTCAATATTCTTTTCAATGTAATTGTAAGCAGTTTTTAATGACATGCCTGCTCTCATGTCTTCATCAAATAGAATTTTTACGATGGCCCACTGGGTTCTTATTTCAGCATTGTAGAAACGTTTATGAGGATCGTCATCTTCCATTTCTCGAAGGCCATCCAGGTTGTCCTCTTCACTGTCCTCGTATTTTTTGAAAAGTTTTGGGTCTTCAGTCACAAGTATTTCTACCACGTCCGCAAGACTTTTCACATAGTGATAATGACCTAGCTGAGCATGATTAGGAATCACTTGATTGAGTTTGGCTCTGCCGCTCTCCAACTTAAGTTTCAATACATCGTGATATGCTTCGTATATCTCAGGGTGATCCTTGATACTTTGTGCCTGGCCTGGTAAAAAAATAAGAAAGGTAAAAAACAAAAAAAGGTGAGACACGCTCACCTTTATTATTGTTATATGTTTTAGAACAGCCTTCAAACTAGCTTATTTCTTTGCCGCTGCTTTTCTTCTTGTTCTTGTTGGCTTTTTCTCTTCTACTACTACCTCTTCTACATCTGCCAATACTCTTCCACAGTGCTCACAAACAATCAGTTTTTTCTTTTCTCTGATCTCAGCTTGTTTTTGAGGAGGAACGATGTTGAAACATCCGCCACACGCATCTCTTTTTACAGGAACTACTGCCAAGCCATTTCTTACATTTTCTCTGATCTTGTTGTAAGAAAGGAGTAAACGTTCTTCAATACCTTTAGATGCTTTTTCTCTTCCTTTAAGAAGTTTATCTTCTTCCTCTTTGCTTTCAGTAGTGATATTGTCTAATTCACCTTTTTTGCTATCGAGGTCTTTTTTTCTTTCTTCAAGAGCATTTTTAGTGTCGGCGATTTCTTCGTTCTTAGCTTCAATATTAGCATAAGCTTCTTTTATTCTCTTTTCAAGAATCTGAATCTCCAACTGTTGCAATTCAACCTCTTTGGTGATTGCATCATACTCTCTGTTGTTTCTAACATTCATTTGCTGCTCCTCATATTTTGCAATGAGTTTCTCTGCATCTTTAATAGCAGTTTTATTGTTAGAAATAGCCAATTCTAATTCCTCGATTTGGCCGTTGTGATTGTTTACCCTAGTTTCATATCCGGCTATCTCATCTTCGAGATCCATCACTTCCTCAGGTAAAGCCCCTCTGACTTTAATTAATTCATCTAATTGTGAATCTATTGACTGTAATTTTGTTAGAGCTTCGAGCTTTTTTGCTACCGTACTTTCCATGTATTTTAAAAGTATTTTATAGGATTTGTATCCACCTCGGATAAATTGAGTGCAATATTAGCGAATTTTTCTTTTAAAAAATTGCAAATCAATTCTTTTGTAAACACCTCACTTTCATAATGTCCAATATCGGATATGATTATTTTTTCTTCGGCATCAAAAAACTCATGATACTTAAAATCTGCCGTGACAAAAACATCAGCACCCGCTCCCTTGGCATGACCCAGTAAGAAGCTTCCTGCCCCTCCACAAACAGCTATTTTTTTCACTTCGGTTTTGTGAAAGTGCGTATGACGAATAACCTTTAAGTTGAATTGCTCTTTGAGAAGTCTCATGAAAGATTCGGTAGGTATAGGAGATGCTAATTCACCTACCATGCCAGACCCTACCTCTTGATTTTCATTTTCCAGTGATGTGAGATAATAGGCTACTTCTTCGTAAGGATGTGCTTTGTTTAAAGCAGCTATTACCTTGTTTTTTAGATGAGATGGGAATATGCCTTCTATTCTTGTTTCATCAACTGATTCACTTTTATTGTGTTTCCCTATCGCTGGATTGGCTTGGTCATTAGGTCTAAAAGTTCCCGTTCCTTTGACTTGGAAGCTACATTCATCATAGTTGCCAATATGCCCTACACCTGCTGCATAAAGTGCATCCAGTACCTTCTGTGTATCCTTCGAAGGAACGAAGGTCACTATTTTGCTTAGAATGCCGGTTTTGGGAGCGAGGGTTTTGCAGTTGATTAAACCTAAACGATTGCAGATCATTCGATTAACTCCGGTGTTTACATTGTCAAGGTTGGTGTGAATGCTAAAAATGGCAATGTCATTTTTGATGGCTTTGATTACCGTGCGTTCCACATAGTTTTTTCCAATGAATGTTTTAAGACCTTTAAAAACTATAGGGTGATGCGAAACGATCAAATTGGCTCCTTTAGCTATCGCTTCTTGTACCACCTCTTCGGTGCAATCCAAACTAACCAATAAACCTCGAAGTTCTTGTTCTGGATTTCCTGTGATAAGCCTGGCGTTATCATAGGATTCCTGATAAGAAGGCGGAGCCCATTGGTTCAGCGCTCCTATAATGTCATTTATTCGCATAGTTCTTTAAATATAAGTAATCCCTTTGGCTAAATTAATGAGCTATCTAAGATGAGGTTAGTCATGGGGCGATTAATTTTGAATGATGATTGCAAAATGGAGGTATGTGTGGTGGCCCCTAGCGGTTTTGAACTGGAGTCGAGGCCTATTGAGAAATAGATTGTTTGATCTGGGTATTTGGAAATCCGTTGAGTTTGAAGTTCCAGTAGTATTTGTTGGTTCACTAGCTGATGACCCCACCATTGCCATATCTAGATATTTACAACAATTACTAAAAGGAACCCTTCATGTAGATGGCTCCAATGTAGCTAAATACCATTTGGAAAAAGTAAAAGATGATTCTGTTGCCTACCTCAATCCTCTAAATACTCCACAAACATTTTGCACCAAACACAAAGTACTCGGTCTTTCGGAATGGTATCAATGTAATCCTCGTACTCCGGCTTTCGTAATGGATGATGCTTATTCACCGCAAGAAATCCGTCCACAATTCAGGTTGTTGATCACAGATTACAGTCGTCCTTTTACTCAGGATGCCCTTTACCCCATTGGAAAATTGCAGGAGAGTATAAAAGGGATGAATGAAGCAGATGCTATTTTAGTATACAATTCACCTGATCAAGGCGATTATAAAAAAATAGAAAAAGATATGATGCCGTATTTAAAGAAAGGGAGCTTGGTCTTTTTTATTAGAAACTCAATTAACGCTTTAAACGCATTTAATTCTACCGAAGAAATAGAATTTATATCAGATCGTTCTAACTTTGAGCGCTTGATTCTGAACATCTTGCCAAACGCAAATCCAGATAGTGAATAGAATATTCTTTTTTGTTTTTATATGCCTCTCATCTCCGGCTTGGTCGCAGATGCTCGATGATTCGACGAAGTTGGTCTATGGGCCTACTACTACGAGGTACATTTTCGAAAAGGATTTAATGCGTAGCGATACACTATACCATACCATAGATACGGCAATTCATAACCTCGAAAAGTTTGAGTTTAAAGACAGAACAGAAACAGTGTATCAGGATTTGGGAAACAATGGAACTGCCTTGCGGCCAATTTATTACAGCGAACCCACAACAGTAGGAAGGACTACAGGGTTTGAATCCTATACGCCTTATGTAAAAAAGTCTGCTGACTTTAAATATTATGATTCCAAGTCTCCTTTTATTGAGTTGAGTGTTGGATTAGGAGGTAAAGGTCGAAATGTCGTTGATTTTAATTTTTCCAGAAATATCAATGCACAATGGAATATTGGCTTTGATGTTCATAAAATTTCTTCATTTAAACTTATTGGTGCTTCCTCATTGCGGGAGACTCAAATCTCAGGGACAGTGATTGATGCTTATACTTTTCATAGTTCCAAAAATTCAAAATATCATCTGATGTTTCATGCATACAAATTCGAGCATGGAGCGAGTGAAACCGGAGGGATCAAGTTGCCAGAAGATCCAGAAGAACGGGATTACTTTCAATATCAGGACTCAGATATCAAATTAAGAAATGCGAAGAGTTATGACAATCGGACCAGACTACACTTGTATCAAGAGTATTCTGTGGCTGATTTCTTTGAGATATATGCTGTAGTAGAGCGGAATAATGTGGAGAATAAATTTGAAGATTTTCCATTGTCATCTACTACCGATTATTATGAACAGTTTTTAATCCGTACAGATTCTACTCTGGATGCTTCATTATTTAAAGAATGGAAGGTTGAAGCCGGTTTGAAAGGGCGAGCAGGGAAGCGTATCTACTATTCAGGCTATGTAAAACGAAGAGATATGGATTTCAGCTACAGACACCTGGATTCGTTTGGACATACAGCAGAGAATTATTTGGGTGGTGATATTATGCTCTACATCACAAAAAGTAATGTACTGAGTGGTGAAGTGGAAGTAAATGATGGTGGTCAGTATATGTTTTCTGGCCGTTACCAAAACAATTTTTTAAAAGCTGAATATACCTCGAGCAAATATTTGCCATCATTCATGACAGAAAGGTATTTTGGTAATCACTACGAATGGTCAAACAGTTTTTCTGATATTTTGTCTAATACAATTTCTGGGTCAATATTTTATGAATTTTCATTTGTAAGATTAGAGCCGGAAGTGAAAATATCAACTATAAACAACTACGTTTATTTTGGATTGGATAAAATGCCCGCTCAAAATTCAGCTGTGGCGTTAGTGAACAAATATTCGCTAAAAGCGGATTTCGCTTCGATGAAGCATTTCAAGTTTGAAAATAGAGTTATTTTCAATAATGTATCGGGGGATGGAGCAGATGCTATTCGTACGCCAGACTGGAATTATTTTGGCAAATGGTATTATGAAAATATTGTTTTCAATAATTATATGGAAATGCAATTGGGGGTTAACCTCAGATGGCAGTCGGCCTATTTTGCCAATGCCTATGATCCGATTACACAACAATTTCACCTCCAAAATGAATTCAAGGTCCCTTCTTTTTGGACCGCAGATCTCTTCTTTGTAATGAAGGCTCAAAAACTGAGCATATGGGCCAAGTTTAAGTATTTCAACCAAAAGAAAGAGGAAGGATATTTTGAGACTCCATACTATCCCGGGACAAGGAAAATGTTTGATTTTGGGTTGAGGTGGCATTTTTATGATTGATAACCATGGAACAGCAGAATAAAACAACACTTGGCCTTAATCTACCTACGGACCCTCGTTGGGTAAATATTGCAGAGAAGTCTATTGCGGAGATTTTAATCGACCATGCCTATTGTGAACAAAAGGCTGCTTCCTCTGGCATATCATTGATCGTACAATATCCTGAGCATGAAGAACTGGTAGAAATGCTGACTGATTTGGTGGCTGAAGAATGGAGCCATTTTGAGCGTGTACTTGAGATGATGAAAAAACGAGGCATCAAACTGGATCGAATGCGAAAGGATGAATACGTACTTGCGATATCAAAGATTCTCAAAGGAGGTGGAAGCAGAGAAGATCAATTGGTGGAAAAGCTGCTTTTGAATGCACTCATTGAGGCGCGTAGCTGCGAGAGATTCAAAATCTTGCATAAGAATATCGAGGATGACGAGCTTAGTAAATTTTATTTTGAACTGATGGTATCCGAAGCTGGTCACTACAATAGTTTTTTGGATATGGCAAAGAAGTTTAAACCAGAAGATTACGTGATGAAACGTTGGTCGGAGTTTTTGGAGGCAGAAGCTGCAATCTTAAAGAACTTAGAAGTGCGACCTGATCGCATGCATTAATGCAGATAAAAAAAAGAGGAGCCTCTCGACTCCTCTCCACTTACCCAAAACTAATTTTTGCTAAAATCTATTAATCAACTAATCTAAAATCAGTCATTAATATTTTTTGGGAATTGCCACCTATCATCACAGCAAATTTGCCAGGCTCAGAGCCGAAAGACAGATCTGCCCGATAGTAGGAGAGTGTTTCGTTATTGATAGTAAACTGGACCTCTTTTTCCTCCCCAGGCTTTAGCGTAATTTTTTCAAAACCCTTTAATTCTTTCACAGGTCGGGTGACACTCCCAACGTAGTCCCTGATATAGAACTGTACCGTTTCCTGTCCATTTACCTTTCCGGTATTTTTAACTGTAACTGATGCAGAAATCTCACCAGCTTGATTCAATTCTGATGATGAGAGCTTGAGATCGCTATACTCAAACGTAGTATAGCTTAAGCCATAACCAAATGGATAGAGCGGTGTGTTTGGAGAATCTGTGTAGTGTGACCAAAACACCATGCCGGCATCGTGTGGGTTTGTAGTAGGTCGCCCACCATTTTTATGGTTGTAATAAATTGGACATTGCCCTACGTTTCTTGGAAAACTTACGGGGAGTTTTCCAGAAGGATTGTAGTCTCCAAATAATACGTCGGCGATGGCGTTGCCTGCTTCGGACCCCAGATGCCAGACTTCCAGAATGGCAGGAATATTTTCATCTAATTCAGGGATAGCCAAAGAACGACCATTCATGAGTGTCACCACAATGTTTTTATTCACTTTTAGTAATTCATACATCAAGTCCATTTGATCACCTTTTAGGCCAATGTCTGTTTGGCTACGTCCTTCGCCGGACTGCCAGCAATCTTCTCCAAGAGCCAATACGACTACATCTACTTTCTTGGCCAGATTAATGGCCTCAGCAAATCCTGATTGATCTCCTTCTACAATTTCTAATTCGTAAATGAACTGTCTTCTTCCTTTCGTCAAAGTATATCCTTGTGCGAAATTGACATCGGCTTTGTTAGCAACAGCACCTTGTATTCCTTCTAAGACCGACACAGCACTGCCTTCGTTGGCTTGAGCTCTCCAGCTGCCTAAGGGCACATCTTTGTCGGCGGCCAATGAACCGATAACGGCTATGGATTGTCCTTCTTTGCTAAGTGGAAGTAGGTCGTTATCATTTTTTAGAAGTACAATAGATTTACGAGCGGCTTCTCTGGCTATTTGCAAGTTTTCTTTGGTAAGCAATTCTGATTTTTCTCGCTCTACGTCACTGTATCGATAGGGGTTGTCAAATAGACCTAGCTGAAATTTGATAGTTAAGATTCTTCGAACCGCATCGTTCAATATCTCTTCATTGATTTTGCCAGATGAAACAAGCTCTTCGAGAGAATTTTCATAGATATGGGCCTCCATATCCATGTCGCTCCCAGCAGTCAACGCCTTGTATCCAGCTTCCAATGTATCGGCCGCAAAACCGTGAGTGATCATTTCTCCAATAGAACCCCAATCTGAGACTACGAACCCGTTTTGGTAGTTCCATGCTCCTTTGAGTAATTCGCGCTGAAGTAGTTCACTTCCGTTGGCAGGTACACCGCCTATTTCATTAAATGAATTCATAAATGAGGCTACACCTGCTTCACTGGCCGCCTTAAATGGAGGTAATACCATGTTGTATAGCGTTTGCATGCTGATGTCCACGGTGTTGTAGTCACGACCAGCTTCAGCAAAACCATAGGCTGCAAAATGCTTAGCACAGGCTGCGATAGTCGCCTCGTTTGAAAGGTTACCGCCTTGAAAACCCTCAATCCAGGCCTTAGACATATACGAAGCTAAATATGGATCTTCGCCGGGACTTTCCATCATCCGTCCCCAGCGCGCATCTCGCGCTATGTCCATCATCGGTGCGAAAGTCCAGTTGATTCCGGAAGCCGATGCTTCCCTGGCCGCTACTTCGGCACCGGTCCTTGCTACTTCGGCATCCCAGCTGGCAGCTTGACCTAGAGGAATAGGCATCATGGTTTTATAACCATGAATGACGTCGTATCCAAAGAGTAATGGGATGCCCAACCGGCTATTTTCAACAGCTAGTTTTTGAGCTTCTCTGGTTCCTTCAGCAGTGATTACGTTGAGCATAGCGCCAACACGCCCGCTTTTAATATTCTCAAACTTTTTTTGATTGTTAACGTCTTCAGGTACAGGTCCGGTGAACTCCCAGCTACCAGCATACAAATTGAGCTGGCCAACCTTTTCTTCAATGGTCATTAATGAAAGTAGGCTGTCTACTTCTGCTGCAAATGGAGCTGAAGTAATAGAATTGGAAGTGTTAGTTCTACACGCTGAGAGCGCAATAGTCACAATGGCTATGGCCAGTTGTACTTTCATACCGTTCTGTTGTTAAAATTTGATAAACAAATAAAGATCAAAGTATAGAGTGAGAGCAATGGGAAATGTCACAATAGGGCAAGGCAGATTTATCATCGACCTTTTATACATTTGAATTGAGGTTAATTAATGAATATGTCTGAGCAAGTAGTTTTTTTCTCTTCGTCACCTGAGTTTGGTCAATGGCTAGCAACGCACCATCAGAAGCTCACGGAGCAATGGGTGGGATTTTATAAAGTGAAATCTGGTCGACCTTCCATGACATGGTCAGAATCTGTGGATCAAGCACTTTGTTACGGTTGGATTGATGGGCTCAGAAAATCTATCGATGAGGATAGCTATAAGATTAGGTTTACGCCGCGCAAAGCCAAAAGTCACTGGAGTGCGGTGAATCTTAAAAAGATGAAACACTTGATCGCTGAAGATTTGGTTTCTCCAGCAGGCATGGACATTTACAACCAAAGGGATAAAGAAAATGCCCGGAAAGCATCTTTTGAGCAGGAGGAAATTAAGCTCCCCAAAGAATATGAAGATCAGCTTCGTGCCAATCAACTGGCCTGGACTTATTTTAATGATTTACCACCTTCTATCAAAAAACCCACCGTCTGGTGGGTCATTAGTGCAAAACAAGATGCCACTCGCCAGCGTCGTTTGGCTAAAATGATCGAATGTTCAGCACAAGGCGAACGTATTCCTCTTTTCAAGTGGAATAAAAAGAAATAGAAAGGGTTGTCAATCCGACCCTCCCCATAGATACCCAACTCTAAAATTCATGAAATTCACATCTCCAGCGGCTTGGTAGCCTACATTGAGATCAAATTTTTTGAATCTTGCACCTACTGCAGGTATAAGTACGAATTCGTCAAAATCACCAAAGTAATAGCCCGTTCTTCCTTCAATATAAAGTGGTCCAAGTAGATTTAGCTTGATTCCAGCCAGCAAATCCCAAGCAGTTAAATCTTCCAGTGCGGAGCCATCTAAATCATTGCCAGTAAACATGGAATATCCGAATTCGCCAATAATCGCTATTTTGCTGAGTTTAGCTTCAAAGTTGGCATTGACGCCAAAGCCACCTTTATAAAGGTCACCAAAGTTGCCTGTGGGTACTAAGATGGAAACAGAGTTTCCATAATTGAGCTTTTGTGCTGAAACATTTGAAATAGACAGGCCGCTGATGAGCAAGCCAATAATAAATACATAGGTTAGGTTTTTCATAGTTATTTCACTTTACGATAATCAAAAAATTCGGTTAATTCTTTCAAAGGACCGTTGGATGTCTCCATTTTTAGATCTTCCCATTCGATCAGGTAGACTTTATCGCGGGTGTCAAAGTAATATTTCATAAAGAGTTCATAAGAATCTACTTTGTATTGCTTAACCTTTTGCGAGTTTTTGTTTTTGAAAACCACATGCATCAATCGATTGGCTTTTTTATTGATATGTGCGTGCCCTTTGGTATCAGCCAAAAAATGATACTTTTTGGGAAGTGACTTTTCTTCATACATGAAACTAATAACCAAAATGTTATCATCCTCAGATTCAATAGCCCAGCTATCCGCCATGATGGAAGCGTTTATACCGTCTTTTTTTGTGTTATGGTATTTGTAGAATGTTTTGTATTCTTTTTTAGTCGGTACTCTGCCGTCATGCTCTAGTATCATCCATTTTTCAGAAACTGGGAGCTTGGGGTCAAACCTCCCCAGCTGTGTAGTCGTGTCTTGTCCTACAATTTGATGAACTCGGGCCTCGAATAGAAAAGAGGCATTGGCGTCTTTCAATCCAGCCTCCAAATCTTCTGGAGTTACGTTGTACTCACTCATGTAGACAGAAACGGGTTTGTCTTGAGCTTGGATGATTGAAAAAAATGGTATTGTAATTAGAAGTGAGAAGAATAGTTTTTTCATAGGATCTAGACAATTTGACAATTTAAGTTAATAGGCTTTTACTCACTTTAAAAGTATTTTTATTTATTTATGGATGTATCTTGTTCTGAAATGATTAAAGAGGTATGTGTTGAATATTTAGACGGAGCTAAAATAGCTGAAGCAATGGGAGCTACTCAAGTAGAACTCTGTGGAAGGTTGGATTTGGATGGAATCACTCCGGATATGAAGTTAGTGGAGGAGGTATTGAATAGTCTCTCCATTCACACGAAAGTGATGGTTCGACCAAGAGGAGGGGATTTTGTCTATTCAGAAGACGAGGTTGATGAGATGGCCGTTACTATTGAAATTTTAAAGAAGATGGGCGTGCAAGAAATTGTACTTGGCCTTCTCACCGAGCAAAACAATATTGATCTCGCAACCACAAAAAAACTGGCTCAACTTGCCGCGCCAATGAATGTCACTTTTCATAAGGCGATTGATGAATTGAAAGACCCGGCGGAAGGAGTGAGGCAACTGCTTGCTATTCCTGAAATTACAGGAGTATTGACTTCTGGCGGAAAACCCACAGCGAAAGAAGGGGCGGAGAATATCAAAAGAATGATAGAAGCTGCTCAAGGCAAAATTCAAATTATAGCTGCAGGTAAAGTGACAGATAAGAACCTGCTTGAAATTGATCAACTCATCGGTGCGGATGCCTATCATGGGAAGTTGATTGTGGGGGAGTTGGGGTGAGAGGATTCCCCAACCATTGACATAGCTGGTTGGCCTTTTCTTATAAAATACGCAAGTCTCCTCCAAGGAGGAGATTTAGAGGTGGGTTCATCCAAATCATTATCTTTAACCTATGCGTGAAATCATTCCATACGATAAAAAACTAGTTCCTCTGGCGCGTAAACTAAGGAACAATATGACTTTAGCTGAAATTCTACTTTGGCAAGAAATTAAAAACAAACAACTGGGTGTACGGTTTAGCCGACAGATACCTATAGATCATTTTATTGTTGACTTTTATTGCAAAGATCTGTTTCTCGCCATAGAAGTTGATGGAGAGAGTCATTATCACGATGATCAACCAACAAAAGACAAAAAGAGACAAGGTAGATTGGAGTCTTTAGGAGTCAAATTTTTAAGGTTTGATGACATTGATATTAAAACCAATATCAAATGGGTATTGAATGAGATATATTATACTGTGAATGAAATGACAGCTCAGGGCAATTAACCCACCCCTAACCCCTCCGTGGAGGGGACTTGACTTTCATTGTATCGTTGACCTGTCCAAAAAAGAAAAAGGCCGCTCTCGCTAGAACGGCCTTTAGATACTAAATCAAACAATTGTATTTTGGATATGCGCTTAATTAAAGAGCGTATTGGTTTTTGCTAATCAAATGATCAGCGATTTCTCTTCTTAGCTGCTTGATGTTTACGGGATTCATTTTGGTAAACCTTTTCAATCCCATCAACATTACTTTTTGCTCGTCTCCGGTAGCGAAAGAAGCTATCGCGTCTTTGCCCGCTTTGTTGATTTTCTCAACAGCTTCATACAAGTACACTTTGGCAGCGTTTATTTGCATTTTGGCAGCTTCTTCTCCATTCATTCCTACTAATTTCTCTGCTCTCAAAAGCGCTGACTCCGCTGCGTAGATTTCGATCATCATATCTGCTGCATTCATCATAATCTCTTGCTCTTCTTCCAACTTAGGACCAAAAGTCTGAGCTGCTTTACCAGCGACCATCAAGACTGCCTTTTTCAATTTCTTCAAGACATCTTTCTCTTCAGCGAAAGGCTTCGAAAGATCTGGGACTTCGAAAGAAGGCACCGAAACCAATTCTTTCGCAACTGCCATGGCAGGCTCCATAATATTCAATTCTCCTTTCATTGCTCGTTTCATGATCATTCCGACCATCAACATTCGGTTGATTTCATTGGTGCCTTCATAAATTCTTGTGATACGTGCATCTCTATAGGCTCTGGCCATCGGTGCATCTTCTGAGAAGCCCATGCCGCCATAGATTTGAACACCTTGATCTACTATGTAGTCAAGCATTTCCGATCCGTGTATTTTGATGATGGCACATTCGATAGAGAATTGCTCAAAACTTTTCAGTTTAGCTTCTGCAGGGTCTGTACCGCGACCGATCAGGTCTGCAATTTTGTCATCGATGTTTTGTCCAGCTCTATAAGCCGCAGATTCAGTCACCCAAGTCTTGATTGCCATTTCAGCCAACTTATGCTTGATAGCTCCAAAGCTTGAAATTGGCGTGTTGAATTGCTTTCTTTCGTTGGAGTAATTTGTTGACTGTGAAATTACTTCCTTACATCCACCGATTACACCAGCGCCTAATTTAATCCTTCCAATATTTAGAATGTTTACGGCAATTTTGAATCCATTCTCTCTTTCTGAGAGCATGTTTTCCACAGGTACTTTACAGTCGTTGAAGAAAATTTGACGTGTAGAAGAGCCCTTGATTCCCAACTTCACTTCTTCATCGTTCATGGTGATACCGCCATAAGTTTTCTCTACTAAGAAAGCAGTCAATTTCTTGTCGTCATCGATTTTAGCAAATACGATCAGTAGATCAGCGAATCCACCATTGGAGATCCACATTTTTTGTCCATTGATCACATAGTGCTTACCATCATCTGTCAAAGCAGCTTTTGTTTTGCCAGAGTTGGCATCTGACCCAGCATCTGGTTCAGTCAAACAATAGCATGATTTCCATTCACCACTTGCCAGTTTTGGTAGGTAAGCTTTTTTCTGTTCTTCATTGCCATAGTATAGAATAGGTAGAGTTCCGATGCCTGTATGTGCACCATAGGCTGTCGAAAATGAACCAGTCGCACCTATCTCATCTGCGATCAACATGGAAGTGTTAAAGTCCATGCCTAGCCCACCATACTCTTCTGGTACTGCAACACCCAATAGTCCAAGCTCACCAGCTTTTTCCATTAGGGAAGGCATTAATCCTTCTTCTTGTTTTTCAATTTTTTCTATGTTAGGGTTGATTTCCTTTTCAATGAAATCCTTAGTAGCCTGAGCCATCATTTTTTGCTCCTCAGAAAACTCCTCTCTGATGAAGATGTCTTCTGCTTGTGATTCTTTGATGAGAAATTCTCCTCCTCGAATCGATCTTTTTTCCGCTGTGGTTTCCATATCTATTTCTTTATTAATGCTTAAAGTTAATGACTTTTCTTTTGTTATGCATGCATAACAAATTCAAATATATAAAAAAATAGTATGCATGCATAACAAATTGAATTTCTTTTTTGTTAATTCAGCAAAAACTGTAGAAATAGGGATATGCGTAACCGCTTGTATCCAGAAAATTCCACTCCTAAAAACGAATGCTGATATGTAATAATATTGGTTTATATAGTACTAACTGTAAGAACATACTCAACTTAAATACTCGGTCATGCTCACGAACTACATCAAAATTGCTTTTCGGAATCTATTCAAACACAAGGCATTTAGCTTCATTAATATCATTGGTTTAGCAGGTGGACTTACCTGTTGCTTGCTCATTTTTGTATTTGTCAATGATGAATTGAGTTACGATAAGTTTCAGAGTAAAAAAGATCGTATCTATCGCTTGCAATACTTTATTCAGGAATTCAACATAGCAAGAGTTCCTCCTGTTTTCGCAGAGCATCTGAATGACTTCTTTCCTGAAATAGAAAAGACCACTCGACTATTTACTCGAGGTATCAGTGTTCAGGTAGATGGACTTCATGGGGACATGAAGAAATTTGAAGAAGAAAATGTTTTTTTTACTGATTCCTCGACTTTTGAAATTTTCGATTTTGAGTTTTTAGAAGGTTCGGCAGAATTGCCATTGCATGAACCATTCACGGTCATCATTACCAAAGAACTGGCTGAAAAGTATTTTGGTAACCAATCTGCTGTAGGACAAGTCATCAAAATGGAAGGTAAGTCTTTTCGAGTGACAGCTGTCGTTGCAGCATATCCGACGAACTCACATTTTCACTTCAACGCCATGGTTCCTTTTCAAAACATGTATGATTTAGAACCCGAACCTTTGGCGACCGGACTGCGGCAAAATTTTAAAGGGAATTGGATGGTTTCTCATTCTCCCACTTATGTACTCCTCAAAGAAGGGGCAGCCCCTGAATCTGTAAATGATCGATTCGCAGATTTTGTAACAGAAAAAATCCCGGAAAACATGCAGAAGGGACAGTCATTCAAAATTCAGCCATTGCTGGATATACATTTGAATGATGAAGTTGGTGCTCAACTTGAACAATCAGGTAGTCGCATATTTTTATTTGTTTTTATGGCTGTGGGAGCATTGACGTTATTGATTGCTTGTATCAATTTTGTGAATTTATCCACTGCTCGATCCCTACAGAGAACTAAAGAAATTGGGATGCGAAAAGTGATGGGTGCTTGGAAAGGAAGTTTAGTTGCGCAGTTCCTTGGTGAGTCCTTTGTAACCGCAGGGGTTGCAGCAGCAGTGGCTTACATTTCGTCCGTGTTTTTATTGCCAGTCCTCAACAGTGTGACAGGAAAAGAATTAGAATTGGCAGCACTTTACCGTCCTGAGATTATCATAGGGTATGTAGGATTGTTTTTTATCACCAGTTTATTAGCGGGGTTATATCCAGCATTTTTCGCCACCAGAATTTCTCCAATATATAGTTTGAAAGGCTTAAGTAGCGGAAGTGCTAAAGGAGGCTTGTCCTTTAGAAAAGGATTGATTGTCATTCAGTTTTCGATTTCAATTCTTTTGATTTCAGGAACGCTAATCGTGTTTGATCAGTTGAATTTTTTGCAAAACAAACCCCTGGGGCTGAATAGGGATCATATGGTGACAGCTCCAGTAATGAGTGCTAATTTCAATAATGTATTTGGAGCAGTCAGTGAGGATAAAAGAAAAGCAATGGATGCGTTCGAGACTGAATTGACCAGTATTCCTGGTGTATTGGCTAGTACGTTGTCTGCTGGGATACCTGGACAAGGTGTAGCCCACCGAAATGTAATTCCGCATGGGTTTACAGCAGAAGATAATCTGCTGGCCCCTGTACTTTCTGTAGATTTTGATTTTGTAAGTACTTATGGTATAGACATAATAGCAGGTCGAAATTTTTCAGAAGAATTTGAAACTGACCCTCAGACGGCTTTTATAATCAATGAGACCGCTATAGATACTTACGACTTTGGTTCTCCTGAAACAGCATTAGGCAAGTCGATTAATGTAGAAGGAAAAATAGGAAAGGTAATCGGTGTGGCTAAGGATTTTAATTTTATGCCATTATCTCAAGGCATGGGAGCTATGATCATAGATATCCGCATACCAGCTTTTACACACTTTTCTTTTAAGATTAACAATCAAAACATACCTCAGACGCTGAGTGCGATCGAGGAAGTATGGAATAAACATTTCCCAACGGAGACCTTTGCCGCTCAGTTTCTGGATGAGCAATTGGAACAGAGCTATGGCGAGCAGGAGCAGTTGGGTCAATTGATCAGCAATTTCTCCATTTTAGCCATTTTGATTTCCTGCTTAGGGTCTTATGGTATGATTATGTTTATCGCCGGACAAAAAATGAAAGAAGTTGGTATCCGCAAGGTGCTAGGAGCGTCGGTTTCAGGATTGGTTTTAATGCTCTCACAACGATTTGTTTTATTGGCTATAGGCGCTATGTTGATAGCTATTCCTACAGCTTATTTTTTAGCCAACTCCTGGCTGGATGAATTTGCTTATCGCGTGGATATCTCTTATTGGAACTTTGGTATAGCCAGCCTGATAACCATTGCTTTGGTCTTGGCCACTATCAGCTTTCAGTCTATCCGTACGGCTACAGCCAATCCGGTGAAGTCATTAAGGCAGGAGTAGAAGGTCCGTGAGGACACGACCCGGAGCTTAAAACTTATCGGTTTGGGAATGGTTAGTACTGACAAGATTGCCGCGTCAACTGCTTTGCTTATCAGCCATGCAGTTTTCTCGCAATGACGTTTAAAAGTTTGATTTTTGTTTGAATACTGCTGAATCCAATTTCTCCACTTCATTGCGAGGAGCATCCATTCATTGAGAAATGAAGGGATCGAAGCGGCAATCTCCAGTGGTTTTATCTACCGCCAGTTTTTGATCTAATCATTATGTTCTATGCCACTCGGGCGCATTTCAAAATGCGTCTGAAATATAGATAAGCCGTTAAAATGCCAGTCAAGAAGTGTCACGCATCACAGATGCGCGCCGGCTATAGAATCTGTGTCAAAGGTTGCAGTTGTAAGAACTGACAGATCGCGCAACAGGTGCGCAAAGGAGGTTATATCACTCTTGCAACTTATACATAAACACCTTTCTAAACTTCTCTATTTTATGACGGATCAAAGAATTGTCAAATGGTTGTGAGCTGTTTTGACCAAAGTCTTGAGGGTAGTAGTATTCCGCCCTAAAAAAATGAGCTGATCGAAGTAATTTTATTCAATTGACACTATAGTTTCTCTAAATCTAGCTGGAGTAGTACCGGTAACTTTTTTGAATGCTGCATAGGCAACTGAAGGGGATTGGAATCCTGACTCTTCCATCAATGCTTGAAGGGTGTAGCTCTTTGCGTCTGGACTTTTTAACTTTTCAATCAAATTTTGGACTCTGTAGCTATTTACAAAATCGAAAAAATTTTGATTGACTTCTTGATTGAGTGTTTGTGAGACTATACGACTATGTAGGCCTACTTTATCGGCTAATTCATTAATAGTCAATTTCGGGTTTGTAAACAGTGACTGATTTATCATCACTTTTTCAATTTTTTCTTTGTTGAGCTGGAGATCAGTAACTGATAATTTCGATTGGGCATAACTGTCAAGTTTAACAAATAACTCTGGTTTTTTAAATATGTTAAAACCCAAATAGCAGGTGATGATCGCAAAAACCAAAGTCAAATTGAGGCCAATGACATCAAGTGTTTTTTCGACCAAGTTTGAATAGACTAATAACCCTATCCTAAGAAGCAGAGTGGATAAAAGAAGCACAATCACTACTCTTATCCATTTAAAATCATGATTATCCAAGTTGGAAAAACTCTGTTTCGTCTGATTTTGATACCTGTCTACTAAATAATAAGAAAGACCAAGATAGGTGACCCATTGAACCACGAAGGCGATAAAAGCAAATTGGTCAACTAGGTCAATTTTTTCAGGGAAAGAGCAGATTAAATGGCTTAAAAATATCAATACATAAAAGCAAAACGGGAGGAAATGAAACACCCACTTGTTCATTTTTTTTACTGATACCCTGATGTTAATAAATAGATAAATAGCAGGACCCATTAATAATAAAGCGGCATTAGAAATGTGCTGATAGAAGTCCATTTGCTCCATGTAATAGGAGAGTCGGACGATAGTATTAAATGTGATCAATGCGATGGATACTAGTAGTAATGAGAGCATCCGATTGGACTGGCGATAAATCGTTTTTTGATTCCAAAGTAAGAAGGCTATGAAGATACTCATGCCCAAAAAAATGGTATTGAATAATATGGACAAGTCATGAATCAGGATCATAAATCAATTTTACACAATTATTTTATTCGAATGCATGAATCCGAATATCTGAAAAGAAAAAATGATGACATGTTCTGTCGATTCGTCGTTGATTTGGTCATCATCAAAAATTCAATAAAATGTATAACAAAAAAGTGTATTCCATTGTCAGTTTGTTTTTTCTATTATGGAGTTGTAGTGAAGAAGACCCTATAAAAACCACTGCATTAACCAGTTCGGGAAATGAAATTTCATTGGATGGAATCTGGAAATCAGATTGTATCGACTTTACCTCGTATCGTTTGAATGAATCCTTTGATTTTGAAAATGAAAATCTTGTAATTACTATCCATCAGTATAGTAGTGAGGCATGCGAGGATCCCGACGTTACTGAAACGGTGACTATTACTTTTCAGGTGCTAGAAACCATCGAAGCTCAATTGAATGGGACTACCGTGATTGCGAACAAAGTGAAAGGCCAACAAACTAGTAGTAGGGATAATCAATCTGGTGCATTCAAGCAGACTTTCTATATAGACGATGCGTCAGGAACCAATATCTTATATCATGGGGTGTTTGGAGATGATGGTGGAGCCACTTCTTCTGATGGTTATCCGATGGACCTTCATCCATTTGCGATTTCACAGGAGTAATTGGCTAAAAACCTTATAGGTTTAATACTGATTTCTCACCCCTTCAACTTATCCTTGAACACCTTTTTAAACTTCTCCACCTTCGGGCGGATGACGAAGTTGCAATAAGGCTGTGAGCCGTTGAGGCTGAAATACTCCTGGTGGTAGTCTTCGGCAGGGTAGAAGGTGTCTGCTTCGGTGATCTCTGTGACTATCGGATCATTCCATGCGTTGGACGTATCCAGTTTGGTTTTGTATTGGGTAGCTAAGTCCTTTTGTTCTTCATTGTGATAGAAGACTGCTGAGCGGTATTGTGTTCCCACGTCATTACCTTGGCGGTTAAGCGTAGTAGGATCGTGTGTTTTCCAAAAAACCTCTAGCAACTCATCGAAAGTAATCAACGAAGGATCGTAAGTGATCTGCAGTACTTCAGCATGGCCTGTAGTGCCAGAACAAACTTCCTTGTAGGTGGGGTTTTTTACTTCTCCACCCATGTAGCCAGATATGGCTTTTGATACTCCTTTTAATTCTTGAAATATGGCCTCTGTACACCAAAAGCAGCCGTTTCCGAAAGTTGCTATTTCCATGTTTTTAGTTTGTGCTGAAAGCGAATGAGCAAATATGAGTAATAAAACGAAAATTTGAATACGCATATTCAAGGTGTTTGTTGCTGATATAGAAAAATAAAATGGATGTGAAATGGTTCCGGGATTGTTCAAAGTCGTTATCCTGCGGCGATAGTCCATGATTTGTAAGGAAAGACAGCTACTCCCGATGAATCTCCTACAAATCATAGGCAGATTACCCGTATCCCTATAGCGATCGGGACGGGTAATGACGGAGTATTTTAAAGAGTTATCGGTCCAGCCATTCTTTGAATTGTGCGACTTTTTCACGTGAGACGATCAGGTCATCCGCGTTGAAGTGGTGGAGTTTTAGTTTGAGGCGGCTGTTGGAGTAGGTGATGATGTCTTTGATGCCGTCGATTTGGATCAGATACTTTCTGTTGATCCTGAAAAAAGACAGAGGGTCTACAGCTTCCTGAATTTGATCAAGAGTGAAGTCTATGATGTACTTCTTGCTATCATTGGATAAGAGATAAGTTGCTTTATTCTCACTTAGAAAGATTTCAACTTCGTCAGTCAACACTGATTTTAAATGTTCGCCTACTTTGATGACAAATCGCTCCTTGTAGGATTTGTTTTGTTGCTGCATTAAATTCATGAGTGCAGAGACATCTACGGAAGGAATCGGCTGATTTTGTTTTTTGAACTTATCAAGCGCTCTCTGTAAATCAACTTCCATAATCGGTTTCAATAGATAATCGATACTATTGACTTTAAAGGCTTCTATGGCATATTGATCATAAGCTGTGGTGAAAATGATTGGACAACTTATATCTACTTGTTTGAAAACCTCAAAACTCAAACCATCGGCCAATTGGATATCAAAAAAAGCGAGATCTGGGGCAGTATGGGTTTGTAGCCACTCCACAACTGACTTGACAGAATCTAAATTTTCAAGAATTTCAATAGAATCATCCAATTGTTTCAATAACTGGATCAGTCGATCGGCGGCAATACCCTCATCTTCAACAATTAGTGCTTTCATGAGTCTAACGAAAGGATAGGAACAATAACTTTGAAAACATTAGCAGAAGGAATTACTTCCACTTTTTGATCTGAAAGCATTTCATATCGAGATATGATATTACTTAGACCTAATCCACTAGAGTCCTGCTTGGCAGATTGGATGGGATTGATGTTGTTTGTAATACTCACCGATCCGTTGCTCCTTTCTATGGATATTTTCAGCCGATGCTTTTTTGAAATCTCATTGTGCTTGATGCAATTTTCAATAAGCATTTGAAGCGTCACGGGTGGAACAGTTTCAATCGAATCGAAGTCATCCATGTTTTTATACTCGACTTCAAAATTGTCCCCAAATCGTATCGTATTGAGATAAACGAAGGACTTTAGAAAATCGACTTCAGTTTGCAATGGTACTACCTCATCGTTTTGATGATCCAGTACATACCGATAGACCTGTGAGAGTTTTAGGATAAAGTCTACAGCTTTCCCTTGATCCGCATACACCAATGAAGTCAAAGCATTCAAGCTATTGAATAGAAAATGAGGATTGACTTGTGTTTTGAGTGTTTCGAATTTTGATTTTAGGTTTTCATTTTTCAGGCGTTCTACGTCGATGGCGGCCTGTCTCCACTCTATAAAGAATCCACGACCATGTCCCCACAGGGCAACTACTACCGTTATAAGCATAGGAACGAGCAGTAAACTGAAGACACTTTGGTCTTCTAGTACTTTTTGAAAACTAACACCAAGTACAAATTCAACGAAACAAAATATAATCAACAAGGAGATAATAGGTGTATAAGCAAAGATGGCGAGAATGCCAATGGTTGCTCGCTGGACTGGATGGTCCAGCCACGTCCATCGCTTTTCGATCCAATAGATGATAATATTATGGCCATTTGAAATCAGGCTCCAAAAGGCATATGAAACACCCCAGCTTTGAACGAAAGTAAGGTAATCTCCTTCTCTAAGATTATGAAAATCATAAAAAATGGTGATCACCAGTGCACCAAGAAATGGAATGGTAAACCAAGTTTGGATAAGAGCCTTGGGGTCTTTCGAAATACTGCTACAATAGTTGATGTTTGACATGATTCGAGTTAAAGATGCAAAATAAAGAGGTTGGCTTAAAAGTCAAGCAATTCTTAAATGAGCTCTTCTTACTTTGGATTAAATACACGGATTTCTGTGGTAGGAGCAGCTTCCCAGAGTTCTTTGTAGAGTAACTCTGGGAGGAATGCATACTTTTATTCTTGACTTTCTTTTTTGGCAAGCGCAGACTCACACTGCTGCTTATACTGCTTGGCGCTATATAGTCCCCAGCTTGGTGCAATGCTAGATGCTGGCTTTTCAGATTCAAAAAGAGCCATTGATTTGTCCACCAGAGCACAGGCATCTTCTACACCAGTGCCAAAAAACTGAGCAGTACCAAATAACATCTGGCCCATAAAAAGATTGGTTCTAGGATTGTTGGGTGCTAATTCCATCGCCTTTCCAAAATCTGCCATGATTTTTGGAGACAATGTCTGCCCTCGAGTACCAGGGTCTACGCCTATTTTTATCATATTGATAAAGCCTTGGAGTGCAATGATTTCCGAATTATTTTCAGAAAGCATGCCGGCTTTACCCAGCGAAACAAGCGCTTGGTCTAACACTTTGTCTTTAGCCTGTAAATCTTCAATTCTAAAAGCCTTGAACACATGAGACAAAGCAGCGTAATAGTACGGCTCCCATTCTGATTCTTCTGCCTG
Source organism: Reichenbachiella sp. (assembly GCF_965223055.1). Classification (GTDB taxonomy): domain Bacteria; phylum Bacteroidota; class Bacteroidia; order Cytophagales; family Cyclobacteriaceae; genus Reichenbachiella. The sequence goes on from NZ_CBDCVM010000012.1 coordinate 944,339, forward strand.
TCCGATTCGATCAAATTTATTGGCGGTGGCATCGAGAGATTCTGTGCTCTCAGCCTGGAAAATAGTTGGAATACTGGTTTCCATGGTTTTGATGTATTTTTTGTTTTGGGCATGAGCGAAGGTGGCCGCAATCACAAATACGATAAGGATGTTTAGAGATTTCATAGTATGATATTTAGTTGAGTTATTTGATATTGATTTCAATTTGTTTGTCTTGGTTTACTTCGAATTGACTTTCGTCAAAATCGGCAGGGCCGAACATGCCTCTGGCATCATTAGAAAAACCATAGGCTTCAGTTGGGATTCCAAATGCACCCGTGTCCAATTCTCCATTATCATTCGCATCATGGATCACTGCGACGGCATACGTGCCCGATGGTACGTCTTTGAAGGAAACTATAACTTCTCCGGTATTGTCAATGGCAGCTTTTTGCATCTGACCATCTTTGAGCCAGTTGCCTTTCGAGTCGAAAAGTGTGACCTCAAGTACACCCTCCGTACTTTTCATGTTTTTTATCACTACAGTCAGTTCATTTTGTCCATCTGAAGCGAGTATAGAAAGTGTGGCTACCACAATTCCCAATACAGTTAAAATTGACTTTTTCATGTGTTCTTAATTTTGATTTATAAATGTTGGTTATAAGTTTTCAAGGTTGTTTTTATTCTTGTCTTTGGTCAGGGTAATGAATACCCCTAGGAAGTAAAACCGTTTGGCTGGTTGTCCTATAGGTCTGGATTCATAGATACCGCTGGCATTCGGACTGTCGGCATAGTCATAGCCGAATACATTGTCACGGCCCAGGAGGTTGGTGGCAGATGCGTAGATGATAAAATTTGGTTTGAATAAATAAGCGAAATTGAAACTCAGGTCCGAGTAATGTTTGGTTTGACTTCCATTGAATTCATCTTTATTTGGGTCATTATAAGGTCTACCATTGTTGTAAGTATATGAGGCACCTATTTGCGTTCTCATTGTTGGCAGCCAATGCTTGTAAACAATGGCAAAATTGTGTCCTGCTGCGAATGTTGGTTTGGCCTGATAGGGATAGTCTCTAAAATCTCTTTCGGTATCAATGTATGAATAGGACACCCAGTAGTCTACATTTTTGAAGGTTTTACTGTCTCTCCAGAAAAGGTCAATGCCTTGGGCGTATCCACCACCACTGTTGTTGAAAGTGGTAGGGTTGAATGGGTCGTTGCCATCAAATTTCACCAGTTCATCATAGTTTTTATAATAGATCTCTGAGCGAAAAGTTCTGCCATTGTTGATGGTTTGGTAGCTGAGCATGTAGTGGTCTGCTCTCTCGAAACTCATTTGCTGTGAGCGGAGCATTAGATCTCTCGTTGGCATTTGGTGGAACTTTCCATAGGCCCATGACAGTTGAGCATTTTCTCCAGTTTTCAATGCCATGGACAATCTCGGCGACAGTGCGCTTTCATTGAATATGGAATAGTGAGCATACCGCAATCCACCACGTATGGTCAGGCTGTTGGTCAGGTAGTAATCAGCTTCTGCGAATCCAGCGGATAGATGATTGGTATAGTCAGGAATGAAGGTGCCTCCATTTGCTATTACTGTTTTTTCTTCATGCTTAGTGCTCATGATTTCTCCGCCTACCTTAATAGAAAGACTGTTGATATCCGAAGTGAAGTATCCTTTGCCATGAATACTGTTTTGCGTGTCTTTGACATGCGCTTCATTGAAGATTACATCTGTATATGTTCGCCCATAAGAAGTGCCTACATAAGCCGTGCTATTTTCTCCAATTGCTCTTTTATAGCTTGTGTTCAAGTAGAAATTTGTGTTGCCCATATCCGTATGATCATAGCCTGCTTGATTCAAGCTTTCTTGATTGATGACAAAGGCGCTGTGGTCGTAATTCGCATATACTTTCAACATATCGTGTTTGCTGAGCTTTTGGCGAAGCATAAACGTACCACTTTGAGATGTGTAGCCATCTTCCCAGTCGTAGGCTTGGTCCACCATGCTCATATATGGGTCGAGGTTGGTGTAATTCACCTGTCCAAAGGCTGAACCATTTTCCCACTTCTGTGTGTGCGACGCATCCACACCCACGGTCATTAAGGAAAAATCTGTTCTGGTTTCGTCTGCGATGTCATTAGAATTCAAAGACAATACAGAAGATAAGGCTTGCCCATATTCTGCTGAATAGCCACCGGTGCTAAAGAAAGTTCCCTTGAAGAGAAAAGGAGAGAATCTGCTTCTGGAAGGAACGTTGTTCGGTGTTGGAGTATAAAAGCTATGTACTAAAATACCATCGATGAAAGCTTGTGTCTCTGCCGCAGTACCGCCTCTTACGAATAGTCTGCCTGATTCACCATTAGTGGAAGTTCCAGGTAGTTTGCTCAAAGCACCAGGGATATCTGCTAGTACACCTGCTGTCATGGCAATGTCTAGCGGTTTAAGTACCACAGCTTTTTTTTCGTCACTGTGTCTCGTCCTGAAATAGCGTTACACAAAAAACGACGTCATGAACGAACTCACAGAGAACAAGTATGTTAAAAGAACACAGAAGGACTACAGCTACGCTTTTAAATTGTCAGTTGTGTCAGAAGTTGAAAGCGGAGAGTTAGGTATAAAAGCCGCCGCTCGCAAGTATGGTATTCAGTCACACTCTACAGTTACCAATTGGCTTCGGAAATACGGTAACTTTGATTGGGTCAATAAATCAACACTTCGGATGCCAAAATCTAAAGACCAAAAACTATACGAACTCGAACAGAAAGTACGGCTGTTGGAAAAACAGAAAAAAGAGCTTGAACAGCAGGTTGAAAACGCAGATAAGAAAGCTATTTTCTTTGATATGATGATCGACATAGCCGAAGAAGAATTCAAACTCCCTATCAGAAAAAAGTCTTTACCCCAACAGTTGATCGATTCAAGGTTGAACAAAAAGAAGGGGTAACCCAGATCTGTAGACTGTTGGGGATGAATAGGCAAATCTATTACCGCTCTATCAGAAGGAGTAAACAAAAGCAAGAAATAGCCACCAAGGTAGTAATCATGGTTGAAAAGGTGCGTATGAAAATGCCTCGTATCGGTACCAGAAAGTTGTATCATTTACTTTATGACCAACTTCAGCCGCTGGGAGTTGGAAGAGACAGGCTATTTGCTATTATGAAAGCAAATCACCTCCAAATAGCACCTAAGAGACAATATCATATTACTACTGACTCACATCATCGATTTAGAAAACATAAAAACCTTATTGATGGGCTTTCCATACAAAGGCCTGAGCAAGTATGGGTATCGGATATCACCTACATTGGAACACGGAAAAACCCGATGTATTTATCGCTGGTCACGGATGCTTATTCAAAGCGGATCATGGGCTATGATGTATCGAAAAGCCTAGATGCTTCAGGTGCAATATCAGCCCTTAATATGGCTATTGCCAATCGTATATATCCTGAGCGAATGTTGATCCATCACTCAGACAGAGGGTTGCAGTATTGTTGCGATGCTTATCAGCAGTTGCTTGATGAGGCAGCAATTACTTGTAGTATGACAGAAACCTATGATCCGTATCAAAATGCTATAGCCGAAAGGGTGAATGGGATATTGAAACATGAATTTATCTTAGGGATCACCACATCAGATGTAACACTAATGGACAAACTCATTGAGCAGAGTATTTATATTTACAATCATGATCGGCCTCATTGGAGCTGTTGGATGAATACACCAGCCCTTATGCACCAGCAAGATAAGGTCAAGATCAGAAACTATAGAAACAAAAATAGCATCGAGTTGAAACCCGATGCTATCTAATATTTTATCCTAAAATCTGTAACGCTTATTTAGGACTAGTCACTGGCTTCAAAGCTGCCGGCCGTAATGGTCACACCTGAGAGTCGGTTTACTTCCTCTTTCAATTCGATATTCAGAGAAATAGGCTTTGAAAGGTCAACCAGCTGTTCATGCTTTTTGTACCCAATAAAACTGGCCACCAAGGTTTGTTCGCCGGTTTCAAAGGTGTCAAATGAGTAGTTGCCATCCATGTCCGTAGTAGCACCGTCGTAGGTGTCTTTGATAAATACGTTGACTCCCGGGAGGCCTTCGCCGGTAGGGTCCGTGATTCGGCCTTTGATCGTAGTAGCTTCGGTGAGTAGTGAAGCACCTATTAAGAGTAGTGTTAAAATTGATTTGGTCATCTGAGTTTTATTTTTTTGATACTTCAAAACTCAGTATTGGCAACAATAATCAGAATAATAAATCGGTAAGTCGGGGTATGATGTAGATGAATTGTGGAATTAAAAGGATGAACCGGAGAGGGTCTGGAACTCAGTTCGTCGCCATAGTAGGCGAATAGGGGGTAGGTCTGAATCTAAGATCCAGATGGGGAGGTACTCCTAAATCTGAAATAACTATTTTTAGACGAGCTAACCTGGCAGAGAAGTTATTTTCGCCAGGCAATAAAAAAGCCCTATTTCGGAAATCGAAACAGGGCTTCTACAACATTAAACCCAAAAGTCTTAGGCCGCGAGCTTCTCTTTAGTAAGCAATCGCTCTTTCATATCTTCTAATTTCTTTTGTTCTTCAACCGCTGCAGCTTCATCAGCATCAGAGAATTTAATTCCGAGCCCGAGCAAACTGATGGCCACCACTGCCATTCCAAAATACAAAAAGCTATTTTCTAATGTGGCACCACTTCGAAGCAAAAATTGAGCATACATCACGGCGCCAACATTGCCACCGGCACCTACGATACCAGCTACTGCACCAAGCGATTTTTTATTGATAAATGGAACTACTGAATAAGTGGCTCCTTCAGCCATTTGCACGAAGAGCGAAAAAATGATCATTGTGATAATCGCAAGGCCTAACATGTCCATTCGGGAAAATAACATCAGGGCAAATCCTTCAGCAAAAAGTACCATGACCAACCATTTTACTCTTCCACTCAAACCTCCCGTTTTAGAGAATCGGTCGCCTAACCAACCACCCATAGATCGAGCAAATAAATTCATTAGTCCGAACAAAGCGGCAATCATACCGGCCGTAGTTTCATTGAGCTCGAATTTGGTTTGATAATATGTAGCCGCTCTGCCGTTTACAAAAAGTTCTAATCCAAAACAAGCACCATAGATAGCGAATAGAATCCAAACTCTTTTGTCTTTCACTGCCGACATGAATAGGCCAGATTCGCCTTTGGCAGTTTTTGGTTTCTCATCCGGTGCTTCATCGAAGTTTCCTTTTGGAGTGTCTTTGGTATACTTCCAATATAAAAAGGCCACACCTACCATGATCAAAGCAGGTACGAACATAGCTGGTCTCCATTTAGAAAGCTCGGATTCGGCAAAGCCTAAAGCCAACATGCCTGAGGCGATTAGTGGCATCAAAGCTTGTGTCACACCGCCACCTAGGTTACCCCATCCAGCAGTAGTTGCATTGGCAATCCCCACAACGTTAGGTGCAAACATTTTTGTGGTGTGATATTGAGTAATCACAAACGAAGCTCCTATAACACCAATGGCCATTCTTGAAATCAAATATGTTTCCCAATTATAGGCGAATGAAGAACCTGCCACTACGATAGCACCAAATACTAGCAAGTAAGTGTAGCTTTTGCGAGGCCCTATTTTATCGCAGAGATTACCAATAAGTAGTCGGGCAAAAATGGTGACACCGACAGAAGCTATAAAAGCAGTAATTTTTTGTGCTTTACTGAGGTCCATGTCCGGCCCGATGGTGGAGTTCATCAACGGTGCATGAGCAAACCAGCCAAAGAAACATAGAAAAAAGGCCATCCAGCTCAGATGAAAAGTTCGCATTTGAAGCGACTTAAAGTCGAATAAGTTGATTTTGGTAGCTTTCTCTTGAGAAATAGTAGCGTACATATTGTATTGGTGTTTGATTTTAACTTACGTAGTTTGTGTATGTGAAATACGTATTTATACGTACAAAAATATACTACTGACTCTGAGCTAAAAATGATGGTTGGCAAAGCTTGAAGTGCTTTATTGCAAGTATAATCCTGCGAAAAAGCAGGATATGCTATAAAGGGGAGCGAAGGTGGGTTTAGCAACTGTATTCAGAATAAGAATCAGCAGCTTTTGATCTTTGAATCAAATCCTGTAAATTATCTTCAGCATTCTTAGAATTTACTCAATCAGCAAAAGAGGACTTGTTTAGTATGAGAGATTTGTTTTTTAGATCTCCAAATGAAATCATCACCGAGAACTGCTATTGCTATGAGTGAATTAATTGAATTTTTACAAAACCTTTTTGATACATCTGACTGGCCCCCTCGTTGGATTTGCGGAGAATGGTCTAATTTTCATGGCTGGTTGTATATCACCAGTGACTTCGCTATTTGGCTGGCTTATTTTATTATACCTGTTATTATCATTTATTTTATCCAACGGCGACAAGACATTTCTTTTTTACCTGTGTTCTGGTTGTTTGGTGCATTCATTATTTTTTGCGGGGCTACTCATATTTTAGATGCACTTATGTTTTGGTGGCCTGCGTACAGACTCAGTGCTTTGATCAGGTTCCTAACTGCCATTGTCAGTCTAATTACGGTTTTTGCTCTTATTCGTGACTTGCCAAAAATCCTTCAGGTTAATTTGATAGATGAAGAAAAGGAACCGAATGATGTGGTCGCAGAATACAGATCTAAAATCGAATCTCTAGAAAAGGAATTACTCGAGTTAAAAGCCAAGAAGTGAAACATCAATCGAATTATCAGGATTGGATTCAAATAATGGTGCTGGCATTTTTTGCTCTGTTCATTACCTCTATGGTCTTCATTGCAGATTTACTAGTACCATTAGGTGTGGCAGTAGGTGCTATGTACTGTATAGTCATTTTCTACAGCTGGTTATTGCCAGGTAGACGGACTCCTGTTTATGCAGGAGTGCTTTGTACAATTCTTATTGTATTGGGGCTGATTTATTCAAGGTCAGAAGCAACTGGAGATGCGATATTTGGTATGAACCGTGTCATTTCAGTGATTGTGATTTGGGTATGTACGGCCTTGGTTATGATGGCAAAAAATGGATTTAGAAGTCTTGAAGAAGCACGAAATCATTTGGAAGAAAGAGTTAAGGAAAGAACCAAAGAGTTAAGGGATAAACAACAGATCATTGAACAAAGCAATGAAAGATATAAGTCTCTGCTGGAAAGCGCTCCAGATGCTATGGTCATTACTGACAAGCGTGGGAAGGTGCAGCTGATCAATCAACAAATAACTAATCTGTTTGGATATGAAAAAGAGGAGTTTATAGGTACAAGTGTAGAGTTGTTAATGCCAGAGAGATATCGCCGATTATATAAAGGGCATAGGAGCGGTTTTTTTGACATTCCAAATTTCGATCAGAAGGGTATAGGTGTGGAATTAATAGGTAAAAAGAAATCAGGAGAAGAATTTCCAATGGAGGTAGCCCTTAGTCCTCTGGAAACAGAAGAAGGAACTTTAATAAGTGCAGCGATTCGTGATATTTCTTTTCGAAAAGGAGCTGAAGAATCTATGGAATTATTCAGTCAGCAATTGCAAAACAAGAACAAAGAACTTGAGCAGTTTACCTATGTAGCTTCTCATGATCTACAAGAACCGCTGCGGACGATAACTAGTTTTTCAGAAATGCTGGTAGCTAAATACCATGACCAATTCGATGAAACAGGCAAGAAGAGTTTACAATTCATCTTAGATGCCACCGGACGTATGAGTCAGTTGATCAAGGGTTTATTAGATTATGGTCGATTGGGAAAAAGTGAATCAAAAGAACCCATCAATTGCAACGATCTTGTGGAAGATCTTAAGAAAGATTTGGCCGCTGGGTTAAAAGAATCTGATACGCTTCTCAAAGTAAATGAATTACCAACAGTCAATGGCTATCCTGTAGAGCTGCGTCTACTTTTTCAGAATCTCATTTCGAATGGTATGAAATTTAGAAAGCCAGATGAATCTCCTATTGTTGAAATAAAAGCAAAGAAAAAAAGAAATGAGATCGTATTTTCAGTAGAAGACAACGGCATTGGAATTGCAGACGAGCACCGAGATCGGATATTTGAAATTTTTCAACGTTTGCACAACAAGAATAAATATGAAGGGACTGGCATAGGCTTGGCCCATTGTCGTAAAATTGTTGAATTGCACGGAGGACAAATCTGGGTGGAATCCGTACCAGAGAATGGAAGTTCTTTTTATTTTTCAATACCTAAATGATTGCACCATGAAAAAATTGAACTGTGTATTGCTTGTAGATGACGATGAGCCTACTAACTTTCTTAATGAGATGCTTATTTCACAATTGGATTGTACCCGTTCTATTGTGGCCGTTCAAAGTGGACGTGAGGCATTGGATTACCTATGTACAGAGAAAGAAGGACAGTACCCTCAGCCAGATCTCATTTTATTGGATATTAATATGCCTGGTATGAATGGATGGGAATTCTTAGATAAGTATAATGAATTGGACGCTTCTAAAAAGGGCCAGGTGATTATTATGATGTTAACCACCTCCTTGAACCCTGATGATGAAGCTAAAGCTCAAGGCATTAATGAAATCAAATCATTTCTGAAAAAACCTCTGACCAAAGAGGATTTTCTGGCCATACTCAGTGAGTATTTTCCTGACTAAATCAATTGCCGTTAAACCTTAGTCACTACTTCTAGTGACTCTTTTCTTGACTGCTCACTAGGTCTAGCTAAATTGTAGTTTACTATTTCACTATCAATAGCGATTGCACCGCTGCAGCTGCTAAACGTACATTTGCATTCTATTTATAACGATTCTAAATAAGAATAATGCAGAAGGTACTGTGGTTTTTTGTGGGGTTTCAGATTGTGACGTGGACGGCAGCAGCACAGTCTGTAAGTGGAACTGTTGTAGATGAAAAAGGTGAAGCACTTCCTGGAAGTACAATTCTAATTGTAGGTACCAATACAGGTGGAATCGCTGATATGAATGGCAAGTTCAGCCTCAAAGAAATAAAGGCAGGGACTCATCAAATTAAAATTTCTACACTGGGTCATTTAGAGCAAATCCAGACTGTAGTTATAGCCAAAGGAAAAACGACTCCACTTCACATAGTAATGAAAACTGATGCCACCAGTCTGGATGAGGTGACTATTGAAGCTAAATCAGAAGTCACTGAATTAAGAGAACAGACCTTTGCGATTACTGCCATCGACGCTGAACCACTCAAGATTCAAAATTTAGATGTCAATCAGATACTTAATACCACTACAGGTGTACGAATTAGAGAAGAAGGAGGTCTTGGTTCTAATTTTGACTTCTCGCTCAATGGATTCTCTGGTAGCCAGGTCAAGTTCTTTATAGACGATATACCGATGGATTATTTTGGTTCTTCTCTTTCTCTAAATAACATTCCGGTAAACCTGATTTCAAAAATCGAAGTGTACAAAGGGGTTGTTCCCGTTCATTTAGGATCAGATGCGTTGGGTGGAGCAGTGAACGTAACCACAGACAGAGGTATTCAGAACTATCTTAATGCTTCTTATTCTATAGGTTCATTCAATACCCATCGTGCAGCTATTGTAGGTAGAGTTACCACTGACCATGGATTGGTAGTAAAAGCGAACGGTTTCTTCAATTACTCTGACAATAACTATACAGTAACAGCCGAGGTTGTGGATACGAACTCAGGTAAAGTAACAGAACAAGATGTGGAACGATTTCATGATGGTTACCAATCTCAAACATTGCAATTGGAAGTAGGTGTGGAAAATAAGCCCTTTGCAGACAGATTGTTTGTGGGAGTTATTGTTTCAAGTAATGAAAAAGAAATTCAAACCGGATTTAACCTTACTAATGTAGTTGGAGAGGCAAATACCACAGACAAAGTACTGATACCAACTTTGAAATATCAAAAAAATGATCTGATGATCGAGGGGCTAGACCTTCGATTTAATGCTACCTATAAGTATGGTGAAAGCATGCGAATTGATACAAGTAGTCGCAAATACAATTGGTTGGGCGAATTTTCTACCAAAGATGTTTCGGTTAATTCAGGGGAAATCAGTTGGGATAAGACACTCTTTAGGTTTGATGATAATGCTTTTCTGGCTTCTGCCAATATCTCATATGAAATCAACGATCAACAGGCTATCTCTTTGAACAACAACTACAGCTACTACAATCGCGTGGGAGACGACCCAATTGCCATGAGTTCAGTGCCATTTAAAGAACCCAACACATTAGAGAAGAATATTACAGGTCTGGCCTATTCGCTGAACTTGTTAGATAATCGCTTGAAGACTGTGACTTTTGGAAAACTCTTTTATTTAAATGCTCTAACTCGGACTGAGACTGATGAAGATGAGCTAGTGCCAATAACCAATTCAGACCTCTATAAAGGTTTTGGAATTGCTGCTACTTACTTTTTTACTGATGGTTTGCAAGCCAAAATATCCTATGAGAATACTTATAGATTACCGGAGGTTTTGGAACTGTTTGGAAATGGTTTACAGATATATGAAAACCCAACACTACAACCGGAGAAAAGCCAAAACTATAACATAAGTTTTTTGGGAAGAAAAAGATATGGAGAAAACGAATTTCTTGTTGAAGTCGGATACCTCTATCGTTTACCAGAAAACTTAATAAGAAATCATGCCACTGGTAACGAAAGTGCCTATGAGAATTTGTTAGCTGCAAAAGCTAATATTTTTGAAGGGGGAATAAAATATAACTACAAGCGAATTTTAAACATTGAGGTCAACGGTACTTATCAAAAAATTGTAAATGATACCGAAATCAACCCACTCACTGGAGGCACCAACTATCTATATGAAGCTCAAGTACCTAATATGCCCATTTTGTTTGGTAATGCAAAAGTGGGCGTACTCTTCGATCAAATAGGACATGAGACAGGCAAGTTGGGAATAAACTGGTCTACAGCATTTGTCGAAGAGTTTTTCCTAAAGTGGCCGATCAACGGGGATAAAGAAACCAAAGCTGATATTCCTCGACAATTGTCCCATAACCTGTCAGCATCTTACACTTGGCTAAACGGTAAATACAACCTGTCCTTAAGCTGCACCAACCTAATGAACGAAAAATTGTATGACAATTTCTTACTACAGAAACCGGGGAGAGCTTACAATCTCAAGCTGAGTTATTTTTTACAATAGATAAATAATGGATCAAATTAAAAACAAAATGTTTACAGTGAATTTAAATAGAATGACCATCCAATTGTTGGTGGTGTTGTTCTTGTTTTTGAGTGCATCTTGCGACGACGACGAAAACGAGGAAGTAGAAGAAGGGTTGAGTTCAAAATACGTGACCTCTTTGAGAATAGCGGTTTCTGAAGATGAGACTGCAGATTATTATCTAGCCGTCGATGACCTGATGTCAGGAGAAATCACAGCTGAAGGTCAAGGTACTGAGTTGATAGGATGGAACTACTATGGTGATTTTGGCGGAACTTATTTTGCTTTTGGGTACGATTTGAACGAGTGTATTGGTTTCAAAGAGGAAAGTGGTAAGCTTCTTCAAGAAGGAAAATTCGTTTTTGAACGAATGGATATGATGAGTTCATTGGATGATGAAAATTTTCTGGCGATTGGTGCGCCATGGGGTGGTGGGTCGTTCGACTGCCAATTGCAGGTAGTAAACGTAGAGGACATTGCCATTCACAAAAACGTGAAGCATCCAATTTATGAGAGTTATGATGCAGAAGGAGAGCAGCTCAATGCCTGGCCGACCGGCATTTTTAGAGATGCCGACAAAGTTTTCGTAAGTTTTTATCCACTTCATGGAGTGAGCTGGGCTACACCTACAACAGATTCAGCCTTTGTTAGTGTTTATTCTTATCCTGATTTGGAATATATCAAAACAATCAAGGACATTAGAGTAGGACCTATTGGTTACTATGGTGGTTCACCTGCCATCTTAGAAAATGAAACTGGAGATCATTTCACCATTTCTGGAGGGTCTAAGGTTACTGGATTTACTCAAGTAACCAAACCATCTGGTATCCTTAAAATCAATGCTGGAGAGGACGAATTTGATGCAAACTATCATTTTGATGTGGAGGCCTCAGGTTACAAAGCTATTTCAGGGGCTTATGCCGGAAACGATTTAGTGGTTGCAAGAGTGATTTCTACTACTCTGGATGAGCAAGCTTCAGAATCTTCACAATGGGCGGCTTTCGGCGTATCTACCCCAATTTTGAACATAGCCGTATTAGACTTGGAAAATGAAACGGTTACCATAGTAGATGATGTGCCAATGCATGGCGGGCAGTATCAAACCCCATATTTGGTTGAAGATGGGAAGGTTTATATCTCTGTAAATGATGGTAGCGAAACTTACGTGTATCAAGTGGATGCAGCTACTGCAACAGCGACCAAAGGCGCGAAGATTATCGGCAACCAGCTTCAATCAATTTTTGCCAATTAGTTCTTTGAACAGAAAACTGGCAATTGAAAATAAAGTGTCGAAGTGCTCATACTATGTTGGTTTGGGCATTTCGACTAGCAAATTAAGAATCATGAGAAAAATACTTTCGATCATATTGATGACGGTAATGACCATTCCATTGGCGTCAGCTCACTATATGTGGGTAGAAACCAGTCCCGCTGGAAAACTAAACCAAGAGCAAACTATCAAAGTCCATTTCGGGGAATACACGTATGGTGTGATAGAAAAAGTAGGAGGAGATGGCTTCAACGCTGTGAAGGATTTTCAGCTATTTGTGATAGATCCAAAAGGTAAAAAGACGGAGTTGGAAGTATCCGCTCAAGAAGATCATTATTTGGCCTCATTTACGCCGAAGAAAGAAGGTACCTATACCATTGTGCTAGACAATGATCAGATTGATGTGATAGACTATACTCAATATGACTTCGGTATTTTCAGAACGCATTACAATTCCATCGCCAAGGTGCAAATTGGAGAAAAGGAAGCTGATACCACCGCTCAAAACGAAGAAGGCATCGCTCTTCAGCGATTAGTCTCTGAGGACGGAATCAAACTTTTGGTGACCTATCAGGGAAAACCTCTGGCAGAAAACGAGGTGAAGGTATTCGTGGCAGATCAGTGGTCAAAAACATTGGAAACCGATGAGAATGGTGTAGTCTCTTTTCAACTGCCTTGGCAAACCAAGTATATCGTAGAGACCACCATCAAAGAAGAAGTGCCGGGTCAGTTTAGAGGGAAGGATTACGAATTCATCTGGCATTGCGCCACCGCCTATATCAACAATTAATATTCATTCATGATCACGCTATCTGTTTTTCTGGTTTTTTCTGGTTTTTTTTCATTGTACATAGGATCCAATAGAGTGGAGTTTAGCAACGACTTGCCATTTGTTCAATGGTTTCGTCAGCAGAGTATTAATACCAGAGGAACTGGAATTGCGCTTTTCCTCATGTCATTGGTGCTTTCTGTACAAACATGGGGATTGGGAGCAGGGGTACTTTTCTTTTTTATCCAGTTGATGACCTTGGGTAGCTTGATCGTGCTGTTGGTGCCGCTTAAGGTGCTCAACTACAAGTTTGTACTGAGCCTTACGGCCATCTGTTTTGTTTTAGAATTTTTGATTTACTGATATGCCGGCAAACAAAAAACACCTGACCAAATCACTGCATCAGCGCATAGCAAAAATTTCAGCAGCTATCCTAGGCGGTTACCTGGTGACTATGTCTCTTCATCTCGCCTTGGCACAGTGGCTGGATCGCTCTACGGTGCTGATTACCGCTACGTTTACAGGATTCATTCTTTGGGCTGCGCTTATGGTCGTGGCCTTTTTGGGTAAAAATGGCTGGAAAACCTGGGGCGTTTATTTGTTGCTGACCGCTGTTTTTATGGGCGTGGTTTATGCAGGGAAATTGTATTTACCAGAATCAATATAGAAGGATGAGTAAGAGAATTTATAATGTGCTGTTTCACCTGCATACTGTCAGTGGTATTGTAATTAGTGTGATTTTGTATATCATCTTTTTTGCTGGTTCGTTCTCTTTTTTCAGAGACGAAATCGTGAATTGGGAACGGAACCATGCCGTAGAAAATACGGAACAAATCTCAATGGATTTGGATGCTGCCCTCGATTCGCTTGATGAAAAATACGCATTGCATGGCAGAAACATTTCCATATCTCGACATCATATAGAACGCAGGATTGCGGTGAGTCTAGACCCCTCCCAAGACAATTTGGCACAAGAGAAAGGAAAAGCGGAACATTTCTTCTATCAAGATACTAAGACACTTCATACTGCGGATTATGTCAGCTCTTATTCTTTAGGTGAGTTTTTGTATCGACTACATTTCTTCGCACAAGTTCCCTATCCGTATGGTTATTACCTCTCTGGCTTTACCGCCTTCTTTTTTTTGTTTGCCATTATCACAGGGATTTTGGTGCATTGGGACAAGATCATTTCCAATTTTTATTTGTTTAGGCCCTGGGCCAAACTCAAAACTCTATGGACGGATGCACATACCGCACTCGGTACGATCGGATTGCCTTTTCAGTTTGTATATGCGGTTACGGGTGCATTTTTCATGATCAAAGCCGTACTTATTGCGCCTAGCGTATTCATGCTCTATGACGGTGACGAATCCGCGCTTTACGATGATTTGGGCTATGGTGAACCGGAGATTGAATACTTGGGCCAGCCTTTGATGGCAGACTTCAGCATCAATGATTTAGTTGCAGAAACCCAAAAGGACTGGCCAGCATTCACTGTAAATCATCTTCACATCTTCAACTATGGAGATGCTAACATGCACATCGCCGTAGAAGGTGAGACTGATCGGGATGCGAAGTTTACCGGCCCAGGCAAGCGACTGTATCAAGTCTCAAGCGGTGAATGGGTAGATGAGCAAAATCCCTTCGAGACAGCCAGTTACAGAGATGGAGTTATGAATACGCTCTACCGTCTGCATTACGGCGACTATGGTGGGTATGCCCTCAAATTGGTCTCCTTTGTATTGGGAATCATATCCTGCTTTGTTATTGCCTCTGGTGTCATGATCTGGCTAGTGGCTCGACGAAAAAAGAATGTACCAGAGAAGAGAAGAATATTCAATGAACGAGTCGCTCGGGTGTACTTGGCCATTTGCTTGAGTATGTATCCGGTGACTGCGTTGGCTTTCATAGCTGTTAAAACCGTAGGAGTAGGTATGACTTTTCTGTACCAGTTCTATTTTATTACGTGGTTGATTGCTTCGGCCTTTTTGATATGGAAAAAGGACTTGAATTTCATGAACCGTGTGACTTTGTTGTCTGGAAGCACTATAGGCTTTTTAATCCCGATAGTCAATGGACTCACATCGGGCACCTGGCTTTGGAATTCGCTACAAGATGGCCACATTCAGGTGCTGTTTATAGATGTTTTTTGGTTGATGCTGTCGGTTACTACTTTTTGGGTGTGGCTGAAGATTAAGAAGAAGAATCGAAATAGAGTTGAACAAGAGACTCGAAAGAATCAAACCAGAATCATAGAAAAGTCAGTGGTAAGCATAGAGAAGGTCGCTGAACCAGTTTGACTTTTAGTAAAGCCTGATCATTATATTTACTTGTTAGTCAAAGGGTATATAATTCTGATGGAATCTGAAGGATTCAATTTCGTGGACTCCTTGCACCAGACTTTGGTGTTGGAAAAGGGAGAATTTTTCATTCGGCAAGGCCAGATGAATCAAAAAATTTGTGGAATTGAACAGGGCGTGATCAGAGGGTTTGTTTATGATCAGGAAGGCCATGAAATCACTACACATTTTTACCATGAGGGAGACATCATATCTGGCAATTTCATTCCTAATGTAGCTGCAACCATCAACCTACAGGCAGTAGAAAAGACGACCATTTCTATGGCCAACTTCTCCGAAGTGATGTCTCATGTCAATAAGAATCAGGAAATTACTGACATCATCAACCGAGCCTTTGAAAAGATGAATCAGCGGCTGCAATCTCGATTGGTCGCATTGGTAAATTTGAACTCCGTAGAAAAATACAGGCTGTTTTTAGAAGAGTATCCTAATCTGATTAATCGTATTCCTCATTATTTGGTGGCCAATTTTTTGGGTATCACACCGACTCAACTCAGCCGTGCACGCAAGCGGTTTTCTCAACAAATGTAAATGCAATTGAGACTGGCATCCGCCAATTTTGTCACATGAAACATTTCGTAATAGCCCTAATACTACTAGGGTGCAAAAAATCAGATACCATGAGCACATCACCTTTTGTGGCTGAAAAAGTGAGCCAAACTGCCTCGTTTGTTATCGAGGAGAATATTGAAACGGTCTTTCCTCTATTCGACGCCTTTGAAGAACGGAAATGGGAGAAGAGTTGGAACCCAAAATTGATTTACCCTGAAACGGAGGTTATCGAAGTAGGTACAACTTTTTCTGTAGATGGGCACGGTGAAGAAGATTCTTATCTGTGGCGTGTCATTCAGTTTGATAAAGCCTCGAATCTCATTCAATACTTTGTTTCCACAGCCCATAGGGATTGGACGATTACAGTCAGTTGCGAGTCGATCGCGGAGGATAAGCACACGAAAGCAACCGTGACTTATACCTACATCGGACTAACACCCAAAGGCAACGAACTCAACAGACACCATATCAAACGAATGTATCAGCACGATCTGCAGGACTGGAAACAAGCGATTGATGCTTACCTTGAATCACTAGGTTGATGGTAGGAAAAGTAGCATCGGTATTATGATCAGATTTCCATCGGGCTTAGCTATGCTCGTTTGTTCGTAGTATTCTTATAGGTTCTGATTTGTATAATGAAGTCTATACTGGCATATTAAGGGAGAGAAGTGCACGGTGAACATAAATGTTATCCCATCCAACAACATTCTCCCAAATTCCTTAAATTAGTTGTTCAACAAACCCACTAAACCATGAAATATCTAAAGTATCTCCTTTATGTTGTCCTGGCCTTGGTCGTCATATTTTTGGGTAAGGGACTCATGACGCCATCGATAGCATATGACTGCGAAGTTAGCGTAAACAAATCTGCTGCTGAGACCTGGGCTGTGATGTCGGATGAATCACGTCTTATCGAATGGCTCGAAGGCTACAAGAGGGGTGAGTTGGTGAGTGGTGAGAAGAACACCGTGGGCGCTGTATCCAATATCTACGTAGAAGAAAACGGTGAAGAAATGGTGATGCAAGAAACCATCACTGCTATAGAGCCCAACCGATTGATGGCGATGACTTTTACCATGGACTTCATGAACATGGACTATGAAATATCTCTGGAGGAAAAGGATGGTAAGACTATCGTACGAACTAAATCTTTAGTGACAGGCAATGGTTTGATGAATCAATCGATCGTATCGTTCTTTCCGGCCATGATGAAGGAGCAAGAAGAAAAAAATCTAGGCAACCTAAAGCAATTGGTTGAAAGTAATACCATCAACTATTTTCCAGAACCGGAAGTCATAGAGATGGAAGAAGATACTACTGCTGTAATGTAAACCCAATGGCCTACGACGAATATCTCGGTGAACGAATCACCAACATTTTGAAAAATAAGTCAGTGAACTTCTATAGCAAGAAAATGATGGGAGGTTTACTGTTTATGGTTGATGATAAAATGTTTTGCGGCATTCACATCGATAAAAAATATGGAGACAGCTTGTTGATGGCTCGAATAGGCGAGGAGGCTTATGAGCAACACATAAATAGGGAAGAATGTCTGCCAATGGATTTTACCGGCAGGCCTATGAAGGGCTATATATTCATCACTCCTCCAGGATTTGATTTTGAATCTGACTTAGAGCACTGGATCGACTTGTGTCTGGCATTCAACCCTTTGGCCAAAGCCAGCAAACCCAAATCTAAATCGACTCGTAATAGCTAATTCACTTTCAATAAGTGACCAGAGCAACAAGTTGAAATCAAGATTTAAATATGAAATTTGCCTATACCATCCTGTACGTTGAATCTGTAACAGAAACCGTTGAATTCTATGAAAAAGCCTTTGGCTTGAAAAGGAAGTTTGTCACCCCTGAAAATGATTACGGAGAATTACTCACAGGAGCAACAACCCTGGCCTTTGCCTCAAGAGAATTGGGGGCATCAAATTTCAAAAAAGGATTTGAACCGATATCGAGGTCAAGCAAACCGTTTGGGGTAGAACTCGCTTTCACTACGGAAAACATTGAATCCGAATTTCAAAGAACAATAAAAGCAGGGGCTACCGAATATGAACCTCTGGTAGAAAAGCCATGGGGACAAAAGGTAGGCTATGTGCTGGACAATAATGGTTTTTTGATTGAGCTATGTACACCGGTCAAAATAGGAACATAGATGGTGAGTTGCACAAGCAAGTACTAAAAACAAACTCCTTTAAAATAACTTTTTAACCCCTCATGTTATTTTGAACCTTTTAGTCTTAGTACTGTATAGATAATTAGGGTAAAATATGTTTCTTACCTTGGCTCTTGAGCATAGAATACTTTTTAGACCCTAATCCTATCACCATGATTGACCACTCGTCTTTACGACTGACCAAAATTTCTTTATTATTTTTCATTTATCTCGCGACTTCTTTTGCTGCTTCTGCCCAGGGCTTTCAAGGCTATTATCGATTTCCTGATGTACACCAAAATACGGTGGTATTCACGGCAGAAGGCGACCTTTGGTCTGTGCCTCTCGCAGGTGGTTTGGCCAAGCGTCTGACTACACACATGGAGGAGGAAACGAATGCAGCTATTTCTCCAGATGGCAAAACTTTAGCCTTCTCTGGCAGATATGAAGGACCTAGAGAAATCTATACCATGCCCATCGAAGGTGGATTACCTACACGATGGACTTATGAGTCCAATAGCTCTGTAGTGAATGAATGGACACCAGATGGTAAATTGGTGTATGCTACCATGGCTTACTCCAAATTGCCTGATTATCAATTGGTGACTATTGAATTACAATCAAAGAAAAAATCAAGAATTCCACTATATCAAGCAAGTGAAGCTTCTTTCAACGATTCGGGTAAAACAGTCTACTTTGTGAGACCAGGTTTTCATAGAAATGTGACCAAAAGATACAAAGGAGGGACGGCCAGACAGATCTGGAAGTTTACCGAAGGTTCGGAAGAGGCGGTGAAACTGACTACGGACCATTTGGGCGAAAGTCATCATCCGATGTGGTACAATGGTCGAGTGTACTTTATCACAGATCGTGATGGCACCATGAATATCTGGTCGATGAACGAATCAGGAGTCGACCTTAAGCAGCATACTACTCACACAGCCTTTGATGTGCGATATGCCAATCTATCGGAAGGCAATATTGTCTATCAAAGAGGGGCTGATCTCTGGCATTTAAATATTTCTACAGGTCAAACCAAAGTGATTGATATTCGATTGGCTTCGGATATGGATCAGTTGAGAGAGAAGTGGGAACGTAATCCAGCGCAGTACATCACATCGGTGCATCCGAGCCCGTCTGGGGATAGAATGGTGATTACGGCAAGGGGACGTGTGTTTGTTGCTCCGGCTAAATCTGGTCGCATGGTTTCCTTTACGGAAAAGAAAAATGTAAGAATGCGGGATGCTGTTTTTTCTCATGATGGAGAGGATGTCTATACCTTGTCGGACGAGTCTGGGGAATTTGAATTTGTGAAGATGTCAGCTGATGGACTGAGCAGCGAAAAACAATTGACCAGCGATGGGAATATCCTGAGATACGCCGGTGTTCCATCGCTTGATGGAAAGTGGCTGGCATACGATGACTTGGCCAACCGCATGTATGTGCTCAATTTGGAAACGGGTGTGAGTAAGTTAATCTCTACCAATGAAGAAGGTATTCTTGATTTTTCCTGGTCACCGGATAGCCAGTGGATTGCGTTTGTACAGGCTGCCAAAAACACCATGTACCAGATTAAGGTACATAATGTGAACACAGGAAACTCTTTTGATCTTACTACGGATCGAGCCAACAGTATGAGTGTGAAATGGAGCCCGGACGGGGAGTTTATCTATTTCTTATCGGATCGAAGTTTTACGTCTTTAGTAGGAAGCCCATGGGGTACCAGACAGCCAGAGCCATATTTCGATGCAAGCGAAAAGGTTTATCATGTGGCGTTGAAAAAAGGAACAAGATCACCATTTAGAGAACCGGATGAACTCTACAAAGTGGGAGAAGAGAAGCCTGCAAAAACCAAGAGCAAAAAAGGTAAGAAGAAAGGAGAAGACGACAAGTTGGTAGTTGAGATTGATCTACCAGGTATCCAGCAAAGAATCATGGAAGTGCCAGTGTCGGCTGGCAACTACAGCAGATTATCCGTTAATAAAAAGGCCATCTATTTGATGTCCAGAGAAACCGGTCTGAATGCAAAAAGTCATTTGAACGTCATTAAAATTGACAATGAAGAAGCTAAAGTGAAAACGATGGTTGAAGGAGCGGATGGTTATGAACTTTCTGCTGATGGGGAGAAAATATTAGTAACAAAAAAGAACAGTTACTACATGATCGATGCCGGAACAGGCAAAGTGAGTAGCCTATCAGATAGTAAAATTGATCTCAGCGGCTGGCGATTTGCCATTACTCCGTTGGAAGATTGGAAACAGATCTTTACAGATGCCTGGCGTATGGAGCGAGATTATTTTTATGATCAAAACATGCATGGGGTAGATTGGGATGCGATGCATGCTAAGTATCTGCCATTGGTAGAAAGAGTGACGACTCGACAAGAATTATCAGATTTGATTGGACGGTTTGTGGGAGAACTTTCAGCCTTGCACACCAGTGTGCGAGGAGGAGATTGGAGGTTGGATAATAAAGATATTTCGGTTGCGAGCTTGGGTGCTGAGTTTAGTAGAGACGAAGTGAATCAAGGATTCAGAATCGACTATATCTACCAAGTGGACCCTGATTACCCAAATGAAAAATCGCCTTTGGACGACCCCTATTTGGATGTTCGCGTGGGAGATGTAATCACCAACGTGAACGGTAGAGCGGCTTTATCGGCCATGGATATGGGTGAGTTGATCCGAAACCAACAAGGCAAGCAAGTTCGAATGACGTTGAAAAGAGGAGCAGACACCAGAGATATTATTGTAAAACCAATTTCTGATGAATACAGCCTGCGATATAGAGATTGGGAATATGCTAAACGACTGGAAGTAGAAGAGAAAGGAAATGACGAAATCGGCTATTTGCACCTGCGTGCTATGGGAAGTCGTGATTTGAGTCAGTTCTATCGTGAATTCTATCCAGTGTTCAACAAACGGGGATTAATCATAGATGTGCGATATAATTTTGGTGGAAATATTGACAGCTTCATTCTTGAGAAACTGCTAAGAAAAGCATGGATGTATTGGAAAGCTAGAAATGGGGAGCCCTACTGGAATATGCCGTACGCTTTTAGAGGGCACATGGTAGTATTGGTGAATGAAAATACGTACTCCGACGGCGAGGCCTTTGCTGAAGGATTTAGAGAGTTAGGTATGGGCGTGACCATAGGTACACGAACCTGGGGAGGCGAGATCTGGTTGCATAGCGGTAATCGTCTGAGTGACAACGGCTATGCCAGAGCGCCGATGTTTGGTGTATATAATGAAAAAGGCGAATGGGTGATCGAAGGACACGGTTTTGTGCCGGATGTGGAGTTAGACAATCTGCCTCACGCTACGTTCAATGGTCAGGACGCACAGTTGGATGCCGCCATAGAGCATCTGCAAAAGCTGATCAAGGAAGATCCAAGAGATGTACCTCCGGTACCTGAGTATCCGAACAAGTCTTTTGGTGAAAATAAGAAGTAAAATCTTGTCGTAGATGAAGCTGTTTCAAAAGTTAACGTTATTGCGAACAACGTGAAGCAATCTTAAAATACGTTCGGTCTTTGAGCTTTAAGATCGCTTCGTTGCACTCGCGATGACGGTTTGAAAACTTTTGAAACGACCTAATTTTTTAGAAAACCATGATAACCTACCACATACTCAACGGCGACGCACTCAAGGAGCAATTTCCCAATTACATCAAAGGAGAGCTATTGGTAGCACGCGAATGCCTGGTGGATGGTGACGTAAAAAGCCAAACACTGGAAGAGCTGTTTCAGGTGCGGGCGAAGTATTTATCAGAGACTTATGGGGATATTACTGTCGAAGACTACCGAAATCTGACCGTAAATGAGTTTGAGAAGATTAAGGCTATTTCCAATGGGTCAGAAATCAATCTCTGGTTTGAAGACGACCTGTTTTGTCAGGTCAACTTTTGGTTTGTGTGTCATGTGTTACAGCAATTGGTGAAAGAAGCTGATGTCTTTTTGATCAGGCCCGAAGTTCATACCCCATATGGGTTTGCCGCACTGGATCAGCAAGGGCTAGCACAGGCTTATGCTGACCGGGTTCAGATAGATGCTTTACCTGACTTGGCCGGACTGTGGGAAGCATATAGAGCCGATGATCTTGATCGGCTAGTAAGCGTTGGGCAGGAACTTCAAACTGACTTTCCATTTATCCCTGCAGCCATTCAGGCACATCTGGATCGGTTACCCAAGGAGGGAAGTTTGGGCAGACCCAAAGAGTCACTCAAGCAGATCATAAACGAACTACAAACTGAGGAATTTGGCCCGGTTTTCAAAGAATTCAACAAAAGAGAAAGTATCTATGGATTTGGTGATCTACAGGTTAAACGGTTGTTTGATGAGCTAGTTAACATTAAATAAAATTGAAGTTTACAACATCCTAGTAATAAGAGAAGTCTTATTTAATTTACACGATTCTCGCTCGATCGCAATTGAATTGCGATTGTTCTTTCCGGCATTTGAAATGCCCTAGAAGATTTCAGTCGCATTAGGAAATGCAACCGAGCAGGACATACAGGTCAAGCGGTTGTTTGATGAATTGTTTGATGGTCTTTGATCTGTAATCAAAAAAAACCTACCACCCTTTGTCGTTAGCGGCGACTCGGATGGTAGGTTCTATTCAGATAAAGCTTGGCTTTCGTCTGAATTATCAATTTGAGTAAATGACCTATAGTTTTTTGCTACTGAGACGGAGAACCAACTACTCGTCTTTCAGTACATCTACAGGGTTTAGCCTGGCGGCGTTGATCACCCTGTAACTCACCGTGAGGAAAGTGAACAGCATTACAACTAAACCGGCTACAAGAAAAACTACTACTGATATAGTTTCTTTATAGGTGAAAAGACTCGACCATTCGCTGGCGAACAGGTAAGCAAACGGTGCTGCTACACCAAAAGCAATGAGTACTTGTTTGCCATAAGACTTGAAGAGTAAGGCAACCAGCTGTATGCCAGTGGACCCTAGGACTTTTCTCACCCCAATTTCTTTTTTGCGTCTGTCGATCATGTAAGACGTGATGCCGAATAAACCAAAGCCTGCAATGATCAACATAATCACAGCGCCAATTCCAAAGAGCTGACCAATGCGTTGGTCGTTGACATAAAAGTTGTTGATTTGATTATCGAGGAAATGCCACTCCATCGATGTGCTTGTGTCAAATTTGTCATGCACAGCATTTATTCCGGCCAATGTCTCACTGAAGTTCGAGGTGTTAAGCTTCAATGAAAAGTAGTCTATGGCCGTGACCGGATTGGCCCAGTAGCCCAAGGCGATAGGCGCAATGTCATTATGTAGGGATTGATAATGAAAGTCTTTCACCACACCTATGATTTGCATCGGGCCAGAATTTCTGGCAGATAGATAGATGGTTTGTCCTATCGGATTTTCTAAGTTCATCGCTTTGACGGCAGCTTCATTCAAAATCACCTTCGTAGAATCAGTAACTTTGTTTCCTGTGAAGTTGGATCCTTCCAACAATTCGAATTGGTAGGTGTCCAGCATTTGTTCATCAAAACACATAAAGTAGGAATTGACTGAATCCTGACTGGCTTGATGTGACTTGAAGTCGACTCTACTTATGTTTTTCCATTCACCCGGTACGCGAGAAGAAGTAGCCACTTTTTCTACACCTGGCACTTGTGCCAATTGGGATTTCATGGCTTCAAAGTTTCTTCGAACATTGCCAGAATTTATATCCACTACCAGCATGTTTTCCTGATCGAATCCAAGCGCCTTGTTTTCTATAAATTTCATTTGTTGATAAATAACAATGGCCCCTACAAGCATCACTATACTAATGGCAAATTGTACTACAACCAACGAACTCCTTACATTCATAGAATTGGTTTTTACTTCACCTTTAAGGCTGGCTACGGGTTGTAGCTTAGAAAGCACCAAGGCCGGATAAAAGCCCGAGGCAGTTCCGAGAAACAAGGTGATGCAGAAAATAATTAAAGATATGTTGAGGATATTTTCTTGGTTGAGGTCGAAAGTTTTTCCGGCTACCTCGTTGAAATATGGCAGAAGGATTTCTATCAACAAAACAGAAAATAAGAAAGAGAAAAAAGCTAAAACGATGGATTCAATCAAAAACTGAGAGATCAATTGCTTTTTGCTGGCGCCACTGACTTTGCGTAGTCCTATTTCTTTGGCTCGTTGAGTAGACTTGGCTGTTGACAGGTTTACATAATTGATGCAAACAACGATCATTATAAAGACCGCAATGCCAACGAATAACTTTATGTAGAATGCATTGCCCTTAGCTTCAGTGATGCCATATTGGATGTCTTCTGAATCGAGGTATATCTCCTCCATTTTTTGAAGACTGAATTTTCTTTCTTCGGGCGTATTTCTTTTGTCGTATTTGGTAACTAATTCCGGAAATTTATCCTCTACCGCTTGTACATGAGTAGATGGATTGAGTAGCACATAAGAATGCGCACCATAACTTCTCCAGCTGCTGAGGTATTCGTCACCACCATCTTCTTCTTGAATAGTATTAAAAGAAAGCAGAACGCTGAATTGAAGGTGAGAGTTATCAGGAAGGTCTTTGAGAACGGCTGTAACTTTTACATCATGAAGTTCTGTCCACTTCATGGTCTGGCCTATAGGATTTTCCTTGCCAAAAAACCGCTCTGCCGCGCTTTCAGTGAGTATAATCGAATTTTTATCCTTGAGCGCTGATTCTTTGTTGCCGGCGATAAATTCAAAATCAAAAAAATCAAAAAAGTTGTGATCAGCAATTAGGTAGTCACGGACTTGCTCTTTATCTCCTTTCCATAATATGTCAATATGCCCTCCAGGTTGAAAAACTCTGGTTCGATCATCTATTCCTGGAACATCGCTGAGCATGGCATTTGATACACCTGGTGAGGTTTGACCATAATATTGTACATCTGAGGGGTCAGAGTGGTCTGATTCAACTATGCGATAAATATTTTCATGTTGACTATGAAATTGATCATAAGTCAATTCATCTTCTACATAAAATAGGATGAGCGATGCACAAGTTATCCCAACAGAAAGACCCAGGATGTTAATCAAAGCGTAGGTCTTGTTCTTGATCAGTGTGCGAAGTGCAATTTTAAAGTAATTTTTTAGCATGTCTTGGTTTTTCCTCCATTGTGCCAAAATACGTGCCGATACGGTAATTCATAGATTATCAGACAGATAGCATTTTTCAATATGTGAGCATATGTTCATATTCGTGCAATCAGTGTGCGATTTGGAGGATTGTAGGTCAGTTGTCATTGATCGTCCTAATCCTGTCGTACGTAGTGACTGGGTACATTCCAATTACGTTTTTCGTTAGCTTATTTAAAAAAGAACCGAAAGATGATATCAAAACTCAAAATAGTGACGCTGTGTGCTTGTATCTGGGGAGTTAGTGCTTGCAGTCGCTTGTCGGATGAGCAACAGCTGGAATGGGCGAGAGGGCAAGAGGTCTATCTGGCGAATTGCCTGAGCTGTCATGGAGCGGATGGTAAGGGGCTTGGAGGAACTTACCCAACGCTCACGCGTGAATCTATAGCTTCAGACTTCACAGAAAGAGCAAAGTACCTGATAGAAAAAGGATCTCCTGGTAATGGCGGTATGCTGGCTATTCCAATTTCCAAAAAGGAAACCATCGAAGTAATCAATTACATCCAGAACGCCTGGGGTAATGAAGCTGATTTTGTAACACTATCACCTCAACTATCAAAAAAATAATATGCCTACATATCAACTCAACATTAATGGACAATCAAAAAGTATAGAAGCCGATGCTGATATGCCTTTGTTATGGGTCTTGCGAGACCTGTTGAAACTTCATGGAACCAAATACGGCTGCGGTATTGCCCAATGCGGTGCTTGTACCGTACATATTGACGGCACGCCGGTGCGTTCTTGTGTAATACCTATTGAGCGATTACAAGGCAAGTCGGTGATTACCATAGAAGGATTATCTGAAAAGGGAAATCACCCGGTGCAGGAAGCATGGAAGGAGATTGATGTACCACAGTGTGGCTATTGTCAAACGGGACAAATCATGTCTGCGGTTGCTTTACTCGAGCGTATTCCTCAGCCCAGCGAAGATCAGATTCATCGAGCCATGAAAGGCAATGTTTGCCGGTGTGGTACTTATCCGAGAATAATGAAAGCGATTCAAACAGCGGCCAAAACTCAAGAGTCATGAAAACAAGTAGAAGAGAATTTCTAAAAGTCAGCTCATTAGCAGGTGGAGGTTTTATGCTAGCCATGTCTGTGCCTGGAATGGCTAAATTGGTACAGTCAGGAAGTGAAGGTGGTTTTTCTGAATTGAATCATTTTCTGAGTATTGATCTGGATGGTAATGTCATTTTCCAATTGACGGCCCATGAAATGGGTCAAGGTTCTGGAACGGGCTTGCCTATGATACTTGCAGAAGAACTCGGAGCAGACTGGTCTAAGGTAAAAGTGAATCGGGCTGGTTATGACAAGAAGTATATCGGTGTGATACGTGAAACCACAGGTGGAAGTGGTACCATACAAGACCATTGGGATCTGATGAGGAGAATGGGTGCTACTGCCCGCGAGATGCTCAAGACCGCGGCTGCTAATCAGTGGGAGATATCAGCTGATCAACTGGAAGTAGTAGAAGGATGGGTGAAAGAAACCGCAACTAACAGAAAACTAAGTTTTGGCGAGTTGGCTGAAGCCGCCTCTAAACTTGAAGCGCCGGAGGAAGTAGAGTTTAAGAAACCAGCCGATTTTAAGATTGTGGGTCAACCCATTCGTAATCTGATCACTGATAAGGTTGTAGCCGGCGGAGCGAATTATGGCATCAATGTAGACTTGCCAGACATGGTTTATGCTTCCATAGAGAAGTGCCCGGTTTATAAAGGTAAACTCAAGGCCTTTGATGACACCGAGGCGTTGAAGGTCAATGGTGTGACTCAGGTCTTTGCATTGCCCGCCTTGGAACCTGCAGAAGATATGAATCATATACAGGAAGGGGTGGTGGTGATAGCCAACTCTACATGGGCGGCGTTCAAGGGTCGAAAGGCATTGAAAGTGGAATGGGATTTAGGAGAAAATGCAGCTAATAACAACAAGAAATTAGAAGACGCTTTTAGCAAAGCTGGAGAGCAGTTTGAAGAGCCTGTTTATACCCAAGGAAACTATCAAAAGCTGAAAGAGGAGGATGGATATCGTGAGATTGAAGCCACCTATATCAACCCGCATCAGGCGCATGCGTTGATGGAGCCCATGAATGCCACCGCTCACTATGATGGTGATAAGTGTCAGATATGGGTAGGTGCGCAAAATGCCAGTAGCGTTGTGCTGAATGTCGCTAAGGCAGTAGATATTTCAGAAGATAAAATTGAGGTGCATACCCAAAATTCAGGGGGCTCTTTTGGTCGTAGATATTATCCAGACACTTCTATTGAAGCCGCCTATATATCTAGACAAATTAAAAAGCCGGTGAAACTGACATGGTCCAGAGAGGACGGTATCCAACACGACTATTTTCACCCTTTTCAAGAATCGCGATTTAGTGCTTTACTCAAGGAGGGTCAATTGGCAGGCATGCAAGTAAAACTTATTAAGACGGTGGACTACGGTTCGGGAGATCACTTATGGGAACATCCTTACTATGTCGAGCATATGGATACGTATCTCAATGCGGTAGATGGCCTGGTGCATCAGGGAGCCTGGAGAAGTGTACAGGTTCACTCTAGTTCCATGGGCAAAGAGTGCTTCATAGATGAGGTGGCCATTGCATTAGACAAAGATCCGATCGCTTTGCGACAAGAACTACTGGCAAAGGAGATAGAAACAGTCAAGTTCAATAGGCCAACACGTGAAGGGCAAAAGCCCTTTGATGAGGTGGTAAAGGAGTTTCGAACTACGCTGAGGAAAAACTATAGAAGCGTACTCAACTATGTAGAACAAAATCAATTTTGGGAAAGAGCGAATTCTCCAGGAACAGGCAGAGGTTTTGCCATGGAAGATTTTTTTGCTGGTACAGTGTGTGCGCATATTGTGGAAGTACAAAAGGACGATTCCGACTGGGGGATTCGTATAAAGAAGATTACGAGTGTATTAGACTGTGGAATCGTAGTCAATCCACATTTTGGACGAGGGCAAGTGGAAGGAAGTATAATTTGGGCATTGTCTGCACTGAAATATGGTGGGATTGATATCAAAAATGGCGTTGTCCAGCAGCGCAATTTTCATAATAATAAATTACTTCGGATAGATGAAGTACCGGAAATTGAAGTGCATTTTGTGCCGAGTGAGGAGCCTCCTACTGGCTTAGGAGAGCCAGCTACACCGCCATTGGCTCCAGCAGTGCTCAATGCTATTTATGATGCTACTGGCCGACGTATCAGAAAACTCCCTGTCACTCGAGAAGATATTTTAGCATAGTTAGTTTAGTGACTTGATTTTTGATTTAGCGATGGCATGTATTTGCTGTCGCTAATTGTTTTGCACTTTTAATGGAATAGACAACGTAAACGCTGTGCCGTGATCAACTTTACTTTCTACTGCTATGTCACCTTTTAAGATTTTACAGTTTTCTTTGACAATATATAAGCCAAGTCCAGAAGAGTGTTCATTGGCTGTTGGTTTTGCAGAAAGCCGCTGAAACCTTTTGAAGAGCTTCTTTTGATCTTCGGGACTGATCCCAGGCCCTTGGTCTTTGACTCTGTAGTGCAATTGATCATTTTCCTGGAATACACTCAACTCTACAGTAGAATCTGCATTCGAGAATTTGATCGCATTAGAAACCAGGTTGTTTAATGATCGACAGAGCAATTTCATATCAGATTCCACTGGTATCAATTCTTCAATACTCAAAAGAACCAGATTAATATTTTTCTGTTGTGAAGCATTAATGAATTGGCCAATAATGATTTCTGCAATTTCAACTCCGTTCAATATGGTAGGTTGAAACTTGGTCAATCCTTGTTCCAACTGATTGATTTCCTGCAAATCTTTAATCAACCCAAAGGCTCGATTCAATGAGTCTTTCATCATGTCTGAAATCACATGCTCATCGGTCATAGACTCAGAGATATCCAAAAGACCACTTAAATTGTTTAAAGGTGCCTTGAGGTCGTGAATTAGAATGGAACTTAATTTTTCGCGTTCATCGAGAAGTTCTTGGAGTTGTATGTTTTTTTCACTCAACTTCTTTTCGTATTCTAATCTGGTAATATGCTGACCCAACCACTGCCCTAAGTACAAAACAAAATCTCTATCGAATTGATTGAAGTGATTTTTTCGTGGTGATGGCGATGAGAAATTAAGCGTGCCATATTTCTTACCACTTACCTCGATTGGCACCCCAATATATGCTTCCAACTCTGTGTTCTGGTAGCAAGGATGGCTACAGTGCTCTGACGCACCGATGTGATTAAGATCCACAATGTTGTTGCTGGCGTAAGTGAGGCTGCAGTAGGTGTCGTTTAGACTGAATGACTGTCCTTTTTCAATCACATTCTCTCCCGTACAATACACCTCTTGTACTTCATATTTACTATTGTCAATATGGCTGATGATTCCAATGTCCATTTCAACTAGCTCGGTAGCCCTTTTGAGTACTTTGTCAAAATGATAAGATTGATCGGCAGAAAGCTCGGTAAACAAATCAAAGATTTGTTGCATCCTCACCATGGCCCTTTTCTCCGAAGAATGATCTATAGTCATAGCTGTTAAATATACTTTGTATTAACAAAAAAGGGGATAAAGTGGGGGATTGGAAATAGTAAAGTAATAGCTATAATTAGCAAAGGCTATCGTTTTCGACGAATGCGGTATACTATTCGTTTATTTATATTTCAGGTGCTAATAATCAGTTAATACTGAAATTATATATTGAAATATTTATATATTTAAGTTGATTGCTTTGATGTTGAACGAGTATGAATGGTGGAAATTCTAAGCTAACAAAACCTTATCGCCAATCTTGATTTCTCCTTCCGAAATTACTCTTGCTGTAATTCCGCCATGTCCTCTCATAGCGTTATAACCACCGTGCCCCAGATTGTCTTCCATTCGATTACAGGGTGCACATATTCCTGATGTTTCTAGTGTAACTTCTCCGATTTTAAATTTTTGGGATTTAAAAGAAAGTAGGTTGACGCCTGAGACAACAATATTCCTACGAGTAAGCACCGGGTCAATGCTGTCCTTACCGAGGATAGACGCTACAGCTTCTAAGTGTTCTTTTTGAATCAAAGTCACTTGTCTTTTTCCAGTGAGGCTTCCTTTGAAATGATCACCTTCTAAACCAGTCTTTTTTTTAGCTATCACGTGCTCTACCGCTGTAGGGGTTGCCTTACGTTCCTGGCGTATTCCAATCCATTCTACTTTTCCGACCTGAGGAATTGATCGAAGGAGTTGTTTCATCACTGGTTCATCGTATGACATAGGCTTTCAGTTTTCAACAAATATATAGTGTAATAAAAAAAACGACTGCCATAGGCAGCCGTTTCTATATAACCATCAATCAAAAATCTTTATTCGTCTCTTAAACACTCCGCTGGGTTGATTTGAGCAGCACGCAATGCTTGTGAACCAACCGTTAGCCATGCGATGAACATAGACAGTAGTCCAGCGCCGATAAAGAACCATATTTCCAGACTGATCCGAAAAGCAAACTGATCTAGCCAGTCACTGATAAGGAAATAGCTAATAGGAAGTGCTAATAGAATGGATAGACCTACCAGTTTTGTGAAATCTTTTGATAGCAGATATACAATATTGAAAACGCTAGATCCTAATACTTTTCTGATGCCAATTTCTTTTTGTCTGCGTTCTGCTGTGAAACTAGCCAACCCAAATAATCCAAGGCAGGAAATAACAATAGCCATTCCAGCAAAAAATCTAGAAAGAGTAGATACTCGTTGTTCTGCTTCATAGTGGGCTTTGTAAGTATCATCCATGAAATAGTATTCAAATGCGAAGCCCGGATTGAATTCTTCATAAAAATCCTTCAATTCGGCTAGTGTCTGTTTTTCTGTTCCTGCCTGAATTCTGGCCATAATGTGCCAAGTGTTTTCAGGAGTAAGTATAAAAAACAGAGGTTTCACTTCATTGTGCAATGACTGAAAATGAAAATCCTTCACTACGCCAATAATTTCCATTTTATTCTCCTCCCAGAGCGTAATCGTCTTTCCAATAGGATCTTCCATATTCATCGCTTTGATTGCAGCTTCATTGAAAATGATTTTCGAAGTATCCGTGGCAAATGATCGGGAAAAGGCCCTTCCTTCTTTGAATGTGATATCTAGTGTTTTAAAAATATCATAGTTCGTTCTAACATTCTCAAAAAGTATATTGGCTTCAGGGTCTTTGCCTTTCCATTCCAGACCAGAGGTGTTGTTGTTTCTATTAAGTAACGTATGGCCGGTGCTTGTGGCAGATACAATGCCGGGTATAGATTTTAGTTGAGTAAGAAAAGTCTCCACATTGCTTTCCACTTTACCTTCCTGGTCAAAATAGATCATATTGTCTTTGTTGTAACCGAGGCTTTTGGATTGTACGAAGTCAATTTGCTTATAAATGACCATCACGGATACTATTAGTATAATGGATAGAGTGAACTGAAAAATCACTAAGCCCTTTCTAGCCCAAAGCTCAGCTAGAGAACCTTTCATTTCTCCTTTGAGAACTTTAACTATTGTGAAATTAGATAAATAGATTGCTGGATAACTGCCAGAGATTATTCCTGTAATAATGGTTAATCCAAAAAATACTAAGATCACATTCAGATCAAAAGAATTGGAAATTCCCTTTCCTGTGATCTCATTGAAATTTGGAAGCAGTAAGAAGACAATCACGATTGAAACGGTGAATGAAATCATAGACATGATTAAAGATTCAATCATGTATTGCGAGATGATGGTGGATTTGGGCGCGCCAACTGCTTTTTTAATACCTACTTCTTTGGCTCTTCGAGAGGCTCTAGCTGTTGATAAGTTCATGAAGTTGATACAAGCGATAAGCAATATAAATACAGCGATGATCGAGAATAACCGGACGTATTCTATTCTTCCTCCAGCAGGATGCCCATTTTCATATCTCCCATACAAATAATTATCTGAAAATTTTTTGAGAAAAAGCGTCACATTGGTGTCTTCATTTTTTGTCTTAATGAATGGTGCAATTTTGTTGTTTACAATTTCTTCGCTTGTTCCTTCTTGTATGGTGATGTAAGTACGAGGTCCATTATTGCCCCAATGAGTAACCCAAACATTATCTTCTTTAAATTTTTCAAATGAAAGTACAAAGTCGAAAATGGTACTTGATGTAGGAGGCATTTTTTTAAATATACCTGATATCAGAAATGATTCGTCATGGTTTAACTGTAATGATTTGCCAATGAGATTTTCTGTCGTGCCGAACATTTTAACTGCGAGAACATCAGAAATGACAATTTGGTTTTTGTCCAGGAGAACCTGATCAGGAGAACCCGAGATTAGATCATAAGAAAAAATGTTGAAGAAATCCGAACCTACATACCATCCTTCTGATTTCAGATTTTTATCTTCAAAGGTCAATGTCATTTTATTTACCCACGTAGTTGTTGCTGCATATTCAATGTCTGGAAATTCTTCTTTGAGGGTTTCAGCCAGGATCCCAGGAGTAGACCAGGTAGTCATAATATTGTTGGCATATTGCTGATGTTCCATGACTTGAAAAAGTCGTTCATCTTTGGCATGGTACTTATCAGTATTCATTTCATCAATCACCCACAGGTAGATAAACATAGTGCAAGCCAATCCGGTTGATAATCCAATCAGGTTGATGAAAAAGGAACTTTTGAATCTTTTAAAATTCCGAATGGTCAGAATGAGGTTGTGTTTAAACATGAGTTGAGTTTTTGGTTATATCTAGACTATAGATCATCACTCCACTCAAATAGTTGCAAATGGGCATAAAAAAAGCCAGTATTCAATTGCTGAATCTGGCTTCATGTTTTTTTTGTACAGAATTACATCATTTCGTAATCCGCTGGTTTGTCAATCATGTCTAGTGGCAACCATTGGGCTTCTGCTTTGCTAATTTTTTTAATTCCAAAAACACCACCAGAGGCCTCAGCAACTACCTTTGCTAAATCAAGTAAAAATTGATGCACCTGTTTAGCCACTTCAGGGTCTACCTTAGGCAGTATACCATTTAGCTGACGTAAATACGAAGTGATCGTGTGTTGTCTGGTATCCAAATCAGTTGGTAAATCAGAAATATAATTTTTGAATATGTCTTCGAATTGACTGGCAATATCTTCAAAATACTCACCAAGTTTATCATACCGATGCTTAGCTGTAGTTGCATAATGAATGGCTTCTGCAATTTCATCCTTGTCCACATCATCGTCTGCGCCAGCAATTAGCATAGCGACCATGGCTGGAGCGTTCATTACAATTTCGATTTCATCATCTCTTAGGGTTCTAAACACAGTAGTCATAGCTGAAAAGTTTTTATTTGCTTTTGCTTAAATGATAAAAATGCAATTTGTCGATTGCTTATTTGATAAGTTTAGCCGGCTATTGTGTGGAACTTGATGTCCTGATTAATCCTAATCATTGCATAACTATTGCCACTAGGTAAAAATAATAATATTCAATAAAGAATAGGATGGGACTAAGATTTTCCGTGAAAGTTCAAGTATACTTAAAATTTCATCTTGAAATAATTATATTTATTATTTTGCCTTTAGCAAGAGTAGTCACCTCGTTATTAGTTAAAACTATAGATATACTTTTCTGTTTTTTATGATGAGTATACCCTCAGATTCCATTTTCTTTATTGCACGAATAACTGTTTCTACTCTCAGGCCAGTCATATCCGCTATTTGCTGACGAGTGAGCTCAATGGCAAACAGTTCATCCGTATTTAGGTTCATTTCTGCTTTCAGATATTTTAGAAGCGTTAAAACTCTATGTTCTGGATCGTGGCTAGATATTTCTGTTGCCATTACTGCTTTGTAGTGAAGTCGCTTGGCGAGGTTTTTAGAAACCTCCAGATTTACTGAAGGGTTGGCCAGCAGCAAGTCCATGAATTTATCCTTTCCGAGTTTTAGCAAATTACTATCTGTAGTTGCCAGAGCACTGGCTGGATAAGTGACGTCAACGAATAATGGAGGTTCTCCAAAACTCTGCCCTTCGGTGAATAGCCCTTGAACAAATTCCTGTCCTTGCTCACTGAAATTGCTCATCTTGATCTGACCATCAATTAGTTGGAAATAGTTGAGCGCGTGATCTCCTTGTCTGAAAACCCATTCTCCTTTTTTCAGATGTATTTTCTTTGCTCCAGCCTCTTGTAATATACTTGGGTCAATCATTTTTTTCTCTTATGATTTGGGTCATAAAATCGATTCTTTCGCCTTGTTAATTTTGGTCAAAAATAAGGGAAATCATGCAGATCAATAAACAAGAAACAATAGCTAGTATTGTAAAACAAGACTTTAGAACCGCACAAATTTTCAGCGCCAATGGGTTGGATTTTTGTTGTGGAGGAAAGGTGCCATTATCTGAGGCCTGCGAAAAAAGTGGGTTGAATGTGGATAGTGTGCTGGAAGAGCTTAATTCACTAAATGAACAGCAAAGCGGTTCCATTTCCTACGAAGGATGGACCAATACACAGCTTATCAAACATATAGTCGAGACCCATCATGCGTATATTGAAGATACGGTGCCTTATCTATTTCAATTGTTGAGTAAAATCGCCAATGTACATGGAGAGAGACATCCTGAATTGATTCAAATCAAAGAGATCTTCGAGGAAGCAACGGATGCCTTGTATGATCATATGAAAAAGGAGGAGTTGATCTTATTTCCTGCCATAGAAAATATCGAGCAAGCTAAGTTGCACAATAAACCTATGCCTCCTTTCCCATTCGGAAGCATTTCTAACCCAATACAAGCCATGGAAGGCGAGCATGACTTTGAAGGAGATGCATTCAAACAAATCGCAGCTTTGTCAAGCAATTTTACACCACCTGAGGATGCTTGTAATACCTATCAGGTTGCTTTTGCAAAATTAGAGGAGTTTGTGAATGACTTGCATAGACATATTCATCTGGAGAACAATATTTTATTTGAAAATGTACGATTATTAGAACAAAGCTTGTAATAGAAATTAGTTGATTAGTTTGAACCGTTATACAAATCGAGAGATGTATAGCGGTTTTTTTTTGATTAATTCTGTATTTGTAGAACAAATAATTTTAAACTATCGTAATATCTTCTATGTTTGTAGAACAAAATACTGCAGAAGCTTATGAAAGGATCGAATCTTGGTGAATTTGAAGAGATTGTTTTGCTCATTGTGGGTATCGCTGGTGAAGAGGCCTACGGACTGGCTATTATGGAGTTAATCAAAGAGCAAGCAGGACGGAGTACCACAATAGGTGCTGTGCATGCAGTACTCAGTAGGCTCGAAGAAAAAGGACTCCTCAACTCCAAGTTAGGAGGCGCCACCAAGGAAAGAGGGGGAAGAAGAAAGCGAATCTTTGAAATCACTACTGCGGGAAGAAAAGCACTTGAATTATCTCGTGATTTAAGAGTAAACCTTTGGGAGCAGTACGCTATTAAAACTGTTTGATGATGGATGTTCAGCCGCCTAAGTGGGCCGATCGCTTATTGGAGTTATTCTGTAAGGATTATTTACTCGAAGAGATACAGGGTGATCTATATGAACATCTTCAAAAAAACTACTCAACGAAAGGAAAGTGGATTTCAGCGTCAATTTACTGGTTTCAAGTGCTGAATTTCTTGCGACCTTTTGCAATAAAGAAAAGTCAAAACTCAAATATCACAATTATGTTCAAGTACAATTTTCTGATTGCTTTTCGCAATCTAAAAAAGCAGCGATTTTATTCTATTATCAATGTTTCCGGATTGGCCATAGCCATCGCCTGCTGTCTGATTATCGGAATTTTCATTAAAGATGAGCTCAACTACGACAAGCACTTTGATAATCATGAAAACATCTACCGGATTTCGTCGCACGTGCTATTCAATGGCAACGAATTTAGAATGGCGCAGTCTCCTGCTCCAATGAAAGACGCATTAAAAGCTGATGTTCCAGAAATTATCGAGTCAGGTAGATTTAGAACCAACGTCCCAGTGCTTTTGCAAAAAGGAGATTACTTTATCAAACAGGAAAATGTGGCTTTTGCAGATGCTTCTATTCTCAATATTTTTAAACTTCATTTTATTCATGGAGGAGGTGAATCGGCATTAGAAAAACCAGAATCTGTGTTGCTGTCTCGGAGTACAAGCGAGAAATTTTTTGGGTATGAAAACCCAGTTGGGCAATCGGTCAAGTCTAGTGACGGTACCTTGTATCAGGTAGATGGAGTATATGAAGATTTACCACATCAAACTCATTTTCATTTCGATGTACTTTTTTCCATGGAGGGCTATGAGCATAGCAAAAACACGGTCTGGTTGTCCAATAACTACTCTAATTATTTTTTGCTAAAAGATGGTGCTGATTATCAGGAGGTCAATAGAAAACTTCCAGAAATATTGAAGACCTATTTCAGTCCTAGACTTCAAGAAATGGCGCAAATATCGATGGAAGAATTCGAAGCATCAGGTAATATACTCGAATATACGCTGATGCCCATGACAGATATCCATTTGCATTCTAACCTTGGAGCAGAGATCGAAGCCAATGGAAGTATAGATAATATCTACCTTTTCAGTGCTGTTGGGTTGTTTATCCTGCTATTGGCTTGTATCAATTTTATGAATTTGGCTACGGCCAAATCTGCCAGCAGAGCCAAGGAGGTGGGGATGAGAAAAGTAATGGGGTCGAGAAAAAGATTTTTGATCGCTCAGTTTCTTACTGAATCCACGGTTATCAGTTTAATCTCGTTTGCACTAGCCATTGTAATGGTGTACTTGGTATTGCCTCATTTCAATGCCTTTACAGGCAAAGAGGTTGTAGACCCATTGTTTGGTGTGCTGAATCTTTGGCCATATGTATTGGTTAGTAGTCTTTCGATTGGTTTTTTAGCAGGTACATATCCAGCCTTTTTTCTTTCCAGATTTCAACCGATTGCCGTATTGAAAGGCAATCTCAGCACAGGAATGAAAAGTGGAAAGTTGAGAAATCTATTAGTAGTTTTTCAATTCTCCATTTCGATCATCATGATCATGGCGACTGCAGTTGTGTATAAACAGTTGCGTTATAGCCAAAACAAGCGTCTAGGTTACAACACGGAACAGGTCATGATCGTGAATAATACCTATACCATGGAAAAAGGGCTTGACGCTTTCAGAAATGAGCTGCTCAATGACTCAGAAATAGAAAATGCAACCGCAAGTTTCTTCCTCCCTACACGTGGAGGCCGTAGTGATTATCCATTCAATAGAGAGGAGAATAGTGGAGCTGAGCATGCTATATCGGCTCAGGTTTGGCAAGTGGATGATCGTTATATTCCTACTTTGGACATGAAGGTAGTGAGCGGACGAAATTTTGATGATAGTAGAGCTATTGATACTGCGTCTGTCGTGATCAATCAATCCATGGCTAAACGGTTAGGGTATGAAGATCCTGTAGGGAAAAAGATCAAACGCGTGTCAGAAGAGAATAAAATCACCATTATTGGAGTGGTTGAAGATTTTTACTTTGATTCTTTTAAACAAAAAATAATGCCATTAGTGTTTTTTCTAAACACTGATGCGAACTATTCTATGGCTATCAGATACAAATCGGATGACCCCCTCCGATTAGTTTCTAAAGTGGAGGAGGTATGGAAGAAACATGCCCCAGGTCAGCCTTTTGAATATTCGTTTATGGATCAAGAATATCAGGCTAAGCTGGAAGAGGAACGTCGATTGGGAACCATATTTAGTTTCTTTTCTTCATTGGCAATTATCATCGCTTGTTTGGGGTTATTTGCTTTGGCCTCTTTTACTGCTGAGCAACGCAAGAAAGAAATTGGTATTCGTAAGGTTTTAGGAGCTACTGTGAGCAATGTGGTGAGAATGTTGTTTTCCTCATTTTCAAAGCTTTTATCCATAGCCATTGTGATTTCCGTGCCTTTGGGATATTACCTCATGAGTAAATGGCTTGAAGGATTTGTTTATCGTACGGATATTGGAATCGGGCTAATCTTTGGGTCATGTGCTCTCGTGTTCCTCATCGCGTGGGTGACTGTCGGAGCCCAATCCGTTCAGGCGGCTCGTGCCAATCCTGCAGAAAACTTAAATTCTGAATAATATTTAAAATAGCATTCTCAAAGCATAACTTGAGAATGCTATTTTCTTAAGGTTGACATCAAATCTGGTATATTCGCAGCAAAAAGGATTTGATCACATTATTTTCCTACGAGCTTTCGTACTTCTCTTTTTTCACCTTCCTTCTAGTAGGAGTACTGGTCGGTATGTCGAAAACCGGCGTTCATGGTATGGGAATGATTTCAGTGCCTTTATTGGCTGCAACTTTTGGTGGCAAGGAGTCCAGCGGACTGATGTTACCACTGCTGATTATGGCAGATATTTTTGGAGTGGCTTATTATCACCGTCATGCAGAATGGAAGTACTTGATTAAGTTGTTTCCATGGGCCGTAGTTGGGGTGTTGTTAGGCACCTGGACAGGCAATTATATAGATGATCAGCTATTTCGGACCATTATGGGGATGATCATTTTTCTGAGTTTAGGAATAATGATTTGGCTGGAACGCGTCAATAAAGATAAAATACCTGATTATTGGTGGTTTGCTATGCTCCTTGGAATTGCTGCAGGGTTTACAACCATGGTAGGGAATTTAGCTGGTAGTACGATGGCCCTTTACCTACTGTCTATGCGTATGCCAAAGAATGAATTTATAGGCACGGCTGCCTGGTTCTTTATGATAGTGAATTGGTTTAAGGTCCCTTTTCATATCTGGAGCTGGAAAACTATTGATTTGAATTCCGTACTTCTGGATTTGATGGTGCTACCGATGATAGCCATTGGAGCCTATTTGGGTATCCATGTGATTAAGAAAATATCCGATCAGGGGTATAGATGGTTTATCATGTTCATGACAGCACTCGCTGCCGTTTTTATGATGTTTTGACCACTGGTATAAAATTTGAATTCAGACAATCTGCATTTTATATCTTCGCCTTATTATTAAATATCGACTTATATGAGAAAAGTATTTTTTGGTTTATTAACCCTTGCAGCACTGAATATTCAGGCTCAAAAATCTGAATTGGCTGTAAAATATGCCAACACCATTACGGAGAAAGATCTAATGGATCAATTGGGCATCTTAGCGTCTGATGCATTAGAAGGAAGAGAAACTGGAGAGAGAGGACAGCGAATGGCTGCTGCATTATTGAGCGATCATTTTCAAAGTCTAGGATTGAAGGCGCCAGTAAAGCAAGGTGATCAAATGAGCTACTATCAAAATGTGCCTTTGGTATCTTCAAAAACGAAAAATGCCTATATAAAAATAGGAAAACAGAAGTATGAAAATTTCAACAAAAATGTCTTCGTTGGTACTGGAGTGACTTCAGGAGAATCAATGGAAGAAGTGATATTTGTAGGAAATGGTGCTGCAGAAAGATATGCATCTCTTGACGTGAAAGGAAAGTTTGTCTTGATGATCGGAGACAACAACTATAGAGCAACGTTGAAAGCTAGCAAAATCGCTGCTGCCAATGGAGCCAAAGCTTTGATCGCTGTACGAACGGAGACTGATGAGATACTGGATCAGTTGCTTATATCTTACCGAGGATATCTTGAAGCAGGGCGTATGTCAGTAGATACTGGCATAGAGCAAAATGAGTTTTTAGGAATGTATTTTTTGGCACCTAGCCTATTGAAAGAAGTAATGGGAAAACCTTACGACAAATTAAGTCAGATTGCATTCTCAGCCGATAATGCAGGATTTGAAAAAATTAAAAAAGGTAAGATTACGATTTCCGTTGACAAAGAAGTGAAAAAAATCAAATCTGAAAATGTGATGGGATATTTGGAAGGATCTGATTTGAAAGATGAATTGGTGGTAATCACTGCACACTATGATCATTTAGGTAGAAGAGGAGATAAAATTTTCAACGGTGCTGATGATGACGGTTCAGGTACTGCCGGAGTGATGGAAATGGCCGAAGCATTTGCCATGGCCAAAGCTGATGGAAATGGACCGAGAAGAAGCATGTTGTTCTTAGCATTTACAGGAGAAGAAAAGGGGCTTTTAGGCTCTGAGTTCTATGCTAATAATCCTGTGTTTCCTTTGGAAAATACGGTGACCAACCTCAATATGGATATGATCGGCAGAAATGATGAAGAGAACTATAATGGCAAAGATTATGTCTGCCTAGTGGGCTCAGATAAACTTTCTACTGAGCTTCATGAGATTAGTGAAAAAGCGAATGCCACTTATACTGATTTGGATTTGAATTACGTTTACAACGATGAAAATCATCCAGAGCAAATCTATTACAGATCTGATCACTGGAACTTCGCTAAAAATGGTATCCCAGTGATTTTTTATACCACTGGATCTCATCCAGATTATCACAAAGAAACAGATACTGTCGAGAAAATAGAAAGAGAGGTGTACTTAAAAAGAACACGTTTGGTATTCTATACCGCTTGGGAACTAGTAAATAGAGATAATAGACCAGCACTAGACGAAAAGGCTAGCAAATAAGCCCAGAAGTCTCAAATTGACGAGGTAGTTTCAAAAGTTGTTCGCAATGACGGTTAACTTTTGAGTCTGCCTCTTTTTTATATCTAAATTCTACTAATAGAAGTGACAGGAATGATTAGATTAGTGAAATCCAACTAAAAGATGAATTCAATGAAAGATTTACTAGCAGTCCTACTAATATTTAGCGCAAGTATCGGTTTTGCACAGGTGGGCGATGTCTTTCCTGATATGGAAGGAGAGAGTCTGAGATATGATACGGTCAATATCCCATCAGATCTCAATGGTAAATACAGTTTGATTGCTTTGGCCTTTTCAAAAAAATCAGAGAAAGATTTAGGTTCATGGTTCAATCCATTGTACAATCAATTCTTGACAGAGCCTGATCCAAACGCTCTTTTTAGTTTCGAATATGACCTGAACATGTACATTGTTCCAATGTTTACAGGAGCCAAGCGAGCAGCCTATAAAAGTACCATGAGAAAGGTGCAGGAAACAGTAGCCCCTGAGCTTCAACATTTGGTTTTATTTTATAAAGGAACACTTAAGGAGTACAAAAAGGCTTTGAACTTCGATGGTAACGATGTGCCTTATTTCTATGTGTTGGATCCTGAAGGAAAGATCATCTATACCACTTCTGGTAAATATACCAGAAACAAAATGCAGGATATCATTGATGCACTTGAGCCTGCAGCTAAATAGTAGAAGAAGCTTGCTTAGTTGCTAGTCAGCAATTCTGAATTTCCTTTAGTGAAAGTCATATCTGCCGTAATGGGTTGAAAATCTTCATGTGTAGATTTTCTGATTTGCACTTCAATGGTATTCCAGTCCGAAGCCCAACCTCTGTACACATTGTTGAGATAGATTACTTTCAATTTGTGTAGTCCTTTGGCCAAGGCTTTTGATCCATCGTTTTGAGAGAATCTTTTCACATAACCATCGTTGTTGATCACCAAATCGTCATCGATCCAAACCTGGTCTTGGTTGCTAGCAAAGAAATACACCCCATCCTCAGGAATGTCTATGTAGCCCTCTATGATTTCAGCTCTGAATCGCTCTTTATCGATCACAAAGCCCCAATACAAGGTTGTGTTAGCTTGAGCCAATGAGTCCAATGGTTTTTCTTTCCACTCATCGACCTCTTCTAGGTCAGTGGTGCTCAAAAAGTTGCCATAGGCTGTTTTGGTGGTCAATCCCTGCTTTACATCCGCTGTTTCTAAGGCAGGAGCAAGGGCTTGTTTTTCTACTTCTATCGTTCTGATTCTACTCATTTTACCTTGTGGTAATACGGAGGCAATTTTGAGTGTCGCGTCAGTGTCGAATACTAAGGGGTTCTGGTAAACCTGCGATGCCAGATTGGGTTCGCTTCCATCCGTCGTGTACACCATTCGGTCTACCGGACGTGGCGTATTAAATTCTAAAACTGCACTATCTATGAATGCGATTTGCGAGGTAGGCCCTTCTGGCATTGGGATGTAATAATCCATGTCATGGCCATCCAATCGCACCATCTGGTTGTTGAGTCGTCGCTCAAAATCTGTGTAGTCCTTTTTATCCTTAGCCGTCCAGGTCAATTCCGCCAAAGCAAGTGCCCGTGGGTACATTCTGTATTCAGACAACTCTTCTTGGTAGATATACTCGGACCACAAAGTAGTCTGAGCTCCCAACACATGATGAGCTTTCGATGAGTCAATATCAGCAGGAATTGGCTCATAGTTGTAAACCTTTTCGATCGGTAGTAGGCCACCAATACTTACAGGGTCAATTTTATAATCTCCTTCGTACTTGTCTAGGTACATCCAGGCACCAGGCGCCATAATGACGTCATTGCCTGCATTGGCTGCGGCAATACCACCTTCTTCGCCTCTCCAGGACATGACATTGGCTGATTTTGAAATTCCTCCTTCAAGGATTTCATCCCAGCCAATCATTTTCTTACCATGCGTTTTGAGGACATTCTCCATTCTGGCCATGAAATAGCTTTGTAGTTCATGCTCGTCGTGCAGGCTTTCTTTCTTCATTCTATTTTGGCATCTGGAACAAGTTTTCCATCGATCTTTTGGAGACTCATCACCGCCCATATGATAGTATTCATAAGGAAACAATGGGATGATTTCTTCAATTACATCTTCAAGAAACGTAAAAACCTCTTCTTTGCCTGCGCAGAACACATCCGTTTCTACTCCCCATATGATTCTTGGTGTATAAGTACCTTCATTACATGATAGTTCCGGATAGGCGGACAAAGCAGCCAAAGCATGGCCAGGCATTTCTATTTCCGGAATCACGTCGATGTATCTTTCAGCAGCATAGGCCACTACTTCTTTGATCTCATCTTGTGTATAAAACCCAGCATGAGTAGAACCATCGGCCTCGGTTCGTGTACTTCCAATGGATGTGAGTTTAGGGTATTTTTTGATTTCAATCCTCCAACCTTGATCCTCTGTTAAATGCCAATGAAACTTGTTTATTTTGAAAATGGAAAGCATGTCGATATGCTTCTTTACTTCATCAAGAGATATGAAATGGCGACAAACATCGAGATGAAAACCACGCCAGGAAAACCGAGGCTCATCTTTTATTTCTACTGCTGGAATTGTCCAGTCTACATTATTGATCAATGATTTTGATTCTACTTCCGCTGGTAGGAGCTGCATCAAAGTGCTCAAGCCATAGAAAATACCTTTTGGAGAAGTAGCTTTTATTGAAACGCCTTTATTGGTTGAGTGCAATGTATACCCCTCTTCATTGAGTTTTAGCTCGGGGTCTATTGCCAATAAGATGAAATTGTTATCCTTGATCTCACTTTGAGACATAAGGTCCAGCCCAGTTGATTGCTTTAGTTTTAAAGAAAAGAAGTCAGCTATTGAAATGATATTGTCATCTCCGTTTGTTACAAATGAAGTGGATTCATTTATAGTAAATGAACCTTGGTTTGTAGTCAAGGCCAGAGGCTTGGGAGTAATATTTATACCCTCATTGTACGAAGCCGGAGTATATTTTTCTCTACAAGAAACAACTGCAAAAACCAGTAAGGTAAGGGTCAAAAAGTAACGAATCTTCATCTTTTGTCTTTCCACGTATTTTAAATGTTCTTATAAGACTATAGACAAAAAGCATTTTACTGAATTTATTTAGCTGAATGGTGAATAATAAGGGCTAAGAGGGAATAATACACTTAATATCCTAATCCCATCTCAGCTGAAACTTCATGCCAATTTGGTTTTGTAATGATTCATAACACGCATATTTTTGAAGGTGTCAAATTCAAAATATGCAGAAATTGTACGATGGAGTAGAGTGAGTTTAGTTTTTCTCTTAATCATCGCTGTAATAGGTGCTTTGCTACGTGGAGCTAGTTTTTTACAACTTCCCTTTTCTTATGAACATTTGCGTCATTCACATTCTCATGTGGCTTTTCAAGGGTGGATATACACATTGCTCGTAGTCATACTTACTCATGAGTATATACCCAGGCAAAAGATAAAATCACACAAGTATCAATGGTTGATTGGCATGACCTGTTTGGTGATAGTCGGTATCCTTGTGTCATTTGCATTGCAGGGCTATGCTTTTTTCTCCATTTTATTTTCCTCCTTATT
Organism: Reichenbachiella sp.; assembly: GCF_965223055.1. Taxonomy (GTDB): domain Bacteria; phylum Bacteroidota; class Bacteroidia; order Cytophagales; family Cyclobacteriaceae; genus Reichenbachiella. Next base: position 988,837 of record NZ_CBDCVM010000012.1, read on the forward strand.
CCAATTGCTGAGTTATTGGTTTACGTACAGATTTTTCATCGACGTAGAAAAAACAGGCCCACATGTATTGTCTTTGAAATGGATAAAAACGGGTTTGTGGTTGGGCATAGTTTCGTCTATTGCACCTTGGTTTATTGGGGTAGTGTCAGCCAAAGGTATGGCTGGAACTGAGCTTTACCATGCGCTGATCTATTTCTTCCTGCATTTTCAGTACAACGGTTGGTTTGTTTTTGTGGCTATTGGACTATTTTATTCTTTCATCGAACGTTCTGGGATTAAACTTGACATAAAGGCGAATAACAGGTTTTATTATTTATGGTTATTGGCTGTAGTCCCAGCCTATGGTTTGTCTTTGCTGGGGATGAGCTTTTCGGATTGGGCGAGAGTTCCCGCGGCTATTGCCGCTATACTTCAAGGAATGGCCCTGGTTTATTTTGTGCCAACATCTCTATCCATCTATCAATTGGAATTCAAGCAAAAGAGCTCTTGGGTTCGTTGTTTATTGCTGATTTCATTTTTTAGCTTTTTATTGAAAACCATGCTGCAAGGCATTTCGGTATTGCCTCAAATGAAGGAATTGGCTTTTTTCAGTAGGAATATAGTGATGGCTTTTATGCACCTAAGCTTGATCGGAGTGCTGACCTTCTTTTTCCTTTGCTGGTTGCTAATCAAAAAGTGGATTCCTGAAAATTCATTGTCGAAAGTTGGAGTTCTGCTGATTGTTTCCGGTTTTTTAAGTACCGAATGTATCTTGGTATTGAGCGGTCTGGGCTGGTGGCATCCCTATTTTGCTCTGTTTATCCTCTCAGGAATAATGGCCTTAGGGATATTTTTACTGTTAATAGCGACTTTCTTTAAGCCAACTCTTTTAGATCTACAGGAACCACACGCGAAACCCCCTGCTCAACCATAGTTACTCCATAAATAACGTCAGTGGAGATCATAGTACGTTTATTGTGCGTCACAATGATAAACTGAGATTCGCTTGAGAAGTCACGGATGATGTTATTGAACTTATCAATATTGGCATCATCCAATGGAGCATCTACCTCATCAAAAATACAGAATGGCGCGGGCTTCAATAGATAAATCGCGAAAAGTAGTGAAGTGGCTGTAAGCGTCTTTTCCCCACCAGAAAGCTGGTTGATACTCAACGGTCTTTTGCCCTTTGGTTTCGCCATGATCTCAATTGTAGATTCCAAAGGATCGTCTGGGTTTGACAACCTCAAATCACATTGATCCTCTTCTGTGAATAACGAACGGAAAACACGAATAAAGTTGGTCTTGATATTTTCAAAAGCTTCGACAAAAGTCTCCTTCGCTACAGCATCGATTTCACTGATGGTTTCCATGAGTGACTCTTTCGCTTTGAGCAAATCTTCCTTTTGCGTAATGATGAAATCATGTCGTTCTTTGATTTCTTCATAAGCCTCCATGGCCATTGGGTTGATAGGTCCCATGGTATCCATGCGACTTTTCATTTTTTCTACATGAGCTCGGAGTTCTTCTTCGCTCATGTCTTTAAGCGCTGAAGTCTTTTCTTCATCTTCGTTGCCATCGATCAACAACTGATCAATGTCAATGCTGAACTCAACGGAGAGTCGTTCTTTGACGCTCGAAAGCTGAAGACGAGTTTCGTTCAACTCGTTTTGGACTTCCATGATATTCATGTCCGTTTGCTCGCGCTCGCGCTGTACTTCTCGAGCTTCTTTTTCTACAGTTTCTATCAGCTCTCTTTCGGCGTAGTAGTCTTTTTCCGCCTCAGTTACTGCCGTTTCGATGGAATCCTTTTCTTCGTACATTTCGATGAGCTGATCATCGTTGGAGTCGGATTTTTCTACCAGTTGTCGAATTTCTTCATCGGTCTGTTTTAGTTCCGATTGATTCTTCTCTATGCGTTCCTTGGCCGAATCGAGGTTGGCTTCTTTGTGAGCGATTTCTTGAGCGATACTTGCCACCTTATTTTGCTGCTGATGATAGAGAATATTCTCCTGATTGAAAGCAGCTGACTTTTCATTGAGGAGCTCGTTGTAAGAAACCAATTCTTCTTTGAAACTCGTATTTTTTAGCTCTAGTTCGTCAAGCAACTTTTGTTCGGTTTCCTTTTTTGGTGTGAGTTCTGCTATTTCTTCGTTGAGCGCATTGATGTTTTCTAGAATGTCCTCACTCTTATTAGTGTTTTCAGTCAGTAGGTTAGAAAATTGCTCTTGCTTGGTGGCAAAGGACACGTGCTCTTCCTTGATTTGTGCCAGTTCAATTTGTACTTGTTCTAATTGCTCCTCGTAGTTGTTTTCTTTAAGTCGGTTAAGGTCAGTGACTTTTTCTTCCAGGTTGGATTTAACTTCGTTGAGTTTGGTAGTCAGTTTCTTAATCGAAGTGGAAAGCTTTTCAAGATTCTTCGCTCGACCTATTCTCTTTCCTTCAAATAAGCCTACAGATCCACCAGAAATACTGAATTGTCTGTCAATGGCTTTGCCGTTTTTGGTAATGAGAACCGTATCACGATGATCGGTGCCTTGTGGATCTTCAAAGCTACTGATGTATACATTATCGAGAATGTACCCAATGAGCTTCTTGTATTTTGGGTCGTATTCTACTACTTCTGTAGCAGCTACAGCATTTTCAATGAAGTCCGTTTGAGTAGGCTTAAATTTCTCAAAACGATCCAAAATGAAGAAATGTGCCTTTCCTTTAGATGCTTCACTTAGAATGTTAATGGCTTTGAAGGCTTCTGCTTCTGTTTCTACGATGTAGTAATTCATATACGATTCAAGGTAGTTTTCTACCGTGACTCGATATTCTTCTGGACAAGTAAGTATATCCGAGAGGAGTGGGGCGTTCTTGCTCCAACTGGTTTCCTTTTTTAGGAATTTGATGGCTTCAGGAAATCCTTCCAGGTTGTCAACCAGAGACTTGGTCAAATTGTATTCATTCTGAGAAGCATCCAGTTTTCTATTGACCTGAGTCATTTCTTCTCGGATGACTTCAATCGTTTTTTCTGAATGAGCAATTCGATTTTTGAGTTCCTCATCTTTGGATTTAAGATAGTCGTATTGCTCTTGCTTCTCTTTTTTCTCTAATTCAATCTCACCAATTCGTTTTTCGAAATTCTGAAGATTTTCTGTCTTTGTAGAGGTATCTGTAGCAGCCTTTTCTAGTTCTTGCTTGAGTGCGCTTACTTGAATCGATTTGATTTCAAGTGATTTGATCAATTGATAAACTTCTTCTTTCTTGTTGATGAAGTTTTGATTGAGCTCTTCTCCTTGATTTTTGAGCGCTTCGTTTTTTTCTTTTTCACCTTCGAAGTCTTGTTTCAACGATTCAAGCTTGTGAAAAATCTCACTCAGAATTTTTTCAGACGTAATTTTTTCTTTGCTTAAGCTGGAGATAGAGAATGAGGCACGTTCACTACTTTTTCTATCCTGCTCGATGATCTCTTTGAGGTTGTCACTTCGATCATTTAAGAAGCGTTGGCGCTCGTTTTTGATTTTCTTTTCACTCTCGTATTGTCTGATTTTGTTGACATGTTCGTTGAGTGTTTTTTGCCTGGAGGCGAGCGTTTTTTCTTTGCTCACCAAATCTGCTTTAGACTTTTCAGTTTGAGCTTCTTTTTCAGCCAACTGTTTGTTGAGGCTGGTTTTTTTGTCGTTGTTTTCTCCAGTGGCCTTCTTTAAGTTTTCAAGTTTCTCTTTTTGTTGCTGTAGCGTGGTTTTAGCCAATTCTACACTATAGGTTTTATAATCTTCTTTGATTTGATAGTACCTTTTAGCTTGTTTAGCCTGGCGCTCGAGCGACTTGAGGTTTTTCTCTATTTCGAAAAGCAAATCTTCCACACGATCCAAATCGGCATCGGTGTCATTGAGTTTTCTTAGCGTTTCTTTTTTGCGAATCTTGAACTTAGAAATTCCGGCTGCTTCCTCGAACAATCCACGGCGTGAATTGTCCTTGTCATTCAAAATGTTGTCTACCATTCCTAGTTCGATGATGGCATAACTATTAGAGGCTATACCCGTGTCGAGGAATAGACTGGTAATGTCTTTTAGTCTACAGGTAACTCCATTGAGTTGGTATTCACTTTCTCCAGAGCGGTAGTATCGTCTGGTGATAGTCACATTTGAATATTCGGTAGGAAGGAGGTTTTTTGTGTTTTTAAATGAAAGAGATACTTCTGCGAGCTGGGTGGGTTTACGGTTTTTTGTTCCGTTAAAAATGATGTTGTCCATTTTTTCGGATCGCAAGGACTTTACCTTTTGCTCTCCTAAAACCCAACGAATGGAGTCTACTACATTAGACTTTCCACAGCCATTAGGCCCCACAATTCCCGTAATGCCTTCATCAAAGTTGATAACCACCTTGTCACCAAAACTTTTGAATCCTTTAATCTCTAACTTGGTCAGTTGCATGCAGTATACACTTTTTTCAGAACCAACAAATTTAGAATTATTTCCGAAAGGTCAATCGGAGGGAATATCAAACTTATTAACAATTAAACCACATTTTCAACAGGATGAAAATGGTCTGCAATCGATGAATTTTAATTACATTTGACCCATGGACGATTCGATACTGTACTACTTGGTTTTAGGCGCTATTTACGTTTTATCAAAACTATTTGGCAAGAAGAAAAATCAGGATATTCCGGCTGAAGTGGATCAATACGAGGAATTGGATACACCAAAACCTCCTAAAAAGCCTGCACCAACTTTTGAAGATATTCTAAAAGAACTAACGGGAGAGCAAACACCGGCTTTTACTAAAGAAGAAAAAGCAGAGCCTCTGAAGCCTGCACCAGAACCTGTATTGGCTACGGAGCTTGTGGATTATCAAAAGAAAAACATCGAAGCACTGGATGAAGATGATTTCATTGATATTGTGCCTCACAAACCATTGGAAAGGAAAAAGCCAGAATTTCAAAGAGATATTCACTTTGCTGTAGAAGAGGAGGAGGAAGAAGGTATGGCTGGAGATATTGAAGAAATGCTTTCTGATTACGATGGTGTTCGTAAGGCAATGGTGCTCAAAGAAGTATTAGATAGAAAGTATTAAATTTCGTCAAGCGCTTTTAACTCTTCTGAAAAGCTTCCTGATAAAATAGGGAACCTACACCATGTTTTAGGGTCTACATTGAAGTCATCCAGATGAAAGGATGGAGCCAGACGTTCTCGTTTCCATTGGTTGATCGACCAGAGCTTGTAGAATTTTTTAATGTAGCTTTTTAGTAAATCTGAATCAATGCTCAATTCTTGATCCAGCGTTTTATATACTTCTAAAGGAGATTTTCTTTGAAAGATGCCCAGCCTTTCTATCTGAACCATGATTGGATAAGGCATTAGATCATCTTCATCAGTTTGAGTATACTCTTTGGGGCGCAATTCGGCGGTAGGCGTCAGGCTGTTTACATGAGATAATCCCGAATAACCCAATTCTTTTTCTGCATACTTAAGCCATTGTAACAAAAAGGGTTTGTCCACTCCAGCAATAGGTGCCAAACTTCCACTGGTGTCTCCATCCATGGTGGTGTATCCCACATCGCCTTCACTACGATTGGAGGTGGTAAGTAGAATGGTACCCGTAATATTGGCGATCATCCAGATCAATGGAGATCTGGTGCGGGCTTGAATATTTTGCATGGCAATATCATCCTGCTCCCAAGTCAGCTTCCGACCAATGGCATGCTCGATGATATCATGATTGTTTGCTACCACATCATCTACAGTCCACTGTTTGAACTGGGCACCAATCGATTCCGCCAAAGACTTGGCGGAATTCAAAGTATCCTCAGAAGAGTTTTTCGTGCCTTGGTACGCAGTGATTAGAATTTTGTTTACCAGGTGTTTGACGGCGACCTCTTCTGTTAGACTCTGAACCTCCTCAATTTCTTGCCCGACTGCTTTAGTAAACGACTCTGCACCAAGTTCTTTCACCCCATTTCGAACTAGTTCAGCCACTAACACAGCTATAGATGAGGAATCTGCACCGCCACTCAAAGACAAAGAATAGCCTTTGGCTCTGCTTTTCCTGAGATAATCAAATAAGCCTAAAGAGGCGGCCTTGGCAAAGTCACGGTTATTGTCAATTTCATCTACATGGTCGGTCTGATTGTACTTTTTGTTTTTGACGTCAATATCAAAAGTCATCAATTGGAAGGGGAGAAAGGAGAGCCTTTTATTGGTGGCTAATAACTGCCCATGACTCGCCAAAATAATATCTCCATCATAAATGACTCTGCCGGATTCATTGCCCAGCTGATTGGTATATAGGTAATGACATTCAAAATTGAGACTACTAGATACAATGAGATTCTCCCGGACTTTATGTTTTCCAAAAGCAAAATGACTCGCACTCGGATTCAGGATTAAATCTACACCTTTTTCATAGAGTCTACAGGCAGGTCTGGTCTCGTTCCAGGCATCTTCACAGATTTCAAAACCCACATGGATGCCTTCTATTTGAAAGGTCAAATCCCCTATAGGATATTTTTTTTCGTTAATTGTTATAGTTTTTTCTACTCCGCTAGGCCATGGAGAAAACCATCTTGTCTCATAATGAATGCCATCATTGGCCAATATTTGTTTGGCATAAAAGCCTAGAATTTCTCCATTTTGGATGAGGCAGGTGGTGTTGTACGTTTTATGATCAAGTTTGATAGGAAGTCCAACAGCGACAGCGATGTTTTTGCAAATTGGAGCAATGGTCAATAATTGATTGACAGCCTCTTCTATGAGCCATTCGCTGAGAAAAAGATCCTGACAGCCATAAGCAGTAATGCATAGTTCTGGAAGGCAAAGTATTTTTACCTGCTCTTTTTGAGCTTCCTTGATTGCATTCTTAATGTTGGTGACATTATTGACCCAGTCTATTGGAGTTTGGTTGAGGCAGGCGCCAGCGATTCGGGTATGGCTCATGAGTCGATTTCGAAAGTTCTATTCAATTTTCAGTACTTGACAGGACTTTTCGGCAGCGTTCTGTTCAGCTTTTTTCTTGCTCAACCCATGACCGACGCTGATTTCCTTCTTTCCCACAAATACCTTAGCTTCAAATTTCTTGAAATGTTTTTGATTGTCTTGTTCTTCTACTTCAAAACGAAGGTCTTTGTTTTCTTTTTGTGACCACTCTATGATTTTACTTTTGAAGTTGGTGTTGTTGTTGATGATTTCATCCAAATCTATGTGTGGGATGATCAACATTTTGAAGATAAATTGTTTGGTTGCTGCAAAACCTTTGTCGAGATAAACTGCCCCAACTAGTGCTTCCAGAGCATCGCCATAAATAGATTTGAATGACTGTCCATTGGCTTTGAGCTGGCCATTGTATTTGATGACATCAGCTAGACCAATTTTTCGAGCCAGCTGATTCAAATGTTCACGATTGACCATTCTGGAACGAACCTCAGTGAGAAACCCTTCATCCTTAAATGGATATTTGTTGAATAGGTATTCAGCCACAGCCATTCCTAAAACAGCATCTCCCAAATATTCCAGGCGTTCGTTAGATTCTAAGAACCCTTTACGACTTTCTTGCGCCGCAGAACTGTGCCTCATGGCTAGGGCATACAATTTCAGGTTGGATGGATTAAATCCAATGATTCGTTTTAATAAAACGGCAAACTTCCGGTCTTTAGCGTTTCTGAATAATACCAGCGGCTCTTAAATTAGTTTACAAATTACCCTTCAAATTTACGGAAAATGATGGAAGTATTATGACCTCCAAATCCGAAGGTATTGCTTAGTGCTACCTTTACGTCTCTTTTTTGGGATTTGTTAAACGTGAAATTCAACTTAGGATCGAATGCTTCATCATCGGTAAAATGGTTGATGGTAGGAGGAACTTCTCCATTTTGAATAGCCATCACACATGCTGCCGCTTCAATGGCACCGGCTGCACCCAACAGGTGACCAGTCATTGATTTAGTAGATGAAATGTTTAAGTTGTAGGCGTGCTCTTTGAATACATTTTGTATTGCCATAGATTCACTCACATCACCAAGTGGGGTCGAAGTACCATGAACATTGATGTAATCAACATCTTCCGGCTTTAAATTCGCATCTTTCAATGCATTCAGCATAACGTTGGTTGCGCCAATTCCCTCAGGGTGTGGGGCAGTCATATGATAGGCATCAGCTGACATACCGCTTCCGATCAATTCGGCATAGATCTTTGCGCCACGCGCTACGGCGTGATCATAGTCCTCCAATATTAATGACGCAGCACCTTCACCCAATACAAATCCATTTCTGTCTTTGTCAAATGGCCTTGAGGCTGTTTCTGGAGAATCATTTCTTTCGGATAATGCTTTCAATGCATTGAATCCACCGACACCAGATTCGCATACTGCAGCTTCTGACCCGCCGGTAATAAATACATCTGCCATTCCCAATCGAATGTAGTTGTATGAGTCGATGATGGCATTAGTTCCAGAGGCACAAGCACTCACTGTAGTGAAGTTTGGCCCTCTAAAGCCATACTTAATAGAAATCATACCAGGGGCTATATCAGCAATCATCTTCGGAATGAAGAAAGGGTTGTATCTAGGTGTTCCATCACCTCCAGCGAAGTTCATCACTTCGTCTTGAAAAGTTTTCAGTCCACCAATGCCAGCTCCCCATATTACACCAGCTCTGTTACTGTCTAGTTTATCCAGATCAAGTCCGGCGTCTAAAACAGCTTCGTCTGCTACAATGTGAGCAAACTGTGTGAATAGATCCATCTTACGGGCATCCTTACGATCAAAGTGATCGTTCGGGTCGTAATTTTTCACTTCACATGCAAACTTGGTTTTAAATTTTTCCGCGTCGAAACGGGTGATGGGAGCAGCGCCGCTCACACCTTTAGAAAGTCCTTGACAATACTCTGCGGCGGTATTCCCTATAGGTGTGAGAGCTCCAATGCCGGTAACTACAACTCGCTTTAATTGCATAAATGTTAGTTCCCTGTTTAGGTATGTTTAAATTACTTTGCGTTCGCTTCTAGGTATTCGATAGCCTGTCCTACAGTACCGATATTTTCAGCTTGATCGTCTGGAATAGAAATATTGAATTCCTTTTCAAATTCCATAATCAATTCGACAGTGTCCAAAGAGTCAGCACCCAAGTCGTTTGTGAAGCTCGCTTCGTTGCTTACTTCAGACTCTTCTACTCCTAACTTGTCGATAATAATTGATTTAACTTTTTGTGCTATATCAGACATTTTATTATTGTTTGGTTTAAAAATCTGTGCAAAGAAAGATATTTAAAGTATTAATGCCAAACTAATTTTAGCAATCTCAAAAAGTGGTAAAAAGGGGGAGAATTTCCGCTGTTTTTGGGGTGAAAATTGATTTGAAAAATTGTGCTTTACAATAAGGTGTATAAGGCCTGAGGAGTTATATTTGAAAATATGGTCTGAATTACTGATCATAGATGTAAATAAATGTGTGAATACAAAGCGTCATTATTGTTTTTCTATAAATAATGTCGATATTTGCACCTCGAAAAATTTTGTTAATCTAAAACTTAAGTAAAAATCGCTAAACAAAGATTCCAAAGACGTGGCTTTAGAGGTCGTGTCGAAGAACCCTACAAAGTAAATGATCGAATCACTGCCAGAGAAGTTAGGGTGGTAGGTGAAAATGTAAAGGTCGATGTATATCCGACTTCACAAGCCATTAACATGGCGAAAGATCAGGGGTTGGACTTAGTGGAGATTTCACCTAACGCTGATCCTCCAGTTTGTAAGATTACCGATTATTCTAAGTTTAAGTACGAACAAAAGAAGAAACAAAAGGAGATCAAATCCAAGGCGCACAAAAGCGTATTGAAGGAGATCCGATTCGGTCCTAATACTGATGACCATGATTTTAATTTTAAATTAAAGCATGCCATCAAGTTTTTGAAGGAGGGTGCAAAGGTGAAAGCCTATGTACACTTTGTGGGCCGGACTATTGTGTTCAAGGATAGAGGAGAAATTTTGTTATTGAAATTTGCTCAGTCTCTCGAAGAACATGCCAAGGTGGAGCAGCTTCCAAAATTAGAAGGAAAACGAATGTTTTTGATGCTTTCTCCAAAGGTTCAAAAGAAGAATTAATTTTTTATCAATATATACAAATGCCAAAAGTTAAAACTAAAGCAGGAGCTAAAAAAAGGTTTAAGCTGACAGGATCTGGTAAAATCAAAAGAAAGCACGCTTTCAAAAGCCACATCTTGACTAAGAAAGAAACCAAGCAGAAGCGAAACTTGACTAAAATGGGCTTAGTCCACAAGTCAGATGAAGCTAATGTAAAAGCTATGCTAAACATTTAATCACGTCAAGGACGAGGTTAGGTTCAAATTTTCACCAGAGTATTGGTTCATAAGTATCTGACGGAAGTGAGGTCGCCAATAATCAAAAAAGTTAAAAATTATGCCAAGATCGGTAAACACAGTAGCGAGTAGAGCTCGCAGAAAAAAGGTTCTGAAATTAGCCAAGGGTTATTTCGGAAGAAGAAAGAATGTATGGACGGTTGCTAAAAACGCCGTTGAAAAAGGTCTCAACTACGCATACAGAGACAGAAAAGTTAAGAAAAGAGAATTCAGAAAATTGTGGATTCAGAGAATCAACGCTGGTGCAAGAGAGCACGGTTTGTCTTACTCTCAGTTCATGGGCAAATTGACTGCCTCTGATATTCAATTAAATAGAAAAGTATTGGCTGATTTAGCAATGAATCACCCAGAAGCTTTCAAAGCAGTAGTGGATCAGTTGAAATAAGCTGACTACTTAATAGAAATTAAGACCCTGGCTCCGAAAGGACGTCAGGGTTTTTTATTGCCTAATATTTACTGTTCGATGGTTAGAAACAGTGACTGATTAATTGCTGTAATCTTTTTTGTATAAATGAAGTATTAGGAAAATTATGAACAGTATTTTAATCTGTCTTTTATTTCTTTTTTATCAGGAGCCCAAAGAAGATAATTTAACTAATCACCCTGCTGATGATCGGTATGCCAGTTATTCTCCAGATGGGACGCAGATATTGTTTGCGTCAAACAGAAATGGCAATTGGGATGTATTCCTAATGAATGCGGATGGAAATCATGTAAGACAATTAACCACAGAAAATTTTGATGAGCGTCGCCCTTCTTGGCACCCTAATGGACGCTATGTGCTCTTTGAATCAAATCAGTCTGGAAAATTTGAGCTTTTTCAAATTGAACTGGCTGATCTGAGTATTCAACAAATTGAAATTCCCAATACGACAGGAACTCCGATATTTGCCAGTTACTCACAAGATGGAAAATCAATTGCCTATGCACTAAGAATGAGTGAAACATCAAGTCAATTGATAACACTTGACGTAGAGAGAGGGAAACAAAATGTAATAATGGATACCGGTTTAAGAACTTTTTATCCTCGCTGGTCGCCAGATGGATCTCAACTGTTATTTTTTTCGAGACATGAAACCAATAATGAAGACGATGAGATTTATACCATGGATATTGAAGGGATGAATTTAAAAAGGCTGACTCATTGGCCAGCACATAATTTTTGCCCCAGTTGGTCACCAGACGGAAAACAAATTGCTTATGCACAATCCATTCCAGATGGTAGACCTGAGATTTTTTTAATGAATGCAGATGGTTCGGATGCGAGACAAATCACCTATAATGAGGAAGGAGATACTTTGCCGAATTGGTCGCCAGATGGAAAGAAGCTTTTGATTACAGCCTATCGAGGAGGTAATTATGAGATTGTGGTGGTGGAGTTGAATTAATGAGAGGTTGTTAGTTATCGTTAGTTTTTCTAACTTCCATTATCTACAACCAAACCTAACTTACCATGTCTACTCCTAAAAAGTACCTTGATCACACGTATTCTTATCTTGCTTTGCGCAAAACCGTTGGATGGATAGGTGTCTTATTACCATTTATACTGCTTATTGGAACGCATGTTTTGGATGGTAATTCATGGGAATCTATCAGCCATTATTATTATTCTACCATGGGCCGTGTTTTTATTGGTGCTTTGTGTGCTGTAGCTCTTTTTATGTTTTTCTATACTGGATTTGACTGGAGAGATGATTGGGCAGGCAATTGCGCTGGAGTCTTTGCTATTGGTGTGGCATGGTTTCCCACAACAAAGGTTGGGGATATTGACGCGATAGGTTGGGTTCATTATGCCTGTGCGGCTTCATTGTTTCTCACTTTTGCTATTTTCTCTTTGGTGCTCTTTACCAAGACCAAGGATGATGATGATTCAAACAGAACGCCTGAAAAGAAGTCACGAGATCGGATTTATAGATTTTGTGGGTGGGCCATTATTTTTTGTATCGTTAGTATCCCATTATTTAGTATGCTCTGGCCAGAGTCGGATTTCGAATATACTTTCTGGGCAGAAACAGCTGCTTTAATTGCCTTTGGTTTTTCTTGGTTGACAAAAGGCGGGGCAATTTTGGCTGATAGTCATAAATCTTGATACTATGTATGTTAAATTATTGATTATTCTTTTGGTAATTTCATCGGCATGTAGTCAACAATACTTTGACCGACCTCAGCCGATTAATGCACGAAATATATATGCATTTCCAGAGCCATTTCAAGGAGTTTGGACGGATGGGCAAGATTCATTGATAGTGGCTAAGTATTTTTTTGCCAACATAGAATATAGTACGTTGTCCTTGCCCTATACTAAAAGAGATACAACCGCATATGCTTTATTTATTGGGGATAAAGTATATCCGTATGATTCTATTAGGCAACAGATCTTAGGAGTTGGTACCACGTTTGAGATTAAGAATGATTCTATTTATTATGAAATCAGAGAAATTTTAGAAGTCCAACTTGGAAGGAAGGCATTTCTTCGACAAGTGGGGGATCAGTTTGTGCTCAATGTGAAAGGTGACAATGACTGGTGGGAATTATTTTTGATGGGAGTGACAGAACAACAAAAAGTAGTAGTCACTTATCCAAACATAGACGCCATGATTGAACAAGACATTAATCCTATTCTTTCTAACAATGAAGAAGATTATTTCGAAGTCCAATGGACGACTAATGAATTTAGCCGACTGATAGCTAACAATATCTTTTCAGATACACTTCTTTTCGTTGATCAACAAAATTAACTACCGGGGTGGTAACTCAGGGTAAGGGATTAGGGATTCTATGACCAGTGCTACACCATCTTTTGTGAGAAGAATTAAAGTAATAATAATAGCACTGGAAATAATCGCAACACCAATATTGTTGTTTTTCATTTCCACGAACTCATCGATGGGTGTTAGTTTTGAATAAATCATAATACCCATCAAACTTATGGCTAGTCCGGCAGAATAAGCAATTAGGATATAAAGTCCACCTCTAAATAAAAAAGAGAGAAATAGCTGGGTACTGCTTTCTTCAGAATTAGATAACAATCTAAAGGAAGAAACAATAGGTTCGATGGTGCCACTTACCATCAAGCCCATGCCAAATAGTACACTGGCTATGAAAATGCTATAGGCTAAGTTGTTATGTCCAATATTGAACCTTTTCTTTCCATACCATTTGAGGATTTTGTAGGTCGTAGATAAAATGACCAGCCCCATACTGATAGCTGAGAGAATTTCTATGATACCTAAAAAGAATACGTTAGAGTTCATGTTTTAAAGCTATATCCCAATATTTTTTGTTATCCATTCCAGGTGGAATGATTCCGGGTTCCCAGCCCGTTGCCGTGGTCTCCCAAAAGTAGTATTTTTCGCCTGCAATGGATAGAAACTCTCCAGCTGCTGGAATATTCAATGCAAGCATAGAATGCCTGTATTCTTTGCTGATTAGAATGACAGGATCATAATTAAAGTGTCTGAGCAATGTATATATCAATACAGTTCGGGAATCACAATCTCCTTTTAGCGTATATAAGAATTCGACTGGGGATGTTAGGCCATAGCGTTGGTTGCTATAGCAGGGGTGATCCTTATGTTCGTTTGTACAGGGACCAGATACAATATATTGGTAAGGGATATCCTGAACCATTTTTACGACGGCATGGGCAAAGGACGAATAGTCTAATGAATCTGATTCTGATAATAGACTTAAAGAATCTATTACTTGTTCTAGATAAACTTGATCGGATTCGGCTAATTGCCTGTAGACTTTACCCCAGAATTGCGGGTAGGAGTGTGCCTTTGGATCGGATAGATCGTTTTTGAATTGTGAGGATTTTTCGTGCTGCTGATTTCCTATTTCATAGGACAAGCAATAGTCCATCTGGTATTTTCGATCTTCCCAAGCACGTTGATGCTGAATCTTCTGATTACTTGTGTAGCTGATTTCTTCACAGGATGTAAGAGCAAAATTGGATGTTTCTTTCCACAGGGATATAATCACTGATTTATTGATAAACAGTATCACAAGCACCCATATCAGAAGTTTCCATCCTTTCACAGTGCCAATGATAATACAGTGATAATTAATTCAAAATATAAGGTCGGGTTTTTGATTCAAAATGACGAGAAATAAGGCAAGGGATAAAAAAGGCTTTGATCCTGGTCGGACCAAAGCCTCAATTTTTACTGTGTCAGGAGAATTAACTCAATTTGAATGTTACAGGCAGTATCATACGTACTTTTACTGGCTTGCCATCCACCTGACCTGGGGCCCATTTTGCAGCAGATTTCATGACTCGTACAGCCTCAGCATCACAGCCGGCACCAATGCCTTTGATAGATTTTACTTCAGTGAGTTGTCCAGTTTCGTCTACTATGAATTGGATGAACACTTTGCCTTCTATGCCCTCTTTTCTGGCCTGTGTAGGGTATTCCATATGCTCAGCGACCCATTGATAAAACTCAGTCATACCGCCGCTGGGATCGGGTAGGACTTCCACTTGGTCATATACTCCCTCCAGACCTTCTGCTTTTTTTACGGTCGATGTTTGAACTTGTGCGATGGCTTTTGCTGCTTCTGGATCATTCATTTCACTGAGCTGTTCTACAGCATCTTCGCATCCAAAGGTCAGTACTAACCCTAATGCTAAGACGAAAGGGATTATTTGTTTGATTTTCATAGTTTGATTGTTTTGTTGATTTATCATTTTAATTCTATTTAGTGTCGACGAGGTGTGAAAGGTGTGTGCCAATTCATAGCCTTGTGATCGGATGGTATGTGCCGCCAGGGTTTGAATATAGGACTCCCTATTCGCGTTTTGGATCGCTTGGGCATCTGCTAGATATTCATGATTGATTCGTGCTAATTTCTTGATGATATATACAAACGGGTTGATCCATAGCAGGGCAGTAATCAATTCAAAGAATAGAATATCTAAGGAGTGCCATTCCTTGGCATGTACTTTCTCATGGCTGAGTATGACGTTTTGCTCATCGGTGGAAAGTTGACTGCCTAAAAAAACAGTATCGAGAAAAGTATAGGCTTCAGCACTGTCTGTAACGATTCGTAGACGTAACTGATCTTTCTTTTGTGATTGATGCCTGTTCAATAATAGCGTTGTGGTCCTTCCAATCAATTTGGCCAGTAGAATGGTTGAAGCAGAAATGTATATCCAAGGTAAGTAGGAGAGGAAATTCAACCCTTGGGAGGTAGAGTTAGCCCCCATGGCTACTGGATCTAGAAAAATTGTACCTGCTACGAAAGAAGATGGTAAGCTTTCAAAGCTAAAGGAGATCAATGGAATGATTAATGAAAGGCCAACGCTACCTAATAAATAGAAGCGATTGAATTTGAAAGACTTCTCTCGTTGGAGTGCTATGAGATAGAATAAGCTAAATACACCTAGTGCAATGCTTGATTCAAACAGATAGTTGGGTATACTATTTATCATGGCCAGGTTTAGTGTCTTTTTTTGCTAATTCAACTAACTCATTTAATTCATTCACATCCAAATTGTTCTCTTCAGCGAAGAAGGATACCAAATTCTTAAAGGAACCTCCAAAGTAGCCATCCATAAAGTTGGACAAGTAGAACTTAGAGTAGTCTTTTTTAGCTACGATGGGGAAGTATTCATAAGTTTTACCGTAGGCCTTGTGATTCACAAATTCCTTGGTTTCGAGAATTCTTACAATGGTTGAAACCGTATTGTAAGCTGGCTTAGGGTCTGGAAGCTTGGCAATGATATCGTGCACTACTCCACGTTCTATCTGCCAGAGTACTTTCATTACTTGTTCTTCTGCTTTTGTGAGTTCTTTCATCATATTCTAATTTCTTCACAATCTTATAACTATATAATTAGTTATACAACTAAAAAGATAATTATTTAACTAAAGTATTGGTTTTAGTCCTGTAGGAGGTGTAAACAGGCTTAAAAATATTTATTTCAGTAATGCAATTGAATTGCAAGTAAGCTATCTTTGCATACATGGAAACAAAGGGACGTAAGGAAATACTTAAAAGACACGGATTGCGGGTTACGGACTGTCGCTTGGATGTGTTGGATCTGTTTATCAACAGGAAGCAGGCACTTTCACAAAGGGATTTGGAAGAGGAATTGACTGCCTACGATCGCGTAACGCTCTATCGAACGCTTCATAGTTTTATTGATAGTGGTGTTCTGCATAAAATCCCCAGTGACAGCGGCATTGCATCCTATGGAATTTGTTTCGATACCTGTAGCCCCGACGAACATCATCATGACCACCTCCATTTCAAATGTAATTCATGTGGTCAATTGGAATGCATTGAGGAGTCTATAGCATTGCCCAATATCCACCTTCCACAAGATTATAAGATGGGTGCAGTAGACGTTATAGTCAATGGCGTTTGTGGAACTTGTAACGCGGGGTAAGATCATGAAATATGTTTTTGGGTTGATTGTAGGGCTGATGATCCAAACAGCTGGCT
This sequence comes from Reichenbachiella sp., assembly GCF_965223055.1. GTDB lineage: Bacteria > Bacteroidota > Bacteroidia > Cytophagales > Cyclobacteriaceae > Reichenbachiella. The sequence goes on from NZ_CBDCVM010000012.1 coordinate 1,005,624, forward strand.
GGTCTCAGGTGCAGTTGACTGGAGTGGTGTATGATACGGAAAATAAGGAACCATTGCCTGGAGCGATTGTGAGCATCCATGAACTGGACGTCACTAAAGTCACGGATATCGATGGGAAGTTTTTGTTTGAAGGTATCCGTCCGGCTACTTACCACTTGCATATTAGCTACATGGGATTTAAAGCTCGCACTATGGTCAAAAGTGTGAGACAGAATGAAAACCTGACCATATATCTCGAGAGTACGACTTTGGAATTGAGCGAGATTGTCGTTGAATCTAATCACTATAAAACCGGACCGAAAGAGCAAACGCTGGCCATGGAGATATTGGATGCGGAGTTTTTGGCAAAAAATAGAAAAGGAACATTCGTTAATTCCTTAGAAGATATTCCAGGTATCAGCGCAATCAATACCGGGGTAGGTATTTCCAAGCCTGTGATCAGAGGGATGAGTTTCAATCGTGTGATAGTAAACGACAAAGGAGTGAAACAAGAAGGCCAACAATGGGGAACTGACCATGGACTGGAAATTGACATGTTCGAACCGGGAAGGGTGGAGGTGATCAAAGGGCCAGGCTCGTTGATGTATGGATCCGATGGTTTGGGAGGAGTTATAAATATTTTCCCACCGGCAATACCGCAAGACAAGGAAATAGAAGGCTCCATACAAGGAATATACAAATCTAACAACCACCTATTTGGTACATCTACGGTGGTACAAGGCAAAAAGAATGATTGGGTGTACCGTGGAAGATTTAGTACGCAAGATTTTGGTGATTATAAAGTGCCAGCTGACCAATTTACCTACAATGGATATACCCTTCCTATTTACAATGAACGCCTAAAAAATACTGCAGGTAAGGAAAGAAACTTCACCTTGATGTCGGGGATCAAAAAGAATTGGGGGTATTCTACACTCACGGTGAGCAATTTCAATCAAAGAGCTGGGTTGTTTGTAGGTGCCGTAGGAATCCCAAGGTCTTATCAATTGGAGCATGATGGTTCGTATCGAAATATCGATATCCCTTATCAGAAAACTAATCACTTGAAGGTGGCTTCTAATTCTAATATACTGATTGGCAAGCGGTGGCTTGAAATGGATTGGGGCTATCAACGAAACCAGCGGGAAGAGCACTCTGACCCAACTGCTCACGGTCAGGAAGAAGGGCCGGACGGTACGTTGGAGCATGGCTTGGACCTGCAGACTCTAAGTGTCAATTCTCGTTATTTCTGGCAAGCTTCTGAATCACATACTAGAATAATTGGTCTTCAGGGACAGTACCAGTGGCACGACTGGGACGGTTTTGCTTTTTTATTGCCTGAGTTCAGAAGTAGCAATTTTGGATTGTTTTTGTATGAAGAATATAGCTGGGCCAAACGCTTCACTGCTACTGGGGGGATGAGAGTAGACTATGCCATCAGAGATATCACTGATTATAGTGAGTCCGACGGCACGGATTTTTTTCAGTACAATGAAGATATTAATCGAACGTATTTTAATGTTTCCGGAGCACTGGGTTTGTCCTATTATCCAAGCGAACAGCTCAATCTGAAAACGAACCTGGGCACCAGCTATCGCGTTCCGTCGCCTAATGAACTCTCTATTAATGGATTGCATCATGGTACGTTCAGGTATGAACTGGGAGATAGCAATTTGACTACTGAGCGAGGGGTGCAGTTTGACTTTAGTTTAAGTTATCAAGAAAGAGATTTTAGCTTAGTTGTTACTCCTTTTACTTCTTATTTCAAGGACTTTATCTACCTCGCAGCCACGACTCAGTTTTCATCGGGCTTCAATCCTTTTTTGCCTGCTGAAAGTGGTCAGATTTATCAGTATCGACAGAATGATGCGTTCTTTGCAGGTACAGAAATTGCCATGGAGTATCACCCAATTGAAGCTTTGCACTGGAGAGCAGCTTATGAATTTGTCTACAATTACAATCTGGATACTAAACTGCCACTACCGTTTACACCTCCTGGATCGCTCTATACTGAGTTGGAATATGGCTTTGAAATAAATCATTCTTTCTTTGAAGACATACATTTGGGAACCAATGTCAAATGGGTGTTTGACCAAAATCGAGTGGATAGAAATGAGAACACCACGCCTGGTTATTGGTTGCTAGGGATGAATGTAGGCATGGGACTCCGATTAGGCGAAAATACGATAGGTCAACTGGCGTTTTCAGCGCAAAATTTATTGGACAAAAAGTATTTCAACCATTTGAGCCGGTATCGTTTGCTCAACTTACCCGAGCAGGGCAGAAACTTTGTGATTTCCTTTCAAATACCTTTTGCAATTAAGTAACATTAGTATTAATATTGCAATATTGTTGCATTATAAAATACTCAAATGAAAAAGATGAAAATTTGGCTGATGGCCATTTTAATTGTGCCTGCGTTGTTTTCTTGTGAAGATGATAATGATGTAGTAGATACAACAGCTCCTGTTATTACTTTAGAAGACCCTGTTAGTGGAGAGTCTATTGCAGCTGGGAGCACCATGGAAGTACATGGAGACCTGGAAGATGATGTGGATTTGGCTACTTATAGTATTACAATACATGATAATTTTGATGGGCATGCACATGGCAGAACTTTAGAAAAATTCAATTTTAGCGAAAGCTATGAGACAGAAGGTACAGATGTACATATGCATCAGGAAATTGAAATTCCAGCAACTGCCACTGCCGGACCTTATCACTTCATCGTGCAAGCTATTGATGCAGCTGGAAATGCTACATCATTTCAAGATGATTCTAATGTTGAAATTGAAATATGGATTACGAGTGAAGATGCCCCTCATATTCATTTTACTGATGACAGTGACATAGAAATTGAAGAACTAGAAGGCGTAGTGGGTGAAGCTCTAGCCATTTATGGCGAGGTAGAAAGTGAGTCTGGAAAATTAGATCATGTTCAAGTTGTAGTTGGTCATATGGAAGAAGAAAGTGATCATGAAGGACATGACCATGGCCGTGTGCTCGAAGATGAAATCTTTGAAGAAGAATATGAAGTAGAGGGAGAGACATCTGTTATGTTGCAGGACTTGTTGGCAAACGAATCTATCGTTGTAAGTCAATCTGATCTGGACGAATTAGAAGAAGGAGAGCATTTGTATTTGATCGTTCGCGCGACAGATGAAGATGGAAACATCAGCCGAAATGCTATAGAAATTCATTTTGATTAAATGATCGTTTTTATACGGTTAGGTTAAAAAAGAGGGCTCATAGCCCTCTTTTTTTTAGATCGTAATCTCAATGGCATTTCCTTCAGGATCGGCAACTACACTTTCATAGTAGCCATCACCTGTAGTTCTGGGTTCTCCAAGTACGGTATAGCCGTCTTCTCTCAAATGATTAGTTAGTTCGTCTACATGTTGTCTATTGCCAACTGAAAAAGCTAAGTGCGCCAGACCATTGAATTTATATCCTTCCTCAATTTTTGGCAAATATTCAGGGTTGTGCATTAATTCGATGCGGGTCTTTCGATGATCAAATCGAAGGAAGTAAGACGAGAAATTTTTAGAAGGATTTTCATATCTATTTCCCTTTTCTGCTTGAAAGTATTTTGAATAAAACGCACTCATTATTTCCAAATCCTTTACCCATATGGCCACATGCTCAATTTTTGTTTTAGGTTGGCGAGGCCCATTGTGCTTCAATTTTAAAACTAGTAAAGCCATTTGTAAGGTGAATACAATGGTATTGGTCAGGATAATAGGTATATCGAATATGAGAACACCATAGGTCAACCAACAGCTAGACGAACATACGAAAATGATCAATGTCCACAGTGAAAGATCTTCCACAGAACGGGTTTTCAATGATTGCCAAACTTGAGGAACAAAGCTAGAAATCGTAAGTGCTACAGCAGCATAACCAAAAAGCGGTGAAATATCTATCATGAAATCAATAAGAATGATGTGACGCAAATCTGACATAAGAATTTATATTTCATTCTCTTATTGTAAAATATATGACCAAATGCTGTCTGATTTCCTTATTTTCGATCCCATGGATCGAAGAAGTTTTGTCAAAAAATCAGCAGTGGCCTCTGCGGCTACTATGCTGACCTTAAATGCAGCAAATGCTGAAACCAATGAGGGGCTATCATTAATTAAACCCAAAGCGCTCAAAAAAGGAGATACAATTGGGCTAATCACCCCGGCGAGTGCCGTGACCAGGCAAGCCTTTGAAAAGGCGGTGGCGAATCTGGAGAACTTGGGCTTTGAAGTGCAGTACACGGACAATATGAGTGTGCGCAAAGGCTTTTTAGCCGGCACCGATCAGCAGCGACTCAACGATCTACACCAAATGTTCGAAGATCCAAACATAGATGGGATCGTCTGCGCCCGAGGTGGCTATGGTTCCGGTCGGCTGTTGCCCGATATCAATTATGATCTAATCAAAGCCAACCCGAAAGTAATGATCGGCTATAGTGACATCACCGCTTTGCTGTATGGTATTCACCAAAAGACAGGATTGGTTTGTTTTCATGGCCCTGTTGGGGCTTCAGAATATTCAGAATTTACCGAAAAGGGATTTGAGCAGGTACTGATGAAAGGCAAAGCACCAAAGATTGAAAGACCTAAGGCGTGGGAGGAAAATAAGGATCCTGCGTTTCAATATTTGCCTATGGTTAGTGGAGTGGCTCAAGGTGCCCTGGTTGGCGGCAACCTCAGTCTCATGTGTTCCATGATGGGCACACCTTATGATATTGATTTTAGGGACAAAATTGTATGCATAGAAGAAATAGGGGAGTCACCCTATCGTGTGGATCGCATGCTGACGCAGCTGCTTAATTCCGGCAAGCTGGCGAATGCCAGGGGTATAGCCATGGGTGTATTCCGAGGTTGTGAAACAAAACCCACCGATCCTGATTTTGCGTTGTCCACCAGTCTTGAAAATGTCTTGAAAGACAGGTTTGGCAATTTTAAGATACCTGTAAGTTATGGTTTGCCTATTGGCCATATCGATGACAATGCTACATTGCCTTTTGGTGTACAGGCCGAGTTGGATGTCGAAAAAGGGAGTTTGAAGTTGTTGGAGAGTGGGGTACATTGATTCGATCAAGTGGTCATTGCGAATGTAGCACAGCGGAATATGATATTCCCCTTATGTATAATGCTTAGGTTCTCCTTGCTTAAATTCTAAGTCCACGGGCCTGACGGGTTTAATTATATGCCATATAATACCCGTAATCAACCAATTTTTTGAAATATTGTTGCTTTTACACAGGATGGTTTTCATCAAAAGTGCTTCTATTGCAAATGAGTTTACCTATTACCTGAAAAGGTAATAATGAATACCTTGATAGCGGTCAATAAATAGACGTATGGGTTTTATACACTTGCTTGGTTCATTCTTACAACAAACAATAGCTCATGCGAACTATGAAAAAACAAACTAATTACCTTCTTGTAACCGTATTTTCAATATTTGTAGGAAGCCAAGTTACAGAAGGCGCACTACTGGTGCCATATTGGCAATCCATGTCCTCGAGTGATTTTTACGACTACTATCAGACATTTGGCCCGACGATCAATCGTTTTTATACCATTCTGACAATTATCGCGCTTTTGATTCCTATTGGGATATCCATTTACTTTTATAAAACCCAATCTCCAGGATTCCGCTTTGCCATGGTTTCCACTGTGCTGGCTATTTTGTTTGTTTCCTGTTTTTATATCTACTTCAAATCCACAAATCAAGCCTTCTTTCAGTCTGCCTTCAGCGAAATAGAATTAAAAAATGAATTGGTCACCTGGGCCAATTGGCATTGGGGCAGGATCGTCATAGAATGTTTGTCTTTGCTGTTTTTGATCTTGGCCATTGCTAAAAAGGATTCTTCAGGTTCCTAAAGAATTTTAACTCATGGATTCAGTAACTCAAATCGTATTAGGGGCGGCCGTAGGCGAAGCGGTATTAGGAATAAAGGTAGGCAACAAAGCCATGCTCTATGGTGCCATCGCCGGAACCATACCGGACCTGGATGTACTGGCTTCGCATGTTACGGATACGGTTACTGCACTGGCCGTTCATCGTGGGTTCACGCACTCCATAGTGTTTTCTGTGGTTTTCGCACCCGTTTTTGGGTGGCTGTTGTCTCGCTATGAAAAGCTAAAGGATTACAAAAGCTGGTCTTGGCTATTCTTCTGGGCGTTTATCACTCACCCCATCCTCGATGCACACACCACCTGGGGCACTCAGCTGTTTTGGCCTTTCGATTTGAGACTGGCATTCAAAACCATCTTCGTAATCGATCCTCTGTACACCTTGCCTTTCTTGGTGTTTTTGATTTTAGCAATGATTCAAAAACGAACGAATCCTAAGCGCCAGTTTTACAATCGGATGGGACTGTATGTGAGCTCGGGTTACCTGCTGCTTACTTTTCTACTGAAGGGGTTGGCCTATAGGCAGTTTGAAGTAGCACTAGAGGCGCAGCACATTGACTACGCCGAATTAGACACCAGACCATCTCCCATGAATACGATCCTGTGGAGTGCCAATGTAGAAACGGAAGACGCTTATCTGTTGGCAAACTATTCCTTACTTGACTCACAGCCGATCACCTTTGAATCCTATCCAAAAAATCATCAGCTATTAGGGGAATTGATAGACGAAGCACCCGTTCAGCGAATGATTGCCATCTCCGAAGGGTGGTACATCATCAGTCAAAAAGAAGGACAGTTATATTTCAATGATTTACGATTTGGTCTCTTAAGTCTACAGCCTCAAGCGCAAGATTTCGTATTTAGTTATCGCATCGAAGTAGCCAAGTCTGGTCAGGTCACATTTACCGAAGTGCCTAAAAGTAAACGGGATGGCAAAAAACTACTGGCTGAATTGTGGAAGCGAATGAAAGGGAATTAAAACCATTTCATTATCTCATTTTTCTCATAAAAAAAAGATGTCTACCGAAAATTGAACGGGTTCTTCCTTCTAATTCAAATGTGGTTTGTTCCCATTGCAAGGCTAGTTCAAGTGATTCTGCATCTACGGCATTCACGGTGACTTCAAGATCTCCATCTAAAATCATTACACTCCCGGTGTTGTCCTTAAATTCCCAAGTACCGGAGCTCGCCCAGATGGGTTCGCCATTTTCGCTGGTATAAGTTCCATCGGAAAAATCAATGCTGAAATCAAGATACGTGGCTGACTCGTCTACACCATCAACCAACACCACCGGGTCCCCCCAAGGCGATTCAGTTAATTTTTGCTTGGTTATTTCCTCTTTCGAAAGTTCTTCATCAGTACAAGATACACTACAGATTAGCAGGGTGGCTATCAATAAATATGTTTTGAAAATATTAGTCATAGGTTATTTTTTTAAAAATTTGACTTGCTGAAAATGCTGACCTTGAGACATTTGAACCATATACAGGCCGGGGGCAAAGTCATGTATGGTTAAAGACAATACCAGGCCTCCATTACTTCTTATTGCTTGCCTAAGTTTACCTGTTCCATCCAGAATATTAATCTGTACTTCTGAACTGGTATCAAATCCGTTGAGAGCTATGGACAAGACCTCATCAACCGGATTAGGGAATAATTGAACCTCTTTTTGCATGGGTTTGTTTGGTGGGGTCTCGGTAACTATGAAAGATTTGGCCTCAGACAATTCACTCATACAATCATCTACAGCATATAAAACTTGAAAAACGCCTCTTGCATCAACAATTAAGGATGAAGAAGTAGCTCCAGAGATGGGTTCACTGTTGAAATACCATTGGTTTCCGGATGTTGCACTGGAGGTAAGTACCGGAGCTGTGATGTCGGATAGGTCAGTTGATATGGTCGGCGCAAGAGGGTTGATGCATATGGATTGTTCTACGGGCTCGGCTGCCAGGTAATTGTTACTACCTGGTTGGCTAGCTGTAATTGTCAACCTTCCTGGAGCGAGTATAGTTACAATATCGCCATCAATGGTGATTTTATCCGATGGAGAGCTAAATGCCAATGTAAGATTTGACGTGGAAGAACCCGATAGATTAAAATCTGAACCACCTTCTAGCTGATCTGATGTCTGGTCAAAAGTAATTGTTTGTTCAGCTTTTTTCACCGTTAATTGGCGTGCTACAGCGGCTGCCGGTTCGTAGTCTTCATTGCCTGGTTGACTGGCAGTGATCGTGGTTGTACCGGCACCTACGATAGTGACTGTCTTCCCGGATATACTGGCTACAGTGGGGTCTTCGCTTGTGAATACTACTTCGAGGGAAGAGGTCGCATTGGCCTCAAGTGAAAATGGCTCCTTGCCAAAAGTCACTGACTCTAATTCATTAAATGTTATGGTTTGTAATACACTTACACTCAGTTGCTGCATTACGTCTGTGGCTGCAGAAAAGTTCTGGTTACCCGCCTGTGAAGCGGTAATCGTTGTGATACCTGGTCCCACCAAATGGACTACTCCATTGGTGATGGTGGCTACAGCCAAATTGCTGCTGTTGTATGTGACATTAAGACTTGAAGTTGAGGTGGCAGTCAAATTAAAATCTGGGTCACTAAGGTATTTGGTAGGCAATTCGGCGAACATAATCTCCTGACTCGCTTGCTCAATGGATAGTGTTCCAGTGTTGATGTCCTGAACTATAGTGTAGTTATTGTCTAACCCTCCAGAAATTAAAATGTCGTAGTCGCCCACAGAGGTTGTAGCATCTGTGAGTGTGTAGGCTACTGGTAATTCTTCCAGATCATCTTCATCATCGTCATTGATATAACCAGTGTAGGCTAATTCAAACTCAGGATCATCTTCTCCATAGATTCTACTGGCATCTTGACCTTTTACGTGGAGCTCTTTCTTATCTATCGTCAAAATACCTTTTGTTTCTTCAAGGATAATATTGTAATTCTCGTCGCTACCACCCGATAGATTGATGTCATATTCACCCACCGAACTTAATTCGTCCGCGCTTGTGGATATCAGCGGAGGTACGGCAATAGATGCGGCATCATCATCATTTACAAATGAAGTGTAGGATATTGTAAATGTTGGGTTAGCTTCTCCATAAATTTTACTTGTGCTATTCGCTTTGGCCATCAGGTCACGTTTATTGACGGTCAGCTTTTGTATTACATCATCGGCTGCGGAATAAATACCACCTCCAATTTGAGAAGCAGTAATGTTGGTTTCTCCTACACCGACAATAGTTACAGTCTGATTTACCACCGTGGCCACAGCTTCATTGCTACTGACATAGGTTACTGCTAAATTGGAAGAGGCCGTGGCTGTTAGATTGAAGTTGGCGTCGCCATAGTTTTTTTCATCGAGCGGCAAAAAAGTAATGATTTGAGATTGAGGAATTCCTTCACCGAACAAATCAATTTCAAATGTAGCTTCATCGTCATCGTCAGAAAGGATGGTCACCTTGGCGTTCCTGGCGCCTAATGCTTGAGGTGAAAATGAGATAGAGAACGTTGTGGCTGCACCCGGGTGTATTTTGTCAGCAGTTTGTGATTGGTTTAGCGTAAAATCAGCGGCATGGGTCCCTGAAATCGAAATATCACTAATTAATAAGTTGGCATTTCCGGAATTTTTTATGGCAAACCCAACACCACCTTCGTTGGACAATGTCTCAACCGTTCCATAATCGTAACTGTCTGAGGTTTGTAGCTCGTCATAGGTTCTCAATATTGTTATTTCTGGTATCTTAGGTTCGGGAGTGTATTTGTAAAGCTCCCTTCCTTTGGTTTTGTTTACCACATTTATCAAAGCCTCATCTCCACTGATAATATCCATGGTATACGCTTCATCATCTGAAACACCAAAAGTACCTGCTACTGTCCCATCGGTTCGCCAAGTTCTCCAAGCGAAGTTAGGTTCACCTACAAAATAGGCCACATTGTTGCCTACAATTAGTGATTGCATATATCTGACTCCTAAATGTGTGATTTCAACCGTACCGTCTGTTGTGCCGTCTGTCGTCCATAGATAATTCTGACCATTTGGTTTGTTGATTACAAAATACAATTGCCCTCCTAATTCCATATACAAGTCAGGTCCGGAGGCGGTGCCACCGGGTACGATATCCTTGACTAAAGCGGTACCATCGGATGTTCCATCTGTTACCCACAATTCCTGCCCTTTACCTGGAGAATTGGCACCGAAGTATAATTTACCATCCTTAACTGCATGTCGGTGTGAAAAGAATGAACCAGAAGAACCTGGATAAATATCCTTGACCAGAACAGTACCTGCATCAGTGCCATCACTCTTCCATAATTCAGTACCATTGACGCCATCGTCGGCATAGAAAAATAATGTATTGCCAATGGCTGAAAACAGTCTGAAACTATAAACACTTCCAGTACTTGGGTTAATATTTTTAACGAGCTGAGTTCCCTCTTCCGTACCATCACTTTTCCAAAGTTCCGTGCCATTTACGCCATCATTGTCGGTAAAGAAAAGAGTTCCGTTGACATTGGTCAGATTATTTGGCGAAGAATTCGTGCCTGTAGCATCTATGTCTTTCACTTTTACAGTGCCAGGAATTGTGCCATCACTTTTCCATAGTTCATTGCCATTAGTTGGGTCATACCTGGCGAAGAATATAGAACCTGACGCGCCTGCCATGCTATATCCAATACCCCCATTTATCAATTCGTAAGTGCCGGACTCGGTACCATCGGATCGCCAAAGGTCATTGTTACAATGAAAATATAAGAGCCCGTTGAATTCAGTAAACTGATTGAAGGAAGACGAACTAGCGCCAGGGGAAATGTCTTTAATCATGGTGGTACCGATTGTTGTTCCATCAGTGATCCATAGTTCATTGCCATTGACTCCATCATCAGCGGTGAAAATAACGTTGGATCCCACTCTCTTGTGAAAACCTGTCAAAGAACCTTCGCTGGGTTCTAATATGTCTTTGATGATCTGAGTGCCACCTTCAGTGCCATCAGATATCCAAAGCTCATAGCCCGAATCGTCGACTTGTGCCGAGAATACTACTGAACTACCAGATGCAAGAAATGAAGAAGGATAAGAGTTATCGTTGCCTGGATTGATATCTTTTACCTGAACCGTACCTCCCTCTGTTCCATCGCTCTTCCACAATTCAATACCAGCTCCTGATACCGATGCCGAAAAGTAAACGATACCATCGGCTGCAGCGACTTGTTGCACATTTGAAGTACCAGGACCAGCTACGATGTCTTTGACCAAAACAGTTCCGGCTTCCGTGCCGTCACTTTTCCATAGTTCACTGCCGTGGGCAGAGGTATGGATTCGCATATACAAGGTACCGTTTGATACCACAAATTTATCTGGATAGGAACTATTGGCTTCTGGTTCGACGTCTTTGACCAGAACGGTGCCGGCAGTGGTACCGTCACTTTTCCAAAGCTCGTTACCATGGGTGCCATCATTGGCATAAAAATACAATACATCGTTCATCGGGGTGAAGAAATTTGGAGAAGAAGAGGTGGATGGATTGATATTTAGGATTAGTTCTGTCCCTTCTGGAGTACCATCAGTTTTATAGAGCTCGTAATCATTGGAACTATCAGATGCCGTGAAAATGAGTTGACCATTTACCACGGTTAAATGATTAGGATTACCTCCACTAGATCCCGGTACCATTTCCATGAGCATGTGCGTTCCTGCTGCTGTTCCATCTGAATACCAAAGTTCATTTCCAGTGGATGGCAAATAGACTGTAAAAAAAATCTTATTGTCGTAAAAGACGAATTGAGATGGACTCGCGCTGTTAGATCCTGGATTGATGTCTTTGACCAATTGAGTTCCCGATTCAGTACCATCAGACTCCCACAGTTCATTCCCTTGTGCTCCATTGTTGGCAGTGAAATAAAATTTTCCGTTCATTTCTATAAATGACTTGGCATCGCCACAGTAATCACAATATACAGGCCCATTCGCGATACCGGGGTTGATATCTTTCACCAATGTGGTTCCATCAGTAGTTCCGTCCATTTTCCACAATTCCACACCATAGATGCCGTCATTGGCTAAAAAGTATACCTCACCACCAAATTCAAAGAATCCTTTTGGGTCGGATGGAGCTGGGCCAGGGTTAATGTCCTTGACCAAGACTGTTCCATTAGGAGTCTTGTCCGTTTTCCAAAGCTCTCTCCCTTCAGAGCCGATCGCTGTAAAATAAATCCACCCACCAGATTCAAAGAATTTCATAGGACTACTCGAAATATCGGCGATTGAGTAAGGTGTAGTGTTTGGTGTTTGATTGATGTCTTTTAACAAAGAGAGCTGAGCCGATGCCAAGAATGGCGTGTGAAAGTAGAGAATCAATAACCCCATGATCACCTTCAATGCTCGATTGGAGAATGGTTTGTGCTTATCTACTTTCCTCAAGTTTATAATTGCTGCTGTTGCTGAGAATACCTGTGCTTTTTTCATTTTCATTTTGATTTCATCATCTGACCATAGGCGAATAACACTGAAATGACCGCACCTGCTGAAGTTTTGGTAAGTTCTGCTTTGAGTGGATCGATTAATGGTGCTTTTGGTGGTTAATCCAATTCAACCATTAGATGTACTGTAGATCTACTGAAGTTACTAGTAGCAGAATCATTAAATGATTGATTCTTTATGAATGGAGTGAAAAACTTTGTGAATTACACTAAATAGTTTACGAACCATTTTTTGAATTGATACTTGCTACAGCCTCATTTTTCAGAATACTTTGGGAAAATAAACCTAGGCTGTGATCTCAGTGGTGAACGGATAAACTGCTAAAATTCAGCTTTTTACTGCACTTAAATCCAAACTGCTTCGGCGGGTCGTCGCTTCGCTTAAACAGTGGATTTGTATTGGGTAGGTCGGCTTTCATTCATTTTAGTTTTTCTCAACTCATAATTAGAAAAGAAATAAAAGGCTGTCTGAGACCATCAATCAAGTAGTGTTTCATTTATCAATTGATTTGGGCGAGTTTCTTTTATTCCCTGATTTTGAGTTGAGAAAAGCGTTAAGAAATGAATGCCTTGACTTCTTTGATTCGTTTCTTCATCAAAGATGAAATGAACGGAAAGCTTCGGTTAGGAAAATTATATGTTGATCATCAAAGTTTTCTATTCCCATTTTAATCAATGAGGTTGAAAGAAAAGAGTTTGCATCATTGCAGTAGATTTAATCCGTCACAACCTCGCCTCCTCTATACACATGATTCTTGTCTTTAAACAAAAAGCCATCTTCATCCTTAGGACCGAATGTCTCCAGATCAACCCCTTCCAACACTTTGCCATCGAAATATACCTGGTTTTTGTCTTTGGTGTACGCTGGATAATCATACACATAAAAAGTCTCTACATCTGCTCCTTCCATGGGGTGGTCTGAATAATAAATGTAGTTTTTGTCGGCAGCATAATAAGTGTCCTTCCAAAGCTTGAAAGTAGCCCTATCTGCCATAGGCATGAGCTTGTTGTCATGATATACCTTGTCATCTACCAGCAAGTAATCATGCTTCAAGACTTTGATGGTTTCAAGATCCTTCACAGGTATCTTGATCAAGGCGTCGTCCATGTCTTCGATCCAATTCTTAAACGAATAGATATAGTCCTTGTCCGCGACGTAGTGGTCGTCTATCACCCGCGCACTAGCGACATCTATGGGAGAAGAAATAATCTCATGTTGCTTGTGCAAGAAGACTTCGTTTTTGTCTTTGCTGCATACGTTATTGAGCACTTCGAAGGACGCATAGTCCACTGCTATGGGTCGGTAGTTGTAAAAGTACATTTGATCATCCTTGCTCCAGTCATAATCAATCAGTTCAAAGGTGGCAGGGTTGGCACCTTCTATCCTGAGCATGGTTTCTTTGGGCATGGGTTGGTCGGACATTCGCCCGTGAGCAATTTCTTGCGGAACATAGACATGAGCCTTATCAAAGCCCAGGTAGTCGTCGACATGAAAGGTAGCATGGTCGACCTGAGCGGTGATGTCCTCGTCTTTGTAATACACTTTGTCCTTGTCTTTGGCATAATCTCGCCCAAGTACTTGAAAGGAAGCCACATCAGCATTCATCTTGGTATTGCCCAGCTCAAACCAGTTGCCCATGGGGCTGTACTGGACCGCACTTTTGTCACGATTGTAGTAGTAGTTGTCCGAAAGAGCCTCATCGACCGGTCCTGAAAAAGGTCTGCAGGCTACAAACAGCAGCAATCCGGCGATGACTACAGTGATGATAACTCCAATGCTAAAGGTTGACATATGTGGTTGATTTATTGTGATGGGTATGTATTTGACTAGAGCGTCAAATTTATAGAAAGGGATGGCTTCAAGTAGCCTTCTTATTCGTTTTTTTCACTCACCTTAGAGTTAGTGGAGAGATGCCGTATGAAGTGAAAAGTCACAAGTTACGCTTCGCTAAACTTGCGCCAGTGGGGGCACCGTTTTATTTTTTAGGAAACTCAATGAGTCCACCAAGTTGTTCAAATATTGCATTTCTACATTTCAACTTGTAACCATCATCTTTTTGTTCGATAATTCGTCTGCATGCATCAAACAATGAGCTGGTCTTTATTAACCCAATCTTTTCCCGTTCTGCACCTGTAATACATTTAGTAGTGAAACCCGAACCTCTTTTGTCAGGTTCAGTAAACCTTTTAGGATTTCCAAAAAGTAATCCAAAGGCTTTTTCTTCGATTTCTTCTCTTTCAAAATCTTCACTAAGAGCATCAAGAAGTTGTCTAAACTTCCCAATATCAATATCCTTTTTATCCTTTCCTTCGCATTCCCCAATGTATCTTATGTTTTCAGGGCCAATGATAACTTGATCAAGCTCAAGAGTTCCATCATCATAATTTTCGGCCTCAAACCCTAGAATTTTTAAGGCCTTAATCACTGCCTGTTCTAGTGGTTTACCAGTTTCATACAATAAGTCTTTAAGACTTTCTTGTTCTTCTAATTCCTTTTGAAGCTTCTGGTTAGATTTCTCAAGGATCTTAATCTTCTCATTGTTATTGTTTATTTGCTTTTTAGTTTTTTCTGCCTGTTTTAATGCGAAAGATTTATTTTCAACCCAAGTCGGTTTTGGAGTCTTTTCTTCTTCTTTTCTTAAGGATTTCTCGATCTTAATCAGCGATTGAATAAATCTTTTGCCAACTTGCAATCCTTTCGAATTCCATTCTTCTTCGAATTCCTCGTTATTCTTTGTTAAGGAATCGGAATTGAAGTCTAAATGAGGTAAGTAGATTATTAACCCATTTTCAACATTGCTATAAGCACCAAGGACTTTGTCTTTGTTTCTTGTTGAGAACAATGGATTTAATCCTTCTTGTTCGATATATGCTTCGTAATTTATAAATTCCTTAAAGTCATTGAAAAAGGGTGTGAATACCGAATTTTCTACATTTATCAATTTTCCCGAAGCATTGGATACTTTAAGGTTGAATGGGATAAATGAATAATTGGAATGCGGTCTGACATGAAATGTGGTTCTTTGACTTTTACCTGTACCACTAAAGCTTTTCTCCCCACTATAAATAAAAAAGTCCCTTTTTTCTTTAAGAATTACAAATAGTGTTTTACCACTCTTAAGGAAGCTATTAAGTTCTTTATGCCAATGTTTTGTTTGATCAATTATTCTTGAAGAAGAAGATTTATTGTACAAACTCTTTCCTTCGTAATCATCATGGTCATAGTTGTAATATGTGTCCTCCATGTTCGGAGAGAAAATAATAATGTCATGATCTGAGAGAGAGGTCGTATCATCAAATCTGATATAATCATCATCTTCACTTGGGATTTCAAAACCTACTCCCGCAATATTTTTCATTTAGCTCTAAAATTTTCGATGGTGCACAACATGCGGCTAACACAATGTGTGTTATCCATATTATGTTTTTGATCATTTGATTTTGCTTAAAATCATAGCTCAATCCAAATAAAAAGAACGGTTAAGCCTTTTTTTAAAGTTTATTTTTATTTCTCAGAATGGCTGCGGTTAGGCTAGCGTATTCATCACCTGCAATAAAAAAAACAGGCATCGACTGGCTGCTGACCAGACCGA
The DNA here is from genome assembly GCF_965223055.1 of Reichenbachiella sp. Classification (GTDB taxonomy): domain Bacteria; phylum Bacteroidota; class Bacteroidia; order Cytophagales; family Cyclobacteriaceae; genus Reichenbachiella. Next base: position 1,021,601 of record NZ_CBDCVM010000012.1, read on the forward strand.
TGCCCAAAGTAGTAAATGTGTAGCAATAAGGCAAGCGAATGATTCGCCCTATGCAGCAACTTTTTTCCAAACAAAAAAGTCTTTGAGGTACTCCTGATAGACATACCCCCATGGAATAACCAACAGATCGATCACAATGCCTGGAGCCATCGACCAAAACCAGGATTCGTAGTTGTCGTCGAGCAGGCCGGCGTTTTTGGCGGGTAAGTAGGTGCCTATGACCCACGCCGATTTGTACACCAGCTGGATCAAGAGGAGGGGAATAAATTTTAAGGGAAACCGAATCCCCAAAAGACATAAAAATGCGAAGGCCGCATAAAAACTTATCGTAACGCCGGACATGGGGTCTGGCACTTGGCTAGGAGAAAATACGGCCACCCAATGGTCAGGCCCTAAACCTACCAGAATCAGTAAGAATAGTACGCGCATGATGTGTTGTCTCCATTTGGGGGGTGTGAGGTTAGTCGTCATAATTTTTGAGTTTTTATGAATAGGATAAATTGAAAACTAAAGCCCAGATGCACATGCCCCCAAATAGGTTGCATCAAGTTTTCAATTTTTTGGATTGTACAAATTCATGAAAGACAACTTGTCCCAATAGCCACGCTGAAACTTGATCTTGTCGTCAATGATATGGAAGAAGCCGCAGCCGCGCAGTCCCATAGGGTCTTTCCATTCGAGGATGGCCCAGTCGCCATCTTCAAACAAGTTTTCAGGAATGCAGGTCATTTCGGCCGCCTGAAACTCTGCGGCAAACATGGCCTGAATGGCTTCCTTACCTTCTACAGGTTCGTTGGCTACCTGATGATTGACTGCATCCAGATGATAGAGCTCAGCTAGTTGCTCTGCATTTCCTTGGTTGAATAGATCGATCCACTGATTGATTAATTCTTTAGGTCTCATGTCACAGCTTTTGATTTGATGAATACTATAAAGCTATGAGATAAATATTGAATCTCAGCTTAGTTGTTCGCCAGGGTCAATTGATTTTGTTGGTCGATCAACTTCCAGATGGCTTTGTTATAGTCTTTTTGTGAGATGCCAGTTAGTTTTTCCAGTGCGGCATAGTAGTTGGTGTTTCCTTTTTCGAAAGGACCACAGTTGAGAAAATCCCACACGCCGTCAAAACCTTTTTCATTTTCTATTTGCTGGACGATGAGGGCATTGACTACATAATCGGCCATCAGATGTTCGGCTCGGGTGGCTGCGAAGTTCAGAGGTTCTTCTTTGAGTGAAGTCCAATCTGTTTTCTTGTTGCTGGCTACTTTTTCGTAGAACTGATCAAATATTTCTTCCCAGCTTAAGCCCCAGCTGCCGCCGTACAGATAGGCACAAGCTTCGTCTATGGGTTTGTTTACTTTTCTTCTGGAGATTTTCAGGCTCAGGCGATCGTGCCAAAGGTCGTGTTCATCCAGATGATCGAAAGTAGCGTTG